>NZ_JBVTZZ010000001.1:0-112477 GCF_057715735.1 Heliomicrobium sulfidophilum
GGTTAGGCAAGCGAGTGGTCGGTTCGGCGAGCTAAGAAGTCGGATAGAGGAGCAAAGAAGTGAGCGGGGAGTCGAGCGAGAGAAGCGACCACTCAGGAGAAGAAGTGAAGGCGAGAAAGACGATTGGTCGGATGAGCGAGAAGCGGTCAGTCAGGCAAAGTAAGAAGGTGGGCGGGCTGATGGACGAGCAGCAGAAGGGTATAAAGATGGGCAGGCGGATAGGCAAACGGATTAATTATCAGGCGCTGATTTTTGCCATTATCGTCGCCATGCTGCTGTCGAGCCTGGCAGGATGCGCAAATCCAGGCGCCTCATCCCGTGAAGCGGACAGAGTCAACGTATGTGTGCTCTATGACATCGGAGGGCGGGGAGACAAAGGTTTTAACGACATGGCCTACGCCGGGGCGGAACAGGCATTAAACGAGTTTGGCGAGAGGCTGACTGTCACTTCCCATGCCGTATCCTATGGCGGCAACAATCAGGAGTTTTTGCTGCAACTCCAGGGGGAACTGAAGCGTGATCTGGTAATCTGTGTGGGCTATTCCTTCATGGATGCCGTTGAGAAAATTGCGCCCCAGTTTCCCGACACTGTTTTTGCCGTAGTGGACGGTTATCTCCCCGGCCTCACGCCTGAGGACAACATCCTCTGCCTGATCTTTCGCGACCATGAAGGGTCCTTTTTGATGGGCGTCACGGCGGCGCTGCTGAGCCAGACGGGTAAAGTGGGCTTCATCGGCGCTATGCCTGACCCGGTGATCAAACGCTTTGAGGCCGGCTATGTGGCCGGTGTGCGCTATGTGAATCCCGCATTCCAGGTCGGGCGCGAGTACATCGGGGACGATGTAAAGGCCTTTATCAATCCCGACTTGGCGCGGGAGATCAGCTATCGTATGTACGATGCCGGCGTCGATGTCATCTATCATGCGGCCGGCGCATCGGGGATGGGCTTAATTGAGGCGGCGGCTGGGCGCAAAAAAAGGATGATCGGCGTCGACTCCGATCAGTCGCTGACCGCCCTTCCGGAACACCGGCCATACATCCTCACCAGCATGATGAAGCGCGTCGACACCGCCGTCTATGAGACCATCAAGGAAGCCTCAAAACAGAAGCTGCGCGGAGGGTACAGAGACTTCGGCCTGAAAGAAGCCGGAGTCGGTTACGCCGTGAACGAGTATAACCAACGGTTGCTGGAGCCGATCAAAGAACAGTTGGAGGCTGTCCTGAATCGAATCGTGAAGGGGGAAATTGACGTTCCCAAGTCTTTCTGATCGTGTATACATCCGTTATTTTTCCATAGGTCTCGCCATACGTCGGATCATCCTGAGGCTTTCGCATTTCCCAGTCATAAATCAGGTTCGCGCTACCGCCAACCTGTTGGGCGACTACGGCCGCATGATAATAATCGGTGGTCTTGTCGCGATGTTCGCGCGTGAGGCATTCGGGACAACGATGGGCCTTGGTGTGGAATAACTCCACGCCATCGATAGCGGTCACTCGCCAACCATTGATGCTTTCCTTCTGAGGGCCGCGTTGCTCCTTATATCGCTGAATGACACAGTCTTGACCACGAGATGCCCGCGTCCGGTCACCAATCCGTGTTCCGCAAGCAATGCGTCTGTATCGAGGGCATAGATGTTCAGGTTCTTCCCCTCGATTTCAATCCGCACCTCGACGCCGGCCTTGTACGTGCCCAGCGGCACCGAGTATCGATTGCTGTTGACCATAATGGTATTGTCCTTTCGGACGGTTCTTGTTACAATGGCATTGCTTTTTTTCTTGGGTACCGGCCGCAAGTGCTCGCGCTCTATCGCGTACACTTCGGCGGGTACTTTTTTTGTTATGCCGTGGATGTTGGCGTTGGCGGTGCGTTCGAGCCAAGCCAGGCATTCTTCATTGACATGATCGATGTCTCTGAACGTGCGGTGAGGGATGAAGTTGTACTTCCCGTACTTGATGAATGCTTCGATCCGGCCCTTGCTTTCTGGGTCGCTTTTTCGGCAGAGGTGGACGTTGAATCCTACGGCTTGCCGGTACACCTCAAAGGTTTCCGTCAAGAGAATATCGCCGTTGTTCTCGCTGACGACCATGAGCTTGTCTTGGTCGATCACCACTTCTTTCGGTATGCCGCCGAAGTAGGCCCAGCAACGATCGAAGGTTTCGCAAAGGCTGGCGGTGGTAAAGGGCGTCGCTCGCCATTCCAGGTATCGGTAGCGAGAATAATTACTTTTAATTCTACAAAAAACGTTTTTCCCTTCTATTCAAGTTTTGTTTTTCATCGTATCTTTTGCTTATATTTTACTCCCCAGCGAAAGGAGACGTACAGACCACGCCCAAAATGAAAAACCGCCAGCCCAGCGCTGACGGTTATCTCTCACTTGTCTCATTATCGAAAAAGCTGTTTCAGTTCTGCCTTCAAGAGCTTCAGGTTCAGTACAAAGTGACCCAGGACGAAGGCGACCATCCCAAAACCCAGCCAGATGTGCAGGCCCTTCATGGCCGGAACGGTCATCCCGAGGAATGTCCAACCTTTGGCTGCTGACGGGCCATGGGGAGCGACGAAGAGGCCCAGGCCGGTGACGGCGACGACCAGTCCAAGCAGCGCCAGGGTGACGGAGATGATGCCTTTTACTTTGCTGGTAGCGGAACCGTCCGCTTTGGCTTCTGTACGAATAGGGGCCACCGTCTGATTTGTGATGGAACTCATCTTGAAACCTCCCAGATTATTTGTTGTTTCTGCCGATGTCTATACTGTACCAGCAGAAACTGAAATCAATCTGAAAAGCTTTGCGTAAACTTTGTGCAGACAAAACGAGCCTGCCCCAAGGCGGCGCCTTCCGTCAGGTTTTCAGGTCTATCTGTTGAACAAGGCCCACTTGACCGTTCTCACGCAGGAAAATGCCGGTTCTTCGTAGCTGGCCCTGTAATTCGTTGGCGCTGTCTTTCATATCAAAGAGGGTGTCGCTGTTGCCCAGATAGATGGCGCCGATCCCCTTTTGGCCGAGGGCAAATAAGACATCCTTTCCTTGATCATCTTTCGTCCAGATGCGCAAACGGTCATAGATGGCATCGTTTTCATCGATCCATCCGTTTCCATCTTGGTCATACAGGGCAAGATCGGCAAAACCGTTGCCACTGGCCGGTCCGAAGAGTTCCGTTCCATTGTCGATCCGGCCGTTATGGTTCTTATCGAGGGCCAAAAAACCGCTGCCTGGCCGGACAAAAGAGATGTGGTCCTCCTGCCCGTCTGCATCGAGGTCAAATCGGTATTTCCGCTCGGTAAGGCTGCCAGCAGGTCCATCAAAATGGATGACCAGCGGGTCTACCAAGGCGTCTCCCGCTCGGAGGCTCACCCGTTTTTGCTCCATGAACGCTCTTGTCATGTTCAGTTGGGCGGAAAAGCGGATCTCTTTCCCATCAGCCGTGTGGATGACCCCCTGTGCCTGGAAGGACATCTGCTCTTGTTCATACCGTTGGTATTGATAATCATAGGCAATGCCCCAGCCTTGTCTTGGCTGACCTTGGGCCTGTTGCGCCGCCGCCTTCAGTTCTGCTGGGTGTTCTTCGATTTTCAGCTTCCTGGGAAGGAAAAACTTGATCTTTTTTCCCGTCAGCGCTTCGATCATGCTTTGGATGACGGCGATCCGTTCTTTGTCTTTTGGCGATAAGGCATATTCCTCTTCGTCGAGGGATGTCACGTCATCGACAGCCAGGTTTTGTTGGGCCATCTGTTTTTTGGCCTCGTCGGAGAGTTCCACCATGTCACGAATCGGAAGGCTTTTTGACAAGGGGTTTTTCCCATGATCGCGCTCAAGGGCGCCTCCCCAGACTCTCAGGCTCTCCTGTTTGCTTTCCTGTTCCGTCTTGACATGCCGGCTGTACATGGAGATCGTTGCGTTGGCGATGCGCATCGATGACCCTCCTCACTCTTCTCCCTGGCAAAAACTTTTCTTCATTGCCACTCCTTTACTTTTCTTATCGTCCGCGCCTGCTCTCTGATTGAGAAAAAAAGCGCCGCCTTCAAGGCGATTGCTCTTGAAAGCGGCGCTTCCCTTTAGGCCATGATTTTACAGATGTTGTTGGAGAAGGCGACGGGGTCTTCGACAGGGAGCCCTTCGATCAGCAATGCCTGGTTGTAGAGCAGTTCGGTATAGAGCTTGAACTTCTCTGGGTCTCCTTGCCGCGCTTCTTTCAGGGCTTGGAAGACGGCATGGTTGACGTTGATCTCCAGCACTTTGTCGGCTTTGATCTCCTGACCGTTCGGCATGACCTTGAGCACCTTCTCCATCTCGATGCTCAGGTCGCCTTCGTTGGAGAGGCAGACCGGGTGCTGTTTCAGCCGTTTCGACGCTTTGACGGCTTTGACTTTGTCGACCAGGAGGGTTTTCATCTCGGCAAAGAGCGCCTCGTTCTCCTGCTTCTCTGCTTCGGTGGCTTCTTTGCTCTCTTCGGCCTCAATGCCCAGGTCGCTGCTCGATACGGACTTGAATTCTTTTTCTTTGTAGGTCCGCAGCATGCGGATAGCAAACTCGTCTACATCGTCGGTAAAGTAGAGGATCTCATAGCCTTTGTCGGCGACGAGTTCGGTCTGGGGCAGTTTGTCGATGCGCTCGATGGAGTCGCCGGCGGCGTAGTAGATGTACTTCTGCTCTTCGGGCATGCGGGATACATACTCGGAGAGGGTGACCAGCTTCTTCTCTTTTGAGGAGTAGAAGAGCAGCAGGTCTTGGAGCACATCTTTGTGGGCGCCGAAGTCGCTGTAGAGGCCGTATTTCAGTTGCTTGCCGAAGGAATTGAAAAATTCGACGTACTGGTCGCGGTCGTTTTTCAGGAGGTCTTCCAGTTCGCTCTTGATCTTGGCCTTGATGTTCTTGGCGATCAGCTTCAGTTGCCGGTCATGCTGCAAAAGTTCACGGGAGATGTTCAGCGATAGGTCTTCCGAGTCGACCATGCCTTTGACGAAGCTGAAGTAGTCGGGCAGCAGATCGGCGCACTTGTTCATGATCAGGACGCCATTGGCGTAGAGCTCGAGGCCCTTTTCGTACTCTTTGGTGTAGAAGTCGAAGGGCATCTTCTCGGGGATGAAGAGGACGGCCCTGTAGCTGATGGTGCCTTCGGCGTTGATGTGGATGTAGCGGATGGGCTTGTCGAAGCCGAAGTGTTTTTCGGCGTAGAAGTTCTCGTAGTCTTCCTTGGTCAGTTCGTTCTTGTTTTTCTTCCAGATGGGTACCATGCTGTTGAGGGTCTGCTCTTCTGTGTATTGTTCGTACTCCTTGTCGCTGCCCTCTTTGAGGCGCGATTTGGTTACGTCCATCTTGATGGGGTAGCGGATGAAGTCGGAGTACTTCTTGATGATCGACTTGATGCGATATTCTTCCAGGAATTCGTCGTAGTTCTCATCGTCAGTGTTCGCCTTGATTTTGAGGATGATCTCGGTGCCGACGGTGTCTTTCGTCCAGGGCTCGATGGTGTAACCTTCGGCGCCTTGCGATTCCCATTTGTAGGCTTCGTCGCTGCCGAGGGCTCGGCTGATGACGGTGACCACGTCAGAGACCATGAAGGCCGAGTAGAAGCCGACGCCGAACTGACCGATGATGTCGAAGCCGTCTTTCAGTTCGTTTTCCTTCTTGAAGGCGAAGGAGCCGCTCTTGGCGATGACGCCCAGGTTCTCTTCCATCTCGGCCGGGGTCATGCCGATGCCGGTGTCGATGATCTTCAAGAGCCGGTTGGGCTTGTCCGCTTCCACTCGAATAAAGTAATCCTCTTTGTTGAAGTGGAGCGATTCATCGGTCAGGGCTTTGTAGTAGATCTTATCGATGGCGTCGCTGGCGTTGGAGATGAGTTCTCTGAGGAAAATCTCCTTATGGGTGTAGATGGAGTTGACCATCAGATCGAGCAGTCGTTTCGATTCCGCTTGAAACTGTTTCACAGTCATCGAAGATCCTCCCTCCAGTTGGTCTCGTATGTGTTCGGACGGAAGCAGTTAGCACTCTCGATACCTGAGTGCTAACCGCTATATATTATTTACCAAATGGACGGAGGCTTGTCAATCGGTCTGAGCGTCGACTATAAGAGCTTGGCCGTTGTTACCGGTGATGACGTTAACTCGTTCAGAGTACTCTATACGCATTTTCGGCGCTGGGTCAACATCTCGCAGACCGATCCAACGTGGCATCCTGCATCCTCCCTTATTCCCCAATTCAATGAGTCTGCGCTTTTATTATTCACTGCTTTGACGGATACATCTCACCAATGCGCGCATAATTCTTTCGATTGGGATGTAGGTTCTGGTGTAGATGTTACTGGCAACGTCTATGTTGACTGTTGTTCCCGGTGGGATAAAACCAATTTGGTCGGTCTGCGAGTGCAAAAATGGGATAATGATGTGATTGATGAATCGTTGAAACATAATACGGCTCTAGTGATACGAGACATTGCAGAAATCAAAAGAGAGGAACATTGGCAACGGTTTTTTCAAAACCTTGGCCTCGTCTCTCTTATTATGTCGCCAATCAAGTCTGAAAATAGCACCTGTGGATTGTTGCTCTTCGGATATCCTGAAGCATATGAATGGGCTCAGGAACGCCTGTTCACATTGACCACGTTAGCGAGCTATCTTTCATTGGTTTCGGCTAAGAATGACGTTTATGAAAAAAAAAGAAGCGCTCCAACGAAAAAACAAGTCCAAGAAGAGGAACTGCTCCAACTGGCGTCCGTTATCGCCGACAGCAATGACGCTATATTTCGTCTCTCTACCGATGGTCGAATCCATTCCTGGAATCCATCGGCGCAGAGAATTTACGGTTATGAGGACACAGAGATCTGTGGGCAGCACCTCTTTTCCCTTGTATGCCCTTCCCATAAACAGAATGCGCTTGAGGAAATCAGGGCTGTCATGCAAGGGGAGCGCGTGGACCATCATGAATCTAAGCATGTGACAAAAGACGGCCATAGCATTGATGTGTCGTTGACCCTATCGCCGATTCGCAGCAATGCAGGTATCGTCGCCGGTTGTTACGTCATCGCGCGGGATATGACCGAGCGGAATCTGATGCGAGATCAATTATTGCATTTGCAAAAGATGGAGGCGATCGGAACACTGGCTGGCGGGATTGCTCATGACTTTAACAATATATTGGCGGTGATGTTAGGCTTTACGGAACTAGCATTAGGGGAAGCAACCGCAGATAGCCCTGTTGAAAAAAACTTGACACAGGTATTAAAAGCAGGAGAACGCGCCAAAGATCTGGTTGAACAGATCCTGACCTTCAGCCGGCAGAGCCTACATGAGAAAAATATCATCTTTATGTTGCCGTTGATTAAGGAGACGATTAAGTTCATGCGGGCGTCTCTGCCTTCAAACATAAAAATAAACGCGGAATTCAAAATAAAAACAGGGCTTCTGTTTGGTGACTTATCCCAGATCCATCAACTATTGGTCAACTTATGTGTTAATGCGGGTCACGCAATGCGTGAGTCTGGCGGCATTTTACGGATCGTGCTTGCAGAAACGGTATTCAATGAAGAAGCGGCGAACAAGGTTCACCTTTCTCCTGGCGCGTATCTTCAACTGACTGTCAGTGATAACGGGAGCGGCATGGAACGAGAGATTCAAGAACGTATTTTCGACCCTTTTTTTACAAACAAACCTATCGGCGAAGGGAATGGAATGGGGCTGGCGGCGGTGTATGGAATTGTGAAAGGCCATAACGGCGCAATCGTCGTAGACAGCTTGTTAGGTGTTGGCTCGACGTTCACCATTTACCTGCCTGCTTTCCATAAGGAAAACAAGGCGATGCAAGAACGCGCCTATCATTCGCAAGGAGCAAAGAGCAGAATCCTCTTAGTTGATGATGAAGAAGCGATCGTGGAAGTGCTGCAAGCCCAACTTGTTCACGCGGGGTATGAGGTCACAGCACAGCGACCACAAGCAGTCCCCATGCGCTTGAACTGTTCACGGAGAATCCCAGTGCTTACGATTTGGTGATCACCGATTATACGATGCCGACGATATTTGGAGACGCCTTAGCAAAACAGATGTTATTATTGAAACCAAATATACCCATTATCCTGTGTACAGGATATAGTCATACGTTTCCGCCTGATAGAGCCATGAAGCTGGGGATTTGCCAGTATATCATGAAGCCTGTTCTAAAGAAAGAACTTTTGAATGCCGTTGAGCAGGCAATACAGAAAGAGAACTAGTTGACTTGTTGTTCCTTAAGATTGACACAAGTAGTCAAAAGTCGAGGAAAGAGGTGACTAGTCAATGGTGAGTATCATCCTCTCTTCACGCTTGGCCAGCCATTTTAGGCTGGTATTTTTTTAATTCGTCAGCCAGCGGTTCATTGAGAACCTGAATGAGTTGCAGGTTACCTTTCATCAGTGCCAGTACTCCTTTTGGATTGTGATTGAGATATTTATTCTATTATAAGGCGTTTTTTTCTTGCAATGGATCACCAAATTTGAGAATAATAGCTCGTATCACTCCCATCTTGTGTCTTATCGATTCTTCAGGTGGTAAATCAGCATCGTTTGATAGCTGGTATACGCTCCCTCTCTTTGGTACAATACTACATGATGGACACTCTCCATCGGAAATCCTCACCAGGGGGTGCCCGTATACATGGATACCATAACAACTAAGCAGGATATCGGCCACGTCCGTATCGCCCAGGAGGTCGTTGCGACCATCGCTGGTTTGGCGGCGACCGAAGTGGAAGGCGTCGCCGCGATGAGCGGCGGTTTGGGCGGCGGCATCGCTGAGATGCTCGGCCGCAAGAACCTGACCCGAGGCGTCAAGGTCGAGGTCGGCGAACGGGAAGCGGCCATTGACATGAATATCATCGTCAATTTTGGCAGCCGCATCCCTGAGGTGGCCAAGCGCGTTCAGGAAAATGTGAAGCGGTCCATCGAGAGCATGACCGGGTTGACCGTCGTAGAGGTCAATGTGCATATTCAAGGGGTGAACTTCCCCACGCCGGAAACAAAAGAGGATGACCGGGTGAGATGATCGAGGCCCCCCTGAGACCGACGGAGCTCAGGGGGTTTTTGCCCATCCGACCAGTTGCCGGGCGAAAGAATGGGGAGGGATCAGACATGGGAGGGCCGAGCCGTCCGCTGGCCTTTTTGGTGGCGATTCCCCCGGCGGCGCTTGCTATCATGATTCTGGTTGCCGTTTTTTCGGGCGGCGGCGGGGCAGATGCTGGCGGCGCTGACACGGTGGAACGGCTTTTGACTGCCTGGCGGCAGGAGGGTATTCGCTCGATCTGGGCCGCTGGGGCTATCTTCTATTTGTTTTTGGTTGGCTGGTTTTTGTTCTGGGCATGGCCTCGTCCGATGAAGGGCATGACGCTGCTGGTGCGCACGCCCCACGGGAAGGTGCAGATCTCCCGGTTGGCCGTCGAGGGCTTGATCCGGGGCGCGGTGGCCGGTTTTGTCGGCATCCGGGGCTTGCGGGTGCGCATCCGCACGGTCTCCGGCGGCATCACCGTTGGGTTGCATGTGGCTTCCGATCTAAAGACGGGCCTGCCCGCCCTCGGCGAAAAAATCCAGCAGGCGACGCGCCAGGTGCTCGAATCGGCGACCGGTATTGAACTGAGGGAGATCATGATCACCTTCGATCCGGTCGAGGAAGAGAGAAAAAGCCGTTTGCGGTAAGAATAATCATAAATACGGGGAGGGCGAGACATTTGAGCAGGCGACAAGGGCGGGAAACTGCCTTGCAAACGTTGTTTATGGCTGATGTGGGCCGGATGGAACCGGCCTATGCCTTGCAGTACGCCAGTGAAGAATTCGGGATCAGCGAGGCGGCGGCCGCCTTTGCCCAGGAACTGGTTGAAGGAGCGGTGGCGAACCGGGAAACGATTGATAGCAACATCCGCCGCCTAGCCAAGGAGTGGAACCTGGAGCGGATGCCCCATGTGGACCGCAACCTGCTGCGCGTGGCCATCTTTGAGATGCTTTTTCGGAAGGACATCCCCTTGAACGCGGCCATTAACGAGGCTATTGAGTTGGCGAAGATCTACGCCAATGAGGAGTCGGCCAAGTTCGTCAACGGCATCCTCGGTCAACTGGCCCGAGAACTCCGCGAGGCGCGGGGCGAGCGGACGCCGGCGCAGGAAGCGGCCATGCCCCCTGCCGAGACCACCCCGGCGATTCCGGAGACGACGGCCTCCCCGGAGACGCTTTCCATGGCCGAGCAGGATGCGTCGCCGACCGGTGTTAACGAGGTGTAATCGATGGCTGTGGACATGATTCGCGGGGTCTTGGGTATCGACACGAGCTGCTACACGACCTCCGTTGCCTTTGCCAGCCTCGATGGCAGGCTATTGGCCCAAAAACGGCAATTATTGCCCGTGAAGCCGGGAGAAAGGGGTCTCCGCCAGGGAGACGCCTTTTTTTTGCATGGCCGGCAACTGCCAGGGGTTATGGAAGCGTTGTTCGCTGAGTTGCGCCAAGGTGGAGGTGGGGAAGCGGGGTCAGATAATCACCGGTACGTCCGCGTCGAGGCCGTTGCCGTCTCCACCCGCCCGAGGCCGGAGGAAGGCGCCTACCTGCCGGTCTTTCTGGCCGGTGAGTCCGTCGGAAGGTCGGTGGCGGTGGCGCAAGAGGTTCCTTTTTTCGCGACGACTCACCAGGAGGGGCACATCATGGCAGGGATCGCCTCTCTGGAGGACCGGGGACAGGCGGAGGCGCTGCTGGAAAAGGGCTTTCTTTCGGTCCACCTTTCCGGCGGGACGACAGAACTGTTACAGGTACAGTTCGACGCAGCCAGAGCGGCTTTTTCTATTGAAAAGATGGGCGCGACGACTGACCTGCATGCTGGGCAACTGGTCGACCGCGTTGGCGTGGCCTTGGGATTGCTCTTTCCGGCGGGACCGCATTTAGAGAAACTGGCCGCCCAATGTGATGCGGGTGGGTGTTTTGCTGAAGGATCTGAAGGATCGGCCAAAGCCGCATCCGAAGGTTCCAAGGAAGTGGTGACTTTCCCCGCCTCGGTGAAAGGTTACAACGTCAGTTTTTCCGGCGCGGAGGCGCAGGCGCTGCGGCTCGTCGATCAATTGCGCAAAACGGGGGAACTCGCCGCAACACCGCCAACACCAACCATCCCCTCACCCCCCGCCATCGCCCGCGGCATCGAGCGCTGCCTGGCCTCGACGCTGGAGAAGATCCTGCGCCGGGCCATCGGGGAGACGGGCTGCCGCGACGTGCTCATCGTCGGCGGCGTGGCCGCGAACGGCTTTCTGCGGCGGCGCTTGCGGGAGCGCCTGGAACACCGCGCCGTCGGCGGCCGGCTTGCCTTCGCCACACCAGCTTTGTCGGGCGACAACGCCACCGGCGTGGCGATTTTAGGGGCGAAGTTTCTCTCCGCTTCCACCGCTTACCGTTGACCGGAGCAGGGGAAGGGTGTACACTGGATATTGTGTCATGAATGTGCGGACAAGCTGCCGGCGGCATACGCGCCGGGCTTTGTCCGTATTTTTTAAAACATGCCCTCCCCCGGTTTGCAGGAAATGGGCATGAGGCAACGAATCCTAAATAAGTTTACGGCCGGACATCCGCTTTTGGCGTCATTTTCGGCAGAGGTTTATTGCGAACTGTCGTGACACCAGGCTTAACTAAGGCATGACAATCAACAGTTTAGAGTAAGGCACTTTTCCCATTCGTAGTGTGGCAGTATGGCATAGAGGAGGCAGCAGGCGAATGTACCCGATCGTGCGGAAAGAGATCC
Source organism: Heliomicrobium sulfidophilum (assembly GCF_057715735.1). Lineage (NCBI taxonomy): Bacteria > Bacillati > Bacillota > Clostridia > Eubacteriales > Heliobacteriaceae > Heliomicrobium > Heliomicrobium sulfidophilum. Next base: position 11,732 of record NZ_JBVTZZ010000001.1, read on the forward strand.
TTTCCGCCAGTGTCAAGCTTTTTGATCTGAAAGCTCCGCTGGTGGCGGCCAAAGCCAAGGCCGGACAGTTTTTTATTCTTCGGGCTGATGAGAAAGGCGAGCGCATCCCGCTGACCATCGCCGATTTTGACCGGGAGCAGGGGACGATCACGGCCATCTTCCAAGAGATTGGCGCGGGCACCCGCCTGCTCGGCCAGTTGGAAGCCGGGGATGCTGTTCTCGATGTGGTCGGTCCCCTCGGCGTGCCCTCGGAGATTGAGCGCTTTGACGGCCCTGTCGTGGTCGTCGGCGGCGGTGTCGGCATCGCCCCCATCTATCCCATCGCCCGCGCCTTGAAGGAGGCGGGAAACCGCGTCATCTCCATCATCGGCGCCCGCAACAAGGAACTGCTTTTCTGGGAAGAAAAAATGGCCGCCATCAGCGACGAGTTGATCCTCTGCACCGATAACGGATCTTATGGGCGCAAGGGCTTTGTCACCGATGCCTTAAAAGACTTTTATGAAGAGAACAAGGACCTGCAACGGGTCTGGGCCATCGGCCCTATGCCGATGATGCGGGCCATCGCCAATACAACCCGCCCCATGGGCGTTCCCACCATCGTCAGCATGAACCCGCTGATGATGGACGGCACTGGCATGTGCGGCGCTTGCCGCGTCCTCGTCGGCGGCGAGACCAAGTTTGCCTGTGTTGACGGTCCCGAGTTTGACGGCCACCTGGTCGATTTCGACCTGGCCCTCAAGCGGCTCGCCATCTACCGCGATGAGGAGAAGCGCGCCTTGGCGGCGCTGGAACACCACCACGAAGGGGGGCGCTGCGGGTGTCATTAAAGGAAAAGATCCGTCAGGAGATGCCCTGCCAGGATCCCCAGGTTCGCCGCGCCAACTTTGCGGAAGTCGCCCTCGGCTATACGGAGGAGCAGGCTGTCAAGGAAGCGGCCCGCTGCATCCAGTGCAAAAAGCCCAAGTGCCGGGAAGGCTGCCCCGTCGAGGTGCTGATCCCCGATTTCATTAAGGCCGTCGCCGAGCGCGATTTCGCCGGCGCGGCGATGAAGCTGAAAGAGAAAAACGCCCTGCCGGCCATCTGCGGCCGTGTCTGCCCCCAGGAGAGCCAGTGCGAAGAAAAGTGCATCCTGGGCATCAAGTCGGAGCCCGTCGCCATCGGGCGGCTGGAGCGTTTTGTTGCTGACTGGGAGATGGCCCAGGACGCTGCTGCGCTCGAAGCTTCCCCGGCCAAGGTCGCCAAGGTTGCTGTCATCGGCGCTGGCCCGGCAGGCCTCACCTGCGCCGCTGAATTGGCCAAACTCGGCTACAGCGTAACCGTCTTTGAAGCCCTGCACACCGCTGGCGGCGTGCTCATGTACGGCATTCCCGAATTTCGCCTGCCCAAGGCGATCGTCGACAAAGAGATCGCCAACCTGAGACAACTCGGCGTGGAATTGCAGTTCAACGTCGTCATCGGTCCGTCCATGACGGTGGACGAACTGATGAACGAACAGGGCTATGCCGCCGTCTTCCTTGGCACCGGCGCGGGCCTGCCTAACTTCATGGGCATCCCCGGTGAAAACCTCTGCGGCGTCTTTTCGGCCAACGAGTTTTTGACGCGGACGAACCTGATGAAAGGCTTCCGCTTCCCCGAGTACGGCACGCCCGTCAAACTGGGCCGCAAGGTGGCCGTCCTGGGCGCCGGCAACGTGGCCATGGACGCCGCCCGCACGGCTGTGCGCCTTGGCGCGGAAGAGGTCACCATCGTCTACCGCCGCTCCGACAAGGAGATGCCGGCCCGGGCCGAGGAGATCGAGCACGCCCGAGAGGAAGGCGTCCAGTTCAAGTTGCTCACCAACCCCGTCGAGATCATCGGCGATGAGAAGGGCTGGGTGAAGGCGATGAAGTGCCTGCGCTATGAACTGGGTGAGCCTGACGCCTCGGGACGCCGCAAACCTGTGGCGATCGCCGGCTCCGAGTTCATCATGGACATGGATACGGTCATCGTCGCCATCGGCACCGGGCCGAATCCGTTGGCCACCAAGTCGACGGCTGGCCTGGAACTGAACCGTCGCGGCAATATCGTCGCCGATGAAGCGGGCCGCACCTCTATCCCCGGCGTCTTTGCCGGCGGGGACATCGTCACCGGCGCTGCTACGGTCATTCTGGCCATGGGCGCCGGCAAAAAGGCGGCTCAGGCCATCGACGCCTATATCGCGGCGAAGGCGATCGAGGCGGCAAACTAGGTTTGAAGTTGACCTTTGCCGGTTTACGGTTCCTGTGAGGGGAATCGAGGTTTATGAGTTGAGGTTTATGAATAGAGATTTATAAATAAAGGTGTAAGAAAAAAGCGCTGCGCTGCGGCGCTTTTTTCTTTTCAGGCGAATCGGCGGCCCGTAAAATGGATACACTATTTGTTTTAGAAGAGCGTCTGTTTGGCCCGTCAGGAACACGTAGGCATCAGGCGTAGCCATCCGAGGCAGGCATAGCCAGTGATCTGGCATAGCCTGCCGCCCGGCACGGCCAGGCAGGATTTCCGGGGCGGTCTCGCGAAAGAACAGGGGTTGCGTTTTTCGGCGTTCGGCCGCTTTTAGCCGCTTTTCTCGCAGATTTTTTCTCGCTTCGTCGTTCGCTAAGCCGAAAACGCGCGTTCGAGACAAAAGGGGGCCGCCGATGGACAAGATCTGGTCTGTCACCCAACTCAACACCTACATCCAGGGGCTCCTCGAAAAGGCGCCCCGCTTGGCTGATGTGTGGGTGCAAGGGGAGATCTCCAACTACAAGCACCACACCTCCGGCCACATGTACTTTACCTTGAAAGACCGGGAAAGCGTCGTCAAGGCGGTCATGTTTCGCGGCAAGAACCGCTACCTCTCCTTCCGGCCCGAAAACGGCCTGAACGTGATCGTCCGCGGGCAGGTGAGCGTCTACCCGCGTGACGGCATTTACCAGATCTATGCCGAAGAGATGGAGCCGGCCGGCCTGGGCGGCATCTTTCTCGCCCTGGAGCAGGCGAAGCAGCGGCTCGAGGCGGACGGCCTCTTCGCCAATGAACGGAAGCGCCCCTTGCCGCCGCTGCCCCGCAAGGTGGGCATCGTCACGGCGCCGACCGGAGCGGCCATCCGCGACCTCTTTTCCGTGATCCAGCGCCGCTTTCCGGCGATGAACATCGTCTTCGCCCCGGCCATCGTGCAAGGGGAAGAGGCCGTGCCGAGCTTGATCCGGGCCTTGCGGCTTGTTGTCCGCGTGCCTGGCGTTGATGTGGTGATCATCGGTCGCGGCGGCGGCTCTCGGGAGGACTTGTGGGCCTTTAACGACGAAAGCCTTTGCCGGGCCATCGCCGCCTGCCCCGTACCGGTCGTGTCGGCGGTGGGCCACGAATCGGATGTATCCTTGAGCGATTTGGTGGCCGATGTGCGGGCCGCCACACCGTCGGCGGCGGCCGAACTGGTCGTTCCGCTCTACAGCGCCTTGCAAGGCCGTATCGATGACCTGGCCTTACAGTTGCAGCGAGCTATGACGGTGCGCCTGGCGCGGGAACGGCGGGCGCTGTCGTCCCTGGCCGGGCGGCCTTCTCTCGATACCCCGCTATTGCGTCTGCGCGTTCCGCGCCAGCGCGTCGACCAGTTGGAGGAGCGCTTGCGCCGGGCTGTGTCGCTGACCCGGGCGGCCCAACTGCGGGTCCGGCTGAAGGACCTGGAGGGCCGCCTCCTCGCGGCGGCGTCGCCCCAGCGCCTCCGCCCAAAGCGGGAGCGCGCCGATGACCTGAAAAACCGGCTAATCGCCGCCGTCCAAAAAGGGCAGCAACAGCGGCGGCGGGAACTGGCCATGCAGGCGGGGTTGCTCGACGCCCTCAGCCCGCTGGCCATCCTGGACCGGGGCTTTGCCCTCTGCCTCGACCCGGTCGGCCGCATCCTTCGCGATAGCGCTGGCGTAGCGGAAGGGGAACGGGTGGATATCGTATTGCAGCGCGGTGAAATGACCTGCCGCGTGGAAGAGAGAAGGGAGAATCGGCGGTGGCAAATGGAAAAGGAAACCCGAATCTGACCTACGAAGCGGCCATCGGTCGCCTTGAAGAGGTGGTCCGGTCACTGGAGACGGGCGAAGCGCCCCTGGATGAATCCTTAAAGCTGTTTCAGGAGGGCATCGGCCTGGTCCGTCACTGCCATGCCCAGTTGGACGCTTACGAGGCCAAGGTGCAGCGGCTGATCGAGACCCCCGAAGGCGCGGCTGTCGTTGAAGAGCGACTATTTGAGGAGGGGGAATAGCGGTGAACCTGAAGGCGGAAATGAAGCAACTGAACGTCAACATCGATGCGGCCCTGTCCCGCTATATGCCGGCGGAAGATGTGGCGCCGCCGGTCATTCACAAGGCCATGCGCTACAGCCTCTTTGCCGGCGGCAAGCGCTTGCGCCCGGTATTGGTTCTGGCCGGCTGCCGCGCCGTCGGCGGCGACGAGGAGTCGGTGATGGCCGCCGCTTGCGCCCTAGAGATGATCCACACCTACTCGCTGATCCATGACGATCTGCCGGCCATGGACGATGACGACTTGCGCCGGGGGATGCCGACGAACCATGTGGTCTTCGGCGAAGCGACCGCTATTCTGGCCGGCGATGGCCTGCTGACGCGCGCCTTTGGTGTCCTCGCCGAAGAGGGGCTCCGTTCCGGCCAATCGCCCGCCCTCGTCCTCCAGGTCATCGCCGAACTGGCTGGGGCCGCCGGCAGCCTGGGCATGATCGGCGGACAAGTCGTCGATATGGAGTCGGAAAATAAGCAGATCGATTTCGCCACCATGGAGTACATACACGCCCACAAGACCGGCGCGCTGATCCGCGCCTCCTTGCGAATCGGGGCGCTCCTTGGCGGCGGCTCTCCCGAACAGGTGGAGGCACTTTCCCGCTACGGCGACCACCTCGGCCTCGCCTTTCAGATCACCGACGACCTCCTTGATATCCAGGGTGATCCCGAGAAAATCGGCAAGCCTGTTGGCAGCGATGAGAAAAACAATAAGGCTACCTACCCGGCACTTTTGGGCTTGGAGAAGGCACGCCAGGAGGCGGAGCAGGTCGTCCAGTCGGCGCTCGACAGCCTCGACGGCTTTGATGAGAAGGCGGAGTTGCTGCGGGAATTGGCGCGGTATTTGTTGGTGCGGGAGAACTAGCAGGTGTTGAAAACCTTCTCAATGATTCGATTGCCTACGCACAGTCTCACCTAAAACACGAAGAAAAACCTATGCGACATTGCAGTTATGCTGAGTTTGATAAACATAAAAAGCAACTCGAATTTTTTGAGAAAAAGGTAAGCGAGTTTAAAAATGACTTAAAGGCAAACAATTTTAAAGTTATCAAAAAAAGTTCGATATAAAAACAACCGCCAAAACCTTGGCGGTTGTTTTTATATGTGTCTGGAAAGGTACCGTAACGAAAAGGCGTTCGGGAGTAACCTATGTATTTTTTAAATGGTAGACCTTTTGATGGAACAGACATGAGTGCTTTGTCGACAGAATCATCATAATCGATGGGTTGATCGCTTGCGCACAAATTAGAGGCGAAACGCGCTAGCGGGAGTTGTATTTGGTGATTGCAAATTCAACTCTTGATAAGGCAGTTTGTCGCCGGATTATATGCGTCACTCACAAAGACAAGGTAAGATGATGGCGTCGATGTTTCGCATTTTATGCCGAATAAGGAGGAGGAATGGGTTATGCTCATGTTTTGCTACCAGTGCCAAGGGACGCCCAAAGGAACGAGTTGCGAAATCAATGGTGTCTGTGGAAAAACGGAAGAAGTGGCGGAACGACAGGACTTGTTGATCTACTCCTTAAAAGGCATCTCGGCGCAAATAATATCCACTTGGGACCAGCGCTTCCGGGCTTCCTGTCGCCCAACGTAGCAAAGGCCTTTGGCATCGCCGGGAGCGGAACGGTTGACTCGGAATTGAATTGGTTACTGCCGGGGTGTAGGAATCTACATTTTCTGAATGATCACGAAATAATTGCTCAAGATCACGCGATGCGTATATCCAAGACATGAAGCAGCAATGAATGTGCCACCTATCTATTAACGATGGAGGGGATAGCGAATGGTCTTTCAAGAACTGGCTTCAGAAGGATGTAACGTAAGCTATATGGTAAACCACTTGACAGGTGACCAATTCGACAGGTACGCAAGGCTTTGGATATGCAAATGCGATATCACGTTAAAGAAAAATCTGCCCAAATCCTCTTTCACGAAGCATTTCCATCAGTTGTGGAGCAAAGCAAAGAAGATCGATGAAAACACCTTTGCGCAACTGCTCTACATCATTCAAGGAGTCGCTGCGGCGGAAAGCTATTCAGAGCGATTGCAAATCGGATAAATAGAGGAGATCTGTTGCCATGAACGGCGGCATTGCCTCGAACAACACCAGCGGTCGGTACAAAAACGGAGATGTATACTGTCTGACGTTACTGATTTAATGTTCGGTTCCGAATGGAAGGTTTACATCGAATAATAACAGAGAAAAAACCCTGGCCTTCGCTCATCCTTGAAAAGGACGGTAAGGACCAGGGTTTTTCGTTTAAGTTTGTAAGTTAAGGTTGGATTTACTCGAACCGCAAAACGAAGGCGTTCCGCTGACCCAGGTACACCTGATCGCTATCCTGCAGGGTCCTCGTCCCTGCCAAGCGCTCACCATCGGGTGAACCGAGGAAGGTACCGTTCGTTGAACCTTTATCGGTGACGATGATGGCCGTTGGCTCCAGCGGGTCGGGGCCGACGAAGATGTGTTGCTTGGAGATGAAGGGATCGTCCAACAGGACTTGACAGGTCGAAGGATCGCGGCCGATGATCAGCCCCTCCCGGGGCACTTGGATACGCTGTCCGGTGAGCGGACCGGAGATGAATTCGATGACCGGATTGGCATCGGCCTTTGGGGTTCGCCAGAGCGACACCACCTTGCCGGCCACCGGGCTTGACGGGGCTGGCTTCGCCTCAACGGATGATTCAGACGCGGCAGCCACCATGCGGCCAGGCGATGGGCGGGAAGGCCTGGAGGAAGCCGCGAAGGGAAGTTCGAGCACATCTGCCTCAGATGGCGCAGCAGGGTCAGCGGGTTTTATGGATGCAACTGATGGCCTATTTGATGCCTTAGGATCGGAAAGATCAGCGGGCGAGGTCGAAGCGACTTGTGATGAGGTGGAGCCGGCAGACGAGTAAGGCGCATCCTGGGCGAAAGATTCCGGCGATTCCTTGGGAATATAAAAGGAGATCGGCTTTTCCGTCGGCGCCCCAGCCTTTGCTCCAGATCCCCCGGAGGCTGCGCCGTTAGCGGCAATATCGCCGTCTACGCCAACTCCCGACCTGCCCTGCTTCTTCGCCAACCGGCTCAACAACTGTCGAAGGGCCAGGGGGAAGGCGGCCGGGCCGAGCTTGCGGTAGCGAAGGCCCATGTAACCGCCGCCCAGGGCGAGTAGCCCCAGGGTGATGCCGCCGTAGAGGGCCATGTCCGGCCAGTAGATGTTGTCGTCGCCGGCTTCCTTGCGCTGGCGCGCTTCTGCCATCAGCGCTTTGCCAGGTCCATGGTGGGGGCAGAGCTTGAGCAGATCCTCGACAATGCCGATCGTCTTCGACATATAGCCCTGGCTGAACATGTCGAGGGCGGTGGCGTAAATGCCTGTCGCCTCCGAGGGCTCAGAGGCATTTGCGAGGCCCGACTTGCTCAAGGCCGCCAGGACCGCCTGGGTGTTGATCACCGGATAGACGCCGATGGCCCGAGCCGTCCGGCCTTGGAGGCCGATGATCTGCCCGTCATCGGTGATGACCGGTCCGCCGGCGCCAGCGGGGCCGATAGTGGCCTCCACGTCGATCAAGGGCCCGTAGCTGGCGTTCATTTTGCCTGACTTGGTCGCCGCTACACTGCCGGAACTGACGGCTACGCTCATCAGGCTGGCCGGCGCCAAGAGCGCCGTGGCGTCTGCGTTGCCGGGATAGCCGATGACGGTGGCTTTTTGGCCTACATCGCTGCTGTTGGCGGCCGTCAGCGGGAGGGAAGGGAGGTTGCTAACGTTGAGCTTGAGGACCGCCACTTCCTGGACGGGATCGAACTCTTTGTTGGCGCTGAGAGGGATGATCGGTTCCGGTGTCTGTTCCGGCTCCTTGACTGGGGCGGGCTCCGTGACGACCGGTGAAACGCCTTCGCCGAGATTCTCGACGCCCTCCTGGGTGACAGGCCGCTGGATGCGGGGGACGGGGCGGGAGGAGTAGACGGGCGTATTTGTCGTCAACGCTTCCGGCGGCGGCGAACCGGTCCACTTGATCTCGAAGTCGACCGCTTGGCCGTCCGACAGGACGACTTGCTTGTAGACCTTGACGTCCTCGAGCAGCGTCGTATTTTCGGCTATGCCCAGCCGTTCTGTCTCGCTCAAGCGGTGGCCCGCCTGCTTCTGCACTTCGTTAAAGAAGCGCTCGGCCAGGGCATTGCGGATGGCCGTGTCATCCTTTTGCAGCAGTTCGATGATCCGCGACGAGGTCACAACAGCGCCGTCCGGGTTGACGATCAAGCCGGAAGCGGTGCCACCGACGGCGACGGGCCAGGCGCGGTCGGAAAAGCGGAAGGTGGCCGTCACACCGGCCCGGACCTGCACGACGGCAGGTTTCGCCAGTTCGACAACGGATACATCCGGCGGAAGGGGATCAGTGGATGGGGCCGCCATTGCCAGGCCGGTCTGCCCGAGCATGAGCGCGGCGACGACAAGGCCAACCCCTTTTCGTATTTTTTTCGATAAAATCATTGACGAACCTCCTGTCTGAACGGTCAACCGTTTCGACACGAAAGCGTCGATATCCTCCACCGCCCGGCTTAAAAAAGGTTCCACAATCTTTGAAGGGACAGTTTTTTCATGATATAATCAGGGTCAGATATTTTCGAGCGCTTGTGAGTAGAGGTCGAGTGACAGGAGTCGTCAAAAAACCATGGAACGGGAAACAGCGCCTAGACTGAACGCTGTAGAGGGAAGGTGACCCGATAGATGACGCAAATTCTCAGCCAGATTTCAACACCCGGGGACCTGCAAAAGCTGACCGCGACGGAACTGGAACAGTTGGCGGGAGAGATTCGAGAGGTCATCATTCAAACGACATCGGAAAACGGCGGCCACCTGGCGCCGAACCTGGGCGTCGTCGAACTGACCTTGGCGTTGCACCTCGTCTTCCGATCCCCGAAGGACAAGATCGTCTGGGATGTGGGTCACCAGTCTTACGTGCATAAGCTGTTGACAGGACGGTACAATACATTTCACACCCTGCGGCGCTACAAAGGGATGGCTGGTTTCCCGAAACGCTCCGAAAGCGAACACGACATTTTCAACACAGGGCACAGTTCCACCTCCATCTCAGCGGCCCTGGGCTTTGCCTTTGCCCGGGACCTGAAAAAGGAGGAGGGGGCTGTGATCGCCGTCATCGGCGACGGCGCCCTGACCGGGGGCATCGCCCTGGAGGCCTTGAACCATGCCGGCCACGCCGGGAACGATATGATCGTTGTCCTCAATGACAATGAAAAATCGATCGCTGACAACGTCGGCGCCATGTCTACATACCTGTCGCGCATCCGGACAGACCCCCGCTATTTCCGCAACAAAGAGGAAGTGGAGGAGATTGTCCGGCGCATCCCCTCCATCGGCAGCCATGTCTTAAAGGTCATGGAGAAGATGAAGGACGGATTCAAGCACCTGGTGGTGCCGGGCATCCTCTTCGAAGAACTCGGCTTCTCCTACCTCGGCCCCATTGACGGCCACAACCTGGCCCAACTGCGCGAGGTGCTGACCAACGCCTGCCGTTTAAAAGGCCCGATCCTCGTCCACGTGCTGACGAAAAAGGGCAAGGGCTACGCGCCGGCCGAGACCAACCCGAGCGTCTTTCATGGCGTCGGTCCTTTTGACATTGAGACCGGCAAGGTCAAGAAGAACCCCGGCCCGCCCACCTATACGCAGGTCTTCAGCGACACCCTGCTCCGATTGGCCCGCCAGGATGAGCGCATCGTCGCCGTCACAGCGGCCATGCCCGACGGCACAGGAGTGACGCCCTTCGCGCGCGCCTTCCCATCGCGTTTTTTCGACGTGGGTATTGCCGAGCAGCACGCTGTCAACATGTCGGCCGCCCTGGCGCTGCAAGGCTTGCGGCCCGTTGTCGCCATCTACTCCACCTTTTTGCAGCGCGCCTATGACCAGGTCTTCCATGACGTGTGCCTGCAAGGGGCGCCGGTCGTCTTCGCGATCGACCGCGGCGGCATCGTCGGCGATGACGGCGAGACCCACCACGGTCTTTTTGACATTGCCTTCCTCCGCCACATCCCTGAATTGGTGATGATGGCGCCGAAGGATGAAAATGAGCTCCAGCATATGCTCCATACAGCGCTGAAGCAGGAAGGCCCTGTGGCCGTCCGCTACCCCCGGGGGACTGGCGTCGGCGTCACCCTCGATGAGGAACTGGCCCTGCTGCCTATCGGTAAGGGCGAACTGCTGCGGCAGGGGGATGATGTGACCCTCATCGCCATCGGTGCCATGGTCGGCATCGCCGAGGAAGCGGCGGACCTGTTGGAAGCGCAAGGCATCCGGGCGGCCGTCGTCAACGCCCGTTTCGTCAAACCCCTCGACAAGGAACTGATCCTGAAAGAAGCCCGCGAAACGGGCAAGATCGTCACGATCGAGGAACATGTGCTGGCCGGCGGCTTTGGCAGCGCCATCTTGGAACTCTTGGAGATGGAAGGCGTCGACTGCGCCGTCCGGCGGATCGGCATCCCTGACGAGTATGTTCAGCATGGTCCCGTTGGGCAGTTGCGGGAAGATTACGGGTTGACGGTGGACCATGTGGCCCGTGTCGCCCGCGAACTGGCCGACACGGACCGGGGATGGGCCACCATCCGCAAAGCGCCGCCGGCACCGATCAAAATCGCTTTTCGCGGAGAATCGCGATAGCGGAGAACGCGGCAGCCAAAAATCATCGCAACGAACACGGCAGAGCGATACGTAATCGCAGCGATCAATCATCGCAACGAAAAATCATCATTGCGGAGAATCACTATACATGACATCAAAAAAACGGCTTGACGTCCGGCTTGTGGACGACGGGCTGGCGACAACAAGAGAAAAGGCGCGCGCCGCCATCCTGGCCGGGCTCGTCCAGGTCGATGGCCAGCGGGTGGACAAGGCGGGAACGCTCATCGCCGACAGCGCCACGGTCACTGTGACTGGCGAGGCGTGCCCCTATGTGAGCCGTGGAGGGTTTAAGCTCGCCAAGGCGCTTGAAGTATTTCCCCTCGATTTAACAGGCCGGACGGTCATCGATGTGGGCGCTTCAACGGGCGGTTTCACTGATGTAGCGCTGCGTAACGGGGCGGCACGGGTGATCGCCGTTGATGTGGGCTACGGCCAGTTCGCCTGGTCGTTGCGCAACGACCCGCGGGTGCGCTGCCTGGAGCGGACGAACATCCGCCATCTGACGCCGGAGGCGCTCGGGGAAACGGCCCAAGCGGCCGTCATCGATGTGGCCTTCATCTCGCTGGAAAAGGTGCTGCCGGCAGTGGCGGAGTTGCTCGACGAGCCCGGCCATGTGATGGCGCTAATCAAACCCCAGTTCGAGGCCGGTCGTGAGAAGGTGGGCAAAAAAGGGGTCGTCCGCGATCCCCAGGTTCACCGCGAGGTCATTGAGCGGCTCGTCCGCTGGGCCGCCGAGCGGGGCTGGAAGGTGCTTGGCTTGGACTTCTCGCCGATCACCGGGCCGGAAGGGAATATTGAGTACCTGTTCTTTTTGCAAAAACCGGATGATCAGGGCAAGACGACTATACCTCCTGCCCCAGTGACTGCGTTGCCCATATCCCCCGAGACCATCGCCGCTCTGGTCCGTCGCGCCCACGAAACGGTGGGCAACCCGAACTGAGAATAACCGATCAAGAAGGGACCCGGCGGGGTCCTTTCTTTTTCCGTTCTCTGCCGTCGAAGGCAGGACTCGTTTCAAGGCATGTAGAACAATTTCTTGATGGGAGGGTCGGCGTTGCCCGATTCATTTACCTTAGACTGGACCCTCCTGGCGATCGTCATCGTCGTGGCTGTCATCGCCGGCGCGCTGCTTTTTTCCTATCTATATAAGGCCTATCTGCGCTGGCTGGCCTGGTGGCGCCAGCGGGCCGGGCGCATTGGCGAACAGCAGGCGGCGAAACTGCTCAAGCGCGAAGGGTTCACCGTCCTGAAGGCTCAACCGTCGGCCCGCATGGTGATGCGTGTCGATGGTGCGCCTGTGAACATCCATGTGCGTGCTGATTATATGGTGCAGCGAGGCGGCAAAACCTATGTGGCGGAAGTGAAAACAGGCGAACGGGCGCCGCGACCCACCAATGGCGACACGCGGCGGCAACTGTTGGAATACTCCTTGATTTATAAGGCCGACGGGGTGCTTCTGGTTGATATGGCCGCCCAGAAGATCCACCGCGTTGAATTCGAGTTTTAGCAGGCGGGCCGCCTTTTCGAGGGAAAGGGCGCCCAGCCTGTCCGATTGTTCGCAGGAGTGAGGAGGGGTCTCGTGCCAACGGTAGGTGTCGTGCTCAATGACGACAAACCTCAAGCCCTCGACGTGGCCGCTCAGATGGCCAGGTGGCTCTCTGAGCGAAATGTGCCCATGGGGATCCCGCTGACCCGCGTGGCGGAATTGGTTCATTCGCCGTCGCCGGAACTGCGCGACCGCCTGGCCCAACTGGATCTGATCGTCGTCCTGGGAGGCGACGGGACGCTGTTGAATACGGCCCGCCTCGTTGCGCCCTACGGCATCCCGGTGGTGGGCGTCAACCTGGGGCGTCTCGGTTTTCTCACCGAGGTGGAGGTATCTGAGCTTTTTCCGGCCCTTGAGCGGATCATCGACGGCGATTACCGCATCGAAGAGCGGATGATGCTGGAGGCGCGCCTCCTCCGGGAAGGCGTGGAGCAGACGCCCTATTTCGCCCTTAACGACGTTGTCGTGACCAAGGGCGACCACCCGCGCATGATCCGTGTGGAGGCCGCCATCGGCGATGAGGTCGTCTGGACTTACTCTGCCGATGGCTTGATCGTTTCGTCGCCGACTGGCTCGACAGCCTACTCCCTCTCGGCTGGCGGACCCATCGTCTCGCCGGAACTGCATGCCCTGCTGATCACCCCCATCTGTCCCCATGCACTCGACGCCAGGCCCCTCGTCATCCCGCAAGACCAGGCGGTTCGCCTGACGGTCATCTCCTCCCACAGCCATGCCGTGGTCACTGTTGACGGGCAGCCGGGGCAGCCGCTGGTCTGCGGGGACAGCGTCCTGATTCAGAAGGCGGCGGTCGCCTGCCGGTTGATCCGTTTGGGCGAACGCACCTTTTTCCGCATCCTGCGGGAAAAAATGCAACAGGGGAGGTAAAGGATGAACTCCCTCACATCGGCGGTGGAATGGTCCCGCCGTTTTCTGGCCGAGGCGCTCGGCCCCGGCGATTTTGCCATCGACGCCACCGCCGGCAACGGTCATGACACCCTTTTCCTGGCCCGGCAGGTGCTGCCTGGCGGCGCTCTGTTAGCGGTCGACATTCAAGCAGCGGCGATTGACGCCACGGCCCGGCGGCTTGCCGAGGCGGGCTTTGGAGAATTCATCGAGATCCATCACTCAAATACAGCTTCGCCAGAAACCTCTTCTCTGGAAGAGAACAATCAGGCGGTTGCGCCGGATCGCCCCATCCGCCTGATCCGGGGCGATCACAGCCAACTGGGACGGCTGTTACATGGATACAATAAAAATCCCAAGGTCGCCGTCTTCAACCTGGGCTACCTCCCCGGCGGCGATCATGCGCTCGTCACCCAAGCGGCATCGACGGTCAGCGCCCTGGACGCCTTAGCGGAGGCGCTGGCCGAGGGCGGTCGCCTGGTCGTCGTCGTCTATGTGGGCCATGCCGGAGCGGAAGCGGAAGTGGCGGCTGTCGACGACTGGTGGCGGCAGTTGCCGCCGCAGCGCTGGGACACGGTGGCCGTCCAGTTTCCCAACCGGACAGGCCGTCCGCCCTATGTGCTGGTGGCCGAGAAAAAAGGGGTTCAAAGGCGGGTGCCATCGACGTGAAGAGCAGGCGTCAGCGAGCAATATTGGAGATCATCGGCGCCGAAGTGGTCCAGACACAAGATGAACTGGCCCAGCGGTTGCGCGAGCGGGGCATGGAGGTCACCCAAGCCACCATTTCCCGGGACATCAAGGAACTGGGCCTGATCAAGGTGCCTGTCAGCAAGGACGAGTCGCGCTATGCGCCGCCGTCGGAAGCGGCTCAGTTGCCGCAGGCGCCGGACCGGCTGCGCCGCCTGTTGCGGGACACGGTGACCCATGTCGATTCCAGTTTGAACATCGTCGTCATCCGTACCCTGCCGGGACATGCCCATGCGGTGGCAGGCGCCATCGACCACAGCCACTGGCCCGAGGTGCTCGGGACCGTGGCCGGCGATGACACCATTTTTATCGTCGTCAAACCGGTCGAGGCGGTGGAGGCTTTGATGGCCAAGGTCCAAGGCTGGGTGGAATGAAGGACGGGCGGGCAAAGGGGGGAGAGCGGTGCTGGAACGGTTGCGCGTGGAGAACTTTGCGCTGATCGAAGAGGCGGAACTGGAATTGTCGCCGGGGATGAACCTCCTGACTGGCGAGACCGGCGCCGGCAAGTCGCTGGTCATCGATGCCGTCGGTTTGCTGATCGGCGGCCGGGCGACGGCCGATGTGGTCCGCGCCGGCGCTGACAAGGCCCGCATGGAGGGGCTCTTTCGGCTGCCGGAGGGGGATGGCGGCAAGCTGCGCAGCGAATTGGAGGAACTGGGCGTCGAGATCGAAGAGGACGACAGCCTGCTATTGACGCGCGAAATCGGCAAAGGCGGCAAGAGCGTCTGTCGTATCAACGGCCGTAGCGCTCCGCTGTCGCTCTATCGCGAGGTGGGCGGGCGGCTGATCGACCTGCAAGGACAGCATGAGCAGCAGTCGCTGATGAACTCGCGCAAGCACCGGCTCCTCCTGGACCGCTTAGCCGGCAGCGACGGCGAAAAGGCGCTGGCAGCTGTGGAAGCGGCCTACCGGGCGTTGGACGCTGTCGAAAAGGAACGGGAGCGCTTGCAGCAGGGCGAGCGGGATCGGATCCAGCGTCAGGATATGATCGCCTTTCAAGTCAATGAGATCGATGGCGTCCAGTTGGCGGAAGGCGAGGAAGAAGAACTGGAGCAGGAGCGCAAACGCCTGCAGAACATGGAAAAATTGACGGATAAAGCCAGCGCCGCCTATGACGCCCTCCTCGGCGGACAAGCGGGCGGGGCCTTGGAACTGCTCGACCGGGCCCGCACCGCCGTCGAGGAGGCAGCCGCCTTTGATCCGGCCCTGGCCGCCCTGGTCCAGAACCTGGAGGCGGCTTACTACCAGGCCGAGGATGCCGCTGAGCGGCTGCGCGACTACCGGCAGGACCTGGAGTATCAGCCGGACCGGCTGGAGACGGTCGACGATCGCCTTGACGCAATCCGGCGTTTGAAGCGAAAATACGGCGGTACGATCGCCGAGATCCTCGAATACCGGGAGCAGATCGCCCGGGAACTGGAGGAACTGGAACACCGCGACGAACGGATCGCCGAACTGCAGGCGGAAGAGGAACGGCGACGGAAAGCCTATCAGGACGCAGCGGCGAAACTGTCGGTCCTGCGCAAGAAAATGGCGGCCAAGCTGGAGACGTCGATGGCTAAGGAACTGGCCTTTCTCGGCATGAACCGGGCCAAGCTGGCCGTGCGCCTCGACGATCGTCTCGAGCCCTCGGCGACTGGTGCTGAAGAGGTGGAGTTTCTCTTTACGCCGAACGTGGGCGAACCGCCCAAGCCGCTGGCCAAGATCGCCTCCGGTGGCGAGACGGGGCGGATCCTGCTGGCCTTCAAGACCCTCCTGGCCCGCGTGGAAGGCATCCCGTCGCTGATTTTCGATGAGATCGACGCTGGCATCGGGGGACAAGCCTTGCAGGCGGTGGCCCAGAAGATGGCCGAGGTGGCAGAAGCCGTTCAAGTGATCTGTGTCACCCATGCGCCCCAACTGGCCGCCTACGCCGACAGCCATTTCCGGATCATGAAGACTGTTCGCGGCCAGCGGACGATCACCAAGATCGAGACCCTGGATGAGGATGAACGAGTGAAGGAACTGGCCCGCATGCTCGGCGGCGACCGGGCGAGCGCGCTCACCCACAGCCATGCTCGGGAGATGTTCGCCCAGGCGAAGAAGACTTCCTAAAAAGAGATCTACAGAATCCAAAAAAGAAACGTTTTAAAAAAAGAAGCTTCCTGGTAAAAAGCGACCCTGCCGATATGACGGCGGGGCCGCTTTTTTTCGCCTGCTGATTGGGCTTCCTGGCAGGCGGTTTCGGGATACCCAAGGGTTTTCGGGATAACCACGGCTTAGCGATCGCTCGGCAGGATACGGGCAGCCGATTGGGGAGAAAGTAGAGACGCCCCGATGAAAAGGCGCTCCAGAAACCGGGAACGAATCGAATTGACGGGCGGCGTCCGAGGCAAAAGAACCTGTTGGACGGGCCCTGAAAGAATTACTCTGAGGAGGTGGCGGATGGCAAGAGAACGGTTGAAACGGTGCATCGGTCTGCTCCTGGCCCTGTCGCTGATTGCCGGAAGCCTCACCGACGAAGCGCTGAGCATCTGGCTGACCCCGTCGCAACTGCGCACGACCGTCGGTGAGGAGATACCCATCAACAGCATGTTTCCCCAAAACATGCTGCGGCATGTCACCCTGGACCTGCGACGGATGAATATGGCCGCTTTCCAGCGGTCACCGGAATGGACCCCTGACGAGTTTCCCGGCGCCATCCCCGTCACTCCGGCCAATGCGACCGAACAGCCAGGCCGGCTCGACATCAGCCTTCGCCTTTTAGGCTGGATTCCTTTGAAACACATCGTCGTCGACGTGCTCCCGCCGATGCAACTGCTGGCCGGCGGCCACTCCATCGGGGTGCTCCTGCACTCACAGGGGGTGATCGTCGTCGGGCAAGCACCCATCACCGATGAACAAGGCAACAAGCGCTACCCCGGGAAAGATGCCGGGATCCAGGTGGGCGACGTGATCCACAAGGTGAACGGCCAGCCGATCAAGAGCGACGCCGAACTGGCCCGCGCCATCGACGAGGCGGGGCGGGCAGGCAAAAAAGTGGAGATCGAGACCTCCCGCAACGGCCAGACGAGCCTCGTTGCCGTGGAACCGGTCCGCTGCGCCGAGACGAAGCGCTTTCGCGTCGGCCTCTATGTCCGCGACCGCGCTTCCGGTGTGGGCACCCTCACTTTCTACGAGCCGAAGAGCAAGACCTATGGCGCGCTCGGCCACGTGATCAATGACGCCGATACAAACCAGCGCATCGACGTCGCCGAGGGCCGCATCATCCCTGCCCAAGTCAAGTCGATCCAGCAAGGCAAGCGGGGCGCGCCTGGCGAGAAGGTCGGCGTCTTCCAGGAAGAGGATCCCCCCTTCACCGGCACGATCCAGCACAACACGACCGTCGGGATCTTCGGGCGCTTAGAGGGCAGACTGAGCAACCCCCATTACCCCGACCTGCTGCCCATCGCCCTGTCGGCGCAGGTGCAGGAGGGCCCGGCGGAGATCATCACCGTCGTCGAGGGGGACAAACTGGAACGGTTTCAGATCATCATCGATCGGGTCATGCCCCACCGCACGGACGGGAAAGGCATGGTCATCCGGGTAACCGACCCGCGGTTGCTCAACATCACCGGAGGCATCATCCAGGGGATGAGCGGCAGCCCCATCGTCCAGAATGGAAAGATCGTCGGCGCGGTGACCCACGTCTTCATCAACTCACCGTCGACGGGCTACGGTGTGTTGATTGAGAAGATGCTGGAAGAGGCCGGTCTCTGGAAACCAGGAAACCAACAGGTAGGTGCTCTGCCAAACGGCAGAGCATTTACTTGATACCCCTTATGGTCTTTCGCGGTTTTTTTGCGACGGCTTTACCAACTGATTACGTCAAAATCAGCGCCCTTCTTCTGTGTTCTTTATTTTTTTTACCATCTTTCATTCAGATTCAAACGAGAATCCAAAGAGTTTCCTCATTATCCGAAAAACCAAAGAGACGGAAAACAGCCAATATGGTAATTAATGTCAATATTTACCGTTTTATTGCGAACGATTTTACCTTCCGGTCAGAAGGATATCCAAACGACTTGTCGAAAAGCTAAGTGCAGTGAAAATGCTGGGAGGCGGGACAAAAAATGTTAAAGAACATTCGATTGATTATAGCTGATGATAACAAAGAGTTCTGTGATATTCTTCGAGACTACATATCTCAACAAGAAGACATGGAACTGGTCGGTGTGGCCAATAACGGCCAGGAAGCGCTGAAGCTGATTCAACAGGAAGAGCCTGATCTGATCATCCTGGACATCATCATGCCCCACATGGATGGCATCGGCGTCCTGGAATGCATGGCCGGCATGGCCTTGGCGAAGCGTCCGCGGATCATCATCCTGACGGCCTTCGGCCAGGAGTCGATGACGCAACGGGCCGTCCAATTGGGAGCGGATTACTATATCCTCAAGCCCTTTGATCTGGAAATCCTTGGCAACCGGATCCGCCAGCTCACCAACGGCAGCACCCCTGTCAGCAACCCCCAGCCGTCGCCGCCGCCAGTCATCCGCCCGCGCAACATGGATGTGGAAGTCACCAACATCATCCATCAGATGGGTGTACCGGCTCATATCAAAGGCTACCAGTACCTTCGCGACGCCATCCTGATGGTGATCAACGAGGTGAGCCTGCTGGGGGCGGTCACGAAGGAACTCTACCCCATGATCGCCCAAAAGTATACGACGACGCCCTCCCGTGTGGAACGAGCCATCCGTCACGCCATCGAATTGGCCTGGGACCGGGGCAATGTAGAGATGATGTCTAAGTTTTTCGGCTACACGATCAACCTGGAACGGGGCAAGCCGACCAACTCCGAGTTCATCGCGATGGTGGCCGACAAGCTGAGGCTGGGACAGAAGGTTGGGTAAGAGGCGCTCTTTTTCTTCTCTCGGTCTGATTTTATTTATTCGAATTTTTTGTTATTTAATCTCGAAAAATGTAAAGTTTTACGTAAAGCGAGTCAAAACGAATCGGCTCGCTTTTTTAATTCTAAAGTCCGGTTTTGCACCTGAGATTGTGAAAATGAAGAAGGAGAAAAAAAGTCTGTGGCGAATAAAAGATTTAACAAAGGTTCGAAAAAAATAACGATATGGACATCATGAGGGAGGTCTGCAGCCGCTATGTACAACCGACTGAAGCTAGCACCGAAATTCATCCTGGGCATGGTTCCCTTACTGGTGGTGATGGCTGTGGCGATCACCATCCTGCCTGACATGTTTGTCAGGGCGGCTGAACGCAACAAGATCCAGGAATCGAAAGCGATTGCGGAACAACAGGCCAACCTGCAGACCTTCTTGGCCAAACATATCACGGGGGAGCGCCCGGACGACCCCAACTTCACGATAAAATATACATCGGAAAAGTACCGGAATGCCAAGGATGCGCCCGACTCCTGGGAAAAACAGATGCTCCAGAAGTATGTCCAAAACCCCAAACTGGAGGAGTACTCAGAGGTGCTCGATTCCAATGGTGTTCGCGTTCTTCGCTACAGCAAGCCGCTCTTCATCCAGGATGCTTGTCTGGCTTGCCACGGCGAACCGAAAGGCCAGTTGGATCCCTTCGGGCATGAAAAAGAAGGCTACAAGGTGGGCGAGTTCCGGGGCGCCATCAGCGTGGCGGCGACGTTAGAAGGGCTGTCAAAAGAAAAGGTCGCCTTGATCAACACCGGTGTGACCCTCATCGCGCTCATATTGACCGTCATCGTCATGTATATCATGGTGCAGAAGTTCATCGGCCGCCCCCTTGAAGACATCGTCGCCTCTGTCAAGGGATTGTCTGATGGCGACTTGACGACGCGGGTCAAAGACAGTGACAGCGCCGATGAGATCGGGGAACTGACCAGCTTGTTCAACCAGATGATCGAGAATCAGGCCAAGATGGTGGGCACTGTACATAAAACAGCAGTGGAACTGGCTGCTTCCTTCGATAAAATCGCCGTTTCGAGCGAGCATGTGTCCAGAGCCGCTTCTGAGGTGGCCGACAACATTCAACATGTGGCTCGCGATGCCAGCACCGGCAATGAGTCGATCGCCGCTGCTGCCAAGATGCTCCATGATCTTTCTGAACTGATCGGTGCGGCCAAAGAACAGGCCTTGGCGGCTGCGGAAAAGTCCCGTTTGACCTCGCAGGCTGCGGAAGTCGGTAAGGATACGATCAACGAAACCGTCGTCTGCATGGAAAAAATCAAACATAAGACGATGGAAACGGAGGATCACATCGGCACCCTCAGCGAATACTCTCAGCAGATCGGCATGATCACCGACACCATCACCAGCTTGGCGAACCAGACGAACCTGTTGGCTTTGAACGCCGCCATTGAGGCGGCTCGGGCTGGCGAGATGGGCAGGGGCTTTGCCGTCGTTGCTGATGAGGTCAGGAAGCTGGCCGAGCAGTCGAACCGCGGTGCCGGCGAAGTGGCAGCCCTTGTCCGGAAGATCGCGGATAGCACCGCTGCCGCCGTGAAGGCGATGCAGCAGAGCCGGTCAGAGGTGGAACAAGGCGCCTCTGTCGTCAATAAGGCCGGTGATGTGCTGGAGGACATCCTCAAAGCGGTCACCGATACGGTCCGCGATGTGGAGGCAATCGCCGCCATGACGGACCGGGAGGTGGAAAACTCTAATCGCATGGTCGAGGTAATCCAGTCGCTGCACCAAGTGATCGAAAATACGGCTGCCAACGCCGAGGAAGTTGCCGCATCGACAGAGGAGACTTCAGCGGCAATGGAGACCATCGCGAACAGTGCTGAACTCGCCAACGTCATGGCCGAAGATCTGAAAAAGACTGTCGGCAGGTTCAAGATCTGATCGCTTTCCATATCCGCCGATGATGAGGCAACCGGGCAAAAGGCTCCCGGTTGCCTTTTTTAGGATTACGCCGCTGTTGTATACTGACCGGGAAGAGGGAAACGGGAACCAGACGGCGAAAGATTGAACAACGTGTTCGGTTGACCTTCCCCGGAACGGGGAGGGGGCGGGAGGATATATATGCGCAATAGTCATCCCGAATATTCCCTGTATGCCTTTCTTCGGGCTGGCGCGGTTACAGCCGCGCTGGTTTGGACCGTTTTTCATCCCGAGCCGGTGGTCCGCCAGCGACTGTTGCCTGCGCTATTGCTCTTTGCCATTTACAGCGGAGCGCTCTATCTCCTGATTTCCCGGATGCCCAGGCAGGAGAACCGGTTTTACGCCGGCGCTACTGTCCTCGATCTCCTCAGCATCACCGCTCTGATCGGGGAGACCGGTGGGCGCAGCGACAGCCTCTTTTACCTTGCCTACATCCTCCTCGTGGCGGCCCGCAGCGTTCAGTTGGGCCTGCGGGGGGGCCTTTTAACGGCCCTTGCCGCCGCTGTTTTCTTTATATCGGTCACCTTGGCGACGCAACGCTACTGGGGCGACCTTTGCCTGCAAGGGGGCATGTTGCTGGCGACGGCCTATATGGCCGGCTACCTGGCCGATTACATGCGGCGAACCCGACGGGAACTGGAACGGAAGGCTGATGAACTGACGGCGTTGACAGAAGTGACCCGCACGGTCAATTCCTCGATCGAACTGCCTCAGGTCTTGCCTGCCGTCCTTGAACTGTTGGCAACAGTGATGAAGGTGGATGCCTGCGCCGTTCATATCCTCGATGAACAAGGACGCTTGCAAGCTGTCGCCTGTCAGGGCTTTCCGGCCCTGGAGCAGGAACGTTTGCCTGTCGACCGGTGCTTCATGGGGAAAGCGGTCCGGACGGGCGCTCCGGCCCTCTATTATGGGGACCAACATACAGACGATGCTTGTGAACCCCTGTTTCGCGCCCAAGGTTTCCTTTGCGCCCTATCGGCGCCCCTCAACAGCGGTAGCCGGACCATGGGGACGCTGACCGTCTTCGCTTCCGAATCGAATGTCTTCGCCTATGATGAGATTGAGTTGATCTGTGTGCTGGCGGCTCAGGTGGGCAACGCCATTGAAAACGCTACCCTCTATAAAAAGCAAAAAAACCTCTATCTGGCTGTTGTACAGGCCTTTGTGGCAGCCATCGACGCCAAGGATTCTTATACGCGAGGCCACTCGGAGTATGTTTACCGCTATGCCCGGCGCACCGCCGAGCGGATGAATGTGCCGTCCGAACAGTTGGAACGAATCGCTACGGCCGCCCTGTTGCATGATATTGGGAAGATTGGTGTGAACAGCAACATCTTGCGCAAGCCGGGCGCCTTGAACGATGAGGAGTACGCCGAGATCAAGATGCATGTCACCATCGGCGAACAGATCATCTCTCAGGTAACTGATTTTCGCGATCTGGCGCCCATCGTGGCGGCCCATCACGAGTGGTATAATGGCAAGGGATACCCGGAAGGTCTATCCGGTGAGGCGATCCCTTTGGGCGCCCGGATCATCGCCGTGGCGGACGCCTTCGAGGCGATGACAGCCAACCGCGTCTACCGCAGGGCACTCTCGCGAGAACGGGCGCTTGCCGAGATCACCCGCTGCAGCGGCATCCAATTCGATCCCGCTGTCGTCGAGGTTTTTCTCCAACTGGCCCATGAGGGAAAGCTGGATGAGCCGATTGAGGCGATAGAAAGTCAAGTAGGGGAGTGTGTACGAGCTTGATCCAACGCGAACGCATCGTCAAGGAAGTCATGGAAC
The DNA here is from genome assembly GCF_057715735.1 of Heliomicrobium sulfidophilum. NCBI lineage: Bacteria > Bacillati > Bacillota > Clostridia > Eubacteriales > Heliobacteriaceae > Heliomicrobium > Heliomicrobium sulfidophilum. The sequence goes on from NZ_JBVTZZ010000001.1 coordinate 34,514, forward strand.
TTTGCGCCATATCATCGCCAGGCGGCAAGGAGCGGGAGATCGCCGACCGGTTGACGGCGACGCTACGGGAAATGGGCTTGTCTGTCGTCGAGGATGACGCTGGCGCCAAAATCCCCGGCAACGCCGGCAACCTCTATGCCCGCCTGGAGGGAACGGTTCCCGGCAAGGCGCTCTATTTCAGCGCCCACATGGACACGGTTGTTCCCTGTGAACGCGTTCGCCCTGTCATCCGCAACGGCGCCATCTACTCTGATGGCACATCGGTGCTGGGGGGCGACGACAAGGCGGGGATCGCCGCCATCTTGGAGGCGATTCGGGTGATCCTGGAGACGGGAGAGCAACGGCCCACGATCGAGGTGGTTTTTTCCGTCCAGGAGGAGGGCGGCCTCAAAGGAGCCAAGGTTTTTGACACCAAACGCATCGAGGCGCCCATGGGCTATGTTCTCGACGCCGGCGGCCCCATCGGCCACATCATCAACGCCGCGCCCTTTCAAAACAACGTGGAAGCCATCCTCCACGGGAAGACGGCCCATGCTGGTTTTTGCCCCGAGGAGGGCGTTAGCGCCATCAAAATCGCCTCCCGGGCGATCCACAAGATGAAACTGGGGAGGATCGACGGGGAGACGACAGCGAACATTGGCACCATCAACGGCGGCACAGCGACGAATATTGTTCCCGAGCGGGTGACCATCGCTGGAGAGGCCCGAAGCATCGATGAAGCCAAACTGTCGAATCAGACACGCCATATGGTCGATTGCTTTGAACAGGCCGCCAGGGAGATGGGCGGACGGGCCGAGGTGAAGGTGACGAGGGTCTACCCCGGTTACCGCCTTCGTGAGAGTGACCCTGTAGTCGCCTTGGCCTTGAAGGCGGCTGTGGCCATGGGGGTTCAGCCCCGGCTGCTGCCGACAGGCGGCGGATCGGACGCCAATATTTACAACGGCGCCGGATTGCCGACGGCCAACCTGGCCATCGGCATGGAGAAGGTGCATACGAAAGAGGAGTATGTCCCCATCGATGCGCTGGTGGGTAGCGCCCGCTTCGTGTTGGAGATCATCCGCCAGGCAGTAAAGTAATTGTTTGGGGTTCGACTTGAAAGGAGCAGGCATGGAACACCTAAAAGAAAAAACCCTGGAAAGTGAGCGCCTGTTTGAGGGTAACTTCATCCGTCTTCGCAAGGATCGTGTCGTCCTTCCTAACGGCGCTACGTCGACGCGGGAGGTGGTGGAACACCCCGGCGCGGCAGCCATCGTTCCCTTGACGCCGCGCAAGGAAGTCGTCCTGATCCGCCAGTGGCGACACCCGATCAAAGAGGTTTCCATCGAGATCCCGGCGGGAAAGCTATCCGACGATGAAGACCCTCTGGAGTGCGCCAAACGGGAATTATCGGAAGAGACGGGCTTTTCGGCCCGCCGCTGGGATCCGCTGATCCAGTTTTACGCTTCTCCCGGTTTTTGCGACGAAGAGATGCACCTGTTCATCGCTCGCGATCTCTATGTTTCCGACGGCCGCCCTGATGAGGACGAGTTTGTGGAACCCCTGGTGGTTCCCCTTGAAGCGGCCCTGGAGATGATCGAGACGGGCGAGATCATGGATGCCAAGTCGATCATCGGGCTGATGAAGGCGGCCCAGTTGTTGGAACTGGAAGAGGCTTGATGCAAACCTATTACGGCGATTTTCACGTCCACCTGGGCCGCTCTGCTGATGGGCGGCCCATTAAAATTACGGCAGCCAGGGGCTTGACCCTGGAAGCGGCCCTCCGGGAAGGACAGCAGCGCAAGGGTCTCGACCTGATGGGGATCGTAGACGCCGCCTGCCCACCCGTCTTGGCCGATTTGGAAGGGCTTTTGCAGCGGGGAGAACTGGAGGAACTGCCCGGGGGCGGCTTCCGTTTTCACAGGGGCCTTGTCTTTTTGGCCGGGGCGGAGGTGGAGACTGAGGAGCAGCGCGGGCCGGCTCATTTTCTCGCCTTTTTTCCAACCCTGGAAGCCTTGCGCGTCTTTTCGCGGCGACTGGCTCGTTGGGTGACCAACCCAAACCTGAGTTCTCAACACTGTCGTTGCCGCGCCGCCCATATTCTAGAGGAGGTTGTCGCCCTCGAAGGGATCTTCCTGCCGGCCCATGCCTTTACGCCGCACAAGGGCCTCTTCGGCCAGGGGGTGGACGATGTGGCGGAGGCGTTTACTGACCGCCAATTGGCTCAGATTCCGGCGTTGGAACTGGGCTTGTCAGCCGATACAGCCCTGGCCGACCGGATCCCGGGACTGGGGGCCTTCACCTTCCTCTCCAATTCGGACGCCCACTCCCTGCCGAAGATCGCCCGCGAGTACAACGCCCTGGAACTGGCAGAGGCCAGTTTCCGCGAGTGGGCGATGGCGCTCCGCCGCCAGGAGGGCCGGCGGGTGGCGGCCAATTACGGCCTTGATCCCCGCTTGGGCAAGTATCACCGCAGCGCCTGCGTCGCCTGTGAGACGATCGCCGATGCGCCGGCGCCCTTTTTCGGACCTTGTGCCCGTTGCGGCGCTACCCGCCTGACGCCGGGGGTGCTCGACCGCATCGAGTGGCTGGCCGAACAGGGCAACCGGTCGCTGCGGCAGCCCGACGGTTCTTTTTCGGGGCGGCCGCCTTACATCCACCAGGTGCCCCTCGAATTCCTCCCCGGCGTCGGCCCCAAAGCGATGCAGAGGCTACTTGAACGCTTCGGCACTGAGATGAACCTGCTGCACCGGGCGACTGACGAAGAGATCGCTCAAATTGCAGGGCCGAAGCTGGCCAGGGTGCTGCTGGCGCATCGGCATGGCGAGATCGACTGGGTCCATGGCGGGGGCGGGCGGTTTGGCCGGGTAGAGGTGCGGTAAGAAAATACAAAACAAAAAGAAGCTGACCTCGCTCGCTGGCAGGGTCAGCTTCTTTTATAAAAAGCAGGAATAGGTGAAGAAGAAAAGACCCCCGGTCAATACCTGACCGGGGGGAAGCGTAGGTGCTTCCAGATCCATAGGGAGTAATTTTATTGTAGCACTGCCTTTTGATTTGTGCAAGTAATAACTTTCAAAAGCGGAGCGACCTAAATAGCAACCATTTTTTGTAATGACCAGGCCTGGGCTGCCATAAGCATTAAATAACATGGCTGGGGGAAGGAAGGTTGGCTGAGGTGGCGATCCTGTTCCGGCGCGGCGCAGTGGGAGGTTTGGGACAACGGCATCTGCTCGCTCACTGGGGTCTCTATGCGCTGGCGCTGGTGATCATCGCCTGTGGGGCCGCTGCTGGCGCCCTGGCAGTCAAGCATTTGCCTCCGGGCCAGGCGGAGGAACTGCAGTCAGGACTTCTCGCGGCCTTTCAGGGGATCCAGGGAAGTGTCGATTATCAGGCCCTTCTGCAACCGGCGATAGCGCGTAACCTGGAGACGCTTGGCCTGATCCTGCTGCTCGGGTTGACGGTGCTGGGCATCCCGCTGATCGCCGGCTTCCTCTTTTTCCGCGGCTTCGTGCTTGGCTTTGCTGCCGGCTTTTTGCTGCTGTCACGCCCGATGGACGGATGGTTCATTATTCTGCTGGCGCTGGCGCCGCCGAGTCTGCTGCTTTTGCCGGCGCTTGTTCTGTCCGGTGGGATGGCCCTGGCCTTTTCCCTTTGGCTGGTTCGCGGGCGTCCCTATCGAACCATTTCCTTGCGCCAGGCGCTTGCCCTGTATGTAGGCGCCGGCGCCGGGTTTCTCGTGCTCGGGGCCTGTGCAGGGGTGTTCGACGCCTATGTGACACCGGGGCTGCTGCGCTTATTTTTGCTTTGAGAATCAATCGAAATGACAAGGCCACCGGAAAGAAGGTTCTTTCACGGCGGCCGGGACAAAAAAGCAGCTTTTTGGCAGGAGCGTCCCGCTCTGGCGGGTTCCTTTCCCCGGTAACATCATTCCCCGGGGTAGATCTCCCAGGTAGGACGGATGCTGCCGTAGAGTCCTCTTTCTGCGCCAGACATGTTGGGCTTGGCATAATCGGGGAGGTTTTGCTGAAGTCCCTCAACGAACTGGGCATTGTGCGTCGTGGCGGCGGTGGAGGAGGTGGCGGCATTGGTGTTCGTCATCGATCGGGCGACGATGTAACGGCGTCGGGCCATGAAAAGTCCCTCCTTTCAACAGGTCGACTAGAGGTAGTTTGGCCTGGCGGCGCTGCGGTTACACGAAAAATGGGGAAAGGGGACAAAAGAAATGACACAGAGGAGGTATGGACGATGATGCTCGTGCTCGTCACAAAGGTGCGGCGGCGGATCCGGACGGTCGTCCGGGTGTTGGTGGCGCTGCTCTTGCTAGGTCTGCTCGTGCCGCCCTTTTTGAATTATAACGAACAGACCGCCTCCACGACGCCGAGAGAGGAGCGGCCGACGGGGCAGCCGCTGCGGGTGGAGCAGAAGGAGGCGCCGCTGATGGAACAGTTTGTGATGAAGTGGAAGGAATGGACGTCGAAGAAGCCCTGACTGACCCGACCGGTTTAGGGGATACAACCGGTAAAAGGGGTGGCGCCATGGCCGGTGATGAGTTTTTTACGTTTCGGGAATACATGAAAAAAGAAGAAGATTGCCTGACGGCTTCGATGGAGGACTACCTGGAGATGATTTACCGGCTCTGTCAGGACCATGGCTTCACACGCGTCCACGACCTGGCGGCGGCGCTCAATGTGCAGCCGCCTTCAGCGACGAAGATGGTCCAGAAACTGGCTGAGGCGCTCTGGGTGAAATATGAAAAATACGGCATGATCGTGCTCAGCGACAAGGGACGCGAGGCGGGGCGCTTTTTGCTGCGCCGCCACAATACGATCGAGCGGTTTCTCCGTCTCATCGGTCTACCCGAAGAGGTGCTTCAGGAGACGGAGAAGATGGAACACACCGTCGGAGCGAAGACGCTCCTCTGTCTGACCGATTTCGTCGAATTTTTGAGCACCCGTCCGGATATTGTGAGCGATTACGAACAGTTTCGCCACGACCGCCAAGAAAAACAATCATTATAATTTGTTTAAACAAAGGTTTTTCAAAACAAATGGCGAAGTAAGGAGGGACAAGATGTAGGAGTGGATTCACATGACAGAATGGATAAGCCCGAAAAGGGGGCAGGGTGGAGGACTGAGCGATGAATACCGCACGGTTGTTCGCTTTTTCCTCCAGTTAGGTTCGGCCGGTTACCTGCTGCTGGTCCTTCTGGCCGGCGTCGGCGTCGCCGCTGTCGTCAGCGGTTGTCTGGCTGCCGCCGATGAAGCCTGGTGGCGGCTTGGGGTGGGTCTGTTCACAGCGGTCCTGGGGGCCGGGGCGATCGCTTTCTGCCTGCCCATTTCGCGGGCCTTTCACCTGACCTGGGAGGTCGAACGGCTGATCGCCCAGGATCAGATCCGCAATATTCACGACAGCGAGCCTTGGCGGATCGCCATCGGGATGTTGCTGCGCAAAAAGGAGAAGCGAGTTCCCCTGTGGCTGGAGGCGGCCATCAGTCACGCCGCATCGCACTATGCCGGCGATTTTTACCTTTCTGTCGAATCTTTGCAGGGTCGCCTGGAAGCAGTGGCCCGGCAGTCCCTCGGTCAGTAAGAGGATGAGGTTTCAATATATAGATTTTTAACGAAGACCATCTTTAATGAGGAATTGAAAAATCCTTTTTACCGGGACTCGTAAAGGGGCCCGGTTTTTCTATTTCTTATAATTCTCAGCGTTACTCTTATAGGTTGGCCTGAGACCTTTGGAGGAAAGAACCGGCAGAAAGTCGAAAATATCGCCAAAGGGGTTGAGGGCGATGCGCCATGGCGAGGCTTTTCTCGCCCACCTGGCGGTGGAACGGGGTCTGTCGGAAAACACCATCGAGGCTTACCGGCGCGACCTGGCTGATCTGGCCGCCTTTCTGGCGGAACGGGGGATTGGCGATCCGGCGGCTGTGGCCCGGTCCGATCTCCAGGACTATCTCTACCACACCCACCGGCGCGGTTTGTCAGCGGCGACGCGGGCGCGACGATTAGCGGCGATCAAGGGTTATTTCGGTTTTTTGCTCGACGAGGGCATCAGCCAGGCGGATCCGACGGAACTGATCGACGGTCCTCGATTGCAGCGCCCCTTGCCGGATGTGCTGAACGTGGAAGAAGTGACGGCGCTATTGCAGGCGCCGCCCCGGACGATCGTCGGTTTGCGCGATCGGGCCATGTTGGAAACGATGTATGCCTGCGGTCTGCGGGTCAGTGAACTTGTCGACCTGACGATCGATCAGGTCCGCATCGATCTGGGGCTGGTGCGGGTGGTCGGCAAGGGGATGAAGGAGCGGATCGTCCCGCTGGGCGGCCTCGCAGCCAAGGCCATTGAAGAATACGTCGCCCGGACGCGCGGGACACTAACGCGACATCCGGGGGAAAAGCACCTGTTTTTGAATCAGCGCGGCAAGCCACTGACCCGGCAGGGCTTTTGGAAGATCCTCAAGGCGTACGCGGCGGAGGCGGCGATCACGAAGGAGGTCACGCCCCATACGCTGCGCCATTCCTTCGCCACCCACCTCTTATCGAACGGGGCCGATCTGCGGGCGGTCCAGGAGATGCTCGGCCACGCCGATGTGTCGACAACCCAGATCTACACCCACCTGACGACGGGACGTTTGCGCGAGGTCTACGACCGCAGCCACCCGCGGGCGCGGTTGGCGATGAAAGCGAAAGAGGGGGAACAGCGATGAAAAAGCGCGTCATTCTCATCGTCCTGGACAGCGTCGGCATCGGCGAACTACCGGACGCCGACCGCTACGGCGACAAGGGCAGCCACACCCTGGCCAATATCGCCCGGGCAGTGGGCGGTTTGCGGTTGCCGCAACTCGCCAGGCTTGGTCTGGGCAACATCGACGCCATCGACGGCGTGGCACCGGTGGCGCAGCCGGCCGGGGCGTTCGGCAAGATGGCGGAACGGGCGCCGGGCAAGGACACAACGACCGGTCACTGGGAACTGGCCGGCGTCGTCCTGGACAAACCTTTTCCCGTCTATCCCGACGGGTTCCCGCCGGAGGTGATCGGCGCCTTTGAGATGGCCATCGGTCGTAGCACCCTTGGCAACGTGGCGGCCTCGGGGACGGAGATCATCGAGCGGCTGGGCGAGGAGCATATGGCCACCGGCGCGCCCATCGTCTATACGTCCGCCGATTCGGTCTTTCAGATCGCCGCCCATGAAGAGGTCATTCCCCTGGAGGAGTTGTACCGCTACTGCCAGATCGCCCGCGATATCCTGCAAGGCGACCATGCGGTGGGCCGTGTCATCGCCCGCCCCTTTGTCGGCGTGCCGACCGCCTTCCGGCGGACGACGAACCGTCACGACTACTCGCTGAAGCCGCCTGGCCGGCTCGTCTTTGACGTCATCCGGGAGGCCGGTCAGGAGGTGGCCGCTGTTGGCAAAATCTTCGATATCTATGCCGCCCAGGGGATTACGCGCCATGTGTCGACCCGCTCCAACATGGAAGGGGTGGATCGCACCCTCGACTACCTGCGGGAAGTGGAACAGGGGCTGATCATGACCAACCTGGTCGATTTCGATATGCTCTACGGCCACCGCAACGACCCAAAAGGCTATGCCCTGGCGCTGGAGGAATTTGACGCCCGCCTGCCGGAGATTATGGCGGCGTTGCAGCCTGATGATTTCCTGATCCTGACGGCTGACCATGGCTGTGATCCGACAACTGCTTCGACAGACCACTCCCGCGAATACGTGCCCCTGCTGTTGACAGGCCAGCAGGTTCCGGCCGGCGTCAACGTGGGGAGCCGCTCCACCTTTGCCGATGTGGGCGAAACGGTCCTGGCCTGGCTCGGCCTGCCGCAGCTCGGCGTCGGGCAGGTGATCGAGGAGGTGTGCCATGCGCGTCTATGACATCATCGCCAAAAAACGGGATGGCGGCGAATTGACGGCGGAAGAGATCCGCTTTTTTATCCACAACTTCGCCAGGGACAAAGGGGGCGGCGACCAGGCGCCGGGCAACAGGTCGGCTGGGGATCAGGTTTCTGACGATCGGGTTGGTGATGATCAGGCGGCGGCCTGGGCGATGGCTGTCTTCCTGCGAGGGATGACGGCCAAGGAAACGGCCGCTTTGACAGAGGCGATGGTCACCTCGGGAGAGACGATCGACCTGTCGCCGATTCCCGGTATCAAAGTAGACAAGCACAGCACGGGTGGGGTCGGCGATACGACGACACTGATCCTGGCGCCGCTCGTGGCGGCCATGGGGATCCCTGTGGCCAAGATGTCCGGGCGCGGCTTGGGGCATACGGGGGGGACGCTGGATAAGCTCGAGAGCATCCCTGGTCTTTCCATCGATCTGAGCCGCGAGCGTTTCTTGGCCCAGGTCAAGGAGATCGGTGTCGCTGTGGCCGGTCAGACGGCCGATCTCGTGCCAGCCGACAAGAAGCTCTACGCCCTCCGGGACGTGACGGCTACCGTTGAATCGATCCCGTTGATCGCCTCTAGCGTGATGAGCAAAAAACTGGCCGCCGGCGCCGATGCCATCCTGCTCGATGTGAAGGTGGGCCGCGGGGCCTTCATGAAAAACCTGGACGATGCGATGGCACTGGCCCAGGCCATGGTCGCCATTGGCAGCCGGCTCGGGCGTCGCACGGCGGCTTTGCTCACGGCGATGGAGCAGCCCCTCGGCAATGCTGTCGGCAACGCCCTGGAGGTCGCCGAAGCGATAGCGATCCTGGCCAACCGTGACGAATGCGGCTTCGGTCCCGTCTCGGCGGACCTGCGCAAGGTGACGGTGGAACTGGCGGCCCGGTTGGCCTGGATGGCCGGCAAGGTCGACTCTGTCGAGGCGGGGCTCTGCCTGGCTGAAAAAACCCTTACATCCGGTGCGGCCTTGGAGCGCTTTCGCCGCTTCATTGAAGCCCAGGGTGGCGACAGCCGGGTGGTCGACATGCCGGAGACCTTGTTGCCCCAGGCGTCGATCCGGCAACCGATCCGGGCCGATCGCGCGGGCCTGGTCACCGCCCTTGACGCCATGGCCGTCGGCCGCGCGGCGGCGCTGCTCGGCGCAGGGCGGCAACAGAAAGGGGATCCCATCGATTCGGCCGTGGGCGTTGTCGTGCACCGGCGACTTGGAGACACCGTCGAAGCCGGCGATGTGCTGGCGGAGGTCTTTGCCAACGACAGGCGCTGGGAAGCGGCTGTGCAGGCAATGAGAGATGCTTACACCATCGGTTCCGGTGGGGATCCGGAGAAAGGGGCTGTCGCGTCTCTTTCGCTGATCCTGGGTGAGGTGCGCCCGGAAGGCTGAAACCGCCAGTCATGAAATTGCTTCGAAGTTCATGAAGCAAGGATATTGTGAACATAGTGGATGGTTTTGAGGAAGATGAAAGCGAGCGACCGATGAAACGACAAGAACCGGCCACGGCGGACTTGCAGCGCCTGGCGGAAGCCATTGTGGATGAGCATAAGGCGATGGCCGTCGCCGTCATGTCAGGGGAACCGGCAAAAGACCCCTGGCTGGCGCCGGTCTACTATGTCTCCCGCGATTTTCAGTTCTACTTTTTTTCCAGCCCCTCGTCCCGTCATGGAGCGGCGGTTAGCGGTAAGGCGGTGACGATCGGCGGGGCAGAGGCGACCGGCGAGGCGCCTGTGGCGGCGGCGGCGGCCATTTTCAACGAGCCTGACGATTACAGCGAGATCCGGGGGCTCCAGATGGCGGGAACGCTGGTCATGGTGAGCGATTGGAAAGAGCGTTCCTGGGCTACAGCCGCCTTCGGGGCGCGCTTTTCCTTCTTTGGCCGTTTCCTCCGCGAGCCCCGGCTGTTGTTGGAACTGAAAAAAAACGAACTCTACCGGTTTACGGCCCGTGAAGTTTGGATCACCGACAACCGGGCCGGTTTCGGTCGACGCTACCTCTACTGTCCCGATGGAACGGAATGACCCCTTTGCCCCCTGGAGATAATGAAGTCTGAAGAGCAGACGGATTATTCAGAGGGGGAAGGATATTGAAGCGTTCGACGTTCCGCCTTTCGTTGGTCATGGTTTTCTTTTTCCTGGCGTCCCTGATCCCGGTGCAGGCCTGGGCGGCGCCGCCCCTCGAGACCCAGGCGGATTCGGCGGTGCTGATGGATCCCGCCACAGGGGCCATCCTCTTTGAAAAGAACTCCCATAAGCGGGTGGCGCCGGCCAGTGTGACCAAGCTGATGACTTTGCTCGTCGCTTTTGAAGCGATCGAACAGGGCAAGGCCAGCCTGGAAGACAAGGTGGTCACCAGCCAGCGGGCTTTCGAGATGGGCGGCTCCCAGATCTATCTGGAACCGGGCGAAGAGATGGTCTTGCGCGACCTGCTGATCGCCATCGCCGTCCATTCGGCCAATGACGCTTGTGTGGCTGTGGCCGAGCACGTCAGCGGCTCCTATGAGGCCTATGTGGAAGAGATGAACAAAAAGGCCGAATCGCTCGGCCTGAAGGACACTCATTTTGCGAACCCCCACGGTCTGCCCGTGGAGAACCACTACACCTCAGCCCACGACATGGCCGTCATCGCCCGGGAGGCCTTGAAACACCCGACGCTGATGCAATTCGTCGCCATCAAGCACTACAAGATCCGCGAGAACAGCCCTAAACCGATGCAGTTGGACAACCATAACCGCCTACTCTGGTGGTATCCGGGAACGGATGGCTTTAAGACCGGCTGGACAAGCGAGGCCAAGTACTGCCTCGTCTCGACGGTGGAAAAAGACAACCTTCGGCTGATCGCCTCCGTCTTCGGCGTTCCCGAGATCCGGGGCCACTTCAAGGAGTCGATGAAGCTCTACAACTACGGTTTTTCCCGCTATACCTTCAAGGCGGTCGCCAAGCCGGGCGAACCTTTGGGTGAGGTCGCCGTCGGCAAAGGGCGCAAAGAACGGGTCCAGGTCGTCGCGCAGGGCAAACCGGGCCTGGTGGTGGAACGGGGAAAAGAGAAGGGCATTGAGTCGCGCCTGGAGATCGAGCCTTATGCCACGGCGCCCATCGCCCAGGGTCAGAAACTGGGTGACCTGATCATCCTGCAGAACGGCCAGGAAGTGAGCCGCATCGATCTCGTCGCCAAGGAGGAGGTGCCCCGGGGCACCATCGCGATGGAACTGACAAAGATCTGGCAGGCCATGTACGGGATCCGGTAACAAATTACGCCTCGATATGGGAGAAAGAAGCGGCGATGTACGTCAATCAAGTACATTCGCCGCTTTGCTTGTTCAAAGGGACTTTCTATACCAGGAAGGAATTTCCAAGCGAGTGTCGAAGTACATGGCAATGAACTTCCAAGAAGGCGGTGAACCATGGTGGATTTGGATATAGACCGCAACGGCAATGCGCTGGTGGTGCGCCTCCAGGGTGAGATCGACCTGTGCGTCGCCGAGGCGCTGCGGCCGCGCCTCGACAAGGAGATCGAGCGTCAAAAGGCCAAACACCTCGTCTTTAATTTGCGCGGCGTCGAGTTTATCGACAGTTCCGGCATCGGTTTCATCCTGGGCCGCTACAAGCGAGTAAAGGCGCAGGGCGGCAAGGTGGCCTTGGTTGCTGCTAATCGCTCGGTCCATCGCATCATCGAGCTTTCAGGCATGTACAAGCTGATGGAGGGATATGCCAACGAGGTGGAAGCGCTACGGGCGCTGGAAGGAGGGAAGACAGGGTGAAGACAAAAAATCAGGTGAAACTGGAATTTCCGAGCATTCCCGAAAACATCGCCCTGGCCCGGGTGATCGTCGCCACCATGCTGGCCGGGATGGACTTTACCCTCACCGATCTTGACGACGCGAAAGTGGCCGTGTCGGAAGCCGTTTCCAACGCCATCTTGCATGGGTACCAGAACCGCCCCAACGGTTTGGTTTACCTGACGATCACGGCCCAACCGGAAGGACTTGAGGTGATCGTGGAGGATTACGGGCGTGGGATCGTCGATGTGACCCAGGCGATGCAACCGGCCTATTCGACGCTTGGCGACCGAATGGGCATGGGCTTTGTCTTCATGCAATCCTTTATGGACAAAGTGGATGTGGACTCCCAGGTGGGCCGTGGGACGCGGGTGCGCATGTACAAGGCCTGCCGCCAGGCGATGCAGGCCGTGCAGTGAGGCGGGGGGCGCCATGAATCAGCGGCTTTCGGAGATGAACCTCCCCCGTTTCCCTCTCCTTGGCGAGGAAGAGACGACACGGCTGCTCAAACTGGCCAAGGAGGGCGATGCTGACGCGCGGGAACGGCTGATCCAGTGCAACCTGCGTCTCGTCTTTAACCTGGTGCAGCGCTTCCAGCACCGGGGCTATGAGTTGGAGGATCTCTTTCAGATCGGCGTCATCGGGCTGATCAAGGCCATCGACAAGTTTGACCTGTCCTACAACGTGCGCTTCAGCACCTACGCCGTCCCCATGATCGTCGGCGAGATCCGGCGTTTTCTCCGTGACGACAGCCCGGTGAAGGTGAGCCGTTCCTATAAGGAGGTAGCCCAGCGTATCCACCGGATCCGGCAGGAGTTGAACGGCTCTTTGGGACGGGAACCGACAGTGCAGGAGATCGCCGGCGCGATGAACATGCCCGTAGAGGATGTGGTGGAAGCGCTCGAGGCGGTGCAACTCCCCACGTCCATCCATGAGACCCTCTACCAGGATGACGGCGATCCCATCTTTTTGTTGGACCAGCTCGCCTCGGTGGGGACCGAGGAAAGCGCCTGGTTTGATCACCTGGCCTTGAAAGACGTCTTGTCCCGGCTGGCGGCGCGGGAGCGGGAGATCCTGGAGATGCGCTTTTTCCAGGATAAAACCCAGACCGAGGTGGCTTCTCTGGTGGGGTTGTCGCAGGTGCAGATCTCCCGCATTGAACGGGCGGCGCTGAAAAAGATCCGCCACATGCTGAGTCAAACGCCGCCCCATGAAGACGGGGCATAAGCGGCAGGGAAAGGGAAAGGCTAGAAACGAGAAGGCAGTGCGGATAGAGGCCGAAGCAGCAAACGCCCTAGGTGGTGAAAGCCCGTGAACGCTCTCCGGAAACGCGTCTGGATCGTCGGCATCCTGCTGTTGGCGCTGCTCGGCGGAGTGGGCGCTTGGTGGACCTGGCGGGGCGAGCAGCCTCCCAAAGAAGCGACCCTTGTCTTGGGAAAGAGGGACTTGACCGGGACACCCGGCAGGTCTTTTTTTTACGCATAAAAAGCGGCGAAAATGATTCATACTAGCCGGGGAGGTGTGACGCATGCCGGCGGGAACAGCGAAGAAACGACGGGTCATCGTCATCACCGACGGCGACACGGTCGCCCGGAAAGCCGTGGAATCAGCGACAAGGCGTATCGGCGGACGGTGCATCTCCTTATCGGCGGGCAACCCGACACCGGTGACCGGCAAAAAGTTGGTTCAGATGATCCTGTCGACGCCGCACGACCCGGTGGTGGTCATGGTCGATGACCGGGGCACTATTGGGATGGGCAAGGGAGAACAGGCCCTCTGGGAGATTAGCCGCGACGAGCGGATCCAGTTGATCGGCGCTGTGGCGGTGGCCTCCAATACGATGGGCGCTGATGGGATCGTTGTCGAGCAGTCCATCGATCGCTATGGCCGCCTGATCGACGGACCGGTCGACAAGAACGGCTACCCGGAGGCGCCGGGCAACCGCTACCTGGAAGGGGATACGGTGGAGACGCTGACCCAACTGTCCATCCCGGTGATCATCGGCACTGGCGACACGGGGAAGATGCAAGGCGCTGATCACATCCGGCGCGGCGCGCCCATCACCACTCAGGCCCTGCTGGAGATCCTGCGGCGGGCCGGGAACAATGGAGTCGATTGAATGAGCACAGAGAAGAAGCAGGAGCAGACGAAAAAGGAACTGCGGCAGACGGTCCTTTCCGAGGAAGAACTGGTCACCGATTTAAAGACGAACATCCTCCAGATGAATTCCGAGCTCGGCGTCAACGTCGGCTTTGACATCGCCTGCCGGGAGATGGAGATCGCCGGCCGCAAGGCTGCCATGTATTATGTCAACGGGTTTACGAAGGACCTGGACCTGCTCCAGATCATGAAGTCTCTCGACGCCTTTGAACATGAGACGAAGGAAAAGGGCGGCTTCGACATCGACCGCCTGATGGACCACCATCTCTTTTACTTGCAGGTCACGACGGAGGTGAAGCTCCGGCAGGTCTACTACCATATCCTCTCGGGGCGGGTTGCCTTCCTTTTCGACGGGGAAAAAAAGGCCATCGTCGTCGAAGCCCGCCAGATGCCGGGGCGGCAGCCGCAAGAACCGGACATCGAGCGGGTCGTCCGGGGCAGCCGCGACGGTTTCACCGAGACGATCGTGACGAACACCGCCCTGATCCGCCGCCGCGTCCGCGACCCGCGCCTGCGCTTCAAGCTATTGCAGGTGGGACGGCGGTCGCAGACAGACGTGGCTGTTGCCTACATTGAGGACATCGCCAATCCCGCCCTTGTTCAGGAGATCACCGACCGGATCAACGCCGTCGACATCGACGGGTTGCCCATGGCTGAAAAAACTTTAGAGGAGTTTCTTACCCAGGGCGACTGGAACCCCTTTCCCCGGGTGCGCTACACGGAGCGCCCCGACGTGGCGGCTATGCACCTCTTTGAGGGGCATGTGCTGGTGCTCGTTGACACGTCGCCGTCGGTGATGATCGCGCCAGTCACGGTCTTTCACCACTTGGAACATGCCGAGGAATACCGGCAGAATCCGCCGGTGGGTATCTTTCTGCGGATGGTCCGCTACGCCGCCATTTTCGCGTCCATCTTCGTCCTGCCCCTCTGGTTGATGTACGCCATCAATCCAGCGCTGCTTCCGCCATGGCTGGCCTTTATCGGGCCGAAGGAGATGGGAAGCGTGCCCATCGTGGGCCAGGTCCTGATCGCCGAAGTCGGTTTGGACATGTTGCGCATGGCAGCTGTCCACACGCCATCACCGTTGGCGACGGCCCTCGGCTTGATCGCCGCTTTCATGATCGGCGAAGTCGCCATCAAAGTGGGACTGTTCAACCCGGAGATCATCCTGTACTTGGCTGTGGCGGCGGTGGGCACCTTTGCCACCCCCTCCTATGAGTTGGGACAGGCGAACCGGTTGGTGCGCCTTTTTCTGATTGTGATGATCGCCTTTTTCGGTCTGCCTGGGTTCTTCGTAGGCATCGCCGCTTTTCTGGCTCTTGTCATGCGGACGAAGTCTTTCGGCCGGCCTTACTTCTGGCCCTTGGCGCCGACCAACACCAAGATGATCCCCGTCGCCCTCCTGCGGGCGCCTGTTCCGGCCAAGCGGCTCCGGCCGCAACTGCTCGATCCGATTGACCCGGACCGGCTCCCTGATCCCTACGCCGGATCGGCTGGCGGCGCTACCTCTGGCAAGGCGGTGGCCGGCAAGGCGGAATACGGGAGTGTGGGCGAAAAAGGTCCGGCGCAGGACCGAAGTGGGGCGGAGAGCCTTGGCGACGGTCATGGCAGTCAGGGCGGTCCCGGGCGTCACCGCCTGGGGCGTGGCGGCCACGTCGACCAGGATCCAAATGACGGTCGCCATGCCGGGGGACTGTTCGGAGAAACAGATTTTGTAGGGGAACCGGACCATGCCGGCCTCCGCGAGCCTTTACGATGGCGCAAGCACCGGCGCGGGCTGTGGAGTTGGTTTACGTCGAAAGTGGGAGGAGCCAGACGGTGAAGATCACCTCGGTATTAACGATGCGTTCGCCCAAGGCGGCGGAGGTCGAGCGGCCGCCGATCATCGGCATCCCCAGAGCGCTCGGTTATTACGAATACCTTCCGCTGTGGCGGGCCTTTTTCGAGGCTTTGGGTTGCGCCGTCCTTCTGTCGCCGCCCACCAACAAAGCGCTCCTCGACCAGGGCGTCCGCGCCTCCGTTGACGAGGCCTGCCTGCCCGTCAAGATGTACTACGGCCATGTGAAGGCCCTGTTCGGAAAAGCGGACCATGTCTTCGCGCCCCGGATGATCAGCGTCCAGCCGAAAACCTACCTCTGTCCGAAGTTTTTGGGTTTGCCCGATATGATCCGGGGGGCGTCCGCCCTAGATGGCGGTTATCCGCCGCTGTTGATCGTCGATGTGAACACCCGCCTCTCCGGCGGGGGGTGGGAAAAGGCCTTGATCGAAGCGGCGGGGAAGTTGAATTTTTCCCGCAACCGCGCCCGGGAGGCCTTCAAAGTGGCCAGCAAAGCCCAGGATGATTTCGAAACGCGGATGCTCCAGGGCGAGTATCCGCCCACGGCCTTAGCGCGCTGGGAAAAGTCCGGCCGTGTCCTTGAACCGGGCGGCCTCTTGCCCCGGCTGCCATTGCGGCACCGGGAACCGATGACCGGCGACGAACCGCGCATCGCCGTCGCCGGCCACTCTTACCAGATCTTCGATCCTTTTAGCAGCATGAACCTGCTCCAAAAACTGAAGTCGCGCGGCATCCGGGTGGTGACGCCCATGGCTGTGACGGAGGAAAAAACCCGCCTGGCCACGAGCCACCTGCCGAAGCGGTTGTTCTGGTCTTTCGGACAGAAGATGCTCGGCGGCTCCCTGCACCTGTTGAAGGGCCCTATTGACGGCCTGATCTACGTGGCCGCCTTCGGTTGCGGACCGGACAGCCTTGTTGGCGAGATGGTCGAACGGCACGCCCGCCGGCTTGGTAATGTGCCCTACCTGTTGCTGACCGTGGACGAGCATACCGGGGAAGCCGGCGTGGTTACGCGGTTGGAGGCTTTTATCGACCTGGTGGCCCGTCGCCGGCAGACGGCGGAGGCGGCATCGGCGGCGGAGGGGTAAGCGACTCGAAGAAAAACCAAGGCATAGAGGGATCACCGAATGAAAATCACCTTCCCCCACATGGGCAACATGTCCATCGTCGTAAAAGCGCTGCTGGAGGAACTGGACCTGGAAGTCATCCCCCCGCCGCCGATCACGAAACGCACCCTCTCGTTGGGGGTCCGGTATGCGCCGGAATCGGCTTGCCTGCCCCTGAAGATCAACATCGGTAACTTCATCGAAGCGGCGGAGCGCGGGGCTGACACGGTCGTCATGGCCGGAGGGATCGGTCCCTGCCGTTTCGGTTA
This sequence comes from Heliomicrobium sulfidophilum, assembly GCF_057715735.1. NCBI lineage: Bacteria > Bacillati > Bacillota > Clostridia > Eubacteriales > Heliobacteriaceae > Heliomicrobium > Heliomicrobium sulfidophilum. Next base: position 51,534 of record NZ_JBVTZZ010000001.1, read on the forward strand.
CTACAACCAGGTGCAACGGGAGATCCTGGCTGACATGGGGATCGACCTGCGCATGGTCGTACTAGAGCCGCCGGACAACCATATCGGCGAACTGCTCAACCGGATTAAAGTCCTCACCGGCGCCCACTCCTGGTGGCGTGTGATCAAGGCGGTCCGTTTCGCCTTCGTCAAGTGCCAGGCCCTCGACGACCTGGAGCGGCAGGCCTCTCGCCTTCGCTGCCGAGAATTGAACCGCGGCGATGTGGACCGACTTTGCCAGATGGGGCGCGACGCCATCGACGCCGCTGATTCAGTGAAAGCGGTCCGGGAACGCCGGGACGATTGTTTGCGCCGCATGGCCGCTCTACCCCTCGATCAGGCGCTGCGACCGGTCCGAATCGGCATTGTCGGCGAGATCTTCACCGTCCTAGAGCCATATTCGAACGGTTACATGGAGAAACAACTGGGGCGCCTCGGCGTCGAGGTCAGCCGTTCCCTCTACCTGAGCGAATGGGTCAATGAACACCTCTTCAAAGGACTGCTTCCCGTCAAAGGCCACCGCCGGACGCGCAAGCTGGCGGCGCCCTATCTGAGTTGCGCTGTCGGCGGTCACGGCCAGGAATCGGTCGGCGGCGCCATCGAGTATGCCCAGGAAGGCTTTGACGGGGTGATCCAGATCGGGCCGCTCACCTGTATGCCCGAGATCGTGGCCCAGTCCGTCCTCCCTCGGGTGGAGAAAGACTACGACATCCCCATCTTGACCATCTATGTGGACGAGCAGACGGGCGAAGCCGGGTTGATGACCCGGCTGGAGGCCTTCGTGGATATGTTGGAGCGGCGCAAGCACAGGAAGGAGCAGGCGGCAAGATGACCCAGAAGCAAAATAACCAGCGGCAAGACACCCAGCGGCAAAGCACCCAACGGCAAAGCGCTGGCGATCGATACTACCTCGGCGTCGATGTCGGTTCCGTATCGACGAACCTGGTCCTAATCGATGGAAAGGGCGAGGTGCGCGAAGCCCATTACCTGCGCACCCAGGGGCGTCCCCTCGAAATGATCCAAAAAGGACTGGCCGATCTGGCCCGCCGCTACGATGATGAGCAGATCGGCGGCGTCGGGACGACCGGCTCAGCTCGCACCCTCGCTTCGGTGATCCTGGGCGCTGATGTGGTGAAAAACGAGATCACCGCCCACGCCGTCGCCGCCGGTCAACTCGTTCCCGGCGTCCGTACGATCCTGGAGATCGGCGGTCAGGATTCGAAGCTGATCCTGCTCCGCGACGGCGTCGTAACCGATTTTGCCATGAACACCGTCTGCGCGGCCGGGACCGGCTCTTTTCTCGACCAGCAGGCGTCTCGTCTGCAACTGCCCATCGAAGAGTTCGGCGCGCTGGCGGAGACGGCGGCTCACCCCGTGCGCATCGCCGGCCGCTGCTCCGTCTTCGCCGAATCGGATATGATCCACAAGCAGCAGATGGGCCACGCCTTGCCGGACATCATCGCCGGCCTCTGCGAAGCCCTGGTGCGCAACTTCCTCAACAACCTCGGCAAGGGCAAAGCCCTCGAACCGCCCATTGTCTTTCAGGGCGGCGTGGCTGCCAACTCGGGCATGAAGCGGGCCTTTGAAAAAGCCCTCGGCCATCCCGTGGTCGTGCCGGAACAACACAAAGTCATGGGCGCTGTCGGCGCAGCGCTGCTCGCCCGGGAGGCGGTCCACCGCGCCGGCGGCTTGACGCGGTTCAAAGGCTTTGCCATGGCCAGCGAGGATGTGCGGGCCGGCTCCTGGGAATGCGGCGACTGCCCGAACCTTTGCGAGGTCATCGAAATCGTTGAGTCGGAACGGCCCATCGCCCGCTGGGGCGACCGCTGCGGCAAATGGGAGAACTCCTTGGTCGCCATTCACAGGGAGCGCCCTGTCGAGGCCGCAGCTGAGCTTCAGTAGGGGTGAATTTTCAAGGCTAAGTTGCGACCGGCCTTCACCACCTTGTTCACCGAATATGATCCAATTAATGTCGGCGTAGGCACGAAACTGCTTGCAACAGGCAGTAGACAAAGTTGAATAAGCACTACCCCGAGTTACTTAATCAGGAACTTGGGGTTTTTATTTTTTCACACTATCAGGCCCACCCGCATACTATGGCATCAATCCTGGCTCCGGCACTCCGGAAAGGGGAGATGATCATGCGAGACGGGCAGGATCGCCTGAAATTGTCCAAATGGGACATGGACGCCCTGCAAGAGTACCCCTATTCAGTGACTGCGGCCGATCGGCAGGGGGAGTACTGGCGTCTGGAAACCAACCGGGGCATCAAGGCCTTTTACCGGCATGAGGAAAAAGCCGATCGGGTGGCCGAGACCCATGCCATGCTGGAGCACCTGGCGGAACGCGGTTTCCGGCGCGCCAGCCGGTTCATCCGCACCCGCGATGGCCGTCCCTATGCGCAGCGGGGTCCCTATACCTATGTCCTCACCGACTGGCTGCCAGGCCGAAGCGCTGACTTTCAGCGAGAGGACGACCTGCGGCAGGCGGCCCGGACATTGGCTTCCATCCACCGGTGCGGAGCCGGATTTTCCGGTGGAGCGGAAAAAGACGCCGCCACGGCGGGCCGATGGCTGAAGACCTTGGCGGAACGCCGGGAGGCCTTGCTCTGGTACCGGCAGCTGGCGCAAATGAAGCGCCAACCCAGCGAGGTCGACGCATTGTTGAAAGAGTGGGGGCCGGAATTTGAACAAAAAGCCGCACGTTCCCTGCGCCGTGTTGCCGATGCGATGGTGAAGCCCCCAGGCGGCCTTGGTTGGACGGTCTGTCATCGCGGCTGGCGGGAGGGTAACCTTCGTCTCGAAGGAAGCCGGCTGGCGGTCACTGGTTGGGATGGCTGCGCGCCAGACCTGCCGGCGGTGGAACTGGCCCAGTTTTTGCGTCGAGCCGTTGACGCGCGCGGCCATTGGGATGTGGAGACGGGGATACAGATCCTCGACGCCTACCAAGAAAAACGAGACCTGGGAGCAGGGGAGCGGGAAGTGCTGCTCGGTCTGCTGGAGTTTCCGCAGCGCTTCTGGTCGATGGTGGCCGGTCATTACCGGGCCGGCGGAGAACGGCTGTCGCCGGAAGGACTTGATAGGGAGATTGCCGGGGACGCGGGGCGGCAGGCTTTTGCGGTTGCTCTGGCAGAACACTTGACTGCCAATACCTGAACGACGGAGGTGACAGAATTTGCTGGTCGTCGATCGTTATGTCGGGGTCGATCCCCGGTATCAAAGCAACCCCCGAAAGGCGCGGACGCGCCGGTCGGATCGGCGTTCGCCGGAACGGGCCGGGACGCCGGCAGACCAGCGTGAAGTCCCGGATCTTCCACCCCCCTTGTTCGAGAACCCACGCCCAATCGACGAAAGAGCGCTGACGGCAGACGCCCTCGGCCTGGGCAATCCCTTGCCGCCCTTGGACCTGGAGCCGCTGGGGGAAATCTACCCCGACAGACCGCTGATCCCCTTAACCTGGGACGAAGGTTTGCCGGAGACAGGTTTGCGCTCTAGGGGGAGCGTTGGCGGGGCGGCAACAGAAGATCCAGTCTCGATGGCGGAGTGTGTCGTTGCTGAGGAGATTGTACCTATTGAGGAGCCTCTCTCTACTGCGGAGCCTGTCTTAACTGACCTATCTTTCTCTACGGAAGACCATGTCTTGTTTGAAGCCGATACTTCAGTCGGAGCAGCGGAAGGCGGTGGATTAACCGAAGACAGCTTGTCGGCCCTAGAAAAAGCCGCCGCACTTTCCGGCAGCTCTTCACTGGCGCCGGATCTCCGCGCTGAACGGGAGACACTGATCGAACTGTTGGCTGAGCATGACATGGTCCTGCGCTCGTTGCACCGGCAGGGTGGACGGTTGCTGGCCGAAACGGACAGAGGTCCCTTGCGCGTCGAATTCCTGGAAGGGGACAAGGCGCTGCAGCGCGCACGGAATGTGACGGCTGCGCTCGAGCACCTGAGGGAAAATGGTTTCCCCCAGTGCCCTGAACCGCGCCTGTCCAAGTACGGCGAACGAGTCATCCCCTGTGGCGACCGCGCCTACTACCTCTATAACAAGCTTCCCGGCCGTTCCGCCAAATTGGACAACAGCCGTGACGTGCACGAGGCCGGCCGCACGCTGGCCCTGTTGCACCGCAGCGGCGAGGGCTTTCAGCCTGCTGACACCGCTGTGGCGGGGCCCCTCGATATTCGCGGGCAGTATGCCTGGGGTCGCCAGGTAGCCGCCGACTGGCAGGCCCTGGTGGGACGGCAACGCTTTTTTTCAGACAGCGATCGCCTGTTGCAAGAGTACCTGCCGAAAATGGCGGAGCGGGCCGAGAAGGGCTTTGCCTGGATGGAGTCCGCCTACCAGGAGAAGCGTTGCGAGATGGAACAGAAGGGCAATATCTGCCACGGCGACTTCGGGGCGTCGTCTCTTTTGAAGGCCCAGCGGACCTTCTGGGTTGACCGCTTCAATCGCTGCCGCCGCGACATCCCCGCCACCGAGTTGGCTCAATTTGTCGGCGCCATCGTCCGTAGTTCCCGCGACGGCTGGAAAGAGGCGACTCATATCATCGAGGGCTACGAGTCGGCGGCAAAGCTGACAGAAGCGGATTGGCGGATCCTCTTGGGCTATCTGCTCATCCCCTTTGACCTCTTTGAACACCTGGAAGGCAAGATCCGGACGGAACCGGCCCAGACGATCGAAATCATCCCGGACAGGAAGCTGCAAGACCAGGGGTTCCGGCGGACGCGCCGCACCATCGAAACGTGCAACCGCGCCTATGCCGCCGCCTTCCGCTTGGCCGCTCAAGCCGAACTGGCGTTGCCCACTTAAGGCAAGCCCCTCGGGCCCCGAGCCGTATTCTGAGGAACGGAAAAGCCCAAGGCAGGAAAAGGGCGCTTTCGGACAGAATAGTTGACACAGGAATCCTGCCGACCGGCATCCAGGGCTTGCAATCGAGGATTCTGATGGGAGTCGACGTGATGGAAGCGAAGGTTTCTGCGCCAGAACAACTTGAGACGAGCGTCAATTGCAAGATCTGGGTCGAAGTTCGGGGAGAGGTGGTCTTCAGCCAGGGGCGGATGCGCCTGTTGGAAGCCATCGATGAAACGGGGTCGATCAGCCAGGCGGCGGCCCGTATGGGCATGTCCTACCGCGCCGCCTGGGGCAAGGTGACGACAACGGAGGGGCGCCTCGGCATTAAACTGGTCGAACGCTTTCCTGGTCACCGCGAGCACGGCGCCGCCCTCACCGAAACAGGTCGGACGCTTCTGCGCCGGTTTCAGGAGTTCAACGGCGAGTCTCAGGCTGCCGTCGACAGCCTTTTTCATAAACACCTGCAGGGGTTGATTGAATCGCTCCCGGTCGGAAGGGGCTCCGCTGTCCCCCCAGCCGCGAAAGTGAACGATTAAGCCATCGGAAAGTCCCCATCGAGCCTTTTGGCGATTCGATGGGGTTTATTTTTTTGCATTCCCATTTTGGTCGCTGGTTTTGGTGAACTCATTGTGAGCCGCGCAAAACCACAGAAACATTATGGGAGGATTTTCTCAAGAGGCGGAGAATAATGAGATATGCTTCGCAAAGCAGAGGTGGGCCTGTGGATCTGATCATCGACGGCATTGGACAAGCGATCCGGCTTCTGATTCAGGGTGACCCCGAGGTATGGGCGGTGACGTGGTTGACGTTGCGCGTCTCCGGGTTGGCCACACTGATCAGTGTGCTCATCGGTGTGCCCGTAGGCGTGTTGTTGGCCCAGTCCCGCTTTCCCGGCAAGGCGGTCGTTGTCAGCCTCGTCAACACCGGCATGGGGCTTCCTCCGGTCGTGGTCGGCCTTTTCGTGACGATCATGCTCTGGCGCAGTGGCCCCTTTGGGGTACTTGGCCTTCTCTACACACCAGCGGCCATGATCATCGCCCAGGCTGTCATCGCCTCGCCCATCGTCATGGGCCTCACCTTCGCCGCCATCGAACAGTTGGACCCGAACCTGCGCCTGCAGCTCCTCTCTCTTGGCGCGACGCGCTGGCAGGTCTACTGGCGGTTGATCCAGGAAGCGCGGTTGTCCATCCTGGCGGCTGTCATCGCCGGTTTCGGCGGCGTTGTCTCCGAGGTGGGGGCATCTATGATGGTCGGCGGCAACGTGAAAGGGCTGACACGGGTGCTGACGACGGCGACGGTGATGGAGGTGTCCAAGGGAAACCTCGATGTGGCCATCGCCCTCAGCTTAATCCTGCTCATTTTGGCCTATACGGTGACCTTGATTCTGACTGTCATTCAACAGGGGAGGCGGATGGGATGACGCCGAAGATCTGCGCTGCCTTAGAAAAGGTCGAGGTGGTCAAAAGCCGCCGCAGCCTGCTACATATCGACGAACTGCATTTTCGCGCCGGCGAGATCACGGCCATCATCGGCCCCAACGGCGCCGGCAAGAGCACCCTGCTCAAAGTCCTGCATGGGCTGGAAAAGCCGACAGTGGGCACGGTCCGCTTCCGCGGCCAGCCCGTCGGCGGCCCGGACCTGTTGTCGACCCGGCGGCAGATGGCCATGGTCTTTCAAAGCCCTTGCCTCTTTCAAACGACGGTCTACGAAAACATCGCTGCCGGATTGCGCATCCGCAAGGTCCGGCGCTCGGAGATCGAACCGATCGTCCGCCGTTGGGCGGCTCGTTTTGGCGTGGAACACCTCCTGGACCGGCAGGCGCGCCATCTCTCCGGCGGCGAAGCCCAGCGGGTGGCTTTGGCCCGGGCGCTGGCCTGCGGCCCAGAACTGTTTTTGTTGGACGAACCCTTTGCCTCCCTCGACCCGCCGACGCGGGACACCCTCTGCCGGGAACTGCGCGCCGTGATTAAGGAAGAAGGGATCACCGCCGTCATCGTCACCCATGTGATGGAAGAGGTCTTCCTGCTCGCCGACCGGGCGGTCATGCTGTCAGCGGGGCGGATCGTCCAGGACGGTGCGCCGGAGGAATTGCTGGCGCGACCGGTCAACAGCGAGGTCGCTGATTTCGTGGGTAAGCGGCGCATCCTCTTAGGCCGGGTCGTGGACCGCACTGGGGAGATGGTGGAAGTGGTCACGGCGGAGGGCCGATTCCGGTTGCCAGCCGCCGCCGGCGGGGAGGGAACCTTCCTCCTCTGTCTGCGCGACGGGGAATAAAAATAAAAATACATAAGGAGGTCATTCTATTGCTCCGTAAGACACCCCGGAAGACACTCGCCCTTGCCCTGTTCCTTATCCTTTCCCTGTTCCTGGCGGCCTGTGGAACGACGCCACAGCCGGGCGCGCAACCGGGGGGACAAGCCCAGATCGCCCCGACGCCCGCTCAACCTGATCTGATCCTGGCCACGACAACCAGCACCATGGACAGCGGTCTCCTCGACGTGCTGATCCCGGCCTTTGAGAAAAAGACAGGGTACAAGGTAAAGCCCCTTTCCGTCGGGACCGGACAAGCCCTCGCTTATGGGGAAAAAGGGGAAGCCGACGTGCTGCTCGTCCACGCCCCTGACGCCGAGAAGAAGGTCGTCGAAAAAGGCGCCGCCGTCAACCGCAAACTCGTCATGCACAATGACTTCATCCTCGTCGGTCCCGCTAACGACCCAGCCGGCGTCAAGGGGCTCCATTCGACGGTGGAGGCGTTAAAGAAGATCGCCGCTTCCGGCAAACTCTTCGTCTCCCGTGGCGATGATTCGGGCACCCATAAGATGGAGAAATCCTTCTGGCAGAAAGCGGCCATCACCCCGGCGGGCAACGCTTGGTACCAAGAGACAGGCGCGGGGATGGGGCAGACCTTGAGTGTGGCTTCGGAGAAGCAGGGCTATACCCTGACTGACCGGGCCACTTACCTGGCCCAGAAGAAGAACCTGCAACTGGGCATCGTTTTGGAGAAAGAGCCGGCGCTCCTCAACATCTATCATGTGATGGAAGTCAATCCGGAGAAGTTCCCCAAAGTCAACAAAGACGGTGCCAAAGCCTTCAGCGATTTCTTGCTTTCCACTGAAGGCCAGGCGATGATCAAAACCTTCGGCGTCGACAAGTACGGCGAACCGCTCTTTGTGCCGGACGCTGGGAAAAACGTGGAGACCCTCGGGAAGTAAGGAAGGCAGAAAGGCAGTCGTAGGGAGCGCCTGACCAGGAACTCTCCCTGGGGAGTCGTCGAGCAAAAAAACAGCAAAATGATGTATGTAAAGCGGAGGCGCCAGTCTTCGCTTTTTCTTTTGCTTCCGTTCCTTTGGTTGAGCAAAACGGTGGAGTCATAGGACGGGTGCCAAAGGCGTATGTATCAGAAAGGCAGTATGGCCTTTTTTGCGATACCCTTCAGTAAAGAGGGGGCCGACACCGTTTGGAGAAGGACGATGCTGCCGGAGGAGGGTGATGATGAAGACGATGACCCTCTTGCTCCTCTTTCCCCTTGACGGTTATGCGGAGGCTGGCAAAGCTTTTTTACGCGAAACCGGTCCAGGGGAAGTCGAGCTCTCGCTGCTTCCCGGCGCAGGGTGGCCGAAAGGCCGGATCCGTCTTCTCCTGTCTCCCTGGTCAGAGGCGGTTCGAGAAAAGCTGGTCCGGCTGGGCCGGATCGTCGACGGGCACCTATTGGGTACCTGGGAGGCGGAGATGGGTCCGCCATTTTGGACGCGACGCCTGAAAAGTTGTCCCTTGCAGCAGCCCTTTTCCTTGATCGCCCTTGTCGATGAGCAGGGTGGTCCTGTCCACCTCTTTCACGGGCGAAGGCCGATTGCTGTCGTATTGAATCGGTCGGTCTTTCCGGTGGATCGGGGGTGGCGGCAGTGAAATCCGCCTCCGCGATAAGCGGAATCGATCCGCGGGTGCTCTTGGTCTATGGGATACGACCCCGGCGCATTGAACCGATGCGGGGCGCTTTTCGGATCGACGGGGCTGAAGGCGGATGGGTGATCAAGCGGTTTCTGCATTCCGTGGAGGACTTGCAGTTCCTATTCCGGGCGCAGCGCCATCTGGTTGAGCGGGGCTTTCGGCGCTTTTCCCCTATCGTGCTGACGCCCCAAGGCGCCCTTTGCCTGAGCCTGGGAAGGGAGTATTGGCTTTGTTCGGCTTGGGTGGAAGGACGCGAGTGTGATTACGACCGCTGGCGCGATCTGGCGGCAACGGCGGCGGCTGTGGCAGAGCTGCATTATGCCGGGCGAGGCTTCACATCGCCTGAGTTTGCCGGGCGTTATCTCTGGCTGCGGTGGCCCCAGGTGTTTGCCGAAAAGGTAGCTCAGTTGGAGACCTGCCGGCGATTTGCGGAACAACGGATGGAACAGCAACTTCGGCCGGCAGGTAGCGAGCAAGGCAAATCGATGGAATTTGACCGGTTGTTTCTGGACCATGCCGACGCCCTGCTGGGCGAGGCCCGCGAGGCGTGCGCCCTCCTTGACCAGTCTCCCTATCTCAGGCTGATGGAAAGGGAAGCCGGTGAGGGCGGTCTTTGTCACCATGATCTGGCCCATCACAACGTGATCATCGATGGCGTGGGACAGATCTTCTTTCTTGACTTCGATCATGCGCTGATGGACACGCGGCTCCACGACATCGGCAGCTTGCTGATCCGGGCCTTGAAACGGGATCGCTGGTCTGTGGAGAAGGGGGTCAATCTCCTGGCCGCCTATCATGATGTTTACCCTCTGTCCCAGGATGAACGGGAAGTATTGATGGCTTTCCTGTCCTTCCCCAACGATTTTTGGCAGTACGCCTATGCCTACTATTTTGAATCGCTCAGCCAGTCGCCCGAATACCATATCAAGCGGCTAAAACGCTTCTTAAGCCACCAGAAGCAGAGGCGGCGTTTTTTGTGCGATTTTCCCGGGCGTCTATAACCCATGAAACAAAAGACGCCGGAGCGGAGGCGGGGGGAGGTGGAGCGTGAGGATAGGGATTGACGCCCGCGCGGCCGTCTGGTACCGGGGAACGGGAATCGGAACATACACCTATCAGTTATGCCGGCATCTTTACGAGTTGTATGACGCCGCTGCGCCGGAGCGGTTGCGGCTGTTTTGGCCCGGCGAGGAGTACCGCCATCTGCACATCACCCAGGACGATGTCTTTCGCCTCGTCGAGCAGAACCGAGAACGCTTTTGGGAGGAGGTGCACATTCCCCAGGCGATCCAACAGGAGAAGATCGATCTCTATCATGTCCCCCAAAACGGCATCGGCTTGCCGGCCAACAAGGCATGCAAACTGGTCGTCACGATCCACGATCTGATCCCCTACATCTGCCCTGAAACGGTGGGCAGGGGATACCTGAAAATCTTTCTGGAAGAGATGCCTCGCATCTTAGAAAGGGTCGACCATATCATCGTCCCCTCCTGTTGCACCGCCCGCGACCTGATGCAGATCGCCGGGGTGCCGGAAGGGAAGATCACGGTTATCTATGAAGCGGCAGAACCGATCTACCGGCCCTTGGACAAAGAGCGGGCGCGGCGGTTCATGCAAGCAAAGTACGGTGTCACCCGCCCTTATGTTCTCTATGTGGGCGGTTTTTCCCCCCGAAAAAACCTGAAGCTCCTGATCCATGCCTTCCACCAGGTCCGCCGCCATCTGCCGGAGGACGTTTGCCTCGTTCTGCCTGGGAAGCAGTCGAAGGAGTTCAACGATATCGAGATCATGGTGTCCGCGCGAGGGTTGCAGGAGCATGTGCATTTTATCGGTTTTGTGGGGGTGGACGATCTGCCCTGGATTTACAATGGGGCAAGCGTATTCGTCTACCCTTCCCTGTATGAGGGGTTTGGCCTCCCGCCTGTGGAGGCCATGGCCTGTGGCACGCCAACCCTGGTGGCCAATGTGGCTTCACTGCCGGAGGTGGCCGGTGATGGCGCCTTGTTCTTTTCTCCCGTCGGCGCCAGCCAATTGGAGGAACTCCTCTATGCCTTGCTGACCGATCGGGCGCTGGCCGCAGAATTGGGGGAGAGGGGATTGCGCCGGGCCGCTTACTTTAGTTGGCGCCAGGCGGCATTATCCACAGAGGAAGTGTTCACGCGCCTGATCTAAGTGATCTGTGGCGAGACGACGAAGGTTGGGAGGGAACAACATTGACCCTGGAAAGGATCAACGGTTCTGGAAACGGGGAATGGGGGCAATCGGGCGTTGAACTGTATCTCGTTTCCCTCGATCTCGGATACCCGGACCGGGATAGGGAACGGGTGGGGAGTGTTGACGCGGAAATGGAACTCCTCCATGTGACACGCAAGGATGATGAGGTGCGAGCCAATGTCCGGTTGCAGGTGCGCGCCATCATGGAGACTGCTGAGGAGAGAGGTGGCTCCAGTGGCGCTGGAGGCAGGGAAGGCGACGGCGGCGGCTCTGGCGCGGGTTTTAGAGAGAGCTTGGAAACCCTGTCTCTGATCGAGCAGGAGATCCCGCCGGGACCGAAGATGTTTCGCCAGGAGCAGATGCTGGTCGTCCAGATGCCAAGTCACGGCGATGACCAGACGTATGATGGAGACATCGATATGGCGCAAGAGGCTTCCGCCCTGTCGATTCTGCATATCCATCCCTATTGGAGCGATGAACGGTTAAAAGTCGATCTGCTCCTGTCTGTCGGTCTGGTGACCGAGGGGGTCTCTAGCAGCCGCGCCTTCCGGTGGATGGAACAGACGGTCCGGATCGAGGGGGAAGGGCTTCCGGAAGAGGCCAAGGTCATCGCCTTTGCCTGGCGAGTCGAGGGAGGCAACGGGGAGGCGACGACAGAGCTCCGCACGCAACTGGCCTATCTCTCTGATGAGCGGGAACCCATGGGGATCTTAGAAAAAGTGACGCCCTTCAGCGGCGGGATCCTCTGGCTCGGAGAGCCTCGCCTCACTCTTGGCCAAACGAATTGGGAGATACAAGGCCCGGCGTGGCTGCCCCAACCGCAATGGGAGGAAGCGATGTACAGCGGCGTCGTCGAGGGGCACTATGTAGGAGCCGAACTGCCTGAGGAAAAGGGATTGTATGAAGAATCCGAACGCGAGAGGCCGGAGGGGCTAGTCGATGATGGAGACGAGGGAGTGAACATTGCTCATGGTATCGCTGCCCGGGGCATTGCTGGAGTGGATGTTGCAGGAGTGGACGCTGCTAGAGCGGGCATTGCTGGGGCGGATGTTGTGGAAGCAGTCGTTCCTGGAGCAGGTTTTTATGGGGACGTGCCAGTGGAAACAGATGATATGTATGGAGAATTTGGCCCCATTCCATTGAGCGCATATCGAGAGGACGCAGAGGAGCGTACGGAGAGCGGGTACGGAGAGATTGCAGCGACAAGTGATGATACGACTTATAGCGTCGAAACGGCTTTGAGCGGTGATGAGGCTGTAAGCGGTGAAGGTGATCTCCATCTTGAACGGTTGAGTATCGCCCAGGCTGAGGCGGATGCCGCTCACGAAGAGGCCACGGTGACGTTGGATGAACCGATTTTCTCCGAACCGAAAAGAACAGGAGAAATGGGCGAAGCGCCTCTTCCTGATGTAAGCCTCTACCCGCTGCCCTTCGGGAACCTGGATGATGCATCGAGTGGTCCGACGTCGCCTGCTTTTGAGGGCGATACCGAGTATCCGGCAGCCGATGCCGATATGCCGCAGGTGTTTCATGATGAAGTGGCGGACGCCAGCGAGGCGGGGCTCACGGTGGAACGGGACGACCGGGACGACGCGACCCAACTTATCGGGGGATTTGCCGATTACCTCGACAGTTCTGCCTACACCATTCAGTATGCGGAAGGCTTCTTATCGGCAGAACCGTCGCCGGCGATAGATGCGAGTGAGAGTGTGGCAGCGGAACCGGGAACGGCTGTTGGTATCCTATCTGTGCCAGAAGAGTCCGGCGAGCCGGTGATGACGAAGATAGAGGAAGAATCTCCCCTTCTTTCATCAGACGCTGAATCTCCCCGGATAGCTGCCGAAACGGAAGATCCGCTCCTTTCAGCCAGCCTAGAAGCGCCGTTCATTGCAGCCGAACCGGAGCCCTTGAAAATACAACCCCTTTCCGTAAAACCCTCCCTACCGTCAACACCGCGCATCACCTCGCGATACCGGGAGCGGATGGGAGCGGGCGATGAGGTGCCGGAGAAAAGGATCAGCCACCGGGAGGAACCGCAAACGGTTCCGGCAGTGCGACGGCTGGCGCGGCCTCTTCCCGACATCCCTGCCGCCGCCAACCCTGTGCCGGAAAGGCCGCCCCGGGAGTCAAAACCTCGTGACATACGCCGGATCCAACGCCCCGGAGACGATTCAAACAAGACGGCGGCGGCAAAAAACGCCATAGTCGATTCGGCCGAAGTGAAAAGAAGTCGCAAAGACGGCAGTTGGCGATTTGTCGTCGTCGGCGCCGGCGACACCGTCAGCAGCATTGCGCGCCGTAACCGCATCCCTGAGGAAGTGGTGCGCAGCGTCAACAAGCTGTCCACCGAGGACACCTTGCGAGCCGGCCAGACGTTGATGCTCCCCCGGCACTGGATGTAATGGCTGTGATCGGCGATGGACGACGAGAACCAAAAGGGCGAATGGAAAACGCTTGCCGATGTGTCCGAACAGTTGAAAATTCCTCAGGAACGGGTGGTGGCCTGGGTTTTATCGGGCGATCTGGCGGCTGTGGACCTTGACGGCACCGGCGACTACCGTATCCGCCAGGAGGAAATCAGCGACTTTATCGATCGGCAACGGGAACGGACCAATCAGGCTGTCGAAAAGACGCGCCGCAAGATCGAGGAAGAGGCCATCGTCCTGTCCGGCCTCTATGACTGGCTGCAACAGGAAAACACCTCCCTGGCTGCGTTGTATAAGGCGATGGACGATTGTCTGCTGCAGGTGATCGACCAGTTTAAAAGCCAATACGACAACGCCCGCGCCTCAGGGGAATCGTCCCGGGCGCGGGCCTTCCAGGATGGCCTGCTTGAAGTCTACGCCCGTTGGGAAAAACCGAAACAGGCCTATCAGCAGTGGCTGTTGTCACAGGAGCGGCGGTGGCAGATCTTCATCGCCCAACTGGGGCCGATGATGGAGTCTGAGGGGGTGCTGCTCACACCGGCCGATCCCTTCCTGGCCATCAATATGTCGGACAGCAATGATGACAGCCAGGGAACGGCCTTGGAGAACCGGCGCCGTTACAGGGATTTTTACCAGGCTCTGTACCTCTGGACTAAGCGGGAGAACAACAGTCTGCGCGAACACTATGAACGGATAGAACGCTGCATTAGTAAGATGGTCGACGCGATGCAGGACATGGCCAAAAAGGCCAGCAAGAACATGGAGTTCGAGCGGGGCCAGGCATTTCAGGAGGCGTCGACGATCATCTACCAGCAGTGGGAGATCGCCCGCTCCCAGTATAACCAGTGGCTGCTGGGTTTTCATGAACGCTGGCTCACCTGTCAGTCGTCGGTAAAGCTGGAATTGGCGAAATATCGGCAGCAATAGGAGCGATTCGTTGGCAGGCGCAGAAGGTCGGCATAGGGATAGCGAGGCATCGCGGTGACAGGCTGAGGGCCGGAAACCTTTTGAAGCGGTTTCCGGCCCTTGGCATTTCTTCGTCCGGGAGGGTACAATAAAAACCGGAGGGAGAAGATGGAACGTCATGAAGTATTGCGCCTGGCTATGGAGGCCGGCGAAATCATGTTGGTTAACGGCGGGGAGACCTACCGCGTGGAGGATACGATCCGGCGCATCTGCCAGGCCGGGGGGTTGTCTGGCGCCGAGGCCTTCGTCACCCCGACGGGAATTTTTCTGTCTGTCGACGGCGCCGGCAACGATCCGCCGCTGTCTCTGGTCCGGCGGATCTCCCAGCGGACCATTGACCTGAACAAAATCGCCGGGGTCAACGATTTTTCCCGCCGTTTCGCCGCTGGCCAGATGGCGGTGGCCGAGGGGCTGGAGGCGCTGGCGGCCATCCGAGGCGAAGTGACCCACAACCCGGGGCGTACCCTGCTGGCCTCGGCGGTTGGCGCCGCTGCCGCGACGCTGCTGCTCGGGGGAACCCTCGCTGACCTGGTTCCGGCTGCCCTCGTTGGCGCCGTCACCATGCGTCTTTTGGATCGGCTGACGGTCTTGCAGACGACCCACTTTATCAAAGAGTTTGCCGGCGGAGCCATTGCCGCCGTGATCGCCCTGCTGCTCTCGGAAGGGGTCCGCCTGGCCGGTGGACAGGCCGGGTTGTTGCATCCCGACAAGATCATCCTGGGCACACTCTACCTGCTGGTGCCAGGCGTGACCTTTACCAACGCTGTCCGCGACCTGATCGCCGGAGACCTGGTCTCAGGGGCGGTGCGGGGGCTGGACGCGCTGCTGGTAGCCGGGGCGCTGGCTGGGGGCAGCGGCTTTGTGCTGGCCTTCTGGGGAGGCGGTTTCTGATGGCCCTTTTGCTCGATCTCATCCTATCCTTCATCGTGACAGCTGCCTTCGGGGTGCTTCAGCAACTGCCGTCCCGGACGTTGCTCCCAGCTGGGATCTTGGGCGTTGTCGGCCGCTTAATTTACCTCGGTGTCAATGCCCAGGAACCGTCGCCGGTTATGGGATCCTTTTTAGGCGCGGTCGCCATCGCCGTTCTGGCGGAGGCGCTGGCACGCTGGCAGAAGATGCCTGTCATCGTCTATGTCGTCGCCAGCTTCATTCCCCTCGTTCCCGGATTGACCATCTACGAATCGATGCGCGTCCTCTTGCAAGGGGAATACACACGGGGGATCGCCCTGGCCACCCAGGCCGGGCTGATCGCCGTAGCCATCGCCGCCGGGTTGGCCATCATCTCTTCGGTGGCGCGCTTTTATAAATCCCGGGCGGCCCAGGGACGCCGCTGAAAGGAGTTGCCGCCATGCTGCTGCACCAGATGAAGGTTTTTTGGGACCGTTACGCCCGCAAGGGTCCCGTCACGGAGGGGAACATGGCATTGGTCGTCGATCACGCCTCTGACCGTTACGGCCTGCCGGTGCGGGTGCTCGCCATCCAAGACGGTTTGGCGACCGTCTTGCCGCTTCGCTTCGCCGAACCGACGCAGGAGTGGCCCGGCGAGGCGGGCGCTTTTTCTGAAACACCGGAGGAGATGGAGCTGCGCAGCCTGATCGGGATCGCCGAGGTGACGCCGGAGGCCATGTGGGACCGCGTCGCCGCCGCCATTGCCAGAGTGGAAGCGGAAGCGGAGCGAGAGCACTGGCGGGAGAAGTTTCTCGAAACGCTCCGCTCCTTCCGTTTCGTGCCGGGCGGGCGCATCCTGGCGGCAGCCGGGACGGAACAGAAGGTGACCTTTTTCAACTGCTATGTGCTGCCCCATCCCAAGGACAGCCGCTCGGGCATCATGCAGCGCGTCACCGAGATGGTGGAGATCATGAGCCGCGGCGGCGGCGTCGGCATCAATCTCTCCTCCTTGCGGCCGAGCGGCGCTAGGGTCAAAGGGGTGATGGGGACCTCTTCAGGCCCCCTCTCCTGGGCTTGCGTCTTTTCGACAGCCACCGCATCCGTCGAACAGGGGGGAAGCCGCCAGGGCGCCCTCATGCTCATGCTGAACGATTGGCACCCTGATATCCTTGAATTTATCACCTATAAGAACCGGCGTCCCGGCGAACTGACGAAAGCCAATCTGTCCGTGGCCCTTTCGGACGCCTTCATGGAGGCTGTTCAGGAGGATCGGATGTGGGACCTGCTTTTCCCTGATACGGATGATCCCGACTACAACCGGCTATGGGACGGCGATCTAACCGCCTGGAAGGAGCGGGGCAAGGGCGTCATCGTCTACCGCCGCATCCCGGCCCGGGAGATCTGGCAGGCGATCATCGCCGGCGCCCATGCTTCGGGCGAACCGGGCGTCGTCTTCCTGGAGCGGTACAACCGTCTCTCCAACACGGCCTACTGTGAGCGGATCGTGGCCGTCAACCCCTGCGGCGAGGAGGGCTTGCCGCCCTGGGGAGTCTGCAACCTGGGCTCGCTCAACCTGACCTCCTTCGTCGACGGCGAAGGGGACGATCGGCGTTTTGACTTTGAGGCCCTTGACGCGACGACCCGGATCGCCGTGCGCTTTCTCGATAATGTCATCGACGGAGGCTTCTACTTTTTTGCCGAAAATGAGCAGCAGCAAAAAGGCACGCGGCGCATCGGCCTCGGCACGATGGGTTTAGCCGATACGCTGATCCTGCTGCGCCTCCGCTATGGCAGCGCCGAGAGCCTGGCCTTCATCGATGCCGTGTATAAGCGGATCAAGCTGGCCGCTTATGCTGCTTCTGT
Source organism: Heliomicrobium sulfidophilum (assembly GCF_057715735.1). Classification (NCBI taxonomy): domain Bacteria; kingdom Bacillati; phylum Bacillota; class Clostridia; order Eubacteriales; family Heliobacteriaceae; genus Heliomicrobium; species Heliomicrobium sulfidophilum. Next base: position 68,699 of record NZ_JBVTZZ010000001.1, read on the forward strand.
TGAGATCGCCCGCGAGCGGGGGCCCTTTCCGCTGTTTGAGCGGGATGGCTTTCTCCGTTCTCCCTTCCTTAGCGATTTTCCTGAGGAGTTGCGGGATGACATCGGTCGGCACGGCATTCGCAACGCCACGCTGCTCACCCAGGCGCCGACGGGGACGACGTCCCTGTTGGCCCGGGCCAGTTCGGGCATCGAGCCGGTCTTTGCCTTCCGCTTCCGGCGGCGGGACCGCTTGGGCGAACACCACCTCTGGCACCCACTGGCGGAGGCATGGATGCAGGAGCACCCCGGAGGGGAACTGCCGTCCTGGTTCGTCACTGCCGGCGAACTGACGCCGGAAGAACATATTCACGTCCAGGCCGCCATCCAGGCCCATGTGGACGCCTCCATCTCCAAGACGGTCAACGCCCCTCACCACCACAGTGTCGATGATACGGAACAGGTCTTCCTGCTCGCCTACCGGGAGGGCTGCAAGGGCGTCACCTACTTCCGCGACGGCAGCCGCGAAGGCGTCTTGGCCAAGGTGGAGGCCGGCGCCTGGCGGGAAGCCGGCGAGCCGGGACGCGGGATGGTTGGCCCGGAAGAAGGGGAGGGAGCGGGCGCTGGAACCGGCTCGGACGTTCTGACAAGGCCTAGAGCCCTCTCCGCGCCTTCGGTAATTCGCGTCAATGGGCCCGTCGTTGAAGATGTGCCTGAACGGGTGACGGGGAAGACCTACCGGATCAAGAGCCACCTGGGGACGACGCGGGTCACCGTCAACGAGGTGGACGGGGAGCCTCATGAGGTGCTCGTCATCCAGGGCAAGGGCGGTACCGATCTGAACGCCATGGCGGAAGCCCTCGGACGAACCTTGTCGCTCTACCTGCGGACGCGCTGTGACGTACCCAAGCTGGACCGGTTCTCGCTGGCGCTGGAACAGTTGCAGGGGATCACCGGCCGCACCTCGACCGGCTTCGGACCGGACCGGGTGTCCTCTTTGCCGGATGCGGTGGCGCTTGCCTTGCGGCGGTATCTCGCTGAGACAAGCCGACCTGACGCCTCGCGTATCCCCTTCCAGGCGGATGTCTGCCCCCACTGTGGCGCTGTGGCGCTGGTGCGGGAAGAGGGGTGCGCTAAGTGTCATGTCTGCGCCTATAGTGAGTGCTAAGCTGACGCTAAGAAAAAACCGCCTCAGATTGATTTCTGAGACGGCTTTGCTTTAAAATCTTATTTGTAGTTCTGTCACTTTTTCCAACTCTTTTTACCCAATCCGGATTCCCGCCAACCTCCGCACCCTCTCTGCAATCGGCGGGTGTGTGCTGAAGAGGCTGGCCAGGGAAGAGCCCGACAAGGGGTTGGCGATGTACATATGGGAGGCGGCGGGGTTGACCGCCATGGGCATCATCCGCATGGAGAGACCTTCGATCCGGAGCAGGGCGTTCGATAGGCCTTGAGGGTTTCCGGTGATGCGGGCGCCCGTCTCGTCGGCCAAGTACTCCCGCTGCCTCGAGATGGCCATCTGGATGATCATGGCCGCAATGGGCGCCAGGAAGGCCATGACGATGGCGCCGATGCCGCCGCCTTCCTCTTCGTCATCATTGGAACCGAAGATGGCGCCAAAGGTGAGCATGTCGGCGATCATGGTGATCGCGCCTGCCATGGAAGCGGCAATGGTGCCGACCAGCACGTCCCGGTTTTTGATATGGGCCAGTTCATGGGCGATGACGCCTTCCAACTCGTCGCGGCTGAGCGCTCGGAGCAGGCCTTCCGTCACGGCGACGGCGGCATGCTTCGGGCTCCGTCCGGTGGCGAAGGCGTTCGGCTGTTCCGTCGGCTGGATGTACAGTTTAGGCAGCGGCATGTCAGCCCTGCGGCAGAGCCGCTCGACCATCTCATAGAGTTCGGGGGCTTCATGACGCTCAACAGGGTGAGAACCAGTCATCTTGATGGCAATTTTGTCGCTGTAGAAGAAGCTGAAGAAGTTGATCGCCAGGGAGATGAGGAAAAAGAGCAGGGCGCCCGATTTTCCGCCGATGAAAGAACCCATCAGGACGAATAAACCGGAGATGAGCCCCATCAACACCCAGGCTTTGAAATTACTCATGGTAACCTTGTTTCCTCCTTATACACGTTCTAATACTTTTGGTAATAACCGACGTTTTTTACCCTGGCCTTTCTGCATGGTCCCTCGCTACCAGCTTACAAAAGACTGAAGTCAGACGCAAAGGGCGCTAAAGGGCAAATTTGCTGGTTTTCTGGCGTAAAAGACGATTTGCTCGCCTTTTCAAACCGTACAGTTTTGCTGTATGGTTATTATCGCCCTTTTGCGGTCAACCTAAACGTAACGTGAGATGAGGTGATTCTCTTGGGAAGGGCCTGCTGAAGATCGGCGAGTTAGCCGAACGGTGCAATGTCAACAAGCGGACCGTCGATTACTACACGGCGATGGGGTTGCTCTCGCCGGCCCAGCGCTCGGAGGGGAAGTATCGCCTCTACGACGAAAGCGCCGTCGAGCGGATCCACTTCATCCGCTCCATGCAGGACCAACGGTTCAGCCTAGAGGAGATCCGGCAGATGCTGTCGGACGACCCGCTGGTCCAGAAGCTGAAACTGCTGCAATCCCAGGTGGATGTGGCGAAGGCGGAACTCAGTTCTCTCTTTCCCGCCATGCACCAGGGTGTCGACAAAAGTGACGAGGTGAATAAGCTGCTGGTGGAGTTGCTGATCAAAGAACAGGAATTGACCCAGTTGATCATGAAGCTGCTGGGAAACGGTTTCTAGGCTTTTTCTAGAGCCGTTTTTTTCTTTTGGCGCTCATTCAGATGCCAGCCCAGGCCCAGGACCAATGCCGTCACGACGGCGCTGACCAGTTTTTCTTCCAGCAGAAAGGGCGAGACGCCGGCGTTTTTCATGAAAGCGAAGACCATGGGGTCGTGAATCAGCATTTTACCGGCTGACCAGGCCAGGATGCCAGAGCCGCCGTAGAGGATCAAGGGGAAGCGATCGATCAGGGTGAGGAAGAGTCGGCTGCCGTAGACAACAAGGGGGATGCTGACGAGGAGACCAAACCAGAGCAGACCCGGTTTGCCATGGGATACGCCAGCGACCGCGAGGACGTTGTCGAGGGACATAACGGCGTCGGCGATGATGATTGTCTTGACGGCCTGGAAGAGACGCTCCGGACCGGCCACGTCACCGTGGTCGTTTTCCTGGATCAAGAGCTTGACGGCGATCCAGATCAGCAGGAGCGCGCCAACCGCTTGCAGGAGGGGCACCTTCAAGAGGTAGATGATCAGGGCGCCGAGGATCATGCGTAAGCCGATGGCGCCGGCGGTCCCCCAGATGATGCCTTTCGATCGCAGTTCCGGCGGAAGGTTGCGGCAGGCCATGGCGATCAGGATAGCGTTGTCGCCGCTGAGGATCAGGTCGATGAGGATGATGCTGCCGACGGCCATCCAAAAGGCGGGGTCAGAGAAGTCGCTGAGCGTAATGCCGCTGAGTTGACTGAGCAGTTCCAATTGGGGCACTCCTTTCCAAAGAAGGTGATGTTTTTTTCGATATATAAAAAGACCTTTGATTCAAAGTGTGAGCACTTTGAATCAAAGGTCTTGCTAGCGAATGTACGCTCTGGCGGCCAGGTTTTACAACCGGTTGTTGACCGACCAGTAGGAAGCTACTCCCCTTTGAACAAACCATTCGGTTTTGCTGGACGATTTTAGTATATCCTATTTTTTTTCGCTGATCAAGTGCCACTGGGAAGGGGAATCAAGAAATATTTTCGGCAAGATAGCCTAGAGCACCAAGTCAAGGACTTTTTGCATACCCATCGTCCCCATGATCCCGATCAGGGAGATATAGACCGTCGCCACGGCGGTCATTACATAGCCCGATAGAACGAGGTAGCCGTCTTTTTCCAACAAGCCCATCGATAGCAGCAGGATGCCGTAGGCCGGCAGGGCGTTGGTAAAGGGGAGCGGGAGGGGGATCATCAGCAGCAGCGCGCAGAGGAACAACAAAAAGCCGTTCAAGCGCTGCGCAAGGCGGCCGTGGGTGACAGAGGCGCAGCGTGGCCGAACGATCCGCTCCATCCGTTCAAAGAGGCTGACACCGCGGTGCAGCGCTGTTCCCAGCTTTTTCGAGCAGATGGGCCGGTCCATGATCTTTTCGGGGAAAGAGGGGGTCTTCTGGGTCATGAGACCGAGTCCGACAAGGGCGATGACGAGCCCGAAGGGCGTGCTGGTTCCGGGGATCGAGACAGGAAACAAAAAGGGGATCGTCAGAATGGCGCTCAGAAGCAACAGGCCCTGTTCGCCGAAACGGTCGAGGATATGCCGGAGCGTAGTGCCCTGTTCCGGCAAGGAGCTTTTAAACAATTCCAGTTCTTTGGAAAAGCGGTTACCCTCTCGCACTGCGTCGCATCCTTCCCTGGTCTACGTGATTTGCGCTGCGCCGAAAGAAGAATAGATTCTCATGATCGCATCGCTACTATTGTACTCAAATTCTAGAGGGGAAGTAAAGAAGCGGAGAGCCGCCAACCATAAGAAAAAGTGTCCCTGAGCACAGGTGACGACCCCCTTATAGCCTGCGCCGTTTGCTTTGTCCTAAACATGCCTGTAAATCACTTGTTAAAAGTACGTTCTTGAACTTACCCCCTGGTGTCGATAAAATGACAAAAGGATCTTAGTGCTATTTTCCGGTTTTTTCGCATTTATTCGACAATTTCCAGGCCGATGAATAAGTGTTGAAATTCACAAGCGCCTATGCTACAGTAAAAGTGTCCTAGTGGTCTGATCATTGTACCATACTACGATTTTTTGTGGGGGGTTCGGAGTAATGCTCTCGCAGCGCTTGCGAAACGAGTCATTCAAAGATCGGATTGTGTCTGCAGAAGAAGCCGCCATGCTGATCGAAGACGGCATGACACTTGGTTTCAGCGGTTTCACGCCGGCCGGCGACGCCAAGGCGGTTCCTGTCGCCCTGGTCGAGCGGGTTAAACAAGAAGGTCAGCCGTTCAAGATCAACCTCTTCACCGGCGCCTCTATCAGCTCAAAAATTGACACCCTTCTGTCTGACGCCGGCATCGTCAATATGCGTTTGCCCTACCAGTCTGACAAAGGGATGCGCAAGAACCTCAACGCTGGCAAGGTCCATTACATGGATCAGCACCTTTCCCATACAGCCGAATTTCTTCGCTCCGGTGCGCTTCCGCCCGTTGACGTGGCCATTATCGAAGCTGTTGCCATCACGGAAGAGGGCCATCTAGTCCTCAGCACCGCTGTCGGCAACACCCCGATTTTTGCCCACATGGCTCACACCATCATCGTGGAACTGAACCTGGCCCAACCGCTGGCTCTGGAAGGGCTTCACGACCTCTATATGCCGGCACCTCATGGCGACCGCGAACCGATTCCCTTGAAGCACCCCGGCGACCGCATCGGCACGACCACCCTGGCTGTCGATCCGGACAAGATCAAGGCCATCGTCATCACCAACCAGGCCGATGTGAACGCTGCCATGACGCCGGCCGATGAAGAGACAGCCACCATGGCCAACTACCTGATTGACTTCCTCCGCAAAGAAGTGGAAGCTGGTCGCCTGGGCCCCAACCTGGCCCCGCTCCAGTCCGGTGTTGGTTCTGTCGCCAACGCTGTCTTCTACGGCTTCCTCAACACCGATTTCAGCGACCTGGAAGTCTACTCGGAAGTACTCCAGGACGCTGTCTTCGAACTGATGGACGCCGGCAAGATCAAGATGGCTTCCGGCTGCTCCCTCACCATCTCTCCGGCCAAGCATGAAGAGGTGCTGGAAAACCTGGACAAGTACCGCGACCGTCTGGTCTTGCGGCCCCAGGAACTGTCCAACAACCCTGAGATCGCCCGTCGTCTCGGCCTGATCGCCATCAACACGGCCATCGAGGTCGACATTTACGGCAACGTCAACTCGACCCACATCATGGGCACCCAGATGATGAACGGAATTGGCGGTTCCGGCGACTTCGCCCGCAACGCCCGCCTGACCTTCTTCTGCACCAAGTCCACCGCCAAGGATGGCAAGATTTCCAGCATTGTGCCCATGGTCTCCCATTGTGACCACACAGAGCATGACGTCGATGTCATCGTCACGGAGCAGGGCCTGGCCGACCTGCGTGGCCTCAGCCCCCGCGATCGTGCCCTGGTACTCATTGAAAACTGTGCCCACCCCGACTACAAGCCGCAACTGATGGCCTACTATGAAGAGGCGCTCCAGCGCGGCGGCCACACGCCCCACGTCATCGAAAAAGCCCTCTCCTGGCACGCCAAGTTCGTCAAAGAAGGCACGATGAAGGACTAATTTAGACTTCGTTTCAATAGAAGCAGTCAAATGGACATCAAAGACGAAAAAGGGAGCCGATCCGGACCAGGATCGGCTTCCTTTTTGCATTGTGCTTAACGGGTTCCTCCGGCAGCGGAATCATCAAATCTCCCTTGTTGCCGGACTAAGCCGGTGCTAGACTTATTCTATTGGACTTTTTTTGAGCATTTGCGACTTGCTTTTTCGCTTTTTGCCATCGAAGACTTTCTGCCCGAAAGAGGGTTTGACTATGACGAAAAAAAGCGTCATTGAAGAAATCCAACTCCTGCGGGGTGTCGCTTTTCTCGGCGTAGTCTTGCAGCATGCGCTCGGTGTTTACATCCACCAGCCAGACGTAGTCATGGAAGACGCTGTAGCCTATGCCATACTCTTCATCCTGGCGAAACTGGCCGTTCCCGCCTTCGTCTTCATCACCGGCATGGTCGTCTTCTACAACTACTACGACCAACTGGACTATCCCCGCTTTCTCCGTCGCCGCGTCCAGGAGATCCTGATTCCTTACCTCGCCTGGACTCTCTTTTTCGCTTTTTACGCCGGGCAACCGTCCGAATCGGCCATCCTTTGGGTGCGTGCGTTGGTGAAACAACTGATAACAGGCGAAGGCAGTTACCACTTATGGTTTGTCGTCATGATCTTTCAGTTTTACCTCTTCTACCCCGTCTTCCGGTGGGGCTTTCGTCGCCTCAGCAGGATGGGCCGTTCCCAAGGCCGGCTGTTCGCCCTGATCGGCCTGTTGGGAATCCTCTATCTGGCGCTCACCTGGTTGTCTCACTCGGTGATCCCCCGTGTGGGCGAACCGCTGGCGCTTTCGAAGGCATGGCAACTCGTCAGCGATTATCGCGACCGGACCTTCCTTTTTTGGATCTTTTATTTCATCCTCGGCGGCGTGGCCGGCCTGGCTGTGAGCCGGTGGCGGGAGTGGACCGCCAAGGTCTTATGGTGGAACGGCGCACTCTTTGCGGTCCTCTTTTTCTGGGTGACGGCGCAACTGATCAGGGGTATCACAGAAGGACCGGCAGGCGTCGTCCTGGATGTCAACATCGCCACCTCCTTGCGCCCGTCCCAATTCCTCTATTCGGTAAGCATCATTGTGCTCGCCTACGGTTTAGCGGCGCGGTGGCGCTTTTCCGACAACCCCTTGAGCCGATTGCTACACCTGCTGGGGAAACATTCCTATGGCCTGTATCTGGCCCATGCCCTCACCCTTGACCTGGCTGCCAGGGCGCTCCGGCCTTATCTACATACCCTTCCGCCCCTGCTGGCGTTGGCTTTGACTTTCATCGGTTGTGTGGCCGGCGCACTGGCATTGACGATTCTGAGCGGTCTGATGCCGAAAGGGGAATGGCTTGTCGGCGCTAGTTCGCGCCGGAAGCGCCTCATCGAACCCAGGCAGACAGCGGAAATGCTCGCTGCCGCATCAGATACGTCGGCTAAGTCGGCCAACCATCCCAACCCTCCTTCAGTGTAAAAAGAGCCGCCGTGGTATAATGGAGGACAAACAGGCATATAAATTCCAGAAAAAGTAAGTTTGCAGGTTCTTACGTCGCGCCACCTCCCTACAGGGTGCCATCTTCCTGTTATTTTGGAAAAAACTGTTGATAAATCTGTGGATAATGTGAATAGTTGGGAGGAAGTTGATTGAAAGTCGGACTTTTACAGTTCAACGTGCGCAGTGGCGAGCGAAAGGCGAATGAAGCGACAGTGGCGCGGTATATGGCAGAGGCGCGAGAACAGTGTCCGGACGTGCTGGTCCTGCCGGAGATGTGGACGACGGGATATGACCTGGCCAACCTGGCTGCGCTGGCTGATGACGGCGGGCCCTTTGGCAGCCTCCTCGCTGGCTGGGCCGGGGAGACAGGGGCAACGATCATCGGCGGCTCCTCCCCGGTAGGCGCTGACGGAAGGTTTGCCAATACCCTTTATGCCTACACGCCGGGAGGGGAGAGGGTCCTCACCTATGAAAAGGCGCACCTCTTTGGCCTGATGGGGGAGGATCGCTACCTGGCTGCCGGTTCCGCCGCCGGCAATTTTCGCATCGGCGTGGTTCCTTGCGGCGCAGTGATCTGCTATGACCTGCGATTTCCCGAGTGGGTCCGCAAGACCGTCCTGGCCGGTTGTGAGCTTCTCTTCATCCCGGCCCAGTGGCCCCTTTCCCGTCTCGACCACTGGCGCGTCCTCTTACAGGCTCGGGCGATCGAAAACCAGTGCTATGTGATCGCCTGCAACCGGACCGGCAGGGATGAAAAAGGGGTCGCTTTCGCTGGTCATTCCATGGTCATTGATCCATGGGGAAGCATCGTCGCCGAGGCCGGCGAGGAGGAAGGCTGGCTCTGGACCGAGATCGACAGGGACAAGGTCGAGCGGGTTCGTCGGAAGATAACCGTCTTTGCCGATCGTCGGGTGGATCTGTACTAATTTTGCCATTGCCCGTCCCTTCGGTGAAACGTATAATCTAAGATGTGGAAAAGCCTGTGTAGATTTACGGGGGGGACCTGGTTGAAATCTTTGATCAAAAATATTGCCCTCTTCATGGTCGTCAATATCTTGGTGGGCGTGATCATGGGACCGCTGCTCGTCTTCTACGGTCCCGTTCCTTCGTTGCGGCAGATGGTGGTCGGTTCCATCATGACATCACGCCATGGTTTTGTGGCCGAGTGGTTCTTGTCAGATGAGCGCATCAGGGAGATCCTGGGCCGCTTTGAGGCCGATGAAAGCATCCGCTCAACTCTGAATGGTGTCACGATCGCCCATGCCAACAGCAAAGGCTCTGATCGCATCGAGGTGGAGGATATCCAGGGATATCGCTTCACCGGCAAGGTGATGACCGTTCACGACCCGCTACGGCTCAAGGTGGCTGTCTCGTCGAAACTCGGCGAAGCCGGGGAGACGGTTCCCGAGATGGCCCAGCGGGAAGGTGCCGTGGCGGCTGTCAACGGCGGCGGCTTCATCGACCCGAACGGCCAGGGGAACGGCGCTTATCCTGACGGGGTCACCGTCAGCCGAGGTCAGTTCATCTCGGTCATCGATGAGGATCAGAAAGAAAACATCATTGGGCTCACCAAGAAGGGCCAGATGATCGTGGGCCGCTATTCGGCGCGGGAACTGCGCGGCATGGATATCAGCGAAGTGGTCACCTTCGGGCCGCCCCTTGTCGTCAACGGCAAGCCGACCATCACCTCCGGTGACGGCGGCTGGGGTGTGGCGCCCCGGACCGGTATCGGCCAGCGGGCTGACGGGGCCATCGTCATCGTCGTTATCGACGGACGTCAGATTGGTTCCATCGGCGCCACGCTGCGGGAATTGCAGGACCTGCTGATCAAGTACGGCGCTGTGACGGCCGGCAACCTCGACGGCGGCGCTTCAACGACGATGGTCTATAACGGCAAGGTGATCAACCAGCCTTCAAGCGTCTTCGGGATCCGCTACATCCCGACGAGTTTCGTTGTGTTGCCTGCTAAGCAGTCCAAGGGAGGAATATAGAGAATGATGAAAACCATCAAAGCCATCGGCTCGATGGTCCTCCTGGCGGTCCTGTTGCAAGGCGGCCTTTTTTGGGGGCTCGAAAAATGGGCCGCTCAGGCTGTCAACCCTGATGATCACCGTCTGCCGGCGGCGAAAAGCCAGTGGCGGCAGCTCCGGGTCAACGCACCGCTCGATCGGGCGAAGCAGTTTTCCCTCTCCTATAAAGGGGAGTACCTGGTCTGGAATGATGGCGACGGTTTCACCGTCTGGGATATCGATGAGGAACGCGCCTTTTACAGCGAAAAGACGCCCCCTGGCCAGCGGGTGGCCTTGGTGCAGTGGCTGAACGACCGCAACCGCCTCTTGCTGATTACGGAGCAGTCGGCGGCGCCGGTGAACCTGCCTGCGCCTTCCTCGGCAAAAGGCAAAACGGCCAACCAGGTGTTGGTCGATTCGATGAACCGTGTGGACAAGCGACCCCTGCCGAGCAATCCCTCCTCCAAGCAGTTGGAGTTTTCTTTCCTGAACGCCGACGGCGGGCAGCGGATCTTCTCGACCCGCATCCGTGGGTTGACGGCTGCCGACGAGGTCAAGGAGGCGGTCGTGTCGGCCCAATCGAACCTGCTCTACCTGACCCTTGGCGACTCGCGCCAGACGACCGGCATTTACCGGGTCGATATCCAGCATGACGCCTCGAAGATTGCCCTGCGCTCAGGGACTAACGTGGAGCGGCTCAGCGTCAACCCGGCCCAGGGGCAGGTCTATGCCGAGTTCTGGAGCGGCGACAGCGCCAGCAAGCCGTTGGTGCAAGGGATCAAGGGCACCCAACTGACCAGCCCGGCGGCGGGACAGGCGCTCAATTACCTTCTCATCGGAAGTGACACGAAGAACAACCTCTATCTGGGGCAAGGAACAGGCCGCCAGGTGCAGGAACTGTGGGTATGGAACGGCAAGAAGCTGGAAAAGAGCATCCGCTTGCCCGAGACAGCCCACCGAGACCGGCTGGCCATCGGACCGGAGGGTCAACTGGTCGTCATGGACGAGCCGAAGTTGCTGCTAAAGGTCTACCCGAAGGGCAGCGAGAGCCCCTCCGTCTTTTCCTTTGAAGCGGGGGCCCGCCTGATCGACAGCGATAACCATTTTGTCGGTCTAATCCGCCCTGGAACTTCGGGCGGCGACTTGTGGCTGCTGTCGTTTTAATGCAACATCGCGCAGGATAAGGCGGCGGGTCGATGGTTTTGTGTTGGCATGGTCAAGGCTGAGGCTGAGATGTAACGTTAACGTTGCGGGTTCGCCCGCCGCGTCAAGGCGGTCGGACGGTTGCGCTCGTAGAGTAAGCGCAAGCCCTCCAGCGTCAGGGAGGGATGAATATGGTCCACTGTGGCGCAGCCTCGACCGATCAGTTCGCCGAAGCCACCAGTGGCGACGACCTTGATGGGGGAATCAGATGATTCCCCCATCTCATTTTTAAACCGCCGTACCAGGCCGTCCACCATGCCCACATAGCCGTAGTAGATCCCAGACTGCATGCCGGCGACTGTATTTTTGCCGATCGCTTGTTCCGGCTTGGTAATCTCCACGCGAGGCAGTTTGGCCGCATGGGCGACGAGGGCTTCCACCGATATGCCGATGCCTGGGCAGATCACCCCGCCGAGGAAATCCCCCTTTTCGTTGACAGCGCAAAGGGTCGTCGCCGTTCCCAGATCGACGATGATCACGGGACCGCCGTAGAGGTGGTAGGCGGCGACGGCGTTGACAATCCGGTCCGGTCCGAGGGCGCGCGGGTCGTCGATCTTGATGTTAAGCCCCGTTTTGATGCCCGGTTGTACGAGCAGGGGCTGGAGACCATAGTAGTCACGGAACATCTTGACGAGGACCGGGTTGACAGGGGGGACGACAGAGGAGATGGCGACGCTGTCGATTTCCCCCGGCGAGATCAGCTTGGCTTCCATGGCCTCCAGCATGAGGATGCGGTATTCGTCTACTGTTTTGCGGCGGTCGGTGGCCAGGCGCCAGAAGGCTTTTTGATCATCACCGTCAAAGACGGCGCAGACGATGTTCGTGTTGCCAATGTCGAGAACAAGCAGCAAGATTGATTCCTCCGTTCATTCGCTATGGTCTTAGTCTAGCGGGAACTGCTTCTCAAGGCAATGTGCGTCTGCGCATTTGGCGACCTTGCGTCCAATTCGTGAGCAGGAGACGACACTAGTTTTCACGAAAATGGAAAGACTACCATTGCCCGCAATGCGATCATGACCGCCATGTTAGGTCTCATGAAAGGAGTCTGCCATGTTTCGCATCACCTTCTTCGGGACGGGGAACGGCATGGGTTACGCCAATCGGGAGAGCACCTTTTTTCTGGTCCAGCACCTTGACGCCGGTTCCGCCTATCTGGTCGACTGCGGCGGCGCGCCCTGGCCCAAACTGGTCAAGGCAGGCGTCCATCCCGACGATTTGCATGCCCTCTTGATCACCCACGGTCATCCCGATCACACCTACGGTCTCCCTGCCCTGATCCAGAGCCTGTGGTTGGCCGGCCGGAAAACGCTGCTGCCTATCTATTGCCCGGCAGGGGCGCGGCCGATCGTCCAGGGATTGCTGGATCTCTTTGAACTGACGGCCAAACCGAACATGTTTCCCATCGAATTCCGTGAACAGTCCTTGGAAGAGAAGGAGACGGAGGCCCTGAAGGAAGGTTCGCTGACCGTTTCCACCTTTCCGGCTATCCACGGCATCCCCACGATGGGCATATCTTTCTTAGAAGAATTAAAGGATATGCCTGAAAAAAAGCCCACAAAAGTGGTCTACTCGGCGGACACTGTCTACAATCCACTCCTGGAGACGGTGGGCGCAGACGCCACCTGCCTCATCCATGAGTGCAACGGCGCCGATGAGGCGGCTGGAAAACACTCCTCTCTCCATGATGTGGTGCGGCTGATGGAGAAGACAGGGCCAAAGCAGGTGGTGCTCGTCCACCTCACCGAAGGGGAGAACTATGAACGGCTGATGGTCCATCACGGATTGAAACAGCCCCGCTTCATGCTCGCCGAAGACGGCATGAGCATCCGGGTGGCTTCGTAGACCGATTGATCCTTCAGGAATAACAGAGACTTCAAGAACAGTAGAAATCGAGGCATTGTCCGTGAACGACTGCTGCCGGCTTTTGGAGGCCGGCGTTTTTTTGTTTTCTCAAGTGCTGGAACGGCCAACAGGTTTTCTTCAACAATCAGGGAAGTCACAAAAAACCAAAGACAAATGGAATAATATGGTATTAAGCTGCGTATAATACATTGAGTTTGTCTATTATCTGAGTAACGCGGTGGGGGAAGTGAATTGAGACTGTTCAATAGAAAAACCTTTTTCGCGGCAGTCGTCCTGTTGCTCCTCCTGTTGCCCTCCTCCGAATGGAGTGAGGCCCAACTGACCGCGCCATCTGGCCGATCTAGCACAGATAAGCGGCCCGTCATCGTGTTAAACGGGTTGCCTATGGAGTTCGCTCCCCAACCCCGCTTGGAGCGGGGTTATATCCTGGCCCCTTTGCGCCCGCTGGCTGAGGCATTGGGGGCTGATGTGAGCTATGATAACAAAAACCGGAGAGCTCTGATTCGGCGGGACAACCTTTGCCTGGAGGTGCAGGCTGCGCCGTTGAATCATAAGTGGTTCCCCTGGGAACGGGGGAATCGCGTTTCCGGCAAGATCGAGGATGACCGGATGCTGGTGCCTGTCTACTGGCTTGCCCGCCACTTGGGCGATGGCTGGACCTGGGACCGGGATAGGATGACCGGCTTTTTGCGGGGCGGAGTTCCTTGGTGCGACGAGGATTATCTGGCTTTTACCCGGTGGGCCGAGATCCTCTGGATGCGAGCGGCGACGAAGGAAAACACGAAACTGTTAAAAGAACGCGGTCTCGAACCGCCTCCGGTGATCCATCGCGAAGAGGACCTGCAGCGGTTTCTCGGCGCCTACTGGTCTCGGGACAATGTTCAGGGCTTGTGGAAGAGCCAGTACGACGGCAAAGAGATGGCGGCAGCGACGAAACCGGCAGAGGGTTTGTTGATTGACGCGACGGCAGTCCATAGCTGGCGCATTGCGAGCCGGACGTCGGAAGAGGTTCTGGTAGAGGCTTATCTGCCGGGGGAGGGAAGGTTTGACTTTTTAGGACAAAAAGTAACCTATGTGCTGCGACCCGATGACCGGGGGGCTTATAAGGTTCATGAGCGGCGGGTTGGGGTGTTGAACTAGTTTCTTTTAGCCATGACGGTGTGAATCCGTTGTGGCTTTTTGTTTTTGATTTGGTTAGCCAAGGGACAAAATAAGTGAAGGTATTTGAAGTAAAAGGGCGATTACCGGAGCTGACAGAAAATGCGAAGGGGGCAATAAATGAGGTTAAAGAACGTTCTTATTTTCTTGGCCTTGACTTGCCTTCTGGGGGCGGCCGCTTTTCTGCCGGATTTGAGGGATGAGCAGCTATCGAGACTAAAAGGCTCTCATTCAGACCTGCTCCGTTACGCTGGTTTCATCGAATCTCATACCTTCATCGTTGCGGCGGAAGTGGCCGGACGGATTCAAGGTTTGTCTGTTCGAGAAGGCGACATGGTAACGGAAGGAACGGTGATCGCTCGAGTGGATGGAACCTATGCGGAACTGCGCCTTCGGCAGGCCGAGGCCGCCCTTGCCGCCTTGCGGGCATCTGGCGCGGCACAGGGGACAAAGGGCGGTGCTGAAACCCCCGAGCTTTTTACGGCGCAGATCGCCCAGGCAGAACGTTCCCTGGACATGGCTCGCTGGGAACTGGAGCGTCATGATATCCGCGCCTGGCAGGAGGGAACGGTGCAACGCATCCATATCCAAACGGGGCAGGCTGTCGGAGCGGGGACGCCCATCGCCACCCTTATCGACCGGCGAGATTTGACGGTCCGCATCTATGTCCCGGCGAAGGCATTGCCCCAGTTTTCTCCGGGGGGAAGGGTGCGTGTGATCGAGGGGGCGGAGACTTTCGCCGGCAGGGTGGAACAGATCAGCGAACAGGAGGAGTTTTCCCCCGTCATCGTCAACGGCGTCGATGACGACGGGAGCGATCTCGTTTTTGCCGTAAAGGTCGCCATTCAGGAAGGCTGGGAGCGGTTGCGGCCGGGAATGCCCGTCCATGTGACGCCGGACGGCGGGGAGGGGTAAGTCAAGGGAAGCGCTCTGCTCGGGGAAAGGAGAGGCTTGTCACCGATTGAAAGGCATGCGCTGGATACCCTTTTGGTCTGTCTTTCGCAAGGAATTCCTCCATCTGTGGCGAGATCGGCCCAGTCTTGCCATGGCGGTCGGCATCCCGCTGATGATGCTTTTTATCTTCGGCTATGGCGTCAATCCCGATGTGCGGCGCTTGCCGACGATCGTCTGGGATCAGTGCCGCAGCAGGGAAAGTCGCGAATTGTTGCAAGCTTTTGTCAACAGCACCTACTTTGAGATCAGGGAGAGAACCGAAGGGTATGGCGAAGTGGGGCGATCGCTGGCGACAGGACGGTGCCGGGTGGCGCTGATCATCCCGCCTGACTTTGCCGCCAACATGCAGGCGGGATTGCCGACTACAATCCAGGTGCTCGTCGATGGGACGGAGCCCCAGTCTACCCGGCAGGCGCTGCAGGTGGCGCAATCACTCGTGCAGGCGCGCGGTGCCCGGCTTTTGCGCGAGAAAAAACTATCTCCGCCGCCGCCTTTTCCCTTGGAAGCGCGCATTGGAATCTGGTATAATCAGGAGTTGAAAACTCACTTCTTCACGATTCCTGCCCTGATCGGTCTGATTATGCAAAACGTGACGATGACGTTAACGGCCTTTGCCCTTGTCCGGGAAAAAGAACGGGGCACCATGGAGCAGTTGATCGTTACGCCCGTCCGCCCTGCCGAACTGATTCTGGGCAAGCTCTGCCCCTACATCATTGTTGGCATGATCTCCTTTACTCTCGTCTTGATCGCTGGCAGCGCCTGGTTCTCTGTTCCGGTCCGGGGGAGCCTTCCCTTGCTGTTTGGACTGGCTTTTTTATTTATCTTGACTTCCCTCAGCATCGGCATGCTCATGTCCACCTACAGCGATAACCAGTTGCAGGCCATGCAGATGGCCTTCGCCTTCATTCTGCCCAGCATCCTCCTCTCCGGTTTTGTCTTCCCGCGTGAAACAATGCCTTCTGTGATCCGCCTTCTGGGCAACTTCATTCCCTTGACAGACTTTTTGGTGATCCTGCGTGGCATCTTCCTGAAACAGATCGGAATGGGGGAGATGTACCGCGAGGTTTTGTCGCTAGCGGCTTTTACGGTCTTTTTGTTTGTGGTGGCTTTGCGGCGGTTTCGGAAGCGGCTCGATTAGGTTGGCCGGGGGCATTGGACTGTTCGCTTAGCGCTGCGCGGCGGCTCCCTTGCCTGTTCCGCTTGGGCGCCAAACCTCTGGGCTTTTCTGCATGTGAACCATGGCGCCCTTACCGCTCCACAGGCTGCGGTCGCATTTCGCCGCTCCGCGCAAACCGCTCACAGTCCAATGCCCCCGGCCTGAGACAGGGACGGTTGGGGCTGCAGTCGCTCTTGGCCGCTCCGCGCAAAACCTCGCAGTCCAATGCCCCGTCCTGGGACAGGGGACGGTTGGGGATACAGTCGCGTCTTGCCGCTCCGCTCAAAATGCCCGCGACCGCTACGTCTGGCCTGAGACAGGAGACGGCTGGGGCTACGTCCGCCCATAAGCGCGAGGGCTGCGATCACCTACCACTGAATCTTACGCTAATGCGCAGAGATAGATCTTTTAATCACAAAATATTCGAAACCTTTCGAATAGATAGACCTAACAAATCATCAGCCGGGGAGGTGTTGTCGTTGCCGAAAGCCATATTCCGGGAAGAACGTTGCAAGGGGTGCCGCCTCTGTACGGCTGCCTGTCCGGTTGGGATCGTCGTCATGGATGAAAGCCGCCTGAATGCCAAAGGGTTTCAGCCAGCCGTGGTGACGGATATGGAAAAATGCAGGGGGTGCGCACTATGTGCGCGTGTCTGCCCTGATCTGGTCATCGAAGTGGAGAAATAGGAAGAAAGGTGAATAAAAATGGCCGAAAAGGTGCTGATGAAAGGGAACGAGGCCCTGGCCGAAGCGGCCATCCGGGCTGGTTGCCGCTTTTTCTTCGGCTATCCCATCACGCCCCAAAACGAATTGCTCGAGTACATGGCCCGCCACCTGCCTGAGGTGGGCGGAACGTTTCTTCAGTCGGAGAGTGAGATCGGCGCCATCAACATGGTCTTCGGCGCCGCTTGCGCCGGCGTCCGCGTCATGACCTCCTCGTCCGGGCCCGGTATCAGCCTCAAGCAAGAGGGTGTCTCCTACATCGCCGGTTCGGAACTGCCGGCAGTCATCGTCAACATCATGCGCACTGGACCGGGTCTTGGAGGGATCGCCCCGACCCAGAGCGACTACTTCCAGGCCACCAAAGGCGGCGGTCATGGCGACTACCGGTTGTTGGTGCTGGCGCCAGCCTCTGTCCAGGAGATGGTCGACTTGACGGCGCTCGCTTTTGAGAAAGCCGACGAGTACCGCAACCCTGTCCTGATCCTGGGCGACGGCGTCCTTGGCCAGATGATGGAGCCTGTCGTCCTGCCCGAACCGTCTCCCGAAAAAACCGTCGAGAAGCCCTGGGCCACGACGGGGAAAGGGGACAATGGGAAAGCGAAACTAATCACTTCCTTATATATAAAACCGGAGGAAGCCGAGCGCTTTTGCGACCACCTGCGCGCCAAGTATGACGCCATGGGGGAGCGGGAGACGCGCTTTGAAGGCTACCGGACTGAGGACGCCGAGATCATCGCCGTCGCCTATGGTACGGCGGCCCGCCTCTGCATGGCCGCTATCGACATGGTCCGCGAAAAAGGTATCCGCGCCGGCCTGATCCGGCCGATCACCCTCTTCCCCTTCCCGGCGGCGCCGCTCCGTGAAGCGGCGGAAGCTGGGGCATGGTTCCTCACGGTGGAATTGAGCACCGGTCAGATGGTGGAAGATGTGCGCTTGGCCGTCAACGGCCAGCAGCCCGTCGAGTTTTACGGGCGTTCCGGCGGCATGGTCCCTGACCCCCGGGTGATCGCTGCCCGTCTGGAGGAACTGGCCGAGAAAAAGGCGAACGCCGGGACGGCGAAACCAAACGAGGGAGGAGCGGCCTAAGCGATGGGAACAAAAGTATTCAGCCGGCCCGACTGCCTGCGCGATGTGGCCACCCACTACTGCCCTGGATGCCATCATGGCATCATTCACCGGCTGGTGGCGGAAGCTATCGATGAACTGGAACTGGCGCCTCGGACGATCGGGGTTGCTCCTGTAGGCTGTTCGGTCTTTATCTACGATTACATCGATACCGACTTCATCCAGGCCTCTCACGGCCGTGCGCCGGCAGTCGCTACCGGCGTCAAGCGAGCGCTGCCGGACCGGATCGTCTTCACCTACCAGGGCGACGGCGATTTAGCCGCCATCGGCACATCGGAGATCATCCACACGGCGGCTCGCGGCGAGAATGTGACGGTCATCTTCGTCAACAACGCCATCTATGGCATGACCGGCGGACAGTCGGCGCCGACGACCCTCCTCGGCCAGTCGACGACGACAGCCCCGAAAGGCCGCGACGCCGGCGCTGACGGGGCGCCCATCCAGGTTTGCGAGATGCTGAACACCTTGCAGCGCCCTGCCTTCATCAGCCGCGTCTCCGTACATACGCCAGCCCAGGTCGTGCGGGCGAAAAAAGCGATCCGCCACGCCTTCCAGTGCCAGCAGGAGGGAAGGGGCTTCTCCTTTGTCGAGGTCCTGTCGGCTTGCCCCACCAACTGGGGAATGACGCCACTGGACGCCAACAAGTGGCTGGAGCAGCAGATGATCCCTTACTACCCGATCAAGGAGTTTCGGGTCCCCGAGGGGGTGGAGTAAGATGGAACACCGATTGATATTCGCCGGCTTCGGCGGCCAGGGCGTCATGTTGATGGGTCAACTGGTGGCCTACGCCGGGATGTTAGAAGGAAGACATGTGGCATGGATCCCCTCCTACGGTCCCGAGATGCGTGGCGGCACGGCCAACTGCGCCGTCACCGTCTCTGACCGGCCTGTCGCCTCGCCCATTGTCTATGAGCCGACAGGCGCCATCGTCCTCAACCAGCCTTCACTAGAGAAGTTCGGCCCCCTGCTCGTCCCGGGCGGACTGCTGCTGGTCAACTCGTCTCTGATCGGCGAGTCCAGCCTGCGCAGGGACATCACGCAACTCCGCTTGGCCGCCAACGACCTGGCCAACCAACTGGGCAACCTGAAGGTGGCCAATATGTTCCTTCTGGGGGCGCTCCTCGGCCTGACGAACGTCGTCGACAAGGAGTCCATCATGGCGGCCTTGCAAAAAATCCTGCCACCCCGCCGGCATAACCTGCTTCCGGTCAACCGTTCAGCCCTGGAAACAGGGATGGAGCAGGCGCTTCGTCGGTAAGGTTCAGCGATGTACAGCTCTATCACTCATCTGACAATGCACCCATGGAAATAGAAAAACCGGGAAAATGTCCCGGTTTTTTTCATTTCCATGGGTGTTTCTTTATCGTGGCAAGTCTTTCACCGGCGAATCCTGCGGCACATTGACCTTAGAATTCGGCGTCAACTGTACCGTTTTCATGTTCGATTTGGGTTTCACATTGCTGTGCTTGTCCACCTGTTCCGTCTTGGTTGCATGGGGGTCGCCCAGTATCCCTTTGTCCATGTTTTCCTCCTCCTATCGTTCCCGATATATGCCTATTTTGCGCATAGCTTTTGCTAGTCCCAGCGGCTTCATTCCTTTTCCTCATCAGGACGGTAAGCGGGTCTGCCAAAGGGCGCTCCATTTTTCTGAGATGGCTGTTTTTCTTCCGCCTTATCGACCCTTCCAACGGCGCCAACCGATCCAAGCGTCCCCACCTCCCCAAGCTCCCGCGGCTCCGGCAGCCGGTAGGCCAGCAGTAGCGCGACCACCTCGATCACCACCACGACCCAGAATATCCACTGTATCGGCACGAGACGGAGGAAGGCGCCGGCGGTGATGGGGAGGAGGGCGACGGGAGCGGAAAAGAGGTTGGAGAGGCTCACATAGATGGGGCGCTTTTCCACTGGCGTCGTCTCCATCAGGTAGTTGACGAAGCCCAGCCATCCGCCGAAACAGGCGCCGAGGAACATGAAGCCAAGGCCTGTGCCGGCGAAGGCGGCGCCCCCCGTCAGCCGCTGCGAAAGGAGGATGAGCAGGGGAACGGCGATGTTGATCGTCGTTACGGTCATGATCGTCCGTCGGTTGCCGGCGCGATCGCTCAGATACCCCAACAGCAGACCGCCGCCCACCTGGCCGAGCACTTGAAGCGACAAGAGGATGCCTGGCGCCCAGGGAGGGAGAGCGCCTGCCTCCCGCACATAGAGAATATAGAAAGGAAAGCCCAGCACGTTGAAACTAGTCAGCACCTGAACGATCAGCATCCGGGAAAAGAGGCGGTGCTCGGCCAGGTACTGGGGGATCCGGCTGACCACATGGGTGACTGATAACTCACTCGCCTTCTCTTTCGTTTTCGGCGGATCGATTGCCAGGCGGATCATGGTTGTCGATATGAACATAAAAGCAGCGCCGATGGTGATGAGGAGGGCAAAGTTATCGGGGAAGGTCAAGCGGGGCGATGCAAAGACGCGCTGCACGACAAGGGTGCCGGCCAGCGCGCCCAGGCCGCCGAGGGCTTGCATCGTTCCGAAGAGCTTCCCCCGGTGGGAGTCGTCGATGGTCCGGCCGAAGACATCCATCCAGGGCACTTGGGCGATGCCCTCGCCGAAGGCGAACAGGGTGTAGGCGCTTAGGAACAGCAAGGCCACAAGCGCCGGCGGCGCGTCGAACCAAATCGCCAGCGCCGGCAGAAGCAACGGTAGGCGTGTCGTCAGGTGCAGGCGGAAGATGAAACGGTTTAGTCGGGTGGCGCCGGTCACCCAGCCGGCCATCAAAATCTGCGGCAAGAAAAAACCGACCGTGCGCACTGTGGAGGCCAAACCTACCAGGACCGGCGACTGGGTGAGTTGGTTGAGAAAGAGGGGCACAACGATGGTGCCGTCGATAAAGGCGAGCGCCGTGAAGTAGAGGGAGCCGTTGGCTGTCATAAAATAGAAGTTTCGCTTGTCAACCTGATCGCGCCATTGCACTCGGTCACCGCCTCCTGCCTTTCGATCGTCGTCTCGCCTTTTCCCCTAGAGAAGTGGAAAAAATGGCAGCGACATTTTATAATTCCCGGAAGGCAGAAGGAGGATTCCGGGATCAAACGTCGAATAGGATTTCAGATTGGTGGTCAGACCATCTGAACATCTGTTTGTACTTTTTTTAACATGGCAATCATCCCAGACCGGTCTGACCGTCCAATCGATATGAATAAAAGGAGTTGGAAGAAACGTGTCCTCGGAAAAACTTTTTTCCGTTTTTAAGGAAAAGGCGGGGGTCATGTCCGCTCAGGTTCACCGTGTGGGCACATGGGCCCAAGCCGGCGAACTGATCGCCGAACAGGTCAAAGAGCTGAAGGCGAAACGGGTTCACCTCTTTCCCACGCCCCAACTGGAGAAGACCAACTGCCGGGCCACGCTGGCCAAGACCGGGGTCACCATTTCCGAAAAACTCGATCGCCATGAACTCGACGTCACCGATGTGGGTGTTACTTTCGTCCCGTATGCGGTTGCGGAGACAGGATCAATCCTTCATCCCGAGACAGATCCCCTGGGCCGCGCTGTGACCATGCTGCCACCAACCCATATCGCTGTTGTTCCCTTCAACAAGATTCTCCCGACTGTCGCCGAGGCGCTGGAAACGGTCGTTAAAGATTATGGCACGGTTCCTGGCTACATGTCCTTCATCTCCGGCCCGAGCCGGACGGCCGACATCGAGCGGGTGCTCACCATCGGCGTCCACGGCCCCAGCAAGCTGATCGTAATTCTCGTCGACGAAGGGGTGTAAGAGGAATGTCCAACGAGCAGCACAACCAAGACTTCAAAGCGTCGATTCAAAAGGCCCTCAACGACCAGGTTATGCGGGGCGCCCTCAGCCGCTTCGCTGACGCCTACCCGACAGCCCGGAAAAACGCCTACCAGGGTGTGGACATTGAGGCGCTGCGCGGCGAGATCGCCTGCGCGAAAGCCAAAAACGGCGAAAACCTGGATCAACTGATCAAGCTCTTCACTGAGAACGCCACCAAGCGGGGCGCCAAGGTCTACTTCGCCAAAACGGCCGAAGATGCCAACCGCTACATCGCCAACCTGGCCATTGAGAAAAAAGTCAAAAAGATTGTCAAATCCAAGTCCATGGCCTCTGAAGAAATCCACCTGAATGATCACCTGAAAAAAGCCGGCCTGATCGTCAACGAGACCGACCTGGGCGAATGGATCATCCAACTCGCCGGCCAGAAGCCGAGCCACATGGTCATGCCCGCCATCCACCTCTCCAAGGAGCAGGTGGCCGGCTACTTCAGCAAGGAAATGAAATCGGACATCCCGCCCGATATCCCCCTCATGGTGCAAAAGGCCCGCGTCGAACTGCGGACCAAGTTCATCGAAGCCGATATGGGCATCTCCGGCGCCAACTTCGCCGTCGCCGAGACGGGCACCATCGCCACCGTCACCAACGAGGGCAACGCCCGCCTGACCACGACCCTGCCACGCGTCCACGTCGCCCTCGTCGGCATCGAAAAAGTGATCAAGGACTTCAAGGAAGCGGCCAACATCATCAAGGCCCTGCCGAAGAGCGCCACTGGCCAGTTGATCACCAGCTATGTCACCATGGTCACCGGCGTCACCCCCACCGAGGTCGACGGCCAGGTCCAGGACAAGGAACTGCACATCGTCCTCATGGACAATGGCCGCAGCGACATGCTGAAGGACCCCAAGTTCAAACAAGCCTGGCAGTGCATCCGCTGCGCCTCCTGCCTGAACGTCTGCCCCGCTTACCAGATGGTCGGCGGACACGTCTACGGTCATATCTACGCCGGCGGCATCGGCGCCATCCTGACCTTTTTCTTCAACGATCCCACCGACGCCGAAAAGCCGCAAAACCTCTGCCTCGGCTGCGGTCGCTGCACCGAGGTCTGCCCCGGCAAAATCCCCATCCCTGATCTGATCCTGGAGATGCGCCGTCGTATGGCCGAGAAAAAAGGCATCGGCCTGATCCCCAAGGCCATCTTCAACGTCGTCGCCAACCGCAAGCTCATGCACAGCCTGCTGCGCGTCGCCTCTGTCGGCCAGTTCCCCCTGACCGGCGGCAAGCCCTTCATCCGCCATCTGCCTTTCTTCTTCTCCGAACTGACGAAGGAACGGAGCCTGCCGGCGGTGGCGCCGAAGCCCTTCCGCGACATCGCCAAGGAGCGCGAGAAGAAGAACACGGGCAAGAAAAAGCGGGTCAACTTCTACGCCGGCTGTCTCATCGACTTCTGCTACCCCCACATCGGCACTGCCGTCTACGACGTCCTCGAACATGCTGGCTGTGAAGTCTACTTCCCTTGGGATCAGGCCTGCTGTGGCGCTCCGTCCAAGTATATGGGCGACACGGAGTCCCAGATCCGACTGGTCAAGCAGAACGTCGCCGCCATGGAAGAGGGCAACCCCGACTATATCGTCTCTGCCTGCCCGACCTGCACTGTCGCCATGATGGAAGATATCATCGAGGTGCTCAAAGACGACCCCGCCTGGTGTGAACGCGCCAAAAAGGTGGCCGCCAAGGTCCGCGACTTCTCCGCCCTTGCCGAGGAACTGGGCGTCAAGGCGCCCGGCAAAAAGAAGAGCCTCAAGGGCAAGTTCACCTACCATGATTCCTGCCACTACCGCCGCCACCTGCATCTCTCCGATGTACCCCGCAAGCTGCTCACCGAAGTGGCCGGCATGGAACTGGTGGAGATGAAAGATTCCGATCAGTGCTGCGGCATGGCCGGCTCCTACCTGGTCAAGTTCCCCGAAATCTCCGCCCCGATCCTGCAGAAGAAGCTTGACAACATCGCCGCCACGGGCAGCGAACTTGTCTGTGTGGACTGCCCCGGCTGCGTCATGCAGATTTCCGGTGGTTTAGATAAGCGTCACAGTTCCGTGAAGATCCGACACACCGCCGAGGTCCTAGCGGAAGCGCTGCGCAAAGGTTAAAGAAAGAGGAGGATTCATTCATGTCCGTACAACAAGCGATCCGGGAAGTGGAAGCACTGCTCGGCAAAGAGCGGGTTTTGACCACCGTCGAAGATCTGGCCTGCTACTCCTTTGATGGAACGGCCGACGCCCCGTCCCAACGCCCCGACGCTGTCGTCATGCCCAAGACCACGGAAGAAGTACAGGCGATCATGCGCATCGCTAGCAAGTACAAGACCCCCGTCTATCCCCGCGGCGCTGGCACCAACCTGTCTGGCGGCACCATCCCCCTCAAGGGCGGTCTCGTGGTCACCTTCCAACTGATGAACAAAATCCTGGAGGTCGACGCCGAAAACCTGACGGCCACCGTCCAACCGGGCGTCATCATCGCCTCGCTGAACACCGCTGTCGCCCCCTATGGCCTGATCTACCCGCCCGATCCGGGCACCGTTTCGACGGCCACCATGGCCGGTTCCACGGCGGAGTGCTCCGGCGGCCTGCGCGGCCTGAAGTACGGCGTCACCAAGCACTACATTATGGGCTTGGAAGTCGTCCTGGCCAACGGCGAGAAGTTCCGCGCCGGCGGCAAGACCGTCAAAAACGTGACCGCCTATGATCTCGTGAAGCTTTTCACCGGGTCGGAAGGCACCCTGGGCATCATTACCGAACTGATCGTCAAACTGATCCCGGCGCCGGAAGCGAAAAAGTCTATGCTGGCCATCTTCGGCGATCTCGATGACGCCGGCAAGACTATCGCTGGCATCATCGCTGCCAAGGTCATTCCGGCCACCCTGGAGATCATGGACAAGACAACCATCGAAACGGTGGAAGCCTTCGCCAAGGCCGGTCTGCCGACCGACGCCGAAGCCGTTTTGCTCATCGAAGTTGACGGCATCCCCGAGGTTGTGGAAAAAGAAGCCCAAGCCGTTGTGGAGGTCTGTAAGCGCTTCAATGGCAAGGTCCAAGTAGCCCGCGACGACGCCGAACGAGAAAAGCTCTGGGCTGCCCGCCGCGCCGCCCTGCCCGCTTTGGCCCGCAAATCGCCCACGACTGTTTTGGAAGACGCCACCGTTCCCCGTTCCCGCATCCCCGAAATGCTGCGGGCGATTCGCGCCATCGCCAAGAAGTACGACCTGCTCATCGGCACCTTCGGCCACGCCGGCGACGGCAATCTGCACCCCACCATCCTCTGTGACGAGCGCAATGCCGAGCAGATGAAGCGGGTCCACAAGGCCGTCGACGAGATCTTCCGCGCCGCTGTCGACATGGGCGGCACCCTGTCGGGCGAGCACGGCATCGGTATGGCCAAGATGAAATACCTCGAGTGGGAACTGGGCGCCACCGGTGTGGACGTGCTGCGCCGCATCAAAGAAGCCCTTGACCCCGATTACCTGCTGAACCCCGGAAAAATGGTCGCGGGGAGGTCCTAAGTGATGGCCGATCTGAAAACACTGGAAAAAGCTCAGGAACTGATCAATCAGTGCATGAAGTGCGGCAACTGCCAAGCCGTCTGCCCCCTTTATGCCGAAACGATGCATGAGGGCGCTGTGGCCCGCGGCAAGATCCGTCTGGCTGTGGACGTGCTGGAAGGCAAATTGCAGCCTAGCCATGCTGTCCTGGACAAGTTTGCCCTCTGCCTGACCTGCAAAGCCTGTGAAGCCAACTGCCCCTGCGGCGTCCAATGTGTCGGCATCATCCTGGCCGCCCGTGCCCAACTGGCCGAGAAGGTCGGCCTGCCCTTCATCAAGCAGTCCATCTTCCGCGGCCTCAAGCTGCGCCGTCTCTTCAACCTCGGGTTGAAGGTGGGCGCCAACTTCCAGGGCGTGGCCCTGAAAAAGCGCGGTGAAGGCCTGAAAGGCCGCACCATGCGCTTGCCTGTCATGGGCATGGATATGCGCCGCGTCATCCCCGACCTGGCCACGACTCATTCTCGGGATATGTATGACGAGTTCAACCCGGCCCACAGCGGCAAAGGGAAGGTGCGCGCTGCCTTCTTCACCGGCTGTGTCAACAACCTCATCTACAACGACACCTGCAAGGCCATCGTGGAAGTCCTCCGCGCCAACGACGTGGATGTGATCATCCCGAAAGCCCAGCACTGCTGCGGCGCCCCTGTCTTCATCAACGGCGACCGCAACATCGGCCGCGACATGGCCCGCCACAACCTGGAGGTCTTCACGGCTGCTGACGAGAAGTACAACTTCGATTATATCTTTACCGCCTGCGGCACCTGTGTCTGCTCCTTCGCCGAACACTACCCGCACCTGCTCCATGATGAGCCCAAGTACAAGGCCATGGCGGAGAAACTGGCGAAGAAGACGACCGACGTGAACCCGTTGGTGATCAAGATGGGCGGCCTGCAAAAGCCCCTCGGCAAGGTGGAGCATGTGGTGACGTACCATGACTCCTGCCACCTGGCCCGGAGCATGAAGGTCACTGCCGAGCCCCGGGAGATCATGAAGGCCATCCCCGGCATTCGCTTCATCGAGATGAAAGACGCGGCCCGCTGCTGTGGCGGCGCCGGCTCCTTCAGCCTGACCCATTACGACCTGTCCAAACAGATCACCACCAAAAAGGCCGAGAACATCCGCAACACCGGTGCCACCCTGGCCACCACCGGCTGCCCTGGTTGCCGGATGACCATCGAAGACGGCCTGGCCCAGTCCAACGTCAAGATCGACACCGTTCACCCTGTGGCGCTGCTCTACGAATCCTACAAGAACAGCGGCGTCATTAAGGGGTAAAGGTTAGGGCGTGGCGAAAAGCCTGGAGCCTTAACATCCGACCGGTTAACGTGAGATAAAGAAAAAGAGAGGTTTGTCCCGGTAAAGGGCATGCCTCTCTTTTGCTTTTATTATCGTGCTCATCTCAGAGCCCGGATAACGCATTGAGCTGACCCTATGTGAGGATGTGTTATTTTAGCAACGGCTCGACGCGCTTGACGAAATCGTTTTTGCTCCGTGCCGCGCCGATCAAGACATCAGCGATGTTCCCGTCTTTATCAATGAAAAAGGTGGCTGGGATCGGCTGAATCCCATAGGCCGCCGCCGCCGCATGAGAAGGGTCTTTGTCGAGGAGGATCGGGAATTTGATGTCCAACTTTTGCACGATCTTCTGTACATCCGCCTCTTTGTCGTTAAAGGTGAGGTTAACGCCCAGCACGGCGACCTTGCCCTCGTATTCTTTGGCAAATTCGTTCAGATCCGGCATCTCGTTGCGGCAGGGAGGGCACCAGGAAGCCCAGAAATTGACCACGACAGGTTTCCCTTTGTAAGCGGACAGGGATTCCTCCTTGCCGTAGAGCGACATGAGCTTGAAGTCAGGCGCCGGCCTTCCCTTCACTGCAGCCACGGGGTTATCGGAGGCTGTCGAAGAGGGGTTCCCAGCGCCGCTGCCGCCGCTCTCCGCATCGGTGGAGATACAACCGCCTGCCGCCAGTGAAAGGGCGAGCACCGGGGCAAAGAACCACTTTGTCATCGCTGTTTTCATCGGCACGAATCCCCCTAAACGGAAATTTACATTGGCACAGGCAATTCTCACAGATACCCCACGGGGTATCTGGTCCCTCTATATATTACCTTTTTTTTGCCAGGGTGGCAAGGGGGGATTGGTGGAAGGGCAGAGTGAGGGTGCGGAAGAGCAGTGGATCGAAGGGAGATAGATGGCCTATAAGGAGAAAAAAACCCCACGCCTGGGGGCGCGGGGTTTAACACAGGAGATTCTAGATTCTGGGCGTAAACCGTGTATCGATGATTTGGTTCGGCAGTTTAGCGCTTGGAGTAAGCGCCTTTGCTGTCGGTTTGACCCATGACGGAGAAGCCGAGGATGGCTACGATGACGGCGGTGATGCCGAGGAGCATATAGCCTTCGGACTGCAACTGGGCCAAGTTGGCGGCAGCAGCAGCAGCAACACCTTTCTGGTAGACGGGAATCATCCACTTCAGGACAGTCGCTTGCAGATAGGTGATAATGCAGACAATCACGAGGAAGAACAAGGAGTGTTTGACAGTGAAGCGGAACAGATCCGATTCCTTGCCGACCAGGCCAGTGGCGGCGGTGGCGACGGCGATAGACTGGGGCGAGATCATCTTGCCGGTGACGCCGCCAGAAGAGTTGGCAGCGACGGTCAGAACGGGATCGGTGCCAATCGTGTCGGCGGTGATGGCTTGCAGCTTGCCGAAGACGGCGTTGGCCGAGGTGTCAGAACCGGTGATGAAGACGCCAAGCCAGCCGAGGACGGGCGAGAAGAGGGGGAAGAGGGCGCCTGTGGTGGCCAGGGCCATGCCCATAGTGTAGGTCATGCCGGAGGAGTTGCCGATATAAGCATAACCAAGAACGGACGCGATGGTGATCATGGGGAACTTCAGCGACTTGACGGTATCCCAGAAGATGCCGAGGGTCTGACCAAGAGGCATCCGCACGATCAGCATAGTGATGAAGGCGGAGAGCAGGATGGCCGTACCAGCAGCGGAGAGCCAGTTGAACTTGAAGATGGCAGCGATGGGTGCATTGGTGGTCGGGTTGATGACAGCATTGTGGATGACAGGGAAGGCGAACTTGATGGTAACCGTATCGAGGACTGCGTTGACAGCCTTCATGCCCCAGTTGCCGACCAAGATGGTCAGGATGATGAAGGGGCTCCAGGCTTTCAGGACTTTCTTAAAGGTCAGGTTGGCCGCGGAAGCGTTGTAGGTGGCAGCCGGTTCGTTCTCAAAGCGCCAGATGTTCTTGGGCTTCCAGAGCTTGAGGAAGATGACCAGCGCGATGATGGAGCAGAGGGAGGAGATGATGTCGGGGAGCATGGCGCCCAGGTAGTTAGCGGACCACCACTGGCCGAGGGCGAAAGCGCCGCCGGAGACGAGAGCGGCTGGCCAAACTTCTTTAACGCCTTTCCAACCGGACATGATCATGACCAGCCAGAAGGGAACGAAGACGGACAGCAGGGGAAGCTGGCGACCGACCATCTGGGAGATGGCGAAATCGTCGATGCCGGAAACCTGACCGGCGACGATGATGGGGATACCGATACCGCCGAAGGCAACAGGCGCCGTATTGGCGATCAGGCAGAGACCGGCGGCGTAGAGGGGGTTAAAGCCGAGGCCGACGAGCATACCGGCCGAGATGGCGACGGGAGTGCCGAAGCCGGCAGCGCCTTCGAGGAAGGCGCCGAAGGAAAAGGCGATCAGCAGCGCCTGGAGACGGCGGTCGTCGGTGATGGAGGCGATGGAGTCTTTGATGATCTCAAACTGGCCGCTCTTTACCGTCAGGTTGTAGAGGAAGACGGCCGTGATGACGATCCAGCAGATGGGGAAGAGACCGTAGAGGGCGCCTTGCAGCGTCGATGCGATGGCGACTTGGGCCGGCATGCCGTAGACGACGATGGCGATGAGGACGGCGATGGTCGTCGTGGTGGTGCCGGCGATGAAGCCTTTCATCTTCTGAATGGCCAGAGCCCAGAACAGATAGATGATGGGAATGACGGCAATGGCGGCCGACAAGAAGATATTCCCCATGGGATCGTATACTTGAGTCCACATAGTTGGGGGCCTCCTTTCAAATTGAGAAAGTGCATGTGACATCTAGCACAAAGATAAGTGCAGTGAGGCAGGGAAACTGTAATCAGGAAGACCTGTCGTAGAATCAGCGACGGTTGGCGGTAATCCCCCCTCTACGTGCTTGCCGGTTAGTTCAAAACCGTTTCTCCATTGTCATCTTACGATAAGATGAACTAACCAACAAGAGATATGATGGTCTGACCGACACTTTTATTACTATTCTCTGAATATCTGAAAACTCCTTCTCGTATGTGAAAACTTTTTCGATTTCCCGAAAGAAACAAAAAACGGACCTCAATAATGGGAACGGGCGGAGGCAATAGGTGGAAATATCACTGATTCAAAACATGTTATAATAGGAAGTGATTAAGAACAGATTCACAAATATTCAGATTAGACCCTTTAATTTGACTAGAAAGATAATACAGTCACTTCCGAGCATTGTCTAGATAGCCGACTGCGCTGAGGGCGGCGACAGCGCCCTGGCCGACCGCTTTGGCCAGTTGATAGGGCTTTCCCGTGCAGTCGCCGGCGGCGAAGACGCCAGGAATATTGGTCGCCATCTGCCCGTCGACGGTGACGGCCTTGTTATCGGTAGCTATGCCTGGTACGAGGATTTCCGCCTTTTGGGTCTCTCGAAGAATAAAGACGCCGTCAACAGTGATATCTTGCCCATCGACGCCCAGGGAGGTGACGGTTTCGGCGCCCTTGATGGAGAACGCCGTTCCTCTCAGAAGTGTCGTTTTTGCGGGCAGGGAAGGAGCGGTCCCGGCGGAGTTCGCATCGGAAGGCGCAGCCCTGTTGCCTTGCGGTAACAGGTAGTAGAGCTTGCCTGCCACGTCGTCCAGAAACAAGACCTCATCATAGGCGGCGCCGCCAGTGTAATCAATCAAGGCTACCGTCTTTTCTCGAAAGAGGGGACCGTCACAGGTGGCACAGTAGGAGACGCCTTTGCCCAGGAAATCATTTTCCCCAGGGAGCACCTTCTCGATATGGACGCCAGTGGCGATGATCAGTGACCGAGCTGAGTAATGCCCTTTTCCAGTCGCCACCGCAAAGTCGCCGTCTCCAGGATAGACCGCCGTCACCCGTTCCTCCCGCAGTTCGATGCCACGGCTGCTGACATGGCGGAGAAACCTGTCCATCAGGTCCTTGCCGGAGATCTCCGGCAAACCCAGGTAGTTGTCGATCCTCTCCGCCTTGGACAAGCGATGGCTGCATTGCTTCGATCCTAAGATGATAAAGGACTTGTTCCGGATGCGCAGGTTCAAGGCGGCAGACAGGCCGGCTGGTCCGCAGCCGATGACGATGCAGTCATAACGATCGGACATGTCGAGACTCCCCTCTGTTGGTGATGCATCGAATGTGTCCCAACTAGTGTGTCCCAAAAGGACCCCCTTTCTTTGAGAAAAGGAGATTCTGCACAAAAGTAAAAATATTCTTGAAATTATCGCAATGAATGTGTTACAGTCATCTCCAGACAGGTATCGACAAGCAAGCGTCTAACAGCATGACAGCAGGCAGTGAACCATAGACGAAGAACAAGTCGGTCCTAGCGGAATTGTCGAGAAAAACGGGGATATATTTTGGTCAAGTTGCCATA
The DNA here is from genome assembly GCF_057715735.1 of Heliomicrobium sulfidophilum. NCBI lineage: Bacteria > Bacillati > Bacillota > Clostridia > Eubacteriales > Heliobacteriaceae > Heliomicrobium > Heliomicrobium sulfidophilum. Next base: position 99,776 of record NZ_JBVTZZ010000001.1, read on the forward strand.
ATTGTCTATACTTTGCGAATGGTATGTTTAGCTTGTTACGTAAATATACAAGTATGAAAAAGAATGAAACAAGGACGTAAAGGATGAAATCGAGACCTAATCAGTTTATTTGCGCTTGTACACATGGTTGACTCCCCTTGTCCACGATGCTAAACTACGCGATGAGAACAGGGTTCGCTTAATTCACGAAGGAACAGGGAATGGAAGGAGGATGATTGAGAAAAAAAGTGCAAGTTACAGAAGCGGGGACCTGCTCTTAGGCGGGCCTTTTGCCTGTTAACGGGCTTGGGCAGCCGATGGAGCAGCATAAAACGGTTTCAACGGGTTTCTTTTTAGGTTAAAGTGTGAATTTTGTGAATTGGGCGAAAAGAAAGAGAGATTAGGTTCTTCTAATACCCTTGGGGGCGGAAAGGAGCAGCGGAATGTCGGACAATAATCATTTTCTGATCCGTAAAGTTCACTCCTTGCTCGGCATCATTCCTATCGGTCTGTTTTTTGCTGAGCACACGTTGATGAACTCCATGGCTATCGTCAGCCCGGACATCTGGCTGGCTTGGACGAGTTTCCTTCATCACCTGCCGTTCAAGATCTTCCTTGAGATGGCAATGATTTTCCTTCCCATCGCTTTCCACGCCATTTACGGTCTCTATATCGTCTACGTGGCCAAGAATAACACCCTCCAGTACAACTACTTCCGGAACTGGATGTTCTACCTGCAGCGCATCACAGCCATCATTACCGTTCTTTTTGTGGTCTGGCACGTCTGGTCCCTGAAGATGATGGACTTCTGGAGCACGACCAGCGGCACCTACTTCACCAACTTCGGCCAATACCTGGCTTCCAGCCCCATCGCGTTGGCCGCCTATGTCATCGGCTTTCTGGCTGCGGCCTTCCACTTCGCCAACGGCATCTGGAGCTTCTGTGTCGCCTGGGGCATCACGATCGGTCCGAAAGCGCAAAATGTGACCTTCGTGTTGTGCATGGGCATCCTGGGCGTCCTGTCTGTCGGCGGTCTGGGAGCGCTCTTCTTCCTGATGAATGCGGCACACTAACGATATATAGAGGTGGGATGAAATGGAAACGCGTATTATCGTCGTTGGTGGCGGTCTTGCCGGTCTGATGGCCGCTATCAAAATCTGCGAAGCCGGCGGTAAAGTCGACCTCTTCTCCTTGGTTTCAGTGAAACGCTCCCACTCGGTCTGCGCCCAGGGCGGGATCAACGGGGCTGTCAACACCAAGGGTGAAGGCGACTCCCCTTACGAACATTTCGACGACACTGTCTACGGCGGCGACTTCCTGGCGAACCAGCCCCCCGTCAAGGCCATGTGCGATGCGGCTCCTGGGATCATCTACATGATGGACCGCATGGGCGTCATGTTCAACCGGACTCCGGAAGGCCTTCTGGACTTCCGTCGTTTCGGTGGCACGAAGCACCACCGCACCGCTTTTGCCGGCGCCACGACGGGCCAGCAGCTCCTCTACGCGCTGGATGAGCAAGTTCGCAAATGGGAAGCGGCCGGCCGTGTTACCAAATATGAGAACTGGGACTATCTCTCCTCCGTCATCGACAGCGAAGGCGTCTGCCGCGGCATCGTCGCCCAGGACATGGCCTCCATGGAGATCCGCGCTTTCCGCGGTGACGCGGTCATCTTGGCCACTGGCGGCATTGGCATGATCTTCGGCCGTTCCACCAACTCGACCATCAACACCGGTTCGCCCCAAGCCTCGGCCTACCAGCAGGGCGTCTACTACGCCAACGGCGAGATGATTCAGGTGCACCCCACCGCCATCCCCGGCGAAGACAAGCTGCGCCTGATGTCCGAATCGGCCCGCGGCGAAGGCGGCCGGGTGTGGACTTATAAAGATGGCAAACCCTGGTACTTCCTCGAAGAATGGTATCCCGCCTACGGCAACCTGGTTCCCCGGGATGTGGCCACCCGCGCCATTCACAAGGTCTGCTACGAACTGGGCCTCGGCGTGGACGGCAAGCCCCAGGTCTACCTGGATCTGTCCCACATCGACGCCAAGACCCTGGACCGCAAGCTCGGCGGCATCCTTGAGATTTACGAAAAGTTTGTCGGCGACGACCCGCGCAAAGTGCCCATGAAGATCTTCCCCGGCATGCACTACACCATGGGCGGCCTCTGGACCGACTACGACGGCATGACCAACATCCCCGGCCTTTTCGCCTCTGGCGAAGCCGAGTACCAATACCATGGCGCGAACCGTCTCGGTGCCAACTCGCTCCTTTCGGCCATCTTCGGCGGCATGGTCTCCGGCCCGGCGACCATGAAGTATGTCAAAGGCCTGAAAAAGTCGGCTGCCGACGTTTCCCAGTCTGTCTTTGACCAGGAACTGAAGCGCCAGCAGGCCAAGATGGAAGAGATCTACCGCATGAGCGGCACTGAAAACCCCTACAAGATCCACGAAGAGCTCGGCGACATGATGCTGCAGCACGTCACCATCGTCCGGATCAACAAAGATCTGAAGGCGACCGACGAGAAACTGCAAAATCTCATGGCCCGCTGGAAAAAGATCGGCCTGCCGGACAGCAGCCGCCATGCCAACCAGTCAGCCATCTTCACCCGCCATCTCTGGAATATGCTTGAACTGGCCCGCGTGATCACCATCGGCGCCCTCAACCGGAATGAAAGCCGCGGTGCCCACTACAAGCCTGAATTCCCGAATCGTGACGACGAGAACTTCATGAAGACGACGAAGGCGAAGTGGACGGCCCAAGGCCCGGTTCTCGAGTATGAAGACGTCGATGTCTCTCTCATCAAGCCGCGGCCCCGCCGTTATGACGTGGACAAGGGGGCGAACTAATCATGGCCGAAACGATTCGTTTGCGTATAAAACGGCAAGACGGTCCGAACGGGACCCCGCGTTGGGAAGAGTTCGCCATTCCTTACCGGAAAAACCTCAACGTGATTGCCATGTTGCAGGACATTCAGAAAAACCCCGTGCTGGCCAACGGTCAGAAGACGACCCCTGTCGTCTTCGAGTGCAACTGCCTGGAAGAAGTCTGCGGCGCTTGCAGCATGGTCGTCAACGGCAAACCCCGCCAGGCCTGCTCGGCCCTAGTGGACCAACTGAGCCAGCCCATCACCCTGGAGCCGCTCTCCAAGTTCCCCCTGATCCGCGACCTGCAGGTCGACCGGACCCGGATGTTTGAGAGCTTGAAAAAGGTGAAGGCCTGGATCGACATCGACGGCACCTATGATCTGGGCGCCGGCCCCCGCATGGCCCCGCGCGACCAGGAGTGGGCCTACCCCCTCTCCCGTTGCATGACCTGTGGCTGCTGCGCTGAGTCCTGCCCCAACTACAACCAGAAGTCGGCCTTCATCGGCCCGGCGGCCATCTCCCAAGTCCGCCTCTTCAACGCCCACCCCACCGGCGAGATGCAATCCCATGATCGCCTTGACTCCGTCATGGGCCCGGGCGGCATCACCGACTGCGGCAACGCCCAAAACTGCGTGCGCGTCTGCCCGAAAGAGATCCCCCTGACCACTTCCATCGCCGATATCGGCCGGCAGACGGTGTTCCGCTGGATCGACCGGGCGCTGCGTTCCTAATCGCCATAGATTCTGATTCGCAAAGTTCCTTCTTCATCGGTTGCTATAAAATGACCTAGCTGGGGCGGGGCCCCGGCTAGGTCTTCCACCGCCCGGATAAGTCTTATCCGAGGGTTTGTCTGAACCGCCACAACAACAAGGGACCATACAACTATGCATTGATTTACGCATCCCTACATAATCCTTCCGACAGTGCATCGCGCTCCGCATCGCAGCAACGACCGCCGCGTCATCTCCCACCACCAGTCACCGCAATGCCATTGTCCACTGTCGATTTGTTAAAAAACCTTTCCGTCTACTGGTAAGGGTTGGCCCCGAAAGGGTTAACATATCAACAGCGAACAAGGAGGGCATTGAAAAACAGTGAAGTGCTTCGAGTTCATGGGGAAGGATATCTTCGCGCGCTTTGGCATCCCAGTTCCCCAGGGCCGCATGGTCATGACCCCGGAAGATGCGGCGAAAGTGGCGGCGGAGATCGGCAAGCCGGTCGTCATCAAATCCCAGGTCCTTTCCGGCAAACGGGGCAAAGCCGGCGGCATCAAGTTTGCCGACACCCCGGAAGAAGCCGCTCAAGCGGCGGCGGAAGTGCTGTCCATGACGGTTCAGGGTCTGCCGGTCCAGCGCGTTCTTGTCGAAGAAAAGCTGAAGATCGACGCCGAACTCTATGTGGCCATCACCATCGACGGCGCTGCCAAAGCGCCTGTCGTGATCGCCTCGGCCAAAGGCGGCATGGACATCGAAGAACAGGACGAAGTAGATATCGTCAAAACCCATCTGGACGTCTTTTTAGGGCTACCGGCCTTTCTTGCCAGGGATTTGGCGAGAAAAATTGGTATCCGCGGCAATCATGCCAAGGAGTTTTCTGACATACTGTCGAAAATGTATTGTATCCTTAATCACAAGGATGCCGAACTGGTCGAGATCAACCCCCTCGTCATCTCCGGCGACCACCTGATCGCCGCGGACGCCAAGCTGACCATCGACGACAGCGCCCTCTACCGCCAGAAGGACATCCCTTTCGTCGACGAAGACATGACGGAAGTGGAAAAGATGGCCAAGGCAGCCGGCGTTGGCTCTTTCGTCGAACTGGGCGGCGACATCGCCATCATGGCCAACGGCGCCGGCATCACTATGGGCACCCTGGACATGATCCAACTCTTCGGCGGTCGGCCGGCCAACTTCATGGATGCCGGCGGCGGAACAGGCGTGGAAGGCACGGCCAAAGCGATCCGCATCCTCCTAGCCCAGAACCCCAAGGTCATCTTCATCAACATATTTGGCGGGATCACCCGCTGTGATGACGTCGCCAATGCCCTGGCGCAGGTAAAGCGGAATATCGGCATCCCCGTCCCGGTCGTCGTCCGCATGGTCGGCACCAACGAGGAGGCGGGTGTTCGCATCCTGAAGGAAGTCGGTATCGACGCCTATCGGGATATGAAAACGGCCGCTCAAATGGCCGTTGCGCTTGCAAAACGCGGGGAGGGGGCGTAATCATGGCGATCCTGGTCGATGCGGCATCGAATGTACTTATTCAGGGAATCACGGGCAAGCAGGGAAGTTTCCACTTCAAGCAGATGCGGGCCTTCGGGACCAACGTCATCGCCGGCGTCGCGCCGGGGAAGGGCGGCAGCGAGTTTGAGGGCGTGCCTCTCTACGAGACGGTCCAAGAAGCCTGCGAGCATCACGCCATCGACGCAACCGTCTTATTCATTCCGGCGGCCTTCTGCAAAGATGCGGCCTTGGAAGCCATTGAAGCTGGCATCAAAGTCATCGTCATCATCACTGAACATATCCCGGTGCAGGATGAGTTAATCATAGTCAATCGGGCCAAACTGAAGGAAGCAGTCATCATCGGACCCAACACCTTCGGCATGGCCTCCTGGAAGTGCAAGCTCGGCATCCTCCCCAACGTCGCCTTCTCCCCGGGTCCGGTCGGCGTCGTGGCCCGTTCAGGAACCTTGACCTATGAGATCGTCGGTTCCTTGACGAATGTCGGCATCGGCCAGACCAGTGTCGTCGGTCTCGGCGGAGACCGTGTCCCGGGTTCATCATTTGTGGATATGCTCAAGCGGTTTGAGGTCGACCCAGACACCAAGTGTATTGTCCTGGTGGGCGAGATCGGCGGCAACGCCGAAGAAGAGGCGGCCGAGTTTATCAAGACCATGAGCAAGCCTGTCGTCGCATACCTGGCCGGGAAGAGCGCTCCTCCGGGCAAGCGGATGGGTCATGCGGGCGCGATCATCGAGCGCGGCAAGGGCACTTACGAAGGAAAAGTGAAGGCTCTGACCGCCGCCGGCGCACAAGTGGCCACCTTCCCCTACGAAGTCGTAGAAAAAGTCCAGACGCTGCTCGGCCATCCCTGAACGAAGCCATCCCCGGCGCCGCCGCTTTGAGCGGCGGCCCGGACCTCCCTCGATCAGGCGGTCAGGAAACATGGCGATCCACGGGCGAGAAGGACACCGCACCATTCGTTCCCAAGTTCGAAAGGAGGTTCATCGGTTCGTGTTTGATTCGGAAAAAGTCGCACAAGTCAGTGAAGCAAAAGCAAAGTGGCAGGAGAACTCGCTGGGCAAGGTCCTGAAAAAGGCTCCCGAGCGCCGGCCCGAGTTTGTCACCGATTCCGGTATCACCATGAACACCCTCTACACCCCCGACGACGTAGCCGATCTCGACTACGCCCGTGATCTTGGTTTCCCCGGTGAGTATCCCTATACCCGCGGGGTGCAGCCGAACATGTACCGCGGTCGTCACTGGACCATGCGCCAGTACGCCGGTTTCGGTACCGCCGAGCAGTCGAACGAGCGTTTCCGCTATCTGCTGGAACAAGGTCAGACCGGTCTTTCTTGCGCCTTTGACCTGCCCACCCAGATCGGCTATGACTCGGACGATCCCCTCTCCCAGGGTGAGATCGGCAAAGTCGGCGTCGCCATCGACACCATGGCCGACATGGAGATCCTCTTCGATAAGATCCCCCTCGACAAGGTCTCCACGTCGATGACCATCAACGCCCCTGCTGCGGTGTTGCTGGCCATGTACATCGCCGTCGCTGAAAAGCAGGGCGTCAGCGCTGACAAAATCGCCGGCACCATCCAGAACGACATCCTCAAAGAGTACATCGCCCGCGGCACCTACATCTTTCCCCCGGCGCCGTCGATGCGCCTGATCACGGATATCTTCGCCTATTGTGCCGAGAAGGTGCCCAACTGGAACACCATCTCCATCTCGGGCTACCACATCCGTGAAGCTGGCTCCAGCGCCGCCCAGGAAATCGCCTTCACCCTGGCCGACGGCATCGCCTACGTTCAGGCGGCCATCAATGCCGGCTTGGATGTCGATAAATTCGCGCCTCGTCTCTCCTTCTTCTTTAACGCCCACCTGAATTTCTTCGAAGAGATCGCCAAGTTCCGGGCGGCTCGCCGCCTCTGGGCCACGATCATGAAAGAGCGCTTCGGCGCCAAGAACCCCCGTTCCTGGGCGTTCCGCGTGCACACCCAGACGGCCGGTTCCACCCTTACGGCCCAACAGCCTAATGTCAACATCATGCGCGTCGCCTTCCAGGCCCTTATGGCCGTCCTTGGCGGCACTCAGTCGCTGCACACCAACTCCAAGGATGAAGCGCTGGCACTGCCCAACGAAGAGTCGGTGCTTATCGCGCTGCGGACCCAGCAGGTCATCGGCTACGAGATCGGCGCCGCCGATGTGGTCGATCCCCTGGGCGGATCCTACTACATCGAATCCCTCACCAACCAGCTCGAAGCGAAGGCCAAAGAATACATCCAGAAGATCGACGAGCTGGGTGGAGCCCCCAACGCCATCGAATACATGCAGCGTGAGATCCAGGCCAGCGCCTACCGTTACCAGAAGGGCGTCGAGTCCGGTGAAAACGTTGTCATCGGTGTCAACAAGTTCCAGATGAAGGAAGAGCCGCCTAAAGGCCTGCTCAAGGTCGACCCGGCCCTCGGCGAAGCCCAGAAGGCCAAGCTGAAGAAGGTCAAAGAATCCCGCGACAATGTGGCTGTGCAAAACGCCCTGGCCCGCGTCAGAGCGGCCGCTGAAGGCAATGAAAACATGATGCCTGTCATCATTGACGCCGTAAAGGTCTACGCCTCCCTGGGCGAAATCTGCGGTGTCATGCGGGAAGTCTTCGGCGAATATCGTCAACAAATCATTTTCTAAGCGGGGAGGGTCGATCGTACCATGGAAAAGAAACCGATTCGCGTAGTAGTTGCCAAACCGGGCCTCGACGGCCACGACCGCGGCGCCAAGGTCATCGCCCAAGCGCTCCGGGACGCCGGCATGGAAGTCATCTACACCGGCCTGCGCCAGACGCCGGCCCAGATCGTTGAAGTCGCCATCCAGGAAGACGCCCAAGTCGTCGCTCTGAGCTCGCTCTCCGGCGCCCACAGCGCCCTTTTCCCACAGGTGGTGGACGGCCTGCGCGCTCAGGGACTGAACGATGTCCTTGTCCTTGGCGGCGGCGTCATCCCTGATGACGACATCCCCTTCCTGAAGGAATCGGGCGTCGCCGAAATCTTCACCCCCGGCACAGACACGCGGGACGTCGTGGCTTTCATCGAAGAGCACTTTTACGGCCCAAAAAAAAAGCCTGAAATCCTGCACATCGACCACGTCGGCATCGCTGTGAAGGACCTAAAGGCGGCCATTGCCTTCTATGAGAACGTCATCGGCATCAAGTGCACCGCCATCGAAGAGGTAGCTGAGCAGAAGGTTCGCGTGGCCTTCCTGCCTTCGGGCGACGCTGAGGTGGAACTCCTCGAATCGACCGATCCGGAGGGTCCCATCGCCAAGTTCATCGCCAAGAACGGCGAAGGCATCCAGCACGTGGCCTACCGTGTCGACGACTTGGAAGCCAAACTGGAAGAACTGAAGAAGGCGGGCGTTCCTCTCATCGACCAAAAACCGCGGCGCGGCGCCGGCGGTGCTGACATCGCCTTCCTCCATCCGAAAGGCACTTTCGGCCACCTGGTCGAACTTTGCCAGCGTCCCGGCAAACTGAAGTAAGACCGGCGCCGCCACACCACCGTTCCTGCTGTGGCCTGCCGAACCCTGCATGAAGTGGGGGGAGGGGGCGCAACATAGTTCCACAAAAACAGGTGTATGAAGATTGGGAGGGATCATTCCCTTGAACATGGAAGAACGTTTGGCACAGTTGGCGAAATACCGCGAGAAAATCACCCAGGGCGGCGGCCCCAAGCGGATCGCCAAACAGCACGAGTCTGGCAAGATGACCGCCCGCGAGCGCATCGAGGCCCTGCTCGATCCCGGTTCCTTCGTGGAACTCGGCGTATTTGTCGGCGACAGCAACTTTGACAAGCTAGAAAACCCCGGTGAAGGCGTCGTTGTCGGACACGGCACCGTCGAGGGCCGTGTGGTCTATATCTACGCCCAGGACTTCACCGTTTCTGGCGGTTCCCTCTCGAAGGCCCATGCCGACAAGATCGTCAAGGTCATGGACCTGGCCCTGAAAAACGGCGCTCCCTGCCTCGGCTTGAACGACTCCGGCGGCGCGCGGATTCAACAAGGCGTCGACGCTCTGGAAGGATACGGCAGCATCTTCTACCGCAACACACTCTCCTCCGGCGTCATTCCCCAGATCTCGGCCATCCTCGGCCCCTGCGCTGGCGGCGCCGTGTACTCTCCCGCCCTCACCGACTTCATCTTCATGGTCAACGGCATCTCCCGCATGTTCATCACCGGTCCCCAGGTCATCAAGGCCGTCACCGGTGAAGACGTGTCGCCAGAGGCCCTCGGCGGCGCCCTTACCCATAACCAGAAGTCCGGTGTGGCTCACTTCATGGCGGACAGCGAACTGGAGTGCTTCGAGCAGATCCGCGCGTTGCTCTCTTACCTGCCCTCCAACAACATGGAAGAGCCTCCAGTTGTCGATCCGGCCGAACCCGAGTTCGATCCGGAAGAACTGATTACTATCATTCCCCCCAATCCCAACCAGGGCTATGACGTCCGCGACGTGCTGGTGCGCATCCTCGACGCCGGCTCCTTCTTCGAAGTACAGCCCCTCTTTGCGCCCAATGGCATCACCGCCTTTGGCCGCCTGAACGGCAAAGTGGTCGGCATCCTGGCCAACCAGCCGAAGGTTCTGGCCGGCTGCCTTGACATCGATGTATCTGACAAACTGGCCCGCTTCGTCCGTTTCTGCAACGCCTTCAACATCCCCCTGCTGACCTTTGAAGATGTGCCCGGCTTCCTGCCCGGCACCAACCAGGAGTACGGCGGCATCATCCGGCACGGCGCCAAGATGCTCTACGCTTACTCGGAAGCGACTGTTCCCAAGATCACCATCATCCTGCGCAAGGCTTATGGTGGAGCCTACCTGGCCATGTGCGGCAAGCCCCTCGGCTGTGACGCCGCCTTCGCCTGGCCGACAGCTGAAATCGCCGTCATGGGTCCCGATGGCGCCGCCAACATCATCTACCGCAAGGAGATCGAAGGCGCCGAAGATCCCATCGCCATGCGCAAGCAGATGGTCGAAAAGTACCGGGAGGAAGTCTCCAATCCGTTTATCGCCTGTGCCCGCGGCTATGTGGAAGATATTCTCGACCCGAGGGAAACCCGCAGCCGCCTGATCGCGACCTTGGATGCCCTGGCAACGAAGCGCGAAAACCGGCCGCGTAAGAAAAACGGAAACATCCCGGTCTAAGGTCCTGGGGGTGTCGCCCCCCTTTGGAAAGGGGTTGGGTAACGAAACATGCTAAACCGTGACCGCAAACGTCGTCGCCAAGCGGCCATCGCCGCCGTCATGTCGGCCATCGGCTATCAGATGGCCAGCATCAAGCGGCGGGGAAGAGTAACAGGCGGACAGAGCTTCGCCCGCTCGGCCTGGACCGGACGGACAGATTGGAAGACCATGGGTCTTGCCGATGCCTTGGGGCAGAGGGACTCGGATACCCCAGTTGAGGAGATTGCCAGGCAGATCGCTGCCCGAATGCCTGACAGCGGGAGGGAAATTTTTGTGAAGAGATTCAAAGTCCGTGTCGACAATCAGATGTTCTATGTAGAAGTCGAAGAAATCCCTGGTGAAGGCGCCATGGCAGCTGCCGCTCCGGCTCCCGTAGCCCGTGCTGCCGCTCCGGTTGCCCCCAAAGCCGCACCGGCAGCTGCGCCCAAAGCCGCTGCTGCTGCTCCGGCGCCCAAGGCTGCGCCGAAAGCCGCCGCTCCCGCCCCTGCCGGCGGTGGCGGAATCACCGCCCCCATGCCGGGCACCATCCTGGACGTTCGCAAAAACGTCGGCGATGTGGTCAAGGCTGGTGAAACTGTCCTCATCCTCGAAGCCATGAAGATGGAAAACGAAATCCAGGCGGACCACGCGGGCACCATCCAAGAGATCCGCGTGAAGAAGGGCCAAGCGGTCAACGCCGGCGAGGTTCTGGTCGTCATTGGCTAACCGTAAGCGAGGAACGTCGACCCAGACGAAGGGCAGGAAGGAGTCGAACATGGAAAAACGGGTTATCAAGTTTACAGACACCACGCTTCGCGATAGCCATCAATCCCTGCTGGCTACCCGAATGAAAATCGAAGACATGCTGCCGATCCTCGAAAAAATTGACGCGATCGGATACCACTCCATCGAATGCTGGGGTGGCGCCACCTTCGATACAACCATGCGCTTCCTGAACGAAGATCCCTGGGAACGTCTCTGGACCATCAAGAAATACTGCAAGACTCCCACGCAGATGTTGCTGCGGGGCCAGAACTGCGTCGGCTACAAGCACTATGCCGACGACGTTCTGGAAGCTTTCATCAAGTACGCCTGCGAAGGCGGCATGGACATTTTCCGGATCTTTGACGCCTTAAACGACGTACGGAACATGGAAAAGGCGATGGAGTACACCAAGAAGTATGGTGGGCACGTGCAAGGCGTGCTCTGCTATACCATCAGTGAATTCCACACCACCAAGTACTACGTCGATATGGCGAAGAAACTGGCCGAGCGGGGTGCCGACTCTATCTGTGTCAAGGATATGGCCGGCATCCTCACCCCCGGCGCCGCTTACGAGGTTGTCAAAGAGGTCAAAGCCGCCGTCGGTCTGCCGATTCAGTTACACACCCACTACACCTCCGGCATGGGCGGCATGATGTACCTGAAGGCGATCGAAGCTGGTTGTGATGTCATCGACACGGCTATCTCCTCGCTGGCCCTGTCCACTTCGCAGCCCGCCTGCGAAACGATGGTGGCTACCCTGGAGAGCCTCGGCTACGAGACCAACCTGGATCTGCTGAAGCTCAAGGAGATTGCCGACTACTTCAAGGATGTCCGCAAGAAGTACAGCCAGTTCGACCTCACCGACGGCACGCCCGACACGAACGTGCTCGTCTATCAGGTCCCCGGCGGCATGATCTCCAACTTCCTCTCCCAGCTTGCCCAGCAGAACGCTCTGCACAAGCTGCCCGATGTGTTGGCGGAAGTGCCCCGCGTCCGGGAAGACTTCGGTTACCCGCCGCTCGTCACCCCCTCCAGCCAGATCGTCGGCTCCCAGGCGGCCCTCAACGTCCTGCTCGGTGAGCGGTACAAGATGGCCACCAACGAGGTCAAGCAGTACATGCGCGGCTTCTACGGCCAGCCCCCTGCGCCGGTCAACGAAGAAGTACGCAAGAAGATCGTCGGCAACGATGAAGTCATCCATTGCCGCCCGGCCGACCTCATCCCCCCTGGGATGGAAGAAGCCAAGAAAGGCGTCGCCTCGGTCATGCAGAAGGAGCAAGATGTCGTCACCTACGCCATCTTCCCGAACGTGGCCCTGCCCTTCCTGGAAGAGCGCCTGGCCCAGCAAGCCAAGGTGGACTTCAAGCTCGCCAAGGAAGGCGCCGATGACGAAGGCAAGGTAGTCACTTATCCTGCTTAAGTAAGCAATTAAAAAAACTTTTGCTAACATTTAACAAAGGTTTAATATGCGAAAAAGCCGCCGGTGATATGCTGGCGGCTTTTTTTCCTTCGTTCAAGCAGACCTTTGATACGCGCCGAAATCAAACAAGCGTCCGGCCGATATAGCCGAACGCCTGAATCATCTATTCTGATGACCTGCTATTTAGTTACTCTTTGATGTAGGAGCAGCAGTAATCAGACACTTCTGTGGCCGATACTTTGAAT
>NZ_JBVTZZ010000002.1:0-109597 GCF_057715735.1 Heliomicrobium sulfidophilum
TGTGAACGGTAAACTAAAAGGGATGAATTTTGGCCATTAAAAATGGACAAAAAACGGTCACTTGCCTTGGATGTCTGGTACAATGTGCGGGTCGTCAGAACGGGTACCGCCAGCGATTCACGCCTGAGAAAGCCATGCAACAGCAGGCCACCTGATCGCGGCAGAAGAAGACGGCACGTATATCATCCAGCATTGCAAGGAGGCCGTCGAAATCCATTGATGGGGTGGAAAATGTACGCACAGATTCATCACCAAAAAGATCAGGGACTGAAGCCTTCCCAGGTGGCCCGTTTTCTCGACGTGAATATCAAGACCGTGCGGAAGTATTGGCGAATGACCCCCGATGATTTCACAAGCTGCCGGTCAGCAGCCACGACGCGGAAAAACAAGCACGATCCCTACACCGACATCCTCGTTCATTGGTTAACGGAACACCCCGATCTCAGCGCAGCCCAGGTTCACGACCGGCTGAAACAACATTACGCCGTGTACCGGGAAAGCGAACGGACATTGCGTCGGTTTTTGAGCAAACTGCGACGAAAGCACGGTCTGCCGAAACCACGCCATCATGAGCGCCAATACCAGGCCGTCGTGGACCCGCCCATGGGCCAACAAGTCCAAGTCGACTTCGGTTTCGCCTGGGCCACCACAGAGAGTGGTCGGAAAATCCGTGTCTACGGCTTTGGCGCCATCCTGTCCCATTCTCGCTACCGATACCTGGAATGGCGAGCGACGCCCTTTACCACCGCCAGCCTTTGCGAAACCTTCGATCGTTGCTGGGCCTACTTCGGCGGCATACCGAAAGAAGTGGTGATGACGTCAGGTTGACCGGGGAACCGGCTTGCCGGCGCGCAGCGGCCTTGACCGGCAGGGTAAAATGTAAACCCCGACGGAAACTCAGGGTTCCTTGTTCCTGAGTTCCCGTCGGCGCCAAACGGCAACCCTGCCGCGTCAAGGCTTCCCCGGACAACCGCGCCGAAGAGGCAATCTTCTCTCAAGGATATGTTTGGGTACCCATATGCCCAAGGCCGATTGAATCAACGCGATTCTTGGACATATGGGTACCCAAAATCCACAAATCACACTGGTTGCTAATGGAATTACGGCAATGAAAAACGGCCATTCATGGCACCCTGTGCGGGTGCGTGGATTGAAACCATGATTGGCGGGGGGCTATCCTTTGCATCCTCCTTGTCGCACCCTGTGCGGGTGCGTGGATTGAAACGACCGGAGCAGGATAGAAAGGGAAGGAGTGGCCTGGTCGCACCCTGTGTGGGTGCGTGGATTGAAACGGCGCACCTTTGACGGTGGAAGAATTGAATTCGAAGTCGCACCCTGTGCGGGTGCGTGGATTGAAACCATCTTGCATATCTCCTTTGATTTTGGTACACTATGTCGCACCCTGTGCGGGTGCGTGGATTGAAACAATCCCTCATAGGTAGGCTGGAAACGGGGATAGGTGTCGCACCCTGTGCGGGTGCGTGGATTGAAACACAGAAGTGGCAAGATACTCGGTGTGAGGTAAGAACGTCGCACCCTGTGCGGGTGCGTGGATTGAAACAATCATTCCACCCTTTTACCCTAAAAAAACTATAAACCCCCCCTAATTATATTTGAGCCTAGACCCTCCAGTGGGCTACAATGAGAACATATGGAGGGGTCAAGAAAATGAGACGAAATCGATACCCAAAAGAACTGAAAGAGCAACTGATCCAGGAAGCCATGGAAGTGGGAAATGCAACACAAGTGGCCCGCCGACATGGGATCGATCCGAAGCGACTGCATTATTGGATTCGAGAATCGCAACACAAAGGCTTCCAAGAAGCACCGGCGAATGCAAAGCAAATTGCTCCCTATGTGCCATCCGCACAAGAATTCAAACAATTGGAATCGGAAAACATGGCGCTCAAAAAGTTACTTGGCGAAAAGGCTTTAGAAATTCAAATATTGCAGGACTTGATAAAAAAGAAGAACCCGGACTATCGGAAAAACTAGACGTTGCCGATGAATGGATAACCCGGGAAGAAGCCAGCACTGCCTTTGTCTTGCCTGTCATCGGCATTCACGAAGCCACCTACTACGCTCGGCGCCAACGTCTACAGAGAGAACCGAAAGAGCGCGCATACAATGGCGGACGGCCACAACCAGGGTATTCAAGGGAGACAAGATGGAATGCGAATCAGCGATGAACAAATCAAGGAATACCTGATGGAACTCATTGCTGGCGAAGAAAGCGTGTCGAAGCCATTGCCCTTGATAAACGTTTTCTCTGATTTTTTGAAACGTCATGAAATACAGCGAA
The DNA here is from genome assembly GCF_057715735.1 of Heliomicrobium sulfidophilum. NCBI lineage: Bacteria > Bacillati > Bacillota > Clostridia > Eubacteriales > Heliobacteriaceae > Heliomicrobium > Heliomicrobium sulfidophilum. The sequence goes on from NZ_JBVTZZ010000002.1 coordinate 2,303, forward strand.
TGAGGGGCTCCGCTCTAGAATTTGGGTTTGAACCAAGTAAAAAACGCTCCGGAGTATATCCGGGGCGTTTTTTTACTACTCGAAACTGCGTCGAATTGATGTTTTCGCGTGGATATACGCCAGCAGATGGGGCGCCTGATCCAGCGTATCAAATAGCCAAGTAAAAAACCATTGTGTCATTCTGTTGAACTCCAAAGAAGGAATTCTAAACACTATTGCAGTATATTACCAATTAGAGCCAATCAATAGACCTGCTATAAGACCAAGAAAATAAGGTCCTAATGTGACGCGTTGCAAAACAATTGTTAAACTTGGAGGCTGGCAGGGTGAACGAAGTGATCACTTCCAACGACCAACTGATAGTGACGCTCAATGAATTATTGAAGGCGAAAAAAGGCAGAAAGATAAACATCATCAACGACAAACTCACCTTATCCGTCTTTAGCGAGCTCTCGAAGAATCTGAAAAACGTAGATACCATCAACTTGATTATCCGCAATACCCAAAACATCCCCGGCAGCAACGAAGTGCCTCGCGAGTTTGAAATCCAACACCGCGATCGGGAACTGTTTTTTAATGCATATGACATCATCCAGAAAAACAAGCTCCAGCATTTTGCCAAAGCCAAGTCGATGTACACCTTTATCCAAAAGCATGTACACGTCCACAAAGCCAAAGAACCGGACAAGATAACCGGCAACATCATCTCATCATGATCGATGATGAAGTGGCCATCCACGGCACATCCTCCCTGGAACTCGCCAAAAAGACGAAGCGAGGCGACGTTGCGCCCATTCACTTCAACTCGATGGTCCTGTCCAAAACAGAGATAGACAAGTTCCAACGAATGTTTCAGATCGTATGGAACAACCCGGCCTATACGGAAGATTACAAGGAACAGTTGCTTGAAAGCCTAACCTACGTATACAAAGACTACTCCCCGGAATTCCTCTACTACTTCACCTTGAAAGAGATCTTTGGAGATTACCTTGACAGCGGCATTGACCGCTTTGAAAAGGACAAAAGCGGATTCAAGAAGACGATCATCTGGAACAGCCTCTACGAATTCCAGAAAGACGCCGTCGTCTCGGCCATTCAAAAGATCAACAAATACAACGGCTGCATCATCGCAGACAGCGTAGGCTTAGGTAAAACCTTTGAGGCCCTCGCAGTGATCAAGTATTTTGAACTCAGGGAAGACAATGTGCTCGTCTTGTGTCCGGCCAAACTCTATGACAACTGGGACTCCTTCAAGAACCCATATGTCGATAACGCTTTTGTCAAAGACAACTTCAACTACAAAATCCTTTGTCATACCGATCTAACACGCACCAAAGGCTACTCGAAAAGCGGCATCGACTTGGCTAGGGTCAACTGGAGCAACTTCGATCTGGTTGTCATCGACGAATCCCATAACTTTCGCAACCGAAACGAGGACCCCGAACACCAGAGCCGCTACATGAAACTGCTCAATGACATCATCAAACGAGGGCGTGGCACGAAAGTGCTGCTCTTATCGGCAACTCCCGTGAACAACTCATTGATCGATCTTAAAAACCAGATCAACATCATCACGGCAGACCAAGACCATGCCTTTGAGGAAGCCGGCATCAGCAGCCTGTCCAACCTGCTTCGCAAAGCCCAGAAGGAAATCAATGACTGGATGAAAGACGATGAGCGGACGAAGAACGCCCTCCTCGATCGGCTGCCGGGCGAATTCTTCAAGCTCCTTGAAATGTTGACCATCTCCCGCAGCCGCCGGCACATCACAGGCTATTATGGCAACCAAAGCATAGGCAATTTTCCGGAAAAACTGCCGCCAAAGACCTATTATCCAGAAATTGATACACAAAATCGCCTGTTATCCTTTCAAGAGACCAATGAAGTGTTAGAATCCCTGAAACTGGCTGTCTATGCGCCCATGACCTACATCAAATCAGAATATAAAGAGTATTACCGAAAAAAATATCAGACCGTTCACGGCGACAGGGTTTTGTTCTACCATGAAAGCCGCGAACTGATCAACGCTCGGCTGCACCGGTTTAACCTCTTCAAACGACTGGAAAGCTCCGTCTTTGCCTTTTCCGAGACGATCCGGAGACTGCTCGCGAGAATAAACGATTACATCGATGCGATCAGCCGCAGCCAAACGGGGGACGTGCAACTGGAAGGCGAAGACTACAGCGAAGAAGATGTCGTCTTGAACTACAAATATGAGATCAAAGTGGAGCATCTGATCGCGGCCGATTTTCTCGAAGACCTGTACTACGACAAAAACATCTTAGAAGGCTTGTACAGCAAGGCCCAACAACTGTTGAACGAAAAAAGGGACGCCAAGCTAAAAAAGCTGGAAGAGGTCATTGTCGATAAAATCATCCATACGCCCTATAACCAGGGAAACCGAAAAATCCTCATCTTCACGGCCTTTGCCGATACAGCCAACTATCTTTACCGCCACATCGCCCCAGAACTCTCCAAGCATCAAATCAACGTAGCTTCCATTACAGGCTCGGGCGAACCGCGGACAACGATGAAGCAGATCCGTTCCGAATTCAACACGATCCTGCGCCACTTTTCTCCCCTGTCAAAACGGGGACAAGCGTTGCCGAAACAGGAGCAGATCGATGTGGTCATCGCCACCGACTGCATTTCAGAAGGACAGAACCTGCAAGACTGTGACACCGTGATCAACTACGACATCCAATGGAATCCCGTCGTCCTCATTCAGCGCTTTGGCCGGATCGATCGCATCGGCAGCCAGAACAAACAGATCGCCATGATCAACTTCTTCCCGAACCTGGAACTGAACGAATATCTCCGACTCGAACAGAGAGTCAAAGGAAAAATGATGGCCGTAAACCTGTCATCGACAGGCGATGAAGACTTCCTCTCCCCCGAAATGAACGACTTCATCTTCCGGAAAAGACAGTTGGAGCGCTTGCAAGAAGAAGTGATTGAGATAGATGAACTGAATGACAACCTATCCCTGACCGACTTGAACATGAACGATTACCTGTACGAATTATCGGGATATGTCAAGAACCATCCAGAGATCGATTGCGTCCCCCCTGGGGTCTATTCCATAGTGGATGGCGAAAAGCAGGGTTGCCTTTTCTGTTTCCGATACCAGAAAGATAAGGCGAAACCCGCCACAGACAGTTCCATCTATCCCTATTATGTCATCTACATCAGCAAAGACGGCCAGGTTTACTATGGCAACCAGAATGCCCGTGAAGCCTTGAAAGCCTTCCGGAAAATGGCTGTTGGCAGAGACAAGCCTGATCCCGCATTGTTCAAAGCCTTTAACAAGCGCACCAAAAATGCCGAAGACATGTCCGTCTATTCCCACCTGCTCAATAAGGCCATAGCGGCCATACAAGGCGATGAAGAGAGAAAGGCAGAGGCAACCATTTTTGACTTCGGCGGCTATAACAACGAATTTGCCAATGCAACCAGCGACGATTTTGAGTTGATCTCTTTTCTGGTCGTCGAATAGAGGTGAAGCCATGCTGGCCATTCCCGACACCTACCGGGTCGAGAAAACCTTTGCCGTGAAAACCTTCCTGACATCCGAAGTGACACCGGCAGAGAAAAAGCGACTCAAAGAGAACGTACAAGAGGTGCGGCTATCTTACCAGATCGCCGGAGAAGCGATCCCGTCCCTGATCAATGACGAATACGACTGCCAGGCGATCCTCTTTTTCACAGTCCGCCTGAGCGCCTTGAAGCATGCCCCCTTTACCGGAACGCTCTTCCAGCGTCTCGTCAAACCCTTCTGTGTCATCCGGTTCTATGACCACAGCCAGCAGCAGATCTTTTGCTTTGCCCACAAAAGGCTGAATCGACAAGACAGGACCCAGATCGTCCTCGAAGATATGCTATGTTCCGCTGCCACGTCGATGCGCTTCGCCGACGAGGTCAGCAGGTTAATGGAAGAGCACATCTTTTTTGACAAAATCGGCAACAGGGGCAACAAGCTGGACTATTACCTGGAAATGATGGGCAAGGCCCATGTCATCTCCAACCTGTCCCTGTGGTCAGGCATGAAGGGGCTCCTGCCTTCAAAGATATGGTATAACCGGGAGAAGACATTGCGCCTCTACGGTTGCCTCAAGGAAACGCAACAGAAGAAAAACGATCTTAATTCAGCCAGAACCGTCGCCGAGCAGGCGAGGCTCAACGGAGAGCTAAAACGCCTATATGCCCAATTGAACGACATAATCGAAACTGCTTAGGGAGGAAGAACATGGAGTTCTCAAAAGTTCAAAAGGAAATATTCAATCCGATCGCTGAAAATGTAAAAAAGCTGGCCCAACTCTTTCCTGCTGCCGTGAAAGACGGGCAAGTGGACTTGGAAGCCTTGAAAGCGGAACTGGGACAATTTGAATCGGTCAGCGAGAAAATGTCAGAGCGCTACGAACTGGGGTGGGCCGGCAAGGAAGAAGCGAAAAAGCTAGCCAACCAGGACGTGGTCGGTCGAACCTTGAAATATGTGCCGGAAGAAAGCAAACACCCGGAGACGACGGAGAACCTGTATATAGAAGGGGATAACTTAGAGGTTTTGAAGCTGCTCCGAAACAGTTATTACAACAAGGTGAAGATGATCTACATTGATCCGCCGTACAACACGGGCAATGATTTCATCTACAAAGATAACTTTGCGATGGATCAGCGTGAAAACAGTGCATTGGAAGGGGAGATAGACGAAAAGGGAGAGCGTCTGATCTGATCGTTAACCAAAAGAGCAACGGACGGTATCATTCCAATTGGTTGTCAATGATGTATCCTCGGTTGAAGGTGGCAAAAGACTTGTTGACAGAAGATGGAGTGATTTTTATATCAATTGACGATAACGAGTTGTATAACTTAAGTAAACTGTGCGACGAAGTGTTCGGAGATAATAATTTAATAGGAATTATTATAATCAAAAGTAATCCAAGGGGTTCCCAATCCAAAAGCGAATTAGCAGGAATGCATGAATATTTAATTGTATACACCAAAAGCTCTATTTCTGCAAATATAGTGGGTCATAAACTATCTGATGAGATGATATCAGAATATAATATGAGGGATGATAGGGGTGTATACAGATTATTAGGTTTACGTCAAAGAGGTGGATTTTGGAGAAGAAGCGAAAGACCAAACCTTTATTATCCAATTTATGTTAATCCCGATAAAGAAACTGTTTCACTTGTACAAGATAATAATTTTACTGTTCCTGTGCTACCCATTCAACCAAGTACCAATGAGGAGGGTACTTGGCGCTGGAGTAAAGAAAAATTACTTGACAACATTGACCTTATCATTCCAAAAGAAGTTATGCGTGAAGGGAAAAAAGCATGGGACATCTTTCAGAAAGACTATCTTTCCGCAAAAGGTGAAATAAAAAGAACCAAAGCAAAATCTATATGGGAAGAAAAGGAATTTAATTATCAAAATGGCACAAATGAAGTTAAAAATCTTTTAGCGAGTGGTGTATTTAACTATGTTAAACCAATACACTTGATGGAAAAAATTACTGAAATGACTGATTTAAGGGATAACGATATTGTTTTGGATTTCTTTTCTGGTAGTGGGACAACCGCTCATTCCATAATAAAGAAAAATGCAGAAGAAGGAACACACCTAAAATTTATCTTGGTACAGATTCCAGAACCTTGTGATGAAAAGTCAGAAGCATTCAAATTAGGGTATAGAAATATTTGCGAAATCGGCAAAGAACGCATCCGCAGAGCCGGAGACAAGATCATCGAAGAAAACAGAGACAAAGAGGGCATCGAAAACCTGGACATCGGCTTCAAGGTCTTCAAAGTGGCCGACACCAATATCCGTTGGTTCAGTGAAGCGATGAAGTCCGATCAAATGACACTTGATGAAAGCGCCATGACCGATAAAGACAGGCTGGACTTCACCCCCGGCTTTACCGATCTTGATGTGGTTTATGAGATCCTGCTCCGTCACCGGGATATCCCCTTATCGTCCAAGGTGGAGAAAGTAGCTTCCATCGGTGAACGAACCTACATCTTCGCCGACACCGTTCTCGTTTGCTTGGAAGAAAACGTAACGGAAAGCATGATTGATAAAATCGCCGCCATCGAGCCCATGCCCACCAAGATCATCTTCCGTGACAGCGCCTTCGGCGCCGATATCAGCTTGAAAACCAACAGCATGCTTCGGTTGGAAGCGCAGATGAAGAAAAACAGCGGTGTGAAGAAGAAAGCCTATCGCGTCGAGTTCATATAAGGGGTGCCATGATGACCAACCGCATTGCGTTCCAATTTGATGACAGGCTGGACTATCAGAAAGATGCTGTTACCTCTGTCGTCAACCTCTTTAAAGGCGTTAACCGCCACGATGACGGAACCATTTATCATCAACTACAGAGAATGAAGAAACTTGGCGAAGGCGATCCTGTGCGCAACCCGCAACTGGCGTCACCGGCGAGGCTCTTGCACAACCTTCGCGAGGTGCAGCAAAAAAACAAGCTGTTCACCGATCATGAACTGAAAGGGAACAACTTCACCATCGAGATGGAAACAGGCACAGGCAAGACCTACGTGTACCTGCGGACCATTCTCGAATTATACCGCGCTTATGGCTTTACGAAGTTCATGATCGTTGTACCGACCATTGCCATTCGAAAAGGCGTAGAGAAAACCATCACCATGTTGCGGGAACACTTCAAAGGCATCTACGACGGCCTGGACATTATGAACCATGCCTTCGTCTACGACTCCAAGAACTTGAAAAAGATCAGCAGCAGTTTTGTGGAGACGAGAGACCTCAGCATCGTGGTCATGAACATCCAGGCCTTCAATAAAGATTCCAACAAAATCCGTCAATCCGACGAATACGGCCAGATCCTCTGGGAAGACATCCGGTACATTCACCCCATCGTCATCATCGACGAACCGCAAAAAATCGAGGGCACAGCGAAGAAGAAGAGCGCCTCGCTGGAAGCCATCGAGGGGATCAACCCCTTGTTTGTCCTGCGCTATTCGGCCACCCATAAAAGCCGGCACAACCAGGTCTACAAGCTCGATTCCTACGATGCCTATTATAACAATCTCGTCAAGAAGATCCAGGTAAAAACCGTCCACGGCGCCATACCGAAAGACTTCCCTTACGTTCGTTACGTAGAGTTTACGAAAGACCTCTTTGCCAAGATCGAACTGTTCTGTGTCGAGCAGGGCGGGCAGATTCGCAAGAAGCAGGTCAAAGTCCGAGGCGGCGACTCTCTTTTTGAATGCTCTGGGAACCTGGTTCAATACAAAAACATGTTCGTCATGGAAGATCCGCACAAGCTGAAAAAGCTGAAAATCAGCAATTGGGACGATATCCTGGAGCTTGCCGTCGGAGAAAACAATGCCAACATCAGTGATGAAGAGACGATTCGAATCCAAATCAGGCTGGCCATTAAGAGCCACTTGGAGAAACAATACAAGATCTTGAAGAGCGGAAGAAAAATCAAAGTCCTCACCTTGTTCTTCATAGACGCCGTCAACAAGTATAGAGACACCAGCTCCCCTGATGGCCGAGGGGAATACCTGCGCATTTTTGACGAAGAGTATAGCAAGATCATCACGGATATAAAGGGGAAGCAGCTTTTTGTCGAATACCCGGAGCTGTTTAAAGATTATAAAAATGTACACAAGGTGAGAGAAGGCTATTTTGCCGTCGATAAGCACAAAAATGCCGTAGAGATTGAAGATTGGGACAAGGTGATGGATGAAGATAAGCTGAAAGCCAAGTCCCAAGAAGATATCGACCGGGGCATTGAACTGATCCTAGAGAAGAAAGACGAGCTCATATCCTTTGAGGAACCCTTGGCGTTCATCTTCTCCCACTCGGCGTTGCGGGAAGGCTGGGATAACCCGAATGTCTTTACCCTCTGCACCTTGAAAAAAGGCGGCTCCGATATAGCCAAAAAACAAGAGATCGGCAGAGGATTGCGCCTCTCCGTAGATATTGAAGGCACCCGTTGCACAGACAAGACGATCAATGAATTGACCGTCATCGCCAATGATTACTATGACCATTTTGCCGCAGCACTCCAAAAAGATTTTAATGAACAGGCCGGCTTCAATAAGGAAGAAGTCACCATCGATGTGATTCATGCCTCACTCCGGAATGCCGGCATTCCGGAAAACAAGATCATCGACCTGACGGAACCCCTTCGAAAAGAACTGATCGAACAGAACATCATCAACAAAGAGGGCATACTGACCAAAGACGCCAAGAAAATTGAAGCCATCACCTTTATCCATGAAACGCTGCAAGAGCACAGCATCATGATCAAGAAAGCCTTTATTGAAGCGATGCAGGCAAAAGGCAGCAAGAAGATTCTCATTAAAAACGGCGACGAAGAACCCATCGAGAATGGCGCCCACAGTTATATATCAGAAGAGCAATTTGAACAACTGCTCAAGGAACTGGGCAAGCGCATGTCCCAACGGACCCTCTATCAAGTTAACATCGATAGTGATGCCTTCATCGAAGAATCGGCGAGAGAACTGAACGAACTCCTGCGGTTTAAGCGGGTCCTCTACGAGTACAATATTGAATCAGGCAAGGCAGAGTTTGACGAACAGAAAAAGTTCCGCCTCTCTGATTCGGTGCAACAGACCTTTTTCAGTGAACCGGAAGGGCTGGATTTGCAAAAAAGCCAGTTCGAGATCATCAACTATATCATGTACCACACCCTGCTGCCCCGTCTGGCCATTTTTAAGATCATATCGAAGCTGGAGAAGGCAACCCTCCTAAAGAATCAAGACATCCTCGATGTAGTGACGCAAAAGATCAAGGAAAAACGAACCGATTTCATGGCAAAAGGCGTTGTCCGCTATGAAGCCATTGACGGCTATGTTTTTGACGAGTCGACCATATTCGAAGCCGATTCGATCGACATGGGTATGCTTGATGACGCCGCATCGCTCGTCTTTCAGACGAGCGCAGATAAAGGCAGAGCCGTCCATAAGTATTACAAGTTCGACAGCGATGGTGAACTCCAATTCGCCAAAAGACTCGAAGAAGACGAGAAAGTGCTGCTATATACCAAGATCAAAAAGGGAGGCTTCGTCATTGATACGCCCTATGGCGAATATTCTCCCGACTGGGCCGTGATTCGTAAAGGAGAGAATGATCAAGCCAAGCTCTTCTTTATCGTGGAAACGAAGATAGACAAAGAGGATAAGGATCTGAATGAAGTGGAAAAAACAAAGATCAAGTGCGGAAAACTTCATTTCAAAGCCGTTGCCCAAGATGTTCAGTTTAAGCAAGCGAAGAATTATGACGACTTTTTGCTGAAAATCACTGTATAGCAGGCTTGGGAATAACGATGACCAAGCTTCCATAACTTGACGCTCCCCAAAGATGATGATAGATTAGAAACACTGAAGTCATGAAGACTTCGCGCGGTTCGGATTAATATCTCAAAACTCGGCCCATGAAGGGTAGTTGTCCCTATGAAAGGGATTGGTGACACACCCGTTATGGGTCATTTTTTTGAGAGGGGTTCAGGGAAAATGCATATGGCCGACGCGCTCATCTCTCCTGTCGTGGGAGGGACCCTGTGGGCTGCTGCCGCTGGAGTGGCGGCCTATTCGATGAAAAAAGTCCAGCGCAATATCGATGACAAGATCATCCCCATGATGGGGGTGATGGGCGCTTTCGTTTTTGCTGCCCAGATGATCAACTTTTCCATTCCCGGCACCGGGTCGAGCGGACATCTTGGCGGCGGCATGCTGCTATCGATCCTGCTTGGTCCGCATGCCGGCTTTTTGACGATGGCCTCCATCTTACTCATTCAGGCACTCTTTTTTGCCGACGGCGGTCTGCTCGCCTACGGTTGCAACCTCTTCAATCTCGGCGTGTACACCTGTTTTGTCGCCTACCCGTTGATTTATAAAGGCATCATAAAAAAAGGCCTGACGGCGAACCGTATCCTCGTGGCCTCGCTCATCTCGGCGATCGTCGGACTCCAACTGGGCGCTTTCAGCGTGGTTATGGAGACGCTCTTATCGGGCAAGACGGAACTGCCCTTTAATACATTCCTCTTGTTGATGCAGCCGATCCACCTGGCCATCGGCGTGGTGGAAGGGCTGGTGACCGCCGCTGTCATCACTTTCGTCTGGAAAAGCCGCCCGGAGATCCTGGAACAGGTGACCGCCGGTCGCGCCTATGGTGATATCTCTTACCGCAAAGTGTTGCAGGGGTTGGCGATCTCCGCCGTGATTGTTGGCGGCCTGTTGTCCTGGTTTGCCTCGGCCAATCCGGACGGATTGGAATGGTCCATGGAGAAGGTGGCGGGAACAGCCGAACTGGAGGCCTCCGGTGACCTCTATCATGTTTTCGCCGACATCCAGAGCAAGACCGCCATTTTGCCGGACTACGACTTCAAATCCGCGGAGACGGAGCCAACGGAGACACAGGCGCTTGAATCAAGCGAATCCGCCGAGTCTGCCGAATCCGCCTGGCCCAATGTCAACGCGGGAACCTCTGTATCGGGCATCGTCGGCGGCCTGCTCACACTGGCCCTGTCCGCTTTGATCGGATTCCTGATCCATTTGACGAAGCGACAGCAACGAAAGCTGAACGTCTAAACAAAAGGGCATCTTCCGGTAAAAAACCCGACGGGGACGGGCAACGATGTTGAATATTACCGATTCGCTTCTCAGCATGAGACAACTGGACGACCTGGCGCGTCAGCAGACGTCCATCCACCGGCTTCACCCGGTCACGAAGTTGCTAACCACAGTTATTTACTTAGCTGTGGTTACTTCTTTTGACAGCCGGGCCATCGGGGGACTGTTGCCGCTGGTCCTTTTTCCGGTCATGCTCGTAACCCTTGCCGAACTGCCGCCTGCGGCCATCCTCAAGCGCGTCCTCTTCGTGGAGATTTTTGTGCTGACGATCGGCGTTTTGAGCCCCTTTTTGAACCGGGAGGTCGTCGTCATCGGCGGCGTGGCCCTCTCGGCGGGATGGCTCACCTTTTTCTCCCTGCTCCTCAAGACCGCCCTCACGGTGACGGCGACGCTCATCCTGATCGCCACGACCGGGATGGACCGGATCGCTGTCGCCTTGCGTATCTTCAAAGTCCCGAAGCTCTTCGTGCTCCAGTTGATGCTGACCTACCGGTATATTTCCGTGCTGATGGAAGAGGTGCAGCGCACCGTCATGGCCTATTCGCTGCGGGCGCCGGAGCAAAAGGGCGTCCACTGGTCGGCCTGGGGCTCTCTGGCGGGGCAACTGCTGTTGAGAACGATGGACAGAGCCCAGCGCGTTTATGAGGCCATGCGCCTGCGCGGTTTTACCGGCGATTATCACGCCGGAGAGTTGGGACTGAAGCTGGGCGCAAGGGATATCCTCTTCGCCGCCGGTTGGAGCGCCTTTTTCCTGGCGGCTCGTTGGGTGAACCTTTCATCGTGGCTCGGTTCTTTGATTACGGGGGTGGTTCCATGAGCGGCGGAAAATTGCAAGTAAAAGATTTGCGCTACACCTATCCTGACGGACACCCGGCCGTCAAAGGGCTGTCCTTTCACATTGCGCCGGGAGAGTCGGTGGCCATCATCGGGGGCAACGGCGCCGGTAAGACGACGCTGCTGTTGTTGCTGATGGGCCTTTTGTGGCCTTCGCGCGGGGAGATCTTTGTCGATGACATTCCGGTGACAAAAAAGACCCTGCCCCAGATCCGGCAGCGGATGGGCATGGTCTTTCAGGATCCTGATGATCAGTTGTTCATGACGACCGTTTATGATGATGTGGCCTTCGGGCCGCGCAACAGCAAGCTTGCTGAAGAAGAAGTGGAGAAGCAGGTGGAGGCCGCCTTGGCGGCCGTCGGGATCGCCCACCTGAAAGAGCGCGCGCCCTTTAAGCTCTCCGGCGGGGAAAAGCGCGCCGCCGCCATCGCCTCCGTCTTGTCGATGGGACCGGATATCCTCGTCATGGACGAGCCCACCTCGGCTTTAGATCCGAAATCGCGCCGGCGCTTCATGGACCTGCTGCGCAGCTTTCCCCATACGAAGATCATCACCAGCCATGACCTTGACATGGTCTATGACCTCTGCGAGCGGACGATCGTCGTTCAGCAGGGGGAAATCGTCGCTGACGGTCCGACGAAGACGATCCTCCTCGATGCCCAACTGATGGAGGCGAGTGGGCTGGAACTGCCCCTGGCGGTGCAGGGCTGTCCGTTCTGTAGAGAAAACAAAACGAACCAGACACCTGAAAATGGAAATGGCTGTTGATCACCGCAGGATCTGAAAACGTGGCAAAAAGCCAAATAACAATATAGAAAATCGGAATGTTTTGTAAAATTATATTCAAAAAGGAACAAAAAAACAAACAACCAATTGCTTACAAGTCTAGTATCGAATGCACAATCATTATCATGTTAAGAGTTGATTAGCAAAGCACCGTTTTAACCATATGGTAACAATGAGATATTAGAATACAAGCTAAGACATTGTTATCATGGTTGAAAAGAGGAAAGGTGCAGTATGAAGGTACAGCATAAGTTACTTCTATTACTTTTGGTTGTCATTTTTCTTCCATTATCTCTAGGGATAGGCTATACCTACATGACGATGAAAAGCCGCATCATCACGATCGAGCAAGATAACATCAGTTCAAAAATGAAGAGCGTAGATGCATATTTCAAGACGTTGGAAAATGCGAATAATGAATCGATCGCAAACTGGACCCAGTGGGGAGAATTTCATGAGGCGATCCTGAATCAAGACAGGGAATGGATCGAAGGAAATGTTATTGACACAGTCAATAAGCAGAACGAACTGATGGTTTTCACAATGGATTTCCAATTGCTTGGCAGCACTGACATGCCTTCTTCGTTGAAAGAAACGGATAAGCTAAAAAACCATCTCTTGCCGAAATTGACAGCAGAGCGGCATTTTGTCAGCGCCTATTTCAAGTATGCCGATGGCCTCTATATTGTAGGCCTGACACCCGTCGTCGATGGTGAAGATCTCTCTTTTCGTACCCCGAGTGGATATGTAGTGCAATTCACCAAGTGTGATGCAACCCTTATGGCGCAAGGTAAGGCGATTACCGGTGTGGATATTGGGCTTTGTTTTTCTGACGGCGCCCGCATCAGTACGACAGATGTGCCTATAGAAACGTATGCCGTAGAAGTCATGAATGACATGCAAATCGGGTGGCAAATTGACGGAGATCAGATGATAACCTATGGACGCCATGACTTTATGGGTGGTGACGGCAAACCGATTGGAACTGTTTTTGCGATGGATCAACGGCGTTCCGGGATTCTTGCGCTGAACACGCTGTTGTCCCATGTGACTGTCCTCGTCGTTTTGCTTCTGATCCTGTCTACGGCCTGTTTGCTTTGGCTGAATCATAATATCGTAAGGCCTATTAAGGAAGTGACCGGGATTATCTCGCAAAAAGACCTGGGGCAAGTTCTGCCGGAAGCAGCCAAGGATGAGATCGGCGATCTCTGTCGCCAATTCAACCAGTTTATGGCGTCCCTGCGGCATAACATGCGTTCTGTGCAGGCATCCTCTTTTGAACTTGAAAAAACGAGCGAAACCTTGATGACAATATCGGAACAATCGGAAGAACTGATGGGCAATGTCGCTGCCGCCGTCAATGATAGCGGCGTTGCTTTAGAAAGAAACATTGAATCTCTCCAGACGCTGAAGGCTTCTTCAGAATCAGTGGAACAGAAGAGCCAGTCCATCCATGAAGCATTAGAACGGCTTCGGGAGGATAGCGGCTATATTGCCGATGCGGCGACGACAGGCATGAAACGCCTGCAGGAAATGGGACAAAGCGTTACACAGACAAGACAGAGCTTTATCGTTTCCTTATCCGTTGTCGAGAACCTGACAGGCGCGGTTGACCGTATTGGTGAATTCATCTTATTGATTCAAAAGATTTCGGAACAGACCAATCTGCTTGCTTTGAATGCGGCCATTGAAGCAGCCAGGGCAGGTGAATCAGGGCGTGGATTCAGTGTCGTTGCTGAAGAGGTTCGCAAATTGGCCAATGAGACTAGTCTGACGGCGACAAAGATCAATGATGTCATTGCTACCGTTCTCCGAGAGATGGCGCGATCGGACAAAGCGCTACGGGATGTGGACCATCAGTTGGAAGCATCGTCACAGTTCTCCCAGTCTACCGGGAAGGATATCGAACAGATATTGGCAAGCATCATCAATATACGCAAAACGGTGGAATCCGTATCGGACCAGGCCAATGGACAACAGGCGGATTTGGGCCACTTGACCAATGAACTGGCCAGCATCCAAGAAACATTTGTCCGCCATGGCAGCAACCTGACCGATGTAGGCGCTTCAGCGGAAGAAATGTTGGCCACATTGGAGGAATTGACGAATAAGACAGAAGCGATGTATCAGTCAACGGTTGTGCTGCATCAAGTTGTCGAGCAGTTTAAAGGAATCGATGTCCGGGCTTCTATGCTGTGACATGTGGCACATCTCGGTCACATCCGCTGGATTCGTTTCCGCCAATACCGCCAGTCCAGGCGGATGTTCCAGCGGTTTTGTTTCCAGTGCCGCATCACCGCCGTCACGATGGCTACGCCCGCGCCTACGGCCACGATGCCGCCGGCGCCGACCATCAGCGGCTCCAGGACATAGAGGTAATTGCCTGTAAAGAGATACTGGGTGGCTCGGAAGAACCAGATCCCCGGGAGGAGCGGCATGAAACCGCCCACAATGAAGACCGTCACCGGCACGAGGTGGATGCGGGCGAAGATTTCGCTGGCGACAGCCACTGCGATGGCGCCCCAGAACATGCCCAGGACCAGCGTGAACCCTTGAGCCACCGCCAGATAAAGGACCGTCGCGCTGAGCATCCCCGTCAGCCCTGCTGAAAAGACCGTTCGCTTGGGCGCCTGGTTGTAAATGCTAAAGAGGGCGGAAACGAAAAAGCTGACGGCGATGATCGGCGGCTGCGGTTCCACTGGCTCGGACAGGTACTGGGTGCCCACCATGGCCAGCGTGATGCCCGCCCCGCCGAAGAGGGCCGCCATGAGGCCGCTCGATTCGAGGCCGCGGATGGCGCCGGAGATCAGGTCGCCAGCGATAATGTCCCGGACCGAGTTGACCAGATAGGCCCCTGGGATGGCCGACAAGAGCAACCCGACGACGACAGGGCCGATGTCGAAATTGACGGCCGTGCGCGCCGCCAGGACGAGTCCCGTTCCGACGGCGCCGAGGAGCAGTTCGCGCAAATAGGCGATGGCGAAGAGCTTCGTCCCGTCGATCAGCAAAAAGGCGAGAAAAGCGATCCCCAGCGCCACCCCGCACTCCGTCCAGCCGCCGCCGAAGATGGCGGCGCTGCCGGCGGCGATCACCGCGCTGATGCACAGCTTTACCAGTGGGGAATAGAGGGGCGGCGTGTCTTCGATCTTTTCTAACGCCGCAAAGGCCGCCTCCAGGGGGATCTCCCGGCGGACCACTTTTCGGGAAAGATAATTGATGGCGGAAATCCGATCGAGATTGACCTGCCGTTTTGATACGCGCCGGAAGAAGGTGCGGAGGTTCCCTTCGCTGTCGATGTAGCTGACAAAGACCCCCGCTGGGGTGACATAACTCTCCAGTTCATCGATACCGAGAGCGGTCCCCATCTTCTGGACGGTGTCTTGCACCCGGTACACCTCGGCGTTCGCTTCGAGGAGCACACGGCCGGCGTTGACGATAAACTCGACGGCGCCGTTGACCGGTCTGTCGGTGGCGCGGTTCATGATGGCCTGTAGGGAACTGCTCATACGGTTCGATCACCTCCGGCTTTTTACGCCTGTTGCGGTTGAATCCATTATAAGACGACCTACTTGTAGCAACAACCACGATTGAGCAAGATGCCTTTCAATAAGCCGCCTTTTAGGATGTCGGCAAGTTGAAAGGCATTTTTTATCGCAAGGAATTTAGAAACCTCTTGCCGAAACAAGTACGGGTCCCGTACTTGTTCGTTTTCTCTCCTTGCCAAGGATTTACACAAAAAAATTTCCACGTCATGTCTTTACGCGAAATAGAGTGTTCACCCGCGTTGACGACACGTTTTAGAAACCTGCTGAATTCGCATAGAAAAGGAGTTGTCTTCGTGACCCACTCATCTGCTGTCGGCCATACCGACCGTCTTATGCTCAAAGACCTCAAACACGGTCAGGCTTTTCATGACCTCCTGGTCGTTCGCCGTTTTTCTCTCATGCCCTACCGCGACGCCGCTAAGGGGCATTATCTTACCGCCACCCTGGAAGACCGCTCCGGCAAGGTGGAGGCGAGAGCCTGGGACAAGGGGGAACAGTTCGCCCAGATCCTGAAGGAGGAGACGGTTTTTCGCATCCGCGGCCAGGCGACGGAGTATCAGGGCGCCATTCAGTTGCATATCCAAGGCGTCGAACTGGTCGATCCCCGGGAGATCGACTGGGGCCAGTTTCTGCCGGTAACGCCGCTGGACCGGAACCAGCTTGAAGCGGACTTGGACGCCGCCATTGCTGCCATCGCCAATCGCCACCTGAAAACGTTGTTGGCGCGCCTCTTCGCTGAAGGAGACATCCGCCGCGCCTACCTGTGCGCCCCGGCGGCGATGACTCACCACCAGGCCTACATCGGCGGCCTCTTGGAACACTCGCTCGGCGTCCATGGGACAGCGCTCGGCCTCGCTGCTGGCGTGCCGGAAGCCGATCGGGATCTCTTGGCTACAGGGGCACTCCTTCACGACATCGGCAAAATCGAGGAGCTGCAGTATCAGAGCGTCATCGGCTATACCGTCGCCGGCAATCTGCTCGGACATATCGTCATCGGCATCAACCTGCTCGACCGGCTTATCAGCGAGCTGCCCGGTTTTCCCGAGGAGCTTCGCGTAAAACTCCTTCACTTGATCGCCAGCCACCACGGCGAGTATGAGTGGCAATCGCCCAAGCGACCCCAGACGGCAGAGGCATTGATCCTCCATTATGCCGATCGTTTTGACGCCGATATGTTCAAGGTGCGCCAGGCCTTGGCCGAGGCGAAGGACGGCTGGTCTCCCTATCTAAAGGGCATGGACCGCCGCTTTTACGCCGGCATCGCCGAAACAAGCGCTGCCAAAACCAGCCATGCTGACAGGAGCCGCGCCGAGACAACCGTCCGGTCTCCCGGCGAGCCGCTGCACCACAGGGGAGGAGGAGGGGAGCGCCCATGAGCCTGCGCTTCATCCTTGGCCGGGCCGGGACGGGGAAGTCCCGGGTTTGTCTCGACGAGATCGCCCGAGAACTTCTCCAGTCTCCCCGAGGGCCGCTGCTGCTGTTCTTGGTGCCCGAGCAAGCCACCTTCCAGACGGAGCGTGCCTTGGCCACGACACCGGGGTTGGGTGGCGCGATCCGGGCGCAGGTCTTCAGCTTCCGCCGCCTCGCTTACCGGGTGCTCCAGGAGGTGGGCGGCAGCGCCCGCATCCCTATCGGCGAGTTGGGCAAGCGCATGATCTTGCGCAACCTCCTGGAGAAGCATAAGGACGAATTGCGCCTTTTTCACCGCTCGGCCGGACAGCCCGGCTTCGCCGACGCTCTCGCCGGCGCACTGTCCGAGTTGAAGCTCTATAACATCGATGTGAACAGCCTGGGCCGTTGCCAGGCCGAGGTGGTTGAGCGCCATGGCGCCGGATTGCTGGCCGACAAGATCCACGACCTGACGCTCCTCTATGGCGCGCTGAACGCCTTTTTGGAAGGCAAGTACACCGATCCCGACGACTACCTGCACCTGCTGGCCGAGCGCATCGCCCAATCGGCCATGCTTCGAGACGCCGAGGTCTGGGTCGACGGCTTTGCCGGTTTTACGCCCCAAGAGCTTTCCGTCTTGGCGGCGCTCATGGCCGCCTGCCGCCGCGTCAATGTGGCCCTCTGCCTGGACCCGGACGAATTGGACGACCCTTGCGATCTGGACGATCCCTTTTTCCGCACCCGCGAGACACAGGCAAAGCTCTTGCAACTGGCTTACGACAGAGCGATCACGATTGAAAAAGCGCTCCCTCTTAGCGCAGTTCCCGGCGCGACAGCCCCCCGCTTTCAGAAAAACCCCGAACTGCAGCATCTGGAGTCTTTTTATTTTCGCCGCCCCGCGCCGGCCTGGCCGGGCGGGACAGCGGGCCTCTTCGTCTGCGCCGCCGCCAACCGACGTAGCGAGGTGGAGGGGGCGGCCCGGGAGATCATCCGTCTCTGCCGGGATCAGGGCTATCGCTGGCGCGACATGGCCCTCTTTCTGCGCGACATGGAATCCTACCAGGACCTGATGGAGAATGTCTTCAGCGATTTCGGCATCCCCTTGTTCATGGACAGCAAGCGCCCGGCGCCCCACCACCCTTTGGTCGAACTCATCCGGTCGGCCCTGGAGGCGGTCTTGCGCGACTGGGCTTATGAACCGGTTTTTCGCTACGTAAAAACCGATCTGGTTCCCATCTCCCGGGAGGAGACGGACCGGCTGGAAAACTATGTGCTGGCCCATGGCATCCGGGGGCGGCGCTGGCGCGACGACGCGCCCTGGCTCTTTCGCCGCCGCCTGACCCTGGGTGAGGACAGCCTCGATGAATTCACCGACCAGGAACTGGCCGAACTGGCCCGGATCAACGATGCCCGGGACCGCGCCCGCGCCGCCCTGCGCGACTTTCACCAGGCCGTCGTCCACGCGAAAGCGGTGCGGCCCATCACGGCAGCCCTCTATCAACTGCTCGTCGATGTGAAGGCGCCGGAGCAACTGTCTGACTGGATCGCCGAGGCGGAGGCGGCGGGACGGATCGAAGAGGCCCGTGCCCACCGCCAGGTCTGGTCTGCCGTCATCGACCTCTTTGACCAGATTGTCGAATCCCTTGGCGAGACGCCCCTCGACCTGGCCACCTACGCCGTCGTTATGGAAGCAGGTCTCGACAGCCTGAAGCTCAACCTGATTCCGCCCGAACTGGACCAGGTCTTTGTCGGTAGCCTGGACCGCTCCCGCAGCCCCGAGATCCGCGCCGCCTTTGTCCTTGGCGTCTCCGAAGGGGTGCTCCCGGCCCGGCCCAAAGACGATGGCATCTTCGACGACAAGGAGCGCGAGCGCATCCAGGAACTGACGGGGCTTGAACTGGCGCCAGGCAGCCGCCGCCGCCTTTTTGACGAGGAGTATCACGTCTATGTGGCCCTTACCCGCGCCAGCGAACGCTGCTATCTCAGCTACCCCTTGGCGGACGCCGAAGGGCGGGCGCAACTGCCCTCGTCGGTCATCGCCCGGGTGCGGGAACTGTTTCCGCAGGTCGCCGAACGAACATGGCTGCTGGAACCGGGCATCCTGCCGCTGCCTGCGGGCGGCTATACCGGCGATTCCGCAGAGAGAGCGGCCAAAAGAGACGCAGCCGAAGCAGAATCAACCTTCGAAGTCGTAGCGTTTGAGGACGCAGCCATCAAAGCGTCTACGTACGACGACGAGCTGGCCCAGGAATACATCGTCCACCCCGGACGCAGCCTTTCCTACCTGATCCCCTCCATGCGGGAAGCGCTGGCCCACCGTCCCGCGCCGCTCCTCTGGTGGGCCGCCTACTCTTGGCTGGCCGAACGCCCCGCCTGGCGGGAGCGGTTGCAACAGGTCCTGGCCGGTCTTTGGCATGAGAACCGGGAAAAGGCGCTGCCGAAGCCGGTGAGCCGCCGCCTTTTCGGCGATCCCTTGAAGGCCAGCGTCTCTCGGATCGAGCGCTTTCTGGCCTGTCCTTTTTCCCATTTTGTCTCTCACGGCCTGCGGCTCAGAGAGCGGCGCGTCTTCCGTCTCGAAGCGCCCGATCTGGGCGAGTTTTTTCACGCGGCCTTAAAACAGTTTGGCGATCGCGTTCGCCAGGACCGTCTTGACTGGGGCGCCCTGCCCCAGGAGGAACTGTTTCGCCTCACCGGCGAGGTCGTTTCCAACCTGGCGCCGCAACTGCAAAACGAGATCCTGCTCAGCACCGCCCGCCACCGCTACCTCACCGGTAGGCTTCAGCAGACCCTCTCGCGGGCCGTCACCGTCCTGGGCGAACACGCCCGGCGCGGCCAATTTCAGCCCCTCGCCCTCGAAGTCGGTTTTGGGCCGCAGGAACTGTTGCCGCCTGTCAAGGTGCCCCTGCCTGAGGGCCGTTGGATGGAACTGGTGGGTCGCATCGACCGCATCGACGCCGCTGGTGCCAGCGATGCGCCCTGGTTGCGTGTCATCGACTACAAGTCCAACCGGGCCGAGTTGAAGTTGGCCGACATGGCCCACGGTCTGAAGTTGCAACTGCTCACTTACCTGGATGTGGCCTTGCGTCACGGCAACCGGCTTCTGGCGGGAGGCGCTTTTGGCGAGGGCCTGGGTCTGGGATTGGACCCGGGTGAGGGCCGGCGTTTGGGCCAGGGTGAGGGTGAAGGCGTGCCAGCGTCCCTGATTGGCGCGCCGGAATGCCGCCCCGGCGGGATGCTCTACTTCGGCGTCCGCGACCCCCTTCTCCCGGCCGGCGGCCCCCTGACGCGGGAAGAGGCTGATCAGGCCATCCTCAAGGCCTTGAAGATGCGCGGCCACGTCCTGGCCGACCCGGCCGTCGTGGGCCTCATGGACGGCCACACCCAGCAGGGCTATTCGCCGCTCATCCCGGTAGGTTTGAAAAAAGACGGCAGCTTCTACAGCGCCTCCTCCGTATTGACGCTCGAACAGTTCGTCCTCCTTCGGCAGTACCTGCAGAGCATTTTCGCCCGCGCCGGCGAGGCCATTCTGGGCGGGCTCGTCTCCATCCGCCCCTACCGCCGCGACGACCGGCTCGCCTGCGGCTTTTGCCCCTACAAGCCCGTCTGCCAGTTCGACCTGCTGTTGCAGGACAACGACTACCGCCTGCTCATCGACGATCCGCCGGATAGGATCTGGGAAAAAATCGCCGCCGGTCCCAATGCCGTTTTCGAGGGGGTGATCCGATGAACTGCGAACACGATACGTTGTGCCGCGATACGCTGCGCCAGGTTCGGCAAAACAGCGCTCCCATGCCTCGCGATCCCAAATGGACAGACGAACAGTGGCAGGCCATCACCGCCCGGGGCGGCGACATCCTCGTGGCCGCCGCTGCCGGATCTGGCAAGACGGCTGTGCTGGTGGAACGGATCATCGGCATCATTAAGGAAGGCGTCGATGTGGACCGCCTGCTCGTCGTCACCTTCACCAACGCGGCGGCGGCGGAGATGCGCGAACGCATCCGGGCGGCGCTGACGAAGGAATTGACCCAGAACCCCCAGCAGACCCGTCTGCGACAGCAGCTTGTTCTGATCAACCGCGCCGCCATCACGACGCTCCACTCCTTTTGCCTCGATCTGGTGCGCAAGCACTACTACCGCCTCGACCTCGACCCGGCCTTCCGGGTTGCCGATGAGACAGAGATCGCCCTGCTCCGTCAGGATGTGCTCGATGAGGTCTTTGAGGCCTTTTACGAGCAGGCAGGGGCGGAAGGGGAGACTGAATCGGGGGCCGAGAACAGGCGGCAGGCCGAATCCAGGAAGGGCGCCAAAGCGGGGGCCGGCAGATTTACCGCCTTGGTTGACGCCTATGGGGGAGACCGTGACGACAGCCCCTTGCAGGACATCGTCCTCCAGTTGTATGAAAAGGCGCTCAGCCAGCCCTGGCCGGAACAATGGCTGCGAGACATCCTCCGTATTTTTCAGGAAGCAGGGAAGACAGTCGGGCAACAGTCGAAGGAGTCCCAATCTGCTGAGGCTCCGCATTGGGAAAACCTTCCCTGGTTCACGGCTTTGCGGGAAGAGATGGCCATTGACCTGGCCGAAGCGGAAGGGCTTTTCGCCCGGGCACTGACCCTCTGCCGCCGTCCGGGGGGGCCGGCGGCCTATGCCGACGCCATCACCGCCGATATCCATGTGACACAGGACCTGCGGCTGGCGGCCGGGCGTTCCTGGTCACAGCTTTACGGCCAGTTCCAGGCGCTCTCCTTTGCCCGGGCCAAGGCCGTTCGCGGCCCTGTCGACGAAGGAGTAAAAAAAGAAGTGGGCCGCCTGCGCGATCAGGCCAAAAAGAAGCTCACAGACCTGCAGAAAAAATATTTCCTCCGGAAGCCCGAGGAGCTGGTCATCGACCTGGAGCGGGCGCTGCCGTCCATGGAAATGCTGGTCGAGGTGGTCCTTGCCTTTGACAGCGCTTTCAAAGCGGCCAAGCGCGAAAAACGGCTTGTCGACTTCAACGACCTGGAGCATTTCTGCCTGCGCCTGCTTCTTGACGAAAGGGCGACGCCCGGCGACCCTGCCCCGTCGCCACTGGCGCTGGAATTGAAGGAACACTTTGCTGAGGTCCTCACCGACGAATACCAGGACACGAACAGGGTCCAGGAGACGATCCTGGATCTGGTATCGCGAAACAACCGTTTCATGGTCGGCGATGTGAAACAGAGCATCTACCGCTTCCGGCTGGCTGAGCCGGCTCTGTTTTTGGAAAAGTATCAGCGATATGGCCCGTATTCCATGGCGGCGTCGGGCATTGACGACGGCGACGCCGCCAATGCCGCGAACGCAAGCCTTCGGGAAGCCCGCATCGATTTGGCCAAAAACTTCCGCAGTCGCCGCAATGTCGTTCAGGCTGTCAACGACATCTTCCGCCGGATCATGACTGTCCGCGCCGGTGAAATGGCCTATGACCGGCAGGCTGAACTGGTTTATGGCGCCGCTTTTCCTGAATTGCCCGGGCGGCCAGACGATCCGGTCATCGAATTGCACCTGTTACAGCGACAGCCCGACGCCGACGGTAAAAGCAGTGCCGCCAGTCCCGGCGAGGGAGCCGCCCAAGACCCTGATGAAGACGACGCCGAACCGGGCGATGGGGAAGAGGAACTGCTGGTCCTCGAAACGGCCCAATATGAAGCCCGCTTGGCGGCGCGGCGCATCCGGGAACTGATCGACGAGGCCATGCCTGTCTTTGACCGCGATCAGGGCGGCTACCGTCCAGTTCGTTACCGCGATATAGTCCTATTGATGCGGGGGACCAAGGGGCGGGCAGACATCTTTTTGGAGGAGTTTCGGGCCGCTGGCGTTCCCGCTTACGCCGAGACCGGTTCCGGCTACTTTGAGGCTACCGAGGTCTCCATCATGCTGTCGCTCTTGCGGGTGATCGACAACCCCTGCCAGGACATCCCTCTGGCGGCGGTCCTGCGCTCGCCCATCTTCCGTTTTACCGGCGAGGAACTTGCCCACATCCGCCTGGCTGATGCGCGGAACACCTACTTTGACGCCATCCAGGCCTTCATCGCCCAGGCGGAAGCGGCCAATTGCCATGCAAGCGGCCACCGTCCAGACAATGGCGCACCGAATCGTGAACCCAACCGTGTGCCCGGCTGTGCTGACCTCGCCCCGTTGGCCTTCCGTCTCCAGGCGTTTTTGCGCCAGGTCGACGCCTGGCGGACGCTGGCCCGCCGCGATTCCCTGGCTAAGTTGATTGCGACCATTTACCGGGAGACCGGTTTTTACGACTACGCCGGCGCCATGCCCGGCGGCGGACAGCGCCAGGCCAACCTGCGCGCCCTTTACGACCGGGCGCGCCAGTATGAGGCCACCACCTTCCGGGGGCTTTTCCGTTTCCTCCGCTTCATCGAACGCCTCCAGGATCAGGGCGGCGACCTGGGAACAGCCCGGGCGCTCGGGGAAAAGGAAAACGTGGTCCGCATCATGAGCATCCACAAGAGCAAGGGTCTCGAATTCCCTGTCGTTTTTGTGGTCGGTCTGGGCACCCAGTTTAACGTCCAGGACCTGCGCCAGGACCTGTTGATCCATAAAAACCTCGGTCTCGGCCCCGTTGTCGTCGATACACAACTGCGCTACCGTTACCCTACAGTCGCCAAACTGGCCATCCAACGCCGCCTTTACCGGGAGACACTCGCCGAGGAAATGCGCATCCTCTATGTGGCCTTGACCCGCGCCAAGGAAAAACTGATCCTGTTGGGCACTGTGCGCGACATCGTCAAGTCGGCTGAGCAATGGCGGCAGGATGCCGAAGGGCTCGCGCCTGATTCGCCCATTCCAGATGCTTCGCTGTTGCGGGCAAAGTGCTACCTCGACTGGATCGGCCCGGCCCAGGCCGCACATCGTGACGGGCGGGAAATTCATGCCTGGGCGGCCGGCGCGATTGCCCTCCCCGTCGATGCGGTGTATCGAGCAGATCGGGCCGATGGCACCGATGCAACTGATGGCGCCAATCTAGCCGATCGCGCTGATGCAACCGATGGCGCCAAGGACATATCCCGGTGGAGATTGTGCTTTGCCACAAAAAAATCACTGACACAGATTCAGGCGGAAACAGACGGCCAGGAAACGGTCAACCCGGCCTGGTTAGTCAAACTGGAGCGGTTTGAACCGGTCACCTCGACAGAACGCGTCGACCGCCAGCTTGCCTGGTGTTACCCCCTTGCCGAGGTATCTGGAATCGCGGCCAAGGTTGCCGTAAGCCGTGTCAAGGACCGCTTTGTTCGATGGCTCTACGCTCAGGGGGAGGAACTTCCTGAAAGCGATGGGGAAGCCAGCGCCGGTGAAACAAATGCTCAACCGGATACAATGCGTCAAAGGGACACAACCTCTCGTCCGGACACAACCTCTCGTCCGGAAGCAACGGCAAATCGCCCAACCCTATCGCTTGCTGACATCCGCCCGCGTTTTCTCCAACAGGAACGGCGGCTCACGGCAGTCGAGAGGGGATCGGCTTTTCATCTCGTCATGCAACACCTTGACTTTTCCGGCAATCTGTCTCGTGATGGCATCACCCGGCAGGTTGACGCCCTTGTCGAGCGGGAACTGCTGACATTGGAACAGCGAGAGGCCATCCATGAAGACCAAATCCGGGGCTTTGTGGAAAGCCCGCTGGGGCGACGCCTTTGCCGGGCGAAGCAACGCCTGCGAGAGGTTCCCTTTACACTGGCCCTGCCAGTCCAGGAGGTGTACCCTGAGAAAGCCGCTGTGAAGGACACCGTCATCGTCCAGGGGGTCATCGACTGCCTCTTTGAGGAAGAGGACGGCTGGGTGCTCTTGGATTATAAGACAGACCGCCCGCCTGCGGGCATGGAGATGACCGAATGGTTCCTCCAGCTTCGCAGGACTTACCTGGGCCAAGTCAACCTCTACCACCGGGCTGTAGAGACCGTTTTTCAGGCAAAAGTGAAACACCGTTGCCTTTTCCTGATCGGATTAGGTCAGGAACTGACTCTTTAACCAAGACAGGGGCTCTCCTGAAGAAACCAGGAAGGCTGATAATGAAACGCTCTGGCGTGAATCCGTAAATCATCATTCTAGGCTGCTGACAGGTTCAGCAGCCTTTTTGAAGGTTGACAAGACCGCAGCCTTCGTGCCACGATTAAAGTGGCGGGAGTTATTCCCGAACAGCCCATCGGCGCCGGCGATCCCTGCTGCCAGATGGTCTTAAGGAAGAAAACGACCTAAAAAGATGATCTAACAATGAAGTACTGATCAAACCCAGGGAGGCGATATACATATGGAGGAACTGATCATCGGTCAGAAGGCGCCCGACTTCGAACTGCCCGCTTCCAACGGGGAGACGGTGCGCCTGAGCCAGTTTGCCGGACGTACCGTGGTGCTCTATTTCTACCCCAAAGACAACACGGCCGGATGCACCCTGGAAGCCCAGGAGTTTCGCGACCTCCATGGCCGCTTCGAGGAAGCGAAGGCCCTCATTCTCGGCGTCAGCCGCGACAGCGTCAAATCTCATGAGCGCTTTGTCGAAAAACAATGTCTGCCCTTTCTGCTGCTCAGCGACACCGGCAGCGCCGTCTGCGAGGCTTATCAGGTGCTCAAGGAAAAGACGCTTTACGGCAAAAAATCCATTGGCATTGAACGGTCCACCTTTGTTATCGACCCCAAAGGCAATATCCAGAAGATCTACCGCAAGGTCAAGTCGGCCGGCCACGCCGCCGCCGTCCTTCAGGCGTTGCAACAGGGCTGATCCTGTAGCGCGTATCGAGGAAATCCAAGCCAAGGCCCAACTGCTTCCGGCAACGTCAGGCAGCAGACCATCCCCAGGCTCCTACGGGTTTATTGCCGTCGCTGGAGAGCCTGTGGTTCCGATCCAAATCCTGCAGGCAGGGGGAGACATGATGAGTTTGCACCGGGGAAAAGTGTATAGCATGCTGGAACAGGCGAAAGAGCAGGGGCGGAAGGTGTATGTCTATTTTAACGACGGCACGGTGAAGCGGTTTCAGATCATCGACGTGACACCGCCGATCGCCTACGGCATTCGGGACGACATGCTTGACCCCATGACCCATCCCATTCCGATTCAAAAAGTGACCGCCGTCGAGTGGGCATGAAAGCGTATATCGAATTTTGTCGAAGAAAAAACCAAAAATGGCCCAAAAACGGCCAAATCCAGGCAAATAAGCCTGTATACAGTATATAAATCTCTGTATTCTTGCGTTTGCTCGAAGTTATGCTAAAATATAATAGTCTTTACCAAAGAGATAGAAAAAATACAATTGAGGGGTGAGGGTGTTGACCAACCGGCAAATTACCATCGTCGACACTACGTTGCGTGACGGCGAACAGACAGCAGGTGTTGTATTCGCGAACAAAGAAAAGATCCGTATCGCTAAGATGCTCGATGAAATCGGGGTTCACCAGATCGAGGCGGGCATTCCTGTCATGGGTGGCGATGAGAAGGATACCATCGCGAAGATTTGCAAGATGGGCCTGAAGGCCAGCATCATGGGTTGGAACCGCGCCGTCATCTCTGACATCCAGCACTCCATCGACTGCGGTTGTGACGCTGTTGCCATCTCCATCTCTACTTCCGACATCCACATCCAACATAAGCTGCGCACTTCTCGCGAGTGGGTCCTGGAGTCGATGATGAAGGCGGTCGAGTTTGCCAAGTCGCAAGGCCTCTATGTCTCCATCAACGCCGAAGACGCTTCTCGTTCTGACATTGAGTTTCTGATCCAGTTTGCCACGGAAGCGAAAAAGCTGGGCGCCAACCGTTTGCGCTACTGCGACACCGTCGGCATCATGGAACCCTTCAAGATCTATGAAAACATCAAGCGGCTCCGTGAAGCCGTCAATATCGACATTGAAATGCACACCCACGACGACTTCGGCATGGCCACCGCCAACGCTCTCGCCGGTGTCCGCGCCGGCGCCACCCATATCGGCGTGACCGTCAATGGTCTCGGTGAGCGGGCTGGCAACGCCGCGCTGGAAGAGGTCGTCATGGCGCTTAAATATTGCGACGAAATCGATCTCGGTTTCAAGTCGGAAAAATTCCGCGACCTCTGCGAATACGTCTCCAAAGCCTCTGGCCGTTTCCTGCCCACCTGGAAGTCCATCGTCGGCAGCAACATGTTCGCCCACGAATCGGGCATCCACGGTGACGGCGTTCTGAAGAACCCGAAGACCTACGAAGTCATTTCCCCTGAAGAAGTGGGCCTCGCTCGTCAGATCGTCATCGGCAAGCACTCCGGCACCGCTTCCATCAAGGCCAAGTTCCGCGAGTTCGAGATCGACCTCACCGAGGTGCAAGCCGCCGAAGTGCTGGCTCGTGTTCGCGAGACAGCTGTTGAGCTGAAGCGCACCCTCTTCGATAAGGAGCTCATGTTCATCTACGAAGAGCTCTACGGTTATCCCGAACACTAAACCGACCCTGAAGCGGCCCTTGAGGCCATCCCAAAAAGAAAAACGGTTCCGAGCGCAACTTTTGCGCCGGAGCCGTTTTTTTATGCCAGTAATCATTTCCCCTATTGAAAGGCTTTCCCCGGCAGCTCCGTTCATAGGGGACAGGGCTGCGCCGCATACTAGGAAAGGCCAGTGGTCTCCCAACGCCGAACTCCGAACTCAATGGAGGTGATGGAGTGTCCGACAAGAAATACACCCGTTTCAGTGTCGACAACCGTCTGGAAGCCATGGCTGAGAACATCTATCCCGGCGGGGTGAGGATCGATCCGCTGCCCGCCACAGCCGGACAGGAGGTCTGCATCCTCTACTCAGGGCTGCTGGCCAATGACGGCGCCGATCAGGTCTATCTGCATGTGGGCTACGGCGACGCCGGCAACTGGGATAAGGTCGAAGACGTGGAAATGGACAAGACCGGTTACGGTTGGGTGAAGGTCCTTCCCGCCCGTGACCTGGGCGCCATGCACTTCTGCTTTCACGACTCCGCCCATAACTGGGACAACAACAACGGTATTAACTGGACGATCCAGGTTCACAACGGGTAGGGGCCGCTCACGGCCCCTGGCCCTCTGTTCTGATAGTAACGAGTGGGTTCCGGGGTAACGGGGGAGCTTACAGGGAGAATTTCAGGAGGTGTTTTTTTGCGAATTCTGATGCTGTCCTGGGAGTACCCGCCCCGCGTGGTCGGCGGGCTGGCGCCTCATGTGCACGGCCTCTCAGGGGCGTTGACGCGGCAGGGCCATGAGGTCCATGTGATCACCCAGGGAGGCGATGGTTTGCCGGCGACGGAAAACGACCGGGGCGTCACCGTCCACCGCATCCATCCCTATTCTCTATGGTCCCTCGATTTCGCCGGCGACATCCATCACCTCAACTTCGCCTTCCTGGAAAAGGCGCTGGCCGTCGCCAGCGAATACGGCGATTTTGACATCGTCCACGCCCATGACTGGCTGGTCGCCTATGCGGGACGGGCCCTGAAGCACGGCTGGCAGAAGCCTCTCATTGCCACCATTCATGCCACCGAATGGGGACGCCACAACGGCTTGCACAATGACCTGCAGCGCTACATCAGCCAGGTCGAGTGGTGGCTGGGCTATGAGGCATGGCGCGTGATCGTTTGCAGCCAACATATGGAGCGGGAACTGGGCCGCATCTTTCAGATGCCTGGCGACAAGATCTCCGTCATCCCTAACGGCGTTCACCCCGACGATTTTTCTGCCGCCCAAGCCCAGGGGTTCCGCCGCAGCGATTACGCCGCCGCGCATGAACGGATCATCTTCTTTGTGGGCCGCCTCGTCTGGGAGAAGGGCGTTCAGGTCCTCGTTGAGGCGCTTCCCCAGATCCTGCGCCGCCAACCGGCCAAGCTGGTCATCGGTGGGACCGGGGCGCAGATGAACTATTTAAAACACCTGGCCAACCGCCTCGGCGTCGGTGACAAGGTCCATTTTGCCGGCTATGTCCAGGGCGCCACGAAGGTGGGGCTGTTGCGGGCAGCTGATGTGGCCGTCTTCCCAAGCCTCTACGAACCGTTTGGCATTGTCGCCCTTGAGGGGATGGCCGCCGAGACGCCGGTCGTCGTCTCTGATACGGGCGGTTTGGCTGAAATCGTCCGACACCGCCAAAACGGGTTGAAGGCCTTGACAGGCAACGCCAACTCGCTGGCCGATCAGATCGTCACCGCTCTCGAAGATGAACTGCTCGTCAAGGCGATGACGAAGCAGGCCGCCCGGGAGGTGCGCGAGGTTTACTCTTGGTCTGCCATCGCCGACCAGACGCTCCAGGTCTACCGGGGAGTGAAGACGGATGCGGCGGCAGCAGCGCGGCGCCGACCTACACCACTCTTTCGCTTTAAAGGGTGGAGCCAGTTTTTGCAGGCAGGGGGGAGACAGTGAGGCATGCTGTCGGCATGAGATTTCAGCAGGCAATCGCAGTGTCATTCTGCCCCTAACAGGCAGGAGAGGGGTATGGGAAGGACTTATTGGTGATATGTAGAGGCTAGCGGGAATAGCGGATCTCCACGGGAGGATGGGGGAGGCTGGTCAGGATCGCCGGCAACTCCATCCAACCGTGTGGGGTGGCGTGGACAGCATACCAGCCTTCCGAGGGCGCCACGGCAACCACGTACATTAGGTGGGCATATCCTTCGAGCAGTCTCAATCCCAGGCCGGAAGACCGTCCATCGGGAAAGCGAATGAAGGCAACCCGCTCCGTTGCCGCTAACTCTTCGATCCAATGGGTGAGACGACCGGTTCCTTTGTATCGGTGCATTGGTGATGATCCCCTTTCGGGATTAAAAAATAGGGTCGTTGTAACAAAGTATACCGGCAATCGATGTCAGGCGAAAGGCGCGGAAAAGCCGCCCAGCCACCCTGTTTAGGGTGAGGGCGGCTTTTTTTTCAGTGGACTGGCGACGACTTAGTGTCAGCGTAGGTGCGGTAGTCGATGCGCGGGAAGAGGGGGCTTCGTTCCTCCAGATCGGCGATCACCGATTCCTCTAGGGGTTTCTTGCCGCGCAGCATCTCATCGAGGAGCGAACAGTTGTTGAGGTGATAGACGGAGCGGTTGACAGCGTAGCGGACGGCTGTGTCTGTTTTCATGATGAAGGCCCAGTCGCTGCTCTGGGCCAGCAGGAGTTCCCGGGCCATTTGGTTGAGGGCGCGGCGGGGCAAGGCCTCGGGGTCCCGCTGTTCCTGCGCGAGGCGGATCATCCGCTCCGTTGCCCGGTGCAGGTGTCGGTAGAGCCAGTGATTGCTGTTTTCCAGCCATACCTCATGGTAGCCGGCGTCTCCCCAACTCGATTCGTTGGGCATGGACGGCTGGATCAGCGGGGTTTCGTCCAGATAGCGCCCCGGCGTGATAAAGGCGATCTCCCGATCGACCTGCCCCTGCTGGCGGATGACCTGATCGAGGAAGCGTGGTCCTTCATACCACCAGTGACCGAACAGTTCGGCGTCATAGGGGCAGAGGACGAGGGGCGTCCGTTCCGGCATGAGGCTCTTCAGCCAATCCAACTGTCGGGATCGGTTGAAGAGGAAGTTTCTCGCATGAAGGGCCGCTTTCGCTTCCGCCCAGGCCGGCACGTAAGGTTCCTTGTGGTTGCCTTCCCGGTCGGTGATGCGGTAGTACTTAAAGCCTGTATGCAGCCGGATGCCTTCCGGGTGGATGAAAGGGCGCACATACTCAAAATCCAGATCGTAGCCGATGTCACGGTAGTACTCGCGGTAATCGCCGTCGCCGGGATATCCCTCGTCCTTGCTCCAGACCTGCTTTGACGACTCCACGTCGCGGCCAAAGGCGGCCACGCCGGAGGGGGTCATCAGCGGGGCGTAGAGTCCGTAGCGCGGCCGGGGGGTGGCGAAGAGGATGCCGTGGGCGTCGGTGATGAAGTAGCGCAGGTGGAAGTCGGCCAGGATGTTTTCCAGGCCCGGATGAAAGGCGCATTCGGAAAGCCAGATCCCCTTTGGTGAGCGATGAAAAAAGTTCTGATAGGTTTCGACGGCGACAGCGATCTGCGCCCGTTCGGCCACGGGATGGGGGCGCATCAAGGGGAGGTAGCCGTGGGTGGCTGGGCAGGGGATGATCTCCAGGATCCCGGCGTCCATCAACCCCCGGAAGGCGCCGATCAGGTCCCGCCTGTAATGGTCGTTGAAGGTGGACAGGGCGTTGTTGAAGCGGTCCCGGTACATCTGGGCCAGGGGGGCGAAGGCCGGATCTCCCTGGGTGCGTTCGATCTCCATTTCGGCGAGCAGAGTCAGTTTCGACATATGTTTGGCATAGCGCTCCTGCAAAAGCGGGTCAGCCAACATGCTGAGCAGCGTGGGGCTCATGGTCAGGGTGACCGAGACGGGCAGGTGATCGCGCCGCCAGCCTTCGAAGACGGCAAGCAGCGGCAAGTAGCATTCGGTGATGGCCTCGAAGAGCCACCGTTCCTCCAGGTAGTCTTCCCGATCGAAGTGGCGGACGAAGGGAAGATGGGCGTGCAGCACAAAAGCGATCCAACCGTTAGCCATGCGTTGCCCCTCCCGCGAGCGACCGCCTTGGCGGGATGATCGTCCAAGGACCGGCGGGGGATGTGACGGCCATGGGGATCGCTTGGCCTTGCAGCTCCGGAATGGGTGGCCAGTTCGGGTCGATGACGGAAGAGGGCGCCGCCGCAGGGGTTATGATCTCGTCGGAGAGAAGGAGGATCACGAATCGCTCCGACAGGCGCCTTCCCACGGCCAAACGGTAGCGATGGGCCGGTAAGACGCCCTGAATGAACCAGTGATCGGCGTGGTCAGGTACGTCGATTTCCAAAAAAGGCGCCTGTTCCAGTTCCGCTGTATCGGTGATGTCGTAGAGGCGGATCTGGCGCGGCGCCGTCCACCACTCGTCGGGGGGATAGGCGGCGGAGGCCGCCTCCTCCCGCTCGCTGGAGATCTCCCAGTAGGTGTAGAGGGAATGGGGGGAGCGGGGGAGCAGGCTGATGGCGTCCTCGTCACAGCGGTGCTGCAAGGGCGACAGGTCAGCATCGAAACGCTTGGGGCCTCGAAAAGGGGACAGTTCCTCGGCATACTCGTCGTATATCTTTTTTGCAGGCAACGGCGCGCGACGGCTCTGGCGCTGGAGCCAGGTGTAGACGAGCAGGAAGGTGATGGCGATCATAAGCGATGCAAGCGCGAACAGGCCGATATTAAACCAGGGCACCAAGGCAGACCACCTCCTCAGGGCTGATTGCCATCCTAGTATTCCCGTGTCCTCGCTCCCTATTTAAACGAGTCGGCAGGGATTTTTCGCCGTTATCCCGAAAAGAATGATCAGGTCTGGGACGCTGTGGCGAGGAGACTGCGGCGAGGAGAACGGAATGACCGAATGGAATTTGATCAAAAGTATGGTTGCCGGGGCGCTCATGCTGGTATTGGCCTTCGGGACAAGCGCTTGGCTTCGCCGGAAGGGCATGGTGCCTCCGGGAAGCGAGCTGTTGCTGCCCCTTAAACATTTTCGCCGCAATGCGCACCAAGGTGTTCGCGACATCGTTCTTCAGGGCCTTCGCCAGGGCATCTTCCTTTTTTTGCTTGTTTCCCTGCTGGGGGGCTTGATCAGCCGCATTTTTCCCGCCCCGCCGCATCCTGTGGAACATTTTTTTCACGGTCAGGGGTCTGGGCCCGGCCTGTCGACGCTGTTGCTGATCTTTTTTGCCGCCGGGATCTTTGCGCCGGTGGCGGAAGAGTGTTTTTTCCGCGGCCTTTTCCTGCCGGCGCTGGCCCGGCGGTGGGGGTGGAACAAGGCCATCCATGGCAGCGCCTTCATCTTTGCGGCCATGCACGGTGATCTGCACCGCTTCCTGCCGCTCTACGCCGCCGGTTACTGGCTCGGTCTCATCGTCTCCCGGGAGGGCGTTATCCTCCCGGCAATTGTTGCTCATTCGGTCTGGAATCTGATTGGCCTGGGTCTGCTGTACCTTGGCATGGGGGGAATGGGATGAACCGCGTCTTGGCGATCCTGGGGGGACTTGTGGCTCTTTTCGCGGCCACCTTCGCCGGGATTTACTTCGGCCTGCATTATCTGGAAAAACAGGGTATCGAACTGGTCGAAAGGCCCCTCGCTTATGACTATGTGCTCAAGAACGGGACCATCGTCGATGGGACGGGCAAAACACCCTACCAGGCTGACATTGGGATCAAAAAAGGAAAGATCGCCTTCATCGGCATCATCCAGCCGCCGTCCAAGGTGGAGGTCATTGACGCATCGGGCCTGCTCATCCTGCCCGGATTTATCGATCTTCATTCACGGCTGGACGGGACCCTGGATGGGCCGGACGCCTTTGACGGCCTGATCAAGCAGGGGATCACCACCGTCTTGTCGGGCTACGGCGACATCGCTGAGGACGATGTGACCTTGCACCTGCAACAGGCGGCCAAGGCGGGTCTGCCGGTCAATTACGCCCTCCTGGCCGGTCACCAGGGGCTGTTCAAACTGATCGAGCCGCAGGAGAGCACCGACACGGCCATGGCTGACGAACAACCGCTGGAGTTCGGCGAGATCCCGCCACCGCCTCCGGTGGCGGAAAAGCCGAAACCGGCTGTCGAGGACCTGATCATGGAGTTGCAGACCTCCTTGGAACAGGGGGCTTTCGGTCTCTCTATCGATTTTGATGACGAATTGGGCCGGCAGCTCACCTTTGACGAGATCAGCCGCTTAGCCAAGGCGCTGGAGGAACGAGGGGCTATCTTAGCATTGACCCTGCCGGCGACCTCTTCCGATCCGGCGGTGCTCATGAAACGGGTCATCGACCTGCACCGGGAAACGAAGGTGCGCGTCCTGATGGCCCCATGGGGGTATATCGGGAACGCCCCCGACGCCCGCATCGCCGACATGGAACAGGACTTGCAGGCAGGCTACCTGTCGTCGCGCAACCTCTATACCACTCTCTATCCGAGCAACCGGCAACCGTCTGGCGTCCGCCAGACCTTGCAGCGGGCCGTCGCCCTCTACCCGCCGGAGATGATCGAGATCGCCGAGGCGACCGGTCAGAACCCGCCCACACTGGTGGGAAAAACCTTGCAGGAGATCGCTCAGGAACGGGGCATGGCGCCGGCAGAAGCGGCCCGGCAGATGGCTTCGGCCGGTCTCGTTCGCATCGTCTTGCGCACGACCACCCTGGAGCGGATTGACCGCCTCGCCGGCGCGCCCTTCGTGTCGTTGACGGTGGACTCGGGAATGGGCAGCGCCACCCAGTACAACCCGGACGCCCTGAAGGAGTTTTTGGGCCGCTCGGTGCGCGATCAGAACAAGATCCCCTGGGAAGAGGCGGCTTTGAAGCTCTCCGGCCGTCCCAGCGCCCTCTTGGGTCTCGATGACCGGGGGACCGTCGAAAAGGACAAGTGGGCTGATCTGGTGCTGATCGACCCCCATCTGTTGCCTCCCCGGACGGAGAAGAAGAGCGGCATCCGTTACGTCTTCGTCAACGGCACGATGGCCTTTGCCAAAGGGAAACTCCTGCAAGAAGGGCAGGGGAAGGGTCAACTGCTGCGCTTCAAGAGCAAGCCGCTCATGCCAGAACCGGCGCCGGAGCCGAAAGCGCCGCCTGTGCCGGGGCCGGCCGATGAGGAAGAAGAGGAAGAGTAATCACTGGTTCGGGATAGCGAGCAGCGTTATATCAAGGGCAGTGAATAACTGTGACCGAAGGGAATAACAGCGACGAAGGGAATAATGCGACGAAGGGAATAACAGCGACAGAGGGAAGCTGGCGAAAGGCCGGCTTCCCTTTTTAACGCACCTCCAGGGGAGCGGTGCAACGCACAGGCGTCTGTTTGGACGAGGGGCAGAAGTAGCGTTCGCGATTGCACATAAAATAGGAATGAAAGGGCGCGAAGACGGCGAGACGTCCGCCCTCTTCGATGATCTCCAACCGCTCCGGTCGCCGCTCCCCCGCAAACCGGTAGAGGATCGCCGATTGGACCGTCATCTCGGGAAAGGGACGGGAGTGGTAGCCCACCTCTTCCTTGCGCAGATCGAATTCGAATTGGATAGGATGTTTTTCACCGGACGGGAAGATGTAGAGGATCGCGGGAAAAGCAAGGGCGCCCGCAGTATCTTTGGTTTCTACGCCCCTGTCAAGGCAGGCGTCGACATCGAGGCTCGCATGGGTATTGATGCTTGCACCGGTGTCGATGATTGCGTTGACCCCGCCCTCGCCCCGTGCATCGCTCCCGGCCTTAGCGAAGGCTCCAGGGTTGTGGCTTGACCTGAGCGAAGAACTAAGCCGTCCCAGCGGTATCTCTACGTTGCGCTGCAAGGGAACCGGTTTCCCCGTAATCGGATCAGGCGGAAAGGCGAGCCGCAGTTCTCCCCAGGCCAGCCAGTTTTGGTCAGGGCAGTGGAGGAGGTAGTAGAAATCGTCAAAAGAGAGTTCCTGTTTCAGCCGAAGTTCGCCGTCGCTGGTCACAGACAAGGCGAAGCGGGCCTGCTGGAGCATCGATTTGACCGATACGTTGACATAGCGCGACAGGTAGGAAACGCTGCGCAACCGCTCTGGCGGCGGGATGATCGGGTTGAAAAGTGGGTTTCCCGTCGGGTTGATCGTCTGCTGGAGCAGGCGGCGAAAGAGAAACATGTTGCCGCCGATCAGCAGCAGGAGCAACCCCTGAAACCAGAAAAGGGGACGGACAGGACCATCGATGGCCCAAAAAAGCACCCACAGCCAGATCAGCCCGATCAGCAGGAGGGTGAAGTCGAGGTAAAAGAGGATCGTGCGGCCCGGCCGGTCGGGAAAGAGGTAGTGGACCTGGTACTTGCGGACCAGAGAGACCATCGGCGCCGCCAGGTTTTTGTTCTCCTGGTAGGGCAGTTCAAGGAACTCTTCAAGGATATCCTGAAGCCGCTCAATCCGCCGCTGCACGACGAGAGAGACGAAGATACCGGTAGAGCCGAGCAGCGAGAGCAGGCCGCCGGTGGCCGACCAGAGCAGGGCTAAGAACAGTTCGGCGGAGAACATGGCAGCCCTCCCCGTTTTTTGTTATGTATTCCCCGAAGGGGAGGCAAAATGCGCAAGGGGGAGTCGGGCTTGACAGCCATGTCACGCCTGGATATTTTGCGCATCAGAGATTAAAGGTGGTTTTTTGTTGAGCCACCTTCTTTACTTGGGGGCAATTGTCTTATAATAATCATTGGGAAGAAAAAAAATCCAAGCGTGGTCATCGATAATCGATTATCGATTACTGGGGCATTGTATTTTGCTGTCGGCGCTTGTTAGAGGGATAAGTCCGGTTTCATGCCGGTTGGATAAGTTACCCGTCCGATAAGAAGATGTTGTTGTGAGGCAGGTTTCCCGTCTGATAGCGTCTGAACGGATGCGGCGCGTACATTGGAAGGTAGGGAAATGGTCAATCTAACTGGTAAGGAAAGGGTCAATGATTTAGCATAATGACTTTACATAAAAAACTTCCATGACCCGTCGGGTCACTAACTATGATGAAAATGGCTTTTCATAAAAAATTGGAGGCTGCTTGATGCGATCTGGCGATATCGATACCTTTTCCATTGAACGGGTGACCTTGCAGGGCGAAGGCGTGGCCCGCCCCGGCGGGATGGCCCTGTTTATCCCTGAGTGCCTGCCTGGTGAGCGGGTGAAGGCCCGCGTCACCCAGGTGAAAAAGAACTTTGCCCGTGCCGAACTGCTGGAGGTACTCGAAGCGTCACCGCAGCGTGTGGAACCGCCCTGCCGCGTCTTCCCGCGCTGCGGCGGATGCCAACTTCAGATGATGGACTACCCCACGCAATGCCGTGTGAAGACAGAAGGCGTCCAGGACGCATTACGGCGGCTGGGTCGATTGGAGAATGTTTCCGTGGGCGCGATCGTCGGCGCAGTGAACCCCTGGCGGTACCGCAACCGGGTGCAGATGCACCTGCGCCGGGAAGCTGGGGCGCAGGGAAAGCCAGTACAGATGGGCTACTACCGCCTGTCCAGCCATGAACTCGTGGAAAATGATGAATGCCCCCTCCTGCCGGAGTCCTTTCCACTGGTCCTGAAAGCATTGCGGCATCATTTGCCGAATATTGACCCCGAAGGCGAACTGCCCATCCGCCATGTGGTCCTGAAAACAACAACCCCGCCCGAAGGGGCGGGGGAGATGATGCTGATCCTCGTCTTTTCCGCATGGCGCTCTGCTTGGCGCAAGGCTGTGGGAGAACTGGCGAAGCGGCTGATGGGGGGAAGGTTTGCCAGCGAACTGTTCCCAGCTAAGCAGCTCCCAGGCAAGCAACTCACGGGGAAACGGTCTTCAGGGGAACAGTACAACCTAGTCTCTCTTTACGTGAACGTGAACGAAAAAGGAGAGGGAGAGGTTCTTGGCCCCGACTACCCCTACCATGTGAGCGAGCCGGGCAAAGATCGGTTGACCGACTTTCTGCCTGGCGGGTTGACGATCGAGGTTGGCCCCGCCAGCTTCACCCAGGTGAATCCCCAGCAGACGGAAGTGCTCTATCAGTTGACAAAAGATGCCTGCGGCCTCACCGGTAGAGAGACTGTTGTCGACGCCTACTGCGGTGTCGGCACGATCAGCCTCTTTCTGGCCCGCGACTGCGCCCGCGTCATCGGCATCGAAGAGGTCGCCATGGCCGTCAAAGATGCCCGGAGAAACGCTGAGCAAAATGGCATCACCAACGCCGAGTTTCTTGATGGCAAGGTAGAGGACCTGCTGCCGTCGTTGCTCGAACGGGAAGGTGTTCCCGATGTGATCGTATTGGATCCGCCCCGGCGGGGGTGTCATGAGCGCGTGATCGAAGCGATCGCCCAGGCCGGCCCTTCCCGCATCGTCTACGTCAGTTGCGATCCGGCCAGCTTGGCCCGCGATGCGGCGCGCTTTGCCGCTCATGGGTGGCAGGTGCAGCAGGTGACGCCGGTGGACATGTTTCCGCAGACGGGGCATGTGGAGAGTGTTTGTCTTCTAGACAAGTAAATCAAGGGTTTGCGCTATTCTGTTCGCCTAAATCATCTGTTTTGCCAACCGTTTGCCTACGCGGTTTTCTTCCCGTAGGCAAACGGTTGACTGCTTTTTCGAAAATATCTACAGACTGTTCTGCCATTTTTTCTGTAGCGTGAGTGTAAGTGTCCAGAGTAGTTTCGATGTTGGCATGACCGAGTCGCGTCTGCACATCCTTAATATTGGCTCCGTTTTCAATCAAGGTCGTTGCGTGGGTATGGCGAAGAGCGTGGAAGTTAAAAACAATCCCTAAATCATAGTGAATCACTCGGGCGGCGTACTTAAACGAGTCGGGAGTAATCATGCCGCCGTTTTCTTTGGTACAGATCAGGTGGACTGGCGACCCCGGCTCTGGAACGGATAACTCTAACGAAACTACTCGTCTCAGCGTTTCACCGGCTTCGGTCGTAGCCAACTCGTACTGCTGAGTATAATAATTCCCGTATTTAAGCCTGTTTTCTGCCTGCCACTTTTTTTGTTTTTTGAGCGTATCAATTAGCGTTTTGCCAATTTTGATATGACGGACCGATGATTCAGTCTTCGTGCTTCCGAAAAACCAGTTCTTCCCGCGTTTATAGAGGATTTTATTTATGCTGATCTCGCCCTTATCCAGATCGACATCATCCCAAGTAAGCCCGGCCACTTCACCGATCCTGCAACCGGTGTAATAGCCAATCATAAGCATTACGTGGAAGGTTGACCCGAAGGGGAATTTCTCAATTATCCTAGAAAAGTCTTCGCCACTGATTATTTTTCGGTTTGTTTCCCTTTTGGAGTGATCATACTTCGGCGGTTTAACATAAAGCATCGGATTCTCTTTGATAAACTTGCACGGGTGCACAGAGTATTTCAGGGCGCCGTTTAATACAGTGAGCATATTGACAAGATGGTTTTTGCTGAACCCGCAGAGGTACTTATTGTTAATGAAATCTTGCAAAATCACCGGCGTAAGTGATTTTAGTTTATAGTGGCCCAGCGCCGGCTTAATGTGTTTGTCGATAATATT
The DNA here is from genome assembly GCF_057715735.1 of Heliomicrobium sulfidophilum. Lineage (NCBI taxonomy): Bacteria > Bacillati > Bacillota > Clostridia > Eubacteriales > Heliobacteriaceae > Heliomicrobium > Heliomicrobium sulfidophilum. The sequence continues at coordinate 41,433 of NZ_JBVTZZ010000002.1, forward strand.
TTTATAGCACAGGATCGTGTTATGTTTGCAATTAAGCTGTACGTAATTCTTTAGCCAGTAGTCGAAGTAATCGGACACTGAAATCTCAGTTGGTTCAAAATGAAGACCTGCGTTCTCGTATTCTTGAAGTGCCTTTCTAAGAGCCGCCTCCGCCTCTTTTTTGGTCCGGCCGCCGACGCGTTCAATACGTTTTCGTTTACCGTCAACGCTACTGGCCTCAAAGGAGTAGTACCATTTTTCTCCGCGCTTCCTTACATGACCTTCCAAAGCAAAATACCACCTTTCTTTTTGTTTGTCCCAAAGGTGGTGAAATGCTAAAATATGATTTGCAGGTGCATCCCATACCTTCGGGTTTGGGTGTATCGAGAATCCCTCGACGTTGGAGCCGTCGAGGGATTCTTTTTTTTTACTTCTTTAAGAACATTAACTCGCGGGGTATCCCGAAATAAGAAGCCAAAGCATCTCGGGTAATGCCGGTGTTCTCAAATTCCATCATGCGTTCATCTGGGGCCAGGAGCTCAACGGCAAACTCATTCGCTTCACGCTCTATGCGGCTTATGCTGAGTAGGGTATTTCTTCGTAAAAACGGCGTGTTTACTTTCGGGTGGAGAATAGAGTGGCCGAGTTCATGGGCGCAGCAAAAGAGCTTGTCCTCATCGGGCAAATTACAATTTATGTGGAGTGACGACACGCGGCAGTAGCTGTGGTGATAACCGAGGATTTCTCCCAATGGCTCTAATACAACACGGATCCCTTTGTGCTGTGCTATTCTGAACGGATCGTTTGTCCCGCACGCCCGGATCAGTTGAGAAACCACTTGTTTAATGGGCTTCACGGATATCCCTCCGGGAGGACTATTTTTTATATTTATTCGGCGTAAACTTCTGCTTCGCAATGTGTTTGGCGGTTCTCATGGAATTCTCAAGAGATATTTTTAGCAATTCTTTTGTCTCTTCGTCCATCTCCAATGGTTCTCCGTTAAACGCGAGGGCTTCATTGCTCTCTAAGCTATCGAGTATTCTCTGTAGATCTCTAGCGATGTCTTTTTCATGCCTTGTGGTAAGGTTGTTATAAGTAAATTGATCCTCTTTAATAATAAATCCATTATTTAAAAGCACATCATTAAAGTCGTCCGAAGCTAAAGTTCTAGGACTATCATCTTCTGGCGGTTCTTGTCTTGCTAAAGCTGCTCGTAAACTACCAGGCGGTACATTTAAAATGTTCGCTAGTAGGCCCATGTTTTCGTAGTCATACGGAGTAGGAATAATGTCTTCTAAATTATTCAAGTAGGTTAGCGGTAAATTTGATTTTAGCGACAAGTCTTGCATCGTTAAATTGATTTGTTCGAGCCTGTCTTCAATTATGGTTAGAATAGATTTTCCTGTTAGTCTATCTACGGATACATTTAGTGATTCTGCAATTTTTTCTAACGTACTTAGGCTAGGATTATACCTACCTTTTTCTACGTCCGCCAAATAAGATCTAGAAATATTTGCTTTGTCTGCCAGCTGTACTTGGGTAAGCCCCCGGCTTTTTCTAATTTTCTTAATGTATTGACCTAACATCACCACAGACCTCCCGAGATGTCGTATATACCGACTTTACCTTATTATACCCTTCGATGTGTCGGATATACAAGGCTTTTAATGACGGAAATACAAGTATTCAAAAGCTAAAAGACGGATATACAAGTTATTTTTGATTATTGTCGAGTTTTGCCGAATACAGGCAATTTTTGCGCTTTTACAGAATGACGGAAATACAATACACTGGCTTCAGGAGGTGATACCGTGAACGATGGCGGTAAAAAATTAATCGGCGAAAATATCAGCGAAAACCGCCGAAAAAAGAACTTAACCCAATCTCAGGTGGCCGAAATGACGGGCCTGTCTAGAAACTACATCTCCGATGTTGAAAACGGAAGGTACGCCCCGAGTGTGGAAGCCCTGACTAAGGTGGCGCATTGTCTGGGTATGGACCTTAATTTTTTGTACCGAATGACGGAAATACACGACAACACGGGGATCGATTGTTAAACGGGGGGCGCCTATGGAGGAGGTACTGTACACAGTTAGCGAGACGGCGAAGCTGCTTAAGACCAATCCGGCATACGTGTATGAACTGATCAAAGCCGGATTACTTCCGGTCTTAAAGCTCGGGAAAATGAAAATTCGTCGCCAAACCTTGTTGTCTTTCCTGGAGCGGTATGAAGGCAAGGACCTTACAAATCCGTTCGAGGTTAAAGAACTTAAACACCAATGAATCTGAAAGGGGGCTCACATGGAAGACAATTTTATCTATCTGAACATCGGCGGCGAGAAGAAAGAACTGGCCGTCAAAGAGACGCAAGAGATGCGTGTTGTCACCTTCAAGGACATTGACCAACTTCACGGTAGACCCGAGGGAACTGCAAGAAAGCGGTTCAATGACAACAAGGAACGATTCATTGACGGTGCTGACTTCTTCGTCCGAAATTCGGACGAAGCAAAAAACGAATTCGGAATCGTCGCCCCTAACGGCCTGGTCCTCATCACCGAATCCGGCTATCTCATGCTCGTCAAATCCTTCACCGACGACCTGGCGTGGCAGGTGCAGCGTGAACTGGTCAACGTCTACTTCCGGGCCAAGCAAACGATCCCGCCCATCCACGACCTCAGCCCGCAACTCCAACTGCTGATCAATATGGAACTCAAGCAGAAAGAAATGGAGCGCTCCATCGCGGAGACGAAGCAAGAGGTCCAGTGCATCCGGGAAGTGGTGGCCCTCAACCCCAACGGCTGGCGGAAAGACAGCGCAAGCCTGATCGTTAAGATGGCCCAAAAGTTAGGTGGCAACGAGCACATCAAAGACCTGCGGTCGGAGAGTTACGAGCTGCTTAACACCCGGATGGGCGTCAGCCTCAAAACGCGGCTCACGAACAAACGGCAGCGCATGGCTGACGATGGCGTCTGCAAGTCCAAGCGGGACAAGCTGACCAATCTGGACGTGATCGCCGAGGACTGTAAGCTCATCGAGGGGTACGTGGCTATCGTCAAAGAGATGGCGATCAAGTATGGCGTTGCTTAACTGCAAGGCGATCTCCCTCACGCTGGTCCTGGTTCTCTTCCCGGCCACGCCGCTGACTCACGAGACGGTGAGCGCCGTCCAGGCCGACTACACACTCCCCAACGGCGTCCCTGTCCGCTTCGGCGCTCAAATCTCACCGAAGCTCAGCGAAATGGACCCAATGCCAACCGGGCCGATTCGCCGGACGGCCATGATGCGGGTTACGGCCTACACCCTGGCCCCAGACGAGACCGGCGGCAAGAGGCCGGGACACCCGGCATACGGCCGGACTTCCAGCGGGGAAAAGGCTGCTGTAGGGATAACGGCGGCGAGTAACACGTACCCGCCCGGGACGCGGGTGAGGATTCCGGGGTTGGGTGAGCGGGTGATACAAGACACAGGCCGACTCGGCCCCGACGATCTGGACGTGTTGATGTCGGACAAGCGACAGGCGTTCAAGTGGGGTGATCCGGTTGTGGAGGTAGAGATTCTTGAAGGGGGCAATAAGCCGTGATTAACCGGAAAATCTTCTGCTACGCCGGCAAGGCCGCGGGGCTGCTCAAAGCCCTTCGCGAGTTTGACCGCCGGATAGCACGATGACGGATGATCAGTTCCAGCGCGGTCTTCAGCAAGCGACCTGTGGATTCTGTGGACAACCGATTTCCGGGCATAAAAAAGAGACGGCCTAGAAGCCGCCCAACCAAAAAAATGCGTTTGTCGCCTACAGTATAGCACACCAACCAACTAAGGGGGATACCATCGTGTGGTGCTGCCCCTGGGATTGTCCCAACCTCGAAATGTATGGCCCGAATTGCCCCCCCGTCATACTGCCACACCAACCCTGCCCACACGCGGTATGGGTGGATAAAGAAGAGGAGGAAGAAGACTTGAACATCACCGTCAACATCAACGCACCTGAACTGGCCGGAGCCATCACGGCGCTGGCCAACTCCCTGGCTCTGTTCAAAGCTGAGCCTATCACCGCACCCGCTGCGGTCACTGCTCCGGCCACCGTCACCAAACCCGAACCGAAAAAAGCCGAAGACCCGAAACCGGCTGCTGAAGCCAAGCCCGAACCGGCTCCAGCCGCCGCTGCACCCGAAAAAGCCGCCGAGTCCCCCACCTACACCTTGGAACAGGTCCGGGCGAAACTGACCGAGTTGTCCCAGGGCGGGAAGCAAAAACAAGTCAAGGCGCTGATCACCAAGTACGGCGGACAAAAGCTGACCGACGTTCCGGCTGAAAAGTACGCCGCCATGATGGCCGAAGCCGAGGCCCTCTGATGGCCGCTGTAGCCGCAGAGGCCCCGAGAGCCCACGCCCTGCTGAGTGCGTCCGGCTCAAAGCGATGGCTCTCCTGCCCGCCCAGCGCCCGCCTGGAGGAGCAGTTCCCGGAATCGGAGAGCACCTATGCAGCGGAGGGCTCCTTCGCCCACACGATGGCCGAGTTGAACCTGGAGTTGTACCTCGGGCGAATCACTAAAGCCTCCTTCGACAAGAGCATGGAGATTCTACGGGCTGACGCCTTCTACTCCGAGGAGATGGCCGAACACGTTGAGACCTACATAACCATCGTCATCGAACGGATCAACACGGCCAGGGCAAAGACGCCTGACGCGGTCATTCTCCTGGAGGAGCGCCTCGATTTCTCCACCTGGGTTCCGGATGGCTTCGGCACCGGCGACGTGGTGATCATCGCGGACGGCGCCATCGAGGTCATTGACCTGAAATACGGGAAGGGCGTTCCGGTATCCGCAGAAGGCAACACGCAGATGCGACTGTACGGGGTCGGCGCCCTGAACCAGTACGGATGCCTGTATGACATCGAGAAGATCCGCATGACCATCGTCCAGCCCCGGCTGGACAGCGTATCGACCGACGAGATATCCGCCGAAGAACTGCTGAAATGGGCGGAAGAAGTGGTGATGCCCAAGGCCGCCCTGGCGATCGCCGGGGAAGGGGAGTTCTGCGCTGGCGACCACTGCCTGTTTTGCCGGGCGAAGGCGACCTGCCGGGCCAGGGCGGAAGCGAACCTCGAATTAGCCAAGTTTGACTTCCGGGATCCGCCGCTGCTGACCCATGAAGAGATCGGGCAAATCTTGGCCCAGGCCGAACAACTGGCCAAGTGGGCCAAGGACGTTCAGGACTACGCCCTCGACCAGGCGGAGAATCACGGCGTCAAGTTCCCCGGCTGGAAGTTGGTCGAAGGCCGGGCGAATCGAAAGTACACCGACAAAGAGGCCGTGGCCCAAACTCTGATCATTGAGGGATACCCAGAAGACAAGATTTACGAGCCCCGGGAGATCCTCGGCATCACCGCGATGGAGAAGGCCATCGGCAAGAAGAAGTTCGGTGAGCTGCTCAAAGACTACGTGGTTAAACCCGCTGGAAAGCCCACGCTCGTCCCCGAATCGGACAGGCGCCCGGAACTTTCGTCCGTGGCCGCCGCTGCGGCCGACTTCGCTGATAACTGAGAAGAGAAAAGGAGACATGATCAATGGCTGTCACTAACTCCGATACCAAAGTGGTCACCGGGAAAGTCCGTCTGAGCTACTGCCACCTGTTTGAGCCTCACGCTATCGATGAGGGCCAGGAAAAGAAATACTCCGTCTGCCTCTTGATTCCCAAGACCGACAAGGAGACCCTGCGCAAGATCAAAGCGGCCACCGACGCAGCCAAAGAGGCCGGCAAAAGCAAATGGGGCGGGAAGATCCCGGCAACGCTCAAAACGCCCCTGCGCGATGGGGACGAAGAGCGGCCCGATCAACCGGAATATGCCGGCCACTACTTCCTGAACGCAACATCCAAGACCAAGCCTGGCATCGTGGACGGGAAGCTCAATCCAATCATGGATTCCACCGAGGTGTACTCCGGCTGCTACGCTCGGGCCAGCATTAACTTTTACGCCTTCAACACTGCCGGGAATAAGGGCGTCGCCTGCGGGCTGAACCACATTCAAAAAATGGCCGACGGTGACTACCTCGGCGGCCGGAGCCGGGCCGAAGACGATTTTGAAGCACTGGAATCCGACGAAGAGGAAAGCTTCCTGGACTAGACATAACGGATTGAAAAAGGGAATTCGCAAGAGTCCCCTTTTCTCTCAGGTACAGGGGGTCAAATGAGTGAAATGGGAATGCCCAGATAACTGCCCAAAGATACCTGCCTACGGATATGACTGCCCGGACGACCTTTATCCGGATGAGCCCTGTCCGTTAGGAATCATCATCGAGGACGACAAAAGGCCCAAGAAAATAGCGTCCATTCTATCCATCGACATCGAGACGTACAGCAGCGTGGACATCAAGCAGTGCGGCGCCTACGCCTACGTGGACGCGCCTGACTTCGAGGTCCTGATATTCGGTTTCGCCTTCGACGACCAGCCTACGGATGCCATCGACCTGGCCAGCGGAGAGAAGATACCGGAATACATCATCGAGGCTCTCCATGACCCCAACGTTCTCAAATCCGCCTTCAACGCCAACTTCGAACGCACAGCATTGTCACGCCATTTCGGAATGCCCATGCCTGTCGAGCAGTGGCAGTGTACGATGGTGCACGCTCTGACCCTGGGCCTCCATGGGGGACTGGATGGAGTGGCCAAGGTCCTTAAGCTACAGGAGCAAAAGGACGCCAAGGGGAAGGCGCTGATCCGGTACTTCTGTAGCCCCTGCAAGCCGACAAAGGCAAACGGCATGAGGACGCGCAACCTGCCGCACCATGCCCCGGACAAGTGGGGCGACTTCCTTCGGTACTGCTGCCAGGACGTCTATGTCGAGCGGGCGATTCGCAAGAAGATGGTTCGCTTCCCCGTTCTGGAGTCCGAACAGCGCCTGTGGTATCTCGACCAGAAGATCAACGATGCCGGTATCCTCATCGACCCTAATCTCGTCACTCACGCGATCGCCTGTGACACCGCCCACCAAGAGCGGCTCATCGAAGAGGCTGTCCGGCTGTCCGGGCTCGATAACCCGCAGAGTGTTACTCAGCTAAAAGACTGGCTGCTGGAGGCTGAGGGGCTGGAGGTTGAGTCGCTCTCGAAGGAGACTGTCCCCGGGCTTATCAAGCAGGCCGAAAGTGCCGCCGTGAAGCGGGTTCTGGAACTGCGACAAGAGATGTCCAAGGCCAGCGTCAAGAAGTACAAGGCCATGGAGCGGGCCAAGTGTCGAGACAACCGGGTCCGCGGGCTGTTGCAGTTTTATGGCGCCTCCAGGACCGGTCGATGGGCTGGGCGTCTGGTACAGGTGCAGAACTTGCCGCAAAACAAGCTGAAAGACCTGGACACCGCCCGACAGCTACTGCTGGCCGGAGATTACGAAACGATTGACCTGCTTTTCGGCAGCGCTTCCAACGTCCTTTCTCAACTGACGCGCACCGCCTTCATTCCGTCTCCCGGTTGTCGCTTTATCGTGGCCGACTTTTCCGCGATTGAAGCCCGAGTGATTGCCTGGTTAGCCGGTGAGAAATGGCGCCTTGACGTATTCAACAGCCACGGCAAAATCTACGAGGCCAGCGCAAGTGCCATGTTCAAGGTTCCCATCGAGCAGATCACCAGGGGCAACCCACTTCGGCAGAAGGGGAAAATCGCGGAGCTGGCCCTCGGGTACGGTGGCAGCGTCGGCGCCCTGGTGTCGATGGGGGCGCTCAAGATGGGGCTGGAGGAAGAGGAACTACCTGGTCTAGTCAAGCTGTGGCGCAACGCCAACCCGAACATTACAAAGCTGTGGTGGGACGTAGAGCGGGCCGCCATGACGGCCGTCAGGGAGAAGCGGTCAGTCGAATTGCACCACGGAATCGTGTTCAGCCTCGAATCCGGGATGCTGTTCATTCGTCTCCCGTCTGGCCGCCGACTCGCCTACGTGAAGCCGCACATCGAGGCCGATGAGCGCTTCGGGAAAGACGGCCTGACCTACGAGGGTCAGGAGCAGGGGACAAAGCAATGGGGCCGGATCAAAACATATGGGCCGAAACTCGTCGAGAACATCGTCCAAGCCATATCCCGCGATTGTCTCGCCGAATCCATGCTGCGGCTGGACGAAGCGGGCTACGACATCCGGATGCACGTCCACGACGAAGTGGTCCTGGATGTGCCCCTGGGTGTCAGTTCAGTAGACGAGGTGGCGGAAATCATGGGCCAACCCATCGCCTGGGCGCCGGGTCTGCCGCTTCGGGCCGACGGCTTCGAGTGTAACTACTACCGGAAGGATGATTGAACGGATGGATGCCAAAGAGGTCCTGGAGGTAGCCAAAGAGCTTCGGGGCATGGTGGCCCGTAGCGCACATCCGGTATGGTCTTTCGTACAAATCACCGCCACGGTGGAGCAGATAAACGGACTGGCGGAACGTCTGGAACGGGCGGCGGGTGTTGCAGTAAACGAGGCTAAGGAGAAGTCGATCCCCAGAGAGGATATCGACTGGTTCCTGGCCACGGACGAGCAGGTCTGTGACTGAGACCTGGGAATGTCGAGACTGCCGCGCAACTTTCGAGCCGGTTCCGGAAGAGCTACAGCACCAGGACGGCCCCTGGATTGACGGTTTCGACTACATCATCACGATCAACGTGGACGTGTGGGAGAAGCTAACCGCGAAGCAGCGGAGCGCCCTCCTGGACCACGAGCTTTGCCACTGTAGCCTAAACGAGGACGGGAACTTCACGATCGTGGATCACGAAGTAACCGCCTTCCACGGGGAAATCGCCCGGAACGGGCTATGGATGGAAGACCTTCAGAAGGTCATCGATATTGTCGAGATGCTGGAGTAACGGCCAAGAGGGGTGACTGCTTTGAACCCAGGAAACGCATTCACACAGCTACATATCCGACATGACGGCCCGGTCACCATCGCCGTCGGGAAAAGCCGCAAGGAAACCGCCTGGAAAAACAAAGAGATGCTTTGGTCCGACCTGGTCAACCGGCTGCGGGAGACGACGCGGACCCGGGAGACGCTGGCTGAGTACCGTAAGCTGCCGAAACCGGAGCAGGACGCCATCAAGGACGTGGGCGGTTTCGTCGGCGGGGCGCTGAAAGGCGGCCGGCGCAAGGCGGACGCGGTGACCTGGCGCCATGTGCTGTACCTGGATGCCGACTATGTGAAAGGCGACCTGTGGGCCTCTGTCGAGATCATGCTGGGATGCGCCTGCGCGATGTACAGCACCCACAAGCACTGTCCAGAGGCCCCGCGGCTCCGCCTGGTCTTTCCCTTGGCCCGGCCCGTTACGCCCGATGAATACCCGGCGGTAGCCCGGCGTGTGGCCGCTGACCTCGGAATCGACTTCTTCGACGATACCACGTATGGGGTCCATCGCTTGATGTACTGGCCCAGCACATCCGCCGACGGAGAGTACGTGTTCCGCTTCATGGACGAGCCCTGGCTGGACCCAGACACCGTTCTGGCGCGTTATCCGGACTGGCGGGATAGCTCCTACTGGCCGGAATCATCGAGGGCGCAGCAGGAGCGAAAGAAGCTGGCCGACAAGCAAGGGGACCCGACAGAGAAACCGGGCATCGTCGGGGCGTTCTGCCGGACCTATACCGTTTCGGAGGCCATCGAGACGTTCCTGCCAGACATTTACGCACCTGTGGGAGATGGGCGCTATACCTATCTCCCCGGGTCATCATCCGGCGGGCTTGTCCTTTATGACAACGACACGTTCGCGTTTTCGCACCATGGCACGGACCCGATTGGCGGGAGGTTAGTCAACGCTTTTGACTTGGTTCGCCTGCATAAGTTCGGTGAATTAGATGATGGCGCTTCCCCGGAGTTAAGCGTTGATAAATTGCCGTCGTACAAGGCCATGTCTGCCTTCGCAGAAGGTGACAGCCGTGTGCAGGAGACACAGCGGCAAGAGCGACTTGCAGCCATAGAAGAGGACTTTAGCGGCGGGGAAGTTGATCCGAAGCGCCTCTTTTTTGACGGAAAGCGGTTTGTGCCGGCGTATATGGCGGAGTGGTTTCTGTCTCATCATCGGGCGTTCGTTATGAATGACGACCTGTACATCTACGAAGATGGCGTCTATGTCAATGGCGAACGAGTGTTTAAGGAAAAGGGCACATTGGCGCTTAATACGGAGTATCAAACGCGGAGGATCAACGAAGCGCTGGCGTATGTCAAAAATACGATTCCCTGTGTCACGGCCGAAGAGGCGGTGGCCAATTCGGAATATGTGAATGTGAAGAACGGTCTCTTGCGGTTGGATACGCTCGAATTGGTCCCCCATTCTCCGGATCTTTTGACTGTGACACAACTGCCTGTTTGCTATGACCCGGATGCGGACAGTTCTGCGTTTGACTCATTCTTACGCCAGGTGGTTCCGGAGGACTGCATTCCAATCATCGAAGAGATGGCTGGCTACTGCTTAATCCCGTCAATGAAATATGAAAAGGCCCTCATGCTTGTGGGGGAGGGCGGGAACGGCAAGGGCACACTGATCGCACTATTGACGAGCCTGTTGGGCGACCAAAACGTCTCGAATGTTTCCTTTCAGGACCTGGCGGAGAACCGGTTTGCGTCAGCAGAGTTGTTCGGGAAAATGGCCAACTTACACGCGGATATTCCGAGTAAAATCCTTGAAAACTCGTCACGTTTTAAGGAACTGGTATCCGGCGACATGATTCGGGCTGAAGAGAAGCACAAGCAGCCTTTTGCGTTTCGTAACCGGGCGAAATTGATTTTTAGCGCCAACGAACCTCCGGTTAGCAAAGACAACACGGAAGGCTTCTACCGACGTTTGCTAATGGTCCATTTTCCGAATAAGTTCACAGACAGGGCGCTTCGTGAACGCCTGTTTACACCGAATTGCCTCTCTGGCTTTTTGCTTCGGGCGCTGCAAGGCCTAAAACGGCTACAAGCGAATGAGGGATTCACCCGTTCAGAGACCGTTGAAAAAACGCTTACGGAGTATCGTGAACACGGAGACACCGTCTTCCGTTTCCTCGAGGAGCATTGTCTTTTTGAACCGGAAGCTATGACGGGAAAGCAGGAAGTATACGATGCCTACCGCAGTATGTGTCTCCGTTGGGGTAACCAGCCCATCAATCAGGCCAATTTTAACAGCCGGTTGTTGGTGTTACGACCCGATGTGAAAGAGTACAAAAAGACATCTCCGAGAAGGTGGCGCAACCTGAAACTGGTAAATGATACCGATTTTGAAGGTTATTTAGAGTAAATAGGGTGGACGGGTAGGGGTGGACGGGTTGCAAAAAGTGGACGGGGTGGACGGGGTGGACGGGTAACATTCCAATTCTAAAAACTTCAATTTTCAAGGAATTATCTCCAAAAACATCGTAAAGGTGGACGGAGTGGACGGGTAGGTGGACGGGTGGTGGGCGGGCGCAAACCCTTGCGGCTCTAGGAAGTGGACGGGGTGGACGACTTTTCTTTACCCTACGCACACGAGAAAAGAGAAAAATATTTAAAAATATAGGGGTATTTAAAAAGTTTAAAAGAATAGTTCGGCCAACCCGTCCACCCTGTCGACGCCGCGATTGAATCAGGGAGGGGACGAATCGTGAACAAGATAATCGACCAGGTGATGTGCGAATATTCAGGGCTGGAGAACGATATTCGCGAGGAATTGGATTGGTGGATCCGCGAGTACATACGACCAGCTAATTCCGAAAACCACGGGCACACCAGCTACGGGTTAAAACACCTTTTCCACTCGACTACAAAAATCTACGTCACCAATGATCAGTTCAAAGGCGCAATGCTGGTAAGCGGGTATCACCCTGTCGACCCAAAAGCGCTGAACTGGAATTATAAAATTCAAAACGTCCGCGTGAACCCCAAACACCAACCGGAAGCCATTTTGGAAAAGCGGTTCAGCCGAGAAATAAATAAGCGCGGCGGTCTTGCGTTAAAATTCGTTTCACCCGGCTGGGCCGGAGCCCCAGACAGAATCATCGTCTTGCCAGGCGGCCGGACAGTATTCGTTGAGATAAAAGCCTGGGGAGAGAAGCCGGAGCCGCTGCAAGTGAAACGCCACCGAGAACTGGAAGCGTTGGGGCATCAAGTGAGAGTCATTGATTCTGACGCCGAGATACAGGCATTCCTCGAGGAGTTTTTCCCCGATGAAATTTGAACCGCACCCCTATCAGGAATACGCGAGACAGAAAATCATTGACCAGCCAGAGGTCGGATTGTTCCTGGACATGGGAATGGGCAAGACGATCACCACGCTTACCGCGACAGCGGAGCTGATGCATGACTGGTTCGACGTGGTCAAGTGCCTCGTGATCGCCCCCTTGCGAGTGGCCGAAGACACATGGGCGAGGGAGGCCGAGAAGTGGCAGCACACCCAATACCTCAAAGTGGCCAAGGTGCTGGGGTCAGAACGACAGCGGATCCGGGCGTTAGAATCCAAAGCGGACATCTACGTCATCAACCGGGAGAACGTCGAGTGGCTGGTGGCGTACTACGGGAAAAAGTGGCCCTTTGACATGGTGGTCATCGATGAACTGTCATCGTTCAAATCGTCGAAGGCCCGGCGCTTCCGGGCGCTGCGGAAAGTGCGGCCACTGATTAAACGGATTGTGGGTCTGACCGGGACGCCGGCGCCCAACGGGCTCATCGACCTCTGGCCACAAATCTATCTCCTGGACCTCGGGGAACGGCTAGGCAAAACGGTCACCGGATACCGGGAGCGATACTTTCAGCCGGACAAGCGGAACCGGACCATCATCTACAGCTACAAGCCAAAGCCGGAGGCGGAACGGGCCATATACGAAAAGCTGGCTGACTTGTGCGTGTCGATGAGCGCAGACGACTGGCTGAAGCTGCCGGAGCGGATTGACCGGGAGATCACCATTCGGCTGCCGGAGGAGGCCCGGGAGAAATACGACCAGCTGGAGCGAGACCTACTTCTCCCGTTTGCCGACGCGGCCGGCGACGTCGTGGCGGACAGCGCAGCCATCCTGTCGAACAAGTTGTTGCAAATGGCCAACGGTGCCGTATACGACGAGAAGAAAGCCGTTCGCTGGATTCACGACGCAAAACTGGACGCGCTGGAGGACATCGTCGAGGCGGCCAACGGGAAACCAGTTTTGGTGTTCTACGCTTATCAGCATGACTTCGAGCGGTTGAAAGCGCGATACCCCAAGGCGAGGACCCTGGACACGTCGGCCGACATCGCCGAGTGGAATGCCGGAAAGATTCAACTGGCCCTGGGCCATCCCGCATCGATGGGCCACGGGCTAAACCTCCAAGCGGGCGGGAACATCATCGTCTGGTTCGGTCTAACCTGGTCCCTGGAACTCTACCAGCAGGCCAATGCCCGACTCCATCGGCAGGGGCAACTGAACGCGGTGATCATCCACCACCTGATTGCTGAGGGGACGGTGGATGAGGACGTGATGCGGGCCTTGAGAAACAAAGCGACTGGCCAGCACGAACTGCTGAGGGCAGTGAAAGCAAGGATTGAAAGGGTGATGGCGGCTTGACGAAAAAGGACCTGCAAGAGCATTACTGGTTGCAGCGATACATACAGCGGCTGGAGCAAAAGCTGGAGAAGCTGAGGGCCACGGCCGAGCGCCAGACCGCCCAAACGAAGAGTGAGCGTATGGGTAGCGGGGGCGCGTCGGACCGGGTAGGGAACGTCGTGGCGGACATCGTAACGGTAGAGAATGAAATCCAGGAGCAGATTCAGAAGTCGTACAGGTTATTGGCCAAGGTCGAGAAAGACATAGAGAAGTTACCACCACGAGAACGATACTTGATCCGGGCCAGGTACATCGACATGATGACCTGGGAGCAGATATGCGTGGATATGGACTATAGCTGGAAGCAGGTCCACCGTATCCATTCAGACGCATTAAAGCTCTTGGCCTGAAAAGATGACACACAATGACACACTATCCCGTGCTAATATGGTATCGAGCCAAGGAAGCGCAGGGGCACCCAAGCAATATGCTGGGTGCCTCTTGCTTTGGAAATTTATGGGTCCTTCCCCGGGGGTGGGGGAAGTGCGGGTCTAGTGATCCCCGAGATTTCACCCAGTGCAAAACTTTAAAACTGGGTAACAAGGTAACAAAAAGGGTGGTCACAGTGGACGACAACTACCGGGAGATAGATGGCAAGTTCTGCGTCTCAACCGGCGAACTTTGCAGCCAGCTAGACATAAGCCGAAAGACACTCGCCGAGTGGGCGGACAAAGGGTGCCCGAAGTTGGCTCGGGGTTGGTGGCCGCTGTGGGAGGTCTTACGGTGGCGGGGGCTTATCGGCGGCGGGAAGATTGCCGATGAGGGAGAAGCGGCGGAATCGTCCCTGGCGATCAAAAAGCTAAAGTACGAGGCGGAACTGAAAAAGCAAAAAGCCGAAGAGGCTGCATTTGAAAACGCGGTTGCCAGAGGAGAGTACGTCAAAAAAGAAGACGTCTCCGCTGAGTTGCAGCGTTTTTTTGTTGTGCTCAAGCGCTCTATGATGGGATACAGTCGCAGGATAGCGACGGAATTAGCCGCTTACGTGGATTCGATGACGGCCAGGAGGATTGAAAAGATGATTACGGAGTTGACCCTCAATGCCCTTGAACAACTCAGTATTGACGGGGTCTACCGGCCGCCGAAGAAAACGCCCAAAGGTTGAATGGCCGGATTGGCTACAAAAACCTTTACGGGCGCTGCAACCTCCTGAGCAGCTAACCGTCTCTGAGTGGGCGGATAAGTACCGAGTCCTGGACGTAAAGACATCGGCGGAGCCCGGCCCTTGGCGGACGGCACGAACGCCCTATCTGCAAGGGATCATGGACGCCTTCAACGACGTGGACATCGAAGAGATTATCTTCGTGAAGCCGACGCAGGTCGGCGGTACGGAGAGTCTGAATAACATGCTCGGCTATGTAGTCGCGCAAGACCCAAGCCCGACGCTGATTGTCTACCCGACGCTGGAACTCGCCGAGTACACCTCGAAAAACAGATTGCAACCCATGGTCAACTTGTGTCCGACGCTGAAAGAGAAATATCGGGAAGGCGAGAGCAAGGTCCTTGAACTGCAATATAACGGCATGTACATCGTTTTAGCTGGGGCCAACAGCCCGGCGTCGCTGGCATCCCGGCCGATTCGATACCTCTTCATGGATGAGGTGGACAAGTTCCCAAAAAGCGCCGGCAAAGAAGCCGATCCGAGAAGTCTGGCCCGTGAACGTACCAAGACCTTTCCGCACAACAAAAAAATCTTCCAGACGTCAACCCCGACAACAAAGGGCGGGCCAATCTGGCAGGAGTGGGAGGGAGCTGACGATCGGCGCCGGTGCTATGTGCCGTGTCCCCATTGTGGGCACTATCAAACCTTAAGGTTCAAACAGATAAAGTGGCCGAAGTCCGCGAAGCAGCCGGAGGAGGCTCAGGCCGCAGCGCATTATGAGTGTGAACAGTGCCGAGGAATTATAACGGACGGGCATAAGCCGACCATGCTTCGTGCCTGCCGGTGGAAGTCAGAGAGCAAAACCGGCACTCGCCGGACGGCCTTTCATCTCAACGCCCTGTATTCTCCTTGGGTTCGCTTCGGCGACGTCGCTTACGAGTTCTTGCGCTCCAAAGACTTTCCGGAGCTGCTCAAGAACTTTATCAACTCGTGGCTGGCTGAGCCGTGGGAGCAGACGGAGGTCCGGATGAACTCCGACCTCGTGCTAGAGCGGCAAAGCGAATTCGAAGAGGGAGTGGTCCCTGACGGCGCGCTGCTTTTAACGGGCGGCGTTGACGTGCAGAAGGACCACTTTTTCTATACCATCCGCGCCTGGGGAACATCGATGACCAGTTGGAACATTGCACACGGAAGGGCGGAAAGCTGGGATGACGTTGAGCATGTGATGAACTTGCCATATAAAGATCGTCACGGTAATGCCTATCAGGTCAACCTGTGCGGAGTAGACTCCGGCGCCCGGACGGACGAGGTTTACGACTTCATCGTCATCAACCAGGAATGGGCGGTGCCGGTGAAGGGTTCATCGAACCCACTCTTGTCGCGCTACAAGGTGAGCACCATCGACAAGGTCGACAGCAAGGCTTACGGCATGAAACTGTACATCGTTGACGGCAGCCAATACAAAGACATGATTGCCGGCCGCCTGAACAGACCGAACGGTCCCGGATCATGGATGGTCTTTGCTGAATGTGATCGTGAGTATGCCGAGCAAATCTGCTCGGAGGAAAAGGTCCTGGAGAAGCGAGGTGGCAGAGAGGTAGAGGTGTGGAAGCCGAAGGGCTCTCACACTGCAAACCACTTCCTGGATGCAGAAGTCTACGCTGCCCTCGCAGCGGACCTTCTTCATGTGCGCTACTTACAGACAGTTGGATCCCAAGAGCAGGAGCCGCCGCGACCGCAGCAGAAGCTTGAAGAAACGCAGCAAAGCGGGTTCCTCAAGTCGGCATCAGATTGGATATCACGGAAAGGTGGTGATTGGTTACGATGACGCCCCAAGAGCAGATGGAACAAATCAATAAGGCCATCAGCGCGATAGAATCTGGCGCCCAAGAATACCGGATTGGGAGTAGGTCTTTGAGACGTCCCGACCTCTCAATCTTGTACCAGGAACGGAGACGCCTTCAGCAACAACTCGCCCAAGAACAGGGGGCAGGCGTTTATGTCGCCGCCTTTGACCGGCGATGACAGGAGGGAACAGCTTGAATTGGCTGGATAGAGCGATATCCCTGATTAGTCCTGCCTGGGGATACCGCCGGGCAGCCTGGCGTGATGCACTACGAGGTTATGACGCTGGCGGAACGGACCGGCTAAATTCACGGTGGACCACCGTCAACGCCACGGCCGAACAGACAGATCAGGGCCAGCGGGACATCATCCGGGCTCGGGCCAGAGACTTAGAGCGCAACGCCGATATGGCGGAGAGCATCATCGGCGCCTTTGAGCGAAACGTCGTTGGCACAGGCATAAGGGCGCAGGCGAAAGTCCTGACACGGGACGGGGAAGAGGACGACGAACTCAACCGCCAGATCGAGGACCTGTGGGAGGAATGGCAGCGAGCCCGCAATTGTGACGTCGCCGGTCAGCAATCCTTTGTGGAAATGCAGCAGATGGCCGTCCGCCGCCTCTTCGTTGACGGCGGCATTATCTTCGTAAAGGCATACACCAACTTCGGGCTCTTGCCGTTCAGCTTGCAGGCCAGGGAGGTGGATGACCTTGACGGAACCATGACCAGCCTTCCCGGCGTAAGCGGCAACCGGGTCATCGGCGGGATCGAGTTCGATAAGTACAACCGGCCTGTAGCCTATTGGTTGAAGCAGTACACCCCAGACGGGTTCTGGACCGGCAAATCCGAACGGATCCCGGAGCAGCGTGTCATCTTTCTGTGGCGAAAAACAAGGCCCACGCAGATCCGTGAGATCTCTCCTCTGGCCAAGACGCTTTCGCGGGTACGCGATGTGAACGAGTTCATCGAAGCGGTTTCCGTGAAAGAACGGATCCTGGCTTGTCTTTCTGTGTTTATCACCAAGCAGGAACCGTCGAAAATGGGGCGCGGTGTGAACGTTGATCCGAAGAGTGAGTACCCGAAGCGCACGATGTCACCAGGGATGATCCATGAACTGCAACCGGGGGAGAGCATCCAGGCTGTTACTCCTTCCGGCCAGGCGAACAGCGCCAAGGAGTTCATCGGCATTGAGCAACGACTGGCCGGCAGTGGACAGGGCCTCAGCTATGAAGCTGTGGCACGTGACATGAGCCAGGTCAACTACAGCAGCGCCCGGCAAGGCTTGCTGGAGGACCAGCGTACCTATTCCATGTGGCAGCAGTTCATGATTGAACACCTCTGCCGGGAAGTGTATACCGAGTTTGTCATCTCCGCTGTGCTGTCTGGTCAACTGAATATCCCGGACTTCTGGAAGGACAAGCGGAGGTATCTCAAACACGTATGGATACCGCCGGGCTGGAGTTGGATCGACCCGTTGAAAGAGGTCAACGCCAACAAGATCGCGCTTAATACAGGCCAGGACACGTTGGCCAGAATTTGTGCAGAACGGGGTGAGGACTGGAGGGATGTCTTGCGGCAACGGGCTAAAGAGTTCGAGTTCGCCAAGTCGGTCGGTCTCGATGTCTCTATCTTAGTGGGAGGTGAGAAAGCGAGTGGGAAACCACAAACCCAAAACGGGGGTACAGCAGAACAGAACAATTGACCTAGCGGTCAGAGCGGTGAAAGCGGAGGAAAGGCGCGTCACCGTTTCTTTTTCGTCGGAATCGCCGGTCTCGCGATGGTACGGATTAGAGATTCTACAGCACGACGACGGTAACGTGAACATGGAGCGCCTGAACAACATTGGCGTCGCTCTGTTCAACCATGACCGGAAGTACGTGCTCGGCAAAATCGAGAACGCACGGCTCGCAGCTGACGAAAAGCGGGCTTATGCGGACATCGTCTTTGACAGCGATCCGGATGCGGACCGCATTTTCCAAAAGGTGAGCAGCGGGACGCTCAAAGGTGTGTCTGTCGGATATGCGGTGGATGTCTGGGAAGAGGTCGCGGCCGGGAAGACATCCAGCAACGGCCGATTCACCGGCCCGGCCTATGTCGCCGTAAAATGGACACCCATGGAAGTGTCGATCGTCTCGATTCCAGCCGACGATACAGTCGGCGTGGGGAGGCAAATGGAAGAACCTGATAACGAGGAGGAGAGAAACTTGCCCGGAGAAAACCAAACTGTTGTTCAACCCCCTGCCCCTGTCGTTGGCAACCCTGCCGAGCGTGACCAGTTGATCCAGGCGGAACGGCAGCGGGTTATCGATATCACGGCGCTGTGCCGGGAGTTCTCGATGGAGCCGGACGAATTCATCCAGTCCGGCGCCGGCTTGGACCAAGTCCGAGCCAAGGTCCTGGACAAGCTCAAGGCCGAACGGCAACCCTTGCCTGCCGGCGCCCCCTCGGATGTCCGTGTGACTGCCGAGGAAACCGATAAGTTCCGGAGCGCCGCGTCTGATGCGATCATGATGCGGGCTGGCTTCAACATCGAAAAGACGGCCGATGGCGCCCGCGATCTGCGCGGGATGAAGCTCCGGGATCTGGCTATCGAGTGCCTTGCCCGAAGCGGCCAGGGCAATGCCCATCGGCTGGACAGCGACGAACTTTTCCGGCGCGCCCTGACATCGGACAGCCAGTTCACCAGCATCCTGAACAATACGGTCAACAAGTCCATGGCCACCGCGTACCGATCCGCCAAGCCTACATATCAGGCCTGGACCGGGCGGGGCAGTAACCCTGATTTCAAGGCGACGACCCATTACCAGATCTCCGAGGCCGGCGAACTCGTGAAGATGACCCAGGCCGGCGAGTTCAAGTTCGACGAAATGTCTGACCAAGGGGTGAACAAGGCGGTCGCTACCTTCGGTCGCCAGTGGGGGATTACCCGCCAAGCGATGATCAACGATGACATCGGCGTGTTGACGCGGATCCCCGAGGCTTATGTCCGCGCGGCCGCCCGGGGCATCAACAAGCTGGTTTATAAGATGATCGGCGAGAACCCCGTGATCTACGATGGAACTCAACTGTTCCACGCCAATCATAAGAACATGGCAGCCAGCGGCGGCGCCATCGCCACGGCGACGGTGGGAGCCGGCCGGGAGGCAATGCGGAAACAGAAGAACCTGAGGGGGAAGGAAACCCTCAACATCGGACCGGCATTCCTGATCACACCGGCTTCGCTGGAGACGCAGGCGCAGCAGTTCCTGTGGTCCATCGCCGATCCCCAGAGCAACAACTCTGGAGTGGCCAACATCTTCCGTAACTCCTTAACCCATGTGGTCGATGCCGAACTCGATGACTACAGCGAGGATGCCTGGTACCTGGCGGCCGCCCCGGCTGATGTCGATACCGTTGAAGTAACCTACCTCAACGGAGACGATATGCCGAAGCTGGAAAGCCAAGTCGGGTTCGACTTCCTCGGCATGAAGTGGCGGATCTACATCGACTACGGCGTGACGGTCCTCGATTTCCGAGGCCTGTACAGAAACCCCGGCCAGTAAGCAGATAGCGCTTACTGGCCTTTCACTTGAAGAAGGAGGGAACACGATTGGCTAAGGGCACGTTTATTCAGGACGGCAAGGTCCTGGACTTCCCCAACAACACGGGCGCCGACATCGCGTACAGGGACGTTATCCCCGCCGGCGGCCGGATCCTGGTCGCCGGTGAAAACATCCCGAACGGCTCGACTGGATCAGCCCACGCCGTCGGTGTATGGGAACTGCCCGCCGACAACACGGCGGCCTTCGCGATGGGAGACGCCCTGTATTGGGATGACGAAAATCACAAGTTGACGAAGACTGCCGGCACGTTCGCTGCCGGGTTCGCTGCGGTGCCGAAGGCTCAGTCGGCGACCACCGCCATGGCGAAGATCGGTTAGGGCCATGTTCAGGGAGCAAATCAGACAGGACATCGCTCTCTTTTTGAACCTGGACGAATTTGCTGAAACCCATGTCATCAATGGCAAGGAAGTCAGCGCCATCGTGGACAATGACGTCCTGAAAACCCACGGCCTTAGTCGCCGCGGGTTCGATGGTGTTTACACAAGCGAATTGACCGTGTATCTCCGCTACGGCGACCTGCCCGAACGGCCGGTGGTAGGGGAATTGCTCCGTCTGGACAACAACCAATACCTAGTCACGGAATGCACCGAATCTGACGGCATTTTGACCCTCATTCTGGGGGCGAATGAGACGTGATTGTTCTCGACCCGAGCAAAAAAGCGCGAGTCCAGGCGCTGCTGAAAAACATCCCAGGCGGCGCGCCAAAGGCTATTTCCGCAGCCCTGAATCGCTCGATAGAGTCGGCCAGAACCGAGGCCGTGCGAAAGGTGACGGAACGATACCACATCCGAGCAAGAGATGTCCGGGACACGATTTCCCTTCGAAAGGCATCACCGGAACGGCTGCGGGCATCCGTTAAGTCGCGCGGCACAAGAAGGCCGATTATTCATTTCAAGGTTTCGCCGTCGTCGCCAAAAAAGAAGAAGCCGGCTGTCCTCCGGGTGGCAATTCTCAAAGAAGGCGGATTGAAGGATCTACCCAAAGCCTTTGTCGCGCGCGGAAGATCATCAGGCAATATCCATGTGCTGCAAAGGGTAGGTAAATCACGCTATCCGCTGCACATCAAATATGGTCCATCCGTACCCGAGATGCTTGGCCAGAAATACGTGCGCCGAATGGTCGAGGACAAAGCCCGGGAAATGCTCGATATTCGACTAGAACACGAGATCACCCGTCTGCTAGAAAGGGAAGGGAAATGACGCCAGTATTGCTCGTGAACTCGTTAAGGGACTTCCTGGTCCAGGTCGTCCATAACTATCGGCTGGAGACCAACAAGTCCGAACTGGCCAAGGAGCCCCAGGTGGCGGCCGGTTATCTGCCAACGAAACGGGCGAACGAAACGCCGGATCATCCCTTTGTTATCGTTCGACTCATCAAAGTGACGGATGACCAAGATGGTACGAAGGCGATGGTCAAAATCATTGCCGGCACTCGCTCCGAACACGCGCAAAACGGGTGGATGGATCCTGCCAACATCCTGGAGCGGATCCGCCAGGAACTGCTCAAACGGCACTCTCTGGCCGGAAAGTTTCGCATGGAGTTCCCGATCGAAATGGAGATGCCGGAGGATCAACCCTATCCGGAATGGGTTGGCTGGATGACGACGACCTGGACGATCCCTAAAATCATCCCCGAACTGGAGGAGGGATACTAATTGACGTATAGACACGGCGTTTTCATCACGGAGCTTCCGACATCGGTACTTCCCCCTGTAACCGCCACGGCGGGCCTCCCGGTGGTTATCGGAACCGCCCCGGGTAAAGAAGGAGCACCGGCGCCTGTGGGCAAACCGGTGCTTTGCTATTCCTATCAAGAGGCCGAAGACGCCTTCGGCTATGACGCGGACTGGTCCAAGTACACGCTCTGCGAGTTTATGTACTCTCAGTTCAAGCTGTACAAAGTGGCGCCTGTCGTCTTCATAAATGTCTACGACCGGAGCAAACATGAGAACCCTGAGGCGGTCACTGCCGACGAGATCGCGGCAGCTGCCCTTCTCGTTGATCAGGTTTTTCCGCGCTTTCTCCTGGTCCCCGGACTTCTACTGGCACCGGGGTGGTCGCAAAACCCGACCGTGGCCGCAGCCATCAAAGCAGCTTCCAAGGACATCAACGGTCATTTCAGGTGTACGTCTTTGGTCGATGTCCCCACGGCGGCTGTCAAAAAATACACCGATGTGGCCGCGTGGAAGACATCGAACACCTACACGGACGAGCGGCAGATTGTCTGCTGGCCAAAGGTTAAGCTGGGTGAGTTGCAGTTTCACCTGTCGACGCAGTTGGCCGGCATCATCGGCCGCACGGACGCCGATAACGGCGACATCCCCTATGTCAGCCCGTCAAATAAAGCGCTGCAAGCAAACGGCGCTTGCCTCGCCGACGAGACCGAGGTGTTCCTGGACACCAAACAGGCAGCGATGCTGAACGGCCAGGGTGTTGTGACTGCCCTCAATTTCATCGGCGGATGGAAGGCCTGGGGGAACCGCACGGGCTGCTATCCCGCAAACTCGGATCCTAAAGACGCCTTCATTCCTGTCCGGCGGATGCAGGACTGGATCGAGAACACCCTGGTCACGACCTTCTGGTCAAAGATTGACAACCCCATGAACCGGCGCTTGGTGGAATCCGTTGTCGATTCCGCGAATATCTGGTTCAACGGTCTCGCCGCCCGGGGCTTCATGCTTGGCGGCCGGGTGGAGTTTCTCCCCGAAGAGAACCCGACCACGAACCTCATGGATGGGAAAATGACTTTCCACGTATACCAGGCGGCGCCGGTCCCGGCCAAGGAAATTGAGTTCATCGTCGAATACGATGCCAATTACATGAAAGGCCTGTTCGGCTAAGGAGGTGGCCTGATTGAATGCCGTATCAGAGCGGCTAGTTTCTTTCCGTGTCTACGGAGAGGGAGAGGAATTCCAGGGGGTTGCTGACGTCGAGCTTCCCTCGATTGAGTATCTCTCCGACAAAATCAAAGGCGCGGGCATTGCGGGTGAAATCGATACCCCTATCTTCGGTCACTTCGGCCCCATGAGCTTAAAAATCAACTGGCGGACACTAGCCAAGCCTGCTGTATTCCTGGCGCGCCCCGGCGTTCACCAGTTGGAGTTCCGAGGTGCCACACAGGTCCAGGATGGCGGCACAGGGGATTATCGCATCAGCGCCACCAAAGTTGTGGTCCGGGCGATGTCCAAGAAGGTCAACATCGGCAAGCTCGACGTGGGCGCCAACACGGACACCAACAACGAGATGGAAGTCGTCTACATCAAGATCGTTCAGGACGGCCAGACGACGCTTGAAATTGACAAGCTGAATTATGTATGCGTCATCGATGGCGTCGATTACTTAAAAGATGTCCGCAATGCTCTTGGACTTTAGACCAGACAAAGCCCGCCGTAATAAACAGACACGGCGGGCTCCTCAATTCTTGAAAACAGGAAGGGGAAAGAAAATGGAATTCACTTTTTCCAAAGCCATCGTTTTTGAAGGAACGGAATACAAGGGAATCGCGCTCGACCTCGACACTCTCACTGGCCAGGACCTGATCAACGCCGAAAAAGAAACTCGGGCGCTGGGGGACAAGTCGCCGGTTCCCGAATTGTCGAAGATGCATTGCGCCGTTGTCGCGGCCAAAGTGGCCAGGGTCCCGGTTGACATGATTCTGTCTCTGCCGGCAAAAGACTTCGTGGCCATTACCCTGAGGGTGCAGAATTTTTTGCT
The DNA here is from genome assembly GCF_057715735.1 of Heliomicrobium sulfidophilum. Lineage (NCBI taxonomy): Bacteria > Bacillati > Bacillota > Clostridia > Eubacteriales > Heliobacteriaceae > Heliomicrobium > Heliomicrobium sulfidophilum. Next base: position 65,206 of record NZ_JBVTZZ010000002.1, read on the forward strand.
CGATCAGGCGTAACCCCGAAATTACTACGGGACATTACGCTCCGTTTATCGGCTGAAACCTACACGCCTATCCCGTTCTGGCTATCACTCACACTGGCCGAACTGGATGAGTGGCTAGCCGACCTGGTGCGCATCCGGAAGGACAGGAGGTGATCCGTAATTGGCCAAGACGCATGAAATCGCGTTCGAACTGATTGGGAAAATCGGCTCAACTTTCAAGGGCATGTTTTCTGGCGCGGACGACAAGCTGTCCGACCTGAACCGGAAGATCTCGTCCTTGAAAGCGGAGACGCGCAACCTCGAAAAGGAGTTTAAGGCTGGTAAAATCACAACGCTGCAGTATGCAGAAGCGAATGCAAGACTGGCGCAGCAATTGGAGAAGGCGGAACGGGCGCAGACAAGGATTGCCAAAGCTACGGCCCTATCGAACAAAGCACAGGATATGAAGGAGTCAGCCAAAGATAAGGTTGCTACATACGCGGCTACTGGCGCCGCAGCCCTCGCCTTCCCTATCACCGAAGCAGTGAAGTTTGAGTCCGCAATGGCCGACGTGAAGAAGGTCGTGGAGTTCGATACCCCGGAACAGTTCAAGGCGATGAACAACGATATTTTGACCATGTCAAAGCGGATCCCGATGGTGCCCGGAGAAATCGCCAAAATTGTCGCTTCGTTCGGTCAGGCCGGCGTGGCGAAGGACCAGCTAACTGGCTTTACGGAAACAGCCGCCAAGATGGGCGTCGCCTTCGACATTACGGCAGAACAAGCCGGTCAGACGATGGCGCAGTGGAAGTCCGCGTTCCATATGAACCTAGAACAGGTTACGCGGTTGGCCGACCAGATCAACTACCTGGGAAATACCACGGCCGCCTCGGCTCCGAAGATATCCGAGGTCGTCCGCAGAATTGGCCCCCTGGGGGAAGTCGGCGGGACGACGGCGGCCCAAATTTCCGCCCTTGGCGCCACAATGGTTTCTGCGGGCATCGAGGAAGAGGTCGCGGCCACTGGCATTAAGAACCTGATCCTTGGCATGGTAGCCGGAGAAGGGGCCACAAAGAGCCAGGCAGAGGCGTTCCAGGCGCTCGGACTTGATGCCAAGAAAATGGCCATAACGATGCAAAAGGACGCCTCGGGCGCGATCCTAACGGTCATGCAGAAGCTTCAGGCATTGCCGAAATACAAGCAAGCCGCCGTTCTTTCGGATCTGTTTGGACAAGAATCCATCGGGGCAATCGCCCCCCTGTTGACCAACCTCGACGGGCTCCAAGAGAACCTAAAAAAAGTCGGGGATTCCACTCGGTATGCCGGAAGCATGCAGAAGGAATTTGAGGCACGCTCGAACACCACGGCGAACCAATTGGAACTGCTGAAAAACAGAGCCATTGCCGCAGGTGTTGGCTTTGGGAACACGCTACTTCCGCACCTCAACAGCGTGGCGGATAAGATTGCGGCATTAGCCGAAAAAGTAGAGCAGCTCTCCCAAAAGTATCCGAACTTGACCCAACTGGTCATTTACGGGACTATCGCCACGATCGGGTTTGGGCTAGCGGTAAATTTGTTACAATGGGGGTTTGCTTCGATCATTGGGCCAATCGCTACGTTTGCAAAATGGGTGGCGGAGTCGACGCTCTACCAAAAGGCGGCAGCCATAGCCACGGAGGCCTGGGCGGCGGCTCAATGGCTGTTCAACATTGCGATGGAAGCCAACCCGATCGGCATGATGATCGCCGGCGCAGTGGCACTCATTGCGATCGGATATGCGCTTTATGCGAACTGGGACGAAATCAAAGCCTTCTTCGTTGACTTCTGGAACGATCCTCTTGGAGCCCTCGACAAGTTTGCGAGTAAGGTTATGGAGAAAATCGGAAAGCTTGTCAGTTGGATCGGAGAAAAACTAGGGCTTGTTACACCGGAGGCCGCGGTTGGGGCTGGAGACTTCCGAGCCGTCGAAGTTGCGCATAACGCCAAAGGTGGCATTTATGACAAAGGCGCTTTCCTAACCACTTTTGCTGAAGAGAGCCCAGAAGCGGCCATCCCCCTAGATGGATCTCCTCGGGCGTTTTCCCTTTGGGCGCAGGCCGGCGAGGCGTTGGGTGTAAAACCAACGTCCGGCGGAGGGCAGATTGTTTATGCACCGAGCCATAGTTTTTACGGTGTGGAACCGAGCAAAGCCCAGCAGATTTTACGTCAAGACCAGGATGACTTTGCAAGTCGGTTCGGATCAATGATGCACCAAAACCGGAGGTTGTCCTATGGCTGAGTATGTGACCATCCAAGGCGAAACCTGGGACCTTATCGCTTTGCGTCAACTCGGCAGCGAAAGGTATATGACCGCACTTATCGAGGCCAATCTGGAGTACCGGGAGACGGTCTTTTTTTCAGCCGGAGTCAGACTGACCATTCCGACCGTCTCCACTCCAATTCCCTCAAAGCTTCCTCCTTGGAAGAGGTGAATCAATGGACGCCCGGGCATTGCGCCTCATACTGACATACAACAACCGAGATATTACCGCTGACATGCAACATTACCTGTTGGACTGGTCCTACACCGACCATTCCAGCGGTAAAGCCGACGACCTGCAGATCACCTTGGAGGATACGGAGTATCTCTGGAAGGGAGATTGGATGCCGGATAAGGGCGCTACCCTTACGGCGGCTATCTCCACAACGAATTGGGCGCAAGAGGGACAGGAGGAACTTCTCCCCCTGGGCCAGTTTGAACTGGACGAAATTGAATGCAAAGGTCAGCCGGAAGTTGTCACGATAAAAGCCGTGTCTATCCCAGAGTCTGGTTCTCTCCGTGAGGAGAAGACCAAGGCATGGGAAAAGACGCGGCTTTCGGTTATCGCCAAGGAGAAGGCCAATCATGCCGGGATGAAACTCATATGGGAAGTCGAGGACGACCCAGAATATGACCGGCAGGAGCAGGAGGAACAGACGGACCTAGCATTCCTCCATAAGCTCTGCGAGGACGCCGGCTTCAGTTTGAAAGTCATCGGCGATAGCATCGTCATTTACGACGACGCCAAGTACGAGGCCATGGATCCAGTCATGACCATTACCAAGGATAGGGCGCTCATCCTGAATTGGTCGGCAGCGAGCCAGACCAGAGACGTTTATTGCGCCTGCCGGGTTGAACACAAGCCCGGCAACAAAAAGGCCCCCATCGTTTACACGTTCACCCCGGCCAACCGGCCGGCAACCGGGAAGACGCTCGTCATAAAAGAACGAGTGGAGAACATAGCCCAGGCTGAGCGGTTGGCAAAGAAGAGACTGCGCCAGGCCAATCGGGAAGAAGTTAAATTCAACCTTGTCATGCTGGGCAATAGCAACTTGGTAGCCGGTGTGACGGTTATGCTTGACGGTTGGGGATGGTTCGACGGCAAGTATTTCGTCGTCACGGCCACACATAAAGGGCCGGGTTATACCACCAGCTTGGAACTTCGCCGGGTATTGGAGGGCTATTGAGATGCTGAAGTATGGCCGAATCTCTGCCGTCAACCCGGCGAAGGGAATGGCGAAGGTGGTATTCGAGGACACGGGCATGGTATCAACTGAATTGCCCGTTCTCCAGCGCCAAACGCTCAGGAATAAAGACTACCACATGCCTCACGTCGGGGAGCACGTGGCTTGTCTATTCCCTTCGGTGGGCGCCGAGGGGATCATCCTAGGTGCGATTTACTCAGATGATGATCCGCCGCCGGCAAATGACGACGGAAAGCGCCTGGTCCAATTCGAAGACGGCACCAGGATAGAATACGACCAGGCCACAAGCACATTAACCATATCCGCAATCAAAAAGATAGCCGTTAGTGCTCCCGATGGCATCTCGCTGTCTGCCACCAACCCAGCAGGGACAGGAGTAGTCATTCAAGGGAAATCTTCCTCGGGGAGTTGGTGACGATGATTGGCGCCCTAGGGGATGTGGTATTTTCCGTAAGCGCTGAGCAGCGCCAGACATTCCAAGACTTTCAGCGATCAACGGCGAGCCGGTGGGCCAAGCATGACATCATCATGCAGAAGCCCAAGACGGAGTTTCTGGGCCCGGACCTGGATACGATTTCATTCGCGATGCGTTTCGATGTGACGATGGGAATTAATCCGAGGGCTGAGATGGAACGCCTATTGGCTTTAGCGCGCTCCGGTCAGGCTGTACCCTTGACGATCGGAGGCAAGGGCCTTGGAGTATTCCTCTGGGTAGTCAAGTCGGTTACCCAAAAGTGGGATCAGGTCGATTCCCGAGGCAACGTACTGTCGGGGACAGCGGAGGTCCAACTGGAGGAGTATGCAGGATGAGCGAATACACAGTGGCCACATCCGGACAGGTCAACTTTCTACCGGCGTCGACGATTGAAGAAATCCTCCAGAATGTCCGAGTGATCATCTCAACCCCAAAATACAGTGTTCCTTTGGACCGGAATTTTGGTCTCTCCTTCGATGCGCTGGATGCGCCGCTTCCGATCGCACAGGCGAGGTTGACGTCGGAGATTATTATGCAGGTCCGGAAATACGAGCCGAGGGTGACAGTAACCCAAGTGACCTTTGAAGGTGATGCCACGGAAGGCATTCTGCGCCCGAGAGTGAAGGTGATGCTCAATGAGTCTGGCTAATCTGCCATCTGTTACGTTCGCCCAGAAAGACGTGACGGATATTGAATCGAACATTATCACGGTTTATGAGGGCCTAACCGGTCGAACGCTGGCGCAAGCGGATCCGGTTCGGCTTTTTCTTTTGGCCATCGCGCATATCATCGTCCAGCAGCGAACGCTCATCGATTATTCGGCAAGGCAGAACCTCTTGGCTTATGCCAAGGGGGAGATGCTGGACCACATAGGTGCCTTTGTCGACACGGAGCGCATGGAGGCCAGTTCATCTAAGACGACCATCCGCTTCACGCTTGCCGTGCAGCCGCAGGCGGTTACCATCCCCGGCGGGACCCGCGTTACTCCGGATGGGAAGGTTTTTTTCGCAACTACCCAAGCGGTGGCGGTGCCGATCGGAACGGCGACGGTGGATGTTCCCGTGGAATGTACCACTGCTGGAGCCGCCGGGAACGACTGGCAGATAGGGCAGATCAACAAACTGGTCGATCCTCTGCCCTGGGTGCAATCGGTGACCAACACATCGGTCAGCGGCGGTGGCGCTGATATTGAGGATGACGACAGCTACCGCGAACGCATCCGGCAGGCTCCACGGTCATTCTCCGTGGCTGGCCCCGAGGGTTCGTACATCTACTGGGCGAAATCGGCTCACCCGTCGATTGTTGATGTGTCTGTAACCTCCCCGGCGCCAGCAGAGATTGAGATCCGTCCGCTGCTGGATGGAGGGCAAATCCCGGGTCAAGAGATACTCGATGTCGTTGCGGAGGCATGTAACAGCAGGCAGAGGAGACCTCTCGGAGATCGCGTCACCGTACTCGCGCCAGAGACCGTCCAGTTCAAGGTCGAAGTTTCTTATTGGATCGATTCGGATAGCAAAGCGGCTGCGGTAAGCATTCAGCAGGCCGTGACAGATGTGGTGAACTCCTATGTATCCTGGCAAAAAGCGAAGCTCGGCAGGAGTGTAGACCCTTCCGAGTTGATTTTCCGCATGAAAATGGCGGGCGCCAAACGGGTCGCCATTACATCACCGGCGTATACGCCGATCACCGCCAGCCAGGTAGCGGTCGCCAATGCTGTTTCTGTGGCGTATGGGGGAATTGATAATGGCTGATATCCGAAGTGTCAGCTTGGTTGACTTACTCCCTCCAAGCATTAGCGGCGACGAAAGCGTACTGGCGGCCGCCAAGGCGCTCGACGCTGAACTAAAGGCAGTCACGCTGGCCATCGATGAGTGCGTTCTTGTTCCGAGACTCAACGCATTGCCTCAGCCAATCGTTGACCACCTTGCCTGGCAGTGGCATGTGGACTTCTACGACGCCACCTTAGACCTGGACACAAAGCGAAAGCTAGTCTCGGACGCATATCGGCGCCACCGGACAAAAGGGACGCCGTCCGCCATTGAATCACTCATTGCCGACGTGTTCGGGAGCGGAACGGTCGAGGAGTGGTTTGAATATGGCGGGGAGCCCGGGCGGTTCCGAGTGCTTACCAGTGAAGCGTCGACTACCAGCGAACAGGCGCAGCGCTTCGCGGACGCACTCAACTCGGTTAAGCGGCTAAGCGCCTGGCTCGATGGGGTGATTATCCAACTGTTCGGGGAGATGAACATAACGGCTGGATTCGCCCTCTACACAGGAGATCATTTGACGTTAGAACAGACGGCATAGCGAGGTGGAATCATGGCATTCGGCGGACTCATGTTTACAAACAGGGGACGGGCACTACAGGCCAAGGCGCAGGCCGGGGTGCAGTTACAGTTCACTCGTATTGCAGTGGGTGATGGGAACCTATCTGGTCAGATCGCAGATCTGACCGCTCTTGTTCATCCCGTACAGTCGCTGGCCATCTCAAAGACAAAAACCATGGCTGGAGGGAGGGCTGTTGTCGGCGGCGTGCTCTCCAACCAGGGGCTATTAGCAGGGTTCTATTTCCGCGAAGTCGGCGTTTTTGCACAGGATCCAGACGTAGGAGAAATCCTTTACTGCTACGCTAACGCAGGAGCCGGGGCGGAGTACATCCCTCCCGGCGGAGGTACGGACATCGTGGAAAAGGCGATCGACATTATTACGATCGTGGGAAACGCGTCGAGCTTGAGCGCAACGATCGACGAATCCTTAATCTACGTGTCTGTCTCCGACTTCAACTCGCATATAAACGCCCCGGCGCCGCACCCGGGACATGAAACCCCGAACGGAGCCCAGGCCAAGGTCAACGCCCATGCGAACCGAACGGACAACCCTCACGGCACTACAGCCGCCCAGGTGGGGGCCGTGGCCAAGGACGGAAGCATCGCGATGACAGGTCCATTGACGCTCCCCGGAAACGCCACGCAGCCCCTCCATGCCACACCGTTGCAGCAGGTCCAGGCGCTCATTGCAGCCTTGGTCAATGCATCGCCGACGACCCTGGATACCCTGAAAGAATTGGCCGATGCATTGGGCAACGATCCGAACTTTGCGACGACCATAACCAATTTGATCGGTACGGTACAGGGTAATCTTACGTCGCATTTGGCGGATAACGCGGCACATAATTATACAGCTACGGACGTTTTGACAAAAATTAAAACTGTAGATGGTTCTGGTAGTGGTTTGGACGCCGACTTGGTTGACGGATTGCAAGGCTCCGTGCTTTTTGCGGCTAGAGCGACAATTGTTCCGACTGGCAGTGACCTTAATACCTTTACCCAAATGGGTGTATATAGAATAGAAGTATCAACCGGAATCACTAATTTGCCGCAAGGAGAAAACGTTAGTTATTCTTTGCTAGAAGTTGTAAGCGAGTACGGCTATATAATTCAAAAAATAACGACAAACACCTTAAGGAATATTTTCATAAGAACTCGCTCCGATGTCGGAGAAATTTGGAATCCGTGGACAAAGCTCTGGAACTCGGAAATGCTTCGTTGGAACAACGGTGCGCTCGAATACAACGATGGCTGGACGTATAGAAGCGTTGCCTTTCAACATTATCGTGGCAATGGTAGTCCAGAAGGTGTCGTAACTGCTCCCGTTGGTTCCATATACCAACGCACAGACGGTGGCACAGGTACAACACTCTATGTAAAACAAAGCGGAACAGGAAATACGGGGTGGGTTGGAAAATGATGAAAAAATGTTATGTCCTAAACGGACAGATTATCAACGTTGGCGATTGGGATTACCAAATCGTCAGGGTGCAGAAGGAACTTGCCCAATATGATGAAGTTGGGAATCTGGTTAAAGATGCCGTCTATGAAGACGTTGTGACCAACCCACTGCCGGAAGGCGCAGAGGAAGTCGAACTCGACATGGAATACCATCCTGACCGGGGCTGGTATCAAGTTGGCACGAAACCGCAAACCACCCAGGAAGACTATCTCCTGGAACTTGATTTCCGCCTGTCCACACTGGAGCTAGGATTAGGATTGGGGGTGTAGATATTGACTACATACAGTTTGTGCAAAAAAGTCATCGAAAATCGGACGTACAAAACGAAAGAGGACATGATGACCAAACTTGACGTGTTCTTGCTGAACAACCGGATCACTCAGGAGCAGTACAACGAACTGGTCGCGCTTCTCAACGCGCAATAGGACCATATCGCGACATAGCAAGAGCCGCCCTAGCAATGGGGCGGCTCGACTATTTACAGGAACTCGCGGAAGGAGATAACGATGACGAATGAAAATGGAGGTGGTCATGTGAGCGAGGGCGAGGTAACGCGAATCCTGGTGGGCATGGCGGAAATCCGAGCCGATGTCCGAAACCTGGCCGCTAACGTCAAAGAATCATTCGACCGGGGCTCCAAGAGGATGGACGCCATCGAGGAGCGTATCGACAAACACGAGGAGCAGCACGACGAGGAACGCAAAGAAAAGCAGCGCCTTGCGTGGCAAGTGAAAATGGCCATCATCGGCGCCTTTGTCGGCCCCACGGCAGCGCTGATTATTGCCAAGCTTTTAGGGGGTAACTGATACATGAACATCGTCCAAGTCAACCACAAATGGCGTGGAACCTCTAAACCGCGCCGGGCCACTCAAGGGATCGTGATCCACCACAGCGACACCGCCGGCGACGTGTCGGCGGCCACCATCCACCAGTGGCACCTGCAGCGAGACAACGGCACCTGGCTCGGCATCGGATACCATTTTGTGATCCGTATGGATGGCACGGTCGAGACGGGCCGCCCTCTCGATGCCCAGGGCTCCCACGCCGGCCCGTCGGCCAACCCTGTGACGATCGGCGTCTGTCTGGCCGGCAACTTCGAAACCGGGCAGCCCACCGAAGCCCAGTATCAAGCCCTGGCTGACCTGGTCAAATACATCTGCGGCATCTACGGAGACATCCCGGTGAGCGGTCACCGGGACTGGGCGGCCACAGACTGCCCCGGCCGAAACCTTGATTTCGAGCGGCTGAATCAACTGATCAAGGGGGAAAGCGCGATGGAACCCAAAGCTATCGTCAAAGGCGTGGAAATTCCATGCCGCATTGACGGAGGGGCCATGCTCGTCTCCGTTCGCGCCTACGCAAAAGCCGTGGGCCGCGAATCGCGCTGGGACGAAGTCAAGTACGTCGCTGATCTCGGCTCAGCCCTCAGCGGCCATGGCTTGCCCGGCTACCCGCTGGTGACCGTGAAGCAGACGGCCGTCGTCGGTCAAATCGTCGACGGATACACCTATGCCCCCTTGCGCCCTCTGGCCGAGGCCGATGGTCTGCGGGTCGATTGGGATCAACCAACATTGACCGCTACGGTCGAGTAGGGAGGGATACTCATGGATGAACAAATTCAAACCCAGGAGCAACCCAAGCAAGGCATGAACCTCTTCGCCTATGCCGTCCTGGCCGTCTTCGGTGCCACGTTCATCGTCCTGGTCGTGGCATTCTCCTGGGCGCTCCAATCGCCGGATCCGCAGATCCAGGCCGTGGCCCGAGACATACTCAAAGAGTTCGTCGATCTCTTTAGGAGTTACTCCGGCGCTGTCCTGGGTGCGGCCGTAGCCGGACCTGCTGGGTATGTGTTGGGAAAAGCAAGTAAATAAAGCCAACAGCAAAACCCCCAGGTACTCCGACAACGGAGACGTGGGGGTTTTTGCATTTATATTTGAAGGGAAACATCGCGAATGCTCCTTTATTTTGTGCTGGTCAGAGCCAGAGGGGGTGAACCCCCTGGTTTGCTGGGCCTCGTTTCGATACTTACCGACCAACCAAAATAAGAATGATGACGATCGCGGACATGAAAAACATGGCCGCGACCTCAACATGAGCATCCTTCACGATGCTTCCCTCCTTATTAATTTTTCAAGGTGCCGCCATAGTATTCGCCGGCGCATCTATTTTTATGTCTTTGGTCAAAAGCCACAAATTAGAGTGCCCCGCCCGTCCCGATTATGGGATAGGCGGGGCATTTTGCGTTTATCCAGCGTCGGCTCGATAGGCAATAGAGGTCCACGGATCGCGCCTTGCCTCCGCCCCTACTCGGCGCTTGGCGTGATCCGCTTCGCTCTATAGCCGCCTCCCTCGATGCCGGTAGGCTTGGCAACCACGTTCTTGCACGTCCGCCGCCGATTCGCCCGCTGCTGGTTGTGGTCCGCTACATGCTGCACGGGTAGGGGTTTCCGTGCCGCGCCCTCCGGATGACGCGCTGTAACTCGCCGGGGTAGGTGTCGGGCTCCTCTTTGGTTTCCGTGCCGTCCGGTGGATTTACGGTCGTGGCCTTCCAGTGCTGCCGGATTCAGGCGCTACCCTTACCGGTCGTTCCATCAGCTTTGCCTCCACTCTGGCCAGCGCATTGCCGGCAGCGGCCCAGGTCTTCGCACCGCTTCATCCGTGGCTTGGGGCCGGTAGTTAGCCGGCCGCCGAGGGGAACTGTCCCATGTAGCGCTTTAGTCTGTTTTGCCCATTAGCGCCGTCACCAGCAGGTAGCTGGCCGCGACTACCACGATGGCCTGGCGCCACCAGGGATCCGCCGGCGAGTAGGTTGCCGCAATGGCGAGACCTAACGCACCGCGCTTCGAAATGAGGTTGGTGATTGATATCCGCTCTTTCATGCGATACTATGGAGATGAGGGTGGGGGATTACTCCCCCGACCCTTTGGGTTTTGGGCGGCGTAGCCGTGCGGGGCTTCGTCGCTTTTTCGTTTGCTTCCGCTTGGCGAGGTATGTAGTGATGTCCTTCGCCACCGTGTAGAGGAAGATAATCAGCGGAAGCCAGTCCCGAACCATCTCCAAAGTGCCACCTCCTTTCTGATATAATAATACCACGATTAAATAGTTAAATCAACGAATATTTCGTGGTTGGGCCAATATTTTTGACGTTTCGCCCATTTTTGTGTTATGATGTATCTGAGGTGGTGGGTGAATGGCTACGAGAATTGACCTGGGCCAGACGGATATAAGAACCACTGTCAGAATGATGATCGCAGTCTCCGGGCTATCCGGGTTATCGGAACTGGCCAGAGAGATGGGGGAGAAGGAGAATACACTTCGGTCGGCCGTCAATAACGGGACGATCCGCTTGTCTGATTTTCAACGCGCTGCGGAGATAATGGGCTTCTGTGTGGTGATCGAGCAGACTGAAAAACCCCGGCTATCCTCTGACTGAGGACGCCGGGGTTTTTCTTCTTTATGGCTAAAATCCGGAGATATCTTTGACCTTAAACTTTGATGCGTTTTCCTCCAACGCAATAGCCTTAAACTTCCACGTACCGCCGGGCTCCAGGTTGTTCGTATTGGCTAGTGTGCTACCAACCTGAGCGCCGGAATCATCGTATAGGTTAATTTCAATTTGAACATACTTGTATGTTCGGCTTGTGTTGTTTTTAACGGTTCCGACCACATAACGGGAGAATTGGTCTGATTGAGTCGATGAGTCAATAAGTTCTAGGTCCGGCTTTTTAGGCTCAGGCGGGGTAGAGGGCTTAGCTGGCGCCGTGCTTGTGGTGGAGGCATTCATTTGTCCGGTGCTTTTTGAGGAGGTCGGCACGGAAGATTCCTTACTACCGGAACTTCCTATCACCATTAAGACAAAAAGGATACCAACCCAAACATACCAGCGCTTCCAGAGGGGTTTTTTCGGCTTTTGTGGCTCCTGTGTTTGGGGGGCTAGATCTGCCATTAATACACCTTCCTTCATAATTTTACATGATATTTTCTACACAAAGAAAAAATTTCCTCCTTGCGCAAAGATTTTTTTTTGGAAATGCCTTGAACAATAGTTGTAGGGGAAGAATGAATATCTGGGACGCACCCCAAGATGCGGTAGGCAATGCCTACAATTTGCCTACCTCCTGAGCGTAATGCTTTAGCTTTTCGGGTAACGCCGGATAACATTAAATAAAAGTGTAACCCGCAGAGTGTTGATTTTACCGCTCTGCTGGTTACGGGAGATAATGAAAAAGCGCTCTAGATAAAGCAGTCTAAACATACGGGGCACGTGGAGACGGTAGTATTGATGTCGAGGGTAAAAGGGTGAGTGTGCAAAAAGTCCTGTAAATAAAGGCTTTTCGATGTTTGAGCGCAAAAACCTGATGTGTAAAAATCATAAAAATATCGGTTCGCGGGAACAAGTCAAAGCTGACAGTTTTGAGTGTGACAGAGCGATTTAGATGTCAGTGTTTGACGAGTGGTCGATTTAGATGTTGGGTGTTCGCGAGTGGTCGATTTAGATGTTTTTTGGATTTTCCGAGGTTGTGTGGTCAGGTTGGATGTTGATAAGTATCTGTTAATTTATGATGTAGAATCTTATTATGGATAAAATGGAACGAAAAACAGTAAAGAATTGGGGATGTTTTTGAGTAAAGAAATTCTTTAATTTTTTGAAAAGATGCTTGACGGGGATAAAGTCCCCACTTGTTAGAATGAGTCTTGAAAGGAGGTCGAACTTAAATGAGACCAAAAGAAATTCAAGAAAAACTTGGTATCGATGCCGACAGAATTAAGCTATTTAAGAGAGAGGGCATCTTCTTTCCGGAGAATCCGCCATCCGGAAACAGGAGTACAAATTATACAGAAACAGACTGTGAAAATTTACGTCTTCTTGTAGTGCTAACTAAATCTGGGCTTACCTGTAGTGATATAAGAAAACTGCAGGATGGCGAATGGACTTTGGAAGAAGCGATTGTTTCTCGTAAACAGAGTATTGATGCTGAGATAGCCAGAAAACGAAACTCTCTGTCTTTACTTTCAGAATTGCTTGATGATAAGGCGGAATTTGAGACATTTGAAACTGACCGTTACTGGAATGTTATTACGAAGAAGGAAGCAGCTGGAGAGGAATTCATCGACATCGAAGATATGTATGGTTACCGTCCAGTGTCGTTTATCCGTAATATCCAGTGCCCTCACTGTGGTGAAGAGTATGAAGTCGATTTGGAAGATTACCTTTATGACCAGAGTAGCGATGAAAGAGAAAATGGGATGGGGCCTGATATAGTGTACAGCTTTAATTCCGAAGATAATTTCGAATGCCCAAAGTGCGGTAAGGTAATACAAATTGAAGGATGGATTCGAGAGTATCCAGTTGGTGCTTATGACTCTGAGGATATTAATCTTGATGAATGGGAGGACTGATTATGGCGATAACGAATGAAGAAAAGAGTCTTTTGAAAAAATTGGCTTCAGGTGAATTAGATGGATTTGTAGGTGACGATTTAACTACTACCGGAGGCTCCACAGTTTGGAAGGCAATCAAGAATGGAGTACCAGTAATGTTCAAGCAAGGCCCTGGAGGAAAGTTCTTTAATGGCAAGGAGAATGAGCACTTTGAAGGTGTGATGCACACGTTGCAGGAATGGGCGAATGACGAGCAGAAGTTAGAATTTCTTAGAAAGTTCGGGTGGCTTATGAAGGATGAGGCGGTTAAAGCCTATAGTGCCATGTTCAAACCAAAGAAATAGTTGAAAATCAAACAAGACTCCCCATCACCGGATTTGTTCCAGTTCTGAGGAGTCTTTGCTTTGGTGCGATTATTCGTTTATCTCAACATTGACACCAGATTTGAATTCAACAGTGAATTTGTCCTCGTAGACGGTGACTTTTTCAATTAGCCGCCGGATAAGCGACTCATCGTATTCGGTCAGGGCGGTGGGCTGCTCCCGAAGGAAGGTGCCCATGTCGGAGATACGTTTTTTCTGTTCATCCCGCCCGGCGCTTTCCAGCTGAAGCTTTTGCTTTTCCTCGCGCAGGTGGTAAATTTCGTTGCCTACTTTTTCGTAATCCGCATTGGAAGTAGCCAGTTTCAAAAGCTCCGCCTGCAACTCTTTCAATCGCTTGTCGATGTCGGCAAGGACCTGGTCGTTCCCGTGGCTCAGGACGGTTTCAATGTTGTTCTGAAGCGTCGTAAGAAAGGTGTCCCTGTCGCAAAGCGTTTGGTTAATGGCCTTGACCAGCACCTGCTCGATTTGGCTTTCCGGCACGGTGCGGGCGTCGCAGAACAATCCGGTGTTTTCCAGGCGACTGATGCAGCGCCAGACAATGGACTTTTTGCCCCGGTTGTACCAGTGAATCCGGCGGTAAAACTCCCCGCAAACGCCACAATACACGATGTTCGCCAGACAGTGGCTGCTGCTGAACACCCGGTTCTTTCCGTTCGGGCTTTTATGGATTAAACGCCGACGCACCAGTTCCTCCTGCACCTGCATGAAAATTTCACGCGGGATGATGGCTTCATGGCTGTTTTCCACATAGTATTGCGGGACAAGGCCGTTATTCTTGACCCGCTTTTTTGTGAGAAAATCAACTGTGTAGGTTTTCTGTAATAGGGCGTCTCCGATGTACTTTTCATTCCGCAGAATCTGGTTGATATTGCTGGTATGCCAGCGTTCTTTGCCCGCGCCGTTTAGGATGCCGTCGGCTTCCAGCCCGCGGGCAATTTTTAGCATGCTGGCCCCTTCAAGATATTCCCGGTAGATGCGCTTGACGACTTCGGCTTCCTCCGGCACGACCACCAGATGTTTGTTTTCGTCCTTGGTGTAGCCGAGGAAGCGGGCACAGTTGACCTGAATCTCGCCCTGCTGGTAGCGGTACTGCAGGCCCAGCTTCACGTTCTGGCTCAGGGACTGGCTCTCCTGCTGAGCGAGGGATGCCATAATCGTCAGCAGGACCTCACCCTTGGAATCCATGGTGTTAATGTTTTCTTTTTCAAAGTACACGGGAATATTCTTTTCCTTCAGCTGGCGGATGTATTTCAGGCAGTCCAGGGTATTGCGCGCAAACCTGCTGATGGACTTGGTGATGACCATATCGATATTGCCCGCCATACACTCGTCAATCATGCGGTTGAATTCGTCGCGCTTTTTGGTGTTGGTGCCGGAAATGCCGTCGTCCGCAAAGATGCCGGCCAGCACCCAGTCCGGGTGACCGTTGATGTAGGCCGTGTAATGCTCAATCTGCGTTTCATAGCTGGTGGCCTGTTCGTCGCTGTCGGTGGAGACGCGGCAGTAAGCTGCCACACGGAGCTTCGGTTTTTCTTCATCTTTACTTTTGCGGATGTGCTTCCTCGCAGGAATCACTGTGACATTCTTACTGACTTCCATCTTCGTGCACCTCCATTTCTATCAGACTGTAGGCGTATTCCGCCTGCTGGAACGGGTCATCAAACCGCTGTGCTGCTTCTTTTATATAGAAGACAGTGGGAAAGACCACCGCAGTTTCTTCTTTTGGTTCACGGATGCGGCCAAGTTTCTCAGCCCGCTTGATACGCTCGGCTTCGGCAGCCGCAAACGTGTCGGGGTCAATAATTGCCGGGTAATACTCATTGCCAAGGTAACAGGCATTCCGCAGCATCCTGCCGATACCGGCATGGAAGGATTGAATGCCGGCCTTTTTGGCGGCAGTATTCAAAGAATCGCCGGATAGATAGGACTTAAACAGGTTTTTTACCTGCTCGGCAGCGACCTTGTCTATCACGGCTTTTCCATTTTCAATTCGGTAACCAAATGGTGTGTGGCTCATTTATCTCACCAGCCTTTCTTTCAGTGTAATGCCGCATTTTAACTCAAATCCTATTTCTGTCTTGGAATAAACAATAATCCGCTCCACAAAGCGTTGGAAAATGTCGCCGTGAAAGCAGGTCAACATCGTTGCTTTTGTGGTATAGTGCAGCAGCTCGCTGACTTCCCTCAGGTTTTGGGTGTCGCTATTTAAGAAGCGTACTAAGGATTCCTTTTGACGGTGTAACCTTTCGGCCTCCTGCAGAAGTTCATTGTTGCCCTTATTGTAAACGGCAGGCTCAAGGTATCCTTTGGTGAGAAGCCCCACCAGCACCTTTCGCTGTTCCGTGTTTTCTTCGAGTTTCTTGTCAAGCTTCCGAATGCTTGTCAGACTGTCGTCGGAATTCATGCCGCGCAGGCTCGCAAGCAGTGGCTTTAGGACGGTTTCATGTCCGAAGATGAGCTTGTTCATCATGGTGACGAATGCGTATTCAAAATCGGACTCCGGGATATATTTCATAGGACATTTCTTGATGTCCGCAATGTGAGTGGAGCAGCACCATGCGATGTATTTTCTGCCGCTCCCGTGAATTCGGCGTTTGAATTTACTGCCACACTGACCGCAGATGATTTTACCGGAAAAAGGATAACGGCTCTGGTATTTTTCGTTATACTTTACTTTTACTACACCTTTTTCCTTGCCGCGCTGTTCGATGATCATCTGTGCGGCTTCAAAATCTTCATGGCTGATAATCGGTTCATGATGGTTTTTGATCAGATACTGGTCTTTCTCGCCGTAGTTGGTGTGGCGGTTGAAGTGCTCATCGGTATAGGTCTTTTGGAAAATTGCATCGCCGGTATATTTTTCGTTGCTGACCATCCCGCGAATGGTTGTTGCCGTCCAGCAACCGCCTTTCTTGGTTGGAACTTTGCGACGGTTCAGGTCATCCGCAATTTTATGGGTGCCTTTGCCTGACAAGATTTCAGCAAAGATGAACCGGACGATTTCAGCCTGTGATTCATTCACGACCATCTTCCCGTCTACGGCGTCGTAACCGTAGGGTGGATAGGAGATTTTGAAGGTACCATTTTGGAACCTGCGCTTTACCGACCACTTGCTGTTTTCCGAGATGGAGACCGATTCACTTTCGGCCAGTCCACTCAGGATTGACAGCATGAGTTCGCTTTCCATAGACCCGGTGTTGATGTTTTCCTTCTCGAAATAAATGAAGATACCAAGGTCAAGCAGCTTTCTGACAAGTTCCAAGCAGTCGGTGGTGTTACGGGCAAACCGGCTGATAGACTTGGTTACGATAAAGTCGATTTTCCTATTTTCACAGTCGGAAATCATCCGAAGCAGCTCAGGCCGTTTTTCCTTTTTTGTGCCTGTAATGCCCTCATCATAGTAAAGACCGGCAAACTCCCATTCAGGATTTGCATTGATATAGGATTCGTAGTGCCTAATTTGGGTTTCAAGGCTGACCAGCTGCTCATCGCTGTCGGTGGACACACGGCAGTAGGCCGCAACACGCAGCTTGGGCCGCTCGGTAAGATCAGCCGTATTTTGGGCGATTTTCGTTACCTTTTTCATGCTCTCACCTCCTCGTATAATTGGGTAGTGTCAAAAGTTTTGGTGTTCTTTCCACCTCTAACCCTTGATTTTACTTGATTTTATGTTATTGGGGTTTTGCCCCCTGTTTAACTGGAAGGAAATTAAGAATGTATAGAAAGGCAAAGGTACTTGCCCTTTTTTTTGGTATAATGTTGTTGCTGGACAACCCCCAAAGAAAGGAGCTAAGTACCTTTGAACAACATTATAACAGTTTTACTACTATACATTCAAATCCAAGCTAAAATTATCATTTACCTCATGTGTGCACTCTTTAGTAAAGAATCCGTCCGCAAGTACTACGATGAGCCTGTTAGGAAACCTTACCGCAAGCTTGTGGTGGATACCATGCCGATTATTAAGACACTTGAGAAGCTTGATTATAAGCAGCTTATTTCAAATCATCTCAAGGAAACCGGTAAGCTTATAACCCCTATTACAAGGAGAAAAGCTTCTACAATCCCTGATACTATGGTCTGCCCAAGATGTGGAGCTCCTCATGAATACCTTTACGACGATACCGGTGGTAAAGGCCAGTACTTATGCAAAGTCTGCAAGTGCACTTTCAACAAGAAAAACCGTTACCTAAAAAATCTCATCTTCCTCTGCCCCCACTGTGGAAGAACACTGGAACTTAAGAAAGAGCGTAAGGACTTCAACGTACATAAGTGTACCAACTCCAAGTGCCCCTATTACCTTGACAGGCTCAATTCCATGTCCGTGGAAGACAAGCAGCGCTACAAGTCTTCTCCACATGATTTCAAGCTCCATTACATCTACAGGGAGTTTGATATTGACTTTGAACCTTTGGTAAGAAAGCCTTTCCAGCCTCCGAGTGTAGATATATCAAGGCTTTATGTCTCTCCTCACGTCTTGGGGCTGATACTTACATACCATGTCAATTTTGGCCTTTCTACCCGGATGACAGCTGCCCTTATGCGTGAAGTACATGGTGTAAGTGTTTCTCATCAGTCGGTATCAAATTATGCCGATGCTGTTTCCACAAACATTAAACCCTTCATTGACAACTACAAGTATGATCTCTCAGGTTCCATATGCGGGGATGAGACGTACATAAAGGTTCTGGGCAAATGGCATTACGTATTCTTTATTTTCGATGCAGTAAAGAAGATTATCCTCTCATACCCCGTCTCTGCCAACCGTGATGTTAAAGCTGCAATTTATGCTCTTGACGAAGCATTGTCCAAGTTCGATAAGCTTCCTGAGGATCTTACCCTGATTTTTGACGGGAACCCTATTTACATGCTTGCTCAACACTATTTCGCCCAATACGGCATCCACTTTGACATAAAGCAGGTAATCGGTCTTACCAACGACGACCCTATCTCCGAAGAATATAGACCTTTAAAGCAGATCATCGAAAGGTTAAACCGCACCTTCAAAGGAAACTACAGACCCACCAACGGTTTTAACAACTATGCAGGTTCAGTATCCTTCCTTACGCTGTTTGTAGCCTACTTCAACTTCCTAAGACCTCATTCCTCTCTGGAAGGCAGGGTGCCGGTGGTCTTAGAAGAGCTCAAAGACCGACCTAATATGCCTGCCAGGTGGGTGACACTCATTAAGATGTCCCAGGAATACATCAAAGCTCAACAATTTGCTTAAAGGATGAAATTTATCCTTCTTTTTGCAGCATAGCATAGCAAAATAGTCGCCGCAGAACCTGTGGAGCTTGTGGGTAACCCGCTGATTTGAGGGGTGTGGGTAACTTGTGCGATAAAGTGTTGGCAACACGCTTTTCGTTGCCAATGCTTTATCCACATGTTATCCATGCCCCGGGCGGGTTATCCATCAAATCCACAGGTAATCTATCTCCGTGGTTTTCTTGTTGTTTATTCAGTTTCCAATGTGCATAATTGGCTCATGTTTCCATTTTTGGTTCCAAAAATTCATTCTTTCATAGAACTTTTGACACTACCTCAAGGTTTGCCTTGACCGCATCAATCAAAGCGGTCTGGGTTTTGTCTTTGAGCCGTAATGCTTTCATAACCTGCTCGTCAATCGTACCCTTGGTGATAATGTGGTGGATGACCACGGTTTCTTTTTGCCCCTGACGCCAGAGCCGGGCGTTGGTCTGCTGGTAGAGTTCCAACGACCATGTCAGCCCAAACCATACGAGGGTGGAACCACCGGCCTGCAGGTTCAAACCGTGGCCGGCAGAAGCCGGGTGGATGACTGCTACCGGGATTTCGCCGTCATTCCATCGCCTGATGGAATCGACGCTATCCAGCCGCTCGGCGGGGAAACGCTTAAGTATACGGTTTAGGTCATGCTTGTACCAGTAGGCGATCAGAACGGGCTTGCCATTGGCGGCTTCAAGGATATCTTCTAAGGCGTCAAGCTTACGGCCGTGGATATTGACAACTGAGCCATCATCGGCATAAACTGCACCATTAGCCATCTGCAGCAGCTTGTTCGACAGGCTCGCGGCGCTTCCGGCATCAATCTCTTGTCCTCCTAGTGAAAGAACCAGATCTCGCTTCATGGTATCGTAGACTTCTTTCTCTTTGTCCGACAGCCGAACAGGAATCTCGTTTATCACGCATTCCGGCATCTTAAGGTAGTCTGTGCTTTTCATGCTGATGGTGATGTCGGAAATACGGTGGTAGATCTCATCCTCCGCTCCGGGCAGGGGCTTATAACTGAAAACAACCTGCTGATTGCGCTTATCCGGGGTAAAGAAGCTGTTACGGTAATGGGTAATGAATCGGCCGAGCCGCTGGCCCATGTCGAGAATGCCGATTTCTGCCCATAAATCCATAAGGCCGTTACTGGAAGGGGTACCTGTCAGCCCCACGATGCGTTTTACCTTCGGACGGACACGGCGCAGTGCCTTGAACCGCTTTGAACCGTATGCCTTGAAGGAGGAAAGCTCATCAACCACCACCATGTCGTAGTCGAAGGGCAGGTTGCTCTTGTTTACCAGCCAGTCCACGTTTTCACGGTTGATCAGATACACATCGACATTTTGCATAAGCGCAAACCTGCGTTCCTGCTCCGTGCCGATAGCCACTGAGTAGGTCAGGCCTTTCAGGTGATCCCACTTTTCGATTTCAGCGGGCCATGTATCTCGTGCCACTCTGAGGGGGGCAATAACCAGAACCTTGCGAACAAGAAAACTGTCCAGGGTAAGGTCGAAAATGGCGGTAAGGGTAATGACGCTTTTGCCAAGCCCCATATCCAGAAATACCGCCGAGATAGGATGCTGCAGTATGAAATTGGTCGCATAGGTTTGGTAGTCATGAGGACTGTATTTCATCAAGCATCCCTCCAATCTGCTCGGTACCGTCAATGCAGAATACTAAAAATCCTAACGCTTCCAGTTGCCTTTTTCGTTTTTCCTGCAGGGGGCGAAGTCGTTTTCCCGGCGCTTTGAGTTCCATGAAGGCAAGCTTGCCATGGGGGAGAAGCACTAAGCGGTCAGGCGCCCCATCAAAACCTGGTGAAATAAGCTTCAGGGCAATGCCGCCCATCGATTTGACTGTGTTTTTGAGTTTTATTTCTATGGCTTTTTCTCTCATACAAGTCCTTTCTGCCAGTTCCAAGGTTCCAAAGTTCCACGAATTCCATATAACCTATACGCGCGTATATGCGGGTACACACGATAGCTCTTTTCCTATATCCATAATTCTTTATTTATATTGGAACTATGGAACCCTTGGAAAAAGCGTTGATATATCAAGGTTCTAAGAGGTTCCAAGATTGGAATTTCCGGTTCCGTCTATGGTTCGTACCCACACATACTGGGCGCCATAGCCCTTGATTTTCTTTTTCTGGCCTGAATATACCCAGCCGCCAATCTTTTGCATGATCAGCTTGATTTTGTAGCTGTCAGCCTGGCGCTCGAATTTGCCTCGGTCATTGCCGAAGCATTCGCACCAGATTTCCATATTGCTGACAAACTCACGCTGGTTTTTGCCTTCCGGCTGCAATGGGTCGTCCGAGGAAAAGTAATGTTTCCGGTTGTATAAATCCATGTCGTACCAGTTATCCGGCAGAAGCATATCGAGGTATTCGCGGACCACGCCTTCGCGCTCATCGGCTTCAAGGGCCGTCGTCTGTTCAGCTTTTGCCTGTTCTGCCGCGCTGCCTTCCAGATAAAGCTTTTCGCCTTGCTTCCAGTAGTGCTTCGCTTCCGCCCAAATTTGAGGCACATCGGTTTCGGGCAGATCCCAGCCTTTTTTGGTGCCGCCCCAGACACGCACGACCCAGAAACGGCGGTTTCCGGTGGTATCACGAAGGAATCCAGCATTTTCCGCATTCGTGGAGCCGACGATAATACATTGGCGCGGATGGCTTTCTACTGTTCGCCCGTAGGAAGGGCGGTACTGGTCGTCCTGCCGGGAAAGGAAGCCTTTGATGTTGTTGACATCCATTTTTGACAGGCCCGCCAGTTCGGGGATTTCCACAATCCAGACACCCTGGATTTTCTCTGCGGCATCTTTGCCTTTGCCCATATCGGTAAAGTTCAGGCTGTCGGAAAACCATTCCCCGGCAAGCCGGGCAAAGAAGGTGGACTTGCCAAGGTCGGTTTTGCCGTTTAGGACCAGCATGGAATCAAACTTGATCCCAGGCTGATAGATGCGGGCCACCGCCGCCGCGAGGGTTTTGCGGGTAACCATCCTGGTATACTCCGTATCCTCCGCGCCAAAATACCGGACAAGCAAGGTTTCCACCCGCTTGGTGCCATCCCATTCAGGCAGATTGTCGAGGTAATCGCGGATAGGATGATAGGCACGGTCGTCCGCAGCCTTAGTGAGCGCAAGCTCATAGTTGCGGGAAGAAAACGTGCCGTAGGTTTTATCCACATAAGCCACAAGCTGCGCCATATCCGCATCCCGCCATGCCTGGTAGGGGCGTTCCCACGGCAGGGCGTCATCGCCGTAAATCTGATTCGCAAGGCGGTTATAGCGGATGCCTTGCAGCTTTGGGTCGTTTTTCAGGATGAGCAGAAGGTTGCCAAGGGAGTTTTTAAGCACGGTGGAGCGCGGTTCATACTCGAGGTTTTTCTCCCAGTCCGTATCATCTTCGGCAAATTCGGCCGATGCCTGCGCCCGGCGTTCTTCTGCCAATAGGAGCTTCACACGCTCGTCATTCACCGCAAGCTCCGTCATTGCCTTATAGGACGGCAGCTTGCTCACCGGGGTATCTTCGGCGGACTTGTCATCAAGACCACGGAATTTATGGAGCCGTACCAGGTCAAAAGCATTCAGCAGTTTTCCGCAGGCGGGGTCGGTGGCGTGATGGCTGTACGCGAACACGCTGTCATAGATAACCACGCCCGCGCTGCTGTCAGCTGGGATATAGTCGTATCTGCCGTTCATGGCGGATGGCTCATATACATCGGAGAGGAAAGCTTCGATTGCCTCCTCAACGGTATAGGTACGGTTGAACGCACCGATGATGCCCGGCTTGGTGAGCGGATTCCCCGCTTCGGCGACACCGCTCCGCACCACCTCGGATTGACGGCTGGAGCGCGGCCAAGTGGACTCGTCCTGCCAATCGTCATAGCGGGTAAGGTATTCATCCGGGTTAAGGTCGATTCCATCCTTCTTCCGGAACCAGAATTCGCCGTTCATAGAGGTGGACGGCCAGTACATGAGCCGGTGGGCTTCATAGGTCGTATCGTCAAAAAGGTCAATTCCAATGTCCTTTGCCACCATCCGGGCTACCGCAGGATATTCCGCTTCGCTGACATCACGGGAGAGCGGGATGGCAAGGCGGATACGGGGCTTTTCAGGAGTGTGCTTATGGGTGGAGTAAGCACAACACCTGAAGTCGCACTTCATAATGACTTCATCCCAAATGCCCGGAGTACCGTAGTCCATATCCAGAAGGATCATCGATCGGCAGAGTACAAATCCTTTTTTGCGGCGGCCTGCCTTGAGGTGCCCGGCCACATAGCCGCCGACATCCTTGATAGCGTCCTGCTGACCTTTCTTCAGTTTTCGGTATTCCTCCACCTCCACGGTTTCCGTGGTGCGGACAGTGGTATTAACCCGTGTGCAAAAGTCATCCCAGGAGATGTCGCTGTTTTTCCACTTCTTATCCATGCGGCTGTTACCGTATGAAATCTTCATTCCGAGACCTCCTTGCAGTCATCAGAAAAATATCTGATGGTGTATTTCTTTCGCTTGGCTCTCTCAATCTCAGTATTCATACCGGAGGAGATATGGCTGCCAAACACCCAGACTTCCGCGCATTTTGACATAAGTACATTGCCAAAGAGTAAACCCAGGCTGCGTTCAGCCGGGTTGTCGTCATCTAAAAATTGAGGGTAAAGCAGGTGCGGTGTGAAAGGGATATAACCCATTTCAACCGCAAACCGGCTGTACCGCCTGGCCGACTTGATGTTGCTTTCGACATTCCCGGAATACGGGGAACAGATATATACAAGGGGCCGGAAGGCTTTAGCGGCTTTTTCCTCTTGCTCTACAGCCGTCAAGGCTTCATAGGCGGTGGGGTCAAAGTAGCCTTCCGGGTTGAATTTATTGATGCCCATAGGTCGGCCTCGCTTTCACGCCGGCTTTTCGAGCAGCTTCAGCTTATACCATTCCAGGTGGCGCTTGCGCTGTTCGTAATCCGGTACGGCAACCAGCAAGCCGATATCGACCTTCTGTAGCGTTTCCATCATCCTGACCTGCTCGTCCGTCAGGTAAGGGCGGATGCTGGTGCCTTTTTCAAGGCCGTGTGCCTGCCTGAACTGTTTTGCCGACATCCCGGTAACAATGCGGTTTATCATGTCGCACTCGTTGCTGAAATGGTATGGCTTGGGATTTTCATGCAGCAGCTTGATGTTTTCGGTCAGCAGCGGGAATTCCTTACGGGCGGCGACAAGTGTTTTGATAAACTGTTCCATCTCGTTAAAGCGCCTGATATACAGTTCCTTGAACCTCATCGCTTTCTGCCCCGTATATCCCATGACCAGCATGGTGAAACCGTCGCGGGTCATCATGTAGCACGGCAGTTTTCTCCCGGTACTGTCCTTGTAAAAGGTCTGCTCAAAATTGGATTTAGTGAAGTCCTCACTCAATCCAGATTTGGTGTCAGTGATTTTTGCTATATCGCGAAGAACGTGGAAATGTTCCTTCTCGAAATACCGGGCAACAAACAGGCTGTCGACCCTCGCAGTGTCGTTGGTATCGGCGAAAACGCCGTATTTGTCTTTTGGAATTAATTCCTTCATCTGTTTCCCTCCAATCTTGACCTGCTGCATTCCGGGCAGTAAACCGCCGTACCGTACAGATCACCTTCACCGTCGTTGAACAGTTCCGCAAGGTCAATCCTGACCTCACACCCACAGCCGGGGCAGGTACAGAACACATTGTCATCGTGGATTTCCACGGTGATCCCCACTGTGTCGTTGATCTTTTCTCTTACATAGAACATAGGCAAACCTCCATTCTTGAAGGCATCATTGCCCTCTAAAACTCTCAGGACAGAAACTGTCGCTGTGAGTGCCAAAAGCATCAATCTTTTTTGTAAAAATCTGTTTCATATCCATCCGCCCGCAGTAAAAGGCCTTTTGCCCAGGGTGGTGTTTGGCCCATTTGTTTGCATACAGCCTCGGTGGACATTCGGCGGTCAGCTTCGATAACAATCTCATCGTGAACGTGCATCACGATGGAGCAGTGCCTAAGATTCCGCATGGCATAGCAGAGGATGTCCCGGCTCGTGGCCTGCACGATATTTTCCGTGAGTTTCGGGCCATAGCTTTCAATCCGTTCCCATTTCTTTGCGCCGCCGACACCTTCGTAGGTGATGCAGTCCGAACCGAAGCGGTTCTGACCAATACGCGGCTTCACATAGGCAAGACGCCTGCCGGAGGGGAGAGTTATAAAGAACATCCCGCTCTGATAGGAAAAGCGGATGCCGTGTGTTTCTGTGGCGGTGCGCTCCCTGACTGCCTTCATGGCGGCACGGTCAATATCCCACCAGAGTCTCACGATATTGGGGTTCGAGGATCTCCAGGCGGAAACAAGTGGTTGAAGTTCCTCCTCTTCAAGCCCCATCTCCAATGCGCCCATAGCTTTGAGCGCACCGACCGACCCGCCGTATCCGAGGGCGAGTTCCGCGATTTTGCCTTTTTGCCGCAGGTGGCCGTTGACACCGTTCTTTTCCACAGGAACATGGAACATCTGGGAAGCGGAAGCACAGTAGATATCGCCGCCGGATTCAAAGACCTCCTGCCGCCATTTTTCGCCCGCAAGCCAGGCGATGACCCTCGCTTCAATCGCCGAGAAGTCCGCCACGATGAATTTACAGTTATCTTTAGGCACAAAGGCGGTACGGATGAGTTCCGACAGTACCTCCGGCACGGAGCCGTAGAGCATTTCCAAAGCCGCGAAGTTACCGGAACGCACGAGGCTTCGAGCCTGTTCCAGATCGGGTATGTGGTTCTGGGGCAGGTTTTGCAATTGTATTAATCTGCCGGCCCATCTGCCGGTTCGATTGGCGCCGTAAAACTGGAACATCCCACGGGCGCGCCCGTCGGCGCAGACGGCGTTTTCCATAGCCGTGTATTTCTTGACCGATGACTTAGCAAGTGACTGCCTGAGTTCCAGCACCTTACCGAGCGGTTCTGATGCAGTCTTTAAAAGTTCCGCCACAGCCTTCTTGCCAAGCGTATCGGTTTCAAGGCCTTGGTCGGAAAGCCACTGTTTCATTTGGACAACAGAATTTGGATTCTCAAGTTCAGTCAATTCCCGCATCATGCCAGCCAGTTTGGAGCGGGAGAGGGTATCTATTTTGATAGCTTTATGCACAAAATCCATGTCCAGAAAGACACCACGGTCGTTAATCTCTTGATCGAGGTGGTATTCCCCCCAAACGCCCTCGGGTACGGGAAACTTAGCCAGCTTCTGCTGTATCGCCATCTCAGTTTCAACATCGCGAAGGTTGTAGGCCTTGAATGCAGCCCATTTGTCCGGGGCGTGGATTGGCAGGTTTCTTGTACGGCCTTCATTGGAGACTGTAGGTTTGCACGGCACAGAAAAATGCCGAATTAAGTCTTTGCCCTCCGTGAGCTTCTGCTTTTCAAGGCCAAGGACGGCGCCGGTTCCTTCAAGGGAGAGGGGCAGGCCCATGTATGCCGACCACACCATCGTGCAGCGCCATGACATTGGATCAAGATATTGACCTGTGGGCAACCCTAACCACTTTGACAAGCAGATGCGTTCAAACTGGGCGTTGAAAGCCCACTTCGTCACATCCTTATCGGTTAGTGCATCGACGACTTTGGATGGGATTGCTTCGCCGCACGTGAGGTCAACCACCTGAACCTCGCCGCCATCAACGGAATATCCGAAGAGCAGGATTGCAAAGTCCGGGGATTCCGTATAGCGATAGACCCCGCTTTTGGCGAGGTCTACACTGCTGTACGTTTCTATGTCGATACTGAGCGCCCTCACGAGAGGAAGTCCTCGTCGATTTCGGTGGCGAAATCGTCCTCAGCCCTGGATTTGCCGCCGAGTGGTTCGCCATCACGGATTTTCTGCAGATTGTTCAGCCCACAGGCGATGCCCCTGTTTCCGTTGCTGTTAAAGGCATAGAAGTTGATGCTTGCCCTGCCGTAGACTCCGCTGTAAACCTCGGAACGGTCGAGGATGGGCTGGCGGTCGGCATCCACGATGCCGGGTGCGGTCGAGGAGTTGGCGTTAATGAAATATGAATTGGCATAGGCGGGATCGTCAGGGCGTTCGGTATCGCCGTCGCGCAATGGTGTCTTAATAGCGGTAAGGGGCGGTACGGTTTTGCCGTTGCCTTTCAGCTTGGCTTCACCTTCGCGGTAGGCGGCTTCAATTGCGGCCTTGATTTTTGCAATGGTGCGGGTGTCGGACTTGGGGATGATGAGCGATACGGAGAACTTCGGGGTGCCTCCATTTATGGACTTGGCCTCCCAGACGTTGGCATAAGACCAGCGGGTGTCGGGGCCGGTGATAACCTTCATAGGGTTGGTATTGACTTTGTTTGTGTTGTTTGACATAAGATTTTCCTCCTAAAATTCATTAAAGTCTTGCTGTGCGGTATGGATTGCCGGGCGTTTATCGCTTTCCGGCACAAGCGTTGGTTTGCCTTGAGGTTTTTCAATATAGCCGCCGAGGACTTCCTCGAAGCGTTTTTTGCCGAGAAGAGAGGTCATGGCGGTGATGCCCAGGACTTTGCGTTCGTATGGGTCAAATCCCGCCGCGCTGACTGCGTCAGCCACCGCGGCCTCATCGGTGTACCTACGGTTGGAGCGGCCTTCGACCAGCTTCCACCCGTTCCACCGCTTTCCGCTGAGCGCAGCCTGAAGGGCGTAGTCCTTGATGTCGTTGGCCCATGAGATTAGGCCGTCGATTTTCCCAAGGATATCCTCGACCTCATCGTCCTCCAGCAGAGGGGGAAGCTTGAAGTCATATTGGGCGAGTTTCAGGTTGTGTTCGGCTCTGGCGCGGCACTCGTGCTTTACTTTGCAGAACTGACACCATTCGCCGCAGTTAAATCGCCCGCCACCGGCGTAAGCGAGTTCGGCTGCCGGTTTCAGGACTTCCTCAGCCCATTGGTACAATGATTCCTTGGAAACCGTGTAGGTGGATACGTTGTCGCGCCTTGGTTGGTAGATGGTCATGGAAACCGTATCGATGTCATAGATGCCGTCGAAGATTTCCAAGGCTCCCAGCGCATACAGCTTCATCTGCGGGTTCTCCTCCGCTTCCACCAGCACACCTTGCCCGTGTTTATAGTCAACGATGTTGAGTGTACCGTCTGCGATAACCAAACAGTCGCCGGTGCCGAAGCCGTCCTCAACGTATTTGGAGAAGTCGAGCCGCTGTTCGATGAGGACAACCGGGTCGGCACAGGTCTGCTTTGCCGTTTCCACAATTTCGAGGATGTGGGCGGCATAGCCGTTAGCGCAGTCCTCCATCTCTTCGTTGTAGTAGGTAAGGTCGGCGGTTGGGTCTTTGGCACGGAAACCGAGCGCGGTCTTCAGCTTATACTCGCAGAGCGTATGGGCATCCGTTCCTTCGGCGGCATAGTCGCTGCCTTTATCCTCATAACTCTCACAAAGCCTTGCGGAAGGCGGGCAATTGAGCCACCTGTGGGAAGAGGAGGCAGACAGGAGAGCATGTTTACCCATTTCCCAGCACCTCGGCTTCCGCAAGCAGTGCCGGATATTCTGCTGGATTTATTTCCGACAGCTTCGCGGCACCGTGCTTTTCAAGCAGAGCCCGTACTTCTGTGGTAAGACCGGCGCGGCTCTTTTCCGCAAGAACAGCCCTGACCGCCTCAAGGGTTATGGGCTTTTCAGCCGGAGCAGAGACTTCCGCTTTTGGTTGATCCGCAGTCTGAACATCCTCTTTACCGCTGAACAAACCGGCCAGCGACTCCGATATACCGATAAGAGCTTCACCGCAGCGCTTCAGTTCCGTTACCGCAAGGGACAGTTCACTCATCTTGCTCATCCGATTTTCCTCCTTCCTCCTTATGTTCGTCCTGCCGTGAAAGCATTGTCAGCTTCCGGGCTAGGCGTTTTGACACCACGCTGATTGCCGTGAGGACATCCGCCAATTCCTCGTCCATCTCACGGTCACGGCATTCGATGTCGGCTTGTTTTGCTTGTGTATCCATTTTTAAACCTCCGTTCCGAGGGCTCTTTTATTTCCCTCATCTTCCACAGGACAGAAGATGGAAAGTTGAGTACTGGTATTGGAAATTTTCTTTTTTGGTGCTGCCCTCTGATATCCATAGGACACCAGAGGGCGTGAGTGCTAAGATCAGATAAAGTCTTTGAGACGTTCGCGCAACTGGGCGAACAGCTTGTTCTTGCGCTTGTTGACCGCCTTCTGCGACAGGCCGATTTCGGCGGCGATTTCCCGCTCGGATTTGCCAATGCTGAAGAGTTCCATGATTCTGCGGTTGTCCGGGTCCAGTTCCTCCAGAGCGGCGTAAAGCTCTTCGAAAAGCAGTTTGTCCGCTATGAGTTCGGCGATATCAATGGGGTCGGAAGGTTCAAAGCCGCTTTCTTCAGTAAGGCTGTCGAGCGAGAGGATACTGCCTGTCCGCTGTTTCTCGCACTTGCTGCAGTCGCCGGTGCAGCGTTTTGTGCCACCCTTTCCGTTGCTGATAACACAGCGCTTTTCACGTTCTTTGCGCTTGCGTTCTGCCCATGCCGGACGCTTGTAAGCGCGGTAACTTTCTTCGGTAACAGTGATTTGTTGACCATCGATGGGGATGTAACGTTTTTGGTTTTCCATAATTTGACTCCTTTGGTTTTCAAATTTTTGAAATCCGCAGGAGCCGAATAAATCCGTAGAACAAAAAACGACGGCCGGGATAGTCCTCTTATATGAGAACTAATCCAGACCGTCGTGCAGCTCTGCGGATTCTCTATTCAGTTGATTAACGCTTACGCTACGCAGAAATGGCTTTCTACGTGGAAAGCAGTATCATTTATTCGTGTGACTATTGTCACAATGCCTTCACGTTCAATCCTGAACGTTCCTCCGATAGGTATTTGTGTACTGGTTTTGCATCGTTTATATACAACTTCCACAAGTCCAGTAGCTGCGTTTCCCTTACAGGCAATACGACCGTTACAATCGCGAATCTCTTCCATGGGTTGTCCTCCTTTTTGCAAAAAGTACGACTTGTCTGACCGTCTGTGTTAATTTTATTGATTCGAACATGATAAGTCCTCAGCCACAACTCCGCTGCCCCTCCGCCGTGGCTCAGCAAATTTCGATTCGCTTTTTATCGCCAAAGGAAATAAGCGTTTGCAGAGGTAGAATCAGCATAATCAAATTTATTATTGAAATTCGCTTAGTAGTTTGCTAAAATAATAGAAACGCGTCTTTGAATACCGTGTAGTGCTTGGAGGCGATAGAATGGCATTTAGTTATAACAAACTATGGAAACTTTTAATTGATAAAAAGATGATG
Source organism: Heliomicrobium sulfidophilum (assembly GCF_057715735.1). Taxonomy (NCBI): domain Bacteria; kingdom Bacillati; phylum Bacillota; class Clostridia; order Eubacteriales; family Heliobacteriaceae; genus Heliomicrobium; species Heliomicrobium sulfidophilum. The sequence continues at coordinate 95,263 of NZ_JBVTZZ010000002.1, forward strand.
AAAAAAGATTTGATGGCGAAGACGAATTTGACATCGACAACGATGGCGAAGATGAGTAAGGACTTGCCGGTAAGCATGGATGTGTTAGCCAGAATATGTAAGGCGCTTGATGTCAACATTGGCGATATTGTTGACTATGTCGATGATGAGACTACGACTATCTAAATTCATTGAAAGGGGGCGCAATGTTTGAAAAGGCTGTGCTTTGGTACGTTTGCAACAATTCTGAAAATATGCATGGCAAAAAGAGTTACACAGAAGCGGCTATGCGGTACCATACTGCTCTCTATTGCGCCTGATTATGATATTCGTAGCGATGATGGTACTGTTTCAGATTTGATACTCGGTAAAAAAATCTATCGCCCTATGTGACTGATGTTGCTCCGACAGCAGATGCTCGTGCTGCTTCAAATTACTTTAAGCAGAACATCCTTCCCTTGTTGGATAGCAACAAAAAGAGCCTCATCGTTCTTGCGTTGAAGGACATGATTGCTTCTGATGACACAATTGAGCCAGACACAGTTGTTGAAAAAGTGAATGACATGACAAAGAAAAATATCGCAGGACGTGATGCTTTTGTTCTGGAGGATTTTCTTGCCGGAATTTTCCTTTATACAGCAGTCAATGTTGAAAACAGAAATTGTGAAGAAAATGTAAAAAAGATAACTGACGAGTACATACAATCTTTTGAGGCTCAAAAAACGAATATAAGCTTCCTTACGGCATATAGCAGATTTTCTACGGAGACAGCCGATGAAATCGCGATTGACACTCACTCCTTAGTGCTTCTAGCAGAAACTGGGGGTAAGTGTCAAAAATGCGGAAGACTGTTGGGCATAAAAAAGGAAGGTAACGACGTTAACTACGCTAAGGTCGTTCACCTTTCCGAAACCGATGATGTTGTTCTTTGTGTTGACTGTGAACGCGAAATGCGCAATGCCTCTGAAGAAGAAAAATCGGCTTTGCTTTCGGACAAGCATGACTTGGAAAATCTTATGGCGGCAAGGGATGCAACGTCACGATATGCGTTAGAAAAGCAAATTGAATATGTGCTTCGTGAAGTCCAGTTGATGGATGTTACTGACGATACACGACTCAAAATTGAACCTGTAAAGGTTGAGAGAAAAATCACTGAAAAGCGGTTGAAAGAGCGAGTGCTTTTTGATGTCAGGCAGTTGTACGAAGGCGTCAATAATGCATTAGATCGATTATCCGGGGAAAACAAACTGAATGTAGACAGATTTGCCAAGAGCGTTAAGCGGATGTATGAGGATGCAAGCGAAAAGCTGACATCCCAAAGCGATATTTACAACCTGCTTGCTGATACATTGTTTGAAAAGACTAGCCGCAAATATAGAGAAGCCTGCAAGATAATAATCTCCTATTTCGTGCAAAGGTGTGAGGTGTTCGATGAGATTGCCGAATAAAGTTACATCCTATTCAAACAGCGTCATTGCCCGTTTCCCAGACATCTTAGAAGCATTGACGCAGAGAGATATGTCCCCTAAAGAGCTGTTTGAACTGACCACGTCAGCCAAAAAGGATATGGGTGATTTTCTAAGCGCTTTAGACTGCCTGTTTGCTTTGGGAAAAATTGAAATAATCGAGGAAGGGAGGGTACTACGCTATGTTGACAGAAATTCGAAGTGATAAATTTGCGCCGGAGCATCAAACCATCCGCTTTAATTCGGGCCTTAATACGGTTTTAGGCAGTGCGGGCGGCAGCAATGCCATCGGCAAATCAACATTTCTGTGGATTATTGACTATGCATTCGGTGGCGAAAGCTACTACTCCCTGTCGGATGATATTAAAAAGGAAATAGGTCCCCATACCATCTATTTCACTCACCAATTTGAAGAACAGCCCCATTACTTTTACCGGAGTACCGATAATCCTAAAAATGTTTATCGCTGTGATAAGGATCACCATTTCATTGCGAAATTGACGCTGGACGAATTCCGGAGCTTTCTCTTTCAGGAATACAAGGTTGGGCTGCCAGCTCTCACATTTCCAGAAATCACAGAGCGTTACTTTCGTATTTATGGGCGTGAAAATACACTGGAAAAGTATCCTCTGCTGGTAAAGCCCCGGGAACAGGATGAAAAAGCCGTTGATTTTCTAATGAAGCTGTTTGGTCACCACAATATTCTCGCTGCCATCAAGAGCATGGAGGAAGAACTTGGTGTTAAATTCTCGCAGCTCAAATCGCGCCAGCGTCAGCAGGTGGACATCGAGAAAATCGAAATGAATCGGAAGACTATAGAGTCACTGAAGAAAAGACTTCAAAAGCTGATGAAAAACAGTGAAGAAGCCCAATTAGCGATGTTCGGTTTTGATACTCAGACATTTGAACGGATAACAGTGGCTCAAAAAGAGTTGAACAGTTTTATCCGCAAGCGTAACCGTCTGCAGTCGCAGCTTAATGCTATTGAGAGTAATATTGCTGACAGTAATCCCGAAACCGCCAGTGAATTTGATTCCTTGGTGCATTTCTTCCCAAATACTGATATAAAAGCGTTCGAGGAGATTGAGCATTTCCATAAGAAAATCAGGGAAATTTTGAGTGAAGAGATGGCTCAAGAAATAGAACGTTTGCAACCGCTTATTGAGCATTGCGATAAGGAAATTAAACGCCTGCATCAAAAGATCGAGGAGTCCGGTTTGGCAAAGGAGATGTCGGAACGAGTGCTCTCTCAATGTGTCAACGTGTCAAAAAGCATTGACAGGCTTGAAGAAGAAACCGCTGAGCTGATTCACCAGAAAGAATTGCAGGAGGCCCGCGCCGAAGCAGAGCATAGGCTGGCAGAGCTGTTACAACAGCAAACCGAAAAGCTGGAAGAGATACAAGACGACATCAATATGCGCATGGAATTAATAAACGGTGTTGTGACCGTGACCGAGCAACAGGAAACAGCGCCTCTTTTGCAAATCACACCGCAAAAGGAAATCTTTTTTGGAACGCCTGGTAATACCAGTGAAGGTACTGCGTTCAAGAGCCTTGTGATATATGATTTGAGTGTACTTGAATTACGCCCGATTCCAGCACTCATTCATGATTCCAATATTCTCAAGCGTATTGAGGATATACATCTGGAACACATATTGGAACGTTATATGGACAGTGGACGACAGATTTTCATTGCATTTGATAAGGCTGATTCTACGACCGCAAAGGCACATGAGATTTTAGAAGCTACGGCAGTTTTGCGATTGTCGGACGGAAATGAGCTTTTTGGCCGTTCGTGGAGCAAGTATGAATCGAATGATTAAGCATAGGAGGAGCTAAAGTATGGCTGCAATCAATGATTTACTGCGTCAAATTCCTGACACTTCTTTGCGTAGTCGCTTGGAACAGGAATTTGCCCGCCTATCAAAAAATAAGAAATTTGGTCTTGTATTTGAAGAGCACATTCCTGAATGTACTCCGCTTTACGATGTTCCTGTCAAACGTGGCTCGACTGTTGCTCAAAAAACCGGCCAAATTAATGATGTATATACTGTGTTGAAATTAGATGGAGATTCTTCTGCCCTTTGCCGTAACAAAGCAACAGGCGAAACCATAAACATACCGCTTTCGGAGCTAGTTTCAGTTGCACAGTTTGGCGAACCGATATTTCCTATGCTCCAACCGATTGATTCTGTAGAGAATGCTCCTGATAGTAACTTATGGCATACAATCATTGAAGCAGACAATTACCATGCCCTTCAGTTACTGGAATATCTCTACCCTAAGAAAGTTGATTGTATTTATATTGACCCACCATACAACACAGGTGCCCGGGATTGGAAATACAATAATGACTATGTAGATTCCAGTGATAATTGGCGTCACAGTAAGTGGCTCTCAATGATGCAAAAACGGCTGAGGATTGCAAAGAGAATTCTTGCCGATGATGGTGTTTTGATTGTTACTATTGATGATAATGAACACGCTCATCTTACTATGCTCCTTAATGAAATATTCCCTGATAGAAAACTATTTTCAGTGCCTATTCAACATAATCCTAGAGGTACACAAGGAGAAAAATTTGCAGTTACTCATGAAACAGCAATATTTGTAGTTTCAAAAACGAGCGAGATTTATAAAAAAAGTCATTTGGGTGGTGAGATTAGTAATTTTAGAAAATGGGGAAATCAGTCAAAACGAAGCCAGACGGCTCGAGCAACCACATTTTATCCTGTTATTGTTGACGCAGAACTTAATATCGTTAAGTTTGGTGATGTTCTACCTCTTGACGAACATCCTGAAGGGGCCAATGTTAAAATTGGAGATTATATATATGTTTACCCTATCGATTCACAAGGTATCGAGCGAAAATGGAGATATAGCAAAAAGAATGAAGATGAAGTGCTACCATTCTTAAGAGCAGTAAATAACTCAGGAACAATAGAAATACATATTCAGCGCGAAAGTGAAAATACAAAAACGATATGGACTGACCCATTATATAATGCTGAAGAATATGGCACTAAAATGATCAATTCAATGCTAGATACAACTTTCTCTTATCCGAAATCGCTTTATGCTGTTCATGATGCATTATGGCATGTTGTTTCAGGGAAACCTAACGCCCTTATTGTCGACTTCTTTGCTGGCAGTGGAACAACGCTCCATGCGGTAAATTTACTGAACATAGAGGATAATGGTAACCGCCGCTGCATTTTAGTGACGAATAACGAGGTATCGGATGCTGAATCAAAAGCTCTACAAAAAAAAGGATATCAACCCGGTGACCTTGAATGGGAAAAACATGGTATTTGCCGCTCGGTAACTTGGCCTAGGACAAAGTATAGTATCCTTGGAAGACGTGACGACGGTACAGTCCTAACAGGAGAGTATTTCACAAACCAGATTGTAACAAAGGAAGTCGATCGTTCATTCTATCAGCTTGGTTTTATAGAAAATCCCACAGAACTAACAACTAGTACTAAAAAACAGCTTGTTTCTTTACTTCGCGATAAGGAAGGAAAAACACAACTACCGCAAACGTTGGTAAAAACGGACACTAAATTCATTGTTTCGGAGAAACATTCAGCGTCGATTTTATTCGACGTAAATGCTGTTGATGCATGGCTGGAAGCGTTAGAAGATCAAGACCACATCATAGACTTTTACATAGTGGTCAAAGAAACGGGGAAATTCAAAGAAATTAAATCACGGATTTCTGACTTACTTGGTCCAATAAATGTAACATCGCAAGTTAAACGGCCCATGAGCGATGGCTTTCCTGCCAATGTCGAATACTTTAAGCTGGGCTTCTTGGATAAAAACAGTGTTTCACTTGGCCGACAGTTTCGTGAGATACTGCCGCTGCTGTGGCTCAAATCCGGAGCAATTGGCCAGCGGCCGGAGATAAGCAGTGATGAGGAACCGGAGATGCTGATACTTCCACAGAACGGCTTCGCAGTTCTGGTTGATGAAACAAAATATGCCGAGTTTGCCGAAAAGATTTCGGAAGAAGATAATATTAAAGTGGTCTATTTCGTGACAAACTCCGAGGAAGCTTTCCGCGAAATGACCGCTGGCATAAAAATAAATAACACATACCAACTATACCGCGATTACATTGATAACTTTGTGTTGGGAAGCAGGAGGGATTCGTAAATGAGGGATACACTATTTCCATTTCAGGAAACGGCTCTTGCCGAATTGCATGAAAAAATCAATAAGGCGCACTTGATGTGGAGCGAACGTGACCCGCAAGTGATTTCATTTTCCGCACCTACCGGATCAGGCAAAACCATTATTATGACCACACTTTTTGAAGAAATTCTGTATGGAAGTACAGATAAAATCGGCGAGCCGGATTCGGTGTTCATTTGGCTTTCCGATTCACCCGAACTCAATGAACAAACACGGCTGAAAATCGAAAGCAAGTCTGATAAAATCCGTGTGCGGGACTTAGTGACTATCGATTCAACCTTTAGCGCCGAATATTTTGAAGGCGGCCGCATCTATTTTCTGAACACACAAAAACTCGGTTCTGACAAGCTGCTGACAGGAACGTCTGATACGCGGCAGTATTCTATTTGGGAGACGCTCACTAACACTGCCAGACGTAACCCAAAGCAGCTTTATGTGGTGATTGATGAGGCACATAGAGGCACATTCACATCCGTTCAGGCGGAGAACAAGGCGCAGTCCATTATGCAGAAATTCATCAAAGGAAGCAGGGACGACGGGCTTTGCGTCATGCCCCTGGTTATCGGTGTAACCGCAACACCCCAGAGATTTGATAACTTAATCGCTGGAACGACATCGACAGTTCAAAAAGTCATCGTTCCGCCTGAGGAAGTGCGTGAGTCAGGGCTTTTGAAAGACAGAATCATCATTCACTACCCAGACATTCAGCTGAGTGCCGATATGACCATGTTCAAAGGTGCAGTAGATAATTGGCTTAAAATGTGCACTCACTGGAAAGCTTACTGTGAGCGCGAAGACGAAAAAATGATAAATCCTATTCTTGTTGTTCAGGTTGAGGACGGCAACGAGCGTGAAGTAACCCATACTGATTTGGGTGCTTGCATTGATTTACTGGAGGAAGCACTGGGACGCAAATTACTGCCCGGCGAAGTAGTACATACATTCAATGACCGCGGCACGATTAAAGTCCGTGACGTTGATATTCAGCAAATTGAAGCCTCCCGAATTGAGGACGAGGAAAATGTAAAGGTCGTGTTCTTCAAAATGAACCTTTCCACAGGTTGGGACTGCCCGCGCGCTGAAACGATGATGTCATTCCGCAGTGCGCAGGACTACACTTATATTGCGCAGCTTTTGGGACGCATGATTCGTACTCCCTTGGCAAGAAGGATTTCCTCCGATGCTGAGCTTAATAGTGTAAGTCTATTTCTTCCGTACTTTGATGAAGATACAGTGAAGAATGTGGTCAATGCTTTACGTGACAGTGAAGCGATTATTCCTACAGAAACAGGTACTAACAAAGAGCTTGTTACACTTGGGCGCAATCTTGCCTATGCTGATGTGTTTGATGCAATGGATAAACTTATCACATATCGGGTGGATTCGTCCCGCAAGCAGGCGCCGCTCAAATTGTTAATACAGCTTTCCCGCGCGCTGACGATGGATGGCATTGACTTGGGAGCACAGAAATCTGTAAAAAATGCAGTTTTATCAAAAATGGATGAGGAGATTGCACGGATAAAAGAAAGCGGAGACTTTGCCAGCCGGGCGGCTGCAATCACCGGATTTCCTCTTGGGACGCTGATATTTGAATATGGAGACAATGCCTATTCCTTTGATGAGACGACACAGACTATGACGGTATCCGAATTTGATATTTCCCGGCATTTTGAACAAGCCGGAAAGCTCTTGGGAGAGGGCTTGCATAAGGAGTATTGGATCCGGCACAGTACCCGTGACCATATCGATATAAAAAAAGAAATTATTGTTCTCACAAGTGATACGGACGCTATGGAGCGGATAGATACCTATGCGGAGAAAGAATTTATTAATCTTTACGAAAACAACAAACGCGCCATCGCAAAGCTGAACGAAGCGCGAAAGATTGTCTATGAAAGATTAATCAATGCTTCAGCCCAACCGATAGCTGTACCGTGGGTATTGCCGGATTCAATCGATTTCTCTGTATCGGATGATAGCATTAAGCTTGAACAGCACCTCTTTTGCTCTGAGGACGGGATATTCCAAGCAACGCTGAACCCCTGGGAAAGCGGAGTTGTTGCAGAAGAGCTGAACAATGGTGCTGTTTGCTGGCTTCGTAATCTCGACCGTAAAAAATGGTCACTTGAAATCCCGTATGAAGTCGGCGGTATAACCACTTCCATGTTCCCGGATTTAGTGATTGTCCGCGCTGACGCACAAGGGTACATTTTTGATATATTGGAACCGCATGACCCAAGTCGCAAGGATAATTACCCCAAGGCAGTGGGCTTAGCGAAGTTTGCTGAGAAGCATTGGGATGTTTTTGGACGGATTCAGTTGATTCGACAAAAACGAGGAGTAGATGGCCGCGACCATTTTTATCGCCTTGATATGTCGAAAACGCCTGTTAGAAATAGAGTGCGCGGCATTACTTCAAATGAAGAACTTGATAGAATTTTTGATGAAAATGCTGAGCGAGAGGATTAACTTCTGATGGGGACAGCCATTCTGCAATAAATTATATTGAGATACAGGATTTCCCCTTGGTGATAAATAATAATTGATAATGGAGGATTTCGTTATGTCGTTTATGTCGTTTCAAACGCCGCTAACTATCAATGAGGTTATAACAGACATTCATGCAAAAAAATATCTTTTGCCGTCCATACAAAGGGAATTTGTATGGAGTCAAGAGCAAATCAAAAAATTATTTGACAGTCTTATGCGTGATTATCCTATCAACGCATTTTTATTTTGGAAGGTCCCGAAAGAGAAGGCATCTGACTTCAAGTTCTATGAATTTCTGCGGGATTATCACAAAAAGGATAATCGTCACAACCCAAAAGCAAATATTAGCGGCAGCGACGATGTTATGGCAGTGCTGGATGGCCAACAACGGCTAACATCACTATATATCTCCTTGAAAGGGACATATGCTGATAAGTTGCCATATAAACGCTGGGACAATCCTCAGGCATACCCAAAGAAAAAATTATATTTGAATCTACTTTCAAAGCCGGAAGATGAGGACTTTGAATATGATTTTGAGTTTCTTACTGATACGGAAGCGAAAGCAAATGATGATAACCATCACTGGTTTCCTGTCGGCAAGATACGGATAATCATATTTCTTGGATAATGGGCCCAGCACCCCACCAAGGTCACATCCGGCATCCCATGGTAGCCTGCGTAGCCGTCTACATGCAGATAGCCCTTGAAACCGGATAAAAACGTGCGGGGATGTTCGCCCGCCCGGGTCTGCTGGTAGTCGTAGAGGACAATTGGCTCGCCCTCCCGGCTGGTGCGGTATAGCCATATGTACGAGTTCGTCTCGGCCGCCCGCCCCGGTTCCTGAAGCACCTGCAAAGGCGTCTCATCAGCGTGAAGGATGGGTTGCGCCACAAGAATCTGATGCATGCGCTCGTAGAGGTGGCGCAGCCAGTGGTTGGCCCCATGAAGCATCCAGTTCGCCAGGGTCTGGCGCGACAGGGCCACGCCGAGGCGTTCAAGCTGCTGTTCCTGACGGTACAGCGGCATGCTCTCCACATATTTTTGACTCATGATGTACGCCATGAGTGAAGGCGACACCAAGCTCCCCTTCAGCACCGGGTTCGGCATTGGAGCCGTGACGATGGGGGTCTGGGTCGCTTCGCGCTCGCAACGACGGCAGGCGTAGACGTGCCGCACGTGCTTGACAACCTTCACTTGGGCCGGGATGATCTGCAGTTCTTGCCGCACCTCGGTGCTCATCTCGTGCAGAGGGCCGCCGCAACAGGAACAAACCTGCCCTTCTTCGCGGAGATGGTACTCGATGATCTCCTCCGGCAGGTTTTCCAATTTGGCCTCACGCTGGCCCTTTTGTTTACGGCGCTTGTATGTAACGGTCTCCAGCGTCGGCTCGGCGAGGACGGCCAACGCTTCTTTTTCCGCTTCGTTGAAGAGTTCCAACTGGTCGGGATCTTTCGTGCGCTCGCTGGAAGCGCCGAACTGCCGATGCTTGCTCAGGCGAAACTGCTCCTCAAACCATTTCAGCTTCGCTTGCAATTCGGCGTTCTGTTGCTCCAGTTGATCGCAGCGCTGTTGCAGCACCGCAAGCGGTTGTTCTGTTGTCGGATTGTCTGGCGTGTTTGTTGCTTTTTTCATGTATAATGTTTTCGACGAATTTTGAAAGAGTCCTATCCAAATGTAGAAAATCCGAATATAAAGTTATTTTTATAGAACAGTGCGGGCCGTTACAGGGGCGTGCGCCTGCGGCTGTTTCAACGTCAGGCCGTCGAGCAGCCAGCGCAACTGTCGACGGCTGATCTTGATCGACGGCGCCTGGCTCTCATCGGGCCACTTAAACTTACCTCGCTCCAGTCGGCGATAATGGAGCCAGAAGCCGTTGTGATCCCACTGGAGGATTTTCAGTTTATCTCGCTGTTTATTGCAGAACACGAACAGACAGGGGGAGAAGGGATCGAGTTGGAAGCATTCCTTGACGAGCACGGCCAACCCGTCAATCGATTTGCGCATATCGGTGCTTCCGCTGGCGATGTACACGTGCTCGATCGACGCCTCGTCTAGCATAGTCCTACCAATGTCCGTACCACTTGGGTGAGCAGCGCCGGGTCGAAACCGGGCCGAACCTCAATGGTGGCGCTTCCTATTTTTATGGACACGTTGCTTTCGGGCGCGAGCTCTTCCGAAGCTTCTGCCACTTCCACGGACAGCCAGGGCGATGGTTTCACTTTGGGTTGCTCTGCTGTTTGTTGCTTGAGCCAGTACCGTAGCTGATACGGCTTGACATCGTGGGCCGCACACCACTTGGGGAGACTCTGGCCGGCTTGCCCGATACGCGGCGACCTGTGTGGCCCACTCTTTGCGAAGTTCTCCTCTCGTCATAAAAAAATCATCCCCATTTCGGTTTGTGGGGATGATTATTGCACGAATTGTAACCCGTTTCTATGTGGGGCGGATTTGACGCTTACGGATATACTATCTATCATAATTTTAGTAGCATATTGGCTTATTATGTTATACATTATTTTTGTTAAGAAAATCGCTGAAGATGTTAAGAACATAATTTCTCTTTTCCAAAGCCGAAATAAAATATGCAGCTTCCATTTCCCACCGATAAGTGATAGGGCATATTCAAACGGTTTGGGATTTACAACATTTTCATCTTCCATATTACTCTCCATGTAGATTCAATGGTTATTTCGTGGGGAACACTTGGCATCGAATGGGAAAGCCAATCTTTACTGTTTTCGTAAGAGAAAATCAGGTCATCAGGCTATAATGCATTTGTAGGTGATGTGAGTGAAGTACAGTTGGCTCGATCAATACTGTCTAAGCAAAAAAGGCGCGGAGAAAGACTTTCAGGTCGAGTGGAACGCCACACGCTACATGATTCGAGGAAAGATGTTCGCCCTCCAGGGATGCAACAAGGAGAATAAGCCGATCATAACGGTGAAGCTCGATCCGATGTACGGCGATTTTTTGAGACGGCAATATAAAGACATTGTCCCCGGATACTACATGAACAAAACCCATTGGAATTCGCTCGATTTGGGTGGAGACGTTCCGGACGACGTGGTCAAGGACATGTTGGATAAGTCCTACGAACTGATCTTTAACGGCTTAAGCAAAAAGACGCAAAAAGAAATCATGGGTTCAGATGGATAGAAATTACATTGACATTCTTTTGTCTTACTGGTAAGATACAATTCCGTTGCGGGCGATTAGCTCAGATGGTTAGAGCGCTTGCTTGACATGCAAGAGGTCAGCGGTTCGATTCCGTTATCGCCCACCATTTGCCTCGGTAGCTCAGTTGGTAGAGCAGAGGACTGAAAATCCTCGTGTCGGTGGTTCGATTCCGCCCCGAGGCACCATATCACGGAGGGATTCCCGAGTGGCCAAAGGGAGCAGACTGTAAATCTGCCGGCTCTGCCTTCGAAGGTTCGAATCCTTCTCCCTCCACCATTTCCACCATTACATAGACAGGTTCAAGTCCTGTCCCCGCAACCAAATGTTTTCGGGGCGTAGCTCAGTTTGGTAGAGCGCTACCTTGGGGTGGTAGAGGCCGCACGTTCAAATCGTGTCGCTCCGACCATGGAACTCTCATAGTAAACTCAACAGGCGGTCGTGGCGGAATTGGCAGACGCGCTAGATTCAGGTTCTAGTGGTCGCAAGGCTGTGGAGGTTCAAGTCCTCTCGACCGCACCAATGCGGAAGTAGCTCAGCGGTAGAGCATCGCCTTGCCAAGGCGAGGGTCGCGAGTTCGAATCTCGTCTTCCGCTCCATTCTACATGCGAAAGTGGCGGAACTGGCAGACGCGCACGTTTGAGGGGCGTGTGGGCAACCGTGAGGGTTCGAGTCCCTCCTTTCGCACCAAACATTCCCACTTGCCATTGCAGTGAATCCATGATAAGATACGGTTCCTGTCTGCGATGGGGCGTTTGATTCGGAATCCTCCGTGATTATCAGGCTCGATGATTTGCTTCATTGATATCGTCTGGTTGTCTGAGATGACTTTCAAAAGGATTTTAAGCGACAACAAATAAATGCTTAAAAATACCAGTTGAAAAGCCGAATGAAACGTGATATTATAAGATTCCGCCTCGAGATGTACGCGCCGCGAGGCGTTCAGTCGACGGGTACGAATCGGTCGAGGACTTGACCTTTTGCGCAAATACAATCCTCTGTCCAGTTTTGAAGGAGCGAGAAAGCATTGTGATCCTGTATAATTACAGGTTGCAATGCTTTTTTTGCAGTTTTGCCAACTACCACAGGGGCATCAGGCAAAGAAGGAGCTATCCCCGTCGAAAAGTGAGACGAACTGCAAGTGGAAAGAATATTATGAATTCATTTGTGATTGAAATCCTAAGGAGCAGGAATTTACTACTCTTTGTAGAATAATTAAGGCAATGGCAGGAAAATGAGGTGAAAAGAGGGGGAGGGGTTTGCGTATGTTTAAGAAAATTCTTTTGGCCACTGACGGCTCAGAACACGCCTTGAAAGCGGCCCGCTACACCTGTCACCTGATGAAGCTTGACCCGCAGATCGAGACAACGGTCCTTTACGTCTTTGACCTGTCCCACCAGTACTTTCTTGGCTCCGATGGGGCTGTCTTCTTTGATCCGACCATCATGCGAGAAAAGTTGAATGAGGTGGCAGAGAAGGTTCTGACGGACACGAAGTCTGTTTTCGAAGCCGAAGGATTGACCTGCCAGACCGAGGCCGCCATGGGACATCCCGCCTTTGTCATCGTCGATACGGCCGAACAAAAGGGGACCGACCTGATCATCATGGGATCACGCGGCATGGGCGAGTTTCGTAGCTTCCTTGCAGGCAGCGTCAGCGACCGTGTCTTTCACCTGGCCAAGTGTCCGGTGCTGGTCGTCAAGGAAGACAAAGACTGACAAGTCCCCTTTGATTAAAATGGAAGAGAAAAGCAAGAGAGCTATACCTCCAGGTTGAACCGGAGGTTGCGGGCAAGGCGGGCGATTTCACGCCCGCCTTCTCCTCTACAATGGCAACTGTCTTCAAGTCGGCGTAAAAAGTGTTGCAGTGGCGCCGTCTGCAAGCCGCTGCGGGCAGCCTGCCGGCCCATGGCGGCTGTTTCTTCGATAACCACCTTCAACGCTTGCCAGAGTTGCTGGTCGGCCAGGGCGAGGCCCACCGATTCGAGACAGGCACTCAGGTAGGTCCAGAGGCTCTCCGAAAAGGGAAAGTTGGTCGAGTGGCCGTATTCGAAGATGAGGCCGGCCATCTCCATATACCGCTGGGTGTGCGCCTCCGGGTCGGCTACGGCGTCACGTTCAGCCAGATCGCGCAGGTACTTTTTGAACAACTCGTTGATCCCATAGCGCACCCGGAACCAGCGGTGGCCGGCCATTGCGTCAAGGAGTCGTTCCAGGGCGGCTTCCTGATGGTCAACACGGGGCGGTTGCCAGCCTTGCGTCGACAGGCGAGCCATGTTGCTCGATCCGCGTGACAGATCGAGGTACCCCTTGGGCTGGACTGTGCTTGGCGGGGTGTCTTTTTCCAGAACTGGCTGGTTTAGCAACTGATAAAAGTCGAGGATCCAGCGTTCCAGATCGTCTGTTGGTTGAGGGTCTTTTTGGTCGTTCATAGCGTGAAGTCCAAAGAATGTGTCATGACGGTAGTATCTGCATCATTGCCACTGATCATCAATGATTGGGCTGGACAGGGCAACACTTCGAACAACATTCCATTCCGCTATCCGCCGCTTTGAAGCCGTCACCGCGCTTACCGAGTTATCACCGCGTCATCCCCATGCCGTCACTGCACCTTCACTGTACAGCCCCTGGATAATGGCGCGACAACTGGTGCTCCGCCGTGAAAAAGGGCCGGTAGCAGGAGAGGCCAACTGCCATGCTGGCGACAGCCGTCGCCCCCGTCAGGACGAGGTGGATCAGGATCTGATATTTGACGGCCTCGACGGGGCTCGCGCCGGCGATGATCTGGCCGGTCATCATCCCCGGCAGTTGAACGAGGCCGACCGTCTTCATGCTGTCGATGGTGGGGCTCATCCCGGCTTTCACGGCCGCCTTGATCGCCCGAGCCGCCGCCTGGCGGGAGGTGGCCCCCAAAGAGAGGGCGGCCAGTACTTGCGCCTTTTGGCTGGAGAGTTCCGCCTGCAACCGGTTGATGGTCAATCCCGAGGCGACCATGGCGTTGCCGACGATCATCCCGCTCAGAGG
>NZ_JBVTZZ010000003.1:0-34397 GCF_057715735.1 Heliomicrobium sulfidophilum
GTAGCGTCGCACCGAATTTGCGAAAAAATCTCACGTTATTTGCGAAAAGTGGTTTGGGGAGTTGTTACAGAAACAGGTCGGCGGAGCGGGTAGCGTACCACTCCATCGACCTGTTTTTTTGTTCGCGTTCCGTTACTGGTCGGCGGTCACTTGCTTTACCTTCAGGGTGCCGTTTGCCTCGACGCTTGTGACTTCATACCAACCGTCGAGGCCGGGTATTTGTATCTGCTCGCCGATAAGGTCTTCAGTCCCTGCTGGCGGCTTCTGAAGGGCTTGCAGGACGTTCTTCGATCCACTATGAAACCCGATCGCTGTCGCGGCCAGGAGCACGCCTGCGACCGCTCCTTCAGGTGTCGTTCCGATGAAGATCAAACCGAGCACGATGCCGAGGACGAGCGCTACAAGCGGCAGGAAACGCTTCTGCACCCCAGCCTGGCCGACGATCCACAAGATGAAGATCATGGCCGGGATCAGGGTCGTGTCATAAATTCCGATGTCGATATTCATGGATGATTCCCTCCTCATTATTGTGAGATTTTTTGTTCCAGATACGCGATCGCGCGGTCCACGATAACAGCCGCATCCTCGCGAGTGATCGGCTTGCCGAATCCGAAAAGACCGTTTCCGATTCCGTTCATGATGCCTTTTTCGGCCAAGCGTTCCGTCGCTCCCTTTGCATAATGTCCATCAGGTACATCCTTGAACTTCCCGCCATATGTCGGCTCTGAAGCGGGGGCTTGCTGCTTCAGCGTGAGGCCATAAACTTCAGCGATTCCGGCCACGATCGCCTTTGCGCACTTGCGCCGATATGCGTCACTCTTCAAGAGTTCCGCCTCTTGGCGATTGGTCATGAAGCCACACTCCACAAGGATCGCGGTCATGTTGGATTCGCGAACCATATGCAGGTTGTCCGCTTTGACTCCACGATTCTTTCTTCCCGTCTCCATCAGAAGGTTTTGCTGGACTGCATCCGCCAATTTGACAGCCTCTGCTGGCCGTGTCGTGTAGACGTATGTCTCGATGCCCTGCGCGTCGTTCCAGTCGCTTCCGTAGGCGTTTGCGTGGATGGAGACAAGCACGTCGGCCTTCCACGCATTAGCCCGGTCGGTGCGCTCTTTAAGCGGCACGTCGCGGCTGCCGTCATCCGCATGGGTGAATATCGTTTCCACTCCGACGTACTCACTCAGCCCATCGCGAACATATCGGGCGACAACGCTGTTGAAATGAAACTCCCTCATCGAATCATCAGGACAGCGTTTCCCCGGAGTTTCCAACCCGTGGCCTGCGTCGATAGCGACCTTCAGTTTCGTTGTCATTTTCCGTTCACTCCTCGCTCTTCGATTTGCCCAGTTCCCTGTGTCTTTGCATGTTGTTCGCTCTTTACGAGCGGATGCGCGGCGAATAATTGCTTGCGCAGGTTATACGAGTTCGCATGCTTGACGTGTCCGATCCAGCTCTGCACCGTTCGATCGATTTCTTCCAGGCTGATCGTTCCCTCGGCATAGCCTCGTTGAAACTTCCTCATTTTCCGTTTCATGCGAATAATGCTACTCTTTCGTACCAGCCGGTGCGTCTTCCAGGTTCGATACCCCAGAAAGTTGACGCCTTGCGATGCCGGGAAAACCGCCGTCTTTGGGTTCAGGCGCAGGCGCAAACGCCTGTTTAGGAATTGCTCGATGTCATAATGAATCCGGTGCAGTTCCTGCTTGTCGTGATGAAGAATCACGAAGTCATCCATATATCGGATGTAATAGCGAACGCGGAGCGTCTCTTTCACATAGTGATCGAGCTGGCTTAAATAGACGTTCGCGAAAAGTTGGCTGGTAAGGTTGCCGACCGGAATGCCGACGCCGTTCTCCTCATCACCCCGGACGATGTGCTGAAGCAGCTGCATCGTATCCCTGCACTTCAATTTTCGCCATAAGAGGCGGATCAAGATGCCGTGATCAATCGACGGGAAATACTTCGATATATCGGCCTTCAGCACATACACGCGCCCGTTCCATTTCCGATCCGTTTCCCGAAGCCAGGACACCAGCCGATCGGAACCGGCATGAATGCCTTTTCCCACTCGGCAGGCGTAGCTGTCATAGATGAACGTCGGCTCGAAAATCGGCTCGATAATATTGTTCACAGCATGCTGCACAACGCGATCCCGGAACGGCAAGGCTTTGATGTTCCGCATTTTCGGCTCATACACGACAAACTCCCGATATGGGCTCGTGCGGTACGTCTTCCAGATCAGCTCATTCTGAAGGATAATCAAGTTCTCCTCCAGATTGCTGCTGAACTGCAAAACCTCGTGCCGGAAACGCTTGTTCTTTCGAGCTTTCAGGTAGGCGTTGTGCAAGTTCTCAAAGTCGTATATCTGCGGGTACAACCCGCCGAATCGTCGCGGCATCTCGTCTCCTCCCTTGTCCTTCCTGGACGTTCGCTCCTACTTGCCCCGGTCGGACGGTTCATATATTTGCCTGACTTCGCGCCAGGACGGGACCAGAATCCCAAGTCAAGCGCACAGCCTGAGACGGTTCCCACCGCAGGATCGGGCGCATTGATGACTTGCAGGCGCGGAAGCCGATGTTCGAGTTCGTGTTCGACGGCAGATTGTTGAGGTTGAGCGCGAAAGCCCCGGCATTCGAGCCATTGTCCCAATTGCCACCGCGTAGAGCTGCCTAGATTCTGGCCCCAAGGTTTTCATCTGCTGAACTTTCTTAACCAGCCGCCGAGCAAGCGTCCGACTTCCGCGATCTGCTTGCCCAGGTGCTCGTATTTCTTGATGTCAATGAACCCTAAGTCTTTCGCCAGACGGATCAGGAATTTCAGCTTCTCTAAATCCGTGTCGATCTGATAGAGGATCGGCGCTTTGTTCTTCTGACGGTTGGCCTGGATGATGCTTTTCTGAATGTCCAGCATCGTGTTTTGAATCTGTTGCCCCAGCGTGAACCGCTGCTGCTTCGGGAAGCGGTTCACGATCGGGTACGCATACAAGATCAGGTCGTACATCTTTTGGTATATGACCAATTCGTGTGTCACGCTGCGTTTTCTCCTCTAGCTTCTTTTTGCGCCCATACTTCAGATAACAGATTTTCAGAAAATCAGATTTCAGATTGACTTGCAGGCGCGGAAGCCGAAGGCCGAGGCCGCGTCCGACGGCAGAACGCTGAGGTGGAGCGCGAAAGCCCCGGCACCCGAGCCATCGCCCCAAGCGCCACCGCGAAGAGCTGCCCGCTGTTTGTAAGCCCGCCACCAGTAGCCGTGCATGTTCTTGTATCCGCTGTTTCCGCCCGAGCTAACCGAAGCAGGGAGGGCGAGATACTTCAATTCAGGATCAATCGACAGAGCATTCAGCTTCGCCTGCCCATACTGTCCATAGTCACCGGTCGCCGTGACGTTATAGTTGAAGTTCAAGTCAACAGTCGCGAAGCCTTTCCCGGCATTTGCCGCAGCTGCTGTCGTGCCGTTCGCTCCGCGCGTGCAGCCCGTCAATTCCGTTGCTGTTTTGCCGGTGTAGGTGATCTGTTCGTTGTCGATCTGGATCGTACCGGAATTTGGCAGTTCAGGCCCGACATAATTGTCGTGATACTTGTACGGAATCGTCGTTTGCGCTGCCGTGATGTTCGCGGTCAACTTGGCCGCCGCACCACCCGGAGGCGCGATACGGTAACGGAGTTTGAGCGTCACAACGGCATTATTGGCTGCTGACGCTGCCGTCGTTCCGTTGTATCCGCGCGTGCAGCCGATCAAAGCACCGGTGCCGTCGCCGTTGTCCAGGAACGATGTATATTTGATGTCCTCGGTGCCGATCGTGACAACCCCGGAAGCGGGCCATGCCGGGTATTCGATATTCTTCAGCGCGATCGTGCTGTCGGCTGCGGTGATGCCGTCGGCGTCATTGATTTTCGCGGTCTTCGCATGTGCATATACGCCGTCTTCGATCAGCAAGTCCACCCATTCCCAGACATTACCGACAATATCGAAAACGCCGTTTGCCTGGCCGTTGTGGCTCCACGTCGAAGGACCGGTACCGGTAAGCACCCGCGTCATGATTTGACCAGTTGGCGGAGTCGGAGCGAGCGGGTCTTTGATGCCGAAGTTTTCCCAAGAGTTCGCGTCGCGGTGATCGCGGCCATAGTTCGTATTGCCCTTCAGGTCCGGGTTCAGCAGCCAGGACAGATAAGCGATCGCGGCCCATTCTTTGGGCGTCATCAAATGACATTGACCGCCGTCCACGAATCGATTTTCGCAAGCGATTTTCGCATTGTTCCAGTCGATGTCCGTCCAAGGAACGACGCCAGCTTGCGAAACAGCAATCGCTGTCCCCGGCGAATTTGGAGTGCCGGTCCCCCTTGTTGTCGATGTGGCGTTCGGGTGACTGCATTGGTATTTATCCACCCAAAAGCCTCCCAATTCCAATCCATTAAGTTCCGGTTGCGGCAAACCCGCAGTCTTGAACTTCGGAATATATACCATCGTTGACACAACTTGTTTAGTAGGGGTTCCGGTCACGTCTCCATGAATAAAATGCCTTTCCCGCGTGCCTGCGAGAATCTGATCTCTCAATTGCGCCAAACTCAAACCGCTCATTCTGATTCCTCCTCAATTCATTCTGGAAATGCCCAAACGCTGACGACGACATCTTCCGCCACGTTCAGCGGCTGCTTTTGACTGACGACGATCGGCATATCGTTTTCGTCCCGGTCGTCCGTCTCCACCATGACGGTTTCGCGCATCGGCACATGCGCTTCGGCGAGCTGCCAGAAATGTCCTTGCGTGTCGTCCGTGCTCAAGCTGCCGTCCGCGTTGAGATAGAGGCGGAAGCAGCGGCCTTCCCATTCATTGAGACTGAACGCTCCGCCTTGGCATTGCACACCATCGCCGAATGCGAATGGCTCGACAACCAGCTTGTCGTCCTCTTCGGTGATCGTGGCCGGTCGCCCTTCATTGACCATCTGTAACATTGGCCGATTCCTCCTTAATTGCTGTAAATTTGATAATCGAACGCGCCCCGGAAGTCGCCGGAGTTGAAGATCGTCATCGTGTTGGCCGACTTGACGACCCACACTTCGCCGAGATAGCCGTCCGGGTTGGCCGTCGGCGTAATCGAGACGCGGAAGTTCGTCGTGCCGAGGTTGTGGGTGATTGTCGTGCCGGTTGTGCCTCCGAAGTTCGCCGAGCCGGACTGGAGCGCCAGGCGAATCGATTGAAGATTTGCCAACAGCGAAGCCTTGCCCTCGCGGGCTGCCTGCACTTCCGCGTTAATCGCATCGGCCAGCGTTTTGAGAAAAACCGTGTTGTTCAGCAGGACCTGGTGCACTTCGTTGTAAACCGTATAGACGACAGGCGTCTGCGCGTCGTACTCGGTCACGGTAGGGCTGAACGTGTTTTGACCATTGAGTGGCATCGGGTATTCCCTCCTTAAAAGTCTTCGTCCCAAGTGAAGGTAAATTCATCCTCGGGCTCTTTCTTCTTGGCTCCGAACGTCTTGATCGCGACGACCTTGCCGTTTTGATCAATAAGCGCCTGCTCGGTCAGCACCACGCCGTTCAGCGTCCCTTTCGGGATCACGACTTTGTATTGAACCGTTGTGTCGCTGATCAGCGTGGCCGAAGCGATCGGATACCGCGCGACCTCTTGTTCCAGGGCGGTCGCCGTTTCCGAAGGCTTTACCGGTGTCAGAACATCCCCCGGAGCGTGGCCGCCGGTGCCGAAAGCGATATGTGTGATCCTCGGCAGCGCGATCTGCCCGATCCGGGCTTTTGCCATGTCCTTCCTCGCTTGCAGCGTTGTGACCTGATAGCTCATTCAGATGGCCCTCCTTTCGATGACATAATCGTTTCGTCTCACAATTAGCGAGACTTTGCCGTGCCTTACGACCGAGAGCCGCATCTTTGCCGACCCGTCCATGCGCCAGCTGCCGCCCATCAGGCGACGACCGTCCATCGTTTCGGTATAGGCGAGATGCGTCGCGATCGGACGCATACGAGATGCGCCGTTCATGAGCAGAGCGCCGTTCATCAGCTGATCGTTGGACATCTTGTTCTGGCCGTCCATAAAGCGCAGATGCTGGCCGTTCATGAACAGGATGCCGTCGCCCATGCGCCCGGCTGCGCCGCCGCTCGTCGCGCTTGCAAACGCGCTGCGTACCTTGTGCGCGAGGCCGTCCGCCCGCATATCCGCCTTGGTGCCGTCCATATCCAGCCCGCCGTTCATGCGTGGTGCGTGATACGGTTCATTCATGTTCGATCGGAAAGCGGAGACTTGCTGCTGGTGCACCAGGTTGATTTCGCTGTCCGCGCTCGAACCGACCGCAGCCGAAGCTGAATGAAGGATGTGCGGCTGCGCCGACATCGTAAGCTGGCCGTTCATGCGGTGCTTCCGATCGTGCAGGACAAACACCTGGCGGTTGTTCTCGGCGGAAGTCGATATACTGTCCCAGCTCTTGGCGAAGGCGTTCCGCATATCGATCGAGCCGTCCATCACCCGACGGTCGTTCATCCGATACCCTTGGGGCCGGTTGAGCAGGTATGCAGGGGAGAAGACGAAACTTTCCCCCGAACTGCGCAGGGTGTAATCCGCCAAGGCGGCGAAAGAGAACACGAACGCATAGAGCTTCGATTCGATCGGCTTCGCCTTGTTGATCATATGGAGCAGCCGGTCCCGATCGCGCTGCAAGAGCGCCTCGTCGCTGGCGTTCAAATAAACGATGAACTGCGACCACTTGGACAAGTAATCGACGTTCGCGCCGTCTTCCTTTGCTGTCATCGTTTGAGTGCCGTCCATGAGCAGCCGTCCGTCGTGAAAATGGAACTTGTACTTCTCGCGGTACAGCGGATAAATTTCGGCTGCCGGGTATCCGAGCGACTCCAGGACGCGCTTCATGCCAGGCTGCGTTCCGCCTTCGCGGTACAGATCGTAAGCGGCCAGCAGGCGCTTGCGATAACTCTCATCGCTTTCTCCGGCCAGCCTCGGCATTTTGCGATCGATGCCATGCAGATCGAGTGCCCGGCCTTGCGAGGTCATGATGAACTTCAGTTCCCGCACGCGGAAGGCCGCCCGCTTGGCGTCGTCGAGCATGCCGCCGATGACGCCGGTGAGCTTCGTGATGTCCATATCCGCTTTTCGCGGCAGCTTCTTGAATATTCCGTGCGCCCAGGCAAACAGATCGTCGGCGAATTTGCTCATATCCGATCCGCCTCCTGAACGTCAATCTGTACCGTTCCCAGCACAGCCACCTGCCTCCGAGTGATCGTCACCGATCCGACCGGCTGAAGAACGTCCACCCGGACGACATTCGACGCATTGCGCAGATTGGAATAGAGCATCGAGCTGTCGAACGGATAGCGCGGATCGACGCGCAGAATGCCATCGTTCAGGTTGCTTGCCCCATAGCGGAACGTCTCTTGAATGCGGAGAGTTGCTTCTGCCTCGACCGCCTCGGGCGTGGTGTATTCTGGGTCGTAATACAGCACGACATGGACATCGATCTCAACCGGTTCAGCGGCAAATGCGCGAATATCGCCGATGATCGACCCCTTTTCGTCGATCAGCTGCTGCGCCTCCTGGACGATCGAATCCGACGGCACACCGGCGACGCTGGAGATGATGATGTCCGCCGTACCTTCACCCCTCGGATGGTCGTCCTCGATGTGCACGGCCACGACACCGTTGATCGATTCCACCAGCGAGCGGTAATAATCCCGGATACCGCCTGTGGACAATTGTTCCCAGCGGTTCAGTGTTCGCGCCCGCAAGTCTTCGTCCGTTTCTTCGTCCGTCCCTTCGCGTTCGAGCCAGTCGTCCCGGTTCTCGACGCTCACATAAGGGATGAACGTCAGCAGATTGCGGATCGTGCCGCTGGCGGTGTTGTATGCGGCCCCGGCGTTTTCGGCCTCGATCGGCCCTTCCGCCTCCGCGACGCCGACGGCCATCACGACGTTCTCTGTCAGGTAGTACCGCCGCTCGTTTCCTTCGAGATCAGGATCGGTCGAAAAGATTGACCCTGCCGGGATGGTGATGCGCTGGCTCGTATCGGTGCGCGTGAACGTGATTTTGCCGGTCGTCTTGGTGGCCTGCTTCCGGAAGACGCCATATTCCCGCGCCGCGACATCGAGCCATTTTCCGGTTGCCGAGTGCACGAACATTTGCTGGACGATGACCGGCAACAAGCCGTACAGGGCAGCGAGCGCCCGGAAGAACAGCGCCAGCAGCGTGTAGAACACGCCGCCCTTGCGCAACAAACGCGCCGGGAATTGCTGATCGCGAAGCTGCTGTTTCGCTTCCTCCAAGAGCTCGTCTTCGGTTTTGGCTTGAATCAAGTCTTCATCCACGTTCATTCACTCCTTACCACGCGAACGCCGTCCACGGTGATCTGCACCGTCAGTTCCGCCGATTCGATTCCGTCCGGCGTCTGAACGCTGAACGATACGCTAAATTCGATTTCCCGCAGCGTCCACGAATTTGCCCGAACGTCCACGCTGCCCGGAACGACGAAGGAGTGCCGTTGCACGATTTCCTCCACGTCCTGGATGAGCTCTTGCCTGGACAGTTCGGTGTTTTCCCGTTGCAGGTACATGATCAAGCGGGTGCCGTATGTCTCGTCGAACGGATACGATCCGAGGACCGTCTCCAGTTCGTGCTTCACATCCTGCAAATACGCCGCCTTTCCCGTCACCAGCTGCACGTCGCCGTCAGCTGATGCCTTGAAATTCCCCTCATCGTCCAGGTAGATGTCCGCCCATTCGTCAAGCATCGTTCAATACCTCGTCGATATAGGGCAGGGCAGGGTCGGCATAGTAAAAACCGACGCGAACCTTGCCTCCGACCTGGACGGTCGTCCCGATCGGCACCGGCACGTTCGGCAGCGGCGGAAAGGACGGGTGAGGGGAGCCGTCTGCCGCCAGCACCTGAAGATCGCAAGCGGTCGGCTTGACACCAATCACGACCGCCCGCATCATGTGCCGTGCCGGGCTTAAAAGTTCGGGAAACTCTTTTTCGATAATGATTTTGACCGCTTCTTTGAACGTGTCCAATTCGTCAGGCATGGATGATCACTCGCTTTCCAACTTGTAATAGATTTCAGAGCGCAGCTTGTCGTCCTGGATGAAGTGATGCACCGTCTCCACCAGCGCGATCCCGTTGGCCCGAGGATGCGAGATCGTGATGTACTGCGAGTGATCCAAGCCCGGAACGAACACCGTTCGGAACATCCCGATCTCGCCGTCGGCCAGCATTTCAAGGATGTTCTCTCCGTATTGGAACAAAAACATCTCTTTGGGTCTTGCGAGCGGCTGCCACACAAAAACGTCTCTCGCGTCGAAGTAGGGCGCGAAGTCGATGTTCCAGTACGGGTTGATGCGCTGCCTGATCATGTCGTGCACGTTCAAGTTCGCGACGACCTGATCCTTCGGGCTGAACGCCTGCGAAGCGATCGAATACGTCTCGATTCCGGCCAGTTTCAGCCCGAATCGGATCATGTCCTGCGGCGTCGCTTGCAAAAACGATTGCGTGACCTTCGTTTGCAAGAGCTTCGTCATGCTGTCCTTGGCGATGATCCTTTCCTGATCCGGGCGGCTGACGTTGCCGGTGAACACCCTCGCGGCGTTCGATTCGTCATATCCGAGGTCGATTTCGACGATGGCCCCTTGCGGCGTGTCGATCTCCACTTCGTCCTTGAAGAGGAAGGAGGCATACCCCGCCGGGTCTTTGCGCGACCGCCACACATCAAGCTCCTTCAGGCCGCTTGAGACGACCACGTTCCCGATACGAATTTGTTGGAACATGCCGTCACCTCACTTTCGGCGCGTCGGCGTCATCCACCGCTGCGGTCGAAGTTGCATGCCTTGTCGGGCTGCTGCTGGCCGCCGGGATCGTGAGCCGCTGGCCGATATAGATCAGGTTGACGTTGGCGATGTTGTTCGCCTTCGAGATCGCGTCGACCGTCGTGCCGAACTTCCGGGCAAGAGCCGACAGCGTGTCGCCTTTTTTGACGATGTACTGCTGGCCGTCTCCGGTGTTCGCGGCCACCTTCTGGACCGAGACGGTCGTCGATTCGGTCGCCTGGAACTCCAGGCTGACCGAGATAATGTCGTTCATGCTCGTATCCTGGCTGCGGAGGCGGATCAGCATGACCTGACCGATGCCTCGCGCCTTGGCGTGACTGGACACAAACTTGTACGTCTGCGGCTTTTTCTGGGACGGAGAAGCGCGGAACACCTTTTGAATCGTGGCGAGCTTTGCTTCCGCCGTCCCGTCGCCGTCGTTCAGCAGCTTCAGGTTGAGCCGGATCGTGGCCGGGTTGTAGCTGTAATTAACAACCTTTTTGCCGCCTTCGAGTTCCTCTTCGTCGGTACGAATGTCGCCCGTGATTTCCATGCCATCATAAACGCCAGGGAGGAGCGTGTCGCCGACTTTGATTTGTTCATCTTCCAATCGAATATCCATACGCTCACTCCCTGTACTGTTCGATAAATCGCTTCAGATCGTCGAAGAAACTGCGGCGTTCGCGTTCGCTGCCGCCGTGATAGTGCAGTTCGATCGTCGGCCCTCTTTGGCCGTTTTTCTCACGAATTGTCTCACGAACGGTCGTGCTTTCGCGGAACACTTCCTTCACGTCCACCCGGCTCGGACGCATCCCCGGCGACGGAGCCGCCGGGAACGGCGCATCATCCGGGTCGGGAACGCCCGGAAATGGCGGCGGCGGCGGAAAACCTTCGAGCGCTCCGCCTCCGCCTGGAAACGCGGGAACCGGAACCGGTTGGATACCGAATACGAGCGATCCAGCTGCCGCTTGCAGCCATTCAGCCCCCCGGCGGAAGCCCGAGATGATCAAGCTCGGCAGGTCGGCAAATTGAGCTTTTAGCGTTTGCGTAAAGTTCGCCGTGACATCCGGTTCCTGTATGTCGATCGGTACGGTTTCCGCCATGAAGCGGACGGGATAGGTGCGTTCGAGCTCCAATCCGTCCATCATCCGATACGCTGCGGCACGCAGCTGACCCGCGCCCTTGTCCACGCCTTCCGCGATCGTGCCCGGTATTTTCGAGCCCGAATACGTCAGATCGGAGAGGGGGCCTGTTTTCGCATCGGAGAACGGCAGCAGCTCGCGGACCTTGCCGAAGATGTTTTTCACCGCTTCGACCGGTGCCGTCGCCACCGACTTGATGCCGTCCACCAGCGTGTTGATAATCGCTTTGCCGCTTTCAAAGAGCCACGATCCGAAGCCACCGATGAAAGTCTTGATGCCTTCCCAGACGCCTTCGAGAATGCCCTTCACACCTTCCCAGGCTCCTTGCCAGTCGCCGGTGAAGATCGCCAGCGCCGTTTTGATGATGCCGGAGATGACCGCCCAGGCGATCTGAATGATGCTCTTGATCGTATTCCAGATGAACTGAACCGTCGCAGCGATGAAGTTGAATCCGTTGATGATGATGGACTTCAGGATTTCGAGCGCCGCCATGACGAACGGCCCGACCCAAGCCCAGACGAACTGAATATACTGGAACACCGCCGCGATGATCTGCTGCACATACGGCCAGATCGCCATCGCCCACGTCAGCACCGCATTGAACGCCTGGACGACGCTTGTCACCACGTTCGTGATGATCGGCACGACCGCCTGATAAATCGCCAGGAAGATTTCGCCGACGAAGGCGAGCACCGGCGGCAAATATGTCGTCACCGCCCGGTAAATCGCGGCCACCGCCGCAAGCACGACCGGGAACACCGTCTGAAACAGCCGACCGAGTGTGACGGCCAGCGGCTGCACCGCCGCCCAGATGTCGCGGAACGCCTTGACACCGGTTGCGAGCAGCTGCGTCAGGATTGGCCTTGCGACTTCCCATATCCGCGCCATCATGCCGCTTACGTCCCGGAAAATGTTCGTAACGACGGGCAGCACGTTCGTCTGGATGTAGGCGAAGGCTTCGACGATCGCGTCCCGGATGACCGGCCAGTACGTGAGAGCCTGCTGTCTGATCCACCCGAACGCTTGCATCGCCTGATCGGCGAACTGCCGTAAGGCGGCCACCGCCCGGCTGACCCAGGCTTGCGTACCGTCGGATTGCCAGAATGTTTTCAAGGCGTCGAACCAGCCGAGCAGAACCTTTTTCGTGCCCTCGATGCCGCCGTTCAGCTTGATCAGCCAGCCGATCAGAAGGCCGATGCCGAGGACGATCCAGCCGATCGGATTGGTCAGCATTGCCGCACTAAGCAGCCGCATGGCGACCGTTGCCACCAGCGTGTACGTTCGCATCACGCCGAGGGCGGTCGCGACCGCGCCGATCGCGATGGCGACACCCTGCACGAAAGGCCGGATGTCCTGCCAGTTATTCCGAAGAAAACCGAAGATCGGAGCGGCCACCTTCTGCACGACCTGAAAGCCGGTGCGGACGATTCCTGCGGCATAAGCCACTTCGTTCGCGACGATCGATCCGGCCCTGTGCACGTTGCTTATGAACCGGTCGATCGCGCCGCTGTCTTCCAGTCGATTCAGCATGTCCAGGAAAGAGCCGAGCCCTTCCTTCAGCTTGTCAAAGAGCGGAGCGCCAAGCCTTCGTCCCAGCGTTCCCATGAAGTCCTGGGCGTTCGAGATCATGCCTTTGAACGACTTGCTTTGCATCTCCATGCCGCCCTTGAACCTCTCTTCCATAAGAGCAAACAAGGCGTCATTAAAGGCTTGCTGGTCGGTGATCTGCCCCTTGTTGTTGATCGGGTTCATGCCCATCAGCTTCGCTTGTTCCTCAATCATGCCTTTGGTGATCCCGAACTCTTTCAGGCGCTCCAGCTCGCCGGTCTGCGCGTCGGCTACGGCCTCCACAGCCTGCATCAGGTCTTTACCCATGACGGACGCCATGTCGCCGACGATGCCAAGCGTCTTTTGCGCATTGATACCGTAGGCCGACATCCGCGTCGTCGCCTCGACGATCTGCGGAATTTCAAAGGGCGTTTTCGCGGCAAACTGTTGCGCCCACTCCAAGGTCTTGACGGCTTCTTCCTCGCTCTTCAGCACGACGGACAATGTGTTTTTGTACTGTTCCATGTCCGCATTCGCACCGACCAGCCAATCGAACCCCTTCCGGGCGGCGGCAAACCCACCGAGCGCGACGGCGATGCCGCTCAAAGTTGACCGAAGGCTAAACCCGGTCCGCTCAAACGATCGGGAGGCTCGTTCAAGCTCGCCCATGTCACCGCGCAGATTGTCAATTGCCCGACCGGCTTTCATCGCTTCCGGCGTTACTTTATCGACCATGTTCATGATGACGGACAGCTTGAACAGCGAGCTTAAACTTCCCATTGATGCGCCCCCTTTCGCGTGCCGTCATTGTTTCTTGCCGCTGCCGAAGACCATAGCGATCGCGGCGGCGTGAATCTTGATTTCCCGGTCCTCATACCATAACGCTTTTGCGTAGTATTCGGAGAAGTCTTCCAGCTCCAGATTGTCAGGCGCTTCCGGGAAGTATTTGCGGATCAGCAGGTGCCCGGCTTCGAGGAAGTTCTGATCGATTTCCTCAAAGCGGACGGACACCGCTTCTATAACTTTTTTAAGCTGGTGGCCGCGCTTGCCCCGACAAGCTCCATCAGGCGGCTGGCCGTGTTAAACGGCAGCCCCGGAAACTCGTCGGCTGCTTGGCGCAGCTCTTCTTCCTGCTCGGGCACGATGCAGGAGAACGTGAGATTTTTCATCGCCATGTCCGGCTTCGAGTTGAGTTCCTTCGTAAACCGGGAAATGTCGCTCGACTTCGGGCGAGTGAAGTAGAAGACGAACTCGGCCTCGTCACCGTTTTCGTATTCCAGACCTTCGATGCGGATTTCATACACGCGCCCGTATTTCTGCTTCAGCTCTTCGGTGTTGACCGCTGCTTTGGCTTTGCTCATGGAAAAGATTCCTCCTATTCATTTCGCGCGATAGAGGCGTTCGCCCACATGACCGCCTCTTCGAGCTTCGTGAGTGCGAGCGATTGCTCCCGCGACTTGGGTGTCGTTTCGTCGATCAGGACGGCCAGTTCTTTCGCCTTCTCGCGGATGGCCGTGTACTTCTCCGGCTGTCCCGGCTTCGGGCCGTGATACTTAAAGTTGTTTTCGATCTGCGGGTTCATCGGCTAGTCCTCCTAAATAGCGCGAACGCCGTCGCGGATGATTTGACCGGTCACAAGGATTTCGAGCTCGACTTCGAGCTTCGTGTCGCCCTGCGCCCCTTTGTGAGACGTTTTCGTGAACTTACAGCCCCGGATTTCGTCCGTCCGCGTGCGCTCGCCGTCGTTGGCATATGAAACGGTGATCGGGAAGAGCGGCAGCCGGTACAGCGGCTTTCCTTGACTGCGGGCGTAATCCAGCAGCTTGTTGAACTCGTCGCGCAGCAGGGTGATCTTCGCGCTGGCCGTGTAGTTGCCATTGCCGTAACCGATCGGAGCCGCGCCTTTGCCATACGCCAGCTCGGCGGACAGCTCGTCGTCGTAATCGATGCCGGAGACGGCGATCGCCACGCCGTAAGGCAGGCCGATGGTAATCGATTCCCAATCGTACACCTTGCCGTTAATCATGCGGCTTCCTCCTTTAGCTTAGATTCGGGTTTTGCAGCTTCAGCCGAACCGTGATCCACTTCATGATCGGGATCGGTACGACGGCCAGATCGACTTCCAGGCTGCGCGTCGAGAAAATGTCCTGCCCTTCCGGGATGGAAAGGGTAAAATCGCTGATCTCCGGCGCTGTCGCGGACATCATTTGACCGTTGAGCGGCGCGGCGAGATTGGCGATCAGGTTGTCCAGGCCGTCTTCGTCCGCTTCGCTCTGCACGAACCGGACGCTGGCCTGGCGGACGAGCCTTGCGGCTTTGTCCACGGTCCGGCGCACTTCGACGAACTCGAAGTCGGAACCGGCAGGTGCCATCATCCGGCCATTTGTGATATAAAAGCCGGGCAGCCCCTCGAACGTGCGGGCGGTGATGTATCCGGCCTCGTCAAGTGCCTGGATGTGGCTGTTGTCCATGCCTTCCATAAGCGCCGTGACGTTCGAGAGCGGGAAGCTCATCACCTTGCCCGGCGATTCGCTGACGCGGGCGCGGGCGAGAATCCCGGCGTACACTCCGGCGAGATTCGTCCAGCGGACGCTGCCGTCCAGCGCCGCCACCCGAACGAGCGGGGCGACAACGGACACACGGTCGCTGACGAAACTCTGGCGGGCCGTGAGCAGGTCTTGCACCCATTGGTCGATCGTTTCAGCCTCCGCCGGGCGCTTCGCTTCACAGATGAAGTGAATCGGCTTGTGGCTTTCTTCCAGCGTCTCCGCGTCCGATGCGCACATCGCCCACAAAGAGCTGTCGCTTTCGCCGACAACGTGGATGAACTCATAATCCAGCGAGTTGTTCTTGACCACGTTCATCGCGGCCAGAAAATCGGCGTTGCTCATTTGCGGCGCGGTCGTCTCGAACCGGTACTCGTCGCCCTCGACGAAGTTGTCGGTCGTCGGCGGCGTCGGCGACGTAAAGGTCAGCGTCAGTCCGGCCTCTTGCAAGTTGATCGTGCCGTTTGTCGGAATCGTCCGAACCGGCCCGAACGTGCTGCCGTCCAGCGAAAGCTGATATTGTGCTTCGTTGACCCCGCCCGACTTGGTGATTTTCACGATCACGTTGTATCGGTTGTTCGGCGTGCCGGTTACTTCCAGCACTCTGCCGCCGGTGCCGGTATGCGCCACATCGCCGATCGTGCCCGCGACGCTGGCCGCCGCCGGAACGACGATGATGTCGCGAGCGCCGAGCTGCATGGAATCCATCAGCGCACGGACGAGCTCGCCGGTGCCGAATGTGGATGTGATCTTGCTCGGGTCGGAAACCCGGTAAATCTGGTTCGGCGTGCCTTTCGTGCAAACGCCGATTTTGAGATGGACGCCGCCAGCCGCGTCGCTCGATGCGCCGAGGCCGCCGTCCTGGATGACGACTTTCGCGTCAGGAAGTCCTGTCGGCATCCCGTTCACCGTCCTTTCTTAGCGGGCCGCACCGGCTTCTTCAAGAAGCTCTCGCCGGCCTTTTCATACTCTTTTTGCGTGCATTCGTAGCCTTCCGCCCAGCCGTTGGCGGCGAGGAGTCCGACGAACAGCGTCTTGCTGGTGCCCAGGGCATCCCGCCACGCTTCGATCGGCTTTTGCTCCGCTGCCGGTTTCGGGTCGGAGGCCGGTTTCGTTTTTTCACTCATGGGCTTGTCTCCTCCACCGTAATGTTGTTGACCTGAACCTGCTCGATCTTGCCGAGCTCGCGGTCGGTGTAGATGCCCCATTCAAATTCAATGAACACCGTGGCCGCCGCGCGGTCCTTTTGGTCGGGAATCCATTCGATTTCCTTCGGCCTAAGCGGCGTATAGTTGCCCTGGCCGTCGTCGATCCCGTCCGGCAGCTCGGCAAGCAGCAGCCGAATCCAGTCATCGACTTTTTCCTCGTCGCGGTCGAAGATCGTGACCTCGATCGGCGTGATCCGCCGAAACCGCTTCGTTCGGAGATAGCGGCGACCGGCGTTCTCGAACTTAGCCGCCTTCCGATGATCGGGCTCCAGCTTCTCGCGGGCGGTCAGGATGATCGCCGAAGGGGAAGTCCGCACCCGGTCGAAGGCGTCCTCGTCCCGGAATGTCTGCTTGATGCCGCCGGTCCGCAAGATCGTTTCGATGAGATTTTTTGCCGTGTGAATCATTGGACACGCTCCCGAATGAACTCCTGGATGAGTTCCATAATGTCGGCTTCTTCGCTGCTGGAAACACCGAGGAAGGGACGGGCCGGAATTTCTACCTTTTTCCCGCGCCCGGCCTTGCCGCCGAGCTGCTGGATCGCCGCTTGCACGAGGTTCGTGCCGATCGCCGCGCCTTCGCTGGTCGCCTTCGTGGCGATCGAGCGCATCAGCCGTCCGGTATCCTTCAGCGGCTTGCCGTTTGCGACGATCCGCTCGCCTCGCTTCGATACCTTGCCACGTTTCGTCCGGTATCCGCTGGAACCGTCCTTTCGTCTGGTCCTGCGCCTAGCGCGGGCGATGAGCGTGGCGGGGGAGAGCGGTTCCCAGGGCTCGCCTTCCGGGGATCGCTCCGTCTCGAACCGTTCCTTTGAGCCTTCGGCGACAATCTGCGCGATTTGCGCGTTCAGCATCCGCAGCTCGCTTTTGGAAAGGTTGAGGTCGCGGAGCGTCTCAAATAGCCGGGACCAGTCGCCTTCGACGCGGACGCCTTCGGCGGCCATCAGTCGTACATCCTCCGAAAATCCTCGCCGTACACCTTGGGCCGGGCGTAGGCGCGAATGGCGCTTTCGTTCGCCGAGAGCTTGACCTCATCCGCCGCGATCTTCTCCAGCAGCTTGATCGCGTCCCGATACCGGCGCGTAAACACGTTGTCCTCATCGTTGTAGTGGCGGGTGAACAGGTTGTAGATCGCGATGTCCGCCGTCAGCTTGTTCACGATCTTCGGCACAGGGGAGAGGGGAACGGGATAGCGCATCGCGATGTACGTATTCACAACCGCCGTCGCCGCGTCGATCGCGCTGTTCGCGTTACCCTCATGAATGATTTCCTGACCGTTTTCATCGACCGCTGGGTTTTCCCGGTCGTTCGTCAGTTCGATCAGTTTGGACTTGTCGATCTGGCCGAGCAGATCGTCGATTGTGCAATACATTGCAGCGCTCACTCCCTTCAACCTTCCAGCACGTTCGGAAACCGCGTTATAACGCGTGATAACGCCCCTGTCCGGCTTGGTGAGTAGTTTTATACCCCCAAGCCGTCAGAACGGAAAATAGAGCGTCTGGAGACTATTCTTTCGGCGGGTCGCCCGCGCCTTGGTTTTTGCCGCCGGATTTCGTCTTTTCGACCGGCTTTTCCGCCGCTTTGACGATGCCGAGGGCGATCAGCCGGTCGGCTTCCTCTTCGGTCAGCTGAACCGTCTTTCCAGGTGCGAGCTTGTCGCCGTTGTGCCGCAGGCGGCGCAAGACGGTATATTCCGCCGTCGTTTGCTTTTCTTTGCTTTGTTCACTCATCGGTCAACCCTCCTTACACCGCGCCGGTGATGAGGAAGCCCGCGTCCTTGGCGGTGAGCTCCACACCGTACACGTCGGCAACGTGGATGATGTTCGACTTGACCGTCTCGTCGCGGTATTTCGACGTTTGCGGACGGCCCTTCTTGCGCATGGTGTAGCCGTAGCTCGGCACCCACAGGTCAGCGGAGTTCTCGGGCACATACGCCAGGACGAGGTTGTTGCCCCATACGTCCTTCATCGTGCCGTCGCGATCCGCGTACACCGCTTTGCCGACGACGACCTTCTTCACGTCGAAGATTTCGGCCAGGATGTCCGCCGTCGCGATGCCTTTCTGCGAATACTTGATCTTGTCGATGATCTGCGGGTGATTCTTCAGCACTTCGTACACCGAAGCGCCGATCTCCAGCACGTTCGGGTACAGGCCGATCTTGCTGCGGACGGTGGCGCGGGCGTCACCGATCACGTCGATCGGCTTGCTGGCCGGGTCGGTGAACACGTCCGTGCCCGAAAGGGCTTCGACATGATCGGCGGAATAATTCGCCGGGTTTTGCGCGGCGTCCGCCTGGTCTTTCTCCATCTTCAGCCGGATATTGTCGGTCAGCATCTTGGTGCGGCTCATTTCGAGCTTCAGCACTTCCGCTGCTTCCTCCAGCTCGCGGTCATCGATCGGCGCTTCGAGCGCTTCCTCCTCCAGGGAGTAGGGGACCGTTGTCGCGTCCATCTCGATGCGGTTCGTCTTGCTGCGAATCGCGCGGCGGGTGTTGTAAATGCGGAACGCCTCTGCGCCCCATTTCGGGATTTTGCCTTGCTCCTTATCCACCGGCACGACCGGGAACAGGTTTTCGCCGATGTATTCGGCGTTTTTGTAGCCGATGGCGACGTTCGTGAGGATCGGGTCCACGATCCTCGTTTTCTCTAATCCGGGCATGGTTTAGCCTCCTTTTGTTGGTTATGCCTTGGCCGCCGGTGCGCCGATCAGCACTTCGACCGGCTCGCCCAGCGCGGCGGCTTCCAGGGCGACGCCGTTGATGACATTGCCTGTCGCTGCCGGAACCGCGCGGCCTTCTGCGTCGCTGGTGACGGGATCTCCGGCGTTGATTGCGGCTCCGGCGATAACCGGGGCTGTGCCTCCGGTGACGACCGTCAGGGATGCACCGGCAGCCGCTGCGGCGGTCAGCGAGACGCCGATCGCGGCGGCTCCGGCACCGGCTTGCGCTCCGCCTGCCGTGACGAAGCGGTATTCGCCGACCGGCGCGGACGCGATGCGGGTGATCGTGTGACCGGGATTGTACTGCGTGTTCATGGCCGCTTGCCCTCCTTACGCCCGAGAAACGGCGATGACCGCTTCTTCGTAGCTCACTTTGTTTTTCTCCGCGAAGTCGCGGGCTTTCTTATCGAGCTCCAGCCGATCTTCATCGACCAGCTCGTTCGGGCCGACCGCAAAGTCGGCGGTCTTGCTGCCGCTCTCCCGGTTCTTCGCGAACTCGGTGAACAGCGCGTCCTTGTCGGGCAGATTGCTGACAAACGACTTGAAGAACTGATACGGCGATTGTTTTACCGCTTTGCCTTCCGCCGAGAACTCGACCGTCTCCTCGTCGGGCAGCTGCTGCATGAACTCGACCAGGCCGGTCCGCAGCGCCGGGGGGAGCTTTGTCTTGTGCTCGTCGATCAGGGCGTGGATGTCGCGCTCGCGCTCCAATTGCTTCCGGGACCGTTCGCGCTCGGCGGCGAACTCGGCCTCCATTTGCTTTTTGAGCTTCTCGCGCTCGGCGGCGAACTCTTTTTCGAGCTCGGCCCGCACTTCTTTTTTGATGTCGTCCATGTTGTCCGGCATCTTCTTGGCCTCCTTGTTTGTACCTGAAAAATCCAGGTCGATTTGTATGCCTTCACGGTCCTCCTGGGAGAACTCGATGGGCTTCAATCCTTCCACGGCAGGGGCGGCTGCGCCGAGGAATCCGACGTGCCGCAGCGTCCAGCCGTTGTCCGTCTTGCGCAGGCGGACGGACACTTTCTTGTAGCGCCCGGCGTTGACCGCCTCCGAAAATTCGGGCACCACCTGACGGAACGACGCCAGCAGCTTGTCGCCCTCGCGCTTTAAGGCGGACACCCAGCCGAAGGCCGGATCGTCCTGCTTCGGATGTCCGATGACGATCGGCGCCTCGAATTTGTTCGGGTCGTAGTTGTCCACGATCTGCTGAATGTCGTCTTCGGTGAACTCGCCTTGCGGCTCATACTTTCCGGCGCGGAACACTTCGTACCATTTCATCGCGTGTTTTCCTCCTTATTCCTCACGGTCTTTGACCGATTCGGGCACTTCCCGCAGCGAGACGCTCGGGGGCTTGGACCAGCCCGGATCGGGTGAAACGTCCGGCCTGAAGTTGGCCGGGGTGATACCCTCGCGGGCGGCGCGGTACTTGTTGATGGCGATCACGCCGCACCGGCAGCGGTGTCCGTTCGGCGGCCACCATTCATTCCAGATCGGATCGTCGCGGCTTGCCACAAAACCGTTCATTGCCCGGTGACTGGCCCGCGTGCCCGAATCCAGCACAGCGGAATAGCGGTAAAATGGGAACATATCCGCCATTTCCGGCTGCTGGAGCTTTTCATACTGGCCGGTTTCGTAAGCCGTCTGAATCTGGTTGCGGAACACCGTCTCCATGTGCCACGGGTCCAGTTCACTGATGCCGAGCGCCGCCGCCTTCGCGTCCACGGCCTTCAGGAAGTCCTCGAAGGTCGTACCCTGTTCCAGGGAGGCGAGCAGCGCCTCGTGGATCGCCCGGATCATATCCTGGCTTTGCACGCCCGCCAGCGTGAAATGCTTGGTGCGAAGCTCGTCGTTCAGTTTCCGGTACTGCTCCATGTTGATCGGCATCAGCTGCGAGAAGTAGCGGATCGCCTCCTCGAACTTGACCGGCTTGGCGACGACCTTGTACGCGAGCTCGTCGTCATCGTCCGCAAAGGAAGGGTTTCCTTCGCGTTCGGCCCTCAGAAAGTCGAGATGCGCAGCGTATTCGCCCATCGCGTAGGCGACGATGCTTGTCCGGTTCATGAGATCAGCAAGGTCGGCGATCGCTTCCCGATCCGGCTGCAAGCGGGCGACATCAGCAACGCCGAAGTCTTTCCACCGGCGCACCTGATCGACCAGGTGATTCCACATCCGCCGGACGATCGGAAGACTTTCGTCCACGGACCGGGCGAACAGCAGCTGAAGCTGATCGGCCCGTTCCTGCTGGTCATCCTCCTCGGCGGTGAATTGAACGACGTGCAGCTCGCGGTCATGATCGTGCGTTTTTCGCGCTTTTCGTGAGACGTTTTGTTCCGAAAACAACGGGGAAGGGGCGACTTCCGCCTTCTTCACCAGCACGTCGTTCTTGCCGGGGCGGGGGATGTTGTATTTCTCGTAGAAGTAATCCACCGAGATCGGCACACCCATGTTGACCAGTTTCTCGTCGCGCTCGACCCATTCCTTATGGACTTCCTCCGGCTCGTAGCTGATATGGAAGTACGGATACGAATCGACCTCGCCGAAGTTGAAGGCGACCAGATAGGGGATCAGGTCCGTATTGATCGCGCTCATGAGCATTTTTGCGTCCGCCTCGATGATCTCGTCCTTGACGCCTTCATGTGTCTTGCTGGCGGCATACGAACCGCCGCTCGGCAGCTCGGTCGTGAGCGTCTGGCCGAGGATCGCCTTCGAGATTTCCGCGTTACAGAAGCGAAGGAACGCCTCGTGCGCGTCGCCTTTTGCATCTCCGGCCTCCTTGAACTCCACGGACGAGTTGGACGGGATCGCGACCGCCGCGTCCTGGACGAGCGATACGAGCGCATCGAGCAGCCGGTCCTGATCGGCTTGCGACGCGCCCGGCTGGTACTTACCGATGGCCGTCGGCATGCCGTACTTTTCCATGAAGATCGCCCAGAACTTGAACCCGTGCTTTTTGAACTGCCACGCCCAGAAGCACTTCGTCGCCAGCGCCACGCCGTAAGGGTTGTGATCGTCGCCCGATTCGTGGACGACGGTCAGGAACTTGCCTGGCGGCACCGGCTCGCCCTCGATGTCGGCCAGGCTGCGCAAAAAGCGCAGGTTCCCGTCGATGTCGAAGGTGAAATATTCGATCGGGCGGTCTTTCATGTTGGCGATCGTCCAGCGGCCTTCCCGTTCCGTCCAGATCAGCTCGTGAATGTTCCGACCTGCGAACACGGCGTCGAGCATTTGCCGCATGTCCTGGTCGAAGTTGAGCCGCTCGAACGTCTCCTTGACGAAGGCGGCGATCTCCAGATCGCGCCGGTCGTCGGAGGCGGGGAGCACGTCCCAATCTTTTGAGAGAACGCCGCTTTTGCGCTTGGTGAGCTCCGCCCACACATGCGCGTCGGTTTTCATCTCCTCGAAAATTTCCGCCGACTTGCCGGTCTTCTTCAGAATGATGTCCGGGTTCGGCAGCGACTTCATGAATGCTCCGAACGTGTTCAGGACGCGGGCGATTTCGCTCGTATCCGGTTTTTTGATTGGTCTTCCGTCTGGACCGAGAATCATCCGTATCCCTCCATCATCCTCCGCACGACGCTCCGCCGGGCGACCGTCACATCCAGCGACACATACGGGTTATTGATTGCAGCGTGCAGCGAGAGGGCGAGCGCCCAGAACCGGTCCGCGTGGCCGTTCTCGCTGCGTTCGGCGGCGTACCGGATGTTCCCGGCTGCCGTCGTGATTTTCTGGACCGAGTGCAGATCGTTGCGCAGCACCCGGTCGATCGGGATGCGCACGACGCGATCCTCGAACGCCCGGCGCTGGGTGATCGCAAGCTCCTGCTTGACCGGCCCGGTAAATTCAACCGCTTCGGCCTTGCTGCCGAACGCCTCGACCGCCTCCTCGGCGAGCTGCATGCCGATGCCGGTGGCGTCGATGCAGGCCCGGCGCATGCGCGGCATGGACAGGTAGGTGAACAGCTGCTCGCGCTGGACGCTGAACTTTTGTTTCTCCAGAACGTGGATCGCTCGCGTCCAGTACAGCGTGCCGGTATATTCGAGAATCCACATGACGGTCAGGTCGCGCTTGCGTCCGATGTCCACGCCGAGCGTCAGATCGCCGACCGGGGAAAAGTCCTCCGGCAGCATGAACGTCGCTTCGTCCGTCTCGCAAGGTGTGATGAGCTCGTAAGGGAGGAGCGATCCGGCCTCGTCGATGAACTCGCAGCAAAACTCTTGCAGCCAGTCGTCTTCCGATTCGCAACCTTTGCGCAGCTCGTCGATGTCGATGTCGAGCCCTTGCTCCTTCGCCATGTAGATGTCCACGAAGTGCTTCGACCAGGTGCCGGTGTTGTCCATCCACAGGTCGTAAAACTTGCCCGACTTGCCGTTCGGTGTCGAGATGACGCGCAGTTTGTAGCCCCGCGTGATCGTCGGATACAGCGCCGTCCAGATTTTCCGGCTGTCCGCGTGGAACGCGAACTCGTCCAGCACGACGTTGCCGGAGAAGCCCCGCGCGGTGTCAGGGTTGGCCGGAAGGCCGATGATCTTGCTGCCGTTCGGGAAACGGACCTCCAGCTGCTTGATCGCCTGGTCGTCAATCTTAAAGGTTGTCTCCAGCTCCTCGCAGGCGACGCCGATCGCGCGGGTGTGCGTGGCGACCTTTTCCATAAGCTCCTTGCTTTGCCGTTCCCCGCGTGAGAGGAGCACCCACGTCGTCCGGTGATCGAGACAGTCGAGCACGACTTCCAGCGAAACCGCGAACGAAAAGCCGGTCTGCCGGGCTTTCAGGGAGATTTTGAACCGGCTCTTGTCCTCGAC
Source organism: Heliomicrobium sulfidophilum (assembly GCF_057715735.1). Taxonomy (NCBI): domain Bacteria; kingdom Bacillati; phylum Bacillota; class Clostridia; order Eubacteriales; family Heliobacteriaceae; genus Heliomicrobium; species Heliomicrobium sulfidophilum. Next base: position 23,779 of record NZ_JBVTZZ010000003.1, read on the forward strand.
CCATTTGCGCTGGTATTCGGTGAGCTGGATCGCGGGCTGCGTCATAGGATGCCGTACACTTGCTCTTTGATGTAGGCCAGCGTCTCCGCGTCAAGCCCCTTTTGTCGCCCGGTTTCCTCGATCGCTTTGACGGCCTTTTCGGCTTTCTGGCGGAACTCCAGCTTCAACTTCTCGCGCTGGACCGAACTGCGTTCCAATTGGGCGAGCGCCTTCATTGTCTCGATCAAACCCTTGTCGATCACACCGCCCTCGTCCTGGGCGGCCATCAGCGTTTCCTGGATGAGCTGCACGGCCAGATTCGACGCCGCCTCGGTCATTTCCGTTGCCGGTCGGTCTTTGCTGTCTTCGATGATCGCCTTGGCCTGCTCGCGGGCGATCCGCAGCTTCTCCAGCCGCGACAGGAAGTCTTTGCCGTACCGCTGCACCGCCATGTGGCTGACCTCGACGCCGGTCTTGTCGGCCATCTGGTTGATCCAGTCGGCGATCTCACGGTACGTTGCGCCGGTCGTCAGTTTTTTGTTGACCGCCTCGACGATTTCCGGCGGCAGCTGAAGCACTTTGCTATGCTTGCGGCGGCTTGACATCAGCGGATCACCAGCACACCGGGATCGTCCGGGATGTTGCCGTCCAGCAGGTCGATGCCCTTGGCGGTCAGGGTGGCCATCGTGCGCTGGATGCCGAGTTCATTGCCTTCCTCGGTGCGGACGTACCCTTTCTCTTCGAGGTAATGCAGATGCCTGCGGATTTGCGGCAGCGAGCCGTCCATTTGACTATCGTTGAGCGTCAACGAGATCAACCGGTCGCTGGCCGGGCTCGGATATTGGACTTTGAGGATCGTCAGGATGAATCCCCGGATTTCTTTTGCTTCCTTGTTGTTCATTCGTTTTTCCCTCCTGCTCCCGTCAATTTGCTCACGCTCTGGAGCATTTCCCGCACGTCGCGGGTGAGCGTATCGACTTTATGTTCGAGCCCCGCGATTGCCCGCGTCTGGTCGTCTTTCAGCTCCTTCAGGGCGCGGTTGAAGTCGTCTTTCAGGACGTACTTCTGCGGCAGCTCGGCCTTAAAGTCCGAGAAGTCCTTCTCGATCTCCTGAAGGTTTTTGTCCAGGGCGGACTGATTTTCTTTCACGCTGGCACGAATGTCTTTGAGGAAATAACCGATGATGCTGGCAAGCGTCAACAGAATCGAGCCCATGACGGTGATGATGGTGACAAGTGCGCCGGTTGGCAGTTGATCCAATGCTAGTTCCCTCCTAAACGAAAAAAGCTCACAACAGATTTTGGTCTATTGTGAGCATAACAAAGGGGTCTGATCGGATTCGATCAAACCCCTCTAGTTTTTTCGCGCGATAAACTACTTATAGGAAAACTATTAAATTTCGATCTCCAACTGCTCGCCTTCTTCCTTCGGTCGGGTCAGGCTGCGAATGTACGTTTCCGACAGGTTATATTTGCGGGCAAGGTCTTTGTAGTTGGTCCCGTCGAACTCCTTGCAGATGATGCGGTCCCGAGCCGGGCCGATGGCCTTGTCAAACTTCGGCATATACTCATAGGTGCCGCCGAAGTGCTTGGCGAGCTCTAGCGTAGCAGCCACGCCGATCAGCTCGGCCATCTTCCTGTAAAGATGAGGCAGTTCCTCGCAGTTGACTTCGGCGATCAGCTCCTCGGTCAACTCCATTGACATCCTCCTTCCTGGCATTATATCGCATCGTTCTCGTTTTGTCTCGCGATTTCCCATTCTTTGGCTTCGACGTGCTGGGTGACGGCCTGGCAGGACGGGCACCACAGCGTTTTGATGTGGCCGGATTTCTTCAGCTTGCTTCTTCGCCGCTGAATGGTGGAGACGTGGCGGCAGACGGGGCAGATGAGGAACGTCGCCGCCAAGAAACGCGAGGCGCTTCGTCGGCTCACGACGCCGACCTTTAGGGCGCGGCCCGCTGATAGCCGCGATCCCGCATCTTCTTCAGCGCCTCGATCACCTTGATGCCTTGCTGCTTCGTCAGCCAGCCGAGCCGGTCCACGCCGGTGAGCTTTTTGACGAATCCCTGGAGGCGCTTGGGCTCGTCTGCCCAGCCGAGCTCCTTCTCCAGCTGGCGGATTTTGCCGAGCATGGCGTCCGTCGCCCGGTGTTCGCGCGGCTTCGGCGCTTCGCCGACGAGCTTGCACAGCCGGTCGATGACCTTGATCGCCTGTTCCTTCGTCAGGGCGGAGATGCTGCGGTCGCCGCTGACTTGCTCGACGACCGACCGCAGGTTTTCCTCCTCGATGCCGTACTGCTTCATAAGCCCGAAGATTTTGCGGCGCTGCTCGGGAGTGGTCTTCATGGGAATCACTCCTTCCCGATCAGGCGCTCGCACTCTTCGACGGTCATCTGGCGTCGGTACATGCCGCCGGTGACGGCGTTCAGATCGGCGTCGAACATCTTGTCGAAGTCCGGGCTCATCTCCACCCGCGCCAGTTCCTCAATCTTCTGTTGCGGCATTGCCATGTGCTTCATCCTCCTTCGCGTATTCGAGGCCCACGCTGATGCTGTCCTCGACAAAAACAGATTTTCTCACGTCATCGATCTGCTCCTCGGTCAGCTTGCCGAAGAACCGCTCGATCAGCTCGGCGTTCTTCGCCAGGCGGATCGCGTCGAGCTCCTCTTCCAGATCGCCCTGCACGCCGACCGTCTCCAGCAGCTTCTTGTCCTTCAGATAGTCGCCTTTCAGCTTCTTTTTGACGGCCTTCATCGCGTCAGGTGAGAGGCCGAGCCCGCGCAGCACGTCGTCGATCACGATTGACTTGTCGAAGTCGCCTTTGAACAAGGCGATCAGCGCCGCCTTGAAACGCGCCTCCGTGTCGTATTTGATCTCTTCCTTGCGGGCGATCTTCGACTTCGCGACCTCGCCAAGGACAGCGACCAGGCGGTCGTAGTTGTCGATCTCGAACTTCTCCTTGTACACGGCGTTGAAATGCCCGGCGTTGCCGAAAATTTGCAGGAAGGACAGGTTTCGGTTGTCCATCACCGCGTAGGCTGCCGTCGTCAGCTCGGCCTTGATGGCGTCGAGCCGCTTCTTGTCTTCTTTCATGTTGCGCTCCAGCCTAATCGCTTCATCGACCAGCGCGGCCAGCTGCTCCTTGTTCATGACGACGACACCTGCCCGACGAAGGCATTCGCGAATTTCCGCTCGGACACATCCACGTCCATGTTCTCGACACACTTGGCGCAGACAAATCGCCCCATGTAGACGATCAGCTGCTTGTCCGAATCGCAGAACAGGCATTGCCCGTTCGTGCGCTGGAGCAGGATAGTGCCGTCCTCTGCGCAGACCTCGATCTTGAATTTTTCGCCGCCGGTCAGGCCGAACTCGCGGCGCAGGGCTGACGGTAGGGTGATGGCTCCGGTTTTGTTGATCTTCTTATTGAACGATTTCAAGGGAATGGCTCCTTTCGCTGAATGAGATTTTTTGTTCTTTGAGCAGCGTGCAATACGCTTGCTCGGCTGCGGCCAGGCGGTAGATCGCGGCGTCTATGAACGCCGGTTCCACTTGGTTGAATTGCTGCCAGGCGAGCGCCAGCTCCGTGCGAGCGCGTTCGATCTCGCGTCCGGCAGGGAGGGCGGATAGCTCTTCCCGGTGGCGTTTGGCTTGGCTCAAGAGATGCAGCAGCATGGCCTCGCCTCCTTTCAAAAGGTTTCGCGGTCTTTCTTGCGTCCGTCCTCGCCGTCCATATGTGCGTGCTTCATCATCTGGTTCAGACGACTGCGGATCGCTTCGACCTTTTCTTCCAGCCGGTGCTTGCGCATGGCCTTCTCGTACACCTGGTCAGGCGCGTAGTTGCTGGTCGCGAACGTCGGCAGGTTGCCGGTGAACCGAGCGTTCACGATCTCGAACATGACATCGACCGTGAACTCCGTTCCGGCCTCTTGTCCGAACTCGTCGATGACGAGCACCGGCGTCGTGCAGTACGCCTCGATCAGGGTATCGAGCGATTCCTTCTTTGAGAGCATGCCGCGCATGTTGCGGAAGATCGCGTCGGTGCGGATGAACAGCACCGGCACGCGGCGTTCTTCCAGCCGGTTGACCATCGAGAGGACGAGATGCGTCTTTCCCGTTCCCGGCGGTCCGTATATATAAACACCCTTATCGCTTGCGCCGGGCGTGAACTCCTGGGCGAACCGGTGGATATACGCGCACAGCTTCTTGTGACGCCGTTTCTGCGCGTCCGGGAAGTTTTCAAAGGTGAAGTTCTTGTCGCTGGCCGCCTTCCCGGAGAGGGAGAGCAGCCGCTGCCAGCGCAGCTCCCGGTGGTATTCCAGGAACGGATCGCACATGCGGTGCAGACTGTTAATGTGACCGCCTTGGATGTCAAGGTGAATCTGTGTGCCTTCTTGACCCGCAGGGCGGCTGCAGGATGTATAGCCTGTGCATCCCCGGCATTCCTCGACCTGCTTCGCCCGATCCATGAGCTGCACCGTCGCCCTGCGAATCTGTTCATCAGTTGCGCCGAGCTCCGCCAGTTCCGGCAGCCGCTCGCGAAAATATTCCGGCGTGTACCGATTCATCACTTCAGCAAACCGCGCTTGCCATGATTCATTGCCTTCCAGCGCTTCCTTGATGCTCTGCATGCGTCTCGCCTCCTTCCAGCGGCACGAACAGCACTTCCATGACCAGCTTGTCCGTGTCGAACCGGATCGCCTCGATCGGGCGGTCCGACGGTTGCTTTTCGACCTGCCGCAGTAAACTGTGCAGGCTGACCGCAGCCGTTCCGGCGGTCAGGATGTGGGAGAAGAGGACGAAGCAGCGGTTCGGATCAGGCGGGATCGCCATCTTGATCCGTTCCGTCGGCGCTTGCTTGGCCTTCGGTTTCGCCATTGCTTTCACCGCCTTTTTGCCCCGGAACGAACCGCCCTTCGATGATCGCGATGATGTCGTCATAGGTTTTGACTTCGCGCCGGTTGTCGTGGAAGTCGCAGATCGCTTTCATGAACTTCAAGAAGCCGACTTCCTCGTCCGTGATTCGGTGATCGTCGAAGATCGAAGGCTTCATCGCCGCCTTCGCTTTAATCTGTGCGAGCAGCGTGCCGCCGACCAGCCCGAAATAGTGGGAGAGCTCGATGTGCGTGATATGCGATTGATGCCAGCGCTCCGCGACCTCCCTCGCCAGCTTCTTCCGGTTGATTTTCGGCTTCGGAGGTATCGGCTTGATGCCAAGGATGCGGCGAAGCTCCGCCCTCGTCGGCTTTCGTTCTTTCTTGCGCTTGCGGCGCTTCAGGGAAGGGGAGGAGCTCCGCTTCGTCGGTTTCGTTGTTGTGGTCATCGGAACGCCTCCTTCGGTATCTGGATGTCGTGCAGGAAGCGGATCGCCATCGCCGCGACCTACATCATCTCGATCCGGGCGTGGATCGGGTCGTTCGCCTTGATCGCCGCCCAGGCTTCTTCGAGCTCTTCCTTCAGTACGGCGTAGCCTTCATGCGCCGAGTGGAAGGGCGGAAATTTTCCCATCGCCCGGCGAAGCTCCAGCTGCACGTCGCAGATGATGTCCTCGATCCGGTTGTCCGATCGGCTGGCCGGGGCCGGGGAGGGCTGGCGCTTCACCGTTTCGTCCTCGGATTTGAACGGAGAGCGCGGGCTGCGGATGCCCCAGGCTCGCATCTTTGCTTGCAGCGTGTTCTTTTTCATGCCTTGCTCTTGCTCGATCTGGTGGATTGTCTTGCCCTTGGCGAACTCGGCGAGCACGAGCTCCTTCGTGACGTGATCGTATTTGCGCGGCGGCAATTGGATCGGCCTCCTTTCCTGAACGCCGTCGGCGTTCGTGATTTTCGGCGGGGTCGCAACCCCGTACTTGATCCGCTCCTCTTCGGTCATGGGCCGGGTGACGCACTCGCTCGACCAGGTGGCCCGCAGCTCGACCTCCCTTTTCGGAATCGGCGTTCCCGTGTGGCCTCTTGCTCTTGGCACGGTCATCACCACAATTCGTTCAATTTGATTTCGAGTTTCGGCCTGCCGTCCGGCATCGTCGCCGATCTCTCCGGCGGTGGGTTTATATAGCCGGTGTGAACCACTCTCACGATGTCTTTCGCAGCGTAGCGCTCCAGCACATAGGAGACAGCACCGGCCTCATCGATCACACCTTCCACGCAAACGATGCGGATGCCGCCTTCTGGCGGTTCAAATGCGACATCGTAAATGCGGAGGGGCTTTCCCCAATACAGGCGGCGACGTTCCCGCCCGCGTTCCTTTGCTGCCGCGATCCGCCTTCGCCAGGAGCGAACCCATTCGGCATGTTTTGCCCGGCGCGACGGCTTGATCTGCGGAGGCGGGGCGGACTTGGGGCGAATGTTTCGTTTGTCCTTCATCGGCCTGTTCGCCTCCCTCGCTTGCGCCATTTGCGCCAGTTTTTGGCCTGGCTTTTCTTCTTCCGGAAAGACAGCTGCGCGATCCGTTTCCGCCTGGCGATCTCCCGCTCGACGATCACCCGCAGCGCCGGATAGTGCTTCGCCACCGCCTGCACGATGGCGCGGACGGTGGCGGTGACAACTTGGATGAATCGCTCGAAAAATTGCTTGACTTCCGGCGACAGCTGCGGCGGTGTGATGGGCTCACGCATTGGCGGTCAGGTTGATCTGGCCGATGTGGAGGACCATTTCCTCGGTGATCGGCTCGCCTTTCGTCATATCGAGCAGCACGTCGAGAATCTCGACACAGTTGCGCAGGCCGCCCTTGCGCGGGTTCAGGGCGATCTGGATCATGACCTTTCGCGCTGCGCTCGTCAGGTTCACCCGTTCGAGCAGCTGCTCGACCTCCTCGCGGGACGGTCCTTGCAGGCGCTGGTGGAACGGGGCGCGGTCGGCCAGACGCTTCAGTTCCGGGCGCATGTCCGCGAAGTCAAGGAACATTTCCGCCAGGGCGAGGTTGCCGACCAGGGCGACGCCGATGTTCCCGGCCTCGTCGTAGATGTCGCGCAGCGCCTCGTATTTGTCCGCCGACTTCAAGAGATCGGCCTCGTCGAAGATGAGGAAGTACGGCGTGCGCTTCAGTTGCTTCACGATCCGGCGCGTCAGCTGGTTGGCCGATCCGGTGTCCGGCAGGCCGAGCGCATCGGCCAACTCCTGAAGCAGACTTTTGACCGTATGTGTGCTCTTGCAGCGGATGTAGATCGCGCTGCCGGGATTGGTCAGCAGGTACTTCTTCAGCGTCTCGGTCTTGCCGAGGCCCGGATCACCGGCCACAATGCCGAACTTGTGCTTCGTCGCCGCTTTCTTCAGCACGTAACGCATGCGCTTGACATCGTTCGTCTCGATGAAGGGGAGCTCGTCCGCGCTGGTGATGTAATCGACGGCGGGAGCTTGTCCCGCCTCGTCCTGTTTGTCCTCCCAGGTGCCGATGCTTCGCAGGTAATTTCTGACCGTTTCCCGAAGTTCTTCACTTTCGGGATATTTTCCGTTAACATAGAGGGAGATGGTGCTCCGAGATTTGCCTAGTTCCCGAGCAACATCTGTGATCTTTGCGCCCTCCTCCTGAACCAGTTTCGCGAGGAGGGTTCTTTCTTTGGACCACCCCTCCATGCTGATCGCCTCTCCTTCGTCGCGTTGAACCAAATGTGCTACTGCCATCTGGCATTACCTCCTTCGATTGATTATCCTTCCGTACCCTCGCGCAGGATGTACTCATCGAACGCGCTGACCGTCTTGGTCTGCCGTTTCGATCTTGCCGGTTTCCCTTGCTCCTCACGCTGCTTGACGACCTGCTCGGTGCCGAGCATCGCCCGGACGTTGCTTTTCGCGCTGCCGACCTCGCCGGTCTTCATGCGGGCACCGGCTCCGTCGCGTTCGGCGACAACCTGTTCCAGCGTCGCATGCGATTCGCGCAGCAGCTGCTTGACCTGCTTGCGGCGGGCGGCGCGGCGTTTGAGAAATTCCTGCACGTCGTCCTTCGTGGCGTTGAAGTCCAGCAGCTCCTTGTTGGTGGCCGTGAACAGATACTTGCCGGTCTTCGGATGGAAGACGAGCAGCTCGCCGATCCGGTTCGGGTCGTAGCGGATGATGACTTTCTGTCCGGCGTATGCGGGCAGTTCCGGGTGCCAGTACCAGCGCGGACGGCCCCGCGTGCCGAACTTCTCGATCCCCTGCGTTTGCACCGCCGCGCGTTCCACATCCATGAGACAGATGTCCAGGGCGCGTTCGTCGGCGAAGCCCTCGCGGATTTTCGGCGTGGAGAAGTGCTTTTGCATCGGTGCCATGCCGAGCGACCGGTGCACCGTCGTGTGATAGTCGTACAGGTACGCCTCGATGCGCTCCGACAGCTCTTCCAAGGTGAGCAGCAAACCCTTCTCGTGTGCTTCCTTCTCGTCGAACCCTTCGGGCCGGTCTTCGTTGTTCGGTCCGCACCAGCCGGGCTGGTAGCGAGTGAACTGATCGGTGAAGGTGCCGAACCAGCGCTCGACATGTGCCTTGGCCCACGGATGATAGGGCGTCGCGAACTGGACCTTGATGTCCAGCGTCTTGCATATGCCGCGCGTTTCCCGCGACATTTCCCAATCCTCATGCTTTTTCCCGGCTCGCACCTGCGCCTTGTAGTCCTCGCCGTTGTCTATGTAGAGCATGCCGGGGATGCCGCCAAGCTCCAGCACGTCTTCCGTGCCGTCGTCGTGCACGATCTTCTTCGGCAGCAGCGCGTGCCTAAGCGCCAGGGCGATCGTGCGCCCGTTTGCCTGGTCGGATAGGCACCAGCCGACCACGACGCGGCTGCAAACGTCGAACCAGACGGTCAGCCACGGACGGATCGCGCGACCGCGATAGCTGATGAACATATCCAGCTTGTGATGGTCGCCCATCCAGACCTGGTTGACGAACTCCGGTTCCTTGCGGGTTGCCTTCTCGGCGAATCGCTTCCAGTACGCTTCCTCGCCTTCGCGTGCCAGGCAGCAAAGGTCCGGCTCAAAGTCTTCCATGTCGCTGATATACCGGAACACGCTCGCACGAGACGGTGCTTTGTGACCGTTTGTCTCACAAAACCGGACGGTTTCGCGGTAAACGTGCGCTGGTTTCGGCTTGCGCCGGTCCAGATACTTCGCCCGGATGAATTTCTCCACTTCGGCGTCGATGCTCGTGCGCTGCGGCCCCTGTGTCAGTAGGCGCGATTTGCGCATCAGTCCCAAAACCCCCCATTCCTGAAATTTTTCGATGTCCCGGTACAAGGTGGCCGTGCTCTTGCCGTACCTCTTCGCCAGGCGATTGATCCAGATCGTTCGCTCGACGCCTTGCGGCGGGTTCATCGCCTGCTCGATGATCTCCATCTTGTATTCGGCCTCGGCCATCATCTCCCGGAATTTCTCCTTGCCGACGGCGTGTTCCAGCTCAGCCAGCGTGTACGGGATTCCGGTCGTTTCCGGCTTGTCCGGTTCGGCGGTGCCGACATCGGATGCGGCGGCCACTTCGCTCATCGTCCAGAACTTGCGCTGGACATCGACCGGGAGGGAGGACACTGGAATCACGTAGCTTTTACCTGATCGACCGCCTCGGGCGTTGCTGACTTCTTCTGCCTGGAGCTTTCCGTCTTGAATTTGCTTGCGGATCGCGCGTTCTGTGATCCCGAATAAACCAGCGGCTTCGGTCACGGTAAGTTTTGGCTGCATGTGTTCCCTCCTCTCTTGCGGCTTTGAAGTATTTAATGAAAGCAAATTCCCAAACTACTTTGGATAGAACGCTAGTCGGGCATGATGTACGATAGATTCGTAGATTCGTAAGAGCGGCAGCTTCCCTCCTGACGGCGCTGGAGCCGGAAAGGAGGGAACGCCTATGGCAAACACCGTTAAAATGGACGGTTCCGTCAAACTTGACGGGTCTGTCAAACTGGACGGTAAGCAGCCCGCTGACGGGAAGAAATAATTCTCGATCACAGAACATAGCGATCAATTGATTAGCCGGTAGCTCCACCTACCGGCAAACCACTTTGCTCCAGCGCCTTCAGGAAGGAAGCTGCTTCACTCTTACGCGATCTTATTCAGCTTGTCCGGGTTCATCCCCAGCGCCTGGGCGATCTTGGGGATGAAGGTTTTCCCGGACCGTTCGCCGATCAGGATCAGGTGGAGGTATTTGCCGCTGGTGCCGATCTCTCTTGCGAGCTCGACTTGCGTTTTCCCCACCTCAATCAGGCGCTTTTTCACAATTACACCGAGCGGCGACAGCTGGCGCTTCCTCATGCTGATTCACCCCTTTCCTTGCTGTCTTCTGCCATCCGCATGCCTTGCTGCTTGTAAGCCTCGCGGATAGCCATGTTGCGCAGGTTGCGCGTCGCGGCGATCTTGGCGCTCAAATGGAGCACCGTGCGATGCAACTCGGCGACCAGCTCCTGCTCCTGTCTTTCGAGCAGCTCCGCGTAGGATTCCAGCGCCTCCTGCTGTGCGAAGGATGCGGTAAATTCGCCGTCCGTCACATTCAGCTTGATGTCGCCGAGAATCTCGCGGGCGATCGCTGCCGATGCCTCGCGTTGATCCGCTAGTGCTTTGTTCATTTTGTCTCACCTTCTTCCCATTTGAGACATGAAAATCTCGGATTCTCGTATTCAGTTTTCAAGGATCGACTGTTTGTGACTTCTTAGGTGTGATAGAATCGCTGTGATGGTGTTTTCTATCTAA
>NZ_JBVTZZ010000004.1:0-860387 GCF_057715735.1 Heliomicrobium sulfidophilum
CAATAGATTACACGTATTTTCGTGCAAAGTCAATAATATTTGCTATGTTTTTCGTGCAAAAATCTATCGATATGCTGTCTTTTTCGTGCATAGAAATGAGCTTGCGCTCGAATATTAATGCGGAGGGTGATGATTGTGAGCATTGGGCAGAGAATAAAGGAACTTAGAGCTTCTAAAAAGCTAAGTCAGAAGGAGTTAGCAGATGGGATAGGTGTGTCGCGTGGTAATGTTGGCGATTGGGAGGCGGAGAAAGCGAAGCCTGGAGCTGATGCGTTGCTGGCATTGTCCAAATTCTTCGGTGTTACGGCCGATTGGTTGTTAAGCGGGGAGGGGTCGGTGCAAGACACACGAATATCCGTGCATGCAATGGGGGATGATATTGCGCCGCACGAGATCGAGTTCTTGGCAAAGGTCCGGCAGTTGTCGAAGGAAAATCGAATCAAAATCGAAGGGATCGTCGAAGGTTTGCTAATCCCTGACGGAATTTCGTCTCACTCCGTCAGGTCGTCCTCGATCCATACTGGACACACTCACACACTCACATTCCCTTTATTTTATTGGGTTTTTGTAACGTCTCGTAACGTCGAACAACGTCCAGGAACGGGGTTTTGTTTTTCTCAATTTCAGTGATACCCGACACGTGCATCTGTTGTCACAGCAAGTGAAGAACGCCGCCGCCGTCGTCGGCGAGATCAATGAAGGCGCCGTCATCATGGTGGATTCGATGGACCAGGTGACCAAGATCGCCCGTGAGTCGGCCAAGAGCCTGGAAGACGTGGCTGCCGCCACGGAAGAGCAGGCCGCCACGGCCGAGACGGTGACTTTTGCCGCCAATCAACTGGCTGGCATGGCTGCCGAACTGGACCAGTCGGTCCGAATGTTCAAGGTATGATGAGAGATTCGAGACAAGTCGTCCGGGGAGGAACGCGGCTGCTAGCCGCCTTCCTTCCCATTACCATTGTGGCTATGCTGTCGCTCTCTCTCGTCAGCTATCACCATGCAGACGCCATCGTCCGAGAGCAGTTGGACCTGCGGATGAATGACATCCTCGATGACATCCATTCAGAAATTACACACAAACTGGATTTACATAAAAGGATTGCTGCTACCCTGGCGGACAACATCGAGAGTTTGGGCGATGAACTGGCGCCGGAACAATATGAGCTGGTGCTGAAAAACTACATGGTCAACAGCAGTCCGGAGACCTACGGCGTCGGCGTATGGTATGAGCCGTACCGGTACGATCGGGATAAAAAGTATTTCGGCCCCTATGTGCATCGAAAAGCGGAACAACTTGTCTTTACCGAAGATTACAGCCAGGCGGAATACGACTATCACAGTCATGCCTGGTATAAAAACGCCCTTGCCGTGAGAAATAAACCTGTTGCAGACAGGGCCAGCGTGGTGGTCTGGAGCAAACCCTACCTCGACAATGTATCCGGCGTGACGATGGTGACGGCGTCGGCGCCCTTTTTTGACGGCGAGGGAAAACCCAAGGGCGCGGCGACGGGCGATATCGATTTGACCGCGTTGCAGAGGTTCATCGGTCAACAGAACATGGGAAAAACGGGGAGAGCCTTTTTGCTCAGTCGTGACGGCCTCTATCTGGCCGATGCAGACGCCTATAAGGTCATGTCTGTCAACATCAAAGAGGATCCCCTTTCCGGTCTTGCCGCGAAAGCCGACGAAATCATGTCCCGCAACAGCGGAAAGCTGACCTTTCAACAGAATGGGCAACCCTTTTTTCTGTACTATGCGAAGGTGGATGAAGTAGACTGGGTGATCGGATTCATCGTTTCGCAACAGGAAGCGTTGGCGCCGGTCCGTTTGTTGCTGTGGAAACAGATCCCCGTCGTGATCGCGGCGACCTTGTTGATCAGCCTTGGCAGTTGGCTCTCCAGACGCATGTGGCTCGAACTGAAAGAATCGCGCGATGAAGTGGCCGAGTTGAACGCCACGCTGGAACACCGCGTGGAGGAACGGACAGAACAACTGCGTATCGCCAATGAGGAACTGAGGACGACCTTGGCGACGCTGCAGGAAATGCAGGCCCAGCTGGTCCATTCCGAAAAGATGAGCGCCCTCGGCAGCTTGGTCGCCGGAGTGGCCCATGAGATCAACACCCCCGTCGGGATCGGGGTGACCACATCGTCCCACCTGGAGACGCGCACCCGCGAGATGGCCGAGCTTTTTGCCAATGGAAAAGTCAAAAAGTCGGATTTAGAGCGGTACCTGAAAACATGCGGCGAAAGCGCTCGCATCATTTACAGCAATCTCCGGCGGGCGGCTGAATTGATCCGCAGTTTCAAGCAGGTCTCTGCCGACCAGTCGAGTGAGCAAAAGCGCCTGTTCAATGTGAAACAATACCTGGATGCGGTGCTGCTGAGCCTGCGGCCGCAGTTGAAGCACACCCGGATTGACGTCCTGGTGGAATGCGACCCTGACCTGGAGATGAACAGCGACCCCGGCAGCCTCTCTCAGATCATCACCAACCTGGTGATCAACTCCTTGACCCACGGGTTTGATCCGGGGGAGCAGGGACGGATTCGGATTCAGGCGGCCCAAGTGGAGCAGGAACTGGTCTTGCAGTACACCGACGACGGAAAAGGCATCCCGGCAGAGATCCGGCCCAAGGTCTTCGAGCCCTTTTTCACGACGGCCCGGAACAAAGGCGGCACCGGTTTAGGACTGCATATCGTCTATAATCTGGTCACCCAAAGGCTGCTAGGGAGGATCCACTGCAGCAGCAACACTATCGAAGAAGCCCCTGAGATGCATGGAACCACCTTTACGATTTGCATTCCCCTGTGAGGAGGATGATGGTCATGGTCAAACGAGATGACGAGCAACCCCGGCAGCATCCATTCCTCATGGAGGGTATTGAAGCGACGAGCCATGAAGCGATGGGCTATCAAGCGACTGCCGATGAAGCGATAGGCAATCAAGCGACTGCCAATGAAGCGATGGGCAATGATGCGATGGCGTCCCAGGCAGAGGACGAACTGTTCGCTTTCATTGATGAAGAGGAGCAGGCGGAACAAAGGCAGCCCGGTCAGCCCGTGCCCTGGAATATCCTCATCGTCGATGACGATCGGGAAGTTCACGCCATGACCCAGGTGGTCCTGGAGGACGTCTGCTTTGACGGCAGGCCTTTGCATTTTATCAGCGCTTATACTGGGCAGGAAGCCCGCAGGATCATGGAAGCGAATGACGATGTGGCCGTCGTCCTGCTCGATGTGGTGATGGAAAGCGATCATGCGGGGTTGAGCACGGTCAAGCATATTCGTGAGGAATTGGGTAACCGGAATGTGCGGATCATCCTGCGCACCGGGCAGCCGGGAGAGGCGCCGGAACGAAAGGTCATCGACGAATATGACATCAATGATTATAAAGAAAAGACGGAACTGACCGCCCAAAAGCTCTACACCACCCTGATCGCTGCGTTGCGCTCGTACCGGGACATCACCGTGATCAACGCCTTCAAACGAGGGTTGGAAAAGATTGTTCAATCGTCGTCGACCATCCTGACCTTGCAGTCCATGAACAACTTTGTCTCCTGCGTGCTGACCCAATTGAGCGCGGTGCTGTGTGTAAGGGAGAATGCTAGCTTTTTCGGCATGTCCAGTTTTGCTGCCGCCGTCAATGACGACAAGAGCGATTTGATTATCCTGGCCGGAACGGGAGAGTATCGCAGCCATGTGAACAAAGCGGTACACGAGGTCGCTCCCGCGAAGGCCCTTGACTTGATCAGGCAAGCCCGGCAAAACGGCGGCAACGTCTTCGATCACAACAGCTTTGCCAGTTATTTTCGGAGCCAAAACGGCCATGAGAACTTGATTTACCTCGAAGGGGCGGGGGAGTTTACCGAGTTTGACCGGTACATGTTGCATATTTTCTGCGCCAATGTCTCCATCGGATTGGATAACATCCACCTGAAAGAGGAAATGGAGCAGACGCAAAAAGAAATCGTCTGTACGCTGGGGGAGATCGCGGAAGCCCGCAGTTTTGAAACGGGCGTGCATGTCAAGCGTGTGGGCGAGTATTGCAAGATACTGGCCGTCGGTTTCGGTCTGAACGAAGAAGAAGCGGAATTGTTGAAAATGGCCTCCCCCATGCATGATGTGGGGAAACTGGCCATTCCCGACGCTATCTTACACAAGCCTGGGCCGCTCACACCGGAAGAGTTTGCGCTGATGCAAACCCATGCCGAGATCGGTTTCGAGATGTTGAGAAAGTCGAGCCGGCCGATCATGCAGGCGGCGGCGTTGATCTCGTTGCAACATCATGAACGGTATAATGGAAAAGGGTATCCCCGAGGATTGCAGGGAGATGAGATCCATATCTACGGAAGGATCGCTGCCATTGCCGATGTCTTCGACGCCTTGAGCTGCGACAGGGTGTACAAGAAGGCTTGGGAGTTGGAGGCCATCTTGGGCTATCTGCGTAAAGAGAGCGGGGAACACTTTGACCCGCATCTGATCGAGATTTTTTTCAACCGTCTGGATGAGATCTTGAAGGTGCGGGAGAAGTACGGCGCAACGGCCAGATAACTCTTCCAGGGACCGCCCGGCTCCCCAGCTTTTGTACAGATGCGGCAAATCATGCGGGCGCTTTGATTTAATCGGTTTTTTTGCAACGCCATTCCAGTTCTTGATGAAAAAACAGATTGATCGTGAACGCATCCTTGACCTGGGCTGCGGCGACGGGGTGCTGACGAAACAACTGGCCGACCTCGTTCCCGAAGGGAGCGCCCTTCCTGAAGTATCTGCCCGATGAGAAAAAGGTCAATTTCCCGTTTTATACCATCGCCTATCGGAAGCTGTTCCAATAGAAAGGCGGTCCTATCGGAGGGCGGCTTATTGAATCGGAACGGTCAAGAGGTCGGCCAATTCGGCGTATGGGATGGTGAATTGAGGAAACCCGGCGGCATAAGGGGCGATGTCGTAGAGTTGGTAGTAGACGACCAGGCCGTTGGGGCTCAGGTAATAGGAATGCTTGGGGTCGATGGAGGTGAAGGGGGTCCAGAGGAAGTAATCCGTGCCTTTCAACTGTTCAATCCGCTGGTTGATCCGTTCGATGTAGGCCGGGGAGGAGAAGAGGTCGGGCAGTTCGTAGATCTTGCCGTCAGTGATGGAAAAGGTGAGGGAAGAGGCGTAGGACATGCCGTGGGCGCCGCCTAAGTAATTGTAATCGATCAAGCGGAGGCTAACGAGGTTGTTGGCGTTATATTTGACTTCATAGTTGCAGGTGATGGAAAAGGTGCGCAGGGGGACATTCGGATCGAGAAAGGATTCCCGCATTTCTTTCGCATCGGTGAGGGTTTTCTGTTTGAACTGGGCGATCTGCTCTTGAATCTTGCGGTTGATCCGCTCCTGGGCGGCCGGATCCTGCATACCTTCGATCTGCGGGTATTGGATGTCGATGATCATCTGCTCGTTTTCGGAAAACTCTTTGGCTGTTTTGATGGTGATGGCGTTTTCCTTAAGCCGCTTCAGCGCCACCGTATCTGTGGACGGATCCAAGGATACGCTGGCCGCGAGGTTTTCCGCGACAAAACGGAGCGGCACATAGATAGCTTGGTCGACCAACTGCGGAGGGGTATCCAGCGCGAGTTGATGATCGTTGACAGTGGCCTTGTACTCATTCATCTTCATAGTAATCGTCCGGTCGGCCTTTTTCAGGATCACTGTTTGGTCAGATGGCGTCCAGATCGGTTCGGCCCCAAGGGAATCGCTGATGGGGTTGAGGGGAACGAGGGCGCGTTCTTCAAGGAGCAGTCCGGAAAAAGGGAGGGCCTTGCCGTCGAGGGTGATATGGAATGTGTCGCCGTCACTGGCGCAGGCGGTCGTGGTGGTTGCAAGCCAGAGCAGCCCTGCGGCGGCGAGGAGGAAGGGTTTTTTCATGGAGAACGGCATTGAACACACGTCCTTTTTTTCGTCATTCTCCTTATCAGTGTACCACATGTTGTCCTGAAAGGTCCAAATATCGCAAAGAATTTGAATATTATGGCATGATAATATTTGTAGTAAATGCAGGGCGCTAACATCGCCTAAAATGGTTGTAAACCAGCTTTTCTAGGGGCTATCATATCGATAGAACAGAAGCATGGCCGAGAATAGTCATGTGCTTTTTTGGCATACTAGGACAAATGGGACGTGAAAAAGGTCCGTAAAGATGTTCGCTAAAGGGGGATTGCTGTGAACCGTAAAGTTTTTCGATGTATCACTCTATTGACAACATTGGCGATGTTGGCCGCCACCACTGTTACGGCTGGCTGTTCGGCTGCGAAGAACGATATCGGAAGCAAGCTCAATGAGGTTGCGAATCAAGCGCAGACCACCATCAATGCAGAGATATCGGCCGGGCTGGCCGAAATGCTGCAAAAAAAGATCGAAGAGGTGAAAGCAAATAACGAAAAGGTTATCAACCCCGATGGCACCATCAACTGGGACGAGGTCGGACGGACAAAACTGGTTGATGTGACGATTGCATCTGTGCTAAATCGCGATTATAAGGCTACATTGCAAGGAAACGGCTTGTTTGAAGTCAATCAGGTGGATAAGGTGACCGGCGAGAAAATTGTGTTTGCGAAATATACGGTCGAGTTTGTGAATGGGGAGGTTAGGTTGAAATAGGGTGTTAGACGCAGACGCAAGCAGAGTTGGTAAGATTGTCGGCGCCGTTGGTACATGAGAAAAAGCCCCCGATGACACGGACGATGAAGCGTGTCAATGGGGGCTTTGATGATTCTATCTCTCACTGAGCGCATTTTTTATCACCCAACGTCTTGCGGATGACAAGTCGGTGTTTACGTGGGAGTTTCCCGGATGGAAAATTGAAGCGGGAGAAAATCCGGAAACATCCCTTCGCAAGCTTATTTCGTAAGTGCGATAGTTGAGCCGTTCATTTTTGAAAAAACAGAAGCATAGTTACAACTATACTTCACTCGGCCTCACCCACACCGTCTGCTGATGATCATAAATCACAAATCCAGGCTTCGCCCCCGAGGGCTTGCGTACATATCGCCGCTCCGTGTAGTCGACAGGCACCTTGTCCGCCTCGCGGGCGCGGCTGAAGTGGGCGGCGTAGGAGGCCGCCAGTTCCAGCACCGAGTCGGGGAGGGGGCGCTGGTCACGGATGGGGATGACCACGTGGGAGCCGGGGATGTCTTTCGTGTGTAGCCAGATGTCCTTGTCGCGGGCCATTTTCATCGTCAAGTAGTCGTTCTGGCGGTTGTTGCGGCCGATCCAGATCGTCCAGCCCTCTTCCGTCGTCACCGTCATCGGCTTCGGCGGCCCTTCCGAGTCGGTGGCGCCACCTTTGCCGCCTCTGTTGCCCTTACCGCTCGCGCCTTTAACACCTTTCCCGCCTTTGCCACCTTTAGCGCCGGCTTTTCGGGCCTTGCCGCCAGCGTCCTTCCCGCCACCAGATGTCCCAGCAACGCCACCGGCGCCGCCATAGCCGCCTTTTCCAGCCTTTCCCTTACTGCCCTCATCCGGCAAATAGCCGCTCGTCACCAACTCCTGACGGATCTCCTCCAGATCTCCCGGCGTTTCCGCCTGTTCCAAAGCGATCAGCACCGTATCCAGGTAGGCCACCTCCTGGGCGGTGTTTTCTTTTTGCTCCGTCGCCAGCAACACCGTCTGGCGGGCTTTGTTGTAGCGGCTGTAGAAGGCCTGCACATTCTCTGACGGCGACAGGGAGGGTTCCAGTTCGATCACATAGGTCTGTTCCGGTTCGGTCAGATCGGCCACGGTGATGGAAGAGTCACCCGGCTGGACGCGGTAGAGGTTGGCCAGGAGCAGGTCGCCCCAGGTGCGGCAGACGAGGTCTTTTTCCGCCGAGGCGATGTCTTTTTCCTGGCTCGTCTTGCGCCGCTGCGCCCGCTCCCATTCGGCGGCGATGCGCTTGACCAGGGCGGAGCGTTTGGCCGCCAGTTTTTCCAGTTCGTCCTTGCTGTGGTAGAAGCGGTCGGCGGCCTCGTTGACACTGTCCATCTTTTCCCGTCGCAGGGTCGGATCCAGATGGGTGAGCGGCCAGGGGGCGAAGGTCTTCGGTGCGCCGGCGCCCGTTTGCCAGACGATCTCCGGTGTCGCCTCCTGGCGCTCCACCAGGGACACCAGGTCTCGCACGGCCAGGGCGAGGCGGCTGAATTCGTAGCGGCCGCATTCGCCGGACACAGCGTCGCGGCCCAAGCCGGCGCGGTGGCAGATCTCGCGCGCCGTTTCGGGGCTGAGGCCCATCAGGTTTTGCTGGAGCGCTTTTTCCACGGGCGTGTTTTCGTCGTGCTTCCAGATCAGTTCCGCCAGGGTCTCGTCGGTCGCCGCCGACGGGGCTTTTTTATTCGGGTCGGGCGGGGCGATGTAGGTCCGGCCGGGGAGGACCTCCCGGTGGCGGCTCACGGCGTGGCTGTAGCGGCGGATGCCGTCGATGATCGTCTCGGTGGCGTCGTCGACGAGGATCAGGTTCGAGTGTTTGCCCATGATCTCCAGGATCAGGCTCTTTTCTGTCCGGCCGCCCAGTTCGTCGCTGGCGTCAAAGCGCAGGCGGACGACCCGCTCCCAGGGCGATTGCTCGACAGCACGGACGCGCCCGCCCTCTAAGTGTTTGCGCAGGACCATGCAGTAGAGGGGCGGTTGGGTCGGGTTGGGCTTGTTTTTTTTCGTCAAGTGGATGCGCCCGGTCACGGGGTGGGCCGAGAGCAGGAGGCGCCAGTTGGTGTGGCCGGTGCGGCCGATCAGGTGTATCTCTTCCGGCAGGGGCTGGACGATGCGGTCGATCCGCCCGCCCAGGAGCGCCGGTCTCAGTTCATCGATGATGGTGGTCAAGGTGAGTCCGTCGAGTGCCATTGGGTATGCCCTCCTTATCACGTTCGCCCCTCATCATAGCATGGCAGCCCCGTTGGCGGCAATTGGAAGGGAAGGCATTGACAGACCTTTCCAATCATAGAAATAGGACAAGAGGGAGCCCGTCCATTTCCGGGGGCGGCCCACGAATCCAGCATGCCGGCGCGGCATGCAATTACAAGGAAACGGGGGAACGCAGATGAAACGTAAAGGCCAAGGTCGTTCGGGGAGGGAGACGGTCGCCGCCCCGGACAAGCCCTGGCACCAGCTCACCTATGAGGAGTTGTGCCGAACGCTGATCGCCGGCTCGCAGGGGCTCAATGAGCGCGAGGCGGAAGAGCGGTTGGGGCGCATCGGGCCGAACGCGCTCCGGGAGGCCGAGGCGGTGCCCTTGTGGCGGCGGCTCTTGGCGCAGTTCACCGACTTTATGATCCTGGTCCTCTTGGCGGCGACGGCCATTTCCGCTTTTTTGGGCGAAATGGCCGACGCCATCACCATTCTGGTCATCGTGGTGATGAACGCCGTCCTCGGCTTCGTCCAGGAATACCGGGCCGAACAGTCTTTGGAGGCATTGAAAAAACTGACGGCGCCGGAGGCGCGGGTGCTCCGCGAGGGCCGCGAAATGCGCGTGGCGGCCCACACCATCGTCCCCGGCGATGTGGTGCTTTTGGAGGCGGGCGACCGGGTGCCGGCCGACCTGCGTCTCCTGGAGGTCCACGACCTGGAGATCGATGAGTCGCCCCTGACCGGCGAGTCTTTGCCGGTTTGCAAGCAGCCGGAGCCGATCACCGCCGCCGGCGTGGGCATCGGCGACATGGACAACATGGCCTTTTCGGGGACAAGCGTCACCCGAGGCCGCGGGCGCGGCCTCGTCGTGGCGACAGGGATGCAGACCGAGATGGGCCGCATCGCCCACCTGATCGAGTCGGTTGGCGACGAGATGACGCCCTTGCAGCGCCGCCTCGATGAACTGGGTAAGATCCTGGTCGTCCTCTGCCTGGCCATCTGCCTCGTCGTCGTCTTCATCGGCCTCTACCAGGGCGAGCCCGTCTACCGGATGGTTCTCACCGGCGTCAGCCTGGCCGTGGCGGCCATTCCCGAGGGGTTGCCGGCCATCGTCACCATCGTCCTCGCCATCGGGGTGCAGCGGATGATCCGTAGTCGCGCCATCATCCGCAAGCTGCCTGCCGTGGAGACACTAGGCTGCGCCACGGCCATCTGCTCCGACAAGACGGGCACGCTGACTCAGAACCAGATGACGGTCCGCCAAGTCTGGGTCTCGGGCGAGCGCGTCGATGTGAGCGGCCAGGGGATTGAGCCGGTGGGCGAGTTTTTCGCCGAGCGGCGGGATTTGGCGGTGGGGGCGGAAGGTGTTGGCGCTGGATTCACCGGGTGGGCTAACCGGACGGGGGCTTCCGGTGAGTCGGGAAGCGCGTCGATGGGGACTGGCTGGGCCGACCTGGACGATCTCTTCCGCGCCTCCGTGCTCTGCAACAACGCTCGTCTCACCGGCGGCGAGTCTTCCCGCTCTCGTAAGGACGTTCCCTTCTGGGGACGCCGCAAGAAGGGTGAGGGAGAAGCGCCGGCCGGCGACTGGGCCCTCACTGGCGATCCCACCGAAGGGGCGCTCCTGGTGCTGGCAGCCAAAGGAGGATTTCTCCATCGGGATGTCGAAGCTGACTTTGATCGTGTCGAGGAACTGCCCTTTGACTCTGACCGCAAGCGGATGACTGTCATTGTGCGCGATCAGAAGGGGCAGATGATGGCCTTCATGAAGGGTGCCCCCGAGGCGGTCCTTTCCCGCTGTGCCTTTGTCCGCTGGAACGGATCGGAAGCGCCCCTCGATGACGACCGCCGCCGGAAGATCCTCGATGAAAACGAGCGCATGGCCGACGAGGCCTTGCGGGTGCTGGCCCTGGCTTGCCGGCCCCTCCCGGCGGGGATGCCGGTCGAAAAATTGATGGAAATCGCCGAGGAGGATCTGACCTTCCTCGGATTGGCCGGCATGATGGATCCGCCCCGGCCCGGCGTCCGCCAGGCGGTGGAGCGCTGCAGCCAGGCTGGCATCCGCACGATCATGATCACCGGCGACCATCCGGTGACGGCCTTGGCCGTCGCCCGGGAACTTGGCATCAGCAGCCGGTCCGACGAGGTGCTTACCGGCGCCTGTCTTGATGAACTCGACGATCGGCAACTGGAGGAAAAGGTGCCCCGCGCCGCCGTCTACGCCCGCGTCTCGCCGGCCCACAAATTGCGCATCGTCCGCGCCTTGAAGTCGCGGGGCCATGTGGTGGCGATGACGGGCGACGGTGTTAACGACGCCCCGGCCGTGAAAGAGGCCGATATCGGCGTCGCCATGGGCAAGGCCGGCACGGATGTGACGAAAGAGGCTTCTTCCATGGTCCT
The DNA here is from genome assembly GCF_057715735.1 of Heliomicrobium sulfidophilum. NCBI lineage: Bacteria > Bacillati > Bacillota > Clostridia > Eubacteriales > Heliobacteriaceae > Heliomicrobium > Heliomicrobium sulfidophilum. The sequence continues at coordinate 11,253 of NZ_JBVTZZ010000004.1, forward strand.
TTCCGACGACAACTTCGTCACTATCGTCACCGCCGTCGAGCAGGGCCGCGCCATCTATGACAACATCCGCAAGTTTATCCGCTATCTCTTGTCCTGCAACGCCGGCGAGGTGCTTGTCATGTTCCTGGCTAGTCTCATGGCCTTGCCGCTGCCGCTGTTGCCTGTTCAACTGCTCTGGGTCAACCTGGTCACCGACGGCCTGCCGGCGATGGCCCTCGGCGTGGACTCGCCCGATCCGGACGTGATGCGCCGGCCGCCGCGCCACCCGAAAGAACGCATCCTCGCCGGCGGCCTGGGGCGAAATATCCTGATCTGGGGAACCTATTGCGGGTTAGCCACATTGGCCGTCTTTGCCTGGGGGATTTACCTGGGCGACCTTCCCCTGGCACGGACGATGGCCTTTTGCACCTTGACTTTTTTCCAACTCTTCTACGTCTTTGACTGCCGGTCGGAGCGCTACTCCGTCTTTGAACTGGGCTGGTTCACCAACCGCAGTCTCATCGGGGCCGTGTGCCTCTCCGGTCTGATGCAGTTGGCCGTCGTTTACCTGCCGCCGCTGCAGCGGATCTTCCAGACCGTTCCCCTGGAGCCGAGCCACTGGCTCGTCATCCTCTTCTTCTCCGGCGGCTGGCTGCTCCTGGCTGGGCTCCGCCACTTCGTCTTGCGGCCTCTCGGGCAGCGCGACGGCGGGCGGGCGTTGTATGGACAGTAGCACTATATAAGGAAAAGATTGAATCCCGGAAAGGTGGCATCGTCGATGGAATTCGTAAAAATGCACGGCCTCGGCAATGACTTCATCATTGTCAACGCCATGGAACCGCCCCTGTTGGACCGCGAGGACTGGGAGGAGATCGCTGTCCGCATCTGTAACCGCCACTACGGTATCGGTGGCGACGGTTTGATCCTCCTCTTCCCCTCTGACAAGGCGGACATCCGCTGGCGCATCCTCAACTCCGACGGCTCCGAGCCGGAGATGTGCGGCAACGGCATCCGCTGCCTGGCCCGTTATGTCTACGAGCGGGGCATCGTCGCCAAGCGTCGCATCGAGGTGGAAACCCTGGCCGGGATCATCATCCCCGAGATCATCACCGACGAAGCCGGACTTGTCACCGGCGTCTGTGTCGACATGGGCGAGCCGCGCTTGCAACGCCACCAGATCCCTATGGTCGGGCCGGAAGGCCCTGCCGTCAACCAGGAACTGGCTGTCGGCGATGAGGCGGTCCGAGTGACAGCCGTGTCTATGGGCAACCCCCATTGCCTTATCTATGTCAACGACATCGACGAAGCGCCGGTCACCACCCTGGGTCCCAAGATGGAGATCCACCCGGCTTTTCCGGCGAAGACGAATGTTGAGTTCGTTCAGGTCGTCGCCCCCGACGAGGTGCAGATGCGCGTCTGGGAACGCGGCGCCGGTCCTACACTGGCCTGCGGCACCGGTGCTTGTGCTACCGTCGTCGGCTCCGTCCTCAACGGCTACACGGACCGCAAGGTGACGGTTCACCTCGCTGGCGGCCCGCTGCACATCGAGTGGCGCGAAGAGAACAACCGCGTCTACATGACTGGTCCGGCGGTGGCGGTTTTCCAGGGCGATTTCCCCCTGTAAAAGGGAAGTATCGGCTTCGCCCCCTCTGGGGAAGGCTATTGCCGCATCGCCTGACCTTTTACCCTAAAAAAAGCATGCGGGGCTGGGCGACCAGCCCCCTTTTTTTCAATCTGAAAAAGGAATTGCCGGAACTAGGTCGAAGTAATCACGCGAAAATGATAGTGCGGCGATGGTTTTCGGATCCTAATCGCATGTACGGGCGATCCGGAATAGCGTAGGAACGGCAGTGGGCCGCGCAAAGGAAGATGCATCGTGATCAAGAGCATGACCGGCTACGGTCGGGGAGAAGCCTGCGGAGGAGGGAAGCGCGTCACCGTCGAGGCGAAAGCGGTCAATCACCGCTACTCGGAAGTGGTCGTCCGCTTGCCTAAAACCTATATGGTCCTGGAAGATGCGATCAAGAAGATCTTTTTCCAGGGCGTCTCCCGGGGAAGGGTCGATGTGTTCGTCAACATGGAAACCGATGGGGAAATCACCCGGCAGGTAAAGGTTGACAAACAATTGGCCCTTCGATATTATAAATCGTTGAGAGACTTGGCGCAGGAGCTGGAATTGCCTTGTGATGTGGGTATAAACGCCCTCTACGGCCTCCCGGAAGTGATCACCCTCGATGAACCGGAGGAGGACATGGATGAGGTGACCCGCGTCGTCGAGGCGGCGGCGCGGCAGGCCTTGGACGGCCTGGTGGGCATGCGCATCCAGGAAGGGAACTCCTTGGCGGAGGATCTCTTTTTGCGCTTAACGGCGCTGCGCCACCGGATCAAGGCGGTGGAGGAGCGCTCGCCCTTCGTCGCCGAAGACTACCTGAACCGTTTGCAGGAGCGCATCAAGGAACTGCTCGGGCAAACGCCCGTTGATGAGCAGCGCTTAGCCATGGAAGTGGCCCTCTTCGCCGATCGTTCGAACATCACCGAAGAACTCGTCCGCCTCAACAGCCACCTGGAGCAGTTTCAAAAGGCGCTAGCCTCGTCCGAACCGGTGGGACGGAAGCTCGACTTTCTCGTCCAGGAGATGAACCGCGAAGTCAATACGATCGGATCGAAGAGCAACGACCTAGAAATCTCCCGCCATGTGGTCGATTTGAAGAGCGAAATGGAAAAAATACGTGAACAGGTGCAAAATGTAGAATAAGTCGTACCTGGAACCTTAGGAGGATCATTGATGGCGGTTCCCATGCTCACGGAGGAACAGAAATCGGAAGCCCTGAAAAAGGCCCATGCGGTGCGCAGCCAGCGCACCCAACTGCGCAACCAGTTGAAGGCCGGCGTCGTCTCGGTCGATGCGGTCTTTAACCGGATGGACGACGAGGTTGTCCGGGGGATGAAGGTCCTTTACCTGCTCGAATCGCTGCCGAAGGTCGGCAAGCGGACGGCCCGCCGCATCATGGCCGACATCGGTATCGATGAGTCCCGGCGCTTACAGGGGCTCGGCAGCCGACAGCGGGATGCGTTGATGGCGAAACTGACGTAGGAGGAACCAGGATATGGATATCAAGCTGATCAATATCGGTTTTGGCAACATCGTTTCCGCCAGCCGGATTGTCGCCATCGTCAGTCCTGAGTCGGCGCCGATCAAGCGTATCATTCAGGAAGCCCGGGATCGGGGCATGCTGATCGACGCCACCTACGGGCGGCGCACCCGGGCCGTTATCATCACCGACAGCGATCACGTCATCTTATCGGCCGTCCAGCCGGAAACGGTGGCGCATCGCCTGTCAGCCAAGGAGTCGGTCCATCATGGAGACGAGGGAGCCGAATAAAGGCGTACAGATCCTCCAATCCTACCTGGCTCGCATGGGCCGCGGCGTCCTGCTGGTCATGTCTGGTCCCTCCGGGGCGGGCAAAGGGACCCTCAGCCGCCGTCTATTAAACGAACTGCCACAACTGACCCTGTCCATATCCGCAACGACCCGCAAGCCTCGTGAAGGGGAACGGGAAGGCGTTCATTATTTTTTTCTGAGTAAGGAAGACTTTGAGCAACAGATCGAAGAGAACCGGTTTCTCGAATTTGCCCAGGTCTATGATAACTACTACGGGACGCCTTTGGGGTCGGTGCAAGCGTCGCTGGCCAGCGGAAAGGACGTCCTCTTGGAGATCGATATCCAGGGGGCGCTGCAGGTTAAGGAGCGTTACCCCGAAGCGGCGCTTATCTTCATCGCGCCGCCTTCTTTGGAGGAACTGGCGCGGCGGATCTACGGGCGCGGCACCGACAGCCGCGAGGTTATCGAAAAGCGTTTGAGCCTGGCCTCGCAGGAGTTGGAGTACATCAACCGTTACGACTACTGTGTCATCAACGATGACGTGGAGCGCGCCATCACCCGCCTGCGGGCGATCGTGGAGGCCGAGAAGTCACGGATCTACCGTAAGCTGGAATAGCTCCTTCAGCTTTCTCAAAGTTTTGGGGAGGTGTGAAGACCATGAACCAACCGTCTTTGGACAAATTGATGGAAAAAGTGGATAGCAAGTACACCCTGGTGGTGTTGGCGGCCAAACGGGCCCGCTCTCTGGTGGAGAAGCAGGATCCCCTTGTCAGCGCCGGCAAGTCCGCCAAGCCTGTCAGCGTTGCCTTGCACGAGATCGTCGATGGCAAGGTGACCTACCGGCAAGCGAAAGGCGGCCTCAAGTGAGACAGCCAGAAGCGGGACATTCTCAGAAAAACATCCTAAAGGGCAAATTTATCGCCGTCGGCGTCTCTGGCGGTATCGCCGCCTACAAGGCTTGTGACCTGGTGAGCCGGCTCGTCAAGGCCGGAGCCCAGGTCCAGGTGATCCTGACGGCTTCGGCGACCCGTTTTGTGGGACCGCTGACCTTTCAAACCCTTTCCGGGAGACCTGTCATCACGGAGATGTTTGATGAGCCGAAGCAGTGGAACGTGGCTCATGTGTCTGTCGCCGACGCGGCAGACCTTTTTGTCTTGGCGCCGGCGACGGCCAACATCATCGGCAAGCTGCGCTGCGGCATCGCTGACGATTTTCTTTCGACGACACTGCTGGCCATCCGCTCGCCCCTTGTCATCGCTCCGGCCATGAACGTGAACATGTTCAATCACCCGGCGGTGCAGGAAAACCTGGCCGTCCTCCAGTCGCGCGGCGCTGTCATCGTGGAGCCTGACGAGGGGCGGCTCGCCTGTGGCGTCACGGGGAAAGGGCGCCTTGCTGAGGTGGAGCGTATCCTGGCCACGATCGAGGATACGCTGGCGGCGCAGGGGTCGTCGACCAGTCCTGGTGGGGCCGATGAAGCGGCGTCGCCTGAGGTTTTATTATCGCCCAACATTTCAGGATCGCTGGATGCTCTCGAAACGCCGGAAGCGCCTGATGAGCAGGGCGATTCCATTGCGCCGTCGCGCGACCTCGCCGGTCGCCGCGTGTTGATCACCGCTGGCGGTACTCGCGAGGCCATCGATCCGGTCCGCTACATCAGCAACCGCTCCTCCGGCAAGATGGGCTACGCCCTCGCCCGGGAGGCACTCCGGCGCGGAGCTGAGGTGGTCCTGGTGACGACGCCGACTGGTCTGCCTGTCCCCGAGGGGGCCGAGGTGGTGCCTGTCGAGTCGGCTGAGGAGATGTATGAGGCGGTTCTTTCTCGCTTTGACGCTGTCGATGTGATCGTCAAAGCCGCTGCCGTCGCCGATTACCGCCCGGCGGCGCCAGCGGAGCAGAAGATGAAGAAGCAGGCCGACCGCCTGTTTTTGGAACTGGTCCGCACGCCAGACATCCTGGCGGAACTAGGCCGGCGCAAAGCGGGGCAGGTGCTCGTCGGCTTTGCCGCCGAGACGAACGACCTGGAGACCTACGCCCTGGACAAGCTGCGGCGCAAGAATTTGGACCTGATGGTCGCCAATGATGTGACCCAGCCGGGGGCCGGTTTCGGCGTCGAGACGAACATTGTCACCCTCTTCGACAGACAGGGCACGAAGGAATCCCTTGACGTCATGACGAAGGAAGAAGTGGCCTGTCGAATTTTTGAACGGGTTGTTCAAATCTTATCGCACAGTTGTGATTAATGCCCTTGTTTTTCTCCAACGTCCTTGATAATCTAGGAAGGAAAGCCAACGAGGGGCATTTTCGCCCAGATCCACACATTTTTCAGCGAAAGCCGCGAAGGAGGAAACAGATTTGAGCCGTAAACGTCTCTTTACGTCGGAATCTGTCACCGAAGGTCATCCCGATAAGGTGGCCGACCAGATTTCGGACTCCGTACTTGACGCCATCCTTGGACAAGACCCCATGGCGCGGGTGGCCTGTGAAACGTCGGTGACGACCGGCCTGGTGCTGGTTGCTGGCGAGATCACCACCAAGTGCTATGTCGATATTCCCAAAGTCGTGCGCCAGACGATCCGCGAGATCGGCTACACCCGTGCGAAGTTTGGTTTTGACTGTGAAACCTGCGCCGTTCTCACCTCCATCGACGAGCAGTCTCCGGACATCGCCATGGGTGTGGACAAGGCGCTGGAAGCCCGGACCGGCGAGATGAGCGAAAGCGAAATCGAAGCCACCGGCGCCGGCGACCAGGGCATGATGTTCGGTTACGCCACCAACGAGACCGAAGAGTACATGCCCATGCCCATCTCCCTGGCCCACAAGCTGTCCCGCCGCCTCTCCGAGGTCCGCAAGACGGCTGAACTGGAATACCTCCGTCCCGACGGCAAGACTCAGGTCACTGTTGAGTATGACGGCGACAAGCCGGTCCGCGTCGACACTGTCGTTATCTCGGCGCAGCACTCGCCCGAAGTCTCCCTGGAGACGATCAAACAGGACCTGATCGAGCGCGTCATCCTGCCCATCATTCCTCCGAGCCTGCTCGACGATAAGACCCGCTACTTCATCAACCCCACCGGCCGTTTCGTCATCGGCGGACCTCAGGGTGACGCTGGTCTGACGGGCCGCAAGATCATCGTCGACACCTACGGCGGCATGGCCCGTCACGGCGGCGGCGCTTTCTCCGGCAAGGATCCCACAAAAGTCGACCGTTCGGCGGCCTACGCGGCTCGGCACGTGGCGAAGAACGTCGTCGCCGCCGGCCTGGCTGACCGTTGCGAAATCCAACTGGCTTACGCCATCGGCGTTGCTCATCCTGTCTCGGTCTTGGTCGAGACCTTCGGCACCGCCAAGGTGGATGAAGCCAACATTGAAAAATGGGTCAAAGAAGTCTTCGACCTCCGTCCCGCCGGTATCATCAAGGAATTGCAACTGCGCCGGCCCATCTACCGTCAGACGGCGGCCTACGGCCACTTCGGCCGTATCGACGTTGATCTTCCCTGGGAGCGCCTCGATAAGGTCGAAGCGCTGAAGAAACTGGCCGGCCTGTAAGCCAGACCTGGAAGCCCGGAGCCAAGGCTCCGGGCTTTTTCACTTTAAGCGCACTGGGGTGTAAAGCGGTATGGCGCCCGAACAATGGCCTGAACTCGCGCAGGTCGTCGTGGACATCCCTCATCAGGAACTTGATCGCGTCTTTCATTACCGCGTGCCTGCGGCTTTGGCGAGAGAGGTCCAGCCGGGCTGTGAAGTCTGGGTTCCCTTTCACGGTAAGGTAATCCGAGGCTGGGTGATGGCTGTTGAGGCTGCCACGGCGGAGTTGGAAAAAGCCTTCTCCATACAGCCAATCGAGGCCGTAAAGGTCAGCTACCCTTTGGGCTCCGACTTGCTGGCACTCGTGCCCTGGCTGGCTAAGGAGGCCTTGGGGACGATGGCCGATGTGCTGCGGATGATGGCGCCGCCCGGCCCCCCGGTCCGTCCTGCCGCCTGGGTGCTCCTCTCTGACCGGCCCGATGGAGAGACGATCGCCTTCTGGGAGGGGATCGACCCGGAATGCGCGGCCCTGCTGCGCCGCCTCTCCCGGGCGCCGCAGCGGCGGATGAAGCTCGCGACCCTGACAGGCAAAGCAGGCAGTGTGCCTCCGGCGGTGATTGAACGGCTCGTTCATGCCGGGCTGGTGACCGTGCGACGGTTGCTCCCCAGGCAGGTGGAGGCGGGATCGGCAGAGGCAACAGATCCACACTTGTCAAAAGGGAGAGTATCTTCGCCTGATAAGGCGCCGCTTTTTCCCGAGCCCACTCTTACCCCCGATCAACAGCGCGCCGTCCACTGCTTGACAGAGGCTCTCGATGCAGCGCAAAGGACCAATGTCGATCGCCGGCCCTTCTTGCTCCACGGCATCACCGGCAGCGGCAAGACGGAGGTTTACATCCGAGCCGTCCGGGAGACCTTGGCCCGCGGACGCCAGGCCTTGCTCCTGGTGCCAGAGATTGCCTTGACGCCGCAGACGGAGCGCCGTTTGCGGGAACGCTTCGGCAACAAGGTGGCCCTGTTGCATAGCGGACTGGCCGACGCGGCCAGGAAGCAGGAATGGCAGCGCATCCACCGGGGCGAGGCTGATCTTGTCGTCGGCGCCCGTTCGGCCGTCTTTGCCCCGTTGCCGAAGCTGGGCTTGATCATCCTTGATGAGGAGCATGAACCCTCCTACCAACAGGAAAACGACCTCAAGTACCATGCGCGGGAGGTGGCCATCGAGCGGGCGCGCCATTGCGGCGCTGTCGTCGTCCTCGGTTCGGCCACGCCTGCTCTGGAAACATACGCACAGGCCTTGTCGGGCCGCTTCCGTTTGCTGCAACTGCGTCAGCGGCCGGCGGGCGGGAAACTCCCCCCTGTCGATGTGATCGATATGCGCAATGAACTCGTTTCCGGGAACAAGGGAATGCTTTCGCAGGCGCTTCTGGAGGCTGTGGAAGCCCGGTTGCAGCGGCGGGAGCAGGTGATCCTCTATCTGAACCGGCGCGGTTTTTCCACCTTTGTCATCTGCCGCGAGTGCGGCACTGTCGTAACCTGTCCCCGTTGTTCCATCTCCCTCGTCTACCATCGCCAGGGGGAGCAGTTGCACTGCCACTATTGCAACTTCCGCCGCCCTGTGCCGGAGGCATGCCCCCACTGCCGGAGCCGGGCGATCCGCTACTTCGGCGCCGGAACCCAGCGGATCGAGGAGGAGTTGCGGGCTCGCTTTCCCGGCGCGCCTGTTTTGCGGATGGACCGTGATGTGGCGGAACAGGAGGGGATCGCGCCCGTCCTGGAGGCTTTTGGCCGCGGCGAAGCGCCGATTCTCGTGGGGACACAGATGATCGCCAAAGGGCTCGACTTTCCACGGGTCACGTTGGTCGGTGTCGTCGCCGCTGACGCCTCTTTGCATATCTCCGATTTTCGCGCCGCTGAGCGGACCTTTCAGTTGTTGTCTCAGGTGGCCGGGCGGGCGGGCCGGGCGCGCGACCCCGGCCAGGTGATCCTGCAGACTTACTGTCCCGAGCATTACTGCCTGCAAGCGGTGCAAATGCATGATTATGAAGGGTTTTTCCGCCGGGAAATCGAATTACGGCAACAACTCGGTTATCCGCCTTTTTCTCGTCTGGCCCGGGTCCTTTTTTCCGGTCCGGAAGAGCCCCTCGTCCGCCTGGCAGCCGATACGTGGGCGGAGATCCTGCGCGAACAGGCAGAGCCTTTGGCAGGCAGCGCTCCCAGCGGCCTGGATGTTTGGGGGCCGGCGCCGGCGCCGGTGGCCAAGGTGGAAAATCGTTTTCGCTGGCTCTTGACCTTGCGGGCAAGCGGCGACAGGTTAGAGACGTTGCGATCCGCCCTCACGGTTGCCGGGAGGGAATACAAACGCCGCCGCGGACGTCCCGCCGGTGTGACGATCAGCCCCATGCTCAATCCCTAGTGTGCTTAACCCTTAACGCTCGATGGATTGAGAATCATATTTTTATCGGTGTATCCTGAGCGAGGTTTGCGATATGATATTTTGGATAGATTTAAAGCCGACAGGGAGGGTTTTTTTTGGCCGTTTATGAAATTCTTAAATTGGGTGATCCCGTGTTGCGCGAAAAGGCGAAGCCGGTCACTCGCTTCAACAGCAACCTGGGCCGGCTGATTGACGATATGTTCGATACGATGGCGGCGGCTCACGGCGTGGGCCTCGCAGCGCCTCAGATCGGCATCAGCAAGCGCGTCTGTGTTGTCGAAGTGGGCAAGCGCCGCCTTGAGTTGGTCAACCCTGAGATCGTCGAAGCCGAGGGCGAACAGTGTGACGCCGAAGGCTGTCTCTCGATTCCCGATTACACCGGCAAAGTGAAGCGATTCCGGCGGGTCCGTGTCAAAGCCCAAGACCGCAACGGCGAAGAGTATACCGTTGAGGGGACAGACCTGCTCGCTGTCGCCTTCCAGCATGAAATCGACCACCTGGACGGGATCCTCTTTGTCGACCGCGTTGACCAAGACGAGCCGGAGGAGTGACTGGCCCATGCGAATCGTCTTTATGGGGACGCCCGACTTTGCTGTCCCTACCCTAGAAGCGATTGTAGCGGCCGGTCATCGGGTGGTCCTTGTGGTCACCCGGCCGGACCGCCCTCGGGGGCGCGGTCAAAAAGCGCAACCGAGTCCCGTCAAGGAGGCGGCCCTGCGGTTAGGCATCCCCGTCGATCATCCCGTCCGGTTGGACGACGACTTTGTGCAAAAGTTGAAGGAATTGGGTGTCGAAGCCGGGGTGGTAGCCGCTTTCGGGCGGATCCTGCCGCCTCGGGTGCTGAACGCTTTTCCCCAGCGATGGATCAATGTGCATGCCTCTTTGTTGCCGAAGTACCGAGGTGCGGCGCCGATTCACCGGGCTGTTATCGACGGGGAAAAGGAGACTGGCATCACGACGATGCTGATGAGCGAGGGTCTCGATGAAGGGGACATGCTATTGAAGCGTTCCCTGCCCATCGGCCCCGATGATACGACCGGTCGAATCCATGACGCCTTGGCCGAACTGGGGGCCGATCTGCTGGTGGATACGCTGGCGGCGATGGAAGGGGGCTTTTTGCAGCCCCAGTCCCAGGACCATGGTCAAGCGACCTATGCGCCCATGTTGACCCGCGATGATGAGCAGGTCGACTGGAGCGCTTCCGCCGAGGCGGTCCACAACCGGGTGCGCGGGATGAACCCCTGGCCGGGCGCTTTTACCGTCGATGACGGGAAGATCCTGAAGATCCTGCGGGGGCGCCTGCGCCAGGAGGGGTTGTCGCTCCCTTTGTCTGGCCCGTCTGGAGCTTTCGGCGCATCAGGCTCTGCTGACCTGTCAGGGTCGTCCGCCTTGGCCGGTTTTCCGAATTCGTCGATCCAGCCCGGCGAGATCCTCCAGATCGCTGGCGATGAGGTGGCGGTTGCCACTGGCGACGGTGTGTACTGGCTGGCCGAGGTTCGCCCCGCTGGCGGCAAAACGATGGCCGCCGGGGCTTATGCGCGGGGACGCCGGATGGGACCGGGATCTCGACTCGGCTAAGACAGGGAATGTAAACAGTGGGAGCGTTGGAACCATGCCTATCCGCAAGCGATTGTTCATCGGTCTGATGTTGGCCAGCTTTCTTGCGTTGCTCGCGTTGGCCTTCCTCGGCTGGTATCTGGTCAAGTATCAAAACTACCCCTGGAACAAGGTGCTGATCGGCCTGTTGGGGGTTATCTTTGTCGCTGTCGTGGCCTTGATCGCCTTCGGCATCGGCGGGATGATTTTCTCCATCTGGCAGGATCGCGCTTTTCCTTCTGTCTATCGATGGACGCGGATGGCCGTCAACATCCTCTTTCCCATGGCCCTCGTCATCGCCCGTTTTTTCCGTATCAGCCCGGACCGGTTGAAGAGCAGTTTCATCGAGGTGAGCAATCAACTGGTGCGACTGCGGAAGGTGACTGTTGCGCCGGACAGGCTGATGATCCTGGCGCCCCACTGCCTGCAAAAGACGACCTGCCCCCATAAGATCACCCTCGATATCCACAACTGCAAGCGCTGTGGCGCCTGTCCTGTCCATGACCTGATCGAGCTGACAGACCGCTACGGGGTGAACTTGAACATCGTGTCCGGCGGAACCTGGGCCAGAAAGGCGATCATGGAAAAACGCCCCCAAGCGATTGTGGCCATCGCCTGTGAACGGGATTTGACGAGCGGCATTCAGGATGTCGATTTTCTGCCTGTTCTGGGCATATTGAATGACCGACCTGAGGGACCCTGCTGCAACACCCTGGTCAATATGGGCCGTCTCGAACAGGCGGTGCGCTACTTCCTCTATGATGAACGAGCCGACTGGATCAACAGTAGCGTGATCGGATCGGTCCTGGAAAAATCGGCGATTCCTGAGCGCCGGATGGAGGTATCTTGATGCAGCCATCGCCGAGAGGCGTCGCCCTGGATGTGCTCAACGCCGTCGAAGAACGGAAAGCTTACGCCAACCTGCAGATGGCCCACGCCTTGGAGGTCAGCGCCTTGCAGCGTTTGGACCGCGGGCTCGTATCCGAACTGGTCCTGGGCGTGCTCCGTCGCCAAAATGCCCTCGACTTTGCTCTGGATGGACTGCTCAAGCGTCCCGCCGCTGTGCCCCCTGAGGCGCGCCGGCTGCTGCGGCTTGGCGCCTACCAGATTCTCTTTTTGGACCGCATCCCGGACGCCGTCGCCTGCCACGAGACGGTGGAACTGGCCAAACAATCCGGTCTGGGACGGCTGTCGTCGTTGATCAACGGGGTGTTGCGCCAACTGGTCCGGCGGCGTGACGAAATCTCCTGGCCGCGCTGGGAAGACAAGCCGGTGGAACACCTCACCGTCGTCGAATCCCATCCTGAATGGCTCGTCCGGCGGTGGATGAAACAGTTTGGGGCCGAACGGACCCGAGCGATCTGTCAGGTCAACAACCAACCGGCGGCGGTGTCGCTCCGGGTCAACCGGTTGCGGACTCAGCGGGACGAGTTTTTGCGGCAACTGGCTGAAGCCGGAATGGAGGCCGTCCCTTCGGCGCTGCACGGCGCCGGGGTCCGCCTCGCTTCTGCTTCGGCCGTCACGCGTCTGCCTGGTTTTGCCGAGGGGCTTTTTACCGTTCAGGATGAAAGCTCTATGGTCGTCGCTCCTGTCGTCGACCCACAGCCGGGAGAGACAGTCGTCGACGCTTGTGCCGCACCAGGGGGAAAGACGACTCATATGGCCGAATGGAGCGGCGACAAGGCGACGATCCACTCCTGGGACATCCACCCCCACAAGCTGGGGTTGATCCGCGAAAACTGCCGGCGCCTCGGGATCGGGAGCGTTCAGGTCGAGGCGGTCGACGCCCGCCAGCCGGCAGAGATCTTGCAGAGCAAGGTGGATCGCCTGCTCTTGGATGCGCCTTGCAGCGGCCTCGGCGTCTTGCGGCGCAAGCCAGAGCTGCGCTACCGCATCTCGGAAACAGACCTTGTCCGGTTGCAAGCGTTGCAGCGCGAACTGCTGGATGGGGTTGCCCCGCTGGTCAAGCCGGGGGGCGTCCTTGTCTATTCCACCTGCACCATCGAGCCGGAAGAAAACTTTCAGCAGGTGAAAGATTTTCTGCAGCGTCATCCCGATTTTTCCGCTGATGATGTGTCGCCCTTTTTGCCGGAACTGGATTACACGGAAGAAGAGAGACGGCAGACGGCCAAAGGATACATGCAGATCCTGCCCCATCGCTTTCATACGGACGGGTTCTTCGTGGCCCGGTTAAGGAGGCGGTCTTGACGTTGAGAGAACCTGTGTCAGAGGTGAAGACGGAGCGGAACGGGACGTTGACAGAACAGCAGGAAGCACAGCTGACAGATCTGCGCGGCCTCTTTCCCGAAGAGATTGCAGCCCTGCTAAAAGCTTGGGGTCAGCCGCCCTTCCGGGGCAAGCAGGTCTTTAAGTGGCTTCAGAACCGGGCCGTCCGTGAGGCCGCTGAGATGACCGACCTGCCTCAAACGCTGCGGACCAGGGTGGAGGAAGCGGGTTGGCTCCAGCCTCTCGCCCTGGAACGGCGCCGGGTCGCCCGGGACGGCACGGAGAAATACCTCTGGCGTCTGGCCGACGGGGAATTGATCGAGTCGGTCCTCATGCCCTACCGGCGGGCGCAGACCCGTGACCGGGTGACGGTCTGCCTCTCGACGCAGGCTGGCTGTGCATTGGGTTGCCGCTTTTGCGCCACTGGTCAGCAGGGGTTTCGCCGGAACCTGACGGCGGCGGAGATCGTCGGCCAGGTGCTGGACATCACCTATGATCAGCGCCGGGAAGATCCCGAGTTTAAGGTGACCAATCTCGTTTTCATGGGGATGGGCGAGCCCTTCTTGAATTATGACAATGTACGCCGGGCAATCGGGCTCTTCACCCATCCGGAGGGGCAAGCCATCGGCCAGCGCCGGATTACCGTCTCCACAGCCGGTATCGTGCCCGGCATCGACCGCTTCGCCGGCGAGGACTGGGAAGTGAACCTGGCCCTGTCGCTCCACGCCGCCGATGACAAACAGCGCAGCGAGTGGATGCCAGTGAACGAGCGCTTTCCGCTGGCCCAGGTCTTGGAGGCCTGCCGATGCTACTGGGAGAAGACGCGGCGGCGATTGTCCGTGGAGTATGCCTTGATGGCCGGCGTCAATGACCGGCCCGAGGATGCCCGGCGTTTGGGGTCGCTCTTCAAGGGTTGGCCCATCCACTTGAACCTGATTCCCGTCAACGCCGTCGCCGGAACGGGCGCCCGGCGGCCGGAGCGGGAACCGACAGAGCGCTTTCTGGCGGAACTGCGTCGCTGGGGGGTTGACGCCGTCATCCGTGAAGAGAGAGGGCAGGATATCGAGGCGGCCTGCGGGCAACTGCGCGGGGCTGCCAGGGGGGAGGGGAAGGCATGAACGTCATTGCCCGCACCGATAGGGGGCGTGTGCGGCCGACCAACGAAGACAGCCACTGGTGTGATGCGGCCCAAGGACTCTTCCTGGTCGCTGATGGGATGGGCGGTCATGAGGCGGGAGAGGTGGCCAGCGCTCTGGCTGTGGAAGCCTTCGCCGCCCATTGGCGTGAAACAGAGGGGCAAGGGGAGCCGGGCGGCCGCATGGAGGCCGCTTGCCGGGAGGCAAACCGGCGGATCTACCAGGAATCGCTGATCCATCCCAAGTGGGCCGGCATGGGTACGACCCTCACCGCAGCCCACCTAACGGCGTCGACGCTGACGGTGGCCCATGTGGGCGATAGCCGGGCCTATCTCTGCCATAACGGTCAGGTCCGCCTGCTAACGCGGGATCACTCCCTGGTGGAGGAGATGGTCCGCCTCGGCAAAATCACCGAAGCCGAGGCCCAGGCTCACCCGCAGCGCAACATCATCACCCGCGCCTTGGGCACTCGCGACGATGTGCAGGTCGATGTGGCGACAGCGCCCTGGGCGGCGCGGGATCTCTTGCTCCTCTGCACCGACGGTCTGTCCAACCTGGTGACGGCCGAGGAGATGGGCCGGCTCTTCGACCCCAACGCCGCGTTTCCCTATCAACGGGAAGCGTTGGAACGGATTGCTGACGCCATGATGAATCTGGCCCTGGAACGGGGCGGTTACGACAATGTCACTTTCCTGATCATTTGGCAAGAGGAAGGTGAGGGGTGGCAGGCATGATCGGACGCATCTTCGGCAATCGATATGAAATTATCGAACGATTGGGCGGCGGCGGCATGGCTCAGGTGTTTAAAGGCTGGGATCGGTCGCTCCAGCGAGCCGTCACCGTCAAGATCCTCCGCGAAAACCTCTGCTCTGACGAAGAGTTTGTCCGCCGCTTCCAGCGGGAAGCCCAGGCGGTGGCCGGTTTGTCTCATCCCAACATCGTCAATGTCTATGACGTGGGCCGTGAGGGCGAGACCGACTACATAGTGATGGAGTTCATCGACGGGCCGACGCTGAAAGAGGTCATCCGCAGCCGGGCGCCTTTGCCGCCTGAGGAGGCTGTCGATCTGGCCAAGCAGATCTGTGACGCCCTCGAACACGCTCATGAGCGCGGGATCATCCATCGAGACATCAAGCCCCACAACATCCTCTTGACCCGGACGGGACGGGTGAAGGTGACCGATTTCGGCATCGCCCGGTCCATCACCCAGAACACGATGACCATGGATCGTTCCATCGTTGGTTCCGTCCACTACCTGTCGCCGGAACAGGCGCGGGGACTTCCCGTTGACGAAAAATCGGACATTTACGCCCTCGGCGTCGTCATGTACGAACTGTTGAGCGGCCAGGTGCCCTTTCAAGGGGAGACGCCCATCGCAGTGGCCCTCCAGCAGATCCAGCAGCAGCCCCAGGCGTTGACGGCGATCAACAACCGCATTCCTCCGTCGCTGGAGCAGGTGGTGCTGCGGGCAATGGAGAAGGAGCCGGCCCGACGCTACCGGAACGCCCGGGCACTCCGGCAAGACCTGGATCGTGTCGTCACCGGCCAGGCGATCGCCCGTTTGCCCGATGTCGATGACGACAGCCCGACGGTTCGCCTTGATGGTGTGGCGGCGGCTCGTTTGGACGCCGGATATGGGGTGATCGAGCGCGAAGAATCCCTGAAAGAGGCCCAGCGATCAAGTCAAGGAAAAAACAAGCGGTCCTGGACCCTCTGGGCCGTGGGGCTGCTGGCGGCCGTGTTGCTGCTAGCCGCTTTGACCTTCGCCTGGACGCGCTATATGAGCGTGCCAGAGGTGACCGTGCCGAAGGTAAAAGGGATGCGGCTCACCGATGCGCTGGAACGCTTGGACAAGCTGGGGTTGCATGCCGAGCACACCTATGTCTTTGACAACGCCAACGCCCAGATCGTCATCGCTCAGGATCCGGAGGAAAACCAGGTCGTCAAGCAAAACAAGGTCATCAAACTGACCGTCAGCCAGGGACCGAAGCTGCTTCGCGTTCCCACTGTGACGGGCAAACCGCAGCGCGATGCCTTGGTGGCGCTCCAGGACGCCAACTTCAAGGTCAAGATAGAAGAGGTCTTTGACGAGGCGCCTGCCGGGACGGTGATCAACCAGTCCCCGGCAGCCAATTCAGAACAACCGGGAGAGACTGTCATTCAACTGACCGTCAGCAAGGGACCTGAAACGAAGGCCGTCATGCCCCCCCTGGTGGGGAGTAAACTTCAGGAAGCCCAGAAACAATTGGAGCCGCTGAAGATCGATCTGACATTGAAGCTTCAGGAGAACGCCACCCTGCCAGCCTGGACGATCCTCGCCCAGGAGCCGCCCCCCAATGCGCCGCTCAAGGCGGGCGAGCCGGTCACACTGACCTACAGCATCCCGCCAGCGAACGCCTCGCCGGCCAGCCCCGTCAAATCTTCGGTGCGGGTTTATGTCCCCAATGACGGCAAGGAGCATATGGTGCGCATCGTCTTCCTCGACGAGCGGGGCGCCCAGAAGGAGTTCTATAACCAGCGGCACAAGGCCGGCGAAGTCGTCAGCCAGGAGGTCACCACGACTGGCAAGGGGACGGTCCAGGCTTTCGTAGACACCACGGTGGCCTGGGAGCGCAAGGTGGAGTAAAGGTGGAGCAATGGAGGAGCCTTCTTTGAACCAAAGGGAGACGGAAGGAACGATCATCAAAGGATACAGCGGTTTTTACTACGTCCTCGCCGGAGGCCGTCTGTACACCTGCTCCTTGCGGGGGAAGTTTCGCCTAAAAGGCGATGACCGCGTCTTTTTGCCGGGCGACCGGGTGCGCATAAGCGTTCTCGAAGGGGAAAAGGGGGTCATTGAAGCGGTGCTGCCGCGGCGGAACGAACTGCTGCGGCCGCCGGTGGCCAATGTGGACCAGGTGCTCTTGGTCTTCGCCCTGGCGTCGCCTGACCCTGATTTCGTCCTCGTCGACCGCTTGCTCGTCCTGGCGGCTCACGCCGGCATCCGGCCTGTCCTCGTCTGGAACAAGGCTGATATCGCGCCGCCAGGACGGGTGGACCAGGTCCAGGCGCTCTGCAGCGCTGTCGGTATTGACCAGTTTGTCCTTTCGGCACGGCAGGGCGAGCATCTAGAAGGCTTGCAGACTTTGCTGGAGGGGCGCATCTCGGTCGTCGCCGGCCCGTCGGGTGCGGGCAAATCAACCCTGCTCAACGCCCTCGCGCCGGGCCTTTCCCTGAAAACAGGCGAGGTGAGCGCCAAGATCGGCCGCGGACGCCACACGACTCGCCATGTGGAGTTGATCCAACTCACGTCGGGCGCCCTCGTCGCCGACACGCCGGGCTTTTCGACGTTGTATCTGCCCGATGTGTCATCCCAGGATTTGTCGGAGTTTTTCCCCGAGATGGCGCCTCATCTCGGCTGTTGCCGCTTTACGAGCTGCCTGCACCGGACAGAGCCGGACTGCGCCGTCATCGCCGCCGTTCAGGCGGGGGAGATCGACCGGCAGCGCTATGACCACTACCTGATGTTCCTGAATGAATTGATCGAGCGGGAACGGCAGGCCCCGAAAGGAAGAAAAACATGACGATCAAGATTGCCCCGTCGATCCTGTCTGCTGACTTCGCCAACCTGGGCGCCCAGGTGGCCGCTGTGGAAGCAGGCGGCGCCGAATACCTGCACATCGACGTGATGGACGGCCACTTCGTGCCCAATATCACCATCGGTCCCCTCGTCGTAGCGGCGCTGCGGGAGCGAAGCCGGATGGTCTTTGACACCCACCTGATGATCGAATCGCCCGACAAATATATCGCCGATTTCATCCAGGCCGGCTCCGACCTGATCACGGTCCACCAGGAGGTTTGCGTCCACCTGCACCGCACCCTGTCGCTGATCAAGGAAAAGGGCGCCCGGGTCGGCGTGGCCCTCAACCCGGCCACGCCCTGGCAGAGCCTGTCCTGTGTGCTGCCCCTGATCGATCTCGTCCTGGTCATGTCCGTCAATCCCGGCTTTGGCGGCCAGAAGTTCATCGCCGGCACCTTGCCGAAGATTGAGGAATTAGCGCGCTGCCGCCAGGAACAGGGCCTTAGCTTCGAGATCCAGGTCGACGGCGGTGTCAACCGGACGACAGCGCCCCAGGTCGTAAAGGCAGGCGCTGATGTGCTGGTGGCCGGTTCAGCCCTCTTCGGCGCTCCTGATCCCCAGGCTGAGGTGGCCCAACTCCGGGCTGCGGCGCTGTCCCGTTGATCCCCCTTTGACAGGATTCGCAACGGTTGGTATAATCGAATCTGCAATCAAAAGCACAATCGAATCGGTGTTTTCCTTGGGGTTGGGTGCAATTCCCTACCGGCGGTAGAGCCCGCGAGCCCTTCGGGGCAGATCCGGTGTGATTCCGGAGCCGACAGTGACAGTCTGGATGGGAAAGGGAAACGAAGAGGCGGCTGATTTTTCGCAGCCTGTCCTTGCTTTGTCCTGCCGCGTTGGCCTCGGTCAAAGTGTTGTTTCTGTATCCCCGGGGAAACTAACCCCGGGGTTTTTCGTTTTCCGGAGATGGGTGGTGTTGTGTTGAATTCGGAAGATCAGGCCTTTATGGCCCGCGCCCTAGAACTTGCCGCTTTGGCCCTGGGCCGGACAAGTCCGAACCCGGTCGTGGGGTCGGTGATCACTCAAGGGGGGCGCATTGTCGGGGAAGGCTATCACCAGAAAGCCGGGACGCCCCATGCCGAGGTCCACGCCTTGCGCCAGGCCGGCGAAGCCGCCTGCGGCGGAACCCTCTATGTAACCCTTGAACCTTGTAATCATCATGGTCGGACCCCGCCCTGCACCGAGGCGATCATCGCCGCCGGCATCGGCCGTGTTGTGGCTGCTGTGCCCGATCCCAACCCCCAGGTGGCAGGCCAAGGTTTCGCCCGACTTCGGGAAGCCGGCATCGACGTGGAAGTGGGGGTGATGGCGGAGGAGGCCATCGCCATCAATCAACCCTTTTTCACCTGGGCGACGCGCAAGCGTCCTTGGGTGCTGCTCAAATGGGCTATGACAGCCGACGGCAAGATCGCCGCCGCCTCAGGCGACAGCCGCTGGGTCAGCGGGCCGGCGGCGCGGCGGAAGGTCCATGAGTGGCGAGACCGCCTCGATGGCATCTTAGTCGGCATCGGCACGGTGCTGGCTGATGACCCCGAACTGACCGTCCGGCTTGGGGAAAACACCTCCACCTGCAACCCCGTCCGCATCATCGTCGACAGCCAGGGGCGGACGCCGCTGACGGCCAGGGTTCTATCACCGGAGGCGAGGACGGTCATCGCCGTCACGGGCGCGGCGCCGGCGGCGCGGCGCCAGGCGCTGGAGCAGGCCGGAGCGAAGGTGCTCTGCTGCCCGTCAGACCCTGCCGGACGGGTGGACCTGTCCTATCTTTTGAACGAACTCGCCCGCGATAGCGTCACATCCCTTCTGGTGGAAGGGGGAACTCGCATCCATGGCGCCTTTTTGGACGCTAACCTGGCCGATCAAGTCGCCATCTTCGTCGCGCCGAAGATCGTCGGCGGTGAGGGGGCGCCATCGCCCGTCGGCGGGACAGGAGCAGCCCTGATGGGGGAAGCCCGACCTTTGCGTAAATGCGCCATGACCCCGGTCGGCGACGACTGGCTGCTGGAAGGGGTCTTGCAGGAGGTGAGGCCATGTTTACCGGGATTGTAGAAGAACTCGGTGTCGTCCGGGCCATCGCCCGGGGCGCCCGCTCCGCCAAGCTTGAGATTGAAGCGAAGACGGTCGTCGAAGATGTGAAGCTCGGTGATTCCATCGCTGTCAACGGCGCCTGCCTCACCGTTGTCCGCTTCGACGGCAACGGCTTTACCGCCGATGTGATGGCCGAGACCCTCGACCGAACCGCCCTTTCCGAACTGCGGCCCGGGCACCGGGTCAACCTGGAGCGGGCTGTCCGCGCCGGCGACCGCCTCGGCGGCCATATCGTCTCCGGCCATGTGGACGCCGTCGGCGTCATCCGGGGACAGGAGCGCGTTGACATCGCCGTCGTGACAGAGATCACCGCCCCGCCGGAATTGTTGCGCTATGTCATCCCGAAGGGTTCCATCGCCATCGATGGCATCAGCCTGACGGTCGTCGATGTTTATGACGCCGCCTTCACCGTCTCCCTGATCCCCCATACGGCCGGTCTGACGACGCTGGGCTTGAAGAAGCCCGGCCAGAAGGTCAACCTGGAGGCTGATGTCATCGGCAAGTATGTAGAGCGCCTGCTCACCGGCAGGATTCCTTCCGCCGAGGCGGGCCGCGCCGGCTCAGGGGATGCTGCAGCGGGAGGAAGAGGATCCCGGTTGACCCGCGAGTTTTTGCTGGAAAATGGATATTAAAAGAGGTGAGTCCCTTGGCATTTAGCACGATTGAGGAAGCCCTGCAGGACATCCGCGACGGCCGCATGATCATCGTCGTCGACGACGAGGACCGGGAGAATGAAGGCGACCTGCTGATGGCGGCGGAAAAGGCGACGCCGGAGGCGATCAACTTCATGGCCACCTTTGGACGCGGTCTGATCTGTGTCCCCATGACCGGGGAGCGGCTCGACGCCCTGGAGATCCACGCCATGGTGCGCGATAACACAGACCGTATGCAGACGGCCTTCACCGTCTCTGTCGATGCCACCACCTGCACCACCGGCATCTCTGCGTATGAGCGCCACCAGACGATCCACACCCTCCTGGACGCCAAGACGAAGCCCGAGGACCTGCGCAAGCCGGGCCACATCTTCCCGCTGCGCGCCCGTGAGGGCGGCGTGCTCCTGCGGGCAGGGCACACGGAAGCCGCCGTCGACCTGGCGCGGATGGCGGGCCTCTACCCGGCCGGCGTCATCTGCGAGATCATGGCGGACGACGGCACCATGGCCCGGGTCCCTGAACTGCTCCCCTTTGCGGAAAAACATAACCTGAAGATCATCACCATCGCCGATCTGATCGAGTACCGCCGCCGGACGGAAAAACTGATCCGGCGTGTGGAGACGATCAAACTGCCCACCAAGTACGGCGATTTTACGGCTGTCGCCTATGAGAGCCTCCTCGACGGCGAAGGCCACCTGGCCATCGTCAAAGGGGATGTGGAAGACGGCGAAAAGCCGGTGCTCGTCCGGGTCCACTCGGAATGCCTCACCGGCGATGTGCTCGGTTCCAAGCGCTGTGACTGCGGCGATCAGTTGGCCAGCGCCCTCCGGCGGATCGAGGAGGAGGGCCGCGGTGTTGTCCTCTACATGCGTCAGGAGGGTCGCGGCATCGGCTTGGTCAACAAGATCCGCGCCTACAAGCTCCAGGACATGGGCGCCGACACGGTGCAGGCCAATGAGATGCTTGGCTTTCCCGCTGACCTGCGCGACTACGGAACGGGCGCTCAGATCCTGGCCGATCTGGGACTAAAAAAGATCCGCCTCATGACCAACAACCCGCGCAAGAT
Organism: Heliomicrobium sulfidophilum; assembly: GCF_057715735.1. NCBI lineage: Bacteria > Bacillati > Bacillota > Clostridia > Eubacteriales > Heliobacteriaceae > Heliomicrobium > Heliomicrobium sulfidophilum. The sequence goes on from NZ_JBVTZZ010000004.1 coordinate 32,961, forward strand.
CAAAGGATTGGAAGGCTACGGGCTTTCCGTCGTGGAACGGGTGCCTATCGTCATCGACTGTGTCCCCGAAAACGAGCGGTATTTGAAGACGAAGGAAGAGAAACTGGGACACATGCTCTGATGCATTGTGTCTGAGGAAAGTGCCAGATGCGCAGCACCGTCACGTATTTTCTCTAACGGCAATGATATTGAAAAAGGAGTCGAGCCATCATGCCAGGTGCTATCTATGAAGGCCATCTGATCGGCCAAGGTTTGAAAATCGGCATCGTCGTATCCCGTTTTAACGAGTTCATTTCCACCAAACTGCTTGCCGGCGCTCAGGATGCCCTGCTGCGCCATGGCGTTTCCGACCAGGATGTGCAAGTGGCCTGGGTCCCCGGCGCTTTCGAGATCCCTCTGGCGGCCAAAAAGATGACAACCAAAGGCTATGACGCCGTCATCTGTCTCGGCGCCGTCATCCGGGGCGCGACGCCCCACTTCGACTATGTCTGTAGCGAGGTGTCCAAAGGGGTTGCTCAGGTGGGCCTTCAATCGGGCATTCCCACCATCTTCGGGATCCTGACGACAGATACGATCGAGCAGGCCATCGAGCGGGCCGGCACGAAAGCAGGCAACAAGGGCTGGGACGCCGCCATGTCGGCCATCGAGATGGCCAACCTGATGCGCAGTATCGGCGGCTGATCCGATGGCGAGGATTCCATCGGCCATCACCGTGCAGAGCTTGGTGGCCCGGGGGTTTGTGGGCAATTCGGCCGTCATCCCCGGGTTCCTGGCCTGCCGGGTGGAGCCCTATCCTGTTCATACGGTCATGCTCGGCGCCCATGGCGCCGTCCGGCCCCGGCGGGGCGGCGTCATCCCGTCGCCCCTCTTCTACAGCCTGCTGCGCTCCTTGGAGGAAGTGGAGGCTGACCTGGTATTGAGCGGTTACCTCGGTTCGGCTGCACAGGGAGAGATCCTGGCCGAATGGCTCGCTCGCCGGATGGCGGTGAAAGGGCCGATCCCCTACTTGCTCGACCCGGTGCTGGGCGATGATCCCCACGGGCTTTATGTGACGCCGGAGGTCACTGATGTGGTCCGCGAGCGGTTGCTTCCGCTGGCTCAGGTGATCACCCCCAACCCTTTTGAGGTGCTCAAGCTGGCTGGGTTGGATCCGGCGGCAAGGGACCGCGGTGAGACCGTCATCGTGGAGGCGGCTCGTCGCTTGTTGGCAGCAGCGACGGGGATGTGTCCCTTTTCGCCTGCGTCCAGGCTCCAGTGGGTGATCGTCACCGGCTGGCGGCGGGAAAACAACCGAATCTACACCCTTGCGCTGGGGCGGGAGGAGGCCTGGGAAGTTGGCATCGACGCTGTGCCCTGGTCAGCCTACGGCACGGGCGATCTCTTCGCTGCCATCGCAGCGGCCGGGATCTGCCATAACCAGCCTGTTCCCGTCGCATGCGCCGCTGCCGCGCGCGGCGTGGCGGCGGCGCTGGAACAGGCGCAAAGGAATGGCGCTGATACGGTGCTGCCGATCGGGCTACCTGACTTTTATAGCGCTGCTGACAGGGATTTCGGCGCAGTCGACTGCGCTTTGACCCTTGAGCCCTTTCAGGCTTGATTGTTTGAACTGTAGCTTGAAAGCAAAAAGCAAATAGGCTGTTCTAGCCAAACATGCCTCTGTGGCGCAATCGAGAGGCGTAGTGAGGTTAGTGTGCAGCAGTATTGTCAAAAATAGTTTTCTGGATCGGAAAGGAAGACAAGGACGACGATGGGTGACACGAGGAAGGGCGATGAACTGATACGGGCTACGGCTCAGGAGGGCATGGTGCGCTTTATCGGCGCCCGGACGACGGAACTGGTAAACCGGGCCAGGGAAGCGCACGGTACATGGCCTGTGCCGACAGCCGCTCTGGGCCGGGCGTTGACGGCGGCGGCCCTCTTGGGCGCCTTGCAAAAAAACGATGAGAAGATGACCTTGCGTATTCTTGGCGATGGCCCCCTCGGGGCAGTAGTGGCCCAAGGCGACGCCCAGGGGCGGGTGCGCGGCTATGTGCAACATCCCGAACTGGAACTGCCGCCGACGCCGGAAGGGAAGCTTGACGTCGGCGGCGCTGTGGGCCGTCAAGGCCATATCCATGTCACCCGGGACCTGGGTTTGAAAGAGGCCTACACCGGCTCGGCGGAACTGATCTCGGGTGAGATCGCCGAGGACCTGACCCGGTACTTCCTTATCTCCGAGCAGACACCGAGCGCTGTCGCCTTGGGCGTTCTCGTCGATGTGGATGGGTCGGTGACAGCCGCCGGCGGCTACCTGCTCCAACTGATGCCTGGCGCCGATGACGCCATGATCGATCAGTTGGAGGCGCGTATCGCTGCGACCGGCCCCATCAGCCAGTACTGGTCGTCAGGCAAGGGCGTTCGCGATCTGATGGAGGAACTCCTGGAAGGCATGGAACCGAAAGTGGTCGTCTCCTATCAGCCGGAGTTTTTCTGCGGCTGTGACCGGGAGCGCGTCGCCACGTTGCTGAAGAGTCTCGGTGCTGATGAACTGGCCGATATGCGCGATACCCAAGGGGGCGCCGAGGTGCTCTGCCATTTTTGCAGTCAGGCTCACCTCTTCACTCCCGAGGAGTTGCAAGCCTGGGAACAGGAACTGCGCAGTAAAACAGAATAGGTTTTAAAACGCAAAAAGTCCTTTGACCAGATGGTCAAAGGACTTGACGCTTTGGGGTTATCGGCAACCGCAGGGGCCGCGGTTGGTTAGACGGACCGCTGAACTTTGCCCGAACGGAGGCAGCGGGTACAAACATTCAGACGAACAGGCGCACCCTTGACAACCGCGCGAACGCGCTGAAGGTTAGGGGACCAGGTGCGTTTGGTGCGGATGTGGGAGTGACTGACTTGCATCCCCGTTTGAACCCCTTTGCCACAAATGGCGCATTTCCGTGCCATGATTCCACCTCCTTGGGCTCGAAAAAAATCACTATTACAGTCTAACAGATAGATTGCCCTTTGGCAAGATCTTGGACAGAGGGAAAAAGGAATTCTTGTCGACGTTGACGAATAAGATGGCAGGAAGTAAATGATGTTAAGGGGGGGACGACTTGGGAAAGATAACCAAGGACATGTCTTTGATGGCATTGCTCCAGGAATACCCGGAAGCCGGGGAAATCCTGGCCCGGCACGGGATGGGCTGCCTCGGATGCATGGGTTCCGCTACAGAGACGATTGAAGGCGGCGCTCGGATGCACGACATTGACCTCCATGTCCTCCTGGCGGAATTGCAGCGGTTGGAGAGGCAGGGGCCCGCTTGAGGGGCCTTTTTTTATAGGAAGGAGATGACCGATGATGACGGTGAAAAATCCCTCTGACATGGGCAGCGTATCGATCGCCGATGAGGTGATCGCCAATATCGCCGGACAGGCCGCAGCCGAGTGTTACGGTCTGGTGGGCATGGCGCCGAAACACCTCTTTGCAGGCATTGGTGTCAACAAGCGAGCTGAACAGGCTGCCCGCGGCATCCAGGTGAACGCCTACGGCGACTTTTCCGTATCTCTCGATCTGCATGTGATCATGGCCTACGGTGTGCGCATTCCTGAAGTGGCTCGGACTGTCATGGAACGGGTCAAAATGGCAATTGAGTCCCAACTGGGGTTGTCTGTTCGCGAGGTGAACGTCCATGTCCATGGACTCAAGATCCCTGACTAAGGATCGAGTGGACGGGCTTTTGCTGGCCTTCTTGATCCAGGGCGGCGCCAACCGGGTCGAAGCCAAACGTCAGGAAGTAGACCGCCTGAACGTCTTTCCTGTTCCAGACGGTGATACGGGCACCAACCTTTCTTTGACCCTGCGCGCCTGCTCCGAGGCCATCCCGGCCGGCGAGGTCCGGGTGGGCAAAGTGGCTATGGCGGCGGCAAAAGGCGCATTGCTCGGCGCTCGCGGCAATTCGGGCGTCATCTTTTCTCAGCTTTTCCGGGGCTGGGCCAAGGCGATTGAGGACAAGGAGTCCTTATCTCCCCTCGATTGGGCGCGGGCCATGGAAAAAGGAGTCGAGATGGCCTACAAGGCGGTCATGAAGCCGGTGGAGGGGACGATCCTCTCCGTCGCCAAGGCGGCGGCTCGGGAAGCCCTGGCGGCGAGCCGTCCAGACAGGGATCTCGACCAAATCCTGACGGCCGCCATCACAGCCGCCCAGCGGGCTCTTGACAAGACGCCGGAACAGCTTCCCCTTTTGAAAGAGGCGGGTGTAGTCGACGCTGGCGGGCAAGGTTATCTGTTCTTTCTAGAGGGCTGCCGCCAGGCGCTGCGCGGTGAAAAGGAAGCCGCCGAACCTACCGCCAAAAAGGGCGACTGGCGTGAGAGCGAAACGTCTGCTCGCCCTATGGAAGACCATACTGGCGCGATGGTTCGAAGCAACAATCCTAAGCAACAAGCGCCGATGCAAGCTGTGGCGCCGGAACAATATCGCTACTGCACCGAATTCATCCTAAAAGGGCGGCAACTCCCTCTCGAGGATTTGCGCAAAGGCCTGAAAAACCTCGGTGATTGCCTGCTCGTCGTCGGAGACCCGGATGCGGCCAAGATCCACATACATACGGACCATCCGGGACAGGTGCTTGAACAAGCGCTTCGACACGGCGCGCTTCATGAAATCCACATCAATAACATGGCCGAACAGGCTGAAGCTAGAGCAACGAAGCCAACCGGAGCGACAGCGCCGATCGGGGTGATCACCGCCGCGCCGTCAGCCGGATGGGCCCGCCATTTTAAAGAGCAGGGCGCTGTGGCTGTCATCGACGGAGGGACAAGCCGCAACCCCAGCGCTAGCGATTGGCTGGCAGAAATGGAGAAGGCCTCCGTCGATTTCTGCCTGCTGTTGCCTAATCACCCTAACTTGATCATGGCGGCTCGTCAGGCTGCGCAGATCTTCGGCGAGGACCGGGCGTCCGTCGTTGCGACTCGCCACCTTCCCGGCGGTCTTGCGGCGATGCTCGCTTTCGACCCGAAAAAAAGCGCTGGCGAGATCCAGGCTGCCATGGAAAAGGCGAGCCGGGAGGTTCGCTGTATCGAAATCACGAGGGCAGTTCGCGACGCCAGCGTCAACGGGGTGGCTGTCCGGGAGGGTGATCGGATCGGCCTCCTTGACGACAAGCTGATTGCCGGCGGTGAGGAACTGACTGCTGTTGCCAGCGCTTCTTTGGCTGCGGCAGGCGAGGGCTGGGAACTGATCACCCTCTATCAGGGCGAGGACGCAGAGGCCGCCGAGGTGGAAAACCTGATTGAAGCGATCGAAAGGGTCTGTCCGGACGCCGAAGTGGAACGGGTGACGACAGGGCAGCCGCTTTATCCTTATATCATTGGACTGGAGTAAGGACATGAAATGGCAATCCTTGTGGACGAGTCTGCGACGGGCGCTCGATGCGGAGCGCCATTGCGGCTATACGGATGGCGGCGTTGTGGGCGGTTTTTCAGCCTTTGCTCGTTCCGCCCTCGTTGCGTTGCGGCGGGAAGCGGTGAACGCCCCCGGCCCTTGGGGAGCGCGCCTGGCCCTGTGGGAGGGCCAACTGCAACACTACCAGCGGCAGCCGGTTACGGAGCGCCGCCATCTCGTCGAACAGATCTCTCAACATCTCGGTGAACTGGAGTTGGAATTGTCGTCACACCTGCCGGACAGCCATACTTTTGCGGCAACACAGATTCAGTCAACGTCCCCAACTGCTACAGCAGGGTCGGCTGGGAAAAAGCAGTCCCCGACGACCTCACCGCCTGCTGCGAAGCGGTCCCTTCCCCGCAGCGGGCAGGGGCCGGGCACAGAAATCCAGTTTCTGCGCGGCGTGGGGCCCCAGCGGGCGGCGACGCTGAAGAAGCTGGGCATCGCCACCGTGCGGGACCTGATCCTCCACCTGCCTCACCGGTACATCGACCGGAGCCGGCTGATGAGCATTGCTCAGATCCGCTACCCTGGTGACGTGACCGTTGCCGGCGTGATCCGCGCTTACCAGCAGTGGAACCCCCGCCGCGGTCTGGCGGTGATCAAGGGGCAGATCGACGACGGCAGCGGCCTGTTGCCGATCGTGCTCTTCAACCGCAAACACCTGCCGGCCAAGTATCCGCCCGGCACGGCTGTCGTCGTCTCCGGCAAGGCCGAGTTCCGCTACGGCAAGGCGGAATTGCATGTGGAGGAGATGGAAAACCAGGCTGAGGCCGGTCTGCACACCAACCGCATCGTGCCCATTTACCCCGCCACAGAGGGGTTGAACCAGCGTTTTTTGCGGGGCCTCTATGAACAGGTGTTGGACAAGTACGCCGTGTCCCTTGTCGACCCGCTCCCCGCGCCGGTGGCGGCGAAGGTCAACCTGCCCTCTTTCGTCGATGCCATCCGCCAGATCCACTTCCCCGAGAGCTTGGAAGCGGCGGAAGCAGGGCGGCAAAAGATCGCCTTTAACGAGATCTTCTTGCTGTCGATGGCCTGGTTCTATGTGCGGCGGCAGAAACAGGGCCCCGTCGAGGGGATCCGGCACCAGCCGGCCCGGGAGGAACTGCAAAGGTTCTGGTCGCTCCTTCCCTATGAACTGACAGGAGCCCAGAAACGGGTCATCGCCGAGATCGCGGCCGATATGGAAGCCGGCAAACCGATGCACCGCTTGCTCCAAGGGGACGTGGGCGCCGGCAAGACGGTGGTTGCCGCCTCAGCGGTCGTCAAGGCCGTCGCCTCGGGGTACCAGGCGGTCTTGATGGCGCCCACAGAGGTGCTCGCAGAGCAGCATGCCATCAACTGGCAGAGCCTGCTGGCCAACATGGCTATGCCGGTGGCCCACCTGACTGGTTCCATGGGGCGCCGCCGCCGCGAAGAAGTCTTGCGTGGACTGGCTGACGGCTCTATCCCTGTCGTCGTGGGCACCCATGCCCTGCTACAAAAAGAGGTCACCTTCCGGCGGCTCGGCCTGGTGATCATCGACGAGCAGCACCGCTTCGGTGTCCGGCAGCGGGCAGTCCTGAAGGGAAAGAGCGAGGCGGCCGACCTGCTGGTGATGACGGCGACGCCCATCCCGCGTACGCTGGCCATGACCGTCTACGGTGATCTCGATGTGTCGGTTCTGGACGAACGCCCGCCGGGGCGGCAGCAGGTGAAGACCCATCATGTGGGCAGCGACGCTTGGCCTCGCATCTACCGGTTGATCCGCCGGGAAGTGGCGGCGGGGCGGCAGGCCTATGTGGTCTGCCCGGCCATCGAGGATTCAGAGGAGTCCGATTTGGCTGCCGTGGAGGAACGCTACGCCACCTTGTCTGACGACGTCTTCCCCGACCTGTCCGTCGGTATCCTGCACGGGCGGCTGAAAAAAGAGGAAAAAGCGGCCGTCATGGAGCGCTATTATCGCGGCCAACTGCACATCCTCGTCGCCACGACGGTGATCGAGGTGGGCATCGATGTGCCTACGGCGACGGTCATGGTCATCGAGGGGGCTGAGCGGTTCGGTCTCGCCCAGTTGCACCAACTCCGGGGGCGGGTCGGCAGGGGCGACGCACAGTCCTACTGCATCCTCGTCGCCGACAAGCTCTCCGAGGAGGGGCGGCAGCGCATGCAGGCCATGGAGGCGAGCGACGACGGCTTCCGCCTCGCGGAAGAGGACTTGAAGCTACGCGGACCTGGCGAGTTTTTAGGTACGCGCCAGAGCGGCATCCCTGCCTTCAAGGCGGCCAACCTCGCTCAGGACGCTGTGTTGATCGAGCAGGCGAAAGAATGGGCGCGCCGCTGGTCTGCCCACGACCCGGAACTCCAATCGCCGGAGAGCCGCCAGTTGGTCCAGCGTGTGAGGGAGACTTTTCATGGATTGGACCTGTTCTGACGGGCGAACCTAAAGGGCGAGGAGGTGATCGCCTTGCCAAAGCGGGATCGCGACGAATTGTCTCCACTCATGGAGGACTTTAAAATGGAAGTGGCCCAGGAAATCGGTCTGGGCCACCGTTTTCAAGGCGCAAAAAAGGACGGAACAGTCGCAGGGGACTCAGCTTCGCCAGGCAAGTGACCGAACTGTGCCAAGGACGATGCAGTCCGGCGGCCTGGTGGGCCGTCCAACAGAGAGTAGCCTGAGAAAAGAGCGCTCCGCAAGGGACGCTCTTCGCCCTTTTTCTCCACCTTATTATTGGGTGTCTTTTACCGCAGGCGCTTTTTTACTGCAAGTACTGGGTCCATTGGTCCGGCGTGATGGCCGGATGGAGCGCTTGGGCGATGCCGGCCGAAACGACGCGGGAGGTCTGCTGGATCAGTTGGTCGATCTCCTTGGGGGTCATGATCAGGTCCCGCTGGAAGGGACCGAGCACATCTTCGATGATCTGCTGCATGGCGTTTGGGTTGATGCCTTTGTACAAACGGTAGAGGGTGGGGCTCGTCTGAAACTGCTGCATCAGTTTTTCGATGGCCTCATGGGCGATGACGCCGGCGTGGACGACAGTGGGGATGCCGAGGGCGATGACGGGGCAGCCCATCATCTCTTGGTTAATGCCGGCGCGGCGGTTGCCCACGCCTGAACCGGGATGGATGCCCGTGTTCGCCAGTTGGATGCTCGTGGCGATGCGATCGACCGAACTGGTCGCCAAGGCGTCGATGGCGATGATCAGGTCGGGGCGGGTTTTATCGACGATCCCTTTGATGATCTCGGCCGTCTCGATGCCCGTGAGGCCGAGGACGCCGGGGGCGATGGCGCTGACAGGACGAAGATTGCCCGAGAGTTCCTCCGGGGCGTAGTGGTGAAGGTGGCGGGTGACGAGGGTGGACTCGACCACCTTCGGCCCGAGGGCGTCGGGGGTGGCGTTCCAGTTGCCGAGGCCGACGACAAGGACAGAACTGTTGGGTCCGATCGGCAGAAGGCCGCCCAACTCGCGGGCCAGGATCGTTGAGATGTCCTGGTGGGACTCGCGGTTGTTCTCCCGCAACGGGGGGGCGTCGATAGTCACATAAGTCCCCCGCGGCTTGCCCATCGCCTGTTCGCCCTGCTCCGATTCGACGACGACGGTGGTCACGACGACCTTCTCCGGGTGTTCGCTCCGGAAGACGCGCACACCGGGCACATCGGAACCCATCTCCCGGCGGATGACGTCATGGGCCTCGAGGGCCATGTCTAGGCGGATGCCAAGGTTGCTGTAGAGTGTGGAACGATTCACTGCCATTCCTCCTTCTTCCCTCAATGTGCCCTCTGGGACAGGAGGCTCATTCCTCCGATGCGGGAATTGTCGAAAGAGGGAGGCCGTGCTATAATCTGGGTAATGCGGTGAAGGGGGATTAGGCGTGCGGATCATATCCGGCCAAGCCCGTGGCCACCGGCTCGTCTCTGTCAAAGGTTGGGAGACGCGGCCGACGGCCGATCGCGTGAAAGAAGCGCTGTTTAATGTTCTGGCCGGGCGTTGCCTGGAAGCACAATGCCTGGACCTGTTTGCCGGAACGGGCGCCTTAGGACTTGAGGCCCTCAGCCGTGGCGCCGCGTTCGTATATTGGGTGGAAAACAACCCAGGGGCCTGTGCTGTTATCGACAAGAACATCAAAGCAACCCGGCTGGACAAGGGAAAAGTGCTGAAGCAGGATGTCCGGCAGGCCTGCCAGCGGTTGCTCGCTGAGGGCAAGCGCTTTGATCTGATCTTCGCCGATCCGCCCTACAAGCGGGAACTCTGGCGCCCTGTCCTGGAAATGGCTGCCGCCGGCCTGTTGGCGCCGGAAGGGACGCTGGTCCTGGAGACCAGCCGCGAAGAGGGGCTTCCCGAACAGTTCGGTTCCCTGAACCGGAGGAAACAGGACCGCTATGGAGACACCATGATTCATTACTACCAGTGGGAGCGGTCGCCGGAACCGGGCGAGCGCCATGAGGAGGCCGATTCGTGACTGTTGCCGTCTATCCGGGCAGTTTTGACCCGATCACCAAGGGCCACATGGACATTGTGGAGCGGGCTGCCCAGATTTTTAATGAAGTGATTGTCGCTGTCGTCATCAATCCGAACAAGAAACCTCTCTTTACAATGGATGAGCGCGTCGAGATGATCCGGATGGCGTCCTCCCATATCCGGAATGTCCGTGTGGAGTCTTTTTCCGGGTTGCTCGTCGATTTTACGCGCAAGCAAGGGGCGCAAGCGATTGTGCGCGGTTTGCGTGCCGTTTCCGACTTCGAGGTCGAGTTTCAGATGTCCCTGATGAACAAAAAGCTCTACCCTGAGGCGGAGACGGTTTTTATGGCCACCCATACCGACTACGCTTTTTTGAGCAGTTCCATGGTGAAAGAAGTGGCTTCCTTCGGCGGAGATGTGTCCGATTACTTGCCGCCGGCGGTGCTGGCCAAGATGGCGGAAAAATTCGGCGATTCTGTACGGGGTAAGGCGTCTGCCAGATAGAAAGGGGAACCTGTTCGATGGAGCGAGCACAGGCTTTGGAAGGGAATCCGTCCCGCTTTGGCGAAGGCAGGAGTGTTTTGCGCATCCTCGACGAATTGGAAGAGTTGATCGAGACGTCGACGCGCATTCCGATCACCGGCAAGGTGCTTGTCGATGATCATGTTCTCCTCGATTTTCTCGATCGCATCCGCACCGGATTGCCGGAAGAACTCCGCCAGGCCAAATGGTTGACGAAGGAACGGCAGCGTGTGATCCAGGAAGCGGAGGCCGAGTGCCAGCAGATGATCGAGGAGACGAAGGCTTATGTGGCCAAACTGGCTGGTGAGACGGAAATCGTCCGCCTGGCCCAGCAAAAGTCAGAAGAGATCTTGGCTGAGGCGCGGCGCCAGGCGGACGAACTACAGACCGATGCCCGCCGGTATGCCGATGATGTCCTTCGCCAGATTGAGCATACCCTGACCAAGTCTGTCAACACAGTCCGTAAAGGCCGGGAAGAACTGCAAGCCCAGTGGGAGCAGAGAGAGGAAGAATACTAGCTCTGCCAGGGGTGAAGATCTACCCTTTTACGCGCAGTTGATTTTCAGCGGGGTGTCTAAGGACGCCCTTTTTTTATTTTTTCCAAACCCTTTTCCGGGCGGAGAGGAAACCCCACAGGCTGAGCAGACAGCCCAGGAGCAGATAGCATGTTCCTGACGAACCTGGCCAGAAAGGCCAGAGTTGGAGACCCAAGATGGGAGGGATGTTAGCGGAAGCCAGCGAAGATGGCATATAAGGCAGAAAGAGGCTGACCATCGTCATCGATAGGATGCCTTGCGCCAGCCTGGCCAGGACATAGCGGCTCATGCGCACGCCTGTCCCGGCGAGACAAGCGGCCACCTGCGATAAAACCGAGAGGCCGCTCCAAGAAAGGATCAACGCCGTCAAGGCAATACGTTGGGAAAGGGGGGCTTGGGCCACCGCGATCTGTTGACAGCCGATGCTCATCTCTAGCGCCCCTGACAGGAATCCCGGCGCCAGATCCGGGCTGACCTGTAAGGCGGTGAGCGCCTTCTCCAGAAGCGCCAGTAGCGGCGCGAGCAAGCCGCCGGCGGAGAACAGCCGGAAGGCGACGACGTAAAACATGGTATATCCACCGATGATCAGGATGTTGTGCATCCCTTTGCCGATTGCCGCTCCCAGTGTTTCCCCGGCCGTTCCGGGCTGGGTTATGAAGTTTTGCCATTCCGCTTTCAGCCGCGATCGGAAGGGTGTGGTCGTCATCCTGCGGCTCTCTGGAGTGAGGCGGCCGTAAAGCAGGCCAATGAGCAGGTTGGCTAGGTAATGGGAGGCTGCCAGCAGCAGCCCCACCTCCGATGAGCCGTACATGCCGGCGCCGACGGCGCCCAGCATGAACAAGGGGCTGGCGTTGTTGGTGAACAGGACGAGCCGTTCGCCTTCCGCACTTGTCAGCATCCCCTCGCGGATCAGGCGGGCCGTCATGATGGCGCCGACGGGAAAACCGGTTGTAAATCCGACGGCGACGACGACGGCAGCCGCGCCAGGCAAGCGAAAGAGCGGCCGCATCAACGGTTCCAGCACGGCGCCGATCAAGCGGGGCAAACCCAGGGCCAGGATCAGTTCGGCAACGACCAGAAAGGGAAAGAGGGCCGGCAACAAGACGGTCAACCAGAGTTGTAATCCTTCCCGCGCCGCGGAGAGTGACACGGCCGGGTAAAAGACCATGAACGGGGTCAAGAGCAGAAAAAAGCCGGCCAGGATGAGCGGTCCGGGGACCACCGGAACAGGTGAAATCATTAACCATACGCCCCTAACCGTCTGTAAAATTCTGAAAATTTCGAGATAATTGGCTTGACGAAATCTTCTGCTTAAGTGACAACCGTTGACCATTGGGGTATATTAAAGAAAAATGTCACAAATATAAGGAGGATCCTCATGATCGTTTTGGTTATCAACTCTGGTAGTTCTTCGCTCAAATACCAGGTTTTTGACATGCAGAAAGAAGCGCTGCTTGCCAAAGGCCTGGTCGAACGGATCGGCCTGAATGGTTCCATTTTGACTCATCGACCGACCGGCAAAGACCAGGTCGTCATAGAAACAGAGATCCCGAGCCATGACCGGGCGATCCAACTGACCGTCGAATGCCTGACCCATGAGGACCATGGCGTCGTTGCGTCGATGCGTGAAATCAACGCTGTTGGGCATCGCGTCGCCCATGGCGGCAATACATTCTCCGACTCGGCTGTCATCAATGAAAAGTCGCTGGCTGACATCCGTGCCCTCTTCGAAGTGGCGCCGCTGCATAACCCGCCGGCGGTGATGGGCATCGAGGCCTGCCAACACATGCTGCCCGGTGTGCCCCAGGTTGCCGTCTTTGACACAGCCTTCCACCAGACCCTGCCCAACTACGCCTACAACTACGCCCTCCCCTATGAGTTGGCGGAAAAGTACGCCCTTCGCCGTTACGGCTTCCACGGCACCTCCCACAAGTACGTGGCCCAGCGCGCGGCGGCCATGCTCGATCGGCCGCTGGAGGATTTGAAGATCGTCACTTGCCACCTCGGCAACGGCGCCTCCATCGCCGCCATCGACGGGGGCCGTTCCGTCGACACGTCGATGGGCTTTACGCCCCTGGAAGGCCTGATCATGGGCACCCGCGTCGGTGACATGGATCCGGCCGCCGTTCCCTTCCTGATGGAAAAAGAGGGACTGACGACAGGCCAGATCAACGATCTGATGAACAAGAAGAGCGGCGTCCTCGGCGTTTCCGGCGTCTCCAGCGACTTCCGCGACTTGGAGGATGGGGCCGCTCAAGGTAACGAGCGTTGCCAGCTCGCCCTCGACATGTTCGCCTATCGTGTTAAAAAATATATTGGCGCCTATGCGGCCGTCATGAACGGCGTTGACGCCATCGTCTTTACAGCCGGTCTCGGCGAAAACTCGCCCTCCATGCGCCAGGCTATCTGCAGCGGCCTCGGCTACCTGGGCGTCCAAATGGACGTGGAGAAAAACAAGGGGCGTGGTGAAGCCGATGTCTCCGCCGCCGGAGCGACCTGCCGCGTCATGGTCGTGCCGACGAACGAAGAACTGATGATCGCCCGCGACACCTACCGTCTCCTGAAATAAGCCGCAACCCAAGCATTGACATTCTGCGCGCGCCTTTATATAATTATGGCTGGTTGTTTTCTAAAGAGGTGAGCTTCGTGCAAGTTGATCGGGGTTTATTGCTCAAAGTCCGCGAACGGGATCTGACGGTTCCCCTCTCTGGTCAATGGCGGGATGAGACCGACCTTGGCGGCGACCTCCGTCTGGAAGGACCTGCCGATGTGGAAGGGCTCCTCTCTCGGGAGGAAGGCGGATACCGCTTCCGCGGCAGCCTCTCCGTCCGGATCGCAGGCCTTTGTGATCGCTGTATGACTCCGGTGAACATGGACCTGCATATTCCCGTCGAAGCAACCTTCACGGTGACCCCCGAGAAGGATGACTCGGAAGAAGCGGAACCATCGGGCGAAGTCCCCAACTATCCCTTGGAAAAAGACGGGGAACTGGATTTGGGCCCCGCTTTTCATGAAAGCCTCATCTTCGCCTTGCCGATGAAGGTGTTGTGTCAGGAGGATTGCCCCGGACTCTGTCCGCAATGCGGCGCATTGCAGGTGCAGGGACCCTGCGGTTGTCCGGATGAACCGGTCGATCCCCGGCTGGCCTCTCTCCAAGCCTTGTTAAGTGGCAAAGGGCGTTCCGAGACGTAAAAGGAGGTGTAGGAGATGGGTGTTCCTCAGCACCGTCGATCGAAATCGCGCAACCGGCAGCGCCGGGCGACCCAGAAACTTGAACTGGTTTCCTTCGGTCCCTGCCCGCAGTGCCATGAGCCGAAAATGCCCCACCATGTGTGCCCGAGCTGCGGTTTTTACCGTGAGCGGGAAACCGGCAAAAAAGCCGAATAAGCCATAATGATTCCTTGAAAAAGGCCTATCACGTATAGGCCTTTTTCTTTTGGGGAAAAAAGGAAATAAAAGGAAGTGATATTTGCTAGAAGGGCTTGCGCGATCGGCCTTTTCTCGATATACTTTGAATTGTTAGCAGGTGCTAAGATTTTTCCTTTGCCGTAGGATACAGGGGGAATTGCCATGGGGGGGCGGGAGAAGAAGGAAGCCCGTCTGGCTGCGTTGGAACAGATCGTGCAGGAAAACCCCTTCTATACCGATGGGGAACTGGCGCGCCGTTTGGGGGTGAGCATCCAGACGATCCGTCTGGATCGCCAGCAGATCGGCATTCCCGAAGTGCGGGAACGGACACGCCAGGTGGCCGCAGAGAAGCTGAAGGAGGTCCGCTCCCTCAGCAGCGATGAGATCGTGGGCGAACTGACCCACCTGCAACTCGGCCGGGAGGCCGAATCGCAACTTGTCGTGACGGAAGCCATGCTCCTGCAGCATTCCGCCATCGCCAGAGGACATTACCTCTTCGCCCAGGCCAACTCGCTTGCTGTGGCCGTCGTCGACGCCACGGTGGCGGTGACAGGTCTTTCCCGAGTCCGCTACCGCCGCCCTGTCCGCCTCGGTGAAACCGTCGTCGCTCGGGCCCAGGTGGTTCGCGTTGTCGGCGCCCGCAACATCATTCGCATCGTCAGCACTGTCAACGAAGAAGTTGTTTTTTCCGGTAAATTCTATGTGACCGCACGCGATAAAATCGCTGGGACCTAAGGAGGAAATGGGATTGCGCATTGCGCTGGACGCCATGGGTGGTGATCATGCACCTGGAGAAATCGTAAAAGGCGCGATTGAGGCGGCAGAGGAGTTAAACATGCAGATCCTGCTCGTCGGGCGTCCCGACGCCATTGAGCCTCTGCTCGCAGAAGCCTCCGCCGATGTCCGTTCACGCATCGAAGTTGTCGCTGCGTCGGAAATCATCGCCATGGATGAGTCGCCGGCCACCGCCCTCCGCAAGAAGAAGGACGCCTCGATCGTCGTGGCGACGAGGCTCGTCAAGGAGGGGCGCGCCCAAGCCCTCGTGTCCGCCGGTTCGACAGGCGCTCAGATGGCATCATCTCTGCTCGGGCTGGGGCGCATCAGCGGCATCGATCGTCCGGCCATCGCCACGATTTTGCCCACACTGGAGGGCGGCAAGCTGCTTCTGGACGTGGGCGCCAACTCGGAGGCCAAGCCGAGGAACCTGCTCCAGTTCGCCCACATGGGCAGCGTCTACGCCGAAAAGGTGATGGGGATCGCCAACCCGCGCGTTGCCCTGCTCAACATCGGTGAGGAGGAGACGAAGGGGAACGAGGTGGTCCTGGGCGCCTATGGGATGCTCCGGGAGGCGCCGTTGCGCTTTATCGGCAATGTGGAGGGCCGCGATCTCTTTTTTGGCCGCGCCGACGTGATCGTCTGCGACGGTTTTGTGGGCAACGTGGTATTAAAGTTCGGCGAGGGCATGGTCAGCGCCCTGAAGACGATGATCAAGGATGAACTGAAGAACAGCCGCATGGCTCAGGTGGGTGCCTTTTTGGCTACTCCGGCCCTCAAGGGCATGGGGAAACGCCTCGATTACGCCGAATACGGCGGCGCGCCCTTGCTGGGCGTTAACGGCGTTTCCATCATCTGTCACGGTTCTTCCAAGGCGAAGGCGATTAAAAACGCCCTGCGGGTAGCCTACCAGGGCGTACAGCAGAACTTCATCGCTGCCATTCAAGAACATATTCCAGGAAAGGTGGAGCCGGTTTGTTGAAAAAAGTAGGCATTTGGGGCACTGGCTCTTATCTGCCTGAGCGGATCATGATGAACAAGGAATTCGAGTCGATGGTGGAGACGAGTGATGAGTGGATCGTCTCCCGCACGGGTATCCGGGAGCGACGTGTCGCGGCGCCCGAGCAGGCTGTCAGTGACCTGGCTGCTGTCGCCGGCGCCCGCGCCCTGGAAGCGGCCGGCGTAGCGCCGGAAGAGGTCGATCTGGTCATCGTCGGCAGTTGCACCTTTGACACCTATCTGCCGGCGTCGGCTTGCCTCGCCGCCGAGAAGATGGGCGCTCGCAAGGCAGCCGCCTTTGACCTGGAGACGGCCTGCACCAGCTTCATCTACGGTTGCGCCGTCGGCGCCCAGTTTATCGCCACTGGCATGTATCGCCATGTGCTCGTCATCGGTGCAGAGGTCTTATCGAAATTTTTAGATTACCGCGACCGCAACACCTGTGTGCTCTTTGGCGATGGCGCCGGCGCCGCCTTGCTCGGCCCCGTTGAGGAGGGTGGATTCAAAGCCTTTGACCTCGGCGCTGATGGTTCCGGGGGAGATCTGATCACCGTCCCCGCCGGCGGCAGCCGCATGCCGGCTACGGCGGCGACCCTCGAAGAGGGGCAGCACTATGTTAAGATGAATGGCAAAGAGGTCTATAAATTCGCCGTCCGTGTCATCGGCGACGCATCTCAGAAGGCGCTCGACACCGCTGGCTGGCAACAGGAAGAGATCGACATGCTGATCCCCCATCAGGCCAACCTGCGCATCATCGAGTCAGCTGCCAAGAAGTTGGGTCTGTCCATGGAAAAGGTGGCTGTCAATCTGGACCGCTGCGGCAATATGTCGGCGGCCTCCATTCCGGTTGCCCTCGACGAGGTGGTGCGCGCTGGCAAGGTCAAAGCGGGCGATCGCCTGCTGATGGTCGGTTTCGGTTCCGGTTTGACCTGGGGAAGCATGGCCATTGAATGGAATCAAGGACAGCGTTCGGTCTGATTGTGAGCTGTTTTTGATGCGGTGTCTGTTGAGTTTAGTTTTTAGTTTGGTGTAGGAGGAGTCTCGTGAGAACCGTTTTGTGTGACCTACTGGGAATCCGCTATCCCGTCCTGCAAGGCGGCATGGCCTGGGTGGCCACGGCAGAACTGGCGGCGGCCGTCTCGGAAGCCGGCGGTTTGGGTATTGTGGGCGCCGGTCAGGCGCCGGCTGAATGGTTGGACAATGAGATCAAGAAGATCAAGGCGCGCACATCGAAGCCTTTTGGTGTCAACGTTATGCTCATGTCCCCCCATGTGGACGCCATCATCGATCTGATCATCGAGCACCGTGTTCCGGTGATCACCACCGGCGCCGGCAACCCCGGCAAATACATCCCTCGCTTAAAGGAAATCGGCACGAAGGTGATCCCTGTCGTCTCTGCCGTCGCTCTAGCCCAGCGTTTGGAGAAGTCCGGCGTTGACGCGCTGATCGCTGAAGGGATGGAATCAGGCGGCCATGTGGGCGAACTGACGACGATGGCCCTGGTGCCCCAGATCGTCGACGCCGTCGAGATCCCTGTCATCGCCGCCGGCGGCATCGCTGACGGTCGCCAGTTTGCGGCTGCTCTCAGCCTGGGCGCTGTGGGCGTGCAAATGGGCACCCGCTTCATGTGTGCCAGCGAATGCACCATCCATCCCAATGTGAAGACTATGGTGCTCAAGGCAAAGGATCGCGACACTGTCGTCACCGGACGTCCGACGGGTCATCCCGTGCGGGTGCTGAAGAACAAGCTCGTCCGCCAGTTTGAAGAGATGGAACGGCGCGCCGCCCCGGCGGAGGAAATGGAAGCCCTTGGCGTCGGCAAACTGCGCAAGGCCATGGTGGAAGGCGACGTGGAGATGGGCTCGGTCATGGCAGGTCAGGTGGCCGCCATGGTCTGCCGCGAGCAAAGCGCCGCTGAGATCATCGAGGAAATCATCGCCGAAACGGAAAAGGTGCTCGCCCGCATGGGCGGCATGACGGCAGGATCACAGGAGGCATAATGACACAGACACTGTTCATGTTTCCCGGGCAGGGATCCCAGTTTGTCGGCATGGGTGCCGATCTGGTCCGCGATTACAGCGAGGCCCGGGAGGTTTTTGCTGAAGCCGACGACACCCTCGGCTTTTCCCTCAGCCGGCTCTGTTTCGAAGGTCCCGAGGAAGAACTCCGCCTGACGGCCAATACCCAGCCGGCGCTCCTGGCCACATCGATCGCCTATTACCGCGCGCTGGCGGCGAAGGGGATGAAGGCTGACTGGGTGGCCGGACACAGCCTGGGCGAGTACTCGGCTCTGGTGGCGGCAGGCAGCCTGACCATGGCCGACGGCTTGCGCCTCGTGCGCCAGCGGGGGCTTTTTATGCAGGAGGCCGTGCCGGCCGGTCAGGGATCGATGGCCGCCATCATGGGCTTGGAGGCGGAGGCTGTCGAGGCCGTCTGCCAACAGGCGTCAGCGGCTGCGGCGGGTGTTGTCGAACCGGCCAACTTCAACGGCGCCGGTCAGGTCGTCATCGCCGGAGAGGCGGCGGCGGTAGAGAAGGCGATGGAACTGGCCAAGGCGGCCGGCGCCAAGCGAGCTATTGCGCTGAATGTGAGCGCCCCTTTTCATTGCTCTCTGATGAAGCCGGCGGCGGAACGCATGGCCAAGGTGCTCCGGGCGGCGACTATCGCCAATCCCGTCGTGCCGCTGGTGGCCAACGTGACGGCGGCGCCTGTTCGCGACAGGGAAGCGGTCCGGGAGAACCTGATCCTTCAGGTGGACCATCCCGTCCGGTGGGAGCAATCGGTCCGCTTCCTTGCTGACCAGGGGGTGACCCGTTTCGTCGAGGTTGGGCCGGGGAAGGTCCTCTCCGGATTGGCCCGCAAGATCGCCAAAGGCGTCGAAGTCCTCTCCGCAGGCGATATCTTGGCCTAGGAAAGGCCATCCAAAAGGTTCTTGCATCTTAGGGGGAGAGTGGATAAAATGGGTGTAGACATGCGGGCGGCCCTGATTACCGGCGGTTCGCGCGGGATCGGACGAGCCATCGCCCTCCAACTGGCGGCCAAGGGCTACGCCGTCGCCGTCAACTATGCCGGGAGCACCGACAAGGCCAATGCCGTCGTCGACGAGATCACCGCAGCCGGGGGCAAGGCTTTCGCCGTGCAGGCGGACGTATCCCAGGCCGAGCAGGTCGACGCCATGATCCAGAAGGTCCTTGACACCTTCGGACGGCTCGATGTGCTGGTGAATAACGCGGGCATCACCCGGGATAATCTGTTAATGCGCCTGAAGGAAGACGATTGGAACAAGGTTATAGACACCAATTTGAGAGGCGTCTATCTTTGCACCAAAGGTGTCATCAAAACCATGCTCAAACAACGGTCCGGGCGCATTATCAATATTACTTCCGTTGTGGGCCAGACGGGCAACGCCGGTCAAGTCAACTACGCTGCTGCCAAAGCAGGCGTGATCGCCTTTACGAAGACGGTGGCCAAAGAAGTGGGATCCCGCAACATCACGGTCAACGCCGTGGCGCCCGGCTACATCCAGACAGACATGACAGAAAAACTGCCAGCAGAGGCGCGGGAGAATTTTGTTCAATCTATTCCGTTAGGACGGATGGGGCAACCGGACGATGTAGCGAAAGTGGTCACTTTCCTGGCTTCTGAAGATGCGGCATACATCACAGGCCAGACGATCAATGTCGACGGTGGCTTGGTCATGGCCTAGTATTTAAAGGAGGTGAAAGACGTGTCATCTATTTTCGATAAAGTCAAAGCCATCGTGGTGGAACAATTAGGAGTTGACGAAGAGGAAGTTAACATGGAGACTTCTTTTGAGGACCTGAACGCCGACTCTTTGGATATTGTTGAACTCGTAATGGCCTTGGAAGAGGAATTCGATATCGAGATTCCTGACGAAGATGCCGAAAAGATCAAGACCATCGGTTCGGCTGTCGAGTACATCAAGGAAAATCAGTAAGCCAAAAACCCATAAAGCGATGTAATTCGGAAGTCCCGTAGCTTTACGGGGCTTCCTGCCTATAGAGGATAGGCCCCGTTTTTCGCAACATACGCAGCGATACATCCTTGGATAAACCCAAGGGACATTGGGGGAGTAAATCGGTGAAGCTTCCGGAGTTGAAAATCGGCCACCTGGTCGCCAAGCTGCCCATCGTACAAGGCGGCATGGCGATACGCATTTCGACGGCGCCTCTGGCGGCAGCCGTTGCGAACGAAGGCGGGATCGGCCTGATCGCGGCGACAGGCATGACGCTTGATGAATTAAGAGAAGAGATCCGGGAGGCCCGGCGGCGGACCAAAGGGATCATCGGCATCAACTGTCTCTTCGCTGCTCGTGAGTTTCCCAGTCTGGTGAAGACGGCGATCGAAGAAGGGATCGACCTCGTCGTTTCCGGGGCTGGGTTTTCCCGGGATATGTTCCAGTGGGGGAAGGAATCGGGCACGCCGATCGTCCCCATCGTCTCCTCAGCCCGCCTGGCCCGGATGGCTGAAAAACTGGGCGCTGCCGCCGTCGTTGTCGAGGGGAAGGAAGCCGGCGGGCACCTGGGCACCGATGAGCCGATGAAAAAGATTCTCCCGGAAGTGGTCGAGGCCGTTAACATCCCGGTGATCGCTGCAGGCGGC
This sequence comes from Heliomicrobium sulfidophilum, assembly GCF_057715735.1. Classification (NCBI taxonomy): domain Bacteria; kingdom Bacillati; phylum Bacillota; class Clostridia; order Eubacteriales; family Heliobacteriaceae; genus Heliomicrobium; species Heliomicrobium sulfidophilum. Next base: position 53,675 of record NZ_JBVTZZ010000004.1, read on the forward strand.
GTCATCGACGGTCATGACATCGTCGAGGTTCTCCAGATGGGCGCCAGTGGGGTGCAGATGGGCACCCGTTTCGCCGCCAGCGAGGAATCGGCGGCTGCGCCGGAATTCAAAGAATTGTACCTGCGCTCCACCCATGACGATGTGATCCTCATCGACAGTCCCGTCGGCCTGCCGGGTCGGGGCCTCAAAAACCCCTTCTGGCACAGTTTGACTGGCGGTGTGGACTTTTCGCCGAAAAAGTGCGTTGGCTGTTTGAAGCACTGTTCTAAGTGGTTTTGCATCGTTGATGCCCTCGACAAGGCCCAGAAAGGCGATCTTGAGGCGGGTCTCGTCTTCTCGGGCGAGCATGTGGAGCGGATCAAGGAGATCCTGCCCGTGCGCCAGATTATTCAGAATCTCCTGCGGGAAGTGGAAGCGTATTAAGGAGTGTGTACACAGATCATGAACAAGCGCGTAGTCATTACGGGTGTTGGCGTTGTTTCGCCCGTTGGGACAGGCAAGGAGAAGTTTTGGTCCGCTCTGACCAATGGCGTATCCGGCATCGGCCCTGTCACCCGTTTTGACGCCAGCGATCTTCCGACTCAGGTTGCCGGTGAGGTAAAAGATTTTGAGCCCACCCAGTTTCTCGACCGCAAGGAAGCGCGGCGGATGGATCGTTTCTCTCAATACGGCGTGGCGGCGGCCAAGATGGCTGTCGAGGATGCTGGCTTTGATCTCGATACGGTTGACCGGGACCGCTTCGGCGTCGTCCTCGGTTGCGGCATCGGCGGCATGGAGACCTTTGAGGACCAGGCGAAGGTGATGATGCAAAAAGGCGTCGGCCGGATCAGCCCCTTCTTCGTCCCCATGATGATCTCCAACATGGCCGCTGGTTTCATCTCTATGCAATTGAACCTGCGCGGACCAAGCGAAACGGTCGTTACCGCTTGCGCTTCAGCGACAAACGCCTGCGGCAGCGCCTTCCGGCTCGTCCAGCGGGGCGACTGCAAGGCCGTGCTGACCGGTGGCACCGAGGCGTCTATCGTCCGGCTTGCCTTCGCCGGTTTCTGCTCCATGAAGGCCATGTCCACCCTCAACGAAGAACCGGCCAAGGCCAGCCGTCCCTTTGATCGCGACCGCAGTGGTTTCGTCATGGGCGAAGGCTCCGGCATCTTGGTCTTTGAGGAACTGGAACACGCCCTCGCCCGGGGCGCCCGGATTTATGCGGAAGTGGTCGGCTACGGCTCCTCCTGTGACGCCTACCATATCACTGACCCGGCGCCGAACGGCGAAGGGGCAGCGCGGGCCATGAAGGGCGCCCTCGAAGACGCCGGCCTAAAGCCGGAGGAGATCACCTACATCAACGCCCACGGCACGGCGACGGAGAAGAACGATTACTTCGAAACGCTAGCCATCAAGTCGGTCTTCGGCGATGCCGCTAACAAGGTGGCCATCAGTTCGACCAAGTCGATGACGGGTCATCTGCTCGGTGCCGCCGGCGGAATCGAGTTGATCGCCTCCGCCCTAGCTGTCCATGACGACATCATCCCGCCGACGATCAACCTCGACAATCCTGGCGAGGGCTGTGACCTTGATTATGTTCCCCACAAGGCGCGCAAACTAACGGTGGATTCGGCCATCTCCAACACTTTTGGATTTGGCGGGCATAACGCGACGATCGCTATCCGCAAGTATCGCCCCGGGGAGTAACCGGTGCCCTCATCTGCTTTTCTTTAGCGGAAGATTATTTGCAAAGACTCCCCGTGCCCGTTTTGGGGTACGGGGCTCTTTTGTCTGAGGTGAACTCATGAAAAGAGGACCTAATCACCCGGCCGAACTGGCCCGGAGGATCGGCGTCGACGGCGAACATCTCTCCACCCTCGAGATGGCCTTGACCCATCCCTCCTTTGCCTACGAGAATCCCCAGGCCCCGCAGGAGCACAACCAGCGTCTGGAGTTTCTCGGCGACGCTGTACTTGGGCTCGTCATCGGCGAACAGCTTTTCGACCGCTATCCCGCCTGGACGGAGGGGGAACTGTCGCGCCGGCGGGCGGCTGTCGTCTGTGAGGCCAACCTGGCTGAGGGGGCGCGTCGTTTGAACCTTGGCGCCTGGTTGAAGCTGGGCCGGGGCGAGGAGGCCAGTGGCGGTCGTGAGAAGCCGTCCATCCTGGCGGACGCCCTGGAGGCGGTCATCGGCGCGCTCTTCCAAGCTGGTGGCATTGAGGCGGCTCGCCGCTTCATCCTCGATCTCTTCGGCGAGGCCCTGGAGAACGCCCAGAACCTGATCAGCGGCGACAACAAGACGGCTTTTCAGGAATGGGTTCAGCGCAGCGGTCCCGCCGACATACGCTACTGCATCGTCGACGAGAGCGGCCCCGATCATGACAAGCGCTTTGTCGCCGCGGTCATGGTCAACGGCACGGTGATCGCTGACGGTCAGGGTCGCACGAAAAAAGAGGCGGAACAGCAGGCGGCTGGCCGGGCCATGCGGGAATGGGCTGGCAGAAAGGGATGATGGCATGATCATCCCTATTTTTATCCCCCAGATGGGTTGTCCCGCCCGCTGCCTCTATTGCAGCCAGGAGGGGCTGACAGGAGAGCGGGGAGTTCCGGGACCGGACAGTGTCGATGAGACGGTGCGCCGTTATTTGGGTAGCCGGAAGACGGCGATATCGGCAGAGCCTGCGGCGAAGAGGGTAGCTGTTACAAGTCTGGCGTGTGCAGCAAATGCGACGACGGCAGCGAGGGGAGAAAACCATGAGATCGCTTTTTACGGCGGGTCCTTCACCTTGCTCCCTGGCGAGGTTCAGGTGCGTCTCCTCGCAGCGGCCCGGCGGTGGCTCGGCAGGGAGGGGATCGGCGGACTGCGTCTTTCGACGCGGCCTGACGGCATTGACGGCGCGACAGTGGAACGCTTGCGCCATTACGGGGCGACGGTGGTGGAGGTGGGCGCCCAGTCGATGCATGCCTCCGTTCTGGAAAGGGCCGGCAGGGGGCATGGGCCAGCCGATACGGTCCGGGCCGTGGGCCTGCTGCGACAGGCTGGGATAAAGGTTGGCATCCACTTGATGACCGGCCTGCCGGGCGACGATGAGGCTGGCGCCTTGTCATCGCTGCAGGAGTGCCTCTGGCTGAAACCCGACTTTTTGCGCATCCACCCTACCCTTGTCTTGAAAGACAGCCCGCTGGAACCTTTATGGCGGGCGGGGATATACCAACCCTGGCTTTGGGGGCGGACGCTGCGCCTCTTGTCCGATATGGCAGCTCTCTGCGCTTATCATCGCATTCCTGTGATCCGCTGGGGGCTTATGCCAGGGGAGTTGTGCGAACAGGCGACCTTGGCCGGCCCTTCGTCACCTAGCCTGGGCGAATGGGTGCGGCGTTATCTGGCTTACCGGTACACGCTTGCCTTGATCGCATCGTTTATCGCCAAGATTGGCATCGGACCTGCCGCAAGCGAAAATCGGCTGCTCGTCCCACCGCAGGATCTATCTTTAGTTACCGGCCATCGGCAATGGCTCCTCCGTCACATCAACGCCGTGATCCCTTTGACGATTTCAGGGGCGATTCCCCGGAGCGATTTTATCGCCAGCGACGATTCAACAGGCGTGATGCCTTTTCATGGCAGTTGGCAGTTCGCCCGGGGTAGTCGAATATATCTCTTAAACCAAGAGGAATATATATCTACGTTGCGGGATCAAGTGTCAATTCTGTACAGAGACCATCACAATTGTTGATGTTGCCGCTGTTATTTAGGCGGTTTCTTTTTTTGTTCGCCAATCATGGGATGTAAGGAATCGTTTCGATTGTGGAAAAGGGAATTCGCTGATGGTTGACTACAGGGAATCGGCTGGAAAACTCGAACTTTGATGGTTTTTGACGAATAAATTAACACAGATAAAAACAAAAATTTGAAAAATGTACAGGTGATGTGGAAGGAAATTGCAGGATATTCGCATACCAATAGAGAAATGACTTCAAGCCAAGGAAAGACCGAATCAGCAAAAAGCGGATGCCCCACCTTGGACCTGCAGGGAAAGACAATTACAGCTAGGAGGGAACTGTCTCATGGAAGGGTTGAAAGTATCGGCGCAATCGAACCCCAAATCGGTAGCTGGAGCATTGGCCGCTATCCTCCGCGAGAAAGGAAGGGCCGAGATTCAAGCGGTGGGGGCTGGCGCGGTCAACCAGGCGATCAAGTCCATCGCCATTGCCAGGGGCTTTGTCGCGCCCAACGGCATCAACCTGATCACCATCCCCGCCTTTGTGGAGATCGCCATCGATGGGGAAGAGCGGACGGCCATCAAGTTTATCGTTGAGCCTCGGTAATGTCGTCGACTACATAAAACCGCAAAAGTCGCTATTACAAACTCACAGAGGGCTGTCCGGCAACGGGCAGTTTTTCTTTTTCAGGCCTTTCTTGTTCCCCCCTGGGGCCTATGCTACAATGAAGAGGAATTTTTCGGGAGGAATCGGGAATTGGTTCTTAAACGCATCGAATTGAACGGCTTTAAATCTTTTGCTGATAAAACAGAAATCCTGCTTTCCCCCGGCTTGACCGTCGTCGTTGGCCCCAACGGTTCCGGAAAGTCGAATGTGGCTGACGCCATCCGCTGGGTGCTGGGGGAGCAGAGCCCCCGGTCGCTCCGCGGCTCGAAGATGGAAGATGTTATCTTTGCCGGTTCGGACCGGCGCAAACCGGTCGGAATGGCCGAGGTCTCCCTGACTCTGGATAACGAAAAAGGGATGCTGCCTGTCGATTTCCGCGAGGTGACGGTGACGCGGCGCGTCTTTCGCTCCGGTGACAGCGACTACCTTTTAAACCGAAGCCCCTGCCGCCTGCGGGATCTGCAGGAGCTTTTTTCGGATACCGGTCTAGGACGTGAGGGGATTTCGATCATCGGTCAGGGTCGGGTCGACGAAGTCCTCTCCTCCCGTCCTGAGGACCGGCGCGCGTTGATCGAGGAGGCGGCCGGCATCGTCCGCTACCGCAACCGTAAGCGGGAAGCGGTCAAAAAGCTTGAGGAGACGCAGCAGCACCTGGTCCGCTTAAGCGATATCATCGGAGAACTGGAACAGCAGCTTGACGCCATCCGCAGTCAGGCTGAACTGGCTCGCCGGTTTCAGGCCCTTGAGGTGGAACGGAAAGAGGTCGAACTGGGGTTGCTCGTCGTCGATTTTGAAGAGATGATGGCGACCATGGAGCAGACGCGGCGGGAACTGGACCGGTTTTCTGCCCTGCTCTGGGAAAAGGAAGCCCAGTTGGCCACTCTGGAAGGCGCTGAAGCGGACGCCGCGCTGGCGGCGCGGCAGGCGGAGGAAACGCTCATGGCGGTCAGGCAGGAGGCCCACCGCCGTTCAGAACAGGTGATCGCGCTGCAAGGCAAGCTGAACGTGATCCGGGAACGGATCAAGGGCCTTGAAGCGCAAGGGCAACTGCTGATGAGGGAACAAGAACAATCCCGAGCGGCTCTTGCCGCCTTGCGCAGCCGGGAAGGGGCGCAGCGGGAGCGGCGGCAACAGGTGGCGCAGGAACTGGCGGATGTCCGGCAGGAGGTCGATGCCCGGCTCGCCCGCGGCGCTGCGGCTCGGGAGGCCGTCGCGGCTGCTGAAAGGGAGATCGACAACCTTCGGCAAAAGCTCTTTGAATCCGCCCAAGGCTTAGCCCGTCTGCGGACTCAGACCCATGAGTCCGACTTGCGCGCCGCCCGCCAAGAGGCTCAGGTCCGTCGATTGGAAGAGGAGAGGGAGCGCTCACGCAACCGGCTCGCTGAACTGGAAGGGGAAGCAGAGAGGTGCCGCCAGGAAGCAACCGAGAGGGAGCGGCAGAGGGCGGACAAGCAGGCAGAGGGGGAGGCTGACGCCAATCGGATCGCCCAGTGGAAAGGCCAGTCCAACGAGTTGGAACATCAACTCAGTCAGACGATGCGCCGCTGGCAGGAGGTATCGGCGCGGCGAAAGGCCATTGAGGCTATGGAACGCTCCTATGAAGGCTTTGCCTCCGGCGTCCGGGAGGTGCTGGCCCAGGTAAAGGCCGGCAATCCCAAACTGCAAGGCATCATCGGCGTCTTCAGTGACTTGATCGAAGTGCCGCCGGGGTTGGAAACGGCTATGGATGTGGCCTTAGGCGGCGGCATGCAAAATATCGTCACCGAGGATGATCAGGGCGCTCGCGGCGCCATCGAACACCTGAAGAGGACGCGCAAGGGGCGGGCCACCTTCCTGCCTTTGAAAAGTCTCCAGGTCTATGGCGGACCGGGGCGGGAGGTCTTAAACCAGCCGGGGGTCATCGGCTGCGCTGCCGATCTCGTCCGCTGCGATCCCGCCCATCTGCCTGCCGTGCGTTTTCTCCTGGGCAGGACGCTGGTGATGGAGAACCTGCACGGGGCGCTCGAATTTGCCCGCAAGACGCGCTACCAGTGGCGAATCGTCACCTTGGAAGGCGATCTGCTGCAGCCGGGAGGCAGTGTGACCGGCGGCAGCCAGGGGCAGCGGGGCGGTCAGACCTTCCTGCGCCGCCGCGAATTGTCGTTGCTTGCCGAAGAGGAACAGACCCTGGGACTGGCCATCAGTGATCTGAAACAGCAGCGGGAGGAGGCGACTGAGCAGATCAGCCGCCTGGAGAGGCAGAGCCAGGAGCGTCAAAAGGCGATCGCCCACCTGGAAGCGGAAAAGGCGGCCAATTCAGCCGACCTCGCCCGTTTGCAACGGGGAATTGACCAGGAAACGCGCCAGATCCGCGGCGTTGAAGGGGAACTGGCGATCCTGCGAGACGATCTGACACGGTTGCTCTCGGAAAAAACCCGCTTGCAGGCCGAAGTGGCTGCCAGTGAGGCGGAAGCGGCGAACCTGGAGGCGGTCATGAGTGAGCGTCAGGCTGAACTGGCCCGCTTGCGCGCAGCAGGGGAAGATGACCGCGATGACCTGACTGGCTGGCAGTTGAACTTGGCCCGGCTGGAGGAAGAGAGCCGGGGCATCGAACAGGCTCTCGCGTCGTTGCATACGGAGATCCGTAAGAACGAAAAAGAGATCGCCGAGAAGGAAGAACGCTGCCACACGGCGAACGGGGATATGGCCGCCAGTGCCAGCGAACAAGAGGAGATGGAAAAGGAACTGGCTCTGGCTATCGCTGAAGAGACGGAAGCGATGGAACAGGTTCGTCTGCGCCAGGAGGAGCAAGCAGAGGCCGATCGCCGGCACAAAGAGACTATGGAACGTCGCAAAGCAGTGGCCGCCGAGGTCCAGCCTCTCCGGGAGAAGGTGCACCGGCAGGAACTGCAACTGACGCGCCTCGATGCTGAGAAAGTCACCTTGACCCAGCGGCTCCTTGAACAGTGGGAGATGACGCCAGAGCAAGCCTGTGAACAGGGGCAACCTCCTGAAGACCGCCGGGAGGCCCAGAAGCGATTGAATCAGCTGCGCGCTTTACAGAAGGAGATGGGGCCTGTCAACCTACTGGCTATCGAGGAGGAAGAGCGGTTGCAGGAGCGCGCCCAGTTCCTCTCTCGGCAGCATGAGGACCTGATGGCGGCAAAAGCTACTCTGGAACAGGTGATCGGAGAGATCGAAGGGATCATGGTGCGCCGCTTTGGCCAGGCCTTTGAGGAGATCAACAGCCACTTCGGCGAGGTTTTCTCTGACCTTTTTCAAGGGGGGCGGGCGGAACTGGCCCTCACCGATCCGGGCGATTTGTTGACGACGGGCGTAGACATCCTGGCCCAACCGCCAGGCAAAAAACTGGTCAACCTGTCCCTCCTCTCCGGGGGTGAACGGGCGTTAACCGCCATTGCCTTGCTCTTCGCACTGCTGCAGGTCCGACCGAGCCCATTCTGCGTCCTCGATGAGATCGAGGCAGCCTTGGATGAGGCCAATGTGGCCCGCTTCGGACGCTACTTGCAAAGCCTTTCCGAAAAGAGCCAGTTCATCGTCATCTCTCACCGTAAAGGAACGATGGAGAGCGCCGATTACCTCTACGGCGTGACCATGCAGGAGGCTGGTGTGTCCAAGTTGATCTCGGTGCGCATGACCCGACCAGATGAAAACAGCGCCTGATCAGGATAAATCCTGGATGATTTCGGATACTACTTGTGATTTCGACGGAGGTGGAACGGTGACCGGTTTTTTCAGCCGACTGAAAGAAGGACTCACCCGAACACGGCAAAACCTGGTCGAGAAGGTGGAGGCCCTGGTGACGGGGCGGCCCAAGATCGACGAGGAACTCTTTGAGGAGTTGGAAGAGGCCCTGATCAGCGCCGATGTGGGCGCTGACACGTCCCTCGACCTGGTGGAACGCCTGCGGCGGACCGTGAAGGAGCAGAAGATCGGCGATCCGGCGCGGATCAAGGACCTGCTCCAGGCGGAGGTGGCCCGCATCCTGGGCGAGCAGGCCCAGACCGTCGCACTGGATCATCAACCCACCGTCGTCCTCATCGTCGGCGTCAACGGCGTCGGCAAGACGACGACCATCGCCAAACTGGCCCACCGGTGGAAACAGGAGGGACGCAAGGTCCTCCTGGCAGCCGGCGACACCTTCCGGGCGGCGGCCATCGACCAGTTGGAGATCTGGGGGCAGCGCGTCGGCGTCGAGGTCATCCGCCATCAGGAGGGTTCCGACCCGAGCGCGGTCGCTTTTGACGCTGTCCAGGCCGCCAAGAGCCGCAGTGTTGACGTGTTGATCATCGACACGGCCGGCCGCCTGCACAACAAGGCCCACCTGATGAATGAACTGAGCAAGATCAACCGGGTCCTCGACCGGGCGTTGCCGGGCGCGCCCCATGAAACCCTGCTGGTTCTCGACGCGACGACAGGGCAGAACGCTGTCAGCCAGGCGCGCCTCTTCAGAGAGGCTGTGGGCTTGACTGGTCTCGTGCTGACCAAATTGGACGGCACGGCCAAGGGTGGCGTCATCCTGGCTATCGCGGCGGAGATGGAGGCGCCTGTCAAGTTCATCGGCATTGGCGAGAAGATGGACGACCTGCGCGACTTCGATCCCCCTGAATTCGCCCGCGCCTTGTTCGGCTAGCCAATGACAACAATTTAAGGAGGAGTCATCATGCCCATCGTCAACATCACCATGCTCGAAGGCCGCACAGAAGACCAGAAGCGCGCCGCCACCCAAGCCATCACGGAGGCCCTCGTCCGGCACTGCGGCGCCAAGACGGAAAATGTGGTCATCACCATTGTCGATGTCCCGACGACCAACGTCTACATGAACGGCATGCTTGTCAGCGATAGAAGGAGGAATCCTGGGTGAAGGCATCCATCGCCATCATCGGCGGGACAGGCGTTTACGACCCGTCCATGATCGTCGATCCCCGTCACGTCAAGGTAGACACCCCTTATGGAACGGTTTCCTTGAAACTCGGCAAATACGCCGGCAAGGATGTGGCCTTTTTGAACCGCCATGAGGAGGGCCATTCAGTCCCTCCTCATCTCGTCAACTACCGGGCCAACATCCTGGCGTTGAAACGGCTTGGTGTGCGTCAGATCATCGCTACGGCAGCCGTCGGTTCATTAAATGAAGCGATGGGGACGAACAGCCTCGTCGTCATCGATCAGTTCCTTGACTTCACGAAGGCGCGACCGAACACCTTTTTCGAGGGCGGCGCCAACGGCGTCATCCATACCGACGTGACCCACCCGTACTGCGCCCGGATCCGGCAGACCATGCTGGAGGCGGCCAAGGCGGAGCAGTTGAGCGCCCATGACGGCGGCGTCTATGTCTGCACGGAAGGCCCCCGTTTTGAGACGCCTGCCGAGATCCGCATGTATAAAATGCTCGGCGGCGACCTGGTGGGGATGACGAGTGTTCCCGAAGCGCCGCTGGCCCGGGAGGCGGAGATGTGTTACGCTACCGTCTGCATGGTGACCAACTTCGCCGCCGGCATCTCGCCGCAGGTGTTGACCCATATGGAAGTCCTCGACGCCATGAAGGCGAACATAGAGAACATCAAACGCCTGACCATGCGGACCATCGCCATGCTGGAACCGGAGGCGGACTGTGAGTGTCAGCACGCGCTGGCCGAATTCGGCGGCTTCAAACTGTAAGGGGAAGGGGAACGCTGTTGGATACGATGCGCTGGCAGGAGGATCACCTGCTGCTTCTCGATCAGACCAAACTGCCCGTTACGGAAGAGTATATCGAATGCTGGGATCACATCATCCTCTGTGACGCTATCAAAAAACTGAAGGTCCGCGGCGCCCCGGCCATCGGCGCGGCTGCCGCCTTCGGTGTCGCTCTGGCGGCGCTCAACTACACCGGTGAGGACCGGGTCGACTTTGCGGCCGATGTCAAACAGGCCATCGCCGATCTGGGCAAGACGCGCCCGACGGCGGTCAATCTCTTCTGGGCGCTCCGGCGCATGGAGGCCATCCTCGAAGATATTCGAACATACAGCGTCAAGGAACAGCAGGAGCGCCTCGTCGCTGAGGCGAAGGCGATCTTCGATGAAGACCGGGCCATGAACGAACAGATGGGCCAGTACGGTCTCGAATTGATCCCCGATAGCGCCGGCATCCTGACCCACTGCAACGCCGGCGCCCTGGCTACTGCCGGCTTCGGCACGGCCCTGGGCGTCATCCGGGCGGCCCACCAGGCCGGCAAGGAGATCTCTGTCTTCGCCGATGAGACGCGGCCCCTTTTGCAAGGGGCGCGGTTGACCGCCTGGGAACTGATGCAAGACGGCATCCCCGTCACCTTGATCACCGATTCCATGGCGGCCTATGTGATGAAACAGAAGCTTATCGACTTGGTCATCGTCGGCGCCGACCGGATCACGGCCAACGGCGATGTGGCCAACAAGATCGGCACCTACGGCGTCGCCCTGGCCGCCAAAGCCCATGGCATCCCCTTCTATGTGGCGGCGCCGGTGTCCACCTTCGACCTGACCCTTTCGTCGGGTCTTCAGATCCCCATCGAGGAGCGCGACGCCGAGGAGGTCCGCCGTGTCGGCGAATCGATCACAGCGCCGGCAGGGGTGCCTGTCTACAACCCGGCCTTTGACGTGACCCCAGCTGAACTGGTGACAGCCTTTATCACTGACCGCGGTGTTTTCCGTCCTCCTTACCTGGAGACGTTGCAGGCGATGGCGGAAACGAAGTGACCCTGTTTTTTTGAGGAGGATGTGTATGGCGAGAATCCTGATCCAGGGTGGCATGGTGCTGCCGATGACCGAGCGCTCCGCCATTGGACGGGCCGATGTCTATGTGGAAGACGGCATCATCGCCGACATCTTCCCGGGAGGCGCCCCTGAGGCGATCTTCGGGCCTGACCTGCAGGTGATCGATGCCCGCAATAAGGCGGTCCTACCGGGCTTAGTCAACGCCCATACCCATGCGGCCATGACTCTTTTTCGCAGCTACGCCGACGATCTGCCCTTAATGCGCTGGCTCAACGAAAAGATCTGGCCGGCCGAGGCGAATCTGACTGGCGATGATGTCTACTGGGGCACCCTTCTGGCAGCGGCCGAGATGTTGAAATCGGGCACGACCGTCTTCGCCGACATGTACTTTTTCATGGACCGTGTGGCCGAGGCTGTCGCCGAGAGCGGCATGCGGGGTCACCTCAGCCGGGGCATGATCAGCGTAGCCGGCGAAGCGAACGGTAACAAGGGCCTCACTGAGTCGGAAAGGCTCTTCTCCGACTGGAACAAGGGCGCCGACGGGCGGATTCGCGTTTGGTTGGGGCCTCATGCGCCTTACACCTGCAATCCCGATTACCTGAAAAAGGTGATGGACTTGGCCGACCGCCTGGGAACAGGCCTCCATATCCACCTGGCCGAAACGCGGACAGAGGTGGAGGATATCACCAAGCAGTACGGCAAATCGCCCATCCTGCTGATGGACAGCATCGGGCTCTTCGAACGGCCCGTCTTGGCCGCTCACTGTGTCCACCTGACCGAGGCGGAAGAGGAGATCCTGACTACGAAAAAAGTCGGTGTCGCCCACAACCCGGAGAGCAACATGAAGCTTGCCTCCGGCATCGCGCCCGTCGAGAGTTTGCGCAAACGTCAGGCTGTAATCGGTTTGGGCACCGACGGGGCATCGAGCAATAACAACCTCGACCTGATCGAGGAGATGCGCCAGGCTGCCTTTTTGCAGAAGGTCAATCTTTTCGATCCGACAGCAATGCCGGCTTACGCTGTCCTGGAGATGGCCACCATCGGCGGCGCCCGCGCCCTGGGATGGGATGACGTTATCGGCTCCCTAGAGGCAGGCAAAAGGGCCGACATCGTCATCGTCAACATGGACCAACTACACCTGTGTCCTGACTTCGATCCTGTAGCCCACCTGGTCTATGCGGCTCGGGGGTCTGATGTGGAAACGGTGCTCGTCGACGGCCGGATCCTGGTGCGGGACGGGAAATTGGTTCATCTCAATGAAAAGCGGATCATGGAGGAAGCGCGCGCCCGGGCAATTCGTTTGACGACTCCGAAGGCTTAACAGCAGGAATCCTGCTCTGAAAGGAGAATATAACCCTCATGGGGTTCTTACTCCTTTTGGAAGGAGCCAGGCGATGGAATACTTTGTCATCGGAATGAGCGCCGTCCTCCTTCTTTTTCTTGCCTACCGGTGGCAGGGAGGTCGGCTACATATACCATACAGCGAAGAGAAACAGAGACAGATGGCGCTCCTGGAGCGGCGGATTTCAGAAATGGAGGGTCAGATTGCCTATCTGGCCCTTGAGCGGGACGACGCTCTGCGGACCATCGAGTCTCAGCGGATGGCCCAGGAGGATCTGGACGAACTGACCCGCCAGAATTACATCCTCCATGAAATCAACCGGGCCATCAACACCACTGTTGATGAAGGCGAAATCGTCACCATCATCCTCCAGGCGATGGTGACCTTGACGGGCGCTGAATCAGCGTCGATCATCCTCTGGGATGAGGAAGATGTGCGGATCGTGAGCCACTGCGGCTTTGGCGACGGAGCGGCATGTCTCCCGGACCGCCCGCCTGAGGGTTTTCGCGACAGCGTGGCCTGGCAGGTGCTCACCACCGGCCAGCCCTTTATCCATGACCATTCAGCCGAGTACCGCCGGTACCGGCCATCGTTGACCAACTATGTAGCCTCTATCCCGCTGACCTTTATTAAGGAAGTCATCGGCTGCATCAACATCCACTCGATGGGACCGCGTTACCTGCTCACCTCTTCGAAGGCCGAGATCCTGCAAATCCTGGGCGGTCAGGCTGCGCTGGCTTTGAAAAACGCCAGCATGTACCACCAGTTAAGACGGCAGAATGAGTATTTCGCCAAGCAGGCTGTAACAGACGGCTTGACGGGTTTGCACAATCACCGTTTTTTTCAACAACGTTTGCAGGAACTGATGGAGGAAAGCGAAGCGTTGGGACGGACGCTCATCTTATTGTTGCTTGATATCGACCATTTCAAGCGCTGTAACGACACCTACGGCCATCCCTGTGGCGACGAGATCCTCCGGCAGATCGCCGTTATCCTGCGGAGCCATCTCGGTCCGGAGGAGGTGGCCGCCCGGTACGGCGGTGAGGAATTTGCCGTGATTCTCCCTGCCGCTGATCTCCAGCGAGGGATCGAGAAGGCGGAACAGATTCGGCTGGCGGTGGCGAACTTCTGTTTTCACAACCCCGATCGCAGCCTCTGTCTGAACATAACCGTCAGCATCGGCGCTGCCCAGAAGTTAGCCGGTTGGGACAAGTCGCGGTTGATTGAAGCGGCTGACCGCGCCCTCTACCGGGCAAAAGGACTGGGTCGTAACTGCGTCTGCGTGGATATGGACCGGGACATGTCGGAGGAGGCCGGTTGAGTCTAACTGGAGCGATGTTGCTCACGAAGCAGTTGCGATAAAGAGGCGTCATGTACCAAAAAGCGCTTCGACCATAAACGAAGGAAGGCTGTGGCCTTCCTTCGTTTCGTGAAGGAGAAAACCTTGACAGTCCTGTGGCTTCATAGTAGAATCATTAAGTGTCAAGTCTCCTCCCTTTACAGAAGGGTTTTGTGATGGAAGAAAGACCGCTCGAAAAATTGACGCGGATGGCCCTGCTCAACGACTTTTACGGTCAATTGCTGACTGAACGTCAGCGGCAGGTTCTATCCCTTTATTACGAGGACAATTTCTCCCTGGCGGAGATCGCCGAGGAGTTCTCTGTGACGCGCCAAGCCGTCTTCGACCTGTTGAAGCGGTCCGAGAAGATCCTGCTCGGTTATGAAGAGAAGCTAGGATTGGTCGATCGCTGGCAGGAGGAACGAGTGAGGTTGTCGGAAATCCTGGCGCAACTGCAGCGCTGTCATCGCGACGGCGATGGGGGACGGTTGGAAGGGGTCATCCTCCGACTGAAAGAAATGCTTGACGAAAGCGGGGGAGCCACTGATGGCCATGTTTGAGGGATTGGCGGAAAAACTGCAAAACACCTTCAAAAAGCTGCGTGGCAAGGGGAAGGTCTCAGAGGCCGATGTGGCCGAGGCGATGCGGGAGGTCCGCATGGCCCTTTTGGCGGCGGACGTCAGCCTGAAGGTTGTCAAGGATTTTGTTGCCCGCGTCAAAGAACGAGCTATCGGTCAAGAGGTCCTGGAAAGCCTGACGCCTGGTCAGCAGGTCGTTAAGGTGGTCTATGAAGAACTGGTCTCCCTGATGGGAGGCGCCTCATCGAAGCTGACCTTATCGCCCAAACCGCCGACGGTGGTCATGCTCGTCGGTTTGCAAGGCGCCGGCAAGACGACGACCGTCTCCAAGCTGGGCCTGTTCCTGCGCAAGCAGGGGCGGCGGCCCCTCTTGGCGGCTTGTGACGTCTACCGTCCGGCGGCGGTGAAACAGCTTCAGGTCCTGGGCAATCAGCTCGACCTGCCCGTCTTTTCGATGGGCACTGGCATCAGCCCGATCGACATCGCCAAGGGCGCTGTCGAGCATGCCGTCGCTCATGGGCGCGATGTGGTCCTGCTCGATACGGCTGGCCGTTTGCACATCAACGAAGAGTTGATGGATGAACTGAAATCGATCAAAACATCGGTCCGGCCCCATGAGATCCTGCTTGTGGTGGACGCCATGACCGGTCAGGACGCCGTCAATGTGGCCGAGTCCTTCCATGGGCAACTCGGACTCGACGGGGTGATCTTGACCAAGCTCGATGGCGATGCTCGGGGCGGCGCCGCTTTGTCTGTCAAGGCGGTCACCGGATGCCCCATCAAGTTCGCCGGCATGGGGGAGAAGCCAGATGCCTTAGAGCCCTTCCATCCGGACCGGATGGCCTCGCGCATCCTGGGGATGGGCGATGTGCTCACCCTGATCGAGAAGGCCCAGGCCAACATCGACGCCCAGACGGCCAAGGATATGGAACAGCGCCTGCGCAAGGCTGAGTTCAACCTGGAAGACTTCCTGTCTCAGATTCAGCAGATGAAGAAGATGGGACCCCTCGATCAACTGATGGGCATGATGCCGGGCATGAACAAGATAAAGGCCATGAAAGATGTGCAGATCGATGATAAAGACATGAAGCATGTGGAGGCCATTATCCTGTCCATGACGCCGGAAGAGCGGCGCAATCCCCAGATCCTGAAGGACAGCCGCAAGCGACGCATTGCCCGCGGTTCCGGCACCTCGGTCCAGCAGGTGAACAACCTGCTCAAGACCTTTGAACAGACGCGCAAACTCTTCAAGCAGTTCGCCGATATGCGCGGCGGCAAGGGGCCGGGCAAAGGGCCCGGTGGCAAGAAGGGTATGTTCCGGATGCCTTTCATGAAGTAAAGCAGTCAAACTCTTTGAAGGAGGTGATATTCTTGGCAACTCGGATTCGTCTCAAACGCCTGGGTATGAAAAAAGCTCCCTTCTACCGGGTCGTTGTCGCCGATTCCCGTTCTCCCCGGGATGGGCGTTTTATTGAAGAGATTGGTTACTACAACCCCACCAAAGAACCGGCCATCCTGCAGATCGATGAAGAAAAAGCGATCAAGTGGCTGTCCAGCGGGGCTCAACCTTCGGATACCGTCAAGGCCTTGTTGAACAAGGCTGGGATCCTGGACAAGTGGGCGGAGAAAAAAGCGCAGGCTTAATCGCGTCCAATGGGGAATGTCCAGTGGGGAGGTACCCACGTGAAAGAGTTGGTAGAGGTTCTGGCCAAAGCCCTGGTCGACCGACCAGAGGCCGTGCAAGTTACCCAGACGGAGACGGACAAGCAAGTCGTGATTGAACTTCGCGTCGCTCCAGAAGACATGGGTAAGGTCATTGGCAAACAAGGTAAGATTGCCAAGGCCATCCGCACGATGGTCAAAGCGGCCGCCGCCAGGGATGGACGGCGTGTTATGGTTGAAATTCTTTGATTCATTGGAATCAAAAAGGCAAAGACACAGGGAAAAGGGGGCGAAAGCTCCCTTTTTCCCTTCTAACGGGGGAGGCCGCCTGTTATGTCGAAGCGTGTCCGGGTGGGGCAGATCGTCAACACACAGGGGGTGCGCGGACAGGTCCGCGTCTGGCCGCTGACGGAAAAGCCGTCGCGGTTTAATGAACTGAAACGGGTTTTCCTGGAGTCGGCGCCCCAGGGGTTGCCAGAGGTGTTGACGATCGCCGGCGCTCACCCCATGAAGAAACTGGTGATCGTCAGCTTTCAGGAGATCGGTGATATGACCCAGGCCGAGCGGCTCAAGGGCTGCTACCTGACCATCCCCGTTGAGGAAGTGCCGCCGCCGGAAGCAGACAGCTACTACCATTTTCAACTGGAAGGTCTGGCTGTTTTTACAGAGGAAGGGGAAAAACTCGGGCAGATCGAGGAGATCCTGGAGACAGGCAGCAACGATGTCTATGTGGTCCGCCAGTCGTCTCCGCCGAGCGAGGTCTTGGTCCCGGCCCTGAAGTCGGTCGTGCTGAAGGTCGATCTGGCTGCAGGGACGATGACGGTAAGGCTCCCGGAAGGGTTGCGCTGACCGATGGCGATAAACGGATGGCGATACAATGAAGATTGACGTGTTGACGATCTTTCCGGAGATGTTTTCCGGACCGATGGATGCGAGCATCATCGGGCGGGCGAGGGAGAAGGGTATCCTGTCGGTAAAAGCCCATGATGTGCGGGCTTATACGACGAACAAGCACCGTCGCGTCGATGACACCCCTTTTGGCGGCGGTGCCGGCATGGTGATGAACGCTCAGCCCTTTTTCGACGCCTTGGAGTCGCTCTGCGGCCCGCGCGAACAGCGGGATCCTTCGCGGGTGCGGGTGGCCCTGATGACGCCGCAAGGGGCGGTTTTTCATCAGGCCAAGGCGCGCGAGCTCTCCGGTTTAGAGCAAATAGTGCTGATCTGCGGCCGCTATGAAGGGATTGATGACCGGGTCCGTCAGGCCTGGGTCGATGAGGAGATCTCCATCGGCGACTATGTGCTCACTGGCGGCGAATTGCCGGCGATGGTTGTCATTGACGCCGTGGCCCGCCTGCTGCCAGGGGCTCTGGGCGATGAGACCTCTGCTGAGGAGGAGTCCTTCAGCGATGGCTTGCTTGAGTATCCCCAGTACACGAAACCGGCCCTCTTTCGCGGGATAGAGGTGCCGGTTGAATTGCTGAGCGGTCACCATGAGGCCATCCGGCGCTGGCGGCGCAAGGAGGCCTTCAAACGGACTTATCAGAACCGCCCGGAACTGCTCATCGGTCGGTCTTTCCCATTCGATGACCGGCTGCTGCTGGCCGAGGCCTTGCGCGAATTGGGCCTCGAAGCGGAAATCCCGGAAAAGCCGAAGAAGAAATACGCCAGGGGGAGGGAGCCGCACTCGTGAACCTGCAGGATGTTCGCCTCTATATCGGTCTGGTCCACCACCCCGTCTACAATAAGCGGATGCAGGTTATCGCTACATCGGTGACCAACCTGGACCTCCATGACATCTCTCGCAGCGCCACCACCTATGACGTGGCCGGTTATTTCGTCATCCACCCCCACCAGGCCCAACAGCGCCTGGTTGGCGAGATCCTGCGCTATTGGATGGAGGGTTATGGGGCCGAATACAACCCGGACCGCAAGGAGGCCCTCGAACGGTTGAAGGTGACGGCCACCCTGGAAGAGGCCATGGCGGCCATCGAGGAGAAAGAGGGAAGGCGCCCGAAGATCATCACGACCGATGCCCGGATTTATGACAACTCGGTCGGCTACCGTCAGATGCGGGAAAAGTTCGTCACCGAGGAGGGTCCTTGGCTGCTGCTCTTTGGCACCGGCTTCGGCATGGAGCGGGAAATGATGATGAAGGCCGATTACATCCTCTATCCCATATGGGGGCGAGGGCCTTACAACCATCTCTCGGTGCGGGCGGCGGCGGCGATCATCCTCGACCGGCTGCTGGGGGAGCCTTGGTTTGAGGGTGACTTTGGCGCGCTATGTAGTGCTACCGACTTCTCAGAGTAACAAAGCTAGTTGTAACGTTTACGCTTCGTTGCGGTTTGCGCCGGCTCCGCTCGCCAAGAGCTGCGCGGCTACTCGCTTGTCTGCTCCGCTGGCGCGCCAAACCTCTGGGCTTTTCTGCATGTGAACCATGGCGCGCTTAACCGCTCCGCAGCCTGCGCTCGCTTAACGCCGCTCCGCTCAAAGGTTCGCTGCGCCGGCGCAAACCTGACGTTGTCGTTACGTTCTAAAATGGGAAACTCGATTACTCTTCGTCGCGGTTTGTGCCGGCTCTGCTTGTCAAGAGCTGCGCGGTTGCTCGTTTGTCTGCTCTGCTGACGCGCCAAACCTCTGAGCTTTTCTGCATTGTGAACTTATGACGTACTTAACCGCTTGCAACTTGACTCCCTTTACAACGATCCGCTTAAAAGGCAGCTGCGCATGCTCAAACCTTACGTATACGTATTAGCGATTGTTTTCGGACTTTTCTTTTTGCACTTACGAGTTCTTCTCCGTTAAATTATTTATTTTTTGGTTTTTATAAGTAGTAAAAAAGCCCTTCGAATGCAGAATTGCTATTCGAAGGGCTCATTACATTATAGTACGTTTTAATTCTTGGTAGTCTGGGGAGGGACAATTAAAGGTAATCCAACAAAGTCTTCTGAAACAGAGGCGATAATTCTAGCGGATTTAGCATACAATGGTGTTGATAAATCGTTCAACATTTCTTCGATGATCGAAATAGAAAGTGATTCTTCATTTCTATATATCCCTATTAATTCAATATCGAGTTTAAACGGCCCATCCGGTTTAAAATAAATTTTTTCAGTTAACTTTATTTTAAGTATCTTCTCATCATTTTCCAAAATATCTATAGAAGAATCTCTGACTAACTCTACTTCTTGTTTAGAAACTGCTGATATTTTTTGTCCGTTAATACTAAAAAGCCTAGTATCTAATAAGCGGGGTCTCTTGATTTGAAAATTTGTATCTTTTTCCGTCTTTAAATTGCTTTTCATCGTTATCTATTAAACCTCCTATTCTGTTCCACAAATTATTTTGAATTTGAATTTCAGGCTCATTAACAATCAAAAGTTGTTTTTGTTCACTAATTGTAGTAATTGATTTAAAAACAGTGTGCGTAGTAAAATTTCTCTTAGATTCCGTCTTTTTCCCAAAGTTGAAAAATAACAATGAAAGAATGTATTGGTTTAAACTAACTCCTTCTGACTCAGCTTCCTCAGATAATTCTTTATGAAGTGACTTCGGAATACGCAATGTAAATTTACCACTATACTCATTCGTTCTAGCTTGGGGCAGAGGAATACTCTGCCCCTTGTTTACTGCCATACTATACCATACCATTTTTGCATCATTAAGGTTGCATATAGCTTCTTCTGGTGTTTCTCCATCAGTCATACATCCGGGAAGTTCCGGAATTTCAGCAAACCAGCCCCCACCTTCCTCCTCTGAAAGGGGCCGTATCTTAATAGAATATTTTTGTTTTAAAAAATCATTTTTATTCATTCCAAATAAATTCTCCTACATATGCGTCTATAAACCCATTGTATCGAAAATATCACTATAGATCCATAAATTCGTCAATTAATTCAAATATCATGGTTACGTAAACTCGCTTAACACGATTGTTATGCACTGGAATTGAAAGGTTTCTTTTTGATAACGGATGAGAAACAGACCAATGGCTTCCTCCGTTGGGTTCCGCAACTAAGAGGCCAATGCGTTTCAGTAGAGATTGAAATTCATCCCATTTGATTTCAATGGGATTGTTTCGAAGACGCAAAAGTCGTTTTTTGAATTTCGACATAGGTTCTCCTCAAATCAATAGTCATTATATGCACTCCTTTAATTGGATATTCCTAGGAACCATATTGTCAGGCACCATATATGATACCATTTTTTCTTAATGGTAGCAATATCCACTCGGAATCATAGTCGAATGACTAGACATTCGTTATTTTTGGTAAACTCTTTGTTGTCTGGACGACCGCCATATGCTATAATACTTTTGTTTGTAGGCGGGAACGTTGTTCCCCCTGAGCAAGGGTGGTCCGCTGCTCCATGGATTAGGTGGGGTAAGAACGCCTGGGCCGGAAGGAGGTACAGATCGATGCAAGATATTATTCGCCAGATCGAAGCGGAGCAACTGCGTAAAGATATCCCTGATTTCAAGCCGGGCGACACCGTCAAGGTGCACGTCAAGGTTGTTGAAGGAAACCGGGAACGGATCCAGTTGTTTGAAGGGATCGTCATCAAGCGCCGTGGTGGTGGTCTCAGCGAGACCTTCACCGTTCGTCGCGTCTCTTACGGCGTCGCCGTAGAGCGGACGTTCCTCATTCACTCCCCGCGACTCGACAAGATTGAGGTTGTTCGTCGCGGACGCGTGCGCCGGGCCAAGTTGTACTACCTGCGCGGCCTTTCCGGCAAAGCGGCTCGGATTCGAGACATACGGTAGACTGGTGTTCAGGGACTGGGAAGCCAGTCCCTTTTGTCTATGGATTTACTGGTATATAATGGAATTCGGAGGGATGTTCTGTGGAAGAGATGCAGCAACCGGAGGATTCTGCTTTGCTAAGTCAAGCAAAGCCGCCTAAGTCGGCTGCCCGGGAGATCGCCGAAGCTGTGTTAGTGGCGATTTCGCTGGCCCTTCTGATCCGCCTATTCCTCTTTCAGCCGTTCTATATCCCCTCCGGTTCGATGGAGCCGACTTTACTGCCTTTGGACCGCATCATCGTCAGCAAGGTCAATTACTGGTTTTCCGAGCCGGCGAGGGGCAATATCATCGTTTTTCGCTTCCCTGAGGATCCGAAGCGTGATTTTGTCAAACGGGTCATCGCTGTCGGAGGCCAAACGGTAAAAATCCGCAACAACCAGGTTTTTGTCGATAATCAGCCCATTCTGGAACCTTACCTGCCTCCGGCTCATCGAATGCAAGATTATGGTCCGGAGACGGTGCCGGAAGGTCAATTCTTTGTCATGGGGGATAACCGGGACCACTCCTACGACAGCCGGGGTTGGGGATTTGTGCCGAGGGAAAATGTGATTGGGCAGGCGGTTTTTCTCTACTGGCCTTTTGACCGTATGCAGACCCTGGGAGGAGCCTGACTTTGAGCGGCATTCAATGGTACCCCGGCCACATGACCCGGGCGCGCCGCCAGGTGGCCGAAGACCTGGCCAAGGTCGATCTCGCGTTGGAGCTGGTGGATGCCCGGATTCCCTTCAGCAGCCGCAACCCCGATATCGATCGCATCCTTGGCGAAAAGCCACGGATCGTCTTGTTGAATAAGGCTGATCTGGCCGACCCGTCAGAGACGCGGCGCTTTATCGACTTTTTTCGGGAGCAAGCGATCCCAGCCCTATCGGTTGACGCTGCTTCCGGTGACGGTGTCAGAGCCATCGCGCCGCTCGTTGAACAGACGCTGGAACCGCTGCTCCAACGTTGGCGGCAGCGGGGGATGCGGCCACGGGCCTTCCGAGCCATGGTGGTGGGCATTCCCAATGTGGGCAAGTCATCGCTGATCAACCGCCTGGCTGGTCGGCGAAGGACAGTGACAGCCGATCGTCCGGGTGTAACCCGAGGTCCCCAGTGGGTGCGGATCGGTCAAAAACTGGAACTCCTCGATACGCCGGGGATCCTTTGGCCGAAGTTTGAAGACCCCCTTGTTGGCTTCAAGCTTTCCGCTACAGGCGCTGTCAGCGACCTCGTCGTGCAGGTGCAGGAGGTGGCCCAGTTTATCCTTCGATGTATCGCCGACAAAGCGCCCCAGGCCCTGCTGGAGCGTTACGACTTGCAAACCGGGGAGATTCCGGAAGCGGAATGGCTGGATGCCGTCGCGCGTCGGCGAGGTTTCCTCCGCCCCGGCGGCGTCTTGGACCGGGAAAAAGCGGCTGTTCAGGTCTTCGGTGATTTTCGTTCCGGCAAGCTTGGACGGTATACCCTGGACAAGCCGGAAGAACAGAAATAGGCGCCCCTCGCTCAGAAGGGCGCTTTTTTTCGTCATTTTAAGTTTTATCCCGGTCACTCTGTTAAAGCATTCGTCCCGCTGTGCGACGGCGGGAGGAGTTGGTCAAGGGTTTCCACGGTATATCCCCGTTCCCGAATCGTCTTCAAGATGCCATCCATGGCGTCAACAACGGCTTTCGAGTTGCCATGGAGCAGGATGATCGCCCCGGGGTGAAGTTGGCCGCTCACATCTTCCAGAACTTGCTGAGGTCGGGACGATGGCAGCCAATCCACCGAGGAAATACTCCAGAAGACCGTCCGGTAACCGAGGTTTTTCGTCGACTCGAGGGACTTGCGACTGAATTCTCCCTTGGGTGGCCGCAGGTACTTGGCCGAATAATCGTTGCCGGAGATCTGCTGGATGTCCCGGTGCAGCGACAAGATTTCTTCAGTGAGTTTTTCCGTGGAGATGTCAGGCAGGCTCGGGTGGTTCCAGGTGTGATTCGCCACCGTATGGCCTTCAGCGATCATGCGCCGGAGCAGGTCGGGCTGCGTTTTCACCCAGTGCCCGGCTAGGAAAAAGGTCGCTTTGGCGTTATGGGCGGCCAGGATTTCGAGGATGCGTGGTGTGGCGCCATCCAGTTCATAGCCCATGTCAAAGGTGATGGCCACAGACTTACGGCTGCTGTCGCCCATATAGACGGCGTCGTAGTCCTTGAGGAGTTCCTTTTGCCATTCCGGAACATAGGGAGGGACTTCATTTTTGGAGCGCACGAAGCCCCAACCGAATTTTCCGGTGGCACTGTTGGGCGAGGCACCGAAATGGGCCAGATCATCCGGTTCCACCGGCATCGCTTGCAGACTTACATATCCCATGATGCCAAACAGGAGAAACAGGGCCGCTCTGCGAATTATTCTGTTCAATGGGCGCCCTCCGTTCCTTGGCGGAATCTCACAAATAGTGTGTCTGCCAGGGAAGGGAGCTATGGGCGGGATTCGCAGGGGTCAATGGCGTCTCTTTCCACCTGGTTTCCGAGGAGAGCGGAGGATGGATGGTGTCGAAAAGCAGTCTTTTGTTAAAGGAATCATGGATGGAGCGGGAATCGTTGCTGCGCGGCAAGGGGTTTCAGGTGATCGCCGGTGTCGATGAGGCAGGTCGAGGGCCTTTAGCAGGCCCCGTTGCCGCCGCCGCCGTGATCCTGCCACCCGGCTGTATGATTGAAGGGTTGAATGATTCCAAAAAACTGTCGCCTGCCCGGCGAGAAGCTTTGGCTGCCGAGATCAAACGCCTGTCTGTCGCCTGGGGAGTAGGTATTGTTTCGTCACGGCTTATCGACCGGATCGGCATCGTTCCCTCCACCTTTCGGTCTATGTCTTTGGCGATCAAGAAACTCGGCCTCAAGCCCGATTATCTGATTGTTGATGGGAATCAAAAAATCTCCGGTTATGACGGGGTTCAGGAGGCGTTGATCGACGGCGACGCCCTCGCTGCGCCGGTGGCGGCCGCTTCGATCCTGGCCAAAGTGGCCCGCGATGGTTTGATGGAGCGGTATGCCCGCTTTTTTCCCGGCTACGGATTCGAGCAACATAAGGGCTATGGCACACGTGCTCATCGTTCAGCCATTCTGGATCAGGGAATCTGTCTCCTGCACCGATCCACTTTTGTCCACTTACGTGAACCGGAGGAGGGTTGACCATGGATATCGGCCAGGTACTGGTGCGGGCGTTGCTCTCCAGCATGAGGCCGCGCAACGCGAACGAGGGGGGGAACTGGAAGGTCGGCGCCATCGTCAACGGCTTGGTGCTGGAGATGCTGTTCAAAGACACCTATGCAGTCAATGTGGAGGGCAAGAGGATCACCCTCCAGTCGCCTTACCTGCTGTCTCCCGGCGAGGAGATCCGCCTGGAGGTGCAAGGTCATGATGAGGGACAGGTGAAAGCCCGCCTACTGCCGACGGACAACCGGTATGCTGCAGGAGACCGGACGACGAGTCTTCTGAAACAGGCGGGTGTCGATAATACGCTGCAGAACCGTTTGATCCTGAAATCGCTCACCGGTTCCATGCTCGGCTTGACGCGCGATAACTTCCAGCAGGTGGCCCTCGGCATGGCATTGCTCGGCCATACCGAGGAGCAGACGGCCCAGACAGTCGCTTTCGCCCTGAAGTCGGATATTCCCTTGAGAGCTGACACACTGCGGTTGCTCCATTCGGCTTTTGCGGGGGAGCCGTGGCAAGGGTTGCGGGATTGGATCAACGATGTCAAAGGGGCAATCAAAGCCCAAGGGGGAGCTATCCCGGAAGCGTTGCTCCATCTGGAAGCTGAATTTGCCAAAGTCGAGCCGCAGTCGGAGGATTCGGCGGAGGCGATCAGCCAGAAGTTGGCACGGCTGTTGGAAAGTCAAATACAGGCATCCAAGCGGCAAATAGGCGGCCAGAGCGATCCGATGCTTCGCACGACGCCGGGAAACGCGAACGGATTGCCGGTCGTGATGACCCAGGCTGCTGGTAGAGCCCTTGACGGGCAAGGTAAGTTGGTTGGCTTGCCTCCAAACGGCGCCCAGGAGACTGCCCTTGGGCAGGGCACCGTTTCCCCCCCCGGCGCGGGTACAGGAGCGGGAGAGAAGGATAAGTTGATCAAAGCGGCGATGGAGCAACCGTCTCAGGGGAGTAACGTTTTGGATAAAGGGGATCAAGCGAAAACTGCCCCGGGGAGAACGTCTGTGGAGAGAGTTGGCGCAGAGCAACCGCTCGTTGAAAGACCAACTGCAGACAAAAATGCGACTGAGCGAACCCTTGCGGAGAAACTAGGTCAGGGATTACTGGAAGGTGCTTCTAAAGAGAAGATGGCAGCGCTGGCGCAGCAGATTACCCGGGCAGTTCAGGAGGTGGAAGTCTTTTTTACCAACCGGGGCACGGATGCGGCGGACTTGCTGGCGCGGGGCAAGGCGATCGAGGAACGGCTGGCCGGTCACCAGGTATTGCAGGGATTAGATAAGGGGACCCAGGGCGCCAATGATTATCTGTCCTTCACCATCCCTTACCGCCTCTCTGGCGGAAAAGAAGGGAGCGGGCAACTCCGTGTTTATAAGGATGGGAAAAACCGTACCCTTGATCCGGAGAACCTCCGGTTGGCCCTCGTTTTAGACACGGAGCATCTCGGTTTTGTCACGATTGAGCTGGCGGTGCAGCGCAAGGAGATTCAGAGCAGGGTGACTGTGGCAGAGCCAGCTGTAATGGAAGTGGGAAAAGTTGCCTGGCCCGAGTTGCAGCAGGCTCTGGCGGAACAAGGGTTTCACCTGGGCGGGGCGAGTTGGCGCGTCGGCTTGCCGGCTGATCTGCGGCCGTCGCCAGCAGAGGCGCCCCAAAACTGCGAACCGGGTCGTGTGAATATTCGCATCTGAGAGGAGAGGGGCGCTGATGGACGAATCACGAAAGAGGCCTTTGACGGTAGAGGACGCGGCGGTGGCCTTGCGCTTTGACCCAGCGGAGGATGCGGCGCCGAGGGTGATCGCCACCGGCAAGGGCCATCTGGCCCGCAAGATCCTGGAGATCGCCCAGGAGAAGGAGATCCCGGTCTATGAGGATCCCACGCTCATACAACTGCTGTCCAAGCTCGACCTTGGCGCAGAAGTTCCCCCGGAGTTGTACCGGATGGTGGCGGAGGTGCTCGCCTTTGTCTACCGACTCGACAAGGGCATGGCCAAGGGGCGTGACTGATTTTCGTGGAGAAAGAGGGATCTTTTGTTGATCCTGTGATCCAGTGAAATGGGAAATGACCTTCTGCGGGCTCGGTTTCCTCGATGTATACATGGACAGGACCGAGTTTTTGCTATAATATGTACAGGGAACGTCAATGCTATGTAAAAGGTGCATTGATTTTTGCTTTTTTTTCTAAATTGGAAGGGATCTGTCCTAAAACGCAGAATATTATCGTTTTGGGACTCCGCTTCTCTTCTTGGTCGACCATTTTAACTATAGAATTCCAGAAGGAAGGAGGGAACAAGAGTGTTGAAGGAGTACTTGGGCATCAGTTTGTTCCTGGCCGCGGGTTTGATTATTCCCTTCCTCGCCTTTGCCGTGTCCCGTCTGCTCCAGACCCGTACCAACAGCCCAGCAAAGGGCGAGCCTTATGAGTGCGGCATGGAAACCATCGGGGATACCTGGATCCAGTTTAAGTCCAACTATTTTCTCTATGCGCTGGTCTTCGTGGCCTTTGACGTAGAGACGGTATTTCTCTATCCCTGGGCCGTCAAGTTCCAGCAACTGGGAACCTTTGCGATTGTGGAGATGTTTATCTTCATCACCATTCTCGTCGTCGGTTTCTGGTATGCCTGGAAGGAAGGAGCTTTGGAATGGAAATAGACAAGAACATCGACACCCTCAGCGAGGGGCAGGTCGATGAACTGATCAAGAAAAACATCATCATGACCAGCCTGGAAACGGTCTTCAACTGGGCCCGCGGCAATTCCCTCTGGCCTTTGTCCTCCGGTTTGGCCTGCTGCGCCATTGAGATGATGGCCACTGGCGCCAGCCGTTTCGACATGTCCCGTTTTGGCTACGAGGTCTTCCGTCCTTCTCCCCGGCAAGCCGACCTGATCATCATCGCCGGCACCTTGACCTGGAAGATGGCCCCGGCTATCCAACGGGTCTATGAACAGATGCCGGAACCGAAGTGGATTATCGCCATGGGCTCTTGCGCCTGCACCGGCGGTCCCTTCGCCGACTCCTACGCCGTCGTTCCTGGTGTGGACAAGGTCATCCCTGTCGATGTCTACGTGCCGGGGTGCCCGCCGCGGCCCGAGGCCTTGCTCGACGGTTTCCTTAAATTGAAAGCGAAAATCCAAAACCCAGCCAAAGTGGGGTTGAAGCATGGCAAATAATCTCTTGGATCGGTTCAGCCAGGACGAACTGGCGGCACGGCTGCAGGCAGAAGTGGAAGTCACCGGAGAAGGAGTCAGCCGTGCCGTTGTTGTGCCTAAGGAACAACTGCTCGCGGTGATGGAAAAGCTGCTCTGCGAGCCGGACTTCGCCTTTGACATGCTTTCGGACCTGACGGCGGTAGACCGGAAGGATGCCGGCTTTGAAGTCGTCTACCAACTGTTTTCGCTCAAACATCTCTGCGACCTGCGCGTAAAGACGCGGACAGCGGCGGAGGAGGCCCAGGTTCCGACGGTGACCGGTATCTGGCCCGGCGCTGACTGGATGGAGCGGGAGGTTTATGACCTGATGGGGGTCACCTTCCTCGGACACCCCAACATGACGAGGCTGTTGTTGCCGGATGAGTTCGAAGGACATCCCTTGCGGAAAGACTTCAAGCTCCAACCAAGAGCGTAGGGTGGTGATATCCTTTGCAAACACAAACCTATGAACTAAACTTTGGCCCGCAGCATCCCTCAACCCACGGCGTGTTGCGGATCGTCCTGGAACTGGATGGCGAGGTCGTTGTCAAAGCGACGCCGGTCATCGGCTACCTCCATCGCGGGATTGAGAAGATCTGCGAGAACCGGACTTATATACAGACGGTACCCTTCACTGACCGGATGGACTACCTGGCCGGTATGGGTAACAACCTGGGCATCTCCCAGGCGGTGGAAAAGTTAATGGGTGTCGAGGTGCCTGAGCGGGCCGAGTATATCCGCGTGATCATGTGCGAATTGTCGCGGATCGCCTCCCACATGATCTGTTGTGGCAGTCTCGTCCAGGACCTCGGCGGCGTGACTGGCTTCGTCTTTTTTATTCGCGACCGGGAAGACATCCTGGAACTGTTTAACCGCGCTTGCGGCGCCCGGATGACCTTCAACTATATCCGCCCCGGCGGCGTCGCCCAGGACTTGCCGGATGGTTGGGTGGCGCAGTGCCGGAAATTCCTCGCCGATTTTAAAGGTATGATGGAGACCTACCACAAACTGGTCGTCGGCAATGAGATTTTCCAGATGCGTCTTAAGGGTGTGGCACCCCTCAGCGCAGAGCGAGCCATCGCTATGTCGGCCACCGGCGGGGTGCTGCGGGCCAGTGGCGTCGATTATGACGTCCGCAAGGCCGACCCCTATGGAATCTATGACCGCTTCGACTTCAAGGTTCCCCTCGGGACCAATGGCGACAACTGGGACCGCTTCATGGTCCGGATGGAAGAGATGGAGCAGTCGGCGCGGATCATTGAGCAGGCCCTTGATCAGTTGCCCGAGGGTCCCATTATGGGCAAGATCCCCAAGGCGATCAAGCCACCTGCCGGCGAGGTCTACCACCGGATCGAGAACGCCAAAGGCGAGATCGGCTTCTACGTCGTTAGCGACGGTTCCCTAAAACCCTATCGCTGGCATGCCCGTCGCGCCGCCATGATCAATCTTCAGCTCCTGGACGAGCTCTGCCGCGGCTTTAAAATCGGTGACGTCGTCGCCATCCTGGGCACCCTGGATCCGGTGCTGGGTGAGGTAGACTGTTGATGCAAGGTGGGAGACGATGAGATGACTGACCAAAACATTTTTATGGCGATCAGCGGCTTCCTGCGGTCCTTTCTTGGCCCCTTGCTGGGAAACGACCTCACCGATATGGTCATGTATGGTGTGGGGTTGCTGGGCGTTATCATTTTTATCTTCACCAACGCCATTGTCCTGGTGTTAATGGAACGGAAAGTGGCCGCCTTCATGCAATCCCGTCTTGGCCCCAACCGGGTTGGCCCCTGGGGTCTCTTGCAGACGGTGGCGGACACGCTGAAACTGCTTGTCAAGGAAGACTATAAGCCCCATAAGGTCGACACCTGGGTCTGGGCCTTGGGTCCGGCATTGCTGTTCATCCCGGCCATCGGCGCATACGCCGTCATCCCTTTTGACTATCAAGCGGTTCCTGTAGACCTCAACATCGGCATTTTCTACTTTATCGCCATATCGTCGCTGTCGACATTGCCTTTTCTGATGGCTGGCTGGGGTTCCAACAACAAGTACTCCCTGATCGGCGGCATGCGCTCTGTGGCCCAGATGATCAGTTATGAGGTTCCCCTGATCTTCTCGCTCCTCGGTGTGATCATGCTCGTTGGCTCCCTTCAGATGTCCGCCATTGTGGAGGCGCAACATCGCATCTGGTTCATCTTCCTTCAACCCGTCGCCTTTGTGATCTATGTGATCGCGGCGACGGCGGAGACGAACCGGACGCCTTTCGACCTCGTCGAGTGCGAAGGGGAGATCATTGCCGGTCCCTTCACGGAATACTCGGGCATGCGTTGGGCCATGTTCTTCCTGGCCGAATACGCGAACCTCGTCGCCGTCTCGGCGATCGCCACGACCCTCTTTCTCGGGGGCTGGCAGCCGCTGCCGTTGCCGGGTGTTCTCGGCGATCTGATGGCCTTTATCCCGGGATGGGCTTGGTTCGCGGCGAAGACCTACTTTATGATCTTCCTCTTCATGTGGTTCCGCTGGACCTTCCCGCGTTTCCGCGTTGACCAACTGATGGCCTTCGGCTGGAAAGTCTTGATTCCCCTGTCGCTGGCGAACATCCTGGTCACCGGGGTGGGGATCTATCTCTACCGCATGGCGATAGGAGGGTAATCGATGCAAGGTAAAGGCTTATTGACCGGGATGTGGGTCACCCTCAAGGAGTTCTTCCGCAAAAAAGTGACCGAAGAGTACCCCGATGTGATGCCCGACCTGGGCGAACGCTTCCGGGGGGGGACCATTAAGCTAAAGACAAGCAAGTGCATCTCCTGCGGGATTTGTCAGAACGCCTGTCCCAACGGCTCAATCAAATTGACGAGTGTCAAGGATGAAAACAACAAGCGCAAGCTGAGTACCTATGTGCATGATGCCGGGTTGTGCCTTTTCTGCAACCTCTGCATCGACTCCTGTCCGGTAAAGTGCATCGATTGGACAGGCGAGTTCGCCTTTTCAGGTTATTCCCGGGAAGACCTTGTCTTCGACTGCATCGAACTCGCACAAAAGCGGGGCTATGATCCGGTTGAAGTCAAGGAACCCCCGGCAGACGAGGAAAAGGGGTGATGGGCCGATGGTGAATGAATGGATCTATGCAGGCGCCTTCTACGGCCTTGCCGTGTTGACGCTGCTGTCGGCCGCCGGGGTGGTCTTCCTCAAGGACATTGTCCACTCGGCCCTGTTGCTGGCGGCTTCCTTTGTCGGTGTCGCTGGCATCTATGTTCTGCTCAACGCCGACTTCTTGGCGGCTGTGCAGGTGCTCATCTACGGTGGCGCCGTGGCCATCTTGATCGCCTTCGGCGTCATGTTGACGCGCCGCCCGCACATGAAAGAAACGAATGCAGACAACCGCTGGGTTGTCTGGGGCGCTTTCACTGCGGCCTTGACCTTCGCGATCTTCGGCTGGGCCTTGTCTTTCACCCACTTTAAGCCTATCGATGAAACGCCGGCGCAGGTGTCGGCTGTCGACGGGATCGCCACCCAACTGCTAGGGGACTTTGTCGTGCCCTTTGAGGCGGCGGCCTTCCTGTTGCTTGTCGCTTTGGTGGGCGCTATCATCCTTGCGAAGGGGGCGAAGGAAGCGTGACGATCAACCCAATGGCGTTAGTGGCGCCTATCGGATTGACCCATTTCCTGCTGCTCGCTACGGCACTCTTCTGCCTGGGGCTCTACGGTGTCTTTGTCAAGCGCAACGCTATCGCCTTGTTAATGGGCATTGAACTGATGCTGAATGCGGTGAACATCAACCTCATCGCCTTCAATAAGTTTATCGCGCCGGCCAGTTTCACCGGGCAGGTCTTTTCCATCTTTGTCATCGTTGTGGCAGCGGCCGAAGTGGCCGTCGGGCTGGCCCTTGTCATCAGTATTTACCGGGATCGCGCCACCACCAGTGTAGATGACCTCGATTGGCTCAAATGGTAGCAACAGCGACAACCGGAAAGTAAGGTAGGTGTGGCAAAGGAATGGATTTTGCCCTGTTTAGTCTGAATAATGCCTGGCTGATTCCGCTGCTGCCCTTTGTGGCCTTTGTGCTGATCGCGTTTGCCTTTAAAAACATGGAGAAAACGGCATCCACGACGGCCATCCTGTTCTGCGGCGTCTCCTTTCTGCTCTCGCTGGGCGTCGTCGCAGGGGTTCTGCAGCATCCGGAATTGATCGAACAACCCTTCGTCAAAGAAGTTCGCTGGTTTTCCATGCCTGGCTTGAGCATCACCATGGGCCAATATATCGACCCCGTTTCGGCTATGATGCTCTTTGTCGTTACTCTCGTGGCGACGCTGGTCATGATCTACTCGACGGGCTATATGCACGGCGACCCTGGCTATACGCGCTTTTTCGCCTATTTGTCCCTCTTCGCCTGTTCCATGCTCGGCTTGGTCATCGCCACCAACCTCTTGCAGATGTTCATCTTCTGGGAGTTGGTCGGCCTCTGTTCCTACCTGTTGATCGGTTACTACTACTTTAAGGATTCTGCGAGGGAAGCGGCCAAAAAGGCCTTCATGACGACTCGGATCGGCGACTTCGGCCTGTTGCTGGGGATCATGTTCCTGCAGATCAACTTCGGCACCCTGGAGTTTACCGAACTGGCAGACAAGCTGCCGGCTTTCGCGGTAGCCCATCCGGCTCTGATCACTCTGATCGGCATCCTCGTCTTCATTGGACCCATCGGAAAATCAGGCCAGTTTCCGCTCCATGTCTGGCTCCCCGATGCCATGGAAGGCCCGTCGCCTGTGTCGGCTCTGATTCACGCCGCCACGATGGTTGTGGCTGGCGTGTACCTCGTCGCGCGGGCCTTTACACTCTTCGAGGTGGCGCCTGAGGCGCAGCACTTCGTCGCCTATATTGGCGGTTTCACAGCCTTCTTTGCCGCCTCCATCGCATTGACGCAGCGGGAGATGAAGCGGATTCTGGCTTATTCGACGGTCTCCCAGTTAGGCTACATGATGATGGCTCTTGGCGTCGGCAGCTTGACGGCCTCCATGTTTCACCTGATGACCCACGCCTTCTTCAAGGCTCTCATGTTCCTTGCCGCTGGTTCGGCCTTGCATGCCCTGCACGGCACAGCAGACATCTTTGAGATGGGCGGCCTGCGCAAGAAGATGCCTTGGACGGCGGCCTTCATGGTCATCGGCACCCTGGCCATCGCGGGCATCCCGCCTTTTGCTGGATTTTGGTCCAAGGACGAGATCCTGCTGATGACGAAGCTGCACGGCTTCACTGACCTCTACATCTTGGCGTCGCTGACAGCCTTTATGACTGCTTTCTACATGTCGCGGATGGTTTTCGTGGCCTTCTTCGGCAAAGAAAACCCCCACAATCATCCCCATGAGTCCCCCTGGAACATGATTCTGCCTATGGCTGTCCTAGCTGTCTTGGCCATCGTGGGCGGACTTGTTGGAACGCCTTGGACGGAGCATGGCTTCGGTTACTGGGTGCGCTACGGCGAGTACCATCATCCTGAGGTCGACTGGTCGGTCATGGGCGGCTCTGTCGTCCTGGCGGTCGCCGGCATCGGTCTCGCCTGGGCCATCTACGGCGCCAAGCTGATCGACAACGAGAAGTTGGCCCGACGAGCTGGTTTTCTTTACACCTTGTCCTATCGCAAGTTCTTCATCGATGAGTTCTACCAGTTTATCAATAAGGTGATTGTTGGCGGTACGGGTCGAGTCCTCTACTGGGTCGATATCCACATCGTCGACGGCTTCATCGACGGACTTGCCGACAGCACAGGCTGGGCCGGACGGGTCTTGCGCCGCGCCCAGAGCGGCCAGATACAGCATTACGCCATGATCTTCTTTTTCACTGTCGTCTTGGTTGCAGTCATTATGGGCCTGATGGGGAACCACTCTGCCATGGCCTTGATCGGAGGTGGAAAGTAAATGGGCTTCCCTTTGCTGACCATCACGCTGTTGGCGCCGATCATCGGAGCCCTGGTGTTGGTGTTCGTGCCGCAGGATGAGCATAAGCCGATCAAGTGGATCTCCGCTTTTTCCATGGCTGTCTCCCTGATCCTCACCCTGTACGCCTATTTCACCTACGACTTTGCCCTTGGGGGCATGCAGTTTACCGAAAATGTGGTCTGGGTCAGGGAACTAGGCGTCACCTATGCCATGGGTGTCGACGGTCTGTCGTTGCCTATGTTGCTGCTGACTAACCTGATCGGCTTCAGCGCCATCTTTGCCTCTTGGAACCAGGAAAAACGGCCGAAGGTCTTCTTCGTCCTCCTGCTCCTGCTTATTGCCGGGGTCATGGGCACCTTCATCAGCCGCGACCTCTTTATCTTCTTCCTCTTCTACGAAGTGGTGGTCATTCCCATCTACATCATGGTGATCATCTGGGGTTCCAGCAAACGGGTCACCAAGGAGTACGCCGGCATGAAGCTGACCATCTACCTGCTCATCGGGTCAGCCTTCCTGCTCGTTGGGGTCATTGCCATCTACCTGAACGCCTTCCCGGCTGGTGAGCGCACCTTCCTGATGGAAAAGTTGGCGACGGCCAACTTCAGCGAGTCCTTCCAGATCTTTGCCTTCTTCCTGTTGGCTGTCGGTTTCGGCTCACTGCTCTCCATGTTCCCCTTCCACTCCTGGTCGCCTGACGGCTATGCTGGCGCACCGACGGCCGTTTCCATGATCCACGCCGGCGTCTTGAAGAAAATCGGCGGTTACGGCCTGATCCGTCTTGGCCTTCTGACCCTGCCGTTGGGGGCCAAGTTCTGGGCGCCGGTCATCGCCTTCCTGGCGGTGGCCAACGTGGCCTACGCGGCGATGATCGCCCTGGCCCAGAAGGACCTCAAGTATGTCGTCGGTTACTCCTCAGTCAGCCACATGGGCTATGTGCTCATCGGCCTGGCAGCCTTGAACGTCATCGGCATCAACGGCGCTGTCGCCAATATGTTCGCCCACGGCGTCATGTCGGCCCTCTTCTTCGCCATGATCGGCCATCTCTATGAAAAAACCCATACCCGCTGGATCCCTGACATGGGCGGTCTGGCCCACCAGATGCCCCGTGTGGCCATCGGCTTCATGATGGCCGGTATGGCATCGCTTGGTCTGCCGGGCCTGATTTCCTTCATTCCTGAGTTTACCATCTTCGTCGGCTCCTTCTCGGTCTATAAGGTTCTGGCCATCATCGCCATCTCCGGCATCATCATCACCGCCCTGTATACCCTGCGGATGATTGCCGATGTGCTCTTCGGACCGCGCCGTTCCGAATTTGACCACCTCCAAGACGCGAAGGGCGCTGAACTGGTGCCGCTGCTCGTCCTCGGTTCCGTCCTGGTCCTGGGCGGCTTCTTCCCGCACCTGTTGATGGATATGGTCAATTCCGGCGTCGAGCCCCTGGTGGCGGCCTTCCTGGCCAAATTGGGCGCCGCCCCCATGATCGGAGGTGGCTTCTAAGATGAATCTCAGTCTGCTCACTGCGGAAATGCTGACGTCCCTGCTGGCCACCGGTTTGCTGGCGATGGGTATTCTCAACCGGAATAAGGACAGTCACCGCGGTGTCGCCTATGCGACCGTCTTCGGCCTGCTGGGCGTCCTCGTGGTTACCTTCTTCCAGTACGGCATTAACGCCACTACTTTCCACCAACTCTGGATCCTGGACGACTACTCCGTCTTCATGAAGGAGATCTTCCTCGTCGCCGCCATCCTCGTCACTTTGTCGGCCATCGACTATGTTGACGGACTGCCCCGGTTCAAGACGGAGTTTTATTCGCTGCTTGTCTTTGCCACCCTGGGCATGATGGTCATGGCCTCAGCCAATGACCTGATCACCCTCTATGTGGGCATGGAACTGATGACGATCACCTTCTTCGTCCTTGTCGCCTACATCCTGGGTGACGGACGTTCCTCCGAAGCCGGCGTCAAGTACCTGGTCCTGGGCGGCGCCTCGTCGGCGGTCCTGCTTTATGGTTTGAGTCTTCTTTACGGCCTGACAGGCACTACAGTCATCCCCGACCTGCTGGCCCGGCTGACCTGGAGCCCGGCGCTGGTCATCGCCGTTGTTACGCTCATCGCCGGCTTCGGCTTCAAAATCTCCGCCGTGCCCTTTCACATGTGGTCGCCGGACATCTATGAAGGCGCTCCGACGCCGGTCACCGGCTTCTTGGCGGTGGCCTCCAAAGCGGCTGGTTTGGCCGTTCTTGTCCGCGTCTTCCTGGAAGGCTTGCCGCTGCAAGCCGGGGCTAATTGGCTGACAGTCATCTCGGTTCTAGCGGGCATCACCATGGTGATCGGCAACGTCGTCGCCATCCCCCAGACGAATATCAAGCGCATGCTGGCTTATTCCTCGGTCGCCCAAGCTGGTTACCTGCTCGTCGGCCTCATGTCGACAGACGCCCCTGGCGTCAAGGGCATCCTCTTCTACGCCATGCTCTATGTGGTCGCCAACATGGGCGCCTTCGCTGTCGCCACCGTTGTCGGCCGGGCTATCGGCTCCGATGAGATTCCCGACTACGCCGGTCTCTCCCAGCGTCAGCCCCTGCTGGCCTCGGTGATGACGATCAGCCTGCTCTCGCTGGCCGGCATCCCGCCCCTTGCCGGCTTTGTCGGCAAGCTGTACCTCTTCGCTGCCATCATGGACAAGGGCGTGCTCTGGCCGGCCTTCGTCGGCTTCGTCATGTCCATGGTCTCCGTCTACTACTACCTGAATGTGGCCCTCTACATGTGGCGCGACGAGCCAAAGGACGACCGTCCCATCCCGGTCTCGGGCGCCATGAAGCTGACGGTGGTCTTCTCTATGGTCGTCACCGTCATCCTGGGGATTTACCCCGGTCCGCTGGCGGAAGTGGCCACGGTGGCAGCCAAGTCGCTTTTCTAAGTTTAGCTTCTTCATAGGAGAGTAATTGAAAAAGGGATGCAAGGTTTTAAGAAAAACGTTGCATCCCTTTTCTCGTTGTATAACCCTTAACTATAAATCCTAATATGTAAGTAATTGTAGTTGCTTGAAAGGATATCCCAATTAAAAGGAGGATTTTAGTAAAGCACGTAGAATAATGTCAGTTGACAAATAAATTCCGAAAATTCCTGTAAAGACAAAATTAACAACATGAGATCCATGCAAATTCAGCCGACATGATTATGGAATGATTATTAGCCAAAAGCGCCCTGGATCCTCCAGGTATCCCTCAATAGAACAGATCAGAGAGAAGGAGGTGAACCATATGAAAAAAGCTGGACTGATCGGCGTTGTCGCCGCTCTGCTGACGTTGCTGGCCAACCTCGGCGTCGCTTCCGCTTGCGGTTACGGCGGATACCAACCGGAAGTGCCCTCGGCCCTGAAAAAATAAGTAGGTATAACATGGAGGATCACAGGGTGCATTTTATTTCTACCATTTTTTCGGCGGTGTTTTGCAACTTCCTATCGCGAAGGCGACTGTGATTTCTTAGTTATGTTGTAAGAGACAGGCCTGACAAAGTAGCCTCTGACGCAGAAAAAATGCTTAAGCAACGGGTGGGAATAGACTGTGGATGCCATTTATCGACGTTGGGCTCTTCGCATTTCCGAAATCAACGGAGATCCAGATGGACAGTGGGAAGTGTACCTGTATGCCCTGCGGTTTTGGGTGAGTACAGTCATCACCTTCGTTCTTTTGTTAGCTCTGGGGTGGTTATTTGATTGTGTATCGTTGATCATCGCCGCAACCTGTGGCATGAGTCTCTTCCGGGGTTTTGCCGGCGGTGCTCATCATGAGAAGGCGGAAGTCTGTTCATTAATGACGATGCTCATTATGGCTGCGATCACAGCCATCGCCTGGATGCCCTTTGATGTGGATATGGTGGTCATGACCTTCATCATCACTGTAACCTTTGTTTTCTGGTCAGTCTACCGATTCGCACCGGCAGACACTCCGAATAAACCGATCATCGGGGAGGAACGCCTGCATTTTCGTCGACTTTCTTTTATCATTGCTACCCTATTGGCGCTAGGATTCGGCGCTTTGTTGACAGCGGGCTTTACGAAGGCAGCCCTGGGTGGCCTCCTCGGTATGCTCTGGCAAGCCTTCTCCATGACACCGCAAGGTTACGGCTTCTTCCATGCTGTCGATGATGTTGTAGCGAAGGTGTCCAGGTTGTTGAAATAAGAGGAGGGTTCGGCGCCGTGGAGGAACTGAGCGTACCTTTTTTATATCTGATATTTGAACCGGGGGTGATGCTGTTTTTGGGCATCACTTTTCTCGGTTTGGCGGCGCCCTGGTCTCAGTTGCTCCGGTACTCTTTTATCACGGGATGTCTCGTCTGGGTTGAGCGGAGCCTCTTGTTTCAGGATTATTTTGGTCTTCATTTGATCGTTTCGATTCTCATCTCAATTACGGCGGCGCGACTGATTATCCGGTTGCCACTTCTCCAAACGGTATCATCGGTGCTTCTCGGGTACACCTTTCTGATTGTTATCGAACTCTTTGTTTCCTCCACGCTTCGATTGATCGGATTAAATGATATGCTTGCTCTTCGGGTGCCCTTGTATCACGTCACCTACGGCTGGATTCTCATACTGTCCATGCTTGGAATTGCAATCCTAATCCGGCATATCAAGCAGTGGAATGAACAGCACATCAGACGCAAAGTCATGCATGATCATGCGGATCATGATCAGTTGATGGATAGAAGCATATCTTTGTCGGTGATTTTGTTTGCTTCCATGGTGATTTTTCAGGCCTCTTTTTTTGTTTACAATGTGGATTGGGGGAATATGTTTAAAAAGAGCAGCCTCTCTTCTGAACAAATGCAACCGGTTTATAGCATAATAAGTTTAATGTTGCTATCGGCAGCGGTTCTATTCATGAAAAACATCCAAATCATCTCCAAGATAACTCGGGAGAGCCTCGAGTTGAAGAAGGAACTGGATATTTCCCGTATGCTCGTCAAGCAGTACCGGACTAACCAGCATGAGTTTCTGAATCACCTGCAAGTTGTCTTCGGCTTCATCCAAATCAAATGTACAGATAGAGCTGTCGAGTACATCAAGGAATATGACATCCGGTACCGGCAAGGCATAAAACTGGAAAAAATCGCCCGGCCGGAGATCGGTGCGATCATCATATGCAAAATGAGTTCACCCATGGGAGAAGCAGCAAAGTTTTCGACGATTATCCGAGACGACTTGTCCCTGTTGCCGCTCACTGTATCTGAATCCGTCTCTGTATTAGGAAACCTCCTGCAAAATGCGCTGGAAGCGGTCCACAAGCTGGGAGAACAAGAGCGCCACATCGAGATCGAGCTTGACCGGATCGGTGAAGAAATTCTGATCCGAGTGGCCAACAGCGGTCCGGCCATCCCGCATGACATCCTCCCCAAGCTGTTCGACTACGGCTTTACGACAAAAGAAGAGCCGGACACTGGTATCGGCTTGGCGCTGATCAAGTCGATCGTCGATCAGTATAACGGGAAGATCGATGTGGAAAGCAACGACATACGGACGGCCTTCACGGTGTACTTGCCCCTATCCCGCAGCATTGGAGCTGCGCCTGCGCAGAGGGGATCCGCGCAGAAGGCAGTCGCCGTGCTCTAAGTTTTACCACATGGACGGGGTGAAAGCGATGGAACGTGTTGAACTAGGGCGGTGGGGCGAAGAAAGGGCGTTGCAGCACCTCCTCGGACTGGGCTGGTCCCTGATCTGCCGCAACTACCGGACGCCGCGCGGGGAGATTGATCTGATCCTCCGTGAGGAAAACTGGATCGTCTTCGTCGAGGTCCGCACCCGGTCATCGGATCGTTTCGGTAGAGGGGAGGAGACGATCGATCATCGCAAGCGCCGTCGTTTGATGACTGTGGCCGGGCATTTTTTAGGCGCCTATCAGGGGCTGCCGGGAGATCCGAGGTTTGACCTGGTGAGCATCCTGCTTCAGCAGGGTGGGGGGTATTCGTTAGAGCATATCCGGGGGATGTTTACGCCGTAATTGTCTAAATCGAGGTATTCCGCCATTCATCATAGGGCGGTTATTTTTTTTGTCCGTTTTGACGATAAAAATCGTTTCTTTTTCTTCGGAGTTATGCCTAGAAAATCTTTGCAAGGAATACAAGTTACCGAGATTTTCTTTTCCTTTTTGACTTGGAAAGTGTTGCTCAATCAGTGATGGAAAGGAGGGGATCCGTTGATCCGACTCCAGGTGGTTGACGGACCGGATAAAGGCAAGCAGTTTCCTTTCACTGGCTCTGTTACAGTAGGCAAGCAGGGAGGATACTGTGATTGGCCTTTATCTGATGAATATATGTCACGACAGCATGCGCGACTCACCCTGTTGCCCGATGGCAGGATTCTGTTGGAAGACATGAACAGCCTGAACGGAACCATGATCGGCAATCGTCGCATGGATAAGCCGGAAAAAGTGGAATCTGCGACGGTTTTTCGCGCGGGCAACAATGTGATCTTTGTTGAGGCTGTGGCGTGTCGTCACCAGATCCGGTCTATTCCGCTCTTGGATGGAAAGAAAGTCCCTTCAAACTCATTTTTGACCTCCATCTCATCAAAGCACGTCTGTGTCACATCTATCCCGGTCAAAGCAGCGGGTGGGGAGGTCTTTGACCGCCGTCACCAGAACATTCTTACTATCCCAAGTGTACCAGTTTTTGATTGTGTGCTAGTAGAGATTTCAGTATTCTAGGAATTTAATCTAAAGGCACGTTAATAAACACTGTAAACACAGAGACAATCTTTCGCATTTAAATTAAAAGGAGTCGTTGTAAATGGGAAAAATCTCTCTTATGAATCTTAGTTCAGTAGGATTATTCTCGCTTTTTATAGGATATTTGTACTACATACAATTATACGGTCAATTAGACAAAGTAATTGTTCAATGGGGAATAATGTCTATTTTTGCAGGTCTCTTTTGTTGTTTATTAGTATTAATATCTATATCCAAAAATAATTTTGTCAACATGATTAAAATACATTGCATTGTAGTTGTTTTATTGCAAATTGCTCCGATGTTTTTATGGGTACTATTTTCATTAAGTGGTCGCACAATCACAGAATATGAGTATCAAAGCAATATCCTTACAAACATACTGTTTGCTTTTCCTCATATCGCAATAATTATATTATGTGCATCTATATATATCGATATATTTAAGCATAAATAATTTAAAACATTAATGTTGTTCAGGTGCGCTTTAGCTACAACGCCAGACTTTAGGGTAATTGCGTCCGGTGTCCGAGTGCCATGCCATTTTTATGACTAGAAACTCAATTTATATTTGATCTCGGAACCCCCCCTGTGTTAGGCTAGTTGTCGTAGGACCTAAAGGAGTTATAATTATAGAAACCCTTTAGGGAGGACGAAACATGACAGGCCAAAGAGGACACAAATATAGCCAGGAATTTAAAAACTCCATTGTGCGACGAATGATGCCACCGGAGAACGCAACCGTTTCTGCTTTATCGGAAGAGACGGGTATCACCGAGGTGACGTTATATAAATGGAGACGGGAAGCACGGATTGAACGGACAAGCAGCCCCGGGTGATGGTCGAGAATCGGAACAGTGGAATTCTGCGGACAAGTGTCTTATTGTCATGGAAACATACGCGATGAACGAGGCCGATATTTCCGAATATTGCCGCAAAAATGGGTTGTACCGTGAGCAATCGAGGCCTGGCGTGAAGCCTGTCTTCAAGCCAATGACCGGCAGGCGGCAGAAAGTAAAGGACTGCGGGCGGAACTTCGTGAAGAGAAAAAGCGGAGCAAGAGTTTAGAGAAGAACCTTCAGCGCAAGGAAAAAGCGCTCGCAGAGGCAGCGGCCCTGTTGGTGCTGAGAAAAAAAGCCGATGCGATCTGGGGGGAACCCGAGGAGGAATGATCAGTGCCCAGGATCGCAGAAAAGCCGTTGAACTGATCGAGGAAGCGAATGCGCAGGGCGCCAGGTTTGCTAAGGCGTGTGAGGTTCTCAACATCTCGACAAGAACCTACGAACGATGGAGCAAAGCTGGCGACGCAGTTGAAGATGGAAGACCAACAGCGAAGCGGCCAGCACCCAAGAACAAGCTTACGGAAGAAGAGCGGCAGGAAATTTTAGAAACGGCGAATCAACCTGAATACGCCAGTTTACCACCATCGCAAATCGTACCGGACCTGGCAGATAAGGGCATCTATGTGGCCTCTGAATCCACATTCTATCGCATCCTCCGGGACAACAACCAACAACATCACCGCGGCCGAAGCAAGCGCCCCGTATCTCGCCCACCGGCAACGCATATTGCCACCGCGCCAAACCAAGTTTGGACCTGGGACATTAGCTGGATACCCGGCCCGGCGCAGGGCGTCTTTTATCGCCTGTATATGGTGATCGACATCTTTAGTCGGCTCATTGTAGCTTGGGAGATTTGGGAGAAAGAAACGGCAGAACATGCAGCCGAGCTAATCAAAAAGGCGACGGTCTCGGAGAAAATCAAAGGTTCCCCGCTGGTGCTTCACTCGGACAACGGCAGCCCGATGAAAGCGGCTACGTTCCTCGTTCTCCTGGACAAACTCGGCATCCGCTTTTCTTTCTCGCGGCCTCGTGTCAGTAACGACAACCCGTACTCCGAGTCGTTATTCAGGACCTGCAAGTATCGTCCCGTTTACCCCTATAGGGGCTTTGAATCGCTAACGAAAGCACGAGAATGGATGCGCCCGTTTGTGCATGGGTACAATGAAAAACACCGTCACAGCGGCTTGCAGTTTGTGACACCCAGGCAACGGCATAACGGACTCTCCGACGAAATTCTACAGAGACGACGAAAGGTTTATAAAGAGGCGCAGCTACGACATCCGGAACGATGGTCTAGAGGAATCCGCTACTGGCAGCTAGGAGAAAGAGTCGCCCTCAACCCAATAAAAGAAGAAGAGGCGGATTCCCGAGGGAGGGGCCGGTCCTATTGTGATGAATAGGCACGAACGGAGCCGCCGCTTGCGGTCGGAGCGAAACGGAGAGTCTTGACGAATGTGCTAAACTGGACAAAAGCCGACCAGCGGCAAAGGTTCACAGGCGTATGTCCGTCGGTCGGGTGCTATAGGAAGAGCACATTTGTCAAGACCGGCGGTCTTGCATAGGTTCATGCGACAACTATCTTGACAAACACCGAAACCAAGATACCAATAAAATAAACTTACGCATTATAGGCATGTCAGGAAAAACTAGCGAAAAGAGTTTGTCTTTATCCTAGATACCATATAAGTAAAAAAAAGGAATTACGTCGG
Organism: Heliomicrobium sulfidophilum; assembly: GCF_057715735.1. Classification (NCBI taxonomy): domain Bacteria; kingdom Bacillati; phylum Bacillota; class Clostridia; order Eubacteriales; family Heliobacteriaceae; genus Heliomicrobium; species Heliomicrobium sulfidophilum. The sequence continues at coordinate 96,042 of NZ_JBVTZZ010000004.1, forward strand.
TTGTGTCGAAAACCTCCTATTAATCTACTAAAACAGCGTAGAGCGTCTGGAGGTTTTGCCTTGCTAGCCCGTGTCCAAAGCATCGTCCTGGAAGGACTGAACGCAAAAACGATCGAAGTGGAGGTCGATGTGGCCAACGGGCTGCCGGCCTTCGATCTTGTTGGATTGCCTGCTACGGCTGTGCGGGAGGCCCGGGAACGAGTCCGCTCGGCTTTGCGTAACAGTGGGTACGAGTTTCCCTTGCGACGGATCACTGTTAACTTGGCGCCGGCTGATGTGCGCAAGGATGGCTCTGGATTGGATGTGCCCATCGCCGTGGGCATCCTGGCGGCGACTGGTCAAATCGAATCAGGTCTGCTTCGGGATTGGTTTCTCGTAGGTGAACTGGCCCTTGACGGCGCGATTCGCGCCGTCAGCGGCGTATTGGCTATCGCCTGCGGACTGGCTCGAAACTGGGAACAGAGGCCAAGATACAGAGCGGAGAGCAAGCTGGAAAGAGAGTCGGAAAGCAAGCTAGAGCACAAGCAAGAGCAGGCGCCGGAAAAAGTACATGAGTCGGAAAACGCTCATGTGCAGAGCCACGGCAGTCTCCAGGGAGATCTATTTAAAGGAAGTTTCCGCAAGACATCGGCCTATAGCCTTACTTCGCCTATAAAGTTGCTAGTACCGGAGGCCAACCTTGTCGAAGCTTCTCGGATCAACAGCATCGAGGCATACGGCGCTTCGAATTTGAAAACAGTAGTGGAATGCCTGAATAACCCGGCGCAGGCCTCTTTTTCCCAAAAAAACAGCAAAAGAGATACTGTGACGCTACTGGCTTCTAAAGCTGTGAGCGGATTATCCTCAGCCATACCAGACTTATCATCCGTTCGTGGACAAGCCGTCGCCAAGCGGGCCTTGGAGATCGCCGCCTCCGGAGGGCATAATCTTGTCCTCATCGGGCCACCCGGCACGGGGAAGACGATGCTGGCCCGCTGTTTGCCGGGGATTCTGCCGCCCATGACCGGTGAGGAAGCCATGGAAACGACGATGATTTACTCAGTTGCCGGGGCGCTGCCGGAAGGCGTCGGATGGATGGACAGCCGGCCTTTTCGGACACCCCACCATTATACGACGCTGGCGGCCCTTGTCGGCGGGGGGCGTCCTCCTCGACCCGGCGAGATCAGCCTAGCCCATAACGGCGTCCTGTTCATGGATGAATGGCCTGAATTCTCTCGGGAGGCACTGGAGGCGTTGCGCCAGCCTTTGGAAGACGGGCAGGTCACCATCGCCCGCCAGGGAGGCGCCGTCACGTTCCCGGCCCGGCTGATGCTGGTAAGTGCCATGAATCCTTGTCCGTGCATGTAATACCTTTGGAAAAAATATATCGAGCGGTAACGGTCGCATGAGGGCGCCCGTTTTTTATTTCTGTTGAGACTTCGATCCGGTCTACGAGGGAAGTCACGATCTGGCGCCGGGTCTCAAAGGTATCCTCATTGGCCAGCTTGTCTCGCAGCGCACGAAGCAGTTCTTCGGCCGAAGCGAACTGGGATACGAGGTTATCCTCGGAAGCAATCAGCTTGTCCAACTCTTTGAGCCGCTGTCGTAGATGTTCCGTTTCCTGGGCGATCTTCGAGAACTGCTTCTCCACGTCTGACGATGAGATGATGTTGCGGCGGTACAAATCTAGGATCGGCTGCTTCTCTTGGTCCTTCGCGGCAATAGCATGCTCGATCATTGACTTCTCGGCAGAGTATTTTTCCTTTTCGGATTTCCGAACCTCCATACCAGCAGCCACTTCTGCCAGCGTTTCACCGGGATCGTTGATGAAACGAACGCAGTCTTCCCAGACCGTGAGCTCTATTTCCTCCATAGGGAGGTTTTTTGACGTGCATTTGCCGCTATACTTGCCTCGGTAGGATATCTTTCCGTTACAAACGTAATAGGCCTTCAGAGCGCCTTTAGGCCCTTTATAAGCCGTTCCAGTGTAGGTGAGGCCACACATTCCGCACTTGATTAACCCACGGAGAAGATATTCCCGCTTAGCGTTTCGAGTCGCTTCAATCTGATTGTTTCGTAAAGATATCTGGGCGGCCTCCCAGATATCCTCCGAAACGATGGCGGGTATCTGTCGCGTAATCGTTTCTCGTTGCTTTTTTGTGCGCTTTCCGTACACATGAACGCCTTTGTACGTGGGGTTGACGATCATGTTCCGGACGCGGCCGGGTAGCCACTGGCCGGATGTGGCGACTTTACGCTTGCCGGAGGTAACAAGCCGGTTGTCCTTCGTGTAGGAGGGAGGGACGCCAAGAGCATTTAGGTAATCGGCAATCTTAATCGTTGAAAGCCCCTGGGCGGTGATCTGGTGATAAATCATCCGGATCACATCGGCCTCACTCAAGTGGTGGCCGGGGAGAGGGTCATCGTTGATCTCCAGGTACCCATCAATGACACGGTATCCGTATGGGACGATCCCGCCAAGCCAGCGGCCTTCCCGTGCGGCCCGATTGGCGCCATGCCACAGGCGGGTGATAATCGTGTCCCGTTCAAGGTCGGCAACGCCAGCAAGGATGGTAAGCAGGAAACGGCCGGAGGGGTCCCCCGTATCGAAAGGTTCCGTCATGCTGCGAACTACAATGCCGGTCTGCTCCAGGTCGTGGACAGCGTTGAGGATGATGCGGGCGCTGCGGCCCAGGCGATCTAGCTTATATACGAGCAATACGTCGAATGGCTTTTCAGTAGCTTCTATTACGAGTTTTGAACCCTCTGGACGCTGCTCCAGGGGGATGGTGCCGGAGATGCCATCGTCTATATACCACTTGATGATGGTGTGCTGATGAAGGTCGCAGTATTTGTTGGCGAATTCGATTTGGTTTTAAATAGTGCCTCTGTCTGCTTGGTCGTCGGTGGAGACGCGGGCGTAGATGGCCACTCGCATAGCGAATCACTCCTTGGAAATAGAGTAACAAAAAAGCAATTAAAAGAACAGATGTTCCAAGAAGGATGAATGTTAAACCGTAGCGGAGGCAAAAATCTTGAATCCGTAATCCAATTTAGGTACAAGACCTTATAATGCCACAAAAAGTAAATGTGACTAAAAAACAGTTCCTGGAAAGGTTTCCGATGATCAGGATGGCATATGAATAAAAGCATAGCAAAGCTAGTCCTTTGACTTCCTCTACGGGGGCTTGATTGCTCGAAAGGGGTGGTTTGTTTAGGCAAAAGCGGAGTAGAGATCTCGGAACGTCGCTAACCAGGGACTATGCGCCCCAAGCCGGAGCTTCACTCGTCGCGCATGCTTGACCAGGCGAGAGGCCAGCGTGATGAGATTTTGGAGCACCGTTCGGATGCGGCGCCGTTGGATCTGGCCTTTCTTTTTCAAAGGGGCATCTTGATGGTGTTGGTCGACGATGCGAAGCAGGTTATAGGCGATGGAGCCGAAATGGAATACCAGGTCATTGAACTTCAGTTTGCCGCTAGGCAGTCGTTCCAGATCAAGGTCTGTCTTTAGCTCACTATGGAATTGCTCGCTGGTTCCGTGGTCCCGATATAACTGTATGATTTCTTCCGGTTAATCGGGAGCGCTGTCCAATAGGTCGCCACTTCCAAATGGGGAATCACAAATATTGGCCATTCGATAAGATGGTCCGCTCCACAACACGAAACACAACGCGTTCCGGTTTTTCCATCGCGCCGACTTTCCACATGACAAGGAATAGGAAGCATGTTTCCGTAAAACAAAGATTGGGTCCATTACCGCTATCGCGGCGGCTGTTTTTGACTCAATGACCTAAAGGATCAAAGCAATTTTTTAGAAAATCAAGACACGGAGTATCATTGGTCGAAAGATGGAATATAGTGTCGAAATATGTCTAGAAGACAAAAACACCCTTAGGGGTGTTTTTGCTTTTACGCCAACTTAAACAAGTCCGCTGCCTCTTCAATTGTCGTCCTCTGCATGTCCAGGCCCACAACATACCCTATCGTCGGCAAATCATAGATGATGTGCTTTATCTCATGGCAGAACACCCGATACTGGGTCTCCGCGTTGATGTTCCCGTTCATCACCAGATGGTATCTCCCTTTCCGGCTGACATACACGAACGCATATACCTCCGGCGTGAGATTGCCGATGCTTGTCCGAATATCAAAGGTGTTCATTACGTCATGAAAGGGTATCGACTCATCTATCAGACTGCGTATCAGTTGTTTGTCAAGGATGGAGAGGTTCAACGTAGACATGCCTCCCTAGATGGTCCTGCATGGTTATAGACTAATCAATCAATCTTCTTGAGCTTCTTCATCCTCAATGGCCTTGATAATCCGAATGATCTTTTTGATCCCGTCGGGCGACAAGGGGCGTACTTGTTTGAAAAGAAGTTGAAGGTCTTCGCGTTCTTTCAGTTCGGCAAAGAAAGTAAGAAGTTCGGGGTCGTCGGTTAGGGCCGATTCTATATGATTGACAGCGTTTCCAACACCTTTATTTTGGGACGGTGTAGGTTCATCAGTTAGGCCCAGCAGGAAATCTGCTGACACATTGAGCACTGAGGCAATTAGAGGGAGTTTCTGATTATCTGGTTGTCTGTAATTATTTTCATACCCAGATATTGTTGGAATCTTAACGCGAATTTTCTCTGCAAGTTGGTCTTGGGTCATTCCAAGACGTTCTCTGGCCCACTTTATCCGTTCTCCAGTAGTTTTCAATCGGCTCCCTCCCAGCTAACCACATAATAACAGGATTATGCGTTTCGCAAATAACAATACGCGAAATGCGAATAAATCTATTGACATTCGCGTATTGCGTATGTAAAAATTAATTGTGCGTATTCGCGAAATGCGAAATTGAGTTTTGGGGGTGAAATCTTGGGTTGCGGTTCTAATGTTCGTGAATTGCGAGTTATGAAAGGACTAAAAGCAAAGTTTGTTGCCTCAAAAATTGGTGTCAGTCCTTCAATGTACTGTGACATGGAGAAAGAAAGGCGACGTATTGACGCAAGTATTTTGGCTAAGATCGCAGATGTTTTTGGTGTTTCTGTGGATGAATTATTGCGCCCTAGAGTACGCGAAACGCGAATAGAGATGATGGCTAAAAACAATTAGACCACCTGTGTTCCGGTGCTTGCTAAAAGTGGCTAATTAAAGAACTTGGAGGTGGCCTTATGCCCAGGCGGCCAGATCCCATTGAATACCGTGCCGTCTATGGCACGGACCCCAGTAAGAACGCCGAGTTGCTCCGCAAAGTCATCGATATCCTCAACCGGAGCGAAGCCATGAAGAAAGCCGAGCAGCAGTTGGCGGAAAAGGACAAGGAAACGGCGTGACCTGTTTGCTTGTGGTTTTTATAATAACCTATTTTTGGTAGAAACGGGAGGGTTATATGCAAGCCGCATGGCATGTCATGGACCGGGAAATCCGGCAAACCCGGTCGTTGCTGAGTCGAAGAAAGACTGATCTACAGTTTGAACTGTACCGGGCCATCGTAGACCGGGCCAGCGACGAGGAAAAGTCCGTTGCCGCCAAACGTCTGGATCAGAATCAGTTCAAGCTGTGCAATATCAACACCCAGGAACAGTTCATCCAGACACACAAGCTGTCGGAATTGAAAAAGCACCCTGACAATCCGGTTTTTTATGGTTTGACGGCTCGCCACCGCCAGGCGCTGATCGTCAAATACGCGGGCGGGAAAAGTGAACGGATGGCCCAGCAACTCGGAATGACCGTCGAGAGTTACCGGCAGGCGATCCGGGAGGCGACCGGTATCATACAGCTTAACGCGGCCGCCTTACAGGAGGCACATTCCCTGGGGCTGACCGAGGAACAGACGGCGGTTTATATCCGGTTGTCTACGCTGGAGCGGTCAGTCTATGTACGGATGGACCAAAAGCCCAGGGACATCGCAAAGGAACTCGGAGTCAGCCTTTCCCGTGTATACGAGGCGGTCCGAAGGGTAAAGGCCAAGACAGAAGGCCAGTAGGGAATGGCGTTGCAAGAAGGGAGGGGGGAGCGTGCAAAAGGAAACGATTGACCTATTCCAGTGGTATGTGGCCTGTGTCCGCCAGACAGGACAGGAACGGATGCTCTGCGCCACGATATGTACGCAGGCGCCTCCCGAACTGAAATCCTATCTCAAGGTGGATTCGCTGCACCGGGAAGCGGTGGTCTACACCGTAAAGTCGCCTCGTGTTGTATCAGAGCCAGTGCTGCCAGGGTACATACTCGTCGGTCTACGAAAACAGGCCGGTCTACTGGAGCATCTGGAGGCGTTTCTATCCGGGGTTCCACTTTACCATACGGGATACAAACTTCGCCCGATCTCAGCCGCAGAAGCAAGGTTCTTTCAGTCTCTGACTCAGGATTTGAGTGTCCAGGTAAACGTGAAGACGACAGATATCTACGCTTGGACAATCGGCCGGTCCATTGAGGTGGATGTGCCCGAATATGGCCGCTGCCGGGGTGTGGTCAAACGTATCCAGCAGGACGGCCTGCTTACCGTGTGGCTCCACGGCTCTCTCGCCACCACGCTGGGTAACGCTGCTGTTCGATTGGTGGTGCAGGCAAAAGCGCCTGTGGCTCGGCGGGTTCCGAGAGGAAAGGGTGAGGTTGACTGCGCGGCGGAAGCTTGGGCAGACCTCATGCAGCCGGAGTTTTTCAATCCCGACACGATTCCATATGCAGCCAAGGCGAAGTAACTGACAGAAAGGGGAGGGCTATGCTATCAGGACGACTGCGGAAAACGCTCCCTTCCAGGCCACCGACGCCGGCCGATCTGGCGGTGGTCAACAAAGAAGAGAGAAAGGCGAATGTGGCCGGGTTTACGCTGGTGAAGAAGCGGGAGAAGGGGGCGGCTCAGTTCACCCAGGTGATATCCCGGAATGTGCTGTATCTCACCAGCAACGACTATCTTACGACGTCGGAATCGTCCTTCCTGTTCCATCTAAGCGCCGTGGTGGAGATGTGTTCTAACGCCCTGACGAAACATGTTCAACAGGGGGAAGAACGGAAGTCTACCGGAAAGTACTTCACCATTGCCGAACTTGGGCGGGCCTTTGGGTTCTCGCGGGAGCACGTCAGTCGCCTTATCGGGCGGCTTATTGAAAAGGGCATCGTCTATGAACTGGTCAACTTCCGGGGGGTTAAACGTCATGGCCGGGTGGTGGAGGAGCGGCCACTGTTCGTCAACCCGGAAATCATGTTTGCTGGCAGCCAGAACCGGATCAACGCCACCCTATGCCGGATCGTCATCAACGACGATTCTCTTGAGAAGAAGGGAATGAAGCTTCCCTACAAACTTTGGATTCGTCCCGGTGAAGAGTACGGGCGGCTCTATCCCCGGAAGCGGTACATAGAACTGAAGCAAGGCTGCGCTGCTGAATAACCCTGACGTTTTTTGACTAAGACTGCGCAGGGGAAGATCTGTCCATAGGGTGTGATAAAAACATCACACATGTGTGACGAAAACGTCACACCCCCAAAAGTGCCTCCAGGCCTTGCTGGGCAAGGGTTTGCGGTCATTCGGCAGCGGTTCTCTCTTCTTACTCTTTAAATATACAACGGCAGTCGGTTTGGGGGGGGCTGGAGCGGTGAATCCGAGGAAGTGCGGTCAGGGTAGACGGGATTTTTTCCAGTGAAAAAGGAAATTGGGTTGAGGTATATGTAACATAAGATAAGTAAAGTCAAAACAACATATTGGTATGGGGGTAGTAGTAATGGGGTTTAGAGGATTGGTGGTTTCTTTTATTGCAATTGTAATATTCACCTACCTTTTGATGAAAATCGTTTTTGCGGGTGCTTCGGTTTAGTATGTTTTTCAATTAACATATCCACTATCTTTAATCGCAGTTCAAAATGATACTTTTGATTGTTTACGTAATACTTAAAGAACAAAAAGAACACAAAGGCAAATAAAATTATCTTAAAAAATAGATCTAATACATCTTGAATACTGGTCAATACCAATGATGAGAATTCGTCGATTTGCTGAACAGTTTCCTTTTCTTTATAAAGGTCAGTAAACCTGGTTATAAAAGCATAAAAAATGCCGGTAATAGAAAGCAAAATTGTTATAACAAATGAAAATACTTTTTGGAGAAAATCAAGTATATCATTTTGCATATCGATATTCGGTGTTTTTTTAGTTCTAACAGTATTCTTTCTGATTTAAGCTGGTCAATCGTATATTTTTTGTAGGAATCGATAATGTGGTTGTATAGCAGACGGTTAGAATCAGGAATTCGAGTTACTTGATTATGGTGTGTTGTTGTGATTTTATTCCATAAATTTTTAAGAAGCATTGTTATCACTCCATGAAATATTTCAGAACCAATTTTAACAAAAACAACTATTGAATTGGAAGTTCCAATGCTGTGTTTCTTTTAATCGATACGCATAAAGATCTGATTAAAGGTAAGTTGTAGGTGATAAAAATATCACACATTGCGAAAGACACGCCGGAAAGCCTGATTTTATAGGGATTTTAGGGGTCGGACGTGTGACCGAAATATCACACCCTCTGAACGAAGCGAAAAAGGCAGCCAGATTTCCTTTTTCACTGGAAAAACCAAAACGATTACCGGAAACATAAACGATAGAAGGGAGGGGGAGCATGCTGGCTGTGCAGATTGACCTCTTTCAGCCTCAAGTAACGGAACCGGCAACGGGTGATGCAAGAACAGCGGAACTGAGGGGGACCGTCCGGCGGATTATCTTTCAAAAAGGCGACTTCTACATCCTCGCCATTTCACCGGAACAACGGAAGGATACGGTGACGGCCACCGGGGAGTTCTTCAATCTGGCCCCGAATGACTCCCTCATCCTGTGGGGCGAATGGGTGGACCATAATCGCTTTGGAAAACAGCTAAAGGTTACCCGTTGGGAGCGCCCGCAGCCGACCAACGAGGCCCAACTCCGCGAGTATTTGTCTAGCGCCTTTATCAAGGGTGTCGGCAGCAGCAAGGCCGCTCAGATCGTCAACGCTTACGGCACAAATGCGCTGGATATCATCCTGGAGCAGGGACCGAAAGCGTTGGAAGCGCTCAAGGGGATTGGACCCCGGCAGGCCGAGCAGATCTGCAATGCCATCCGGGACCGGCATGAATTGCATCGGGTGGTCATGAACCTGCTTCCACTGGGATTCACGCCGAAGCTGGCCCAGCGAGTGTACAAGAAGTTTGGCAGCCGGACCGTTGATATCGTGAAAACGGACCCCTACCGGCTCACGGAAGTGGACCTGATTGGCTTCTACCGGGCCGACCAGATCGCCGCCTCGGCGGGCCTTCCGAAGGACGGCGATGGGAGAATCCAGGCGGCCATCCGGCATGTCGTGGAGGAACAGACTGCCAGCCTGGGCCATTGCTGGCTCCCCATGGAGGATGTCATCGAGCAGTCATGCGTGCTACTGAACCGGGAGACTCGTTCGGTGGAGAGACAGCGCGTTGAGCAGGCCCTTAGCCGGTTATGCACCCTGGCCGACGACAAGGGGCGGACTGTGCTGGTACAGAACGGGCAGGTCGTGTATCCAAGCTGGCTGTATCAGGCGGAACTGCGCTTGGCGGAAAACGTGCAGGCGATGATGGGTGTCCATGACAAACCGCCAGCCAACCTAGACAGACACATTGTCGCCTATGAGCGTGCCACCCGGATTGAACTTGCACCGGAGCAACGGCAGGCGTGTCGTGCCATTTCTCAAACGGATTTGTTGATTTTAACGGGTGGTCCGGGAACTGGTAAAACACAAACAACCCGTGCTGTTCTGTATGTCTTTGAAAAACTGCATCCCGAAGCGAAGATCCTCCTGGCAGCACCCACCGGGCGCGCCTCCCGGCGCATGGCCGAAGTCACTGGCCGGGAGGCGGGAACGTTGCACCGGATGCTGGGTATCGGCAAGGACGGCAAGGCCCAGTACAACCGGGACAACCCGCTTCCCTGCGACCTGCTTGTGGTCGATGAATCCTCCATGATGGATCTCTCGCTGGCCTACCGGGTATTCGACGCCCTGGCGCCGGGGACGAAAGTGCTGCTGGTGGGGGACACGGACCAGTTACCGTCCGTGGGGCCGGGGAACGTGCTGAAAGACCTGATTGAGGCCGGGTGTCCATCCGTCCGGCTGACCCGGATCTTCCGTCAGGCGGAACAGAGCCAGATCGTGACGAACGCGCACCGCATCAACCGTGGGCTAGCGCCCCAGATCAATCCGGCCAAGGGAGACTTTTTCTTCATCCGGCAGGAAGATCCCGAAAAAGTGGCCGACTTGATCGTTCGGTCCGTTGTGCGGCTGCTCCAGAAAGGGATGGGCATTGAGGACATCCAGGTGCTGTGCCCGATGAAGAAAGGGCATACCGGGACGGATAGCCTGAACCGGCGGTTGCAGGAGGTTGTCAATCCGGTGCGGGGCAATGCAGAGACAGAGGAAATCCGTTACGGCAACCAACTGTTCCGCCTCCGGGACAAGGTGATCCAGACGAAGAACAACTACGGCAAGGGCGTATTTAACGGCGACATCGGAACCATTGTGTCGGTTGGAACAGTGCAGACGAACAGCGACGATAGTGAGTCGGAACCTGCAGAGGGTATCGTGGTCCAGTTTAACGGCCAGGAGGTCGCCTACACGCAGGACGAGTTGGGGCAGTTGGCGCTGGCCTACGCCATTACCGTCCACAAGAGCCAAGGAAGCGAGTTTAAGGCCGTAATCGTCCCCGTCACAACTCAATCCTACGTCATGCTGGCAAGGAACCTTCTGTATACGGCGGTCACGCGGGCTAAGGAGATGGCAGTCCTTGTGGGGACAGACAAGGCCCTCTGGATCGCCGTCAAGAACGACAAGGTGAGCCAGAGAAATACCGGATTGAAGGAAAAACTCAGGCCTTTTAATTCATGCTGAGATGGATTTATCCCTATATCATCTTTGTTTCTCGTCTATCGCCCAGTTGTTTGACACCGATCACAACGCCAGTATAATAAAAACTGTGAATGGTTTTTTTGTGAATCCCGAATCGAAAATTTGGGTTTTTCACCTCACAAAAACCGAAGTGCCCATGGTATGCCCAAAACGAGACAGGCAGGACTTCTGAAAGTCGAAAGCGCAGGCCTCTTCATCCACAGAAATTTGGGTTTTTGACCTCACAAAAACCCGGTGCCCAAGGTGTGTCCAAAATTTAGGCGACGGCGGTTCCGCTTGTTGAATGCAGCGGCCTCTTCCCCAGGAAACTGCATCGAAAAAATTTGGGTTTTTGGCCTCACAAAAATCCAGCGCCCAAGGTGTGTCCAAAAGTAATAAGTCGCCCCGGCTCTCCAAAAAGGCCGGGGCGTTATGATTGTGGAGCCGATTTTTCTGCCATGGCAGGGAAGTCGGCTTTTTTTGTTTGAGGGGCGAAAGGCACCTCTGCAATAACACCAAGTGATTGAAGGGGGTGAACTACAAATGAAAATGAAGAAAAAAGTATTTGTTATTCTGGCTCTCTGCCTAGTGGCCACGTTCCTGTTTTCCGGTGTTGCCGCTGCAGCTCCTGGCACTGGCGACGTCAACGTTAGCGTAACCGGGGGCGTGGAAAAACAGAGCCTTGAAACCGCAGGTAACAAAGTTTTGACCGCAGTAATGTGGATCATGGGGATCCTATCCATTGTTTGCGCCGTTGCGATGGCAACCATCGGCGCCAAGATGGCGGCGCAAGGTTCCAATCCGCAGAAACGGGCGGACATGATGATGGGCTTTCTCATGGCCATGGGTGGCACGGCGATCTGTGGCGGCGCCTGGTTTCTTACCTCCGTGTCACTCGGTATTTTCCAGTAGAAAAAGAGGCGATTCACGATGGGGGGCATGTATCACCTTCCACTACAGATGGATGGGGAGGATAAAGTTGTAGGTGGTATTGTCAGCCTGCGACAACTAGCCTACTCCCTTTTGGGGTTGTGCTTGGGCGGCGGATTCGGCTTCACGATTTACTCTTTAGCTGGTTTTGTTCTTCCTGGTTTTCTTGTAGGCATTCTTCCGCTGGGCCTTGGCTTGTACATGGCCTTCTGGAATGTAGACGCCTTCGGGATGACCGCCGACCAGTACTGGCGAAACCGGCTGGTCTATGCCTTCCGTCCCAAAGCGTTCCCGTACATCCAGGACCCAGCGGCGATGTTGCCCACCCAGGAGAAACGGAGGGGCTTACGATGATCGTTGCTGCCGGGATCATTACGCTGCTGGCCGCCATATTTGGCGGCGTTTTCTTTTTTGAGAAACGAAAGCAGCGGCGAAGCAAAAAGGAGAAGCCCGACATCCCCAGCGCCCAGACGTTCCTCAAGATTGAGGATATCCGGCACAGCGCCATCCACCTGGGCGGGGGCGAATACCGGGCGGCGATTGAGTGCGGGTCCATCAACTACTTCCTGCTTTCGGACAATGAGCAGTCGTCCGTCGAGTCGGCTTTCTCCCGCTATATTTCAGGCCTGACGAGGCACGTACAGTTTCAGATTCAGACGCGGCAGGTGGACATGCGCTGGGCGATCAACCAAATTAGGTCGAATGCGGCCCGGCAGCAGAACCCTGTTCTGCAGGGCTATGCGGAAAACCTAGCCGGGTTTTTGGACAACTGGAGCGCCCAGCGGTCCACTCTTGTTCGCAAGAACTACATTGTTATTTCCGCGAAGAAGGACACGCCGGAGGAAGCCTATTCGGAACTGAACCGGCTGGCACAGGTGACGGTGGACGCCCTCTCGCGGATTCGAGTCAAATGCCGTGTCCTTGGTACGCGGGAACTGCTCGATGTCCTCTATGTCAGCCAGAACAAGGACCGGGCCGCCTATGCGCCGGGGCCTACCCGCGCCGAGGAACTGGGTTACATCAACCTCGTCGTAACACGAGAGGCGTAAAGGGGGGAGGTATACATTGTTCAAATGGATTCGCCAACGGGTGGCGAAAAAACCGGCGGCATCCAAAGAAACCATCCGGGAAGAGGAACAGGAACTGGGGCTCATGACAAATGACGATGACGAAAACGGACTACTTATCGGCCCCAGTCTCGTGGGCAGCGTCCCTTCAATCAATGACCTCATCGCCCCGGAAGGCTACAAAGAGACAGAAACCTATGTGCAGGTCGGGATACGACGTTTCACCCGCGCCTTTGCCGTTGTCCAACTGCCCCGTGTGGTGCATGTGGGCTTTCTCGAAAGCGTATACGGGCTTGGGGACGTGGACATGTCCATCCACCTTTACCCGGTCGACGGGAAAACGTCGGTAGACCAGCTGACGCGGGAAATCACGCGGATGGAGTCCCAGCGGCTCATCGAAGAGAAGCGGGGTGACATCTACAACCTGTCGATCCTGACATCGACCCGTGACGACCTGTGGGCGCTGCGGGAAGCCATTCAGACGGGACGGGACAAGCTGTTTTACACGACGGTCATCATCACCCTGTCTGCCCATTCACCGGAAGACCTGGACCGGAAATCGCTTGTGCTGGAAGAACGGATGGCGGGGCGGGGAATCGAGATTCGCCCCATGTTTCTCCGCCAGGCCGCCGCCTTTCGGAGCGGCCTGCTACTGGGCCGGAACGAGGTCATGGATGTGTACCGGACTCTGAACATGGGCGGGGCCATTTCGATGTTCCCCTTCATCAACCCGGAACTGAGCCATGATTCCGGGATCTTCTTGGGCCGCAACGTCCATTCTGGTGCCCCCATCTTCCTGGACACCTTCAAGGGGCAGAACTACTCCATGGTCATCATCGGCACGTCCGGCGCGGGCAAGTCGGTGACAGTCAAGGCGATCATTAACCGCGGGGCCATCGACAGCATTCACTCGGTCATCCTGGACAAGGAGGGCGAGTACAAGAACACCACCTTGATGGCGGGCGGGGCTTACATCACGCTGTTCCCTGGGCGTCCGTCCGGGATCAACCCGCTGGAGATTGAGACTGACACCGACGACGATACGGGCCGCCTTTTCGTCCCCGTCATGGAAAAGGCCGATCAGGTGACCGACCTCTTTACCATCATGGCCATGGGTACGCATGGGGAGTCTGTATCCAGCGAGGAACGGGCCTTAATCGCCGAAGCGGTGCTGGAGACGTACCGCGATGATTTCGGTATCACCGAAGACCCTGCCAGCCTCATGGAGGAACACCCGGACGATTACCATATCGGCTATCGTCGCAAGACGATGCCCACCATCTCCGATGTCTATAAACGGCTCTGCGAAAAACCGGGAACGGAGCGGCTTCGGATTATCTTGAAGCCCTTTTTGCGTTCCGGCACATGGGGAATGTTCGATGGAATCTCAGAGATTGATGTTAAAGGGGTGCCCATCGTCGGCTTTGGCCTAAAGCCGCTGGGGGAAGGCTTTCTCTGTCCGCTGGCAATGTACATCATCACGACCTGGCTGTGGGAAACGTGGGCGAAGCGGAACAAGGAGATCCGCAAACGGTTCATCGCCGACGAGGCATGGCAACTGATGAGGTACACCGAAACGGCTGCATTTTTAGAGTTGGTGTCGCGCAGGGGGCGCAAGTGGAACTTGTCGCTGGTGGTAGCCAGCCAGTCCTTTATTGAGTTTGTGGAAAACCCCAAAGGCAAAGCGGTCCTCACCAATGCGGCCACACGGTTTCTGATGCGGCAGGCGGATACGGACATTGATGCCGTGTGTGATGTCTTCAAGCTCACCGAGGGCGAACGGGAGTTTTTGATGGCCTGCGGAAAAGGGGAAGGGCTCTTGCAGCATGACAAGGAGAAGCTTGCCGTAGAGGTGGTGTGTACCCCTGAAGAACTGGAGTTCTTTAGCACGACGCCGCCGAATCCGGCTGGTGACGCCCATGAATCCCTCCAAAGCGCGTAACGCCCTTATCCTGACCGCCGCCTTCGTGATGGTCGCCACACCGGCGTTTGCCGCTGACAGCGCGCCTATCATGCTGGAAAAGATGCTGGCCTGGGTGGTGCAGGGGGTCGCCGATGCACTCGGTTCAGGCATCTTCGGCTTTGAGCCGATTGGCCGCCTGATAACAAAGAGTGAATGGTTTCCTCAATCGGCTGTTACAGCAGCAGCCCCGGTGCGAAACACCTTGATCGCCCTCGCCACCATCCTGATCGCTTTGAGCATCGCCAATCAGGGACGAAAGCTGACCACATCGGCGGCCACCAACCCCAGGGAACGGGCAAACACCCTTGGAGCGCTACTGGATCACTTCCTGGCCATTGCGCTCCTTTTCCTGTCTTCCGTTGCCTTTGAGATGATTTACAGCCTGGATCAGTATTTGGTGAACGTCTTCGTCCAGGACATCAACAGCAATTCCCTGAATTATTCCACCTTTATGGGACCGAAGGGCGGGGAACTGGAACAGCGGAGCCCCCTGACCTATGCCCTGACGAATCTGGTCATGGTGGTCTTCGGGATCATGATGAACTTTCTCTACTTCAATCGCGACATCATGCTTTTTACCCTATGGGTAATCGCGCCGCTGGCGGCAGTCGGCTGGGCCGGGGAGTCCCGTCAGGGATACATCGCCTGGATGGCGGAACTGTTCAGCTACGGCATGATGTCGGCGTCCCATGCAGCCGCCCTCAAGATCCTGACGATGTTTCTGGCGGGGAAAAGCGCCCTGTGGTATGTCTTCGTGATTGTCCCGGCGCTGATGCTGATCACCACGTTCATGCGGTCGCTCACCGTATCCTTTCTGGAAGTGGCCGGGGTGAAACCGGGCAAAGGCCTGGGGGCGGCCACAGGGCTTGCAACCGCCACGGCCATTGGGGCGGGGGCCATGAGCGCCCTCGGCACACTGGCGGGCGGATTTGCGGGAAGTCCGGCGGGGTCTCGTTTTTCCACGCCCCTTTCCTTGGAGGGCGACCGGTTCCTGGTGAAAAGCGATGCAGGTTCTATGCGTAGCGCCAGTTCGAGTGGAGGAAACGCGGGAACAGGCTGGGGGGCTGCCATCGGCGGCAAAATCGGCGGGCTGATGGGAACCGGTATGGGAACGGTGGTTGGCGCTGCCTTTGGCCCGGCGGGGGCGCAGGTGGCCCGGATGATGGGCAACGCCGGGGCGCGGATTGGCGGGGCGGTCGGTAGTGTAGCAGGTACGGCTGGCGGGATTGCGCAACGGTACCGGCAGATCCGGTCCAGCGCAGCGCCGGGAGGGTCCCAGGGTTATCAGGGCTCCCTCTTCGGATCGGACGATCCGCCGGGACATTCAGAAGCCCTGCGGGGCGCCCTGGGGATCGACGCTGATGCAACCGGTTGGCAGACGGCCGGAGGGCTGGCGGGAACCCTTGCCGGTTCCGCTCTTGGCGGCGCAGGGGGAACGCAGTCGGCAATGGTGGGCGGTCAACTGGGCGGCAAGCTGGGGCAGTTTGGCGGACGTGTCGCTGAGCGGCCGATGAGCGCCGCCATGCAGGCGGGCCAGCGGATTTTTAGCGGAATCGGTGGTGCAGACGCAATGCCCTCGTCACCGCCGATGGGACCAGATGAACTGCAGGCGAGGGTCAGCGCATTTTCGCAGAAGATTGAAGCCGCGAGAGAAGCGCAGCATCCCATCTCGGCACAGACGGAGACACTTGTCGCTGGGCCGTCAGGTGGGGCGAACCTGTTGCCTGCCTCCCTCACATTCCGGGGTGGCGGAAGGCCCCAGCCCACCCCATTGCCGGAGATTACCCATCAAGCGGACATGAGCCGGTACGTCCCGGCGAACCTGTCGGCGCCGGTGCAGAATGCGCCGGAAAAACAACAGACGGGCCGCCCTCAACAGACTCGGCCTTTTAACCCTGGAAACGGACCGTCTTCTTTTCCGAATAGCGGTTCCGTATTTCAAAAAACAGCGGGAACGGCTAACGGAAGACCGCCGGCACCGAAGGCAGAACGATCTTATCGGAATACCGGACTTCCGCTGGACAGCACACACCGGTTTAAGTAAGGGGGAGGAGGATGAACGAACAACAGGCCGGGCAACAAACGCAGCAGATGGTCAATGGCGCGGCCAATGCGGCTGTCCGGGCCGGGTGGAAGGTAGGAAGCGCCGCTATGCGGACAGGCGGCAGGATACTTGGAAAGATGACGAAATTGGCGCTGAAAAAGGCGGCCCTATGGCTGGCAGGTCTGATTGGTCTGCCAGCCCTTTTTGCACTGTTCATCGTGATCCTGTTGCTGGGAGTGTACGCCGTGGTGGCCTCGGGTGATCTGAACTACTCGAAGACCGTGCAGGGAGAGGACGACCGGGCTGTGGCAAAGATGTACTCGGACGCCGCCGAGAAAGTTAACAGTCGCGCTGACGTGGAAGGAAAATTGACAACGCTCCCGCCCATTTCAGTGGGGGCCTTGGAGAACCGCTACTATCTGGACTGGCCAATGGTGTACGCGGCAGACCTGTACGAGATGCAGATAAAACGCACTACCTTTTCACCGAAAGCCACGGAGAAGTCCAAGGTGCTTGCTCCTCGATTTCGTTACAAACCATCGACCATTGTGGTCTGTTGCTCGGATCCTGATGGCGGCGGAACAACCTGTAGCACCGAGAACGTACAACTGCTTATTTTGGCAGACACATACAAGGGGACTTATGTTCATTCCTATGTCAGAGTTACCGAGGGGTCTGGAAACTGTTCAACCACCTACGACAAACTGGTTGATATCGAAGAGTTGCCTGATACAAAGTGGAAGCGGCTTGATGCAGCGTTGCTTGAATGGTATCAGGAAAAACCAGAGAACGCAGAGGTCATCCGGCAACTGACGCTCTTAGCCGCCGAAGGCGTAGCGGAACAGAAGCCCTGGCTGGCGTGGCTCCTGGACCGGGAAGAGTACATCCAGTCTATCCGGGACGCCTGGATGGCGGAGATCCCGCCTGAGTACATCCCATGGTTCCGGGATGCGGCCGATAAATACGCTCTCTGCCGCGATGATACCGGAAAGCCTGTGGTTGACTGGGCGGTTCTAGCCGCCATCGCCAAGATTGAAAACAGCTTTCGCCCTACAGGGGAAGGCCAGCCGAATCATACAGGGGAACTCGGCCAGGGGATGATGCAGTTTTTGCCGTCCACCTGGGCGAAGTTCGGTGTGGACGCCGATGGAGACGGAAAAGCGGACCCTAACAGCCCAAAAGACGCCATCTATTCGGCGGCCAATTACCTCAATGCCGAGTTGTCTGAAGCCGGATGTTCAAACCTGTCCAGGGCGCTTTGGGTGTACAACAACAGCGATGCCTATGTGCAGAAAGTGCAGCAACTGGCCAACTCATACCGCTGGCAGGAGACCAACGGGGCAGGGAAATATGCGGTTCCCATCGCCGGATGCTGGACAGTAACCGATACCTACGGGAGGATGCGAAAAGGGACGCCTCACCATGGTTTAGATCTTGGTGCAGTAGCCGGAACCCCGATAGTCGCCTGTGTTGGTGGGGAAGTGATCGTCCTAGATGGAGGGCACCGCCACAACGACGGGAGCATCTACGGAAACCAGGTGGTGATCCGGGGGGATGACGGCAACTTGTGGGTGTACGCTCATATGGAACGTTTCGCTGACAACCTTAGAAAAAATGATCGGGTGGAAACGTGGCAGCCTATCGGGACGGTTGGAAACACTGGCAAGAGCACAGGCTCCCATTTGCATCTGGAAGTCCGGAACGGGTACTCCGGAATCACCCTTAACCCGGAAATCCTTGTATTCGGATCTCCCGCAAGTGTTGGAACAACAAACTGTAACTGAGGACAACCCCTGCGGATGTTAATTCCGCAGGGGTTGTTGTGTTTGAGGGGCATTATTTCGCAAGCGTGAATGGCAAAGGGGGTGATGGGTTGAGGAAGAAAGCAGGATTTGTACTGCTGTTAGCATGGATGCTGGCGGCAATTCCTTTATCGCCGGTGTTTGCCGACGAGGTAAAGTCGCCATCGTCGGCAACCGCTACAACGGAAGAAACGGCCTCGGCAGCCGAAGCGACGAAAAAGATTACCGATCCGACACAGGAAATGCTCAACAAGGCGTCCGGCGGGAGATACCGTCCGGTCACCATTGAAGAAGGCTTTTCCAAGGTGGCTGATAAGGGAACAGCCGTCATCGCCGGGTTGAGCGGGGTTACGGGAATCGTCGCGGTCATCGGCATTCTGGCGGGGGTTAGCTTCGCTGTCGTCGGTTCGCTCTTGGGATTCGACGGTCTGCGGGCCGCCGGAATCGGTTCGCTGGTGATGGGGTTCGTTGCTCTGATTATCACCGGGGGACTTTGGTATTGGGTAGGCACGGCCATGAGCCTTGTGCCGCAATGACGAAAAGACAGGAGGTTTTATCAGAGATGAATCAAGAGGGGCAAAAGGGCATGGAGAAAAAGGGTGAGCAATCGTCCTTGCTTGGGCGGTTTCATCAGTGGTTCCGGGACAAAAAGGGAGGCCCGTCTATTGAGACTGTTGCCATCATCGTCTTTGTGGTTCTCGTACTGTTCTCTGGACTGAGTGACCTGGGAGGTTCCCTGAACAACGCCCTGACCAAAACGTCCGATACGATAACGTCGGAAGTGGATACCAAGCTGGTCAACCCGAGTGATTAATTGAAAAGAGGCAAGGGCGGGGAGTGGTTTCCCGCCCTTTTCTTTTTTCGTGAGTGGAACATCAAATTCGCGCATGAAGGAGGTTAGGATGGCTTGCAGATGCGCAAAGTCCTACGCATGGCCCTGGCGGGAACGGTAGCGGCCGGCGGGTTCTATTACGCAGTCACCACTGACAGCTACCGGGAGGTGGAGATCCGGACAGACGCCGTGGTGGCGGCCCGGCCGATACCGGCTGGAACGACATTGGAGGCATCCATGCTCAAGACGATCCGTATTCCGGAATCCATCACGGTTGGGGATGCAGTCGTTTCAATTCATGACGCCGTTGGCAAGACGGTTCGGGTAGAAATGGGGGCTAACGAACCGGTGCGGTCGTCTCGGTTGTCTTCCGCTCCGGCATTGCCGGCTGAGGCGCGGGTGATGCGGTTAGGGGTTACCATGGTGACGGTGGGAACGAGCGTCCGGCCAGGGGACGTGGTGGATATCTTGGCGGCCCGCAAGGAGGGGGAAAGTAAAGCCCTTCTGATCGGCACGAAAGTCCTGGCCGTTTACGGCAAGGAGGGGAAGAATCTCTTTCAAGCTGACGGGACGCCGAACAAGGAGGCGGGATTGACGCCCACTGTTGTGGAAGTGGCAGTTCCCTCCCTCGAAACGGCCCTGGAGGTCCGCAAAGCGATGCAATCGGGCGCGGAAATCAGTCTGGTGGGCTATGGCGCCCATGGCAACCCGGTCACCGTCATGGAGGCTGGCGCGGCACATACGGAGCAAGAGGGGTGAGGAATATTGCTGCAGTGGGTTGGAAGTGAAAAAGAAAGCGCCGCGCCCCGCCGTGTGGGTCTAGCCGTTCCATGGCTCGATGAGTTTATGGCCGTCTTTCCGAATGTGCCTGTCTCCTGGACGGCGGGAAGCCAAGCGCTGCTGATGAAGGTGTTGTCCGGTGAAAGGGATGTGGAGCCGGTTGACATTCTAATGCTGTCGAGCCGCCTGTCCGGCCCGTGGAGCCCTGGAGAACTCTTTGACAAGGTTCGCCCGGTAAAGGCCGCGAAACGGATCGCGGTTCTCGAACGTGGGGAAGAAGGACTGGAAAAGAAACTGAGTCAAAACGGTTGGGCGGTCATCGTGAACGGGAAGACACCCATGGATGAGGCAAGCCAGTTGTTGGGTGTGGAATGCGCGAAACAGTCTGGCCTCTTTGTTTCGGTATTCTCGCCAGCCGGTACGCATACGTCCGTGCTGGCCATCGAGATCGCCCAACGCCTCCAACAGAGCGGATATCCTACGCTTCTCGTGGACGGAGGCAGTACGGCGGAGATCACCCGCCGGATGAACTGGAATCAGGACACGGGGCTGGCCAGTCTGCTGCCGTTGCACGAAGCAGGGCGGGAACTGGACGAGGCTGATATCCGGCGGGCGGTCTGTCGCTGGTCGGGCGGGGAGTTTATCGCCGGGTATGCCCGGTTGTCTGAACTTGGACGCATGAGCGAGGACTTTGCCAGTGCCTTCTTCCGAAAGGTGCGGTGCATGTACCCTGCGATTGTGGTGGACACCTCGCCGGTCGGCATCCTGCCATTGACCTTTGCCTCCCTGCAGGCAGCCTCGCATATCGTGATGCCCTACAAGGCAACCTGGGCCGATAGATTGAACCGGGATCATTTCTCGGAAATTGCCCAGGTGAATGCAGACTCGGATCAAACGGTTATCCCCGTGGCCGTGAACACCGACCGGGTGGAGCCAAACCACGGCGCCGTCCACATCGACATGCGCAGGCTGGACGAGAGGCCTGAAAGATGGACCCCCTTTGGGGCGGAACTGATCTTCCGGATTGTCGGGCAACAGGAGGGTGGGAAGAGTGACGCTGGTATCTCTCCGGGAAAAGGCGCGCGTCGGTTCCTCGCAGTGCTTCGATCTATCTAGCTGGGGACGGCAGCGGGAGGAAATCGTGGCTGCCGTGGTGGCTCATGTTTCTTCCGAACATAGCCGTCTGTTCAAGGACATCTTTGATGGGGCCTTTGAACCGGAAGCGGCGCTTCCACTGGTGGACCGGGCGATCCGAGACCTTGCGGTGGATAAGAACCTGCCCATGTCTCACGAGGTCATCCGGCAGGACGCCTACAAACGGCTCTTTGGGTATGGCCCCATCCACGAACTGATTACAGACCCCGAGGTCACCGATGTCTTTTTGAATAAGCCGACAGAGGTGATCAAGCGGATACGGGGCCGCCATGATGTAAAGACCAACATTACCTTTCACGAACGGGACTATGAGAACTTCATCCGAACCATCGTGACCCGGCTGGGCGGGACAGTTGACCCGACCCGGAACCAGCTTGATTTGAAGGACGGCGCAAACCGGCTCCGCATCAGCATTGGATGGACTCCGCTGGCCGAGTATCCCTGGGGGAGCATCCGAAAGCATCCCGAGGAGCATTTCACCATGGATCAGTTGCAGGAAACGGGGATGTTCCCGCCGGAACTGAGAAAAACACTGTGGATGCTTTTTGAGAATCCCTTCAACCTGCTCATCTCCGGCCCAACGGGCTCCGGAAAGACGACGCTGTTTACGGCTGGCGTGAATGAATGCGTCCCCCCGGAGCGGATCATGGTCTGTGAGACGGAGCGGGAAGCGCCAATACGTCGGGAGAACTGCCTGCAGGTGCAGGAGAACCGGCTTGTGGACGAGAGCGGAAGGCCGCTCAAAGGACACGTTGAAGTCAGTGATTTGATTTCACGGACGGCCATGCGGTCGGCGGTCAAGCGGATATACCTGGGCGAGATGCGAGGCAAAGAGGCGCTGAGCCTGATTCGGGCCTTTGGTTCCGGCCATGACGGAGGCGCGGTGACCATGCACGCCCGGAACATCCAAACGGCGATCCACCAAGCGGCCTTCATGGCCCTTTATGCCGAGACGCCGCTGACATTTGATCAGATCCTCAAGATGATCGTCGATACGGTCGATGTGGCTATCCATCTGGAGAACTTTCGGATTATCGAGATCGCGGAGGTGGTCGGCCTGGATGGGCAGAATGTCCGGCTCCACCACCTGTACCGGCT
Source organism: Heliomicrobium sulfidophilum (assembly GCF_057715735.1). Lineage (NCBI taxonomy): Bacteria > Bacillati > Bacillota > Clostridia > Eubacteriales > Heliobacteriaceae > Heliomicrobium > Heliomicrobium sulfidophilum. The sequence goes on from NZ_JBVTZZ010000004.1 coordinate 118,565, forward strand.
GGATGTGGACGAACAGAGAGGAAACCCGGTTCATCACTATTTCGATCCAACTCCGGATTTCGCCTGGAAGCTTCGCCTGCGGAAGTTTGTTCGACAGGGGGGAAGCCGATGAGCCGCATGGCTATTTCTGCTGTTGCCGCCCTGGCCGCCGGGTATCTCATCTGGCTGCTCATGGAGCCAAGGCGCACGGTGTGGATGCCGAAAATCAAGACTCCGGCTCAGTGGCAGACAGCCTACGCCGAACTGGAAGGAATGCTGTTGAAGTCCCGCCTGTTGCAGTACGGCGGGCGGCCCATTCCTGGGTGGGCCTTTTTGCTCCTCTGCACGGTTTTCGGCGGCGCGGTGGGCTGGCAGGTGAACCATCGGATGAACAATCCGGTGGCGGCGCTGCTCATGGCGGGGATTGCAGGTTATCTGGTCTTTCATGCGCTCAAGCTGGAGCTTCGGTGGAACCGGGAGAGAATCGTCAAACGCCTTCCCCGTCTCTTTTTGATCCTCCTGAATCACCAGCAGGCCAGCGGAAACCCGGTTGCCGCTATGGAAGAGGTGTCGGCCTATCTCGACGAACCGTTGCGCAGCCTCACCTTTAACCTGGCGGGGATGATTCAGGCGGGGGTCAGCGTGTCCGAGGCCGTGCAGCGGACCCAGGAGCGGGTGGACAACCGGCTGCTGAAGGAGTTCCTGAAAGACTACGGCCATATCGTCGGATACGGCGGTAACATGGCCGCCTGCATTCGGGTGTATGTGGAGGAAGCCATCAGCCAGAGCAACCGGGCGGAAAGCTATAAAACAGAAAACAGCTCGAACATCATGCTGGCCTGGGTGTTTCTCGCGGTGACAGGGGGCATGTTCCTTTACATGACCTCCACCAACCCCGACCTGATGAAGCTGCTGACCACGACAAACCTCGGAAAGACGGCGGTGGTTCTGATCATCGTCAACACTACGGTGTCCATGTATTTTACCTATCGATTTGCCCGATGGGAGGGGAGAGCTTGAACCAGTACATCGCGGCAGGATTGGGCGCCGTGGCCTTGGGCTACTTTACCTATCTGATGACGGAGCGAAAAAGCCTGCTGTCCAGGACGCCGGGGGCATCCCGCCGGCACCGGTTTTCTTCAGATACCATTCAGGAATGGCTGCTCACTTCGGGCGTCAAGTGGACCGTCAAGCAGTATGTAACGTATCAGGCCGCGGCGGTAGCCTTCGGAGCGGTTCTTGTACTGACGCAACCGGATCTTCGGCAGGGGTTGGCGATGGGGACTTTTGCTCTCTTCATACCGGCGCTGTACATCCGGGGGGAGCGAAGAAAGCGGGTGCAGGAGATCCGACCGCAGATTCCGGTCATGCTGCGGCGAGTGCAGCGGGGTGTGGAACAGGGCCTTGGCTGGCGGGAAATCTTCCTGTCCCTGCCCGATTCGGTGGAGGAAGGCGTCTTCCAGGACGAACTGACCCGGCTGGCATCCACATACATCGCCCAGCCGGTGCTGAAAGACCGCCTGGAGGAATTTGCGCGGCGGATTGACCTGCCGGAAGTGGACAGTTTCGCCCTGGCCTTGGGACAGAGTGAGTACACCGGGCGGGTGCTGGAGATGCTCCAAAAGCTGGAGGAGATGATCAACCGGGATATGGCGCATGAAGAGACGCGCCGGATGAAGAAGAAAGCTGAACTGGCCCCAGTCTTTCCGACCATGATGGTGCTGAACATTGTGGTGCTCGTCGGCCTGCCGCTGTTGCTGGCTTTTTTCAATATGACGCTTTTGGATGGAGGGCCGATGCGATGATGGATCCCCATTATGCACTCCTTTTGTTGTTCCTGGCAGTGGCCGCCAGGCACGATGCTATCACACGAACAATTCCTAACTGGCTCACCTTCGGAATGACCGGGGTGGGCCTTTCTCTTGCACTTCTTGCGGGGAACCCCTTTCGGCTGGAAGAAGTGTTGCTGGTTTTGGTGTTTACATTGTTGCCTTTTCTGATTGGCAGGCCCGCTCTGTTGCCGGGGGGCGACGGAAAGATGCTGCTTGGTATGACGGCATTAGTTGGCCTTTACGATGCGCTGGCAGTGTTCCTGATTGGCTCCATCCTTTCACTGGTCGACGCTCAGTTTAAGAGATGGTGGCAGAGAGATAACATCGATAATTCTTCATCGATGGTTCCACTTGCGCCGGGCGTTTTTGTGGGAGCCGTTGGGTGGTGCAATTTCGTGTTTTTTTCCGCTCTTTTCGGGTAAGTTTTGTCTGGTCGTTGGCCCAGTTGATTGAAAAGGAAAAATGTCTCATTGTACAATGTTGGCAAGATGTTAATGAACTAAGCAAGGAGGTTGTAGTGATGAACAAGAAAATCAAAGCTCATCTGGCACCCGTTCTGGTTGCAACCGTGCTGATGGGTTCCTTGTTTCCCTCTGCCGCATATGCCTGGCGAAACGATGCGGATCGTCAGGAGATTATCGCAAGAGGAGAGAAGGCACCGGGGGGGCGGTGGACCCCCGATTACGTGCCGGTCGGAAGGTCGTTGATTACACGATACGGAAACACATTTTTTTATAGTGATGGACGATCTCCTTTGTATCAAGAAGATCCCGAAGCACTTCTTTATCATGCTGGCTGGCGTGCTATGTACTATCCGGCGATGGAGGTCATTTCCGTTGACGGTAAGCCATGGTTGACCGTTTCAGATGTGAAGGAAAGGGTGGCGCAGGATGTAAGCAGGCATTGGGCATTGACTGACGTGACCGTAGACCCGGAACGGTATTTTACCGATGTAGCCCCAAAGCTGCCGCCGGCAGGCAAGACGACCATCAATATGAATGTGGGGCTTACGGCTGCCAGCGTTTGGACGACGGATAGCGCCCGGCCAGAACGTCTCGTCGGCGAACCCATCAAGCATAACGATACGGTCTACTTTCCCGTATCTGCTCTTAAGAACCTTGGGGCAGACATGAAATGGGATAGCGGCCTATTAACCGTCCGGGCGAACACCACTGTTGTCAATGTACGACCCGAGGAAGGCAAGGCAGTCGTCAACGGGGAAGAGCGAGACACCCTTCCGCTGACGTTGGTCAATGGTAGACTGATGGCGCCAGCGGCTTTTGTGGAATTGCTGGGCTATACATGGGAGTACTTCGATAATATCAATGATTGGATACCTGAAGAAAAAAAACTCCGAGAAGGAGCATCTAAGTTCATAGAACGCCTTTCAATTACCAATTAAACAGGAGACTAACCCCCTTCCAGCCATGTTGCGGAAGGGGGTTTTTTATTGCTATTTGCGAGGGGGTGGTGCCCTTGATTGCAAGATGAAAGCTGGATGAAAGGGGAGATGGAAACAACAAAGGAGTTGAAAAGAGAAGATGTTGCGTCGATTTGGAGCCATCGTGGCCAGCTTGACATTCTGCCTGTGCGTCTTATTTTCCCTAATGCCGCCACAAGCCAGGGCTGACTTTCCCGCATCCTGGCAGGGTGCCAAACCGGATGATCAAGTAACGTATTACAAGCCCAAGGGCGGCCATCTGGTTCAGGTGGAGGGCCACAATTTCAACGATCCCAATGTTCACCCCGAGATGATTGCAATCCCATCAGGGACGTATCGGTTAACGAGAGTCTATGAAGTGTATCTCAATGGGGAGGGCAATGGATACAGCATTGCCAAAAGTCCTAAAATTTACAATATTGACCTTCCCTTTGAGGATGTTGAACCATCTGGGCGGTTACTCGTTCCTCGCGCAGATGTGCGCTGGTGGGCGCAAAAACTCAACGGTGATCCTGAGTGGGTAGAGCAAAAAATCGGTAGCGATCACCTGTACTTTACAGTCACCAACCTAGTCACAGGCGATTCGGTTGAGTGCGTTAACTTTTCGCTACTTTATGTGCTATGCGGGGCTTGGATTCCAGATGGCCTTCCATGGGATGCGATGAATCCTGCTGTGCATGGGTTGGCCACTACATCCTTTCCCGAAGCGGCACTCAACATTGTTTCTGGCAACCGTGACCTGAAAGTTGGCGGGTCTGTCACGATTGAGGCGAAGGGTTCGGCGTATAACAGTTGGGTACGCAAGGGCCTGCTGAAGGTTCGGGTGAACGGGCGGGACATCTTCGTTACCCCCCAACCGTTTACTGATTCCTTCAAAAAGCAGATTCCGCTGACCTTCAACAAAGCAGGAACCTACAAGGTGGAGACGCTGGTCCGGGATACGGTGAACCGGCTGGGCAGAGCTTCCACAATGGATATTCGTGTACAGGCGCCCAATGATGTTTCACTTCCTCCGCCCGAACAGACTGACTCACGCGGAAAGCCGGGTTCTCGTTTCGTTGCGATCCCACCGGAAGCGGAAGTTGGGCAGGAAGTGGAGTTTAAGGATTCCTCCTACCACACGGATCCGGGGGGGAAGCTCGTTCGCCGCACTTGGACGATTGAGGGGAAATCGAATCCCGTAGTGTATTACAACGCCAACGGAACAACGGCAAACGACGAGTATATGACATGGCAAAAGCCTGGCGTCTATGCGGTCACCCTGAAGGTGGAGGATCAGTGGGGGCAATCAGACGAGTCTACCCGCATGGTTACGGTAAAACCGCGTCCAAACTTTCCGCCGAAGGCTGACTTTACGTACATGCCGACTATGCCTAAAGAGGGCGAAACAGTTTTCTTCAATGATCAGAGCGTGCATCCGGGAGAGCCCTACGAGAAGATTGTAAGTTGGCAATGGACGATAGACGGTCATAACTTCTCAGGCAAAACACCGGCATATACCTGGACAAATGCCGGGACCTACCCGGTGTCGCTTACTGTTACAGACCAGGATGGCGATACGTCTACAAGTTCCATCCAACTTCCAGTAGGAACCGGGGAGCCGCTTGCCATCATCACTACGTCAGCCAATCGAATTGTGGTGAAACGCCCCCTGACGATTACGCCATACGAGTCAAAGGCGTTCGGGATCAGATCGGTCGTTCACTCTAAAGATGAGTGGCAGTTGATTCGCCCGAATGGAAGCGTTGCGTGGAGCGGCATTTGCGAAACGCCGCCAACCAATGACCAGCCTGTAAATCCCTACTTCGATGTCACGGGTAAGTGGAAGATTCGACTGCGTGTCACTGACTCGGGTGGTTTGGTGAGCCAATGGGCAGAAAAAGAGATTGATGTTGTAGCAGACAATCCTCCTACTGCCGATTTTAGGGTAAACAATAAAGCCTACCGGGAGCTAGTGGACGGCGGGTATCAAGTGGAAGTCGTTGACGGCAGCTATGTAACCGGAAGCGATATAGCACTCGGGGAAAATATTGTCCGTCGAGACTGGACGCTTTTCTATGACAGCGATGGGAATGGGGTCTGCGAAAAGGCGATCCCGTTGAACGACCCATCCAGTGATGCGTACTTTCTCGTAAACGGGACAAATGATACTCGTCCCACTATCCGTTTTAAGAAGGTTGGCCTATTCCGCATCGAACTGAAAGCCTGGAAGGGGTATACGTACAAGGGCGCAACGTATCCCACGGCATCCGATGATACTGCGGATAAATCCATCGCGGATAAACAGGTGGATGTAGATAACTTGGCGCCTGTGGTTGGGTTTGATATTTCCAAACAACCGCAAGCTATCGATCTTGTCTATGCGCTTGGAGAGACGCAGAATAAGGCTGGAAAACAGGCTGTCATCGGTCAAGGGAATGCGGACCTTCAAAGCAAACTCGCTGCGCTGGGTATGAATACGTTTAACGCAACCAGCAAAGACATCGAGTTTTCCGAGAACCGGAATGGACAATGGCCCTTCCCCGATGGGCAAATAAAAGAGGCCCTATTCACGGAATCGAATTCCCTGGTGGCATTTGTGGGTGTTGGCAACTTCAACAATAAACTGCTGAAAGGTGAAATACAGAATCACTCCTACAAATATAGCGACAGTCTATTAGAGCCAATGCCGGAGAGTATCTGCATCGCATGGTTGGATGACAGCAATGGGTGGCGAACAACAACCATCCCGTTGCAATACGACTATGAGATGACAGACATTGGAACTTATAAAAAGCCGAAATACATTCCCACCGTGAGGAGCTTCGATTCCTATGCCGGGTCTGCCATGCTCAATGATGGGACTGTTGTAGTGCTCATTCACCATTTGGTGCGAGAGCTAAATTACAATGGTAGGCATTGGAATACCTATTACAATGACCATGCTTATAGCAGTACATTGGCAATTCGGACCAATGGCAGCTATAAGTGGTACAAGACGCAATATGATCCGAATCAGTTTAAGACGACCGACAATGATGGGGATACCTACTACTATAAGGGACCGACACAATTGATGCGTGTCCCGGACACTTCGGAAGACAAACTGATGCTGGTCATAGGCAACTGGAGCGATAAATGGGGGGTCCAGGATTATGTTACCGTTCCTGTATCTTCAGCCAACGGTCAAGTTGGCGGTAAGTTAACGTATTTGAGAACAGGAAGTCTTTCGTCAAGTAACGTCATACAGCCGTTTGACGGCGGCGTGAACAACTCCATGTTTGATCTAGGTGGAGGACACGAGTCTGAAGTTGTTTCTCCAGACCTTTCAAGAAAATACATCTACAATGACCTGGGGAATCTCGGCAGACCCGTTCCGATCCGAAAGCTCAGTGATGGACGCTACCTGTTCTACGATTACGACTATTATCCACCTGGACAAAACTTGTTAGTGGCGACTCCGGGCGAATTTGTGATCCGTTACTCGGGAGCATATTTCAAGGAATCCGAGACATATAGGGTTCCAGTGCAGTATGATGAGTCAACGCCGCCGTTGGCGATCTCCAGCTATGGCGATACAGCGCGGTTGCTGGCGAAAGGCCACGTCAACTATCTCGAAGCGGCTTATAGTCCTGCGGATAAATCTCTGAGTGTCTCGGTGAAAGAATGGCCCAATGGGTCTTGGAATCCCATCCACGCGATCACGCAGGGCAGCAGGCGGGTGGCGATGACAGGGGGCGGTTATTACTGGGTATTCGAGCAAGGTCTGACGACGAAATCGCTTTTGGACTACATGAAAGGTCAGTCCTTTGCGCCAAAGTCAGATCGGTACTTTATCCTTGCGACGGATAAACCTGTGGTCGAAACAAGCAGCGTAACCTGGAATGCTGTTCTCGATTACATGAAGTCAAACGGGTTGCGTGGTATTGTTGTGTGTCCAGACGGGGCTCAGGTGGTTCCGGAGCGTTTTTATCAGGAGACGGGCGGAATCCGTATTCCGCTCACCGATGACATGCGGATACCGGTGACGAAGATTCAGGAGTACATCCTCTCCCTCTTCGACCAGAAGAACACCCGCATGAACACTGTCCTGGTCTTCCAGCCGGTGGACATCAAGGTGATCAAGAACGATCCCGAGAACGACCCGATTCCTGTGGACCTGAACCAGTGGGTGTTCGCCCATGATCCGTTAAAGGTGGAGCGGAATTGGGGTATGTGGGAGCAGTCCGGAAAGGCGTTGTCAGGACCGCCTCGGTGGTTTACGAAACCCGGTCTGTACACCATCACATACAAGGTGAAAGACCAGCCTAGCAACGTTCCGGCGCTCAATAGTCGCTATTCGAAGTGGTCTCAGGATGCTTCGGGCTCCATCCTAGTGCTGCGCAAGCCGGTGGCGGACTTTGACGCAGCATCGGTCTATCATGGTCAGCCGCTTAGGGTAACGGATAAGTCCTACTCTGATGACCTTTACAGTCGTCCGAACCACGGGATTGTGGAGCGGGAATGGCGAATCAAGCCCGAAGGCGGAACCAGTTGGACCTATGACCGCTTGCCCTCGTCCATCCCTACACCAGGCAACTGGGTCTTCAGCTTGCGGGCGAAGAACGAGTACGGGTATTGGTCGGACTGGACAGAGAAGGTCGTTCCGCTGCTGAATGCTCCGCCAGTCGCTCTGTTTCATGTCCATCCCTATCCGGCGGTAAAGGGACATCCGGTTGACTTATCCAACAATAGTTGGGACCCCGACACGGACGCCATCGTCGCCTCCAAGTGGGTGGTAAAGGATGCAGGTGAGAATGTCCTGTATAGCGCCGTTCACAACGCTGGGAACCCGAATCTGACCTATGTGTTCCCGAACATCGGCAACTATACGGTGACGCTGGAGGTTCAGGATCAGTACGGAGCATGGTCTCTGCCATACACCCGGACGATTCCAGTGCTTCCCGACAGCCGTCCGCCGGTGGCCGACTTCTCCGTTCATCCGAATCCCTGCTTTGTCTCCCAGCCCTATGCCACGACGGATCAGTCCTATGATCCGGATGGGGACGCCATCGTGGATTGGTTGTGGGAACTGCGCCAGCCGGACGGTGCCCTCTTCGCCACGTATGCCGGAGTGCAGAATCCTTCCTGGCCATTGTTAAATACGGTGGGGAACTATACGATCCGACTGCGGGTCAAGGACAGTTGGGGCCTTTGGTCGGATTGGGCCGAAAAGCCTCTTCAGGTGATTGCTCCATTGGAAATCCTGAACGGATCGATTTCGCCCAATCCCGGTTTGGCAGGCGAAAGAATCAAGGCGTCTGTCTCCACCGACTGGTGGGCGGAACGGGCGTGGCTGTTAGTGCCGGCCAAGATTGTCGTCGAGGAAGACGAAATGCTCCCGCCCGACAAAGGAAGGGAGCCCAGTCCGGAACCGACAGACCGCATAGGCGGCGTTGACTACGTGCGGATACCGATGACGCCATCGCAGCCGGTAAGCAGCCGGAAGAACACATGGAACGGTGAATTTATCGTCAACGTCTGGACACCGGATGGCCAATACCCAGCAAGGTTTTTGATTCAGCGAACCTCCTTTGCGCCGGATCAGAAACTGGGCGATATCTCTCAGTTTGAGGTCAAGTACAGTGTCTACGATCTGGTGAAACCGCGTCGTGTGGTTAATCCTCAATAACGATGAATGCCCGGAGTGCTTCGGCCTCCGGGCATTTGGTTTTTAAAGAGAAAGGAGGAACGCGCTATGCCCAAAATCCTATTGGCCACCGGCGTCAGGCAAATAGATGATGCAATTGGGAATTTCTCAGATTGTCAAACCGTATGGGCTGGGTATCGGGAAGGGGTGCTGGTGGTTGCAGGTGCGGAAAAGCCGGATATTGTCCTTTTATCGGCATTTCTTCCCGGAACGGAAGACTTGCAGCCGATCATTTCCGCGCTTCGCCTGGAGGGCGCCCGTGTAATTCTGCTGGCGGGCTCGTTGGAGCCGAAAGACCACCTGATTACTCACGCCATCTCCTGCGGGGTCTATGACATTCTCTACAACCCCGTGACACCCAAGAAGATCAAACAGGCCATTGACGTTCCGGCCACATACCGGGAGGCCATGTTCGGGCGGGAAGACAGGGACCAGCCAACGAATGAAGGCCAATCAAACAGCATCGTACAGGCAGAGGAAGCGGAAACATCTCCGCAACCCCTTCCAGTGAAAGAGAAGATTATCCGACTGCCCTCGTTTCTGAGAGGCGAAAAGGCTGAGCCGGGAGAGCCTTTCCCGTCTCAACCGCCGGAAATATGCGAAGGGGGCATCTGCCTTCGGGATTTTCAGGCGCAGATTACTCCACCTGTGCCTAAACGGGCGCAAACGGTGATTGCGGTACTGAGTCCCTTCGCGTCTGGAAAAACCTTTGTGGCCGTTAACTTGGCGGCGACGTTTTCTGTAACGCGGGAAGTGGCGCTGGTGGATCTGGACTTTTGGAGCCAGGGGGCCTGTGCATGGCTGAATATCCGGAAAAGAAATCTGCCCAGCCTTCTCCAGGGAGAGGCGGAAGGCCAGCGTCCTCGTTGGTCGCCCAGGTTACAGGTGTTTGGAGCCGGGCCAGCCTGGAAGGTTCCTGCCGAAACTACGCTGGAAACGGTCGTTTCCCGAGTTCAAGCCGATATCGTCATTCTGGACCTGCCGCCGGATTCTCGCTTTTGGAATGCCCACGAGTGGGCTGCTCAGGCGGAAAAGCTGGCAGATCATCATCTGCTTGTCGTTGACCCGGATGTTCGTCATATCGATGCCGTAGTTTCAGCAGAGGCGGTTCTAGCGGATAACAAGGCGTCCTGGGTCATCAACCGGAGCCGCCCGGACCTGCAGGCGCACATTCAGCCCCTGATCAGGGACAATCGCGCGATCTACGTCCCTGAAACGCCGCAGGCGCTGCTCAGTATCGCCCTGGCCAAACCGACAGTGGCCCTGGACCCGCTGCTGTGCAGTTGCTTCGGGAAGATGGCCGATCGCCTGACAGGGCCGGTTGCAAACCAATCCAAGCCGGTAGTTAAGAGCGCGGCCCAATAAGTAACCAGAAGGGAGGAGCATGATGTATCGAATCCTGGTCGGCCACCCCAATCCCGGCGTCCGGCAGAAAGTCGTTGACACCCTCCAGGACCGGTTTTTGATCATCCCCGTTAACTTGAATGAGGTGTACAGCCAGACGGAGAGTGTTGCGCCCCGGCTGGTGCTGCTTGACGCTTACGCCGATGATTCGTTGCTGGAACACCTGCTGGCGACGGGTGTGCAAACGGCGCTGATCGCCGAAGAAGCTAACCTTAACCTCATGCGGAAGGCGGGCCTCTACGATGTGGCCCTGTTGACCCTTCCGTTGACGCCTAGCTGCATCGATGCGGTGCTGGCGGGGGAGAAGACCTGTCCGATTCCCCTGGCTGGCGTGGCGAATCCGCCGGAAGCCCATACACAGTCCGGAAGCAAGCCGGAATCAGAAAAACCTGGAGAGTCCGTACGGTCACTGACCGGGGCCACACTGGCCAAGGAGCTGATCGCGGTTGGGTCGCCCAAAGGCGGTTCTGGAAAGACCGTTATTGCCGTCAACCTAGCCGCGTCGATTCATCAAATGACCGGACAGAGTGTGGCATTGGTGGATCTCGACGTACCCTGGGGAGATGTGCCCGCGCAACTGCAACTATCGCCGGAAAGGAACCTGCTGGCTTTTCGTTCTTCACCGGAAGTCATCCGGGAAAGCGTCATAAAGGAGGTGTTGCAGCGGCACGCAAGTGGGATATATGTCCTGGCCAGCCCTCCGGGTCTGGTCGATGATTCCTTCATAGACCCAGCATTGGCGCGAAAGATTTTGACGAATCTGCCGCGTTTTTTTGATTATGTAGTGGTCGATACCGGCGCTAACCTGCAAGTGCATACCGTTGAAGTCTTTCGTTATGCCACTAAGCTCATCTGCGTAACCAACTTCGATACGGCGACCATTCATGACACCAGCCGCTGGCTCAACCAACTCAAAGCGCGAAACATCATCCATGAACCCAAGGATGTCTGGCAGATATTCAACCGGGTGACTGGAAAGGAAGGCATCGACCTCAATGAGGCTCAGGCTTTTTTGGGCGCCAGCACCGTGGATACGGTTCACTGGTCACCAAAGATTCAGAGGGCCATCAACCAGGGGAAGATTCCGAGTCAAACGGACGCAGCTTTTGGGGAGGAAATCGCCCGGAACGTTCACCGGCTCTGTCCGCAAGCGCGGCATTCCAGTGGTTTCATCAACCGCCTGCGGAATCTGGTTGTCCGGTGAAAAGGAGGGAGAGCATGAAGAATTTGTTCCGGCGGTTCCTCCATGATACCCGTGGCGGCGGGGAAGCCCTTACCTTTGCCGTCGTTGCCATCATCCTCGCCTTTTTCGCCATGGCGATGGTGGAGCCAATTCAACTCAGCCGGATGAACGACAAGGTGAGCATCCTCGCCCGGTACGCCCTCATTCTCGCAGAATCGAAAGGGGAACTGGACGATGCGGCCCTCACCGATATCCGGAGCCGAGCCAGAAGCGTGGGCATGAACCCTGATAAGCTGAACATCCGATTTCAAGCGATGCGGGATGATGGAGTCATCAAGGAGACTGGTAATCGAGCCGAGTACGGGGAACGGGTGGCGGTTCAATTGGACTATACGGTGACCTATCAACACCTCACCCTCAACAATCTGCTGATCGCCTCCCAGTCAAAGACGGTTACATTGACATCTCCGGTCCTATCTAGTGTAGCCACGACCCATGAGCGGGAGGGAGGGTGATGATTCGTCGATACCTCTCCGATTGCCGGGGAGCCGGAACATCGATGGTGGGGCTGATGATCGTCATCCTTCTTCTGCTCGGGTTTGTATCCGCTCTGACGGTGGCAGAGTATCTGGTCAAATATCGGGCCGTCTATAACGCTGCTGACCATGCGTTGATGGCCAGTTTCGGGAGCGTGAAACGGGACAGATTGGCCGGACTTGAGATAGAAATGGATGGTTCGGGTAGCGCCGTCATGGGACTCCAATCGACCCGGCAACGCTTTGAGGATGCCTGGAGCCGGGAGGTTGGGGCGCTACGATATATGGACCGGAGCGTCAATCCGGCCTCGATGATCAAGGAGTACATCACCTACAACTACGATGCGTCCGGTTACCTGGATGCTGTTACTCCGGCGCCCCACAACCAACCTGTCCATCATCCCGCCGCCTTCGCCCGAATCGAGGCAAAGGTGCGGATGACCTTTGCCGGGGAGACCACGATGACCGTCAATGTGCTGACGGATGCACCTCGGATTAACTCCGGGGAGTTAGGCCGGTTTGTTCGTTAAGATTAGAAAGGACGTGAAGATTTGTCTATGGCAAAAGGCCTGGCGTTTGCAAAGCCAGAGGTCGAAGAGGATTCCTGGGAGCAGTTCTTGTCCTGGATGATGGAAAGCATCGGGTGTCCGGGGCGATGGGCGCTCGTGCGGAGAATCCGGGACTGGGACGCTCAACTCTTTCAGCACTCCCTGCGGGTGGCGGCTTACTCGCGAATCGTGGGCAAAGAGGTATACGGTTTTGAGCAGGACAAAGAACAGCAATTGGTCCTGGGGGCCTTTTTTCACGACACGGGCAAGGTCGGGTGGCCCAACCGGCTGAAAGCGGTTGCGGTGCTGTCAGAGCAGGACCTGCGCTTTATCCGGTGTCATCCGAATACCGGCGCTGATCTGGTGCAGGAGTTCTGGCCTGACGTGCCTGCTACAGTTCTGGAGATCATCCGTAATCACCACGAACGGCCCGATGCGTCGGGCTACCCCAATGGGATCGGCGTACAGGAACCAATGGCCTTGATTGTGGGCGCGGCCGATATGTTTGCGGCCATGACGGAGCCCAGGGACTACCGGCGATTTGCGTTTATGGCTGACAAGGCGGCGGAGGAACTGCGAACATACGGCTACCCCGAAGAGATTATTGCCAGCTTGGTCCGGCAGCAGAGCGAGTGAGGGGTGAGTGGTAAAATGAATGGCAAAAAGATCAAGGCAGCCTTCATGATCGCATGGCTGGCATTTGTCCTGGTCGGTTGCTCAGAAAACAACGAACGAGCCCTCGCCCGGAAATCTTCGTCTCTGATTGAGCAGAAAGCTGCGAGCAGTGGACACCAAAAGGCGGGGGCGATTCTGTACTTTTTCGCTCCTAAGTGTCCGTCATGTCAGAAGCAGGCTCCAATTATGGAGAAGTGGCAATCGGAACACCCCGGAGCGATTGATATTCAAAAACTGGACATCACTCAGGAAGAAAACCGGAATTTGGCCAAGACGTATGGCATGAACGGCATTCCCTTCTTTGTTGTTCTTGACGAAGACGGAAAGCCAGTCTATTCCGGCAAGGGTGTCCACTCTTCTGAACAACTGGACGAACTGAATCAACGGATTACTGAGTGACCTGGGAACTTCCCAGGTTTTTCTTTTTTAAAGAAACATTTTTTCTAGGAGGAGAAGCAGGTATGTACAAAATCGGCATTGATTTGGGTTATGGAGAGGTCAAGGGCATCAACGAAAACGGTCGCCGGGTATTGTTCCCCAGCCTTGTCGGTCTCGGCCACGACCGAAACAGTGACCTGTTCGGCACGGATGCAGAGTCCATGGATGCCCTCCACGTTAAGATTGGCGACGAGGACTACTTTGTCGGCAACTTGGCTAGGAAGGAAAGCTTGGCTGGCGCCAGCGTCACCCTGGAAGCGAATAAGATTAACCTACCGGAAACGCGGGTGCTGATGGCCACGGCGGCGGCGTTGCTGCTGCCGCAGGGAATCATGCCGGTTCACTTGGCCACCGGGCTACCGCTGGAGGAATACGAGTCCCAGAAGGCTGAGTTCCATCGTTATCTGAAAAACTTCATCGCTACGGTGCAGTTTCTCGGCGGTCCGATGCAGGGGGAGACGCGCACGATCCGGTTCCTTGATGTGACCATCATCCCGCAGGGGCTGTCGGCTATGCAACTGGCCCTCTACGATAACAACAAGCCGAAGTTCGATGAGGTGACCCGGCCCGGCAACCTCTTTGCTCTGATTGACGTGGGTTTCCGAACGACTGATTTTGCTGTGGTTGAAATCGGGCAGAACAAGCGGCCCATGCTGCGGAAGGAACTCTGCGGGACCGCCAATGTGGGCATGTCCAGCATCTATCGCCCGCTCCAGCAGGCTTTTAACAAGATGACCGGACGAATCCTGGAGGAGCGGCACATTCCCCGCATCCTGGAAGAGGGGAAGATGTTCTTCCGGGGCAAGGAAATCGACCTGCGCGATGGCATTCGCAAGGCGCGCGCCCAGGTGGCCCGAGAGATCCGGAACCGGGTGCTGTCGGCATGGAAGTCGGAAGCCGACCTGATCCGCCGCATCTTTCTGGCTGGCGGCGGCGGGGAAGCCCTCGTCGATCATCTGGCCGACCTGCATCCGGAAATTGATCTGCTGGATGATGCCCAGATGGCCAACGCTCGGGGATACCTGGAAGCGGCTCGGATGAAGGAAGGCAGGGAAGCGGCGGCAAGAACGGGCGAAAAGTGATGAGGGACAGCTATGGCCAAGTATACTGTCAGCATCCCGGACGGATGCGAACTGGATACGAAACTCAGGAACATGCCCAACGGCACCCGGTCTGTCTGGCTGCGGGAAACGCTGCTTAGAGCCGTACAGTCGGACGCCCAGCATCAGGCGGTCATGGCAGAACTGGCGGCGATCCGGAGTGTCGTTGAGGAAGTCCGCCGGGACGGGGTGATCGCGCATCCGTCCTCACCTTCACCGGAAGAGGACAATCCCTTCACTGACCTTTTCGGCGAGTTTCTTGATGATGGGGACGATAGCCCGTAACCCCTTTCAAGCCTTGTACAGCAAGGGGGAAAGCCTCATCCGGTATACCAGCGGAAAAACCGATGGGATACCGCCAAAGGCGGCGAAATAAAGGGAAAACAGAACATTCGGTATACCTCGGCTCTGAAAGCCGTTCAATCGCCTAAATGCAGGTATACCGAAATATAAGAAAGCCCTTGACTGATAAGGGGTTGAGTGGGATGCCATTGATGAATGGAGGTCTTTATGGACAAGCCACCTTTCCCATTGTTTTTGAAAACCATGCAGGAATTGAAGGCGCGCATCAGTTGGATTGAACAGGTCATCGCAGAAAACGAGGGAGAAGCTTCCGAAGAAAAAATCTATCGCGCCTTCTCCGATTTTCTTGATCACACACTGGCTCCTGCGCAGTCGGCCACACACAGCGTGTTTTCCTGGGCCGCGAAACGGTTGATGCACCAACACCCGCTGCGAATTGCCTATCCCGGCGGGAAGCTCGAAGTCATCCGGGATGGAGTGATTCGGATTACTGTTCCAGAGCGGACAGAACGGTTGGAAACATTTTGTGACATGAAAGGGAACTTGAAAGCTAATGCTTACAGGGCGGCCTGGGAACGGTGGGTCGGTTATGTGATAGGCGCTGTCCGGATTGCGAAGGAAGAAAGACGCCTGCCGGACGGACTCCCCTGGAAGAAGACACTGGTTGTGGTTCATTTTTATGTTCCAACGAACGTCCGCTGGGATCCCGACAACCGCACTATCAATATCATCTTAGACACTGTTGTCTCTAGCCGGCTGGCCGTGGACGACAGTTGGGACAAGATGGTGCACATGGTTCAGGGCTTCTACGACCCGGAAAACCCACGGACGGAAATCTATGTGATTCGGGATGGAATAGCCGTCGGAGAGGCCTTTCTTTGCTCCTTGACGGCAGCGGTTGATCCTTAATCTACCCCGTGGAATCAGGTCGACTAAGGCGATAAAAACGGCCTAAACGTATAAGAAAAACAAGGTAGGGTTTCCACCTTGTTTTACCTGTGATTTCGGGTAAAGCAAGTGTCCTTGCACTACCCCCTTTTCTAAAGCCTAAAAGGATGGGGTATTTTCGCTTTGACACAAACGTAGGATTTGGGCCGGAAATGCTTGCTGGACAAGGGTTGTGCCCTTGTCTTACATGTTTTAGGGGAGGGCGTTGATTTAAGGGAAATCGGAAGGCGCTAGGCCTTGAAAAATGCCTATTCGTACAGGATTGAATCATATTCCATCCGGCTAGAGGGGGGAGCGAAAAGGAAGTAAGGGGGGTTCCTGAAACGAAACAGCCCATTTCGGGGCGACGCCGAGAAGCGCGACAGCGATTCGAGGTGTCGCCCCACACACCCCCCCACCCCCACCGCGCCTCCCCATCAGCGCAACAAAGCCCCGGCAGACTTGCGGCGGCACACGCGACAGCGGGGGACGCAGCACGTCTGCCTGACCATGCAACCCCAACCGGCAATGGAAGGAGCGAATCGATGGGCCGACACAAGGGAATCGTGCTGACCGAGCGGGACCGGGACGTGTTGAAAAGCATCCTCCGTTACCGCGTCCTGACACTGAACCAGATCCACCGGCGCTTCTTCGGGGGCCGGGTGCAGTATCACCAGAAACGACTGAGCCAACTGGTGGAAGAAGGCTACCTACGGGTCGAATACCTGGGCGCAGAGCCGGGGACAAGAAACAGTTGCTCCGGTTCCGGCCGGGAAGCAAACTGCTACGTCCTAACCGGGCGCGGCATGCGCGTTGCCACCGAGGGCGACGAGGACGAGGCCTACCGGAGGGCGCACGACAACGCCCCCGAGAACAAGTTCCAGCTTCGGCGTCTGGTAGACATCAACGAAGTCTTCGTCAGGCTCCACGAATACGGCATGGATGATTGGCAGTGGCTGTCCTCCCGAGAGGTCAAGAAACAATGGCATGTGCCCGCCAAATTCCAGTGGGCCGCCGGGGGCCTGCAAAGGGGGGAACAGGAAATGTTGATCTGGTATCTGGCGCCGTTGCCCGAGGGGAAACGCCCCAAACGAAAGCGCATCGAACAGGATGGAGAGGACACCATCGAAATCTTCGAGGGCGACCCGGTGCGAAACACCTTCCGGCAGATTGCCGACACCGCTCAGAAGAGCCTTGTGCTGGACGTGGCCGTGCTCTGCAAGGATTGGGACACCTGGCAGAACACCGTCGAAGGATACCTGAACCTCCCGCTCCAACAGCGTCCCGGCGTGCGCTCCCTGCACATCCTGCACATCACCCACCTGGATTACCTCCTAGCCCACCTGAACGGCTGGCTAAAGAAACCAGCGGAAGGCTTGCTGGAGAAGGCGCTGCGCCCGCCCCGGAGCGCAGAGGTCCACGCCCGGTACGTCACCGAGGATGAACAGCACTTCGTTGTCGACGCCACCACGGGCGACATCATCCACCTGCTCCATGCGGAAAACCGAATCGCCAACCTGAACACACGGGAGCGGGAGGGCATCATCGTCGCCCACCACCCCAACTACCTCGGCATCCTGAGCCCCGCCGTCCTCGACCGGGCCAGGGTGGAGGTCTTATCCGAGCGTCCCCAACCCGAACAGACCAACCGCCTGCGGCCCCTGCGGCAGACCCGGCCCGCCAATGTGGAACCCAGCAAGCGTGTCGCTTTCGGCCTGCCGGAGACCGAACGCAACCGTCTCTACGACCTTGCCAGACAGGCCGACACGAGCCCAACCGAACTGTTGCGAACCATCACGCGAACCTTTCTACGGGAACAGGGGTAACACTCGTCGATAGACGAGTGAGACAACACCGAACAGTGTTCGCAGAATACTAGAACATATGTTCTCAAAAAGAAGCCTTCGTGCTACACTTATCGGAGGGAGGCGATCACATGGACGCGAAGACGCAGGCTTTTTTCCAAAGGAACTACCTGTGGCGGCCGATGCTCCTGCCGGAGCACCGGCTTGGGACGGCTGCTGCCGCAAGGGCTGCAATGACGGAAGAGGAGCCGGTAGCGGCGCCCTCGGAGGAACGACGGGAAGAGATGGAGCGGCTGCTGTGCGAGGCGATGCGGGAAGGCAGGCCGTTGCGGATACGGGTACGCAGGGGAAACAGGGGCGAGTGGATTGAGTGTATTCCCCTGGGAGCGGGTAAGCGCCTGAGAATCCGGCAGGGGGAGTATGAGCGGGAGATTCCCCTGTCCGACATCCTGGACGTGGAGGAATAGGGGGGAAGGCAGATCAAGGCGAAGACCCATGTGGCGGCTGGTATTGCCGGAACGCTGGCGTTGCTGCCGCCTGTTGACGGCGCAGAAGAACTCCTTTTGTCCCTTGGCTTGGCGGCCTTGGGAAGCCTGTTGCCGGACTTGGATGAACCGAATAGTGTGATCAGTCGCCAGTTGCTTCCGCTGCCGGGTTTTTTACGCCCCGTTGCCATCTTTCTGATGGGAGTCGGGGCGTTGTTCTTGGGGCTGACAGGTGGGGCCCCAGCGGGGGTAGGCGTACTGGGTGGGATATGGTTGATAGGGGCGGCCCGATATCCGCACCGGACATTTACCCATTCCCTAGTCGTCGGTCTCCCTCTCGTTGCGCTCATGGCCCTTCTCGCGGAGCCCGCCTGGACCTATCCACTTTGCATCGGGTATCTCACTCATGTGCTCGGCGATGTCCTTCACGAATCGGGCGTGCCATTGTTTTGGCCGGTGAAAGGAAAGAGCAGAACACTCATCACCATCGGCCATCGGTGGTGGGGCGTCGAGTCGCTTCTGCAACTGGCCGCTATCTGTTTCAGCATGTCTTCACTCGTTAATCGCCCAGAATTAACGCAATGGGTGGCCAGAATCAGCGGTCTTATCTGACTGATCCGAACTTCCCAAACCTTGGTTTCACACACTTTTCAGGTTCATCGCATATCATTGGGATTACTCGGGGTTCAACGAGTGAATATGCGATTTTTCCAAAAGCTTGCAAAGGAGTGGTGTTCGTGATTCAACGCATCTTCGCTCGTCGAGAACCTAGTACCGTAGAAAAGGCCATTCTGAACCGAGCCGAAAAGGATGTAAAGCACCTGCTTTTCGGCTGGCTGGAGAAGCGCCATGAAAAACAAATCGTCGGTTCCCTCCGCGTCCTGGGTCAGTATTACGCTCAGGAGATGCAAAGGAACCGGCTTCCAGGGTAACGACGAGATGAGAAAACACGATGAAACCCCGGCATCCTGATCAGGACCGGGGTTTCATGCTTTTTGACACAATGTATCACAAAGGATGGAAACACGGTTTGCTTCTCTACGCTGGCTCATAGCTGGATAGTGGAACAGCGCTTTCTCCTGCTCGACTTTCTGGCCAGGACCAGTGTGCCGTCGTCACAGGCGGCCACCTGATACTGTTCTCCCTGGTGGAGGATGAGGTAGCCCGGCATTAGGACCGATTGCTCGATGTCTGCCAACAGGTCGACGGCGGTTCTTTGACACGTTTGGCTGCCATCAATACTGACTATCAGTGTCGTGACTGTGAATTTGACGATATCTTCCTGACAATCGAACATACAATCGTCTCCTTTGGGCTAATTGTATCATGACTGTCACGTTCAGGAACGTGTGTTCCGATATGTCCAAAATTGAAGTTATCCGATGCTGGATATACAGTTTAATTAAGCTAGTAAGGTCAAGGCTACTTGGTGAAAACTCGATGCTCCATGTAAGAAAGTCGCATACAAGGCCTAACAAGCACAGGCCGACCATGGATGGGAAAATTCTTTTCATTTTAATCCCCCTCTTAATATTTGGTTTGAGTCACTGTTACATAATGATTCTAGAGTGCTTATTGTTGTCCTCAGTTTGTACAGCGATGGTTTTGTAGTTATTTGTGGGAGATTGATAAATTTTTTTATAAGCCAGTGATTCTTTAAGAAGGCGTTACTATTGGGCATATGCCATGGATTTACAAATAGTCATGAAGGATGCCGGTAAGCCACTTGTTGCTTCCCGGCATTTTTTATTGAGGTGGGAACTCAAACGGACGTAAGGAAACCGTAGATATCCCACGCCAAATTAATAAAGGGAGGTAGAAACATGGACGACACCATCCTCATTCCTCGGGCCGCCCAAGAGATGCTGGCTAAGGACAGCACAAGCCCCGGTGACCGGGAACGCCTAGCGCTGTTTTACATCCTTGGTAGCGTGCCAAAACTCAAACGGATGCTGACACGAATCTACGATTTCAAGGAGCGCCAGATCATCCCGGAGGTACTGTCACAGGCGGACTTTTCCCATGGCGAACGGTGCATACTCAAACTGGCCTTTCATCTGTACAACGGATGGGAGTGCCCTTCGGTGCGAGACTTGTTCTCGACCTTCGACGAGGACTTTCGTGCCATTGCCCTCAACGCGATCGCCATTCGCTTTCGGTGTTCTGAACTGGTCTTCGAGCCGGAGGATGGAGCATGAACAACGCAGCCATTGGCATGATCATGTTCAGCCTGGGGGGATACGCGGCGGGCGTGTTTTTCCCGGAACAGAACCGGGTGCTTTTTCCACTGACCCTGCTGGTGCTGGCTGCAGGCGGATATCCGGCAAACCGAAAGAAAAATGACCAAACGGCGCGCCTGTTTGGTGTGGCCACGGTCGTCAACATCACATGGCTGGCATCCACCTACCTACAGGGACTTACCCTGCCGATGGCGGAACGTCTTGCCGCAATCCCATCACTGGCTGGATGGGCGAGGCGCATCCCGGTTATCGCCGCCTTGGCGCCGCTGCTGCTCCTCGTCACCGGAATAGCGCTGGTCTTCGTCCGTCAGTCCCAAGGCGAAAAGATGCAGGCCAGAATGCGGCAGATCACCGATGCCGCCCGCCAGCAGGGCTGGCTTTCCACTCTCCTTTCACTGGGAAAAACAAACACGAAACCAGACCTCTCCTTCATGGACGTGGAAATCTGCAAGGATGTCGATACAAACGAGCCGGTCGCCCTCAGCGGGAAGGACCGGTTTTTGCATACCGGCATCTTTGGCCCTACTGGATGCGGCAAGACCAGCAGCATCATCAAGCCGATGGCCTACCAGGACCTCCAGCGCATTGCAGAGGGGCATAAGCTGGGCCTGACCTTTATCGAGCCCTCCGGTGACCTTGCCGAGTGGGTTGCTGAGAAGTGCGATAAGCTGAACATCCCCTGCGTCCACGTTGACCCGGAACGGCCCGACACAAAGAAATTCAACACTATGCAGGGCAAGGACAACGACGTGGCGGAAGCCACTCGGGCGGTTCTCAAGTCCATGTTCGGGAAGCAGGAGGCCTTTTTCGCCACCGTCCAGGAGACGATGGCTAGAAATACGGTGCTGCTTCTCAAGCGCATCCACGGCGATCACATCGACTTTACGACGGTCATGCGCATTCTCCGCAACACCAACGAATTACAGCAATCGGTCAGCCGATACAAGCGACTCCGCGGCAACGATGACCTGGCGGAATACTTCGATGCGGAAGTCTTCGGCTCCATGCAGGACAAGCTCTATCAATTTGCTGCCGGTCTCCGGCAGCAGATGGCCGACATCGGGACCAACGAACTGCTCCAGCGGGTGATGAACGGTCCCTCTGATATCATCCTGGACGATCACCTGGAAAGGGGAGGGCAGGTACTGGCTGTCAACACGGCCATGGGACCGCTGGGCAAGCTGGGCGACGTGTTCGGACAGTTTGTGATGATGCACATGCAGAACGCCGTCTTCCGGCGCGACGGGGATGAATGGACCCGCACGCCCCATGTGCTCTACGTGGACGAGTTTCCCCGTTACATCAACCCCGACTTCGACCGCTTCCTTACCATCGCCCGCAAGTACCGTTGCGCCGCCGTTTTGGCGTTGCAAAACTCTTCCCAATTGCTCAAGGCGGACAGTCGGGAGTTTCGGGAAACGGTGCTGGCCAATACGCGGAACAAGATTTGGTTTGGCGGCCTGCCGGAGTCGGACGCCAAGTGGGTCGAGCGGGAATGCGGCATGGTGGAGGTCATCGACACCAAGAAGAGCTTCGACCATCACCCGATCCTGCCGTCTGTTTTTCCGGAACGGGTTCAGGAGAGCGCCAAGCTGGAACCGCGATTCCCCTATACCAAGGTCATGGAGTTGGATTCTTTCCACATCATCCACAAACGAATCCAGAATGGTCGCCCCATGGCGCCAGGGGAAGGTGTCTGCTCCTTTATCCGGGAGCGTGAGGACAAGAAGCCCGTTTCGCCCATCCGGGAGGCCCTGAATCGCTTCCGGGCCTTGGAAGAACGGATGGAGGCATATACGGCCCAGGGTGGCAGTCGGGAAGATGCGTTGGATTTGCTCCAGGAAACTGCCCGGCTGAAAGGGGATGTATTCCGGCTGGATTCGATGGTCAGGGAGAAAAACTGCTGGCCATGGGAGAAAGCCGCCGCGCGGGTGATGGAGGACATTATTCGCCGAGCCTTAGACCAGTTGGAAAGATGGGAACAGGTTCTGACCATGCCAGCGGAACCGGGTGAAGAGAAACATGAGGAGGTGAAGGTCAGTGAAAAGGAAGTAGCTACGGTGACAGAGGCGATTGTTCCGGAAGCGCAGCCAATCGTGTTTCTGGACGATGATCCAGCAGTCGGGGGCCCAACCTCGAACACGCAGCCTGTTCTCGATGCTCCGTCAGAAGCGCCTGCCGCTCCGGTTTCGCCGATTGAACCCAAAAAGGAGAACGTATCCCAACAAAAAAGCACCGGGGCGATGCCTCCGGTGGATGTGTCCCAACTCAAGGTGGGGAAGCGGATTCCGGGGTGGACCTGTCCCCTTTGTGGACGCTCCCTGATTCTGCGCAACAGCAAGCATGGCTTGTTTGCCGGGTGCTCCGGCTTTATTGAAACCGGATGCGCCGGAAAGATGAAACTGCCAAAAGAAATGCTGGAGGAAATCCGGCGCCTGCAGGCGGCCCAAACAGAGGGCCGCTAAAATATTTGAAAGGGGTTTTTCTTTATGACGACATCCAACCTGATTACCATGTTCCGCCCGGAAGGGTTCTCCTACGAACACAGTCGGCCGGCGGAAAGCGCCTGGGTGGAAATCTACCGGGCCAAGCAGAACGACATGATCGTCCAAGCTCTGGCGGGTGGCATCGAAAAACACCGGATGCCGGTGCGCAAGGACGGCAAAATCGAAGAGACAGAACAGCCCTGCCTGATCGCGCTGCCCGGCGATGACATTAAGGTGATCATTCCGATGCACTTGAGCGGAATGACGCGGGAGCGGGACTTGCAGCAACTGGTCGGCGCCAAGGTAGCTTTCAGCGTCATTGCAGTCGACAGGGAATCGGGCCTGGTCGTGGGTTCCCGCCTGGGGGCCTTGGAGAAGATGGCCGAACGCACCTGGAAGGAACTCAAGGTGGGTGCGATCCGTGACGCGGTGGTTCGCAAGGTGAACCGGGTGCAGGCGTACCTGGACTTGGGCGGTGTCTATGTCTGGTTGAAGCCCCAGGATGCCGGACACACCTACATCCCCGACATGCGCGATTCCTTCAAGGTGGGCGACGTGGTGCGAGTCCATGTGACCGAACTGGACCGGGAGAAGGAGAGCGTCAAGGTCTCCTTGAAGCCGCTGGTGGAAGATCCGTGGAACCATGTGACCCGGCGCTACCTGGTCAAGGGGAAATACCATGCCCGCGTCACCAAGACCATGGAAACGGGGTTTTTGGTCACCCTGGCCTGTGGTGTGACGGCCTTCGTACCCCATCCCCGCCACCGACGCTTGATGATTGGCGACGAACTGGTTGTGCAGATCCGCAAGATTGATCCCCAGGAGCGCCGCATCTGGGCCGTGGTTCCCAATCCCAACCGGGGAGGTCTGCGTAAATAATGGCGGAAAAGAATCGGATGCCCTTTCTCGTCGGTGGACGAGCGGAAGTACATTGGACAAAGAACGGGGCAGGGCAGGGGATTCCCCTGTCCCTGCTGCCGGCCGAGAAGCAGGGATATGCGGGGCGGATTGAGCGGGTGCTTCAATCCGTCCGGTATGCCACTGTCTGGCAGGTGGCCCACATGGCTTTCGACGGAAGGATGGAGATTGCCCGCCGTCACCTGGATGCGCTGGTGCGCGCCGGATTTCTGCAGCGTCACCAGATTGTCTTTCCTTTCACTGGAGAAAAAGAAAAACTGTCTGGTGACGGTAATCAAAAGGAACCGCTCTTTAACTTGCTCGTAAGTCGGGAACTCTTTGCGCCATCGGATGAAGAAGATCGGCCGGCGCCGCCCAGGGCCAGGGTGTATTTCTATAACCAGAGAGGGATTGTTCCTACGGAGACAGACAGTATGTTACTGAAGATCCTTACGGCGAATCAGTTGGCGGCTAGATTGTCTAGTGAATCTATAGGCTTTGAATGGAGTATTCTCGGCGGGCGGCCCTGGACAGCCGTGTTGAAGACTGTTGGGAAGACGTATCAAGTCTCTGTTCTCCAAAGGGTTCCGGGGGAGATTGACCGCATTGTGAATGACCTGCGCTGGATAATAGACGAAAAGATTTTGTTTATTCTTCCGGATGAGAGTATGGTTAGGGAACTGGCCATAAGACTTTCACCAATTGATCCGTTTGCGTGGTATACAACGGACAAGCAACTAAGCGACCCGAAGCATCCAATTGGAGAAGTCTTTTGGGAAACACTAGGCGACAGGGATATGATTAAGGCGACGATTGAGTTCTGACAGTCGCATGTAACTCTGCTTTCTGTTCAGAGTTGCCGGTTTGAAGGAGATTATTGCCATACACCGAATGGTATTTAAGATATTTGTCATCAATTAACGAATAGGGGCAGGGGGGACGGGGCAGATGGGAAAAACCCCTTTTTTGACTTACTTTCAGCAGAACTTGTGCACGTCACTGGAAAAGTTGCTACAACATGAATGGGGACTGGAAGGTTTTAGTGTTCACGAAGAGAAGAGAGATCTAGAGGGAAAATTCGGCGGGTACGTCGATATAACCATTGCAAACGAAAATCACACTAAATCTATTGTTGCGATTGAAATAGAAAACCGTTCTTCATATACACAGGCAAGGGTGAACATTGAGAAACTAAAAAAATGGGCACATGATTCAAAATATAGAGCCTGCTCATTGCTGCATATTTTTAACGTAAATTGCAACATAAATGAGAATCAAATTTGCAAATTAATTAGATATGCTACGGACATTGAACGCAAAGGGTTAGGCTTCTTCTACGAGTTTGCTCGGAAATCATCGGCTCCATCTGTGTCCACACCAAGCAAGGCATCCCCGTGAGGCTTGTATTCATTCGCAACCGCAATAATCCAAGAGAATGGCTCGCGTTGTTGAGCACGGATACAACCCTGGAAGCGGCAGAAATCGTGCGCATTTACGGCATGCGCTGGAGCATTGAAGTGTTTTTCAAATCCACCAAATCCTTGTTAAAACTGGGCAGTGAATTTCAAGGCCAGTGTTTTGATATGCGAATCAGCCACACCACTCTCGTTTTTACGCGATACATCCTCTTGGAATGGGAACGGCGTCATCAAGAAGACGAGCGTACGCTCGGAGGGTTGTTTTCGCTACTTAGTGAAGAAGTCCGAGATCTCGATCTCAAGACGGCTCTCCGCACGCTGATGCACTTTTTTCTTGAACTCAAAGCACAGGTTTCTTCGGAAAAGGCGACCGATATTCTACGTCAACTCATGCAATGGATCGCTTCTCAGCCCAAGTATATTCGGGACTTATTGGCTGATCTAAGGTGCGAAGTTTGAGGGTAGATTCACATGCAAAATTAACGAAAAAAGGGCATAATCAAGCACACCCACCAATCGCTCTTTGATGGGTTGATTTCGCTCTATTTTCGGCTGCCATTAGCAAATCCTGTCAAGTAAAAGCAGCATACAACCCCTTAAACGTATCAAACCATGGGCTATGCGCTCCAAAGGATAACTTGCGTTGCCGTGCGTGTCGCACCAATCGAGAGGCGATGGTGATTATATTTTCAATGACCGTTCGCACCCGCCGACGATTTGCCTTCTTTCGTAGCGGTACATCCTCTCGGTGAATGGTCTCTTGGCCAATGAGGCGGAGAATGTTGTAAGCAAGAACCCCAAAATGCATCACCAGTTCGTTGGTCTTGAATTTGCTACTGGGTAGTCGTTCCAAGTCCAAATCTGTTTTGAACTCACTATGAAATTGTTCGCTTGTGCCATGCGCCTGGTATAGACGAAGGATGACTTCAGGCGCATCTGGTAATGAAGTCCAGTAAGTTGCTACGTCGATCTGTGGCACCAACAGAAGTTGCCCGTTGGACAGCATCGACCGTTCGATGACCTCATAGACAACGCGAACGGGTTTCTCTATTCCTTTGGCAGATGATTCAATACTTCCTGTATAGATTTTTTTCCCCTCTCGCACAACACGGCATTGCCCTGTTTCTTTAGCAATGTCCAACCACATTTCTGGCGCTTCTCTTCGTAGATTTCGTTTTATGATGAAGTCGGCTCTGGTTTCTGGACTCTGGCAAACCCGAATGTTATCGGCACTGTCATTGCCTGCATCCGCCCGCACCAGTAAGGATTTGGCGCCGTAACGCCGCGCATAATGAATGCTTTGCGCTAAAAACTCCGGCGTTCCTTTTTGGCAATGATCGTTTCCAGGGCGCAGTTCGAAGTGCACACAATATCCTTCCAGACCGGCGTATGCAAACATGGGCGCATAGCCGTCGCATCCTTTATAGGTGCGAGCCACTCCCTCTTTCTTTGTCTTCGAGTTGTCAAAGGGCGAAACGTCAAAGTCCAACGGTATGTAATCGCGCGCATTGTCGCCTTCTCCGATGGTAACCGGTGTTAATTTTGCGCCTGCTTTCGTGATCAAGTTTGCCGACTCTTCTAAGATGATGCGTTTCCATTCGGGGTTTCTTGCCGACATATTCATCCGCTGGCGCAAGGTCGGTGCTGCGGGAACAGTCTTTACGCCCATTGCCAAGGCAAAAAAGTCATCGTCTCGCACCAGTTCGATAGCATCAAAGTCATTCTTGCCCTGACATAGAAGTCCGATATAGGAAAACGCCAAATCGCCATGACTGATTTCGGGTGTCGTGTAATCCTGAACCCTGGTTTTGTCTAAGCGTAGCTTCAAAGAGGTCTTTTTTAACAAAGCGCCCACCAACGCCAGTCCCGTATGGGGGGTCAACTCTTCCTTGGATTGCTCAAGAATAAACTTCATTTCGATCACCCCGTAGGTGAATTTAGTGGATGATGATTATCTCCACGTAGCTCTATTATACGGAGTTTTTCGTCCATTTTCGACCGGTTACTTTGCGAGGGATCACGGATTCAGGTAGATGACATAAAGAGAAATAAGATAGAAAATGCCGATATATCTGCAATTGAAATTGATCTGTCGTCAATAGATTTTAACAGCAATTCATTCGATAGGATAAAAGTAGCAGAAATTATCTTAGAGCATACAAAAAACAAGTATTGGATTTATAACAGTAAGATTGAAGAAAAGAAAAAGGAGCTTGAATTACAATATCAAAAAGAGTTGATGATAAAGGAAAAAAGAAAAAAGTCTGAGGAAGAAAAGAAGAAGCGTAAACAAGAATTTAAAAAACATAACTTACAACGTCTCCTTAATAAAGAATATCAAGAGTCTTGTCGGGAGCAATGGGCACAAACAATACATAATAGTCCTGAATGGATAAGAGTATCTAAAGCGCTTGGGATCGATATAAACAGCATTCCTCAATATTTAAATAAAGAGATTGAAGGGGATTTTGTATTTAATTGCGATAGGAGAATATGGCAGGCGATTGTATTCAGGGTTTTTGTATATTCAACAATTTCACGTGGGAAATCACGCTATGTTTGTATTAAGCACGTTATAGAGTGGATTAAAAAAAATCAAGCTTCAGTTCCTCTTAATTGGGACTTGGTTTTCACAAAAGATCTTGAAGAATATAGAAATCAATCGGGTTTAACAGAGGTATTAACAGAGTTTTTTATAAATCTATCAAAATATGGTTTTGTTAGACCTTCTGAGTTGACGTCATTACGCCCTGGTGCATGTTACTATTGGTGTTTTGAAAGAATCGATGACAATATAAAGTTCCTAGCTGGAACATACCGTAAGCATCCCTTTCAAGAGGTTGAGGATAAGATGCTGAACACTGATACAGGAGAAATCGTTGGTTATTTGAGAGACCTCTATCTCCCTCGAAAAAACAGCATATATCCGTATGTTCGGACTAAAGACAATTAGGAGCTAGTACGGCATTTAATGAGTGTTTAAGTCTTTACAAGTAGGTTAATTGGCTGATAAAATATAGATGTATAATTTCTAATACTGCTTATCACCGATTTATTCGCGATGACTAAGCAGATACGGCAGAGTAAATGCGTTTTCGGCGCCTCCCACCGGGCCGTTGACGTTCTGCCGTTCCGGATGTGGCGGAGTGAACCACAGGTATCTTTTGTCCAGACTCAACAGTGGTGGGATTCGGGTCGGACACAAGGGTTTGCAGGCATTTCCCTGTAGGCCATATCGCGATTTCGCAGGATAAGCCATTGTCAACAGTAGCCCTATGGGCGTGTGGACAATGGCTTTTTTGCGTTTTAAATCCACTCGTCCCTGCACCAGGGGCGTTCACATACACCTTCCCATGCCCGGAGTATATGGGCGACCGCCGAGGACTTGATCGCTTCGGCGGTCACACCATGTCCCGGCGATAAGCATGAAGGAGGTTATTTGAAATGGCGCAAGCACAGAACAACGGTACGCCCGCATGGCTGATCCAGCGGGCCAAAGAACTGAAAGAGGCAGAGACTCTGGAGTTTACCAGGGCGAGAGCCAGCGTTCCTGAATGGCTCTACGGGGCCATCGTTCCCATCGAACGGAACATGAAATTAAACAATCAACCGGCCCCCATCGATGCCAACGCCCGTTCGCTCGGCCTTTGGTCGGGTGACAAGGGAACGTTCATCACCATCGCCAGACCCTACCTCTCCGTGGAGGGACGGGTGGCCTGGGCACGGTATGAGCACCGGGAGAAGGGCGCTAAGCTGCACATTCTGCCGGTGGAGTTTGACACACAGACCAAACTTGCCAGGGTGACGGTGCAATCCGAAATCTACGGCAATGTCACGGCAACGGCGAAACTCGGTATCGGGGGGCAGGGCGTAGATTCCACCAACCCCTTCGAGAATGCCGAAACCTCGGTGATCGGGCGGGCGTTGGGCCTGCTGGGTTACGTGTTAATCGGCTCCGGCATGGCCAGCGCCGAGGAAGTCCAAAGCGCCATGCAGGAACAGGGAGACTCGGTACCGCCTCCCCCTCCGTCGGGTGTCATCGAAGGAGGCAAAGGGAAGGAGTCAAGTCCTTCGGAAAGCGGAAAGAACCAATCTGTTCAATCGCCCCAGAGTCCTTCGGCTTTCACCATTGCGGGAACTGTGATCACGGAACCGAAAGGTCCTGTAAACGGAAACGGCACCCGCTTGGCGATGGTGATGGTTGATTGCGGCAATGGGCAACAGGCGAAAGTCTACGGAATGGCCGACCAGGCTGATGTGGTCGCCGGATGGAAAGTGGGTCAGGCGATTGAAATTCAAGTAATGAAGAACAAGGAGGGGAACCTCATCTTTGTTTGACAAAAGAAAGGATACGTGTAAGGGCCGGCGCCGGATGCCGGCCCCGCGATTTTTTCAACGCCTCGTTCTGCCGTTAGCGCGGAAGGGGGCCTTTTTGTACCCGAAATTCCGGCAAACAACGATGCGGAAAGGCGGGAAGCGAAATGTTGCCTATCGGTCATCCCAGGGATGAGAAGGCGCGCATTCGAAAGGAACTGCGGCTGCACGATCTTTGTGCCCACCTGGAGCTCCCCGTAAAACGAGCGGGAAACACCCACTTCTTCCGTTGCCCCGTTCATGGTAGCGAGGGAGTAATGCAAAGCTGCCACTTTCAGCCCCACGCGGCGGTTGACGGCGCGGATCTATGGAAGTGCGAAAAGTGCGGAGCCAGCGGCGATGTCTTTACCCTGATCATGCTGGTTCGGCAGGTCAGCTTTCCGCAGGCAATACATATCGCCCAAGAGTTTTTGGGCAAGGTTCCGGCGCGTCCGCAGATTGTGGTGACGACGCCGACCAAAAAAGCGGAATCGGTTTCCCTGGCCCCGCCGTCCCTGCGGGATGCGGTGTACCGCGCCCTGCTCTCGCTCCCCCAGTATCAACTGGGTGACACGCAAAAAGCGGGCCTGCTGGCGCGGGGCTTTTCTGAAGCCGATATCCAACGCCTCGGCTATGCCCAATCCCGGCGTACCAACGGAATCTGGATCGCTAAGAGGATTTCCTCTTTCACCGGCATCAAGGACTTTACCGGCGTGCCGGGATTCTACCGGACTCCGCATGGGTGCTGGGCGGTCAAGAGCATGAACGGACTTCTGATCCCTGTCCGGAGTGTCCACGGTAAGATTTACGCCATCCGTGTGCGGGTACCCACCGCAAACGGCGGTCGGGTCTACGTCTGGTTGTCCTCGTTGACAGACAAGGAAGGAAAACCAAGACCGGGCGGATCGTCGCCGGGCGCGCTGCTCCATACGGCTACTGTGCCGGGAAGTCAGCGCCTCTGGGTGACCGAGGGGGAACTGAAAGCGGACCGGGCATCGTTGGCGCTTGAAGAAACGGTCGTCAGCGTTCCCGGTGTAGGTAACTGGGCGCATATCCCGGAACTGGCCGCTTACCTGCGGGTGCGTGAAGTCGTCGTTGCCTATGACCGGGATGCAGGCCGAACAGAGACGCTGGTGGCAAAGCACCGGGACAACCTGATCGCCGCATTGAAGGCGCAGGGGACTCCCGTTTCCATTGCTGTCTGGGACCGGAAGCTCGGCAAGGGGCTGGATGATGTCCTACACAGTCACGGAAACGGCGCCATCCAGCGGCAGCCGATATAAGCCCGCAAAGGGCGGATGAAGATACGTAAGCCGGAAGGCGTTTAGACCCCTTCCGGCAGGAGAGGAGAATGAACGATGGAGATTCGGGTAACGAGCCTGAATACCTTTGAAAGCTGTCCCCGCCGCTGGTTCGCGGAAAACGTCCTTGGATCGAAACTGCCCAACGCGGCCGCCGACGAGGGAACGGCAACCCATGCAGTGGCGGAACGGTGGCTGAAGCAGGGGAAGGGATTCCCCGGTTTTGAACAGGCCGCTCGGGAAGAGGTTGCCAAGCACCCGACACTGACTGAAGCGAACATAACCGATGTGGTCCGCATGGCCAAGCGCTGCGTGAAGAACTACGAACGGCCGCTGGACATGGAAATACATGCGGAAGTGCGCATGACCATGCCCGTGGGAAACCACCGGCTGTCCGGTACGGCCGATGTGCTGATGGTTCCCATCTTTCCGGGAGAACCGCTGCGGATCATCGATTTCAAGACAGGCCGGAACCGGAAACCGACCCGGCAGTTGGCGGTGTACGCCTACATGTCGCTCAACACCGTCGCCACCCAGGCGGCCAGGGAAGCCCTGGTCCGCTATGACTGGGTGCGGCTCGGAGAGGTTGACGAGTTTCACTACGGTCCCGACGAGTTGGCGGAAACAGCCGACTGGGTGAAGGCGCAGGTTTCAGCTATCGATGCCGCCCTGCGCGGGGGAGAGAGTGCCTTTGCCTGCAACCCATCAGGGCTATGCGCCTACTGCGCCCACGCCCAGCAGTGCCCGGCTACGCGGGGGGAATACCAGCCCCTGCAGGCGGCGCCTGCGGAGGACTTGCCGGAGATTCCCCAGAACCCGGAATTGCTCACAAGGGAAATGGCTGAAAAGTATGGCCTGCAACTGCTGGCATGGGAAGCCAAGGTCAAGCAGGTGGAGGATGTGCTGAAGGCCTGGACGGAAAAACACGGCGCCATCCGGGCTGGCGGAAAGATCATGGGGAAAATGGAAACGGAGCCGACTCGGAAATACCACCTCAAGAAAGTCTTCCAGCGGATCACCGACAAGGGCCTCGATCCCTTCAAGTACATCTCCCTGACCTCCACGGAAGCCAAGAAGCTGGAGAAGGAAGGGGTCGACCTGGACGGGACGTTTACCCTGGGGAAACCCCAGTGTCGCTGGACGGTGAAAAAGGATGATGGAGCGGTAGAGGAGGCAGCCAGCGCAGCCCCGGCCACCGTGGAAACGTCCGGTGAAAGAGTGGATGCCACTCTGCCAGCCCCCGCGGCCTCGGCGCAGCAGGAGAGCGGTAAGGGCAACAATCAAACGGCTTTGTCGGTCGTCCAGGCGGTGGCCGCCTTTGGCCAGACCTTGAAGCAGGCAGGCGCGCCGGAAGGAAGTTTGACCACGGCGCGGCAGGCCTATCGTCTGGCAGAAGCCGGGAAGCTGGAGGAAGCCTTCTGGGATCTATTGAACAACTCGGTGCCGGATGGCCTGACGCCGGAAGTGCGGGCAGAGTTGGTCACTCAGTTGGAGACGATTGAGCGGTTGGCTGTCCCGACGGAAATGGCCCGCGCAAGCTAGAGCCTAAAAAGAGACCTTTGGGTTCAACGAAAAAATGAAAAGGGAGGTACCCTCGCGTCATTTGCATGCGGGGGTGCCTCTGGCCCCTCCGTGCGTCTCGGCGGAGGGGCAGGATATGGCGAAGCAATTGAGCTTTTTCCCCGAAACATCGTCAGTTGAATCAGAACCCGGACCATTCTGCTCAAAACATGGTTGCTGCATCCGGGTAGACATTTGGGAAAAGGCACTGCTTTTTCCCTTTTCACTTTCTGCAACTTTTGGTATAATCTAAATATATGACTCTTATTTGATCACTGCTTGTCGCCATTTTGAGATGACTAGCAGATGCGGCAGGGAAAATGCGGCAATGTCACCCCCCACCGGGAGATTGTCGTTCTGCCGTTCCGGTGCAGCGGAGAGAACTGCGTGTGCAATGCCTGACTGATGTGAGGATGGGAAAGGTCAGGAACAAGCGGGTAAGGACACTCTCTTTATCCAAACAGCGATAATCGCGATCAAAGCCCTGTTAACGGATTTCCCTTTTTGGGAACGTTGACAGGGCTTTTTTTGTTGTTCCGGCAACGCTGGAGCGACGGCATCAAGGCACTGAACAAACACCCCATGAGGTGAAGCCGGATCTGACCATATTGGTCAAAAACCAAGTCCGGCAAGGAAGAAAGGGAGAGGGAACATGCTCAACCGCGTCATTCTCATCGGCCGGCTCGGCCAGGATCCGGAACTTCGCCACACGAACAGCGGTGTTCCGGTATGCACCTTCAGTATCGCTGTGGACCGGCCCCAGTCGTCCCAGCAGCGGCAGTCCGGCGCCCAGAAGATCACGGACTGGTTCACCATCGTGGTCTGGCAGAAGCAGGCGGAAAACGCCGCCAGGTATCTGGCCAAGGGCCGCCTGGTCGCTGTCGACGGCCGCCTGCAGTCGCGCTCCTGGACCGATCAGCAATCGGGACAGAAGCGGACGGCAATCGAAGTGGTGGCCGAAACGGTCCGGTTCCTGGAGCGGTCGGAACAATCCGGTCAGCCGGGGGACCAAGCCCCATCCGGAGGCGGTTTCTCCTATGGTCAGGAGATAAGCTTCCCTGACGGGGTAGACCCGGACGACATGCCCTTCTAAAATCTCCCCAATCGCCGGGGGAAAAGACGGCGACCGCCGGAGCATTCACCGCTTCGGCGGTCGAGGCCCGGCGCTATGGAGGGTGCCATGAACATTCTCAATATGGCCGCGAGTGCCGAGAAAAACGATGCCACGCTGGGATACCTGACCTGGTTTACCGTATCCGATGTGGCCATCACCCGCGAATCGTTGCAGGAAAAATTCAAGCAGGCCGGTGTGGACCTCAAGCACATGCCGCGCAAGATTTCCCCGGTGGACGCTTTCCGGCGCGCCACCACGGCTGTTGAAAAGAAGCGCCAGGAGATCCATTCGGAAGAGGGCGTTGTCGTCAACGTCCTGGTCCGCAACGTGAAGTCGACCCGCGAGAAGGTGGTCCGGACCGTGGTGGTGGAAAAGGTCAGTTCCACAACGGAGAACATCACCTACAAGGCGGGCGAAGCGAAACTGGTCTACGACAAGGACGTGGAAGATTTCGTCGTCGAATCGGCCTCCAAGGATCCACTCGTCCAGGCCGTCATCGAAGAGGCGGAACTCATCTTTGAACACGCCAAGAAGCACTACAACGGGCGCCATCTGCGGGATATCGTGCAGTCGATCCTTCAGACCATGAGCCCCATTGCCGTGCGGCCCTCCGGCGGCGTCTATTTCGTGCCGGTGTGCAACGAAATGGAACTGGAGGCGCTGATCCGGCTGCTGCGGCTCTTTGGTGGCGGTTCGGAAGGCTGGATGGTTCCCCTGCGGAACAACGATGAGGGCAAGGATCTCGTCCGGGCCAAGCTACGCGATCACCTGGAAACCATCCTCCGCAATATGAAGGAGGGGCTGGTGAACGACAAGCTGGACGCCTGGCACGCGGGAGAACTCATCGACAATGCCAAACGGCAGTTGAAGTCCTTTGCTGAATATCAGCAGTTGCTTCAGGAAGAGATGGAGGACATGGGCGTTGTCATTCAGGCCATCAAGGGCCAGATTGTGGCCATGGTGGAGAAGGCGGCTGCCCTTGTATCCAAATAAGCTGTCGTTCGATGAACGACGAGAAAAAGCCCCACGGGCAACGCCAACGGCGTGCTGTGGGGCTGTTACTTTAAAAGGAGGAGTTTTTTATGCTCGACCAAACGCAAGCCATCGAATCGTTACGCCTTGACGACTTCTTCGATGAACCGGGCGCGCCCATGGCAGGTCCCGCGCCGGTCCCCGATGCCGCCCAGGCACTGCAGAAGGTGCAAGCGGTCATGGACTACCTGGCCAAACGGTTTTTTGAGCGGGAGAGCGTCATCAAGGCGGCCATGGTTGCCATCGTTGCCCGCAAGAACCTGCTCCTGATCGGCCCGCCGGGTACGGCGAAATCCGAACTGGTTTCTTCACTGGCCGAACTCCTGAACGGGTGCAACTACTTCCAGTGGCTCCTGAGCAAGTTCACCACGCCGGAAGAGCTGTTCGGCCCCGTATCACTACGGTCCCTGGAGCAGGATGCCTACCGGCGGATCACGACGGCCAAACTTCCGGAGGCCCATGTGGCTTTTCTGGATGAGGTTTTCAAGGCCAGTTCGGCCATCCTGAACGCCCTGCTGACGCTGATGAACGAACGGCTCTTCTATAACAACGGCGCCCCCGTGCGCACGCCGCTTGTCAGCGTCATCGGCGCCTCCAACGAGTTTCCCGAAGAGGGCGAGAACCTGTCGGCGCTGTTCGACCGCTTCCACCTGCGCTTCGAACTCAGTTACCTGGGCGACGGCGCCTTTCTCGACATGCTCTCCGGCGCTGCAACCGGATGGGGAATCACGGCCTACCGTCCGCAACTGTCGCTAGCCGATCTGGAGGCGCTTCAGGCAGCCGGTGACCGGGCGACGGTCCCCATGGCCACGCTGAACACGCTCCGGGAAATCCGCCGCGAACTGCACAAAGAGGGAATCAACCCGTCCGATCGCCGGTTCGTCAACGGGCTGGCCCTGTTGAAGGCCCATGCCGTCCTAGACGGACGCGATCAGGTGGTGGAAGAGGATCTGTCCATCTTGGCCCATTCGCTCTGGGAGGAGCCAGAGCAGAAGGCGAAGGTCGGGGCCATCCTGCGCCAGTTCGGGGACAAGTTTACCGGACAGTTGGAGGAACTGGTCCTCGACGCGAAGGAAGTGGCGGAAAAGGCGCTGGCCAATCCGGAAGAGGTTTCGGAAACGTCTAAGGCCATCGCCAAGCTGAAGAAGATCGGACGGCGGCTGGTGGACATGGAGCCTGACGCGGGAACGAAACGCAAACAGACGGCGCTCCGGGAGAACTTCGAACTGGTCCGCCAACTGCACCGGACGGTACATAAGATGGCCTTCCATGTGGAGGCCGATTTTGACTTCAACCTGACGAAGTAAGGACAGGGAGGTGCTTCCGGCGTTCGATGGAGCGTCCGGAGTGCGCGATGGAAAAACGACCGGACTTTATGGTTCCGGAAGCGGGAACGGTCGACGCCCTGCGGGCAGACCGGCGCGAATGGGGAGAGTTGGTGGCCAACTCTCCCCGTCTTACGAAACTGATTGAAGACCATGAGCCCGATTACCGTCCCTTTGCCTCTCTGTTGCAGGACGCCGGCATGGGCCTGTATTATTCCAATCCGCAGTTTCTGCCGCCTGAACAGATCCGGCCGTCTCTGCGGTTCAACCGGGAGATCCTTGCCCAGGCGATGACCCTGCCCGAGTGGCAGAACATCCGGGAGTGGTCCCAGGACGACCTGGCAGCGTCGGCGCTGGGTGGCGTTCATCTTTCCCCCAAGCTGGTCGACCTGATTCCGCCGGAAGCGGTCCGGGCAGCCAGGGATGCCGAGACGGCTGAAAAAGCGGCCGATACGGCGAAGGAAGAGGCGGAACTGCAGCGCCAGATGATGGAGAGTTTCCTGAACGCCGCGAAGCAGGCCCAACAGGCAGGGGACACGGCGAAATCCCAGGAGATGAAGAAAAAGGCCCAGCAGGCGAAACGGCAGGCCCAGAAGGCGAGTCAGCAGGCCGAGAAAAGCCAGCAACAGGCCGAGGAACTGGGCGCGAAACTGGAAGCCCTGGGCAAGGAAACGGCGCAATCGGCCTCCGTGATCCGGGCTATGAAGAACGCCTTTGGAGAAGAAGCGGCGGAACAGGCGGAAACGGCGCAGGCGCTGATCCAGTACGGCCTGGGGCCGGGGGAACAGAAGACCATGCCGCCGGAAAAGCGGATGGAGCTTGCGGAAATCCTCCGGGATTCCGGCAAGCTGCGCAAGGTGTCGGAACTGGCTGGGCGCATGAAGGCCATGGCGGCCAAGAAGCGCCGGAACCGGACCCATCAGCCGCCAACGGAGGTGGTCGATGTGGAGATGGGCGCCGACCTGTCCCGTATCTTGCCCTCAGAACTGGCGCAGCTTCGCTGTCCCTCCACCCGGATGGATTTTCTCCGTCGGTTCTCGGAAGGGCAGTTGATGCAGCGGAAGTTAGAGGGTAAGGAGACGGAAGGGAAGGGGCCCATCATCGCCTGCGTCGATTCCTCCGGTTCGATGGCCGAAAACATGGGCGGCCACAGCCGGGAGGAATGGTCCAAGGCGCTCTGCCTGGCCCTCTTTGATATCGCCCGGAAGCAACGGCGCGCCTTCGCCGCCATCCTGTTTGGGTCAGCCTCGCAGATTGTTTCCTTTGAGTTTCCTAAGCCGAAGCGAGCGAAACCCCAGGATGTGCTGGACATGGTGACCCGCTTTCTGAGCGGCGGCACGAATTTTGAACGGCCCTTGCAGGAAGCGCTCAACCTGCTGCAACGTTCCGCTTTCAAGAAGGGGGATGTCGTCTTCATTACGGACGGGCAGTGCAGCGTATCGAGCGACTTCCTGGAACGGTTTCAGAAGGTGAAGACGGAGAAGGAGTTTCACGTCATCGGCGTGCTGATCGGAAGCGATGCCTCCGATGGAACCCTGAGCCTCTTTTCCGACCGGGTGGCCACGGTAGTCCAGGGATCTGACGTTGAGGCCGTGGATATTGTCCTGGAACTGTGAGGTTTCTCGGACAATGGCGAGGACGAGTCCAGTGAAATAGAATGAGCCGGGGGCGGGAAGGGGTTCCTGCCCCGGTTGCTTGGAGGCGAAAGCGATGAACCGAGCGGTAGATCTAATTGCCGAACTGTGCAATCTGGTGATCTTTTCGATGGATCACGATATTTCGCTCTACGGCCAGCGCTGCGTCCTGGTTCCCATTCGGGCCATAGAGATGCGCCGGGAAAAGACAGCCGATGTGAGTGCCGAATGGGCGATTCATGCCGGCGGGAAAGAGCGGGAGCGGGTGACGTTCACCATGCGGGACGTTCCGTTGAAAGTCGTTTCGGGCAGATCGCTCCTCGAACTCTTCCGGGCGCTGTTTCAGGTCGTCCTGAGCGGGGCGAAGGCGACGAAAATGGACCATCAGGCCTTCTTTGATGCCGCCGGGCCGGAATGGTCTGAGCGGTTTTGCAAGCCGTGCTGACTTGAAGCTCGGTGACATGCCAGCGGCTTTCGCTGGGTAATATCCTTTATATGGTTCCCCTTTGCAGGGGAGAGACGAGATTCTCTCCCGCTGCACGCGGGGGAGATATAAAGGAAGGTGAAAAGTTTCTGGTCGTGCGACCAGAGGCGTATGACGATGAAAATTACCAGTATTCCCCCGAATGTGCTCAAAAAGCTCATTCCAGATATTTTGAAACAGGGGCCGGGAGAGGTTACAATCTCTTGGGTTGAAGATGGACAGGGTAACCGGCTGACTCGTCCACGGGTGGAACCGGCCGGTGTGGCAGAAATGGGCCGAATCCTTACCTTCACTGGACGAAAACAACGAAAGGGGGATGGGGGATAATGAATAAGCCAAACCAGATTCCCCTTTGGTTGTTGCTGATTCTCTTCTCCGCAGAGCGGCGCCTGGTGATCGGGGTGGACATCTGCAACACGATTGCCAAGATCAATGAGCAACTGGCGCTCCATTTTTTCGGAACGGAGACGATTCCGGGAAAGTACCGGGCTATGCGCCGTTGGGACTTGCCGGGATTGGGACCGGAATTTTTCTCATCTCCTGACGGTCTCCGGATCTTTGCTAGGGCGGAAGCCTATCCGGAAGCAGCGGAAGTGTTGACGTTTCTCAAACATGCCGGTCACCGGATTATCTATATTACGGCTCGACCTCGGGAGAGTCACTTAGTGACAGCCAGATGGTTACATAATCACGGGTTCCCTGAAGCGGAAATCCTGTTTACGGAGGAAAAGGGGGCCGTTTGCACAACTTGGGGAGTGGATCTCCTTGTGGAAGACGATCCGGTGTATGTGCGCCAGGCGGAAGAAAGCGGGATTCCAGTGCTAGTCAAAGCGCAGGAATATAATCGCACACTACCGATAGCTCGGTTTCATGATTGGAGTGTTTTCAAGGGAGTATTTGGTTCAAAAATCGTTTTTGCAAGAGAAGAAAGAAGACAACCGACTTTTTCAGATTGAATACAGCAAAAAAGATGCACCCTTGGTCTTTTTGTTACGGAAGATCAAGGGTGCGTTAGTTTAGTAAACCCGTGTGCTGATGTTCATTGTGTGAATTCAAAAAACTGAAAACGCGATCAAATACCTAAAATTTCCTGATCCATTTAATTCATTGGCTTGGAATAATAAAATATTTATGGTTGGAGAAAGGAGGATTTTTAATGGTTTTGTGGAAAACTGCTTCTAGGATTTAGCGAGCGACGTCCGTGTGCGAAAACTCCAGGGCTCGCTCGATCTTGATAGGATAGGGAAAGGAGGGTTTTTACCTTTCTTCAGGCACAGAGGAAACCGATCTAAATGTGTCTCGCTCGCAATAGGGGCTAGAAACCCTTACAGGATAAGCTTTGAAAAGGTCCAGTGTAGAAATCATTGCCTCGGCTTATAGAGGATTGAAACATGATCAGACAGTCGCAGGTCCCGAAGCCCTCCGGGGCGTTACAGTACATGCCTCGCTTTATAGAGGATTGAAACCAGTGTTTGATCAGCATGTTGATGTCGTTGGCGTCTGAGGTTACAGTACAGGCCTCGCTTTATAGAGGACTGAAACGAACTCTTTCGTGTGTGTGTACCCGATTGTGTGTACCGTTGTTACAGTACAGGCCTAGAAGTGATTGAAATTTTGCTTAGGTATCTCTCTGATTACTTGCGTTAACCGGACATTTTTATGAAGAAAATAATTCCGAATACTTGAAATTGGGAACACGGTTATCCTGTTCCCAATTTCGAACACTTTTTTCGTTTACTCCGATTATCCGGGCAAACTCACAGATGGTCAGACCTTTCGTAAGCCGATGCTTTTTTATCCTCTGGCCAAGCGAAACTTCAGGAAGTAAGTCGAAGCAGCCTAGATAAGAAACCGACACCTCAAGTGTCCCAGAAAGATTCCTCAGTATCCGGAGAGTTGGTTGGCCGTGATTGTTCTCAATGTTGCTGATTGTGGCCTCTGTCACGCCTGAGGCCACAGCTAGCTCACGAATCGTCAATCCCTTAGCTGAGCGAGCATGAAACAGGCGCGCGCCTGGCGTATTAGGAACCTTTGGCTGTGTCCCTCGTAGGGGGTTCGCTGTCACAAACGATTTCTTATTAATAGATACTTCTCCCAAGGTGTTCTCTGCACGCTTGTCCCTGCGGGTATCTCGGAGATCCCGAGAAGGAATGCCTCTGCTCCCCCATCGCAGTGGAGCGCTACCGTAACCGGATCTCGGGACCACTTTGGGATCGCATGGACCTTCAGGTAACAGTGTCCCGCCCGGCCTACAACGATCTCGTTGATCTTGCTAAGGGTTCTCCCGCTGGTACTGCTAAGGATTTAC
Source organism: Heliomicrobium sulfidophilum (assembly GCF_057715735.1). Classification (NCBI taxonomy): domain Bacteria; kingdom Bacillati; phylum Bacillota; class Clostridia; order Eubacteriales; family Heliobacteriaceae; genus Heliomicrobium; species Heliomicrobium sulfidophilum. Next base: position 159,041 of record NZ_JBVTZZ010000004.1, read on the forward strand.
CCGCTGATACTGCTAATGAGCCTCCCGTAGGGGAGGAGCGTTCGGAGACAGTATTAAACCGGGTGATCGAGGCACGGAGGCGGCAATGGCGGCGCAACCGCGCGCTTATGCCGGGCCATCCTGCGGCGGTATGCAACGCTCACCTGGATGCGGAGGCGTTGAAGAAAGTTGCCGAGCTCGACGCCGAAAGCGAGACCATATTGGCTCAGGCATACCGGCGTCTCGGGCTGAGCGGGCGAGGTCTGCACCGCATCCTGAAAGTGGCCCGGACCATCGCCGATCTGGACGGCGTGGAAGCGATCGGCATGGTCCATCTGGCTGAAGCACTGCGATTTCGACTCTAGGAAAGGATATCCCTTGACGTGGCAAATAACCTCTAAATCGAATTTATGCCGAATCAAGCCCACCAGAAACCGAACCGTTTCAGAATTTTTTGCAGGATTTATCCAATGTTTCGTCAAATTATGTCGTAACAAAGATGGTGGGGTGGTCAGGCATGGAAGAAAAAAACGTGGGCAACGCCGTTTCATTAGCGGAACTGAAAAAACAGGTATCCGGCGACAGGGAGTTGGCTCCCCTTTATACCGATGCCTTGCTGATCAAAAAACAGGAGCAGCGCCAGGCTCTGCGGGACGTGGCTGTTGCCGCCGCCAAGCTGGCCATGGATGTTCCTGAAAGCAAAGGCGAGACTGTAACGATGAATGTGCTTGATCTGCAGCGCCTCTGTGAGGCCCTCGTGATGCTCAACCAGATTGATGCAGAACTAAACGCTGTCGGTGAAATGGAAGAATAGTTAAAAACTGCCCCTCGGCCCTCATTGCGGACACGAGGGGTTTTTTCATAACGTTTTTTCCTCTATTAACCTCTATTTACTCGAAAAATGCGCTGCTTGGACAAAAAGGAATTTCATCATTCCAGTCGAATATGTAGGCGATTTCACACCCCGCTACGCATCGCCGCCTGAAATCAACAAGTTGTGATGATGACCACAATTTTTGGCGCCTTGCTTGACAGGGATTGGATAACCCGTTAATGTAGATATCGTTCGATGGTACGATTATCCAGACGGGAAAATGGACCAAGGCGCTGGTGTTGAGAGGGGACGAGACCCATGGCCCATCCCCCGGCTCTGACGGAGCGGGAAAGCTGGATCGCCCTGTCGGCGTTGCCCGGCATCGGACCGCGGCGGTTTTACGCCCTCTTGGGGCATTTTGGAACGGCGCGCGCCGCCTGGATGGCTGCTGACGAGCGCTGGGACGGCGTAGGCGGCTTAAGCCGGCAGGGCTGGGAACGGACGTTGCAGTCGAGGCGACGGACCGAGCGGGTGACGGGCCTGTTAAGGCGCCTGGCCCAGGGCGACATTGCCGCCGTCCTCGTCACCGATGAACAATATCCCGCCCTATTGCGAAATATCCCCGACCCTCCGCCCCTATTGTATGTGCGAGGAAGACTTTTGCCGGAAGACGAATCGGCTTTAGCCATCGTGGGCACCCGCAAACCCTCGGCCTACGGCGTGAAGGCCTGCGCCGGTATCACCCGGGAACTGGCGCATCGGAAGCGGACTATCGTCAGCGGTATGGCCCGCGGCATCGACGGGATCGCTCACCAGAGCGCCCTGGAGGCGGGGGGACGGACGATCGCCGTCCTGGCAGGCGGTGTCGATATCATCTATCCTCCGGAACATGGCAAACTAGCCAGCCGTATTGTGGAACAAGGCGCCCTGGTGAGCGAATACCCGCCGGGGACAAGACCGGAACCAGGCACCTTTCCGGCCCGCAACCGGATCATCTCTGGGCTTTCGACGGGCGTCATCGTCATCGAGGCAGGGGAGAAGTCAGGGTCGCTGATTACTGCCGACCAGGCCTTGGAGCAGGGTCGCGATGTCTTTGCCGTGCCAGGGCCGATCACACTGCCTCAGAGCATCGGGACAAACCGCCTGATCCAGCAGGGCGCCAAGTTGATCATTACCGTGGAAGACATCCTCGACGAGGCCCAGCGCCAACTGAGCCTGCCATTGCTGGGACAATCGGAAGCCGGGAACTCTTTAGAGGAGCGCTTTTCAGCGGAATCATCGGAATCGTCTGAGGCGGAGCGCAGGCTCCTGGAGGTCCTGGACTGGGAGCCGAGAAGCGCCGATGAACTGGCCGCCCGGTTGGGCCTATCCGGGGCTGAGGTGTCTGTGGCGTTGACCCTGCTGGAATTGAAGGGACGCGTTCGGATGGAGCGAGGCGGCGGTTTTGTCGCCTGCTAGGTTATAATAGAAAAAATGGGTCAGTTTTGATAGATAAGAGGTGACCTGGTTGTCCAATAAGGTGCTTGTCATCGTCGAATCGCCTGCCAAGGCGAAAACCATCAGCAAGTTTCTCGGTCGCCGCTACCAGGTGAAGGCCTCCATGGGCCATGTGCGGGATTTGCCAAAAAGCCAGTTTGGCGTCGATGTGGATGGGGGCTTCAATCCCAAGTACATCACCATCCGGGGCAAAGGGGAACTGTTGAAAGAACTCCGGACAGCCGCCAAAAAGTCGGACCTGATCCTGCTCGGGCCTGACCCGGACCGGGAAGGGGAGGCTATTGCCTGGCACTTGGCCCAGGTCCTTGGCGTCGATGAACATACGCCCTGCCGCATTGAGTTTAATGAGATCACCAAGTCGGCGATTCAAAACGCCGTTAAAAAACCGCGCCCCATCGATCACAGCCGCGTCGAGGCCCAGCAGGCCCGGCGCATCCTCGATCGACTTGTCGGCTACAACCTCAGCCCCCTCCTCTGGCGCAAGATCCGCAAGGGTCTCTCGGCCGGGCGGGTCCAGTCGGTGGCAGTGCGCTTGATCGGCGACAGGGAAGAGGAGATCAGCGATTTTACGCCGGAGGAGTACTGGTCCCTGACGGCAGACTTGAAAGCTACCCAGGGCAGCCTGCAGGCGCGGCTCATCCGCCAGGACGAGAACAAACTGGAGATCAATAACGGCGAAGAGATGGACCGTATCCTGGGGGAACTGTCCGGGCAGGCCTTCGTCGTCAGCGAGGTCAAGCGGAAGGAAAAGCGCCGCAACCCATCGCCGCCTTTTACGACTAGTTCCTTGCAGCAGGAGGCCTATCGCAAGCTTGGTTTTACGGCCCGCAAGACTATGATGGTCGCCCAGCAACTCTATGAAGGTCTCGATCTGGGCAAAGAGGGCACTGTCGGTCTCGTCACCTATATCCGCACCGACTCGGTGCGCGTCTCCGAGGGCGCCATCGAAGAGGTGCGCCAGCATATCCAGAACCGCTTCGGCGCCGATTACCTGCCTGCCGAACCGCGCGTCTACGAGAACAAGGGCAAGATCCAAAACGCCCACGAAGCCATCCGGCCCACATCGGTGGTCCGGGAGCCTGAGTCGTTGAAAGCGGTCGTCACTAACGACCAGTTTAAGCTGTACAAGTTGATCTATGAGCGCTTTATCGCTAGCCAGATGAGCTCAGCCATCATGGATACGACCACCATTGACATCAAGGCGGGGACTTTCGGTTTTCGCGCCTCCGGATCGGTTCTCAAGTTCGCCGGTTTTATGAAGGTCTATATCGAGGGACGCGACGACGACAGTAAGGAAGAGGAAGGCTTGCTCCCCGAGGTGGCTGCGGAGGAGAAACTGGATCTGCAGAAGCTCGATCCGAAACAGCATTTCACCCAGCCGCCGCCGCGTTACAGCGAAGCCACCCTCGTCCGGGCACTCGAGGAGCGGGGGATCGGGCGTCCTTCCACCTACGCGCCGATCATCGAGACGATTGTGGCCCGTGGCTACGTCGTCCGCGAAGAGAAGCAGTTTTACCTGACTGAGCTGGGCGAGGTCGTCGTCGATCTGCTGAAAGAGCATTTTCCCGACATCATCGATGTCGAGTTTACGGCCGATATGGAAGCGAAGCTGGACGCCATCGAAGAAGGCGCCGCCGACTGGAAGCGTATCCTGCGCGACTTCTACGAGCCTTTCCGGGAAACCCTGGAGGATGCGGAAGAGAAGATCGGCGAGATCGAGATCGCTGATGAGGTGACTGACCAGCTTTGCGAAGTTTGCGGCGCCAATCTGGTGATTAAACAGGGGCGGTTTGGCCGCTTTTTGGCCTGCCCGCGTTTCCCTGAGTGCCGGTTCACGAAGCCTTTACTGGAAGAGATCGGCGTCCCCTGCCCCAAATGCGACGGTCACGTCGTGATCAGGCGGACGAAAAAAGGCCGCAAGTTTTTTGGCTGCAACAACTATCCCGAATGTGATTACGTCTCTTGGGAGCGACCGACCAATGTGCCCTGTCCCCAGTGCGGCAAGCCCCTGGTGCAGAAGGAATCGAAAAAGCTGGGGACGCGTCGCGTCTGCGCCACCGAAGGATGCGGCTATGAAGAGGCCGTTCCTGACGGCGAGAAGGGGACTTCACCCGGCGGCGAGAAGGGGACTTCACCCGGCGGGGCGGCAAGGGAGCCTGGCAAGCTTGGCGAAGCGAAAGTGATGAATCATCGAGCAGAAGAAATCGCAGAAGAACAGGTGACGATAGAGTGACAGTAACGATCATCGGCGCCGGACTTGCCGGTTCGGAAGCGGCCTGGCAGATCGCCCAGCAGGGCGTACCCGTCCAACTTATCGAGATGCGTCCTATCGAGATGACGCCCGCCCACAAGACAAGCGATTTTGCCGAACTGGTCTGTTCCAACTCCTTGCGGGGCGCTGCCCTGGAGAACGCCGTCGGTCTTTTAAAGGAAGAGATGCGCCGACTCGGTTCGCTGATAATGGAAGCCGCCGACGCCCATGCGGTGCCTGCCGGCGGCGCGCTGGCCGTTGACCGGGAAGGCTTCTCCACCTGCATCACGGAAAAACTGGCGAATCATCCTCAGATCACCCTGCGCCGGGAGGAGATCCGGGAAATCCCATCGGACCGGCCGTTGATCATCGCCTCCGGCCCATTGACCTCGCCGGCTCTGTCCCAAGCCATCCAGGGGCTCACCGGTGAGGACTATTTTTACTTTTACGACGCCGCCGCGCCCATCGTCGACGCCGAATCAGTCGATTTGTCGGTGGCCTTCTGGGCCTCCCGCTATGACAAGGGGGACGCCGATTATCTCAACTGCCCCATGGATGAGGGCGAGTATGATCGCTTCTATGAAGCCCTCGTCACCGCCGAGGCCCATCCCCTGAAGGAATTTGAAAAGGAGATCTTCTTCGAGGGTTGCATGCCTGTCGAGGTGATGGCGAAAAGGGGGAAACAGACCCTCCTTTTCGGCCCCCTCAAACCGGTCGGCTTGACGGATCCGCGCACCGGCAGGAGACCCTTTGCCGTGGTGCAATTGCGCAAGGAAAACCGCCAGGGCAGCATGTTCAATCTCGTCGGTTTTCAAACCCATCTCAAGTGGCCCGAACAGAAACGGGTCTTCCAGATGATCCCGGGTCTAGAGCAGGCCGAGTTCGTCCGCTATGGCGTCATGCACCGCAACACCTTCATCAACAGCCCTGCACTGTTGCAACCGACCTACCAACTCCGCAAGGATTCCTCTATCTTTTTTGCCGGCCAGATCACCGGTGTGGAAGGCTATGTGGAATCAGCCGCCGCCGGTCTGGTGGCTGGGTTGAACGCCGCCCGCCTCGCCCAGGGGCGATTGCCTGTCGTCTTCCCGCCGGAAACGGCCATCGGCGCCTTGCCTGCCTACATCACCACTGCTGAGGCCAAGCACTTTCAACCGATGAACGTCACCTATGGCCTCTTTCCGCCGTTGACGGAAAAAGTAAAAGGCAAGCGGCCCCGGCAACAGGCCCATGCTCGCCGGGCACTCGAAGCGATGAACAGGTTCGTGGCGGAGTTAGAGGGATGATTTGCACTAGCGAGTGGGACCGCTGGATCGACAACTACCTCCGCCACCTCGCCGGTGAACGCAACACCTCCGTCCATACGCAAGGAGCTTATGCGGGCGATCTGGCGCAACTGATCGAACTGCTGGAGCAAACAGGGCCGGATGTGCCCCAGCCCGCCGAGGTGAGCGCCGATCGCTTGCGCCTCTGCCTTACCCGCCTCTACGCCATCGGGATGGAGAGAGCATCGCTGGCTCGCAAACTAGCCGCCTGGCGCGGATTTTTTCGCTACCTGATCCGGGAAGGTCAACTGACCAGCCACCCCATGAAACGGCTCAAGTCACCCAAACTCGGTCGACCCCTCCCCAAGACGCTGAGTGAAACCGAAGTATCAGGCCTCCTCGCATCGGCTGAACAAACAGGTGAAGAACCGCTGGCGCTGCGCAACCGGGCCATGGTGGAGCTCTTTTACGCCTCCGGCTTGCGGGTGGCTGAATTGTGCGGGCTCGACCTGGGCGCCCTTGATGCCAGCCTGGGTTATGTGCGCGTCCTCGGCAAGGGCGGAAAAGAACGGATCGTGCCTGTGGGAGAAGCGGCGCTGGAGTCGATCCGGCGTTACTTGGAGCAGGGAAGGCCCGTATTAGCGCGGCGTCAGCGGGAGATATCTCCGGCCCTCTTTTTAAACCACCGGGGACGGCGGTTACATGTGCGTGGCGCCCAGGACATCCTCTCGCGGATCACCGCCGGCGCTGCCTTAAAAAAAGGGATCAGCCCTCACACGCTGCGGCACACCTTCGCCACCCACCTGCTTGACGGTGGGGCGGACCTGCGGTCGGTGCAGGAGATGCTCGGCCACGCCAAACTGTCCACCACCCAGATCTACACCCACCTTTCGGCGGAACGGCTCAAAGAGATATACCACAAAACCCATCCCCGGGCATAGGATCAAGCAGGGGTTGAGAGGAGATGCAGCCTGATGAAGATGATGGGAACGACGATCGTGGCGGTCAAGCAGGGAAACCATGTCGCCGTCGCTGGTGACGGGCAGATCACCTTCGGCGAGCGGACGATCATGAAAGCGACCGCCAAAAAGGTGCGTCGCCTCTACCAGGGAAAGGTGATTGCCGGCATCGCCGGTTCTGTGGCCGACGCATTGACGCTGCTCGACAAGTTGGAGAACAAAATCCAGGAGTTTCGCGGCAACCTGCTGCGCGCCTCTGTCGACCTGGCTAAGGAGTGGCGCACTGACCGGTTTCTGCGCCGCCTGGAGGCGATGATCATCGCTGCTGACGCCAATCACCTGCTGGTCATCTCCGGCAACGGCGAGGTGATCGAACCGGATGACGGCGTCGTGGCCATCGGTTCCGGCGGACCTTATGCCTTGGCGGCGGCGCGCGCCCTGTCGCGCCACTCTGACTTAGCGCCGGGCGAGATCGCCCGGCAGTCGCTCGTTGTTGCGTCGGAGATTTGCGTCTTTACCAACGACCGGATCACCCTGGAAGAGATTGAAGGGACGGGTGAGAAATGACTGCCGTCAATCTGACGCCCAAACATATCGTCGAAGAACTGGACCGCCACATCGTCGGCCAGCAGGTAGCCAAGAAGGCCGTGGCCATCGCCTTGCGCAACCGCTACCGCCGGCAACTGCTTCCGGAAAATCTCCGCGATGAGGTGACCCCCAAGAACATCCTCATGATCGGCCCGACCGGGGTTGGCAAGACAGAGATCGCCCGCCGCCTGGCCCGCCTTGTGCAAGCGCCTTTCATCAAGGTGGAGGCGACGAAATTTACAGAAGTCGGATATGTCGGCAGGGACGTGGAATCGATGGTCCGCGATCTGGTGGAGACGGCCATCCGCATGGTCAAAGCGGAAAGGATGGAAGAGGTCAAGTCGCGGGCCGACCAGGAGGCGGAGGAGCGCCTCGTCGAACTGCTCGTCCCGCAGCCGAAGGCCCCCAAAAACATGTCCAATCCCTTCGAAATGCTTTTTGGAGGGGGGGCTTCGAACCCGCCGTCGCCGCCTAGCAACGATCCGGACCTGCGGGAGAAGCGGGCCATCATCCGCCAGAAGCTGAAACGCATGGAGTTGGAGGATGACTGGCTCGAGATCGAGGTGGACGATAACGCCATGCCCCTCGGCGACATCTTCGCCGGCTCCGGTCTGGACGAAATGGGCGCCAACATCCAGAACATGCTCGGCCAGATCATCCCCCGGGGCCGGAAGAAACGGCGCGTCACCGTCCGGGAAGCCCGCCGGATCCTGGCTGTTCAGGAGGCCCAGAAGCTGATCGATATGGACGCCGTCAACCGCGAGGCCATCGAGCGGGCTGAACAGTCGGGCATCATCTTCCTCGACGAGATCGACAAGATCGCCGCTCGGGAAGGGGGACAGGGACCGGATGTCTCTCGTGGCGGCGTGCAACGCGATATCCTGCCTATCGTCGAAGGGTCCACCGTGATGACCAAATACGGTCCCGTCAAGACAGATCATGTCCTGTTCATCGCCGCCGGCGCTTTTCACGTGAGCAAACCCTCCGACCTGATCCCGGAACTGCAAGGGCGCTTCCCCCTCCGGGTTGAATTGGAACCGCTCAGCCAGCAGGATTTTCAGCGCATCCTGACGGAACCGGAGGGTTCCCTCCTCAAACAGTACGTAGCGCTCCTGTCGACGGAAGCGATCGAACTGGTCTTTCAAAGGGAAGCCATCGAAGCTATCGCCTCCATCGCCTACCGGGTAAACGCCCAGACGGAAAATATTGGCGCCCGCCGGTTGCACACGATTCTGGAGAAGGTTTTAGAGGATGTCTCCTTTGACGCCCCCGATCTTTCCGATAAAAAAGTGGTTATCGACAAGAACTATGTGGAATCCCGTTTAGAAGGAATCTTGCAGCGTGAAGATTTAAGTAGATATATTTTGTGAAAAGCGTTATAATAAACATCTAGATAGAATATTTCCGAATATTCGGCGTCATACACGTCAATAAGGGAGGTCTATTGGGGGAAAATGCGCACGCTGCTAGAAAAAACACGTACGGTAAACAGGCTGATTCAAAAGTCTGCCGGTCATCCCGTCAACTTTGAAGAAATGGCCAAGATCACCAGCGAACTGATCAATGCCAACTGCTACATCATCGGCCGCCGCGGAAAGATACTCGGTTTTAATTTTATGCCCCATTTCGCTTGTGACATCATGGCCGACATCGTCCACCATACAGAACGTTTTCCCGAAAGCTACAACCAGGACCTGTTGCGCATCAATGAAACACAAGCCAACTTTAGTCAGGTATCGAATGCCTGTGTTTTCAACTATGGAGAAACGTGTTCTCATGGTCACAAACTCATGACCGTCACCCCGATCCTGGGCGGCGGACAGCGTCTCGGCACACTCGTCCTGGCCAAGTACAATGAAGAGTTTACTGATGAGGACCTTATCCTTGCCGAGTACGCCGCCACCGTCGTAGGGATGGAGATCCTCCGGGCCAAGGCGGAACGGATGGAAGAAGAGGCCCGCAAGAAAGCGGCCGTTCAGATCGCCATCGGTACCCTCTCCTACAGCGAACTGGAGGCGGTCGAGCACATCTTCTCCGAACTGGAAGGGAACGAAGGCCTCCTGGTAGCTTCCAAGATCGCCGACCGTGTCGGCATCACCCGGTCCGTCATCGTCAACGCCTTGCGCAAGTTTGAAAGCGCCGGTGTCATCGAGTCCAAGTCGCTGGGGATGAAGGGAACCTACATTCGCATCCTCAACGATAATTTGATGGAAGAACTGGAAAAACTGCGCCACTGATCGGTTTTGATAGGGCAAATTATTTCGGTTGCATTATTAATTGTACAATTTCAGATAAACGAGATAAACGAGAAGAAATGAAGGCGCCCATTGGGTAAGCCTTCTTTTTTCGTTTAATTTTTGCAGAGGCAGGAAAAGAGGATTTGGTAAAAGGACAGCGAAGATAGAGAAGCAGCATTGCATGGAACCCCGGTGACGGATCGCCGGTTAAGTGCGCCGCTTGCCATAGAGCGGCATAGATCTGCGCCACGGAAGGCTCGATTTTCTTTTAATGAGGTGAGACCATGGCAGGGCTTCTGGAAACGCCAATCATTCGCAGTTTGGAAAAGGGGCTTGACGCGGCGTTGATTCGCCATCAGGTGATCGCCGACAACCTGGCCAATGTAGACACTCCCGGTTACAAACGCAAAGAAGTTCAGTTTGAAGATGAACTGGCAGCCGTCATCGACCGGGAGGCCTCCGGCATGAGCGGGCGGCGAAGTGATCCCCGCCATATCCCTCTTAGCGGGGGATCGGGGGACCTGACGGCCCGGGTGGTGACACAAGAAGGGGAGAGCTTCCGCAATGACGGCAACAACGTTGATGTGGACCGGGAAATGGCCTTGCTGGCCAAAAACTCGCTCTGGTACAACGGTATGATCAACCAGATCTCCCATAAGTTGTCGGGAATCAAAAACGTTCTGCAGGGGGTGCGGTAAGCGATGCGTTTTCTCTCCTCCATTGACACCAGCGCCTCAGGGCTGACGGCCCAGCGGTTTCGCATGGACATCATCTCCAACAACCTAGCCAACGTAAACACGACGCGCACGGGCAACAGCGACGCTGACGGTGTGTTGCCCTACCGTCGCCAGATTCCGGTTTTTGCGGCTCGTGAAGCCGAACAGGACTCCTTTGCCTCCGCCCTTTCGGCGGCTGAAGACCGGACGAAGGCATCCGGCGGAGGGGTAAGGGTCGTTTCCGTCGTGGAAGACGAGTCCGCCTTCAAAACGGTCTATGATCCCCAGCATCCCGACGCGATTCGCACCGGTCCTCTGGCCGGCTATGTGCGGATGCCCAATGTGAACACTGTTACCGAGATGGTGGACATGATCTCGGCCACCCGCGCCTATGAGGCAAATGTTACGGCTGTAAACGCAGCCAAGTCGATGGCGATGAAAGCCCTCGAAATCGGAAAAGGTTGACGTGGTCTCATAATTTATTCAAAAACAGTACTTTATACCTACACCCTTTTACCAAAATGTCTGTTATTATATCAATGGTTAAGGAGGCGGCCTGATGAACGGACTGCCCATTCGGTTTGACCAATTGCTTCCCTATCGCACCACCCTCGATAAGGCGGAAAAACCTCAAGGTATCGACAATGTCTCGGAAGGGACGCCAAAGAATTTTTCCAATTTTCTTCAAGATGCCCTCAATAATGTGAACAACCTGCATAAGCAGGCCGATGCAGCAGCTGCCGATCTGGCCGCAGGCAAGCCCATCGATCTGCACCAGGTGGTCATTGCCACGGAAAAGGCCGGCATCGCCACGCAGTTGACCATGCAGGTGCGTAACAAGGTGATGGAGGCCTACCAAGAAATCATGAGAATGCAAGTTTAATACAATGCGAATCAGATCATGGTGAAAGGCTGCTGAACAATGAGTGAATGGTTGGAACGGTTGCGCAGCCAATTGAGCGAATTGATGGGTCGTCTTTCCCGCCAGCAGAAACTGATTTTGGGAGGATCCCTTGTTGCCGTAATCGTATCCCTGGTGGCGTTCGTCTATCTGGCCGGACGTCCCGATTATGTCCCGCTTTTTCAAAACCTTGATCCATCTGACGCGGGCGCTATCCAGGCAAAACTGAAAGAGCAGAAGGTGGATTTCCAGGTTTCTGATGACGGAAAAAGCATCATGGTCCCTTCCAAGGACCAAGCCAGCCTTCGACTTGAATTGGCCAATTCCGGCTTGCCCAAGGGAACCGGCTGGGGCTTTGAGACGTTTAATGAGAGCCGGTTCGGGGAGACGGAGAAGGAAAAGGAGATCCGCCTGAAAATCGCCACAGAAACAGAACTGTCAAGAACCTTGCAAAACATCCCCGGCGTGGAAAACGCGCGGGTGATGATCGTGCCAGCGACAGATTCCCTGTTTAAGGGCAACGCCACCGACGCCACTGCGTCGGTTATGCTGATCTTGAAACCCTATACCTCGTTAGATGAAAAACAAATCCGCGGCATCATTCATCTCGTATCGCGAAGCGTCAAGCAATTGAAACCGGAGAACGTCACTGTTATCGACAATTCGGGTAATGTTCTTTCAGAGGGTCTCTTTACCGCTAGCGGGACCGATAGAGTCAATCTGGACGGTTTAGCGAAGGCGTAACTGCAGATCAAGAAGGAATTTGAGACCAATCTGGAGCAAAAGGCCCAGGACATGCTGAACCGCGCTCTCGGGGCGGGGAACGCCGTCGTCAAGGTGACCACCGAATTGGACTTTTCCCAACAGGAAGTCAAGGATGTGAAGCTGGGCAAGCCGGTACCATTGTCGACCCGTGAGACAGAAGAGGCGGGACAAGGTTCTTCCGCTGCCGGCACACCGGGCACCAGCGCCAACATCCCCACCCAGCAGTCGACGAACAACAACACGAGCAGCTACTCGAAGACTGATTCGATTATCAATAACGAGATTCCCAAGACGGAGACACACACCGTCACGCCGCCCGGCTCATCGCTGAAACGGCTCAGTGTATCGGTGATGGTCAATCGCACCCTCACGCCGGAGGAGACCCAGCAGTTGGAAAAGGCGGTCGCCCAGGCCGTCGGCATTCGATATCCCATCCAACCGCCTGCGGCAGGACAGCCTGAACGGGTGGAACAGATCAGTGTCCTCGGCATGGCCTTTGACCGGAGCGCTGTCGATGAAATGAACCGGATCGCCGATCAAGAAAAAGCCTTCCAGCGCTACCTCATGATCGGCGGTGCCGTCCTCGCCCTCGCTTTGCTCATCGGAGCGGGACTGCTGGCCAGGAGAGCCTATCTCCGGCGCAAGCCGGCGCCGGAACCGGAACCTTTGCCCTCGCTGGCTTTTGATACGTCCACGCCAGCGCCGCTTGTCCCTGAACTGACGCCGGAAGAATTGGAAAAACTGGCCCTCCGGGAGAAGATCGAGGAACTGAGTGATAACGATCCGGAAGCGGTTGCCCGTCTATTGAAAACATGGTTAGCGGACGAGTCGAGGTGATGTTGTGACTGCCAAGTCGACCCTCTCCGGAAAACAAAAGGCTGCGATACTGCTGATCTCCCTTGGACCGGAAAAATCGGCCAAGGTGTTTAAACACCTCAAGGAAGAAGAGATCGAGCAGATGACCTTGGAGATCGCCAATATCCGCAAGGTCACTCCGGAACACCGCGATTCCGTCTTTGATGAGTTTCATCAATTGTTTATGGCCTCGGAATATATCAATTCCGGGGGGATCGATTACGCCAAGGAGATCTTGGAGAAAGCCTTGGGACCTCAAAAGGCAATTGAGATCATCAACCGGTTGACCCAATCGCTGCAGGTGCGTCCCTTCGAATTCGTGCGACGCACCGATCCGGGCCAACTCCTCAACTTCATCCAGTCGGAACACTCCCAGACGATCGCTCTGATCTTGGCTTACCTCAACCCGGAGCAGGCCTCCATCATCTTGTCGGCATTGCCGCCAGAGCGCCAGTCTGACATCGCCCGGCGGATCGCCCTCATGGACCGCACATCGCCGGAGGTCATCCGGGAGGTGGAATTGGTGCTGGAACGGAAACTCTCCTCCCTCGTATCTCAGGAGCACACCAGCGCCGGCGGTATCGACACCGTCGTGGAGATGCTCAACCGCGTCGACCGCGGCACGGAAAAGTCGATCATGGAGGCCTTGGAGATTCAGGATCCCGAATTGGCCGAAGAGATCAAGAAACGCATGTTTGTCTTCGAAGACATCGTCATGCTCGACGACCGCTCCATCCAGCAGGTCATGCGGGAAGTGGATACGAAAGATCTGGCATTGGCCCTCAAAGGCTCCAGCGACGAAGTGGTCCAGAAAATCTTCAGAAACGTCTCCAAACGGGCCGGCGAGATGCTGCGTGAGGATATGGAGTTTATGGGCCCTGTCCGCTTGCGCGACGTGGAGGAGGCGCAACAGCGCATCGTCAACATCATCCGCAAGCTGGAAGAAGCCGGCGAGATCATCGTAGCCCGCGGCGGGGGGGACGAACTGATTGTCTAGGGTCATCAAATCGGCTGCCTTTCGTTCCGAGTCGCCGAAAGTGCTCCATGTGTTCCAACCAATCGTCGCTGTCGAGCCGCTGTTGACAGAGGAGGCGCCGACGTCTCCCCTGGAACCGGAAGAGACGGTCGAAGCCCAGGCCGAAAGGGTCCTCGAAGAGACGCGTCTGGCTGTTCAGGAACTGATGATCCAAGCGAGAGAACAAGCGAACGCCATCATTACCGGCGCCAACGCAGAAGCTGCAGCTATCATCGCGGCGGCGGAGCAGGAGGGTGAGGCAATTCGTTTGCGCCAGGCCGAGGAAGGATACCAGCTTGGTATCGCCCAGGGCCTGGAATCGGCCCGGCAGGAGGCGGAAGCCATTATCGCCGAGGCATGGCGTGAAGCGGAAGCGGCTCGCCAGGCCAAATCCGCCTATATCAACAACTCGGAAGCAGAGATGGTGGAACTGGCCATTGCCATCGCTGAAAAGATCCTTGCTTATGAGATCACCAACCGGCAGGATGTGGTGGTCCATATCGCCGCCAACGCCCTCAATAAGGTGCGCGATATGAGCGCTGTCATTCTCAAGGTCAACCCTAAGGACTATCCCCTCGTTCAGTCGATCAAACCGGAACTGACGGCCATGGTCAAGGGGTTGCGCACCCTGGCGGTGGAACAGGACGAGACGGTGACCGTTGGCGGATGTATCATTGAGACCAACCACGGTTACGTCGATGCGCGCATCGATGCCCAGTTGGATGAGGTGCGCAGGGTGATTCGAGAAGTGATGCACGGGTAGGTGGAAGAGCATGCAAAAGTATCTGCAGGCGATAGGAACCATGGACCCGGTGCGGCTGAACGGAAAGGTGTCACAGGTGATCGGCCTCGTCGTCCAGTCTGACGGCCCCAGCGCCAACCTGGGCGAGGTGTGCCTTGTCTCCACCCAGACAGGCAAACAGCGGGTCCGCTCCGAGGTGGTCGGATTCCGCGAAGGCAAGACCCTGCTCATGCCTCTGGGAGAGATGGGCGGCATCGGGCCCGGTTCCCAGGTGCTGGCCACGGCAGACATATTAAAGGTCGCTGTCGGGGAAGCGTTGCTCGGCCGCGTGCTCGACGGACTCGGCAACCCCATGGATGATGGTGGACCTATCGCCACGACAGGTGATTATCCCCTGACAGCGCCGCCGCCCAACCCCTTGAAGAGGCAACGCATCCATCAGCCCCTGCCCCTAGGCGTCAAAGCCATCGACGGCCTATTGACCTGTGGTCGAGGCCAGCGTCTTGGGATCTTTGCCGGATCGGGCGTTGGCAAGAGCACTCTGCTCGGCATGATCGCCCGCAACACGACGGCTGATATCAACGTCATTGGGTTGATCGGTGAGCGGGGACGCGAGGTCCGTGAGTTCATCGAAAAAGACCTGGGGCCGGAAGGGCTCGCCCGTTCTGTTGTTGTCGTCGCCACGTCAGACCAGCCGGCGCTGGTGCGATTGAAAGGCGCCTTTGTGGCGACGGCAATCGCTGAATTCTTCCGGGATCTCGGCAAGGACGTCATTTTGATGATGGACTCGGTTACCCGTTTTGCTATGGCCCAGCGGGAGGTTGGCTTGGCTGTTGGCGAACCGCCGGCCACGCGGGGTTACACGCCGTCCGTTTTCGCCATGTTGCCCAAGCTGCTGGAACGCTCTGGCACCTCTGACAAAGGCACCATCACCGGGCTCTATACGGTGCTCGTCGACGGTGACGACATGAACGAACCGATCGCGGACGCCGTCCGGGGTATCCTGGACGGACACATCGTCCTATCGAGGGACCTGGCCGCCCAGAACCACTACCCGGCCATCGACATCCTCAGCAGCGTCAGCCGGGTCATGATTGAACTGGTCAGTAAGGAGCACCGAGACGCGGCAGCGCAACTGCGCAGCGTTCTCGCCACTTACCGGGAGGCTAAGGACCTCATCGACATCGGCGCTTACCAAAAGGGCGCCAACCCGCAGATCGACCACTCGCTGAAAAAGATCGATGCTTGCCGAGAATTTTTGCGTCAGGACATCTTCGATGCGTTCCCTTTTGACGAGACCATCAGCAAGCTGCGGAATATCTTTGCCGCATGAAGCCATTTCGGTTTAAATTACAGACGCCCCTTGACTTGAAGCTACGGCAGGAAGATGTTTTGAAGGGAGAACTCCAGCGCCAGCAGGAACTGGTGCGGCAAAAAGAAGCCGAACTGGCTGCCTTGCGGGATACGATGGCTACTGCGATGGACAATATCCGACCCCGTCCCAGGGCGCCCTTCAATGTGGAAGAACGGTTGCTCTTTAACCAGTACTGGCTTCGATTGAAGGAGTTGGAGGCGCGGCAGGAGAGGGAACGGCAACGGGAGCAGACCAAACTGGCCGAGATCAGGCAGTGCCTGCTAGAGACGATGCGTGACCGCAAGGTGATGGAGCGGTTGAAGGAAAAACATCTCGCCGACTACAAGAGAACCTTGTTGCGAGAGGAACAGAAACTGCTTGATGAAATGGCTCTCAACCGGTTTAACGGAAATGACGAATATAACGAATAGGGGGGAAGGAGATGGCTGACACAGAAGCGGCGCAGGGAGAGAAAAAAGGGATGTCCATGACGATGCTCTTTTTGCTTTTGGCGTTGCCGGTCGTTTTGCTGGCCGGGCTAACCGCCGCCCAGGTGACCGGTCTCGTTGATCTGGCGCCGCAACTGCGCGGTCTTCCCGTCATCGGTTCCCTCTTCCCGCAGAAGGATCCCGCTTCTGAAGGCTTCCAACAGACGCTGGAAGAACACCGCATCGCTCAACTGCAAGCGGAAAAAGAAGCTTTGGACGCTAAACTGGCCGAGATGCAAGCGGCGGCGGCATCTGCGCAATCCACCGCTCCCCAGGACGACGCCGTGAAACAGCAGAAAGCGGAACTGGAAAAGCAACTGGCCGCCCTGAAGGAACAGGCGGAGAAGGATAAACAAGCCCAGGCTGATCTAGAGAAATTGGCTGAGCGGCTCTCGGTGATGAAAGCGGCCATCGCCGCCAAGATCATGGAAAATCTCCCTGACGATATGGTCAATCAGTTGCTCAACGGGATGGATGTCGACAAGGCGGCCAAGATCACCGCCGCTCTTGCCCCGGCGCGGGCCGCCCGCCTCTCCATGGCATCGGGCGACGGCGATGCGGCGGCCCGGGAAAAAGCCGATTCTGATCTGAAAAAGAGCGAACTCACCAAGAGCAACTATCAGAACCTAGCCAAAACGATCGCCGCCATGAAAGCCGACGATGCAGCCATGTTGATGGAGCAGTTGCCTGACGAGGTGATCGCCTCCATATTGCGGGAGATGAACCAGGACGCAGCTGGAAAGGTGCTGTCGGCGTTGACTTACACCAATCCGACGCGGGCTGCGCGCCTCGTCAATTTGATGGGGACTCGCGGCTGAATTGCCGGATTGATGACTGCTCACAAAGCTTCGCTGAAAGGGGGAATGCCTGGGCTGAAAGACAGCGAACCTGCGTTTTTATTTCAGGAGGTGAATCGATGGCAGACCTATCCATCCTGAATGGGTTGGCTCTTCTTCCCGCATCTTCGCCTTCCGCCGGCGGCGGAACGGGCGGAACAGGAGGAGCAAACAGCACAACCCAAACAGGCAAAGGCTTTTCGAGCTACCTGCAAGACAGTCTCTACTTTTTCCCTAAAACCCAGGAAAACCGGATGAATCAACGAGTAGCCCTCTTCAGTAGCGCCCCAAAAAGTCTTGACTGCCAGCAGGAAACGCAACGAGCCGAAAAACTTGCGGCACGATTGACCCAGCGCGACAGCAAAGCTCCAGAGAGGAGCAACGAACGGAGCCGAGTCCGGCGCAACGACGATCGAGCCGATGAGGCCGCTACCAACGAGGCAGAACCAGTCGCCGACGAAACTGCGCCAGCAAAGAAAAGGTCAACCCAACCGAAGGATCCAGCAAGGGTCGAGGCAGCATCTGTCAAGCAAGAAGATCCGAAGGATGCAGTTCAACCTGCAAAGGTCATTGAAGAGACACCTGTTGCGGCAATCCCGCTCATCGCCTTTGTCACTCAAACAAATCCTCCCGAAGGAGGAGAACTTGTTTCTAACGGTACTGAACTTTCCGCCGAAGCGGAGATGCAGGGCAAGCCGATGCTTCCGTCTATCGCCGCCGATGAGCCGAGACAACCAGACGGCAGCAACGCCAAGGCATTCGCCAGCTTGCTGTCGATGGAATCACTCGAAAAAACCGCGTTGCCTCAGGGACTACCGAGACAACAGAGTCAACCGGAAACACCACTTCTACCGGCCGCTGTCGTCACCGAACCAAAGGCGATGGAAACAAAGACCCCTTCTGCCCTGTTGACAGTCCCGCCGAACCAACTGGCCCTCCTTGCAGGCCTGCGCAAGGAACAAGCTGAGAGCGGTCAAGCCATGGCCGTAACTACAGATCCCCAGCAGGCAGGCGAACCGGCCCAGGTGGAAACAGCAACAGCAAGTCCTGTTACAGTAGCCACTCAAGGGAAAGGGGAAACCTCGACCGGCTGGATGGCTGGAGGGCAGAACCCAAACGCTAACCCCTTTGCCCAGACGAACGTCAAAGGCGCCCCTGCAACAGAAGGGGAAATTTTCCGATTAAATGAGGCCCAGGGACTGAACAGCCGGACGGCTCCTGCGGCAGAAACTGTTTCCGCTTCGCCCAAACCGGCGATGAGCCGTGAAGCCGCAAGTGTCATGCGCTCCGACGTATTCCGCCAGATCGTGGCTAACAGCGAATTGCTGAAGAAGGCAGACACAAGCGAATTGCGGATTCAACTGAAACCGGAGTTCCTCGGCAAGCTGAACCTCAACCTTTCTGTCGAGAACGGCATCGTCTCTGTTCGTTTTGCCGCCGAAAACCCGCAGGTACGGCAGATGCTCGAGTCTAACTTGAATCAACTGAAACAATCGTTGGAGGATCAGGGCTTACGTTTTGACCGTGTGGAGGTTGGCGTCGGTCAACAGGGAGCGGATTCACATCACGGCGCTGGCGATTCTCGTCAATCTTCGTCAGAGCGATGGGAAAGTCTCGGCGGCGGACAAACCAACGAACGGACCGACCTTACAGACAGCAGTTCCATCGATTTCGTTGCCACACGGGCCTACTATCGAGAGGATACAACCGTAGAGTTTCTGGCCTGACGGCCACAAAAGGGGGATAGGCTGATGGCAGGCACGATCGACAATGTGGGCAGCGTTTATACGGCGCCGACAGGGACGACGACGAAAAAGAGCAACAGTGAACTGGGCAAAGATGATTTCCTCAAACTGCTCGTTACGCAGCTCCGCTTCCAAGATCCGATGAAACCGATGGAAGACAAGGAGTTTATCGCCCAGATGGCGCAATTCTCTTCCCTGGAGCAGATGAAGAACATCGCCGATGGCTTTGAAAAATTCCAAACCTCCCAGGAGAACGTCATGAGCGGTATCAACAACGTTCTCGCCAGTTTCATCTCCGTCCAGCAGCAGATGCAGGCCGACAACATGATCGTCTCAGCGGTGAGCTTCGTGGGCAAACAGTTGGAGGCAACGGTGCCTAAACTGGACGAGAAGGGAAATCCGGTGAAAGACCAGGATGGAGACATCGTCACGGAGAAAATCGCCGGCGAAGTGACCGGTGTGAGCATCAGCAACGGCATGGCAGCGCTTCAGGTCCAATATGAGGTCAACGGCGAAAAGAAAACACGGGACGTTCTCTTAAATGAGGTCACAAAGGTAACCCAAGCGAGCTAAGCAAAATCGAAGACAGGGAGGTGGCGGCCTTGGATAACCGAATCCTCTATCCGCAGCCGCTAATCCCGGGCGTCGGCAAACCGAAACCGGGCTCAATCTCTCAGCCATCCGGCCAAACCTCTGGTGATTCCTTTCAAAAGATCCTGGATCAAAAGACGCTCAAATTTTCTTCCCACGCGTTGCAGCGTTTGGCTCAACGGAACATCTCCCTTGGAGAGGCAGAACTGGGCAAGCTGAACGACGCTGTAGATAAGGCGGGGCGCAAAGGGTCGAAGGAATCCCTGATCCTGATGAAGGATCTGGCGCTGGTTGTATCGGTGAAGAACCGCACCGTCATCACGGCTGTCGATGGAAACGCCATGAAAGATAACGTGTTTACCAACATCGACAGTGCTGTCGTCATTACGGAATAAGGGCTGGACCTCCAGAAGGAAGCCCAGGCTGCTGAACGATTGAGGCGGCCATCCGTTTCAAACATGCAAGGAGGTCGTATTTTCTATGATGCGCTCCCTTTTCTCCGGTGTTACCGCGTTGCGCAACCACCAGACGCGCATGGACACCATCGGCAATAATATCGCCAACGTGAATACGATTGGATTTAAAAAGAGCCGCGTCACCTTTGCTGACGCCCTCAACCAGACCACTCGAGGCGCCTCATCTCCTCAAGGCGGGCGGGGAGGCACTAACCCCATGCAGGTCGGTCTCGGCATGAACATTGCCACCATGGAAACGGTTTTCACCCCTACCAGTGTCCAGGGAACAGGCAAGAATTCTGATCTGGCCATCGAGGGAGATGGATTCTTTCTGCTCGACGACAGTGGCTCACAGTACTATACGCGGGCTGGAAACTTCGATCTCGATACAGAATACAATTTCATCCGCACCGACAATGGCATGAAGGTGATGGGCTATATGGCCGATGCTACAGGAGTGATCGATGCCAGTAAAAGTCCTGTGGCGATCAATATCAATGATAAATTGCAGATGCCAGCTTCAGCGACGAATCGTGTTTCCTTCAATAAAAACCTGAACAGCCTTCAGGCCAGTTCTAAGCCAATACAAAAATCAATAGAGATCTATGATTCAAAAGGTGGCAAACACAACCTTGTGTTAACGTTGAAAAATGTCAGTAATGCTACCACAACAAACACATGGCAGGTTTCGGCCCGCGTCACGACGGAAGATCCGGTGAACCAAACAATTACAACAGCAGGTGGAGTGATTCAAGGAACGATTTCGTTTTTTAGCAACGGGATATTTAAGAGTTTTGATGTGACCAATGCCTCGGATTTTGTATTTACAGGCTTAGGCGTCAATCCCATAACGGTCATGCCAATCACTTCTTATCCAGCTAATTATGTCTTCCCATCCGCTCAAACGGATTCGCGCCTCTACCTCGACCTGCACGCCATCACCCAATTCGATTCAGAGACGACGATCGATAAACTCAGTCAAAATGGTTACGCCGATGGCGCTTTGAAGAGCTATGCCATCGACGCAGCGGGTGTGCTGACAGGCACTTACTCGAACGGGCAGAATCGAAAAATGGCCCAGGTTGCTGTGACCACATTCTCCAACCCTGCTGGTTTGCTTAAGGCAGGCTCCAACCTGTACACGCGCACGAACAACTCGGGCGAGCCGAATACAGGCCAGCCAGCTGTCGGCAGCCGTGGCGCCATCACACCAGGGGCGCTGGAGATGTCCAACGTCGACCTCTCCCAAGAGTTCACTGATATGATCACGACCCAGCGTGGCTTCCAAGCAAACAGCCGGATTATCTCCGTTTCGGACAGCATGCTTGAAGAACTGGTTAACCTCAAACGATAATCCTCGACGGGCGGGTGTCCCGCCCGTTTCTTTTCATTGATAATGGAGGGCGGGGCGATGATCAAAGTCAGGCGACTGAATCAAAGCGAACTGGTGATCAATGCGGAATTGATTGAACAGGTGGAGGCGACTCCGGATACGATCATCACCTTAACGACAGGCAAGAAGATCGTCGTATTGGAAAAGCCTGATGAGGTGGTGGAAAAGGTGATCGCTTACCGCCGCGCCTGTCTCCCCTCGCACTTTAATGATAAAATCGAAGAATCACTGACAAAAAGAAGGACCTAGCGGGAAGAACTCGAATGAATGTATAATTAGGTAAGGTAGGGCCTGTATATTTATACCTTTGCCAAGGAAGGAGCGTTTTTCCGGAATGGCTGAAACCGAAAACGCGCCCAAAAAGAAACCGCTGAACATGAAGCTGATCATTATCGCCGTTGCCGTGTTGGTTTCGGCGGCCATCATCGCTGTGGCGGTATTCAAGTTTTTTATCAGTCCGGACGCAGTATCAGAGCATGCGCCAAAAACGACTGTGCCCAAAACAGTGGGGGTTCTTTTTGAGGCTGGCGACTTTACGACCAACCTGGCTGATCCCGGTGGGAAACGCTTTCTCAAAGCCAAGGTGATCCTCGAACTGAATGAGGAGAAAAAGGATGAGAAAAAGCTGGCCGAGTTGAAAGAACAGCTTCCGGTTATCCGCGACCGGATCCTCTATATCCTCAGCGCCAAGACGGTAGAGGACTTCCAAGTTACCGAGAGCAAGGAAAAAGTCAAGAAAGACATCCTAGTAGCTTTGAACAAGCAGTTCGGCGCTGACAAGTTCCGCAACGTTTACTTCCAAGAACTTGTCTATCAATAAGTCCTGCCCGATAGGAAGATGACGGATTTCAGGAGGTGTGAGGGTAGGACATGAGCGATATTCTGTCCCAGGCTGAGATTGACGCGCTTCTGGCCGCCCTCGCCAGCGGTCAGGTAACCCCTGAGGATGTCAAAGATGACTTAACGAGCAAGATCCGCGTTTACGACTTTAAACGACCGAATAAATTCTCGAAGGATCAGATCCACACCCTGCAGGTCATCTACGAAAACTACTGCCGCAGCTTGACGACCTACCTGGCCGCCAACCTGCGCACACTCGTCCAGATTTCGGTGCAATCCCTGGACCAGTTGACCTACGAAGAATTCATCCGTTCCATTCCCAACCCAACCATCGTCAACATCTTCACCATGGCGCCGTTGAATGGAAACGGGATCATGGAGATTCACCCCAACATCGCCTTCGCCGTCATCGACCGGCTCTTTGGGGGAACAGGCAATCCGCCTGACAAGATCCGGGGATTGACAGAGATTGAGCAATCTGTCTTTCAGCGGACGACACGGCGCATGTTGGATAGTTTCACCGAGGCATGGGACAACATCGCCCAGGTGAAAGCGCGCCTCGAGATGATCGAGACAAACCCGCAGTTTATTCAAATCGTGGCGCCTACGGAGATGGTTGTTGTCGTCACCTTGGCATGCAAGATCGGCGATGTCGAGGGCATGATCAATATCTGCCTGCCTTATATATTACTGGAACCGATCATCGGCAAGTTGAGCGCCCATTTTTGGTTCTCCAATGCGGCGAAAGAACGAACGACAGAGCAATTGGAAGCGTTGCGCAACCGGCTGGAACGGGCGCTCGTTCCCATCACAGTGCTGTTAGGACGCACCACGCTCAGCGTCGCTGAACTCCTAGACCTGCAACTGGGTGATGTGATTCAGTTGGACAATCGTACCGATTCCGAACTGGAAGTGCTCATCGGTCAGCGGGCGAAATATCTAGCGCGTCCGGGTCTCTCCGGCTCCAAAATGGGTATTCAGATCACAGCGACCTACGAAAAAGGAGTTGAGACAGATGATGAGTAGCGGCGTCCTTTCCCAGGAGGAGATCGATGCCCTGTTGAGAGGCGCCGACATCCCCAGTGATTCTGCTGCGCCGCTGGCTGCCGAGGAACCGGAAGCCGACTTTAGTGAGCTGGAAAAGGATGTAATCGGCGAGATCGCCAATATTTCCATGGGGACGGCGGCGACAACCCTTTCTACCTTATTGGGGAAAAAAGTTGACATTACAACGCCGCGTGTGACAGTCACAAGCAAAGCGGCGCTGCAAAAGGATTACCCATCTCCGTTTGTCGTCGTCGATGTGACCTATACTGCCGGATTGGAAGGCAACAATGTCCTGATCATCCGTGAATCGGATGTATCGATCATTGTCGACCTGATGATGGGTGGAGACGGCATGTCACCACCGACAGAATTGAACGAGATCCACTTCAGCGCCATTTCAGAAGCGATGAATCAGATGATGGGCTCCGCGTCCACCTCCATGGCCACGATGCTGCAAAAGAAGATCGATATCTCACCGCCGGCGCTGAATACCATCGACTTTGCCAATGAGAAATTGCCCCATCCAGAGATGGATCCTGTGATCAAGGTGTCCTTCCGCATGGTCATCGAGGGTCTCGTCGACAGCGAACTGATGCAAATCTACCCCATCCCCTTTGCGAAACAGCTTGTATCGGGATTGATGGGCGATATGTCATCGCCACCGGCGAGTGCGCCGACGCAGTCGACAGCACCGCAAATGACGCCGACCCCTCCGTCGGCCGCCCATGTGCCCGCCGCTCCGCCGCCTCCTCCTCCGCCGGCTTCCCATCCTCCTGCGGAATCGCCGATGGTGGCGGCTGCACCGCCGCCTGGTTACGGAAGCCCGCCGACGGAGTATGGTTACCCACCCCCGGGGTACGGCTATCCGCCACCGGGATACTACGGAGCGCCTCCCGGTTATCCTCCCCAACCGCAGGCCGCCGCTTATCCGCCACTACCGTCGCAAGCCCCGCCTGTGCCGGTGCAGCCAGTCCAGTTTGCGCCCTTGCAGCCGCAGCGTAGCGGCAAGGATACGACCAACCTCGGGCTGATCATGGATGTCCCCTTGCAGGTCACTGTCGAACTCGGAAAATCGAGGAAAACCATCCGGGATATCCTCGATCTCGGACCCGGTTCGGTCATTGAGCTTGACAAACTTGCTGGCGAGCCGGTCGATATCCTGGTAAACGGCAAACTGATCGCCAAGGGAGAAGTTGTCGTCATTGATGAGAACTTCGGTGTGCGGATAACCGATATCGTCAGTCCCATCGAAAGGATAGGCAATTTACAATAAACGGAGGATGATTGAGTATGGGAAACCGGATTCTGATCGTAGATGATGCGGCTTTCATGCGCATGATGATCAAGGATATCCTGACAAAGAACGGATATCAAGTGGTCGGTGAAGCGGAAAACGGCGCCGTGGCCGTAGAAAAGTGGAAAGAATTTCGACCTGATCTGACGACCATGGATATCACCATGCCAGAAATGGACGGCATCAACGCTGTTCGCGCCATCCGCCAGGTTGATCCTAATGCCCGCGTCATCATGTGCAGCGCCATGGGGCAGCAGGCGATGGTCATCGACGCCATTCAAGCCGGCGCCAAGGACTTTATCGTCAAGCCGTTCCAGCCGGACCGAGTGCTGGAGGCCGTCCGCAAGGCGTTAGGCTAAGGGTTGCTCAACAAGTTTCTCCTGAACAACAAGTGGGAGATGAGGATGAACTACAGTCGGCGTATTGGCCGCCGGATCATCGGCGGCCTGGTGTTTTTTGGGCTCCTTTTTTTCCTGCTGACCCTTTCGATGGTTGCGATGGCGGCGGAAGCGGCGCCGGGAAGCATCCTAGATCAAACCTACACGCAGCAGGTGGAAACGGAACAAAAGGTCGGTCCCGTATCGACGGGCGACCTCCTCATCCGGCTGTTTGGCACGCTGTTCCTGGTGGGCATCACCGGATGGGTTGCCGTAACGTTCTGGAAACGAAAGCACCAGACGGCCGGACAGGGAAACTGGATGGCTGTATTGGATCAGGTCAGCCTGGCGCCGAACAAAAACCTCGTTGTCACCGATATTGCAGGAAAGGTCTTCGTTATCGGCGTAACCGACCATTCGATTCAGCCGATCTTGGAAATCACCGATTCTCAAGTCATCGAAGCGTTACGGCAGGTGCAGGAGGATAACCGGCAGTCGCCTGCGGCGTCATTGGGGATCGACTTTTTCTCTGGCTTGCTGGCGAAAGGCAAAGGCCCATCAGATCCAGAGCCTTCCTTCCACGCGGAGATGACGAAACAGATTCAACGGTTGAACGCGCTTCGTGAGAGAAGAGGAGAGCCCGATAGGGAAGGGGAGGACAAGCTGTGAAGTCCTCGTTTGGCCGAGGCTTCATTTTATTGGTTTTAACGCTGTTAATACTTTCCTGGGCGGGGCCCGCGCAGGCGGCGCCGCTGCAGATACCGACGGTCAGCTTCGGCGTCGAATCAGCGCAAAACCCTTCAGAAGTTTCCACCAGCCTGCAGATCATCTTCTTGTTGACCATCCTATCGCTAGCGCCGTCGATCCTGATCATGATGACTTGTTTCACCCGGATCATCGTGGTGTTGCATTTCACTCGTACAGCCCTGGCCCTGCAGACGATGCCGCCAAACCAGATCCTGATCGGACTGACCTTGTTTCTGACCTTCTTCATCATGGCGCCTACCTGGACCGCCATCAATGATCAGGCCTTGCAGCCGTACCTGGCCGGCAATCTCACCCAGGAACAGGCGCTGGAGAAGGCTTCCGATCCCTTGCGGGAATTCATGCTAAAGCAGACCAGGGAAAAGGATTTGGCCTTATTCGTCAATATGTCAGATATGGAGCAGCCGCAAACGTACCGCGACATCCCCACCAAGGTTGTCATTCCGGCTTTTATACTCAGTGAATTGAAAACAGCCTTTCAGATCGGCGCCGTCATCTATCTTCCCTTTATTGTCATTGATATGATTGTCGGATCGGTGCTTATGTCGATGGGCATGATGATGCTGCCGCCGATGATGATCTCCCTGCCCTTTAAGGTGCTGGTCTTCGTGCTTGTCGACGGATGGTACTTGATCGTTCGCTCCCTGATCCTCAGCTACCAATGACAGACGAAAAGGAGGATGGCTGTGACACCGGAACTGGTGATTCAGTTAGGACGCGACGCCTTGACCGCCGTTTTGCTGATTTCTGCGCCGCTCCTGGGCGCCAGTTTGCTTGTCGGTTTGGTGATCAGCGTATTTCAGGCCACCACTCAGATTCAGGAAGCCACGCTCACCTTTGTGCCGAAGATCATCGCTGTTTTTGTCGTCGTTCTCCTCTTTGGCCCCTGGATGCTGGAGGCGATGATGAAATATGTCGATCAGATGCTAGGCTCTTTGAATACCTATACCTTTATTCGGTAATTTCGGGAGAGGAATAGACATTGGAAGCGGTCATCAACATTATGCTCAATCATTTGGATGTGCTGCTACTGATGATGACCCGGGTGGGCGGCATCATAACCTTGGCGCCCGTTTTCAATTTTCCTGGATTTAATAATCTGGCAAAGGTCGGCCTCTCCTTCATGATTTCCCTGATTCTCTTTTTGGCCATGCCGGACAGCGCCTTGCCGGTTCCACCACAGGATCTCATCAGTTATGTCCTCGTTGTGGCGCAAGAGGTTTTACTTGGCTTAGCCATCGGATTTATCATGCAACTTGTTTTCGCGGCAATACTGACCGCTGGTCAACTGATCGATATCCAACTCGGATTCGGGATCGTCAATATCATCGATCCCCTTTGGGGCGCCCAGGTGCCCATGACTGGCGTATTCTTGCAAATCCTCGCCTTATTGATTTTTCTCATCTTTGACGGTCATCTTCTGTTGATTCAAGTGTTGGCTGACAGCTTTCGCATCTTGCCGGTGGCTGGCAGTCCCTTTAGTCTCGCTCTATCAGGAACCATCGCCGACTTTATGATCCGCCTTGTCTCCGGGGTCTTGTTGATCGGTGCTCAGTTGGCCATGCCGATCATCGGCATCATCCTGATCAACGATATCGCCCTGGGCCTTGTCTCGCGGACAGTGCCGCAGATGAACCTGTTCGTCATCGGCATTCCCCTGAAAATCATCGTGGGCGTCGCCTTCTTATGGATTACGCTCCCCTTTTATATCGATGGATTAAACCGTTTGTTCACTTTGAGCTTTACCCATGTGTCTGATTTCATGCGCATACTCAGCCCATAATAGGGCTTTTCAAAAGGGCTTCTGAAAAAGAGGGATGAAGCCGATGCTGAAGTGGGACCTGCAATGGTTTGCCGAAGATAAGACAGAAAAACCAACAGCGAAACGGCGCGCGGAAGCGCGCAACAAGGGCCAGGTGGCCCGTAGCCAGGAGATCAACACGGCGCTTATCCTGCTGTTCAGTTTTCTCGCTTTGCGCAGTTTCGGCGTCGAGACGATGGACGGCATGGAGCGCATGATGGTTTACCTGCTGGGCACTGTGACCTTGGAGGAAGTCACTCCTCTTTCAGTGATCACGACGGGCACGACGATCGCCCTGCGGACCATGCTGATGCTCGCGCCTTTTATGCTGGCTGCCATGGCAGCGGGCCTGCTGGCCAGTTACCTGCAAGTAGGCTTTATGTTTTCCTCAGAAGGTTTGAAAATGAACTGGGGAAAACTGAACGTCATTGCTGGCCTGAAGAACATCTTTTCTAGCCGTTCGTTAGTGGAATTGGTCAAGTCCCTCCTGAAAGTCGCTGTCATCAGCTATGTAGCCTATTCGGCGGTCGTCAAATACCTGCATCTCTTTCCCAAACTGCTTGGCATGGATGTTCAGGCGGCTGTGTCGGCCATTTCTACTGTCGCCTATGACGTAGGCTTCCGGGTGTCCGTCCTGCTGATCGTCGTATCTGCCCTTGACTACTGGTATCAATGGTACAAGCATGAGGAATCGCTGAAGATGTCCAAGCAGGAAGTCAAGGATGAGTTCAAGCAGGCGGAAGGGGACCCCCAACTCAAAGGCAAGATTAAACAGCGCATGCGTGAAATGGCTATGCGCCGCATGATGCAGGAACTGCCTAAGGCGGATGTGGTGATCACGAACCCGACACACTTCGCTGTCGCACTCAAATATGAAGGTGGAACCATGACCGCCCCAGTCGTTATCGCCAAAGGCCAGGATTATGTGGCCTTGAAAATCCGGGAAGTGGCTCAGGATCACGGGATACCCCTTGTGGAGGATAAACCATTAGCCCGGGCCTTGTACGGATCTGTTGAAATCGGCCAAGAAATTCCCGCCGAACTGTTCCAGGCGGTGGCGGAGGTCTTTGCCTTCGTCTTCCGGTTGAAGAAAAAACGGGCCTGAAACGTAAACAGGGGGAACAGGGATCAATCGGAAAGGATGTGAACTCATGGCTGCGCCGCAGACCAAAAACGGCGCCATCAGTTATACCGATCTAGGTGTGGCCCTCGCCATTTTGGCCACTGTGATTATGATGATCATCCCCTTGAATCCCGTCTTTCTTGATATGCTGCTCATCTTCAATATTACCATTGCCATGCTGGTCCTCCTAGCCACCATGTTTGTGGAAGGCGCCCTGGAGATCTCCGTATTTCCCACGCTGCTCCTGATCACGACCCTCTTCCGCTTGGCCTTGAACGTATCGTCGACGCGCCTTGTGTTGCTTGAAGGCTATGCGGGACAGGTGATCGAGCGGTTTGGCAATTTTGTTCTCGGTGGCAGTCCTGTCGTCGGTTTTATCGTCTTCGTCATTCTCGTCATTATCCAATTCATCGTCATCACCAAGGGCTCCGAGCGGGTGGCCGAGGTGGCGGCCCGCTTCACCTTGGATGCCATGCCAGGAAAACAAATGGCGATTGACGCCGACCTAAACCAGGGCACGATCAACGAAGCTGAGGCGAAAAAGCGCCGGAGGGATATCCAGCGGGAATCGGACTTTTACGGCGCTATGGATGGCGCCACCAAGTTCGTCAAGGGAGATGCCATCGCCGGCATCATCATCCTGATCGTCAACATCTTCGGCGGCTTTTTTATCGGGGTCTTGCAAAAGAACCTCTCCGTGAGCCAAGCGGCCATGAAATATACGATCTTGACTGTCGGGGACGGTCTGGTGACACAAATCCCGGCGCTGCTCATCTCGACGGCCACCGGTATCATCGTCACCCGTGCGGCTTCTGACTCTAACCTGGGACAGGACTTGACTGGACAACTGTTTGGTCGCCCCCGCATCCTCTATATCGGGGCGGGTGTGCTGGCGCTGTTGGGGGTTATCGGGCTCCCACCGATCCCCCTCTTTACCATGAGCGCTTTTCTCGCTTTTCTCGGCTACCGGATGAACCGGGTCAAAGCAGCTACGGCTGTCGCTGAGATTGAAAAAGCTCAAGAGCAAGAGATCGAGGAGATCAAAAAGCCAGAGAATGTCATCTCCCTGCTCAATGTGGATCCCTTGGAACTGGAGATGGGTTACGCCTTGATCCCCCTCGTCGATACCCAGCAGGGGGGCGATCTGCTTGACCGCGTAATCATGATCCGACGCCAATGTGCTTTAGAACTGGGACTCGTCGTTCCGCCCATCCGCCTCCGCGACAACATGCAGCTTAAGCCGAACGCCTATTCCATCAAGATCAAAGGTGTCGAAGTGGCTGGCGGAGAACTGATGTCGGATCATTACCTGGCCATGGCACCAGGATTTGATGATGGTTCCGTGCCGGGTATCGACACGAAGGAACCAGCCTTTGGACTGCCTGCCAAGTGGATTACGGCGCAATTGCGCGACCAGGCTGAGCTGGCCGGCTACACCGTCGTCGATCCGCCGAGCGTCATCGCCACCCATCTGACTGAAGTGATCAAGACCCATGCCCACGAAATCCTCGGTCGCCAGGATGTGCAGAACCTGCTCGACCATGTTAAGCAGACCCACCCGGCTGTCCTGTCCGAACTGCTCCCCGACCTATTGAGCCTCGGCGATGTGCAGAAAATCCTGGCCGGTCTGCTTAAGGAACGTGTTCCCATCCGCGACCTGGTCACCATCATGGAAACGCTGGCCGACCATGCCCGTATCACCAAGGATACCGATGTTTTGATCGAATACACCCGCCAGGCCTTGGCCCGTCAGATCGTCAAGCCCTATCTGCTTCCGGGAACGAATGAACTGGCTGTCATCTCCCTCGATCCCTCGCTGGAGAACCGGATCCGGGAAGCGATCCAGCAGACGGAGCATGGAACCTACCTGGCCATCGATCCGATGGAGGCGCAGCGCCTGCTTTCCTCCCTTTCTACAGAGGTGGAGCGTGTATCCCAACTCGGCTATCAGCCTGTCATCCTCTGCGCACCCATCGTTCGCCTTTATTTCAAACGCCTGACTGAGCGGGTTGTACCTCATCTGGTAGTCCTGTCTTATAATGAGATCAACACCCAACTGCAAGTACAGACGATTGGGATGGTGAAGTAAGCCTTGCGGGTCAAACGATTTGTTGCGCCGACCGTTCAGGAAGCCATGAGCAAATTGAAGCAGGAAATGGGGAAAGACGCCGTCATCCTCCATACCCGGAAGATCAAAGAGGGTGGCATCTTTGGGCTTTTCTCCCGTGAAATGGTGGAGATCACCGGCGCTGTCGAGGACAGTTCCGTCATCGCCAGGGAGGCGGCGCAACCTGGTGGTCCAGTGCTGCCGGGCTTGCTTCGGTCTGGCCAAGGGGTTCGAGAACCTCGCAGGCTTATCTCGGTCGCCGAGCCTGCCGGCGCGCCACGTTCCGGCGGAACGGATCGTCCCCTCGATGTGATCGCAGGCGCCACCCCTGAAGGGTCGGCTGTGAAAAAAGTCGAACCGGAGGAGAAAACCAGCCCTGTTGGGATCGATAGGGAACTCAAACAAATGAAGATGTTGATGGGTGAAATCCTGGGGAGACTGCATGAAGCGGATGCCAACCTTCCCGTCGAACTGCATTCGGCATTCAAACGCCTCATCGAAAATGAAGTCGACGAAAGGTTGGCTCGCCAGATTATCCGGCAGATCTTTGAAAACAACAATGGGCAAAGCGTCTGGGATCCAGAACGTGTGCGCCGACTTGTGCTCGACCAGTTGGCATCTCTTCTGGGACAACCCCGGCCGATCCTGTTGCCGGAAACGGAAAAAAGCCAGGAAGTAGTGATGATGGTCGGGCCGACTGGTGTAGGTAAGACGACGACCATCGCCAAACTGGCAGCCACCTTTTCCATCGTCAACCGGCGCAAGGTGGGATTGATCACCGCCGATACCTATCGGATTGCTGCGGTGGAGCAGTTGAAGACCTTCGGCGACATTATCGGTGTTCCCGTTGATGTCGTCTTTACGCCCCAGGCGCTACGTTCAGCTATCGACCGCCACCGCGACAAAGAACTGCTGTTGGTGGACACGGCCGGACGGAGCCACAAAAATGACAGCCAGTTGGAAGAACTGAATGCCTACGTGGAGTTGAGTCAACCCAGCCGGACCATCCTGGTTTTGTCGGCTACGACAAAATTCAAGGATTTGTTACAGATCACCGAGTGTTTTTCCCGGATGACCATTGACCGCTACCTCTTAACCAAACTCGATGAGACGAATCATTACGGTTCTATCGTCAACCTCGTCCATGGAACAGGTAAACCACTTTCGTATGTCACCACAGGCCAGAATGTTCCCGACGATATGGAGGTCGCCGACCCGAAAAAGCTGGCCAATCTGATCTATGGAGAGTCGAACTGATGAAAGATCAAGCCGAAAAGCTCCGGATCATGATGAACAATATGCGTCAGACAACGGAACGGACAATTCGAGGCGACTCTCCGTCGACAAGGGTGATCTGCGTATCCAGCGGAAAGGGGGGCGTCGGCAAGACCAACCTGACCCTGAACCTTGGTCTGGCCATGATCGATTACGGTATGCAGGTAATGATCCTTGACGCCGATATGGGCATGGCCAACATCGATGTGATATTGGGGAAGGTGCCTCCCTATAACCTGTACCATGTGATCCGCGGAGAAAAGACACTCGATGAGGTGATCTTTTCAGGACCAAAGGGAATTCAGACCATCTCGGGCGGTTCAGGCGTTGCGGAACTAGCTGACTTGAGCGCCAAGGAATTGGATAACTTTATCGCAAGACTGTCCGGGATAGAGAGATCGGCTGATATATTTCTGATCGATACAGGCGCTGGCATTTCACGAAACGTCCTTTCCTATGTATTTGCTGCTGATGAACTACTGGTTGTCACCACGCCGGAACCGACGGCCATCACCGACGCCTACGGATTGATCAAGTCTGTCGATTCCATGCAGCGGGGCAAACCCATTTCTGTGGTCATCAACCGGGTCGACGATGAAAAAGAGGGCGACAGCGTGGGGAAAAAGCTGACCACGGCGGTTCGACAGTTTTTGCAACGAGACATTGTGATTGTCGGCACGATCCCTGATGACCCGTCTGTGGCGAAAGCGGTTAAGAGCCAGACGCCTTTCTACCTACAAAATCAATATTCGCCGGCTTCTCAGGCCCTTTCCCGACTGGCGGCGACCCTCTGCAGCCTGCCGGTTCGAACGGAAGGGGGAGGGGGGATCGGCAGGTTGTTTCAAAGGATGAAAAGCTTTTTTCGGTAAAGCGGGTTAGGCAGGAAAAAAACAGACCTACGTGGAAGAAAAACATAGGACGGCAGAAAAGTCCGGGGGTGATCGTATGCCGCAGATCAAAGTATTGGTTGTCGACGATTCCGCATTCATGCGCAAAGTCATATCGGATATGATCGCTGCTGAACCGGGTATGGTCGTCGCGGGGACAGCTCGCAACGGGCAGGATGCCTTGGAAAAAATCGCCCAGCTTTCACCTGATGTGATCACCCTGGATGTGGAAATGCCTGTCATGGATGGACTAACCACCTTGGAACGCATCATGGCCTCACGACCGATACCTGTTGTCATGCTCTCCAGTTTGACCCAACAGGGCGCCGATGCCACCATGCAGGCACTGCAAAAAGGCGCTGTCGATTTTGTGCCGAAACCATCGGGCGCCATCTCCCTGGACATCCACAAGGTGCGCCAGGAGTTGATCGGCAAGCTGAAAGTGGCAGCCATCGCCAAAGTTCGCCCCCGGATGGTCGATGTGCGCTCGCCGATACCAGCGAGTACGCTGCCCTCAGCGCCTCCCACCCCGGCGACAGCGCCGGCGCCGGTTCCAGCTCCGCGGGCGGTGACAGGGTCGCAGCGGTTGAACAAACTGGTGCTTCTTGGCACATCCACAGGCGGCCCCAAAGCGCTCTATGAGGTCATCCCCAAACTTCCCGCTGATCTCGGCGCCGCCGTCCTCATCGTTCAGCATATGCCTCCTGGTTTTACCCGCTCACTGGCGGAGCGCCTTGACGCCGCATCGGCTCTCAAGGTGAAAGAGGCCCAGGACGGGGAAGAGATACAGGCGGGTGTCGTCTACATCGCGCCGGGTGACTATCACTTCAAGGTGATCGTGGTGGAACAGCCTGGCGCAGGGCGGCAAATGCGGGTGAAACTGACGCAAGAACCGCCAGTAGGCGGACACCGACCTTCTGTCGATGTGATGATGCTATCGGCTGCCCAGCAGTTTTGGTCCCATATGGTGGGCGTGATCCTGACCGGTATGGGCGGTGATGGAACCGAGGGGATGAAGCTGATCAGGAGCCGCCGGGGCCGCACGATCGCAGAGGATGCTTCGACCTGTGTGGTATTTGGGATGCCGAAAGTGGCCATTGAATCGGGATGCGTTGACAAAGTGGTCCCCCTAACCGGCGTCGCCGATGAAATAGTGAAATCATTGCAGGACAGATAGTTCGGCAACTATGGAGGTGTGAAGAACGAGATGGATATGTCACAATACATGGACATGTTTATGGAAGAATCTCGAGAGCATCTGCAAGCGCTCAACCAAAAAATACTGGAACTGGAAGACAATCCACAGGATCTGGCGATTCTCGACGAGATCTTTCGTTCCGCCCATACTTTAAAGGGTATGTCGGCTACGATGGGTTTCGAGCGCATCGCTGAGCTCACCCATGAGATGGAAAATGTCTTGTCCGTATTGCGGGGTTCCCAGGTAAGTGTTAACACGGCTATCGTCGATCTGCTTTTTCGATGTCTCGACGCCCTGGAAAACATGGTGGAAGCCGTCAGTAGCGGTGAAACGGGAAGTGCAGATATCTCGGAACTGGTTGACCAACTGCGCAAGGCCGGCCAAGGTCAACTTGCTGATGTTGCGGCTGCGCCCAAAGTTCGAAAATCGGAGGCGGTTGGCGTGAGCGAACCGAAGCAACTGGAGGAAGCGAACCTCCCGGTCATGGGTGGACCGGAAATCCTCAACGCCTTCGAAATCAACCAGTACGATCTGACATTGCTTCATGAAGCACAGCGCAAACGGTTCAGCGCATACCATATTCAGGTGGAACTGGCGACTGGCTGTGTAATGAAATCGGCCCGAGCCTACATGGTTTTCCGCAATCTTGAGGAGATCGGTGAGATCATCAAGTCTGTTCCCTCTGCTCAAGAGCTGGAAGACGAAAAGTTTGACACGAGTTTCCAAGTGGTCATCGTCACCCGCCAGGACGAGGAAGCTGTTCGTAAAACCATTGATTCCATCGCCGAAGTTCGCGTCATAGCGGTCACCTCGCTGAATATTGGCGAGGTGCGCATCCAGGAAGGACAGGAACCGGAGGTTGCCTCTTATGCTGACAAAGAACAAGAGGCTATAACATCTCCTGATGCCGCTGCCTCCGGCAAAGCTCGTCCGGCAGCCGGTTCGGGCGCGCAGGAAGTTCGCAAGTCAAAGGGCAGCCAGACGGTTCGCGTTGATATCGAACGCCTTGACAACCTGATGAACCTCGTCGGTGAACTGGTCATCAACAAAACTCGTCTCGAGCAGATTTCGACGACGAGCAACCTGACAGAACTGAATGAGACCATCGAGCATATCGACAGGATCACGACGGACCTGCAAAACGTGGTCATGAAGGTCCGCATGGTCCCCATCGAACAGGTCTTCAACCGCTTTCCTCGCATGGTGCGCGATCTGGCCAAGGAACTGGGCAAAGAGATCAATCTTATCGTCGAGGGCAAGGAGACCGAATTGGACCGCACCGTCATCGACGAAATCGGCGATCCTCTCGTTCACCTGATTCGCAACGCTATCGACCATGGCGTGGAAATGCCCGATGTGCGCCGGCAAAAAGGCAAACCTGTGGAAGCGGTCGTCCGCCTGGTGGCCAAACATGAAGGCAACAATGTCATCATTGAAGTCGATGACGACGGCAGGGGCATGGATCCGCAGACCTTGCGGACGAAGGCGGTTCAGAAGGGACTGATCACCGCCAAAGAAGCCGAACAGTTGGATGATCAAGGCGCCCTTAACCTGATCTTCTTGGCTGGCTTCTCGACAGCGGAAAAGGTGTCCGACGTATCGGGCCGGGGCGTCGGTCTTGACGCCGTGCGGACCAAGATCGAATCGCTCAGCGGCTCCGTGGAGATCGAAACGAAACCGAATGCGGGAACAAAATTTAAGATTCGCCTGCCCTTGACATTGGCCATCATCCAGGCCTTGCTCGTCAATGTAGGCGAGGAGATTTACGCCATCCCCCTCGGCACCATCGACGAGACGACGAGCATCATTCCCAACCAGATCAAAAATGTGCAGAGCCAAGAGGTTGTCCTGCTGCGTGGGAGTGTGCTGCCTCTGGTCCGTTTGGACAAAGTTCTGGAAGTTCCCAAGGCGGCCGAGGCGCCAGAAGAACTTTATGTGGTTGTCGTTCGCAAGGGAGAAAAGAAAGCCGGCCTGATCGTCGATTCCTTGATCGGTCAACAGGAGATCGTCATCAAATCGCCCGGCAAGCTGCTGCAAGGCATCAGCGGCATCGCCGGAGCAGCCATCTTGGGCAACGGCCAGGTTTCTCTAATCCTCGACGTTGGCACACTGTTTTAGGAGGTGAGGGCCGTGGAAAAGAAGGATTTTTCTGATGAGCTTCAGCTTGTCGCTTTCGCGCTGGCCGGTGAAGAATATGCTGTGGATATCCATTATGTGCAGGAGATCAACCGGTTATTGAACATCACCCGGGTGCCGAAAGCCCCCTTTTACGTGGAAGGTGTCATCAACCTGCGCGGAAATGTCGTTCCTGTCATTGATCTGCGGAAACGGTTCTCACTGCCGCCGCGGGAAACGACGGACCGGACTCGGATCATCATCGTCAAGGTCAAAGAGATCACCGTGGGCATCATCGTCGACGGTGTATCGGAAGTGACGCGCATCCCTTCCACGGCTGTAGAACCGCCGCCCGGTCTCGGTGGCAGTGTCGATATCGATTTCATCCATGGCGTAGGCAAACTGGGTGAGCGGTTGCTGATCCTCGTCAATCTTGAAAAGATCATCGATCTCGCCGCTACGGAAGAGGGGTAGCATCGCGGCAGGAATCGAAACATCGCTTGCTGTCCCATGAACAGGGCTGTTTTGGCCGTTTATGGCGGCAACAGGTGTGAAGGGATGATGGAGGCATGCTGATCAAGGTGGGCATGGCCGACCTGAAGGCATCAAAGGCGCCAGACAATTTAATGACTTCAGGTCTTGGATCCTGCATCGGAATTTGTTTATATGATGCCGTTGCCAAAGTCGGAGGACTGGCCCATATCATGCTGCCTGCATCCACCCAGGCTCGGAGTTCTGAAAACAAGGCCAAATTTGCCGATACGGCGATTCCCGTACTCTTGGAAGAGATGTTCAAACTGGGCGCTGTAAAGAGCCGTCTGGTGGCGAAAATCGCCGGAGGCGCACAGATGTTTTCCTTTCCTGGCGCATCGGATGTGATGCGCATCGGCGAACGCAACGCCGAGGCGGTCGTCCACCGACTGAAGCAAGAAAACATCCCTCTTTTGGCCCGCGAGACAGGGGGGAATTTCGGACGCACCATCGAATTGGATACACTCACAGGCAAACTGCACATCCGCACCATTGACCGCGGTGAGAAGGCGGTGTAGGGAGGAAGGACATTGGCTGGCGCCAAACTATGGATACCTGTCGCTTCAGCCGCATTCGTCTGGCTGCTTACCGCCGTCGTCGCCCTCGGCGCTTCTGTATCCTGGCCGGCCCTTCTGAGCCGTAGCTTTAGCGCAGCGGCAGTCGTCGGCATACTGACTTTTGCCATCGTCATTTACCTCGATCGCATTCTCAAACAGGACGGAGAAGGAAAGCCGTCGGCAGTCCTAAGTGATGGGTCGGCTAAGGGGACAAAGGTCGATGTTCAGGTTCCCTCAATGAATCCTTTTGTGCCCGGACAGATCGACGCCGATTTGGACCAACTCCTGGCTGACGATCCCTCACGGGCTGCAGAAATCGTGCGGAAGATGCAGTTGGACGATTGACCGGCCTGATTCGAACAATCACTCTAGGATCGGGGTAGGTGGAGACGATAATTATACCGGCGAAAGATACGGCGAGAGCAAGCGCCCTCTGGGGAAATTACAAAGACCATAAGGATCGGGCGGCTCGTGAGGAGCTGATCCTAATTTATGCCCCTCTGGTGAAGTTTGTCGCCGGCCGGTTGGCGATCAGCCTCCCACCCAATGTAGAGCGCGACGATCTGATCAGTTACGGAATCTTCGGTCTCATGGACGCCATCGAGAAGTTTGATCCCGGTCGTGGATTGAAGTTCGAGACCTATGCGATCGCTCGCATCCGCGGCTCCATCCTGGATGGTTTGCGGGCGATGGATTGGGTGCCTGTTTCGGTGCGCCAAAAGACGCGCGAATTGGAAAAGGCCTACGCTTCACTGTCTAATCGCCTGGGGCGGGAAGCGACCGACGAAGAAGTTGCCGAGGTTCTCGGACTGAACACGAATGAGTTTGCGAAACTGTTGCAGGATGTGCAAGCGACGACCATCATGTCCCTGGACGAATATTGGATAACCGATTCTGACAAGGGGGATCCGGTCCGCTTGATCGACTCGCTGGCTGACGAACAAGTTGAAGAACCGACGGCCGCGTTGGAATTCGAAGAGACGCGTCAACTGCTAGCCCGCGCCATCGATAAGCTTCCTGAGAAGGAACGAACAGTGATCGCCCTTTATTATTATGAAGGCCTCACATTGAAAGAAATCGGTGCTGTCATCGGCGTATCAGAGTCTCGTATCTCCCAATTGCATACAAAAGCCGTTTTGCGATTGCGGGGCCAATTGGCGAGGCAGCAGAAGAAAATATTCTGAACGGGATTGACAAAATTAGGTCCTCCGGAGGTGAGAGTGTGAGCGGTTCCAACATGGATGCTGGGTCGGACAATACGTCTGCTTCTGAAAACCGCCAGGGCTGCTACCGGATCGAGTACCGTTCGGAGGGCGTTGTTCTCTCTGTCTTTCCGCCAGTCGGCATGGGAAGAGCGGTAACGGTGGAGGAAGTCTTACAGGATGTGAAGGAACGGGAGATCCGCAACCCCGATGCCAAGGTCATCCGGACAACGGTCTTTCGTATGGAACAGAACGTCATCATTGCTGAACCGCAGCAGGAAATCATCCGCGATGGGCAAGTGAAGGTGGATATCGATCGAGACGGTATGCGGGCGTACCTGATCGTGTACCCTCCCCGCGGCGGAAAAGCCGTCACCTTTGAAGCAGCCAAAAAGGCTTTGGAGCAGGCTGGCGTCATCTTTGGCATCGATGATGAAAAAGTCGAACATGCCCTTACGCACATCCAGGCGGGCCAACAGGTCACCGTAGCCGTTGGGCAATCCGCTGAAGACGGAAAAAACGCCAAGATCGATTACAAAGTCAATACGGATACGCGGATTCGGCCTGTTGAGTTGGAAGATGGACGGGTCGATTTTTACAATTTAAATTTAATCCGCAACGTTCAGCCTGGCGAAATCCTGGCCATCCGCACCCCGCCAACAGAGGGCATCTCGGGGTCGACGGTCACGGGGAAGGAAATCCGGCCACGACCAGGCAAGGATACCCGCATCCCTGCGGGAAAAAATACGCAACTCAGCGAAGATGGCTGCATCTTGATGGCGGGCACAGCCGGTCACGTATATTTTAACGGAGAAAAAATACAGGTTGATCCTGTTTTCGAACTTAAAGGCGATGTGGACTTTTCCTCAGGCAACCTAAATTTTCTCGGTTCCATCATCATTCGCGGTTCGGTTACCTACGGCTTCCAGGTCAACTGTGAAGGTGACCTGGAGGTAGGGGGCTCCATCGACGGCGGTTCTGTCACGGTCGGCGGCAGTCTCACCGTCCGCCAGGGGATCCAGGGACAGCAAAAATCGCTCATCACCGTCAACGGCAATGTGATCAGCCGGTTCATTGAAAACGCCACGGTCAAAGCCGGAGGGGATATTGTCGTCGGCGAAGGGATCATGCATTCCTCCGTCGATGCCGGAAGAAGCGTAACAGTAGGCGGGAAAAGGGGACTCATCGTCGGCGGTCGCTGCAGCGCCGGGGAAGAGATCAACGCTAAAAACGTAGGCTCCCTTCACTCCACCGTCACGGAGATCGAGGTGGGCATCCGTCCTGAAAAACGGGCTGCTTACAACGAACTGGTAAAAAAGCTCAATGAGGCCCGCGCCAACCTGGAAAAAACGGAAAAAGCCGTTGCTGTATTGAAGGATTGGGAAAAGCGGCAGGGGCAACTCCCCATGGAAAAGCGGATGTTGCTTTGGAAGTTGACACAAGCCTATTCGCAACTGTATAAAAATGTGGAAGCATTGACAAAAGAAAAAGAGTCCCTTGACGCAGAGTTTGAGCAGGTCGCCAAAGGTCGCATCCGCGTGGCCGCCCGTCTCTACCCTGGCGTCCATATCCGCATCGGCCAGTGCACGACGCGGATTCGCGATCCCATCGACTTTTCCGTGGTCTATATCGATAACGGAGAGTTCCGTTTCTCACCCTTCTCCTAGCTTTTCGCGCCCATTCATGGTACGATGGGGGTGATGGCGGTGACGATTCGTCCCGTCGACATGCAGGTGATCGTGCCCAAGGTGGCAGAAGTGGGCAGGCTTCAACAGATTCAACAGCAGGCCCAAGAATTGCAACAACAGTTTGCAGCCCAGCAGACACAGACGCAAGCGGAATACCGTCAAAAAACGGTGCAACAATCGCCTCACTCGGAAGAATCACGCATTGAGGACCGTCAACAGCCGAAACAGCAAAGACAGCGAAAACCGAGGCAAAAGGGAATCCAAGCCGATCACGACAATGATGGTGATGGTTCGCCCGCAGGGGATCCGCTGCGGGGCAGGATGCTGGATATAACGATATAGCAGTAAATGGGGGGAAGATGAACTGTGGACTCCGGCACGCTTTTCACAGGGATTGGATGCGTTTTGATGGGTGCCGGCTTGACATCGTCATTCTTGCAGCGGCAAAAACAGCGAGAAAAGACAGAACAGGAGATCCTGCGCAAACAACTGGCAGAAGCCCGGTTGGTCAAAAGGGACATGGAGACGTTGTTGGCTGCGGCGATGCAGACTGGCGACGAAGTTGTCGATGAACTGCGACAGGAAGTGGAAGCGGCTCACAAAATCCTCGACCGATTGGAGAGATTGTCCACAGGGGCGAATGAAATTGCTCACACAGATGAGCCGTCCCTTCACAAGAAAGCGCTTGCTGTCGGGGATAGGACGTTTCAAACCCATCCGGCGGAACCCCATTGTCATCAGGCGGTTCTGGAA
The DNA here is from genome assembly GCF_057715735.1 of Heliomicrobium sulfidophilum. Taxonomy (NCBI): domain Bacteria; kingdom Bacillati; phylum Bacillota; class Clostridia; order Eubacteriales; family Heliobacteriaceae; genus Heliomicrobium; species Heliomicrobium sulfidophilum. Next base: position 200,047 of record NZ_JBVTZZ010000004.1, read on the forward strand.
TCTTCCGGCGCGGACAAGATCAAACCCATTCGACCGGTCTACATCCAAGAATACCTGCAACATCAAGGTGCTCGCGCCAACATGTCCAACAGCGCCATCGGCAAGGGAGAAACACTGCTGAAGTCGCTGGGAGAGGGAGACCCGCGCCAATGGACGAAAAGTCAGCGCTACGAGATGATCCCCCAACTGCGCCGGATCGGACTAAACGATGGAGAAATCGCCCAACTGTTGCATCTCGGCAAAGGAGAAGTGCAGTTGGTCACTGAACTTCGTAGGAGGGCATGAGAGGGTGAAGCGCGGTTATACCCCCGGAGAGAAGAGAACCTTTTCGGAGCGTCCTTTTTGGTCGCGTGACGGGAGGGTTCTCTTTGCTTTGGGTTTGCTCCTTTTTGGCGCCGGACTCGTCATGCAATCGTCCGCAGGGACGGACAAACCGGAACAGAGGGCAATTCAAAAAGCAACTGCTGAGCATAGTCCCCCCATGGAAGCATCTGTCCCAAAGGAGGAACCCCAAAAGGCGGGTGAGAATTCTCAAAAAGCGGGAGAGACGCTTTCTCGGGGAAAAGAGCCAACAAGTCCGCAAAAGGGCATTATCACGCATTCTATCACCGTCACCTCTGGCGATACCTCCGAAACGGTGGCCCGGAAGCTGCATGCCGCCGGCGTCGTGGTTGATGCGGAACGGTTCAACCGTTTCCTGGTGGAAAAAGGGTATGCCACTCGCATCCAGGATGGGAACCATTCCCTTCCAGAAGGCTTGGCGGAGATCGATATCGCCAAACGTCTGGTCGGAATGCAATAAATCTCGACTTTCTCTCTTGTCTTCTACCATGCATCTATGGTATCATTCTTGATGGTGTGTTAATTCCACACGGTTGACGACCCTTTCTCAGGTGCCCTGGCGTTCGGGGTGGGGGAAAGGGAATGAAGCAACCGGAGGGCAAAACCTGGAAGGAGGTGGATGTTGTGGCGGTTATTTCGATGAAGCAGTTGCTGGAAGCCGGTGTTCACTTTGGACACCAGACTCGGCGCTGGAACCCCAAAATGGCGCCCTACATCTTCACGGAGCGAAACGGTATCTATATCATCGACCTGCAGAAGACAGTTCGCAAAGTCGATGAGGCGTACAATTTCATCCGCGAAGTGGCGACCCAAGGGAAGAAAATCCTGTTTGTCGGTACCAAGAAGCAGGCGCAGGATTCCGTCAAGGAAGAGGCCGAGCGTTGCGGCATGTACTACGTGAACCAGCGCTGGCTGGGCGGTATGCTCACCAACTTCCAGACGATTCAAAAGCGCATCTCCCGTCTGCGTGAACTCGAAAAGATGGAAGCCGACGGCACCTTTGAAGTCCTGCCGAAGAAAGAAGTTTCCAAGCTCCTCCATGAAAAAGAGAAGCTTGAGCGCTTCCTTGGCGGCATCAAGGACATGAAGGACCTGCCGGGCGCCATTTTCGTGATCGACCCGCGGAAAGAGCGCATTGCCGTTGCCGAAGCGCGTCGCCTGGGAATCCCCTTGGTTGGCATCGTCGACACAAACTGTGACCCCGACGAGATCGACTATGTGATTCCTGGCAACGACGACGCCATCCGTGCTGTCAAACTCTTGACGGCCAAGATGGCGGACGCCGTGCTGGAAGGCAACCAAGGACAATCGGACGCCCAGTAGTCAGAAGGGGGTGACCGGGGGAAACCCCGCAGTCACCCTTTTTTGATGCCGATCCCCTTACATAGGCTTCTAAAGGCTGTTACGAAGGGTTATACTACCCGAATGAGGTCATACGAATAGGAGGAGTATCGAACATGGTTACTGCAGCCATGGTGAAAGAACTGCGCGAACGGACCGGCGCCGGCATGATGGAGTGCAAAAAAGCGCTGGCCCATACCGATGGGGATATGGAAAAGGCAGTCGCCTTCCTGCGTGAACGGGGCCTTGCTGCCGCTGCCAAAAAAGCCAGCCGTGTCGCTGCCGAAGGTCTGGTTGAATCGTACATCCACGGTGGCGGGCGTATCGGCGTCCTCGTCGAGGTGAACTGCGAAACCGACTTCGTCGCCAAGACCGACGACTACAAAAACCTCTGTAAGGACATCGCTATGCAGATCGCCGCTGCCAAGCCGGAGTATGTCCGTCGTGAAGAGGTGCCGACTGAGCAGATCGACAAAGAGAAAGAGATCCTGCGCAACCAGGCCCTCAACGAAGGCAAGCCCGAAAAGATCGTCGACAAGATGGTGGAAGGCCGCGTCGAGAAGTACTACAAAGAGATCTGCCTGCTTGAACAGCCTTTCATCAAAAACCCCGATATGACCGTTCAGCAGATGATCACCGAGGCTGTTGCCAAGATCGGCGAAAACATCAACGTCCGCCGTTTCGTCCGCTTCGAATTGGGCGAAGGCCTAGCCAAGCGGCAAGATGACTTCGCTTCGGAAGTCATGGCCGAAATCAACAAGTAAGCGAGAAAACAGCAATACGAAAAAAGGGGACACGTTGTGTTCTCTTTTTTATAAGTGCCGTTTTTTGCAGGGAAGAGGATTTTCTTTCCGTTTGTAGAAGGGATAAAGTGAAAAGGGGAGGTACGCCCCATTGGAGCCGAAATATAAACGGGTCGTCCTAAAACTGAGCGGGGAAGCGCTGGCTGGCACGAAGGGCTATGGCATCGATCCCGATGTGGTCAATTCCATCGCCGATCAGATCCGCCATGTCAAACAGAAGTGTAACGTTGAACTGGCTATCGTCGTCGGCGGTGGCAACATCTGGCGCGGCGTCGCCGGTTCCGCCAAGGGCATGGATCGAGCTACAGCCGACTATATGGGGATGCTGGCGACGATCATGAACTCCCTGGCTCTCCAGGATGCCTTGGAAAAGCGCGATGTCCATACGCGGGTGCAGACGGCCATTGAGATGCGCCAGGTCGCCGAACCCTATATCCGCCGGCGGGCGATGCGCCACCTGGAAAAAGGACGGGTCGTCATCTTTGCCGCCGGAACAGGCAACCCCTACTTCTCGACCGATACGACGGCAGCGCTGCGGGCCGCAGAGATCGAGGCCGATGTGATCCTGATGGCCAAGCGCGGCGTCGACGGCGTCTATGATTCGGATCCGCGCAAAAATCCCGACGCCAAAAAGCTGGATGAGCTCACCTACATCGACGTGCTCAACCAGGGTCTCGGTGTGATGGATTCGACGGCGACGTCCTTATGCATGGATAATTCAATCGCCCTGATCGTCTTCGGCTTGGAAACTCCGGGAAACATCGAGCGTGCCATCATGGGAGAGGACATCGGCACGGTGGTTGGGAGGAAGTAGCATGATCAACGAGATCAAAAAAGAGACCGAAGATAAGATGAAAAAGACCGTCGATGCGTTGCGCAAGGAGTACCAACACATTCGCGCCGGCCGGGCCAATCCCGCTTTGCTGGAGAAGGTGACTGTCGAGTACTACGGCGCGCCGACGCCGGTGAACCAGTTGGCCAACGTCTCGGCGCCGGAGGCGCGATTGCTGACGATCCAGCCCTGGGACAAGTCGGTCCTGCCGGCCCTCGAAAAGGCGATCCTTAAATCGGATCTCGGTTTGACGCCGACCAGCGATGGCACGGTGATCCGCCTGGTCATTCCCCAACTGACTCAGGAGCGGCGCACCGAACTGGTGAAAACGGTGAAAAAACGAGCAGAAGAACACCGGGTCATCCTGCGCAACCTACGGCGCGACGCCAACGAGGATGTGAAAGACCTGCAAAAGGAGCACATCATCTCCGAGGACGAGGGAAAGCGCGCCCAGGAGGAGATCCAAAAGCTGACCGACAAGTACATCAAAGAAGTGGACCAGGTGGCCGAGCGCAAGGAAGCGGAGATCATGGAAGTGTGATGACTGCCGAGCAGGTCCTGAGCCAATGGGAACAGGCATTGATCGGGCTCACTGTGGAACAGGCGGCCGAGATGCTGGCGAAGCAAGGCATCGAAGTCGATTTCCAGCCTACCGGCCCGGAGATCGCTTCCGGCGCTTCCGTTCCGCGGGTCATCCAAATCCGTCTGGATTCATCCCGGCCGACCATCGTCTACGGGCGCTTTCGCTGCTACCCATTTCATGGAGTCGACTAGACCCCCTCGGGGCCCCGAGGGGGTTCGTCACTCCCGGCTTTTTTATAAAGAGAGGGAAGACATACGGGAGGGGTCATTTTGCCACCATCGTTTTGGCCCTTTGGCCGATCAAAGGATGCCGAGCCGGAGCAGTCGCTGATTCAGAAACTTGACCCCCAACGTATCCCCCAGCATGTGGCTATTATCATGGACGGCAACGGCCGGTGGGCCAAGCGCCGCGGATTGCCGCGCGTCGCCGGTCACCGGGCCGGCGTCCAGTCTTTGCGCCGCGTCCTGGAGACTTGTGAGGAATTCCATATCCGCTATCTCACTGTCTACGCCTTTTCGACGGAGAACTGGAAGCGACCCGCCGACGAGGTGAATGCGCTCTTTGATCTGCTTGTGGAGTACCTGCAACGGGAACTGGACACCCTCCATGCCAAGGGGGTGCAGATCTGCACCATTGGCAAAGTTTCTGAATTACCTGAAAATCCCAGGAAAGAATTGGAACGGGCCATCCGTCATACAGCGAACAACGATAAGCTGACCCTCAACGTGGCGCTGAACTATGGCGGCCGGATCGAGATCGTCGAGGCTGTCAAGGCGATCGCCCGCCAGGCCAAGGAAGGTCAGATTGAGCCGGATCGTATCGATGAAGCCTACTTGAACCGCCACCTCTACACCGCCGACGTGCCTGATCCGGATCTGCTGATCCGCCCGTCAGGCGAACTGCGGCTCTCCAACTTCTTGCTCTGGCAGTCGGCCTATACGGAGATCTGGGTCACCCCCACCCTTTGGCCGGATTTCGGGCGAAAAGAGATGCTCCAGGCCTTGGTCGATTACCAGGGGCGGGACCGGCGCTTCGGTGGAGTCAAAGTCTAGGAGGAGCTTCCTACATGCTCTGGAAACGCGTCGCTAGTGCTGCCGTCGGCGTTCCCCTCATGATTGCTGTCGTCTGGGCCGGCGGATGGGCCATGACCGCCGTCGTGGCGGTGCTCGCTGTTGGCGGCTTTTATGAATACCTGCAGATGGTCAGGCGGCTCGATGCGGATCCGCCCCTTTGGATGGGTTATGGACTGTCGGCGGCGCTCGTCTTGGCGGCTCATTTCGGCGGAGAATCACTGCCTGTGGTCGCCTCGGCAGGCGCTTTGGCCTTCCTCCTCCAACTGGTCCTCGCTTTTCCGAGGGTCAAGCCGGCTGACGGCGCCTTGGCCTTCGCCGGCGCCTTCGTCATCGCTTGGCTCTTGAGTCACCTGATCCTGCTTCGCCGCTTGCCGAATGGCATGGAGGCGGTGCTGATCGCTTTTTTCCTGACCTGGGCCACCGACACAGGCGCCTACTTCGCCGGCCGTTCCCTCGGCAAGCGACCCCTGGCAGCCCGCGTCAGCCCTAAAAAGACGCTGGAAGGTTCCCTGGGCGGCTTAATTGCGGCGGCGCTCGTCGGCGCGACCCTTGGTCCCCAATGGTTTGCGGAAACCTCCTGGTTGATCTGGCTGCCCTTTTCTCTTGTCGCTTCCGCCCTGGGCCAACTGGGCGATCTGGCCGAATCGGCCTTGAAGCGGATCGCCGGTGTGAAGGATTCGGGCGACCTAATCCCGGGACACGGCGGCGTCCTCGACCGTTTTGACAGCATCCTCTGGACGGCGCCAGCCACCTATTACTTTTTGCGATTCCTTGAGGAGTTTTTGCGATGAACGATTGGCAACACTGGCTGGGCCACTTCCTGCGCCTGGCTGCCATCGCCCTCTTTATCGGGCTCGCCTATTTCGTCATCCAATACGCCTTGCCCCTGACGGTGGAGGTCTTCAGCCGTCTGGGCGTTTACCTGTTGCCTTTTTTGCTGGGCGCCATGATCGCCCTGCTCATCGAGCCCGTCGTCGAGTTTCTCACGAACAAGACGCGCCTCTCGCGAGGCTTGACCACCCTTGTGACGCTGCTCCTTTTTCTCGGCCTCTTGAGCGTCAGCCTGGTCGTCATCATCAGCCGCCTCGTCGTCGAGATGGTGACGATCGCCTCGAGCCTGCCGTCGCCTCAATTGTTGACGAACACCTTCACGGAGTGGACCAAGGCGGTGGCGCCTTATTATGAATTGGTTCATTCGTCTCCGGAGATCTATACGACAGTGGAGCGAATTGCCGGCGAAGGTGTCGTGGCAGTAAAGAATATGGCCGTATCCGGGTCAAACTATCTCCTGGACATGATCACGTCGCTTCCGTCCTTTTTCACGATCCTGGCGTTCAGCCTGGTGGCGAGCTATTTCTTCAGCCGTGACAAAGGAGCAATCCTGCAACTGGTCTACAACCTGGTGCCCGACAGTCGGGCCGTGCAGGTCCGCCAGGTGATCCTGGAACTGGGCGACGCTTTTGTCGGCTTTGTTCGCGCCCAGGTGATCCTAGTATCCATCACCGGCTTGTTAACGATCATTGGGCTCTATCTCCTGGGGAATGAATATGCCTTTACCATCGGGATCCTCACGGGGATCATGGACCTCTTGCCGATCCTGGGCCCTGGTCTTGTCTTCTTGCCCTGGATCATTTGGGAACTGCTCACGGGCCAGTTTCCGGTCGCGGCCAATCTGAGCATCCTCTACGGCATCCTTGTCCTCAACCGCCAGTTTATCGAGCCGAAGGTGGTAGCCGATTCCATCGGCCTGCATCCGCTGGCCACTCTGACCGCCCTCTATGTGGGGTTAAAGGCCTTTGGCGTGCTCGGGGTGATCGTTGGACCCACCATCGTGCTGCTGCTCGTGTCGATGCATCGGGCGGGTGTGTTTAAGAATTTCCGAACGAGGTGAAGCGCTTGAACAAAGGGATCGCCATCCTGGGGTCGACAGGCTCCATCGGGCGACAGACGCTGGAGGTCGTTGACCGGAGCGAGGGGCGCCTGACGGTGCAGTCCCTGGCTGCAGGCAGTAACTGGAAGGAAGTACTGGAACAGATCGAGATCTACCGGCCGCGTTTGGTGGCTATGATGGAGACAGGAGCGGCTGAACGGCTTACTGATGCGCTCCAGGAACGAGGTTTGTCCACCCCGGTGGTGACCGGTGAGATCGGTCTAGCCGAGGCGGCCTGCCTGCCTGAGGTGGATACGGTCGTCACCGCTGTCAGCGGTGCAATCGGCCTAGGGCCGACAATGGCCGCCATCGAGGCCGGAAAAGAGATTGCTCTAGCGAACAAGGAGACCCTTGTCGCCGCCGGACCGCTCGTCATGGCGGCGGCGCGACGCCGTGAGGTGGCCATCCTGCCGGTCGACAGCGAGCACTCGGCCATTTTTCAGTGCCTGCAAGGGCAAGACCGCCGTCTGGCGCGGCTGATCCTGACGGCATCGGGCGGACCCTTCCGGGACAAAAGCCTGGAAGAGTTGCGTCGCGTAACGCCGGAAGATGCGCTGCGCCATCCCAATTGGCGCATGGGTCCGAAGATCACCATCGATTCGGCGTCCTTGATGAACAAGGGGCTCGAGGTGATCGAGGCGCGCTGGCTCTTCGACATCGATTTTGATGACATTGAGGTGCTTGTCCATCCCCAGAGCATCGTCCACTCCATGGTCGAGTTTGCCGACGGCTCCATCCTCGGTCAGATGGGCCTGCCGGATATGCGTTTGCCCATCCAGTATGCCCTCAGCTATCCCGAGCGCTGGCAGACAGGGTGGCCGCGCCTTGACCTGACCCAGACGGCGGCGCTCACCTTCCGGAAACCGGATCTGGAGCGGTTTCCGTCGTTGCATCTGGCCATAACGGCTGGGCGGACAGGGGGATCGCTGCCTGCCGTCATGAACGCCGCTAATGAGGTGGCTGTCCACGCCTTTTTGGATCGTCAGATTGGCTTCATGGATATCCCCCGTATCGTCCGGGAGGCGATGGAGGCTCATGAGTGGCGGCAGGAACCGGACCTCACGGAGATCCGGCAAGCCGACGAGTGGGCCCGGCGCTTTGCGGCGGAACGGGTACGGAATGGAAGGGAGGTTTCGGCTTGACCACATTCCTGGCCTCGGTCTTTGTGTTCGGGTTGATGATCTTTTTCCATGAACTAGGGCACTTTGCTGTCGCCAAGGCGGTAGGCGTTCGGGTTCTGGAATTCAGCATCGGCATGGGCCCGCGGCTCTTCGGCCTGCGAAGGGGGTCGACCCTCTATGCGTTGCGCCTGCTGCCTGTCGGCGGTTTCGTGCGCATGGCCGGCATGGAACCGGGGGAAGACGGCCAGTTCGCCACATCGCCTAATGATCCCGGCAATTTCAACAACAAGACGGTGACACAGCGGGCGGCGGTCATCTTCGCCGGCTCCTTCATGAATTTCATCCTGGCGTTTCTGCTGTTCATCTATATCTACACCATCATCGGCGTGCCGACCTACTCGAACGTCATCGGCGATGTGCTGGAAGGCAAACCGGCCCAGGCGGCCGGGATCCAGCCGGGTGATCGCATCGTCGCCGTTGACGGCAAGGCCACCGGCAACTGGGCCGAACTGATCCAGGAGATCCATCCCCGGGGCGGTCAGGAACTGACCCTCACCGTCGAGAGTCAGGGCGCTTCCCGTGATGTGAAAGTCGTCCCGGCGCTCGATCCGGAGCGCAATGTGGGTCAGATCGGGATCGCTGTCGATGACAAGTCGGTCTATCACGAGAAAAAAGGGCTCTTCACGTCGCTGAAGCTGGGCATCGTCAACACCTTCGGTATCACCGCCATGATCCTCCAGTCGATCATACAGATGATCACCGGAGCCGCGCCAGCCGAGGTGGGCGGGCCGGTCATGATCGTCAGCGAGATCGGCAAGGCGGCCCAGGTGGGTTTGATGCCCCTATTGATGCTGGCGGCGGTGCTCTCGATCAACCTGGGCTTGCTCAACCTCTTTCCCATCCCCGCCCTCGACGGCAGCCGTCTCGTCTTTCTCGGCTTGGAGGCCCTGCGCGGCCGCCCCATGGATCCGGCCAAGGAGAGCATGATCCACATGATCGGCTTCGCCCTTCTGATTGGATTGATGCTGCTCATCGCCTATAAAGACGTGCTGAAGCTGTTGGGAGGGGGGTAAGTCGGTGGACATCGCACTGCCGCGGCGGAAGACGCGCCGCATCTATGTAGGGGACGTCCCGATCGGCGACGGAGCGCCCGTCTCGGTCCAATCCATGTGCAACACAGACACGCGCGACGCGGCGGCCACGCTCGACCAGGTCCATCGTCTAACTGAGGCCGGTTGCGAGATCATCCGGGTGGCCGTCCCTGACGCCCAGGCGGTCGACGCGCTGGCCGTCATCGTCAAGGGATCGCCCATTCCGGTCATCGCCGACATCCACTTCAACCACCGCCTGGCCATCGGCGCCCTCAAAGCCGGCGTGCAGGGACTTCGGCTCAATCCCGGCAATATCGGCGGCGCCGAGAACGTGCGGGAGGTCTTGGCCGTCGCTCGGGAGCGGCAGGTCCCCATCCGCATCGGCGTCAACGCCGGCTCCTTAGAAAAAGGCCTATTGGAAAAGTACGGCGGTGTTACGCCGGGGGCCATGGTAGAGAGCGCCCTCGGCCACATCCGGTTGCTCGAAGACGAGAACTATCCCTGGATGAAGATTTCCCTCAAAGCCTCGTCGGTGCCCCTGATGCTTGCCGCCTACCGCTCCCTGGCCGAGCAGGTCGATTACCCACTGCATATCGGCGTTACCGAAGCAGGGACGGTCCGCTCAGGCATCATCAAGTCAGCCGCCGGCATCGGCGCTCTTCTCGCCCAGGGGATCGGCGACACGCTGCGCGTCTCCTTGACGGGCGATCCCTTGCCCGAGATTCGCACCGGCTGGGAGATCCTCAAATCGCTCGGCTTGCGGAAACGAGGGCCCGAACTGATCTCCTGCCCGACCTGTGGACGCTGCCAGGTGAACCTGACGGCTGTCGCCGAGGCGGTCGAGACAGCCCTGGAGAAGGAGATGAGACCGATCAAGGTGGCCGTCATGGGCTGTGTCGTCAACGGCCCCGGCGAGGCCCGCGAGGCCGATGTGGGCATCGCCGGCGGCAACGACTGCGGCCTCATCTTCCGCAAAGGCGAGATCGTCCGCAAGGTTTCCCAGGCGGAGATGGTCGACGCTCTGCTGGAGGAAATCGGGAAGCTGCCAGACGACTAGCTTTATATAAACCTTCCCCCAAGATTTTGTCTCTTCCATCTCTAGCGATCCGCTCCCTGTTCAAGGGACATTCCTTCATGTGCGTGAAAGGCGCGGGAAATGGCAAAACTAGCGAATGAGTCTCCGTCGCCAAATTACGCATTTTTCACCTTTACTGCTGCGTCGAGCAACTGCCGTGACAAGTTCGCCTCTTGTCTATGCTGCCAAAAAGGAATGAACCTTGATAGGCATGTCAGATACATACGTAATGAATCGTCTCCAGAAAAACAATGGAGTGTGACGTCACCGTGCGCATGTCGCAGCTTTTTGCCCCCACCTTGCGGGAAACACCGGCCGAAGCGGAGGTTATCAGCCACCAGCTCTTGTTGCGAGCTGGCTTCATCCGCCGTTCCTCTGCTGGTGTCTACCACTACCTTCCGCTGGGCCACCGGGTGCTCCAGCGGATCATGGCCATCGTCCGCGAGGAGATGAACGCCGCTGGCGGACAGGAACTCCTGATGCCGATCATCCAGCCGGCCGAGCTCTGGCTCCAGTCGGGCCGCTGGCATGTCTACGGCGATGAACTCTTCCGCCTGAAAGACCGGCACCAGCGCGACTTCTGCCTCAGCCCCACCCATGAGGAAAGCATCACCGACCTCGTCAAGAACAACGTCTCCTCCTACCGGGACCTGCCGATGCTGCTCTACCACATCACCAACAAGTACCGCGATGAGCGCCGCCCCCGCTTCGGCCTGATGCGCGGTCGCGAGTTCATCATGAAGGACCTCTACTCCTTTGACCGCGACGAAGCCGGTCTCCATGAATCCTACATGAAAATGTACCAGGCTTATGTGAACATATTCCGCCGCTGCGGTCTCACCTTCCGCCCGGTCGAGGCAGACCCTGGCGCCATCGGCGGCACCGGCGGCTCCCATGAGTTCATGGTCCTCGCCGAATCGGGCGAGGCGGAGATCGTTTACTGTAACGCCTGCGACTATGCCGCCAACACGGAGAAGGCCGAGTGCAAACCTCAGGTGACGCCCGGATTGCCTCCATTGTCGGTGGAACAGGTGGCCACGCCCGGCCAAAAGACGATCGAAGAGGTCTGCAACTTCCTCAAGGTCAGCCCGGCCGAAACGATCAAGACGATGATCTTCCGCGCCGACGATAACCTCGTCATGGCCCTGATCCGCGGCGACCGGGAGATCAACGAGGTAAAGCTGAAAAACCTGCTCGACTGCATCGACCTTCGCATGGCCACCGAAGAGGAATGCCGGGAAGTCAGCTCCGGCGGAGCCGGTTTCCTCGGCCCTGTGGGGAGCAAAGAGATCGCCATCTACGCCGACCCCGAGGTGATGGCCTTGACGCGTGCCGTCGCCGGCGCCAACGCACCTGACGCCCACCTGATCAACGTCTGCCCGGGGCGCGACTTCACCGTCAAAGCAACGGCCGACCTACGGCTCATCCAGGTCGGGGAACCTTGTCCCCAGTGCGGCGCCCCCCTCAAAAAAGCCCGCGGCATTGAAGTGGGCCAGGTCTTTAAACTGGGGACCAAGTACTCAAAAGCCCTCAACTGCACCTTCCTCGACGAGAAGGGGCAGGAGAACCTGATGGTGATGGGCTGCTACGGCGTCGGCGTCAGCCGCACCATGGCCGCCGCCATTGAACAGAACCATGATGAGAATGGCATCGTCTGGCCCATGGCCATCGCCCCCTTCCAGGTCGTCGTCGTGCCCGTCTCCAACAAGGATGAGGCACAGATGGAGGCCGCCGGGGCGATCTACCGGGAACTGAACGCCAAGGGCATCGACACCCTGCTCGATGATCGGGCCGAGCGGGCTGGCGTCAAGTTCAAAGATGCCGACCTGATCGGCATCCCTGTCCGCATCACCGTCGGCAACAAGCTGGCCAGCGACGGTGTCGTCGAGGTCAAACTGCGCCGCAGTGGCGAGCAATTTACTGCGACCCGCCAGGAAGTGGTGGAGCGGGTGCAGGCGTTGATCCGGGAGCAAGTGGGAACAGCCGGCTAAAAACAGGGAAAACGGCATCGACCGGTTCCTGTAGTCCCTGACTTTGGGGTGAAGCCATTGTCTCTTTCCGTCATCATTCCAGCTTATAATGAAGAGCGCACTGTCGCCGATGTCGTTCGTGCCGCTCTTGCCTCTCCCTATCGGGATGACGTGATTGTTGTCAGCGACGGCTCAGAGGATCAGACTTCGCTTCAAGCGCGGATGGCAGGCGCTTCGGTGCTCGAACTTCCTGAAAACAAGGGCAAAGGTGCGGCCATGCTGGCTGGCGCCCTTGCCGCATATCATCCGGTGTTGCTCTTTCTCGATGCCGATCTGATCGGCTTGCGCCCCGAACACCTCGTCAGCCTGGCGACACCCCTTATCCAAGATAACGCCGACATGACTGTCGGCATCTTCGAACAAGGACGCTCATCGACCGACCTTGCCCAGTTTGTTGCGCCCTACCTGTCAGGACAGAGGGGGATCAAGAAGGAAATCTTTCTCGATGTGACCCTGTTAGCGGACAGCCGCTATGGTGTTGAAGTCGCCTTGACGAAGCACTTCCGAGACCGTCCCCACCTGCGCAAGCGGGAGGTCATCTTGCCGGGTCTGACCCATCGGATGAAAGAAGAAAAGCTCGGGCTGGTGGAGGGTGTCAAGGCGCGGATGAAGATGTACTGGGAGATCGGCGCCGTTCTCTTGGACCGAGAGTCTAGACGAGAGCGGGATAATGTAGACGATATGCATTAGAACGACAACAGAGCAACCGTATTATGGAGAGCCCGGAAGATAAGCAGTGTCTTCCGGGCTCTTTTTCACCTCGCCTACACAACGGCCGATAAGGCCCAGCGGCAGGTGGGGGGAATTCGAGATCACCTTCTCCCTGGTCAAAAGAGGACTTTTTTCATCCAACGGACATCCTTTCGCAGGTTCTTTGTCTTCTTTGCTGGGGCTGCACGTAAGCTGTATTAAAGGGAATTTAACAACCCCGGCCCAGGAAGAGGCGCCGGACATGTGGAAATCCATTATTCAGTAACATGATTCAAAAAAGCGCTACAGGCCAAAAAAAGGGGGGGCGCGCGGGAGTTAAGGCGAGGAACATCACCGGCGCAGGCGACGCAAAGGAAAAACCAACAGGGAAAGGCGGCTGGCACATTGGAAGATCTCAAGATCTACATCCTTGACACCAACGTGCTTCTGCAGGACCCCGAAGCGATCTTCGGGTTTCAGGACAACGATGTGGTGATTCCGGCGGCTGTAATCGAAGAGTTGGATGGAAAAAAACGATTCCAGGATGAAATCGGGCGCAGCGCCCGCCTGGCGTCCCGTCTGCTTGACGGGATGCGAGACAAAGGCTTTCTCCATGAAGGGGTTCCGCTGCTCGACGGTGGCACCTTGCGGGTGGAACTCAACCATCGCGACCTGTCCGGTTTTCCCGAGGCCTTTCAACCGGCCACCAACGACAACCGCATCCTCTCTGTGGCCTTTAACCTAAAAAAAGAAGAGGCGCTCCGGAGCGGCGATGGCAGACCGGTGATCATCGTCTCCAACGACGCCATCGTGCGCATCAAGGCCGATGTGCTGGGCATCGAAGCCCAAGAATACAAACGGGACCGTGTCGCCTATGACCGTGACCTCTATATGGGCTTTCGCGAGTTGACCGTGCCCGCTGAAATGATCGACCGGCTCTACAGGGAGCAGTCGATCGACCCTGAGGAAGAAGCGACCTTGGCCGGCATCCCCTGGTGTCCCCATGAGTACGCCATCCTGCGCGACGCGCTAGGTTCGAGCCGATCCGCCGTCGCCCAAGTCAGCGATGATCGCCGACAGATGGCGCTGGTGCCGCCGTCGACGCCATCGGTCTGGGGGGTGACCCCCCGCAACGTGCAGCAGAAGATGGCCTTGCGCCTGCTGCTCGACGACAACCTCCCCTTAGTGACGATCTGCGGCAAGGCCGGCACCGGCAAGACACTGCTGGCGCTGGCTGCCGCTCTCCATAAAACGATGGACGAAGAACGGTACAAGAAGATCCTTGTGTCCAAGCCGGTTGTGCCCATGGGACGCGACATGGGCGCCCTTCCGGGCGAGATCGACGACAAATTGCGCCCTTGGATGCAACCGATTTATGACAATCTGGAATTCCTGCTTGGTTCGAAGAGCGAGATGATGAAAGACATTTTGGAGGAGTACGGGACCATCCAGGTGGAAGCCTTGTCCTACATCCGCGGCCGCAGCATACCCAAGCAGTTCATCATCATCGACGAGGCCCAGAACTTATCGAAACATGAGATCAAAACCATCGTCTCCCGCGTGGGCGAGAATAGCAAGATCGTCGTCATGGGCGATCCGCACCAGATCGATGCGCCTTATCTGGACGAGACGAACAACGGCCTCGTCTACCTGGTGGAAAAATTCAAGCATCAGGAGGCGGCCGGTCATGTGGTGCTCACCAAGGGGGAACGGTCGAGATTGGCCCAGTTAGCGGCAGACTTGCTGTAACCCCCGCCGTTGGCGGCGGACCCCTTGCAACGTTGCCTTGAGTGCCGATAGACAACATGGTAAAATTGAGAAAAAGGGGTGGCCCTGGGGGGCCACCTGTTTTTTGCAGCGATTGCGATGAATCATGGAAAAAGGGTTTTTTCTAAAAATCATCCTAGTAACTGTACGGAGACATGATGATGGTTAAAAATCAGGAAGCAACGGATGTCCTGATCCTGTCCGTCGAGGCCGGAACCGGCCATGGCCGGGCGGCTCAGGCGGTCGCCGAGGCGCTGAAGAGTCGCGGCATGACGGCCAGGATTGAGGATGCCTTCTCCTTCGGACCGCACTGGGTATTCGCTTCGGTCATCGGCGCCTACCTCCGGGTGTTGGAATGGGCCCCGTCCCTCTACCGATTCCTCTATCATTCAGCGGCACGGCCGAAAGCCGGTTTTCTGGGACAACAACTGCTGACCTCTTATCTGGAGGCCTTTATCGGCGATGGACTGGCCCAATTGGTTCGCCAGAGCCGGCCGAAGGCGATCCTCTGCACCCACCCCTTTCCCATGGGGATCCTCTGCCGATTCCAGGAAAAAGGGTGGCTGAAACAACCCTTAGCGGGTGTCGTCACCGACTTCTGCATCCACCCCTTCTGGGCTTTTCCCGGCGTTCACCGCTACTATGTGGCCGGAGAGGCGCTCCTGGACGAATTGGCCTCCTATGGCCTTGAGCGGGAGCGGGGGCAGGTGACAGGCATCCCTATCGATCAATCCTTTCAGCAGGCTGCCCGCCTGTCCCGCAGCGAGGCGGAGGCGGAACTGGGACTCCCGACAGTGGGGCGGCGCTTGCTCGTCATGGGGGGCGGGCTCGGTCTCGGGCCTGTCGAAGCCTGGGTGCGGGGAATCCTCCAGGCGTCGGTGGCAGACATGCAGATCGTTGTCGTCGCCGGTCGCAACCAGGACCTGGAGGAGCGTCTGAGAAGGATCATCGCGCCGCCGGAACGGCTCGTCGTCCTCGGTTTTACCCGCAAGGTGCCGCTGTTGATGGCCTGCAGCGACCTCTTCATCACCAAACCGGGCGGCCTTTCCTCCTCTGAGGCCCTCGCTATGGGCTTGCCCCAACTCCTCTTTCCGCCCCTGCCCGGCCATGAGGAAGTGAACCACCGCTTCCTCCTCAACCACCAGAGCGCCTGGGAGGTAGAAGAGGGAGAACTGGCGGCTCAGGTTGAAGCGATCCTTTCCGACGACAAGGCGCTGGCGGGGCGCCAGCAAGCGGCCCGGCGACTAGGCAATGTCTTCGCCGCCGATGCAGTGGCCGCTGATGTGGAGAGGCTGATCGCGCAAAGGTGACAGTCACAGCGCCGGTCAATTTTTAGATTCAGCCTGCTCGATTGACGTTTATTCTTTGCTGACGATCGGACATGCAATTTCGCTCGATCCGCCGAGTTGACGATTTTACTGTATTTCGGTATTGGGGGAACACAAGTGGCCACAATGCCTGACATCCTTTTGCCAGGAAAAAATTCAACAACGTTAAGCCGGCCAGGGGACGCTGACCCGGCGCCAATCGCCTCGGCAACGAGTCGACTTGAGAGCGGCATGGCGGGGACAAGCCTGGTTCCGGCCCAATCGCTCTTCGCTGTGCGCCGCGTCACTGTCCAGCGCCAAAAAGCCGCCTGGACCATCCTGGCGCGGGCCTGCCGGCCCTGGAACGATGACGATCTCCGGGAGTTTCGCGACAAGATCCATGCCGCCGTTCCCGGGCTACGCGACCTCTCGGTACAAATCGAATGCCCTTTAGAAGAACCGCAGCAACTGGTCGACGCCTACTGGGAGTGCCTGATCCGCGCCGCCGTGCCGGAAAGCCGCCCTGGCGTGCGCAAAGCCCTGATGAAAGCACCCCCCCGCCTGCGCAGCGACGGCCTCGTCATCGCCGTCGACCCGGCCCAGGCCAACTGGCTGCGCAGCCGCCGCGTCGACCGCGATCTAGCCGAGACGGCTGACCGCCTCTTCAGCGTCCGCCTCCCGGTTTTCTTGGAAGAGGCGGAACCGCAGGTGAATGACGAATACCTGCTCGCTCAGGAGGAGGAAGAAAAGCGTCTCCTGGCAGAGCAGTTCAGAGCCGCCGCCGAAGCCAACGGAAACGGCGGGAGCAACGGCGGTGGAGGGGCCAACGGCGGGACAAGCGTCGGCGACAAAGGATCCGCCCCAGTCGGCGAGATTTATGGCAAGGCGATCGGTGACACGACCTTCATGCCGATCCGAGACATCCAGGACGAGGAGAAGAGCGTCATCATCGGGGGCCGCGTCTTCGGCCTGGAGACGCGGGACCTGAAATCAGGCCGCCGCCTCGTCACCTTCAATGTGACCGACGAGTCCGACTCGATCACCGTCAAGGTCTTCGAGGGCGAAAAAGAGAACATCACCGAGGACGGCCGCCTCAAAGACGGCGCCTGGGTGAAGGTGCGCGGCTCGGTGCAGCTTGACAAGTGGCAGCAGGAACTGACCGTGCTGGCCCGGGATATCAACGGCCACAAGGCGGTCATCCGGCCCGACAACGCCGCCGAAAAGCGCGTCGAGCTCCATGCCCACACGAAGATGAGTTCCATGGACGGACTCGTCTCCGCCAAAGACCTGGTCACACGGGCCGCCCACTGGGGCCACCCGGCCATCGCCATCACCGACCACGGTGTCGTCCAGGCTTTCCCAGAAGCCTTCGAGGTGGGCCGCAAGCTCAAGATCAAGGTCATCTACGGCGTCGAGGGCTACCTCGTCGAGGAGATGCCGGCGCCGAATGGCGAAAAGCTCAAGTCCTGGCACATCATCATCCTCGTCAAAAACATGACAGGCCTGAAAAACCTCTACAAGCTGATCACCAAGTCCCACCTGGAGTACTATGAGCGGCGTCCCCGCATCCCTCGAAAGCTCCTGGAGGAGCACCGCGAGGGCCTGATCCTGGGCAGCGCCTGCGAGGCCGGCGAACTGTTTCACGCTATGCTCAAGGGCGCCACTGACGACGAACTGAAGCGGATCGCCGCTTTTTACGACTACTTGGAGATCCAGCCCATCGGCAACAACCTCTTTTTATATAAAAAAGGGGAGGTGCCCTCCGAAGAGGCCCTCCGCGATCTCAACCGGCGCGTCCTGCGCATCGCCGACGAGATGGGCAAGCCCATCGTGGCCACTGGCGACGTGCACTTTCTGGAACCCCGCGACGAGTGCTACCGGCGCATCCTCATGGCCGGCAAGGGCTTTGCCGACGCCGACGACCAGGCGCCCCTCTACCTGCGCACGACTGACGAGATGCTGGCCGAATTCCGCTACCTCGGCGAGGCCGATGCCAAGCGCTGTGTCATCGACAACCCGCGTCTCATCGCCGACATGGTCGAGGAGATCAAGCCGATTCCCGACGAGTTTTTCCCGCCCATCATCGACGGCGCCGAGGACCAGATCCGCGAGATGACGGAAGGGACCGCAGCGGAGCTCTATGGCGACCCATTGCCAGAGGTGGTGCGAAAGCGCGTCGACAAGGAGCTCCACTCGATCATCTCCAATGGCTTCTCCGTCCTCTATCTCATCGCCCACAAGCTGGTGAAAAAGTCCAACGACGACGGTTACCTCGTCGGCTCACGGGGGTCTGTCGGCTCCTCCCTCGTGGCCACCTTCACCGGCATCACCGAAGTCAACCCGCTACCGCCTCACTACCGCTGCGGCGGCTGCAAGCACTCCGAGTTCATCATGGACGGATCTATCGGCTGCGGCGCCGACCTGCCTGACAAAAACTGCCCCCACTGCGGCCAGCCGCTGATCAAAGATGGCCACGACATCCCCTTCGAGACCTTCTTGGGTTTCGAAGGCGACAAGGTGCCCGATATCGACTTGAACTTCTCCGGCGAGTACCAGCCGCGGGCCCACAAGTTCACCGAAGAGCTCTTCGGCAAAGACTACGTCTTCCGGGCCGGCACCATCGCCACCATCGCCGAGCGGACCGCCTATGGCTTCGTCAAAAACTATATGGATGAAAAGAAGATCCCCGCCCGCAGCGCTGAACTGAGCCGGCTCGTCGGCGGCTGCACCGGCGTCAAGCGCACCACCGGGCAGCACCCCGGCGGCCTGATGGTCGTGCCCCGTGATGGTGACATCCACGACTTTACGCCCCTCCAGCGGCCTGCTGACGACACCAAGTCGGAGACGATTACGACCCACTTTGACTACCACTCCATCTCGAGCCGCCTCGTCAAGCTGGACATCCTCGGCCACGACGACCCGACGGTGATCAAGATGCTGGAAGACCTGACGGGCGTCAACGCCAAAGGGATCCCCCTAGACGACGCCAAGACGATGTCCCTCTTTTGCAGCCCTGACGCCCTCGGCGTCACGCCCGAGCAGATCCGCTCCAACACAGGCACCTACGGCATCCCCGAGTTTGGCACCAAGTTCGTGCGCCAGATGCTGGAGGACACGAAGCCGAAGACCTTCTCCGACCTGGTCCGCATCTCCGGCTTCTCCCACGGCACCGACGTGTGGCTGAACAACGCCCAGGACCTGATCAAGAGCGGCACTTGCAAGACCGGTGAGGCCATCTCCACCCGGGACGACATCATGATCTACCTTATGTACCAGGGCCTGCCGCCGAAAAAAGCCTTCTCGATCATGGAAGGCGTCCGGAAGGGAAAGGGCGTCAAGCCCGACGACGAGCAACTAATGCGGGACAACAAGGTGCCCGAGTGGTACATCGAGTCCTGCAAAAAGATCAAATACATGTTCCCGAAGGCTCACGCCGTCGCCTATGTGACGATGGCCTTCCGCATCGCCTGGTTCAAGGTCTACTACCCGGAAGCCTTCTACGCTTCCTTTTTCACCGTCCGGGCCGATGAATTTGACGCTGACCTGATCTGTCAGGGCTCGGCCCATGTGCGCCGGACCATCGAGGAGATTGAACGGAAGGGCAACGAGGCCACCGCCAAGGAAAAAAACCTCCAGACCATCCTCGAACTGGCCCTGGAGATGTACGAGCGGGGCATCCACATGCAACGGGTGAACCTGGACCGCTCCCACGCCGCCAAGTTCATCATCGAACCGGAAGGCCTCCTGCCGCCCATCGGCGGCCTCCCCGGCGTCGGCGTCACCGCCGCCCAGAACATCATGGCCGCTCGGGAGGAAGGGCCCTTCTCATCGATCGAGGACCTGCGCGTGCGCAGCCGAGTAAGCAAGACGGTCATCGAGGCATTGCAGAAGCATGGGACCTTGGATGGGATGTGTGAGACGGATCAGATGTGTCTGTTCTAAGATTTTTTGAGTACACCTAGTCCCTATAGGAAAGCCCGCTAACCCTTGTCCTGCTTGGGTTCGCGGGCTTTTTGACGTTTCTACCGTCATAAAAAAATGTCCTTGTTGTTCGCCCAAAATGAGCCTTTTCGGCTAGGTCTGTGACCAACTTGTGACCAAATCAAAACCCCGGAGCCCAAGCGGGGTAAGTCTTCCGGGGTTTTGGCCTGGAAGAAAGCCGATAGGGCGAATCAGTGAAACCTAGACGTATTGACCCGACTAATAGGACAAGTTAATATTAAGGCGAAAGAAAGAAAAAGTGCATTTCGTATATTATGGGGTGGTGTATTCCTTGTGGCCGAGATATCTTCAAAAGAGCTAATGGAATCCTTGAAGGAAAAGGGGATCAGCATTACGACCCGGACCCTTCAAAACTGGATGACATGGGGGTTGATAGAGAAGGGGGAGAAGAGGGGACGCGAAAAGTTTTATCCCGCCGAAACGGTTAGGGACGCTGCGATCGCCTACTGGATGCTAAGCGGCGAAAAGGGGTTATATCGAAAAAAGTACTCCGTTAACGAGGTGACGGAAGCAAAGCGAATGGCCCGGTTGATCCAGGGTAGCGTTACTCAGCGTTGCGAAGAGTTTTTCGATTCCCAAGGAAGGTTCATTGAAGAGTACCCACGGCTTTACCTAGCCGGCATGGATTATATGCTTTTGCATATGTTCCTCACCTATGGTCTGGAAGATTTGAAGGCTAGAAGAATGGAGCCAATAGTAAACCAGTTTATTTCCCATGTAATGCTTTTCTCTAGAGACACTCGGGCCGATATGGTTAAGCAGCTTTGGGGTCTTAGAAAAAAGATTATTGATTCTAAAAACCGGGTTGGGTATTACGATGAGGATACGAACGAATACATCACAGACAAAGAGCAGATAGCGAGGAGAGCGCTTTTCTTAGAGCACGATGAAAAACTGATTACAGAAAAAGAGGATGCGCTTCGCTATCTGGAGCAATTGCCGGACATAGAAACAATCTTCAAGGTCTTATCAAACTAATGGGCGTAAGCCCATAAATTTTTCCGCAATATGCGAAACGGTGAATTTCATAGATTCAGATATGGAGGTTTTAACTGTGACGAAAGTAGCCTATACCGTTGCCGAATACTGCGAGATGTTCAGCGTGAGCAAATCCGCCGTCAGTGAGGATATGAAAAGGGGAAAAATCCCCTCTATCCGGCCGACGTCCCGGAGGGTACTCATCCCCGGTTGGTATGTGCAGCGGCTACTGAACGATAACCCCGCTCCTCAAGCCCAAGGGCAATAAAAAAGCCCCGGCGTGAAGCCAGGGGAGAAATGGGGTGGTATATTGCTTGCTGTTCAGCATTCTACCACATACGACCTCATCCGGGAAATAAAAGCCCGGCTCAGTGTAGAGGAAGCGGCCAGGCGAGCGGGGTTGAACCTTCGCCGGCAGGGGCGCCGATGGGTGGCCCCTTGCATCTTTCATGAAGGGGATCACACCCCCAGCTTATACGTCTTTCCGGACGGCGGCTGGAAGTGTTTCGGCTGCGGGGCGCATGGGGATAGCCTGGACCTCCTGGCCAAAGCATGGGGTGTCCCGCTCGCTGATGCCATTCGGACGCTGGCCGAGGAGTACGGACTGAGCCGCCCAACGGACCCGGATACAAAGCGGCAGGTAAGGGAGGCGGCCAGGCGCCGGGAGCGGGAGAGATACCTGGAAGGAAAACTGCAGCGAATCATTGACGATCAATTCCGCCGGTTGGCGGCCATGGAGAGGGCTGTATATGCTATTCAGCGCTCTATCCGGACCCCAGCGGACCTAGAGCGGCGCGAAGTCGCTGCTGCCTATCATCTTCTCCCTTTTCTGTCTTACCTGCTGGATAGGCTTATCGTTGGAACTGACGAAGAGCGGCTGGAAGCCGCCCTGATAGCGCGGGAGTGGAACCCATGACGAAATCATTAGCCGCTATATATGATGCACTCAGCCCGGAGGAGAAAGCAAAGCTGGGCATTGAATCCGGCCCCGCGCCATTGCCGGATAACAAGAGCGCAGAGGCTGCCCCTCCTCCTCCGGAACCGGAACAATGGGAGCCGCCCGTCCCCTTTACCGAGTATGACCTTCCAACCTTTCCGGTGAGCATCTTCCCGGCCTGGCTGGGCAGATTCGTCCAGGCGGAAGCGGAGGCTACGCAGACGCCGGTGGACCTGGCCGGCATGTTGGCCCTGAGCGTCTTGGCCACGGCGACAGCGAAGAAGGCAGTCATTCTCCTTCGCCCCGGTTGGGTGGAGCCCCTGAACGTCTGGACCGTGGTCACGCTACCGCCGGGGAACCGGAAAAGCGCTGTCTTTGGGGAGATGTTCTCGCCGGTCGAAGCATGGGAAGAGAATGAAGCCCGGAGGTTAGCCCCAGAGATAGCGGAGGCCAAGGAGCGCCGGAAGCAATTAGAGGACCGGCTAAATCACGTCCGGAGCCAGGCCGCCAAGAGCAAGGGACCGGAACGGACCGAGTTAGAAGAGCAGGCGATTGAACTGGCCCAACGGCTTGAAGAGATGATCGTTCCATCTCAGCCCCGCCTTGTGGCCGACGATGTAAGCCCCGAGAAACTGGCTAACCTGATGGCTGCCCATGGCGGCCGCCTGGCGATCCTTTCCCCCGAAGGGGATACCTTCGATATCATGGCCGGGCGCTACACCCAGGGGAGCCCGAATCTAGGGGTGTACCTCAAAGGTCACGCCGGCGATACGCTGCGGGTGGACCGGGTAAACCGTCCTCCGGAGTACATAAAGCATCCGTCCCTTACGCTAGGCCTGGCTGTCCAGCCGGAGATATTGAAGGGGCTCATGGATAAGCCGGGATTCCGGGGAAGGGGACTCCTAGGGCGCTTCCTGTATTCCCTACCGAAGAGCCTTGTGGGGCGGCGCCGCACAAAGACCATGCCGGTCGATGACTCGACCCGCCAGGCCTATTCGTGGGGAATTACCACGCTGATGAACATGCCGGCCGGAACGGAAGGGGACTCCGGACAGCCCGCTCCCCATACCCTGCGGCTATCTCCCGAGTCGGAGAGGATCCTCAATGACTTCGAGGCGTGGCTGGAGCCTCTGCTGGACGAACATGCCGGAGAGCTTGGGGGAATGGCCGATTGGGGCGGGAAGCTCGCCGGCGCCGTGGCCCGGGTGATGGGTCTTATTCACTTGGCGGCCAATATCGGGGGGCAAGTCCCCTGGACCGTCCCTGTAAGCCCGGAAACGGCCCTAGGAGCCGTTACGTTGGCCCGTGAGTATCTTATCCCCCACGCCAAGGCCGCTTATATGGAGATGGGCTCAGACCCCGAAATAGAGGCAGCCAGGGCGGTCTGGGAGTGGATTGAAAGCAGGGGAGTGGAATCCCTCACGAAGCAGGAGATATGGCAAGGGACCAAGAGCAGATTCCAGAGGGCGGAGGGGCTGAACCAGGCCCTCAAGATACTCGTCGAGCGGGGCTATATCCGGGAGAAACCAAAGGAGAGGACTGGACCCGGAAGGAAGCCCGCTCCCTCGTACTTAGTGAACCCGCTCTGCAAGTCCTACAATTCCTATAATCCCTACAATCCACCCAGCGGTGAACAATCAGATGACCCCCAAGCGTCCTATAAATCCTACAATACCTACAATTCGACAATTCGAACGAGCCGACCGGATTCGAGGAGGGAGAGCTATGAGGCCCTTGCTGGCCAAACTGACGGCTGCCGGGATTACGGTTTACTTAGAGGGGGACAGGCTGCGCTATAAGGCCCCGCCGGGCGCCATGACCCCGGCGCTTGTGGCCCAGGTGCAGGAGAACAAGGAAGCCCTGATCCGTTACTTTCGATGGGACCCAGCCCGGGCTGCTACCCTCATCGATGAAGCGAATGCCCGGGTGTGCAAGGCCTGCCCTTCCGGAATGTCCTTCTTTCCCTGGCTGGAGGCAAAGCGGCCGGACCTGGCCGCCGAGTTTCACCGATGGGAAGAAGCCATGGCCCAGGCCGAGCGAGGGAAGGATATGCCGGCCTTCCGGCTGGCCGTGAGCGAATGGGAACGGGTGTGCAAAGAGGCCTTCGAGAGGTATCTCTTCCGGATACCCGGCGTGGAAATCCCCTGGCCAACGACGCCGCAACAACAGAGCCTTTTCTTTGCGGGGGTGTCGGCGTGACTGATCAGTTTGTCATCGTAAAGCAGGTGAAGGCGCTTTTGGTCTTCTCCATGGAGGAGTTTAACGCCATGTTGCAGGCCAATCCGGAGATATGGCGCCGGGCGCTACAGCGGGGGAAGGGCTGGAAGCGGCATGAACAGGCGCAGACCCGGGTGGTCCCCCGTCCGCCATCCTGCAAGGACTTCTGCAAGTCCCTTGAGCGGGAAACCGGCTGCCATTTTGCGCCGGTCCAAGGTTCGAACTACTGCGTGTCTCGTCAAGGTCCGGCCATCCGCCGGCAATAGGAGGCGACATGAATCATCAAATCCAGGTGCAGACGCTGGTCGATGCCCTAGAGCGGCTGACCGGCGCGGATAAAGGGGAACTCGCCGCCGCCTTCCTGGAGGAGCGGGGACTCACCGGCCAATTCGGGGAATACCTGGCCGAGCGGCTGCGGCAAGTGGCCAACCAACAACGAAAGCAGGTCACGGCGCCGCCGGCCGTCCCCGGCTAGAAGAAGGACAGGGAAAAAGCGGGGTGAGAGGCCCGCTCGATGGTTCACTTGACAAATTGAGCCGTTTCGGTGGTTCTACTTGATGCCGGGCATATCAAGCAAAGGATAGAGCCTATTCGAGGAGAGATTTCATGCTAGAAGCGTTAGCGAACATCGACAAAGAGGCTACCCGGAAGCGCGTGGAGAGCGCCCTAGAGACGGCCCGTACATACCAACAGATAGGACTCATTCGGCGTGAAACAAGAATAACCCGGGAGTACTCTCCCAGGTTTAGCGGATCAACCAATAAAATCGGTAAGCCGGTCGAAGAGGCTGCCGTCTGGAATGCAGACACGGAAGAGCGATTGAAGGAGCTTACCGAGCGGGTGGAGCGCGCCATAGGCGCCCTCAATAGGACCGAGCAGGAGATCATCCGACTTCGCTACATGGGCAAGGAGGAGGCCTTTGATTATCAGGTATGGTCCGAAGTCGGAATGAGCGAGCGAACCTATTACCGGGTGAAGGCCCGGGCGTTTAATAAGCTGGCGTTTATGCTGCGGCTGGAGGTGTACTTGACGGCGGGGGAGGGGGGATAAAAAAGAACAGCGCTCCGAAAAAAAGGGGAGCGTTATTAGGAGCGATCCGAAAAGCGAATTTAATTAAAGAGAGCGCTTAAAAAACGGGTACTTAAAGAAGAGTATCGAGTAAGTAAACAGGAAGCAGGTACAGTAATGATGGGAAGGATTACTCAGATAGCAGAAAACCAACTTCAATTTAATAGCTCGGATAATCTCTTTTATGTCATAATCCTTGCTGTGTGCTATAAAGCAACAAGTCATTAATATACTTTTTAAAGTTATCTTCGGCACCATGTGATTCGAAAATACCTTCTGTACCCATTATTAAAGCATTTGTCAGAAGAAAATATTCTTCGTTTTGTTTATCTCTTAAGGTTATAGTCCCTGCTTGTTTTGTATTCTTATTGATAAAGCGGTTAATAAGGCTATCATAATAGTTGCCGCTCATATTTCGTTTTATTTTTTGGTACAACTTATAATCTAATTTAGATCTAACAACAAAAAGGTTAAAGTTAATTAATATTTCTCGTGTTTTGTTGTAGTTAGGTTTTATAAAATCAATAATATACCAAATCAAAAAATTAATTCTACAAACATTTATTCGGTGAATCAAAGAGTTATTTGACATATTTGTTTTTTTGCCAATGAAATGTACCTCATCTAAAAAAGCTAATATTAATTCGATTTTATTCCGTGTATAAGTTTGATTATTTGACTGTTCGCACTCTAAAATATCCCTATATTCATCATGCGCGTTAATTAGACGAGGAGAAGCGTATTTTAAGTTGTTAGCAATGTGAGATTCAAATTCTTCAAACAAAATATATGCTTTATCAAGGTTATCGTTAAATGCCATTATGTGTTTATAATAATTCAATGGATGTAGTATTATCGGAGAAATTAATTCCTGATACACTTCTTTATAATATTTTTTTTCTTCTCTACTCTCGCTAAACAGATGAGAGAGAAACTGACCCGCTATCACCCCCGTTAAACCGGCAGATAGTAGTCCGGATATATATGGAGTTAGATCAACCGAATCAATCACAAAAAGCTCTCCCCTTTTTATTCAACGGCATCTCTAGAAGATTTAGGTACATATTCAAAGAGGTCTCCGGGTTGACAGCAGAAGTACTCGCAAATTCGATGAATTACTTCAAGAGATACAAATTCTCCGCGTGACATTTTGGCCATGGTTGCAGGAGATAAGCCCAAGGCAATCCGCAATTGTTCTCGCGTCATTCCCTCATCAATCAATCTTTTCCACAAATTGTTGAATGAAAAAGCCAAATAGTCCGCCCCCTTTTTTGTAGTATAAACCTTAATCTTCACGAAAGCAAAGAAAAATTACGCAAAACTATTGAAACCATCTTCATGATATTGTAGAATTAGTACGCGGTAATGAAGAAAATTGATATTGTCTTCGTGTTGGAAACAAACTATGTCAAGGCATCCGCAATAGCTAAGGAAATCAATCCCACTCAAAATGGAGGTGGTTTATATGGTCCAAATCCTTCGGCGGTGGCTCAACGAGCGACAGAAGCGCCGAAACAGGTCGTGCCGGTGGGCGATCTACTTCGCCGGCGGCTTCCAGGTAAAAAAATAAAGGCCCGCTCTCTGCTGCAACAGGGAACCGGGCCGGTGGAAAAGTAACATCGCCATTGTACCCGCTTTTCAGGCAAAGGGAAAGCGGGGGCGGACGGAATTGGAGGAGACGTAGCATGATTTCAAAGCAAGACAAAGAACTCATCGGCTTGATGTGCAATGACGCACTCGCCTATACCTACAAACTGCAGAAGCTATCGGACGAAGCCCGGGCCATCGTCGTGGATGCTCAAGAGCGAGCGGGAATGAAAGACCCCGCGGGAGTAACCGCTATTCTCTGTCGGCTGATGGACGATAAGGCCCTCACTCCAGATTGGTCCGCTCCCGAAACTGTAAAGACCGCCCTTTTCGAGTGGTCTCAGCAGATTGACTGGATGATTATTCGAATCGAGCGATTCAGGCAAGCGGGGAGCTTGCCGGCCGCCCTGATCCGAACCGTGCTAAAGCCGCTTAGGGAGGTTTTTCGATACCTGGACGCCCTCAAAACTGGTGACCAGGAAACTCCTTGCAGTCAGGGGGAAATCCCGGAGGCAGCTCCGACCGGCCTCTGTGATGACTTCGCCGCACTGGTGGAAGCGCGGGAAGGCGCCATCGTCCGGGCGCTTCATGGGAATAAGGAATGGGTAAGGCGAACCGAGCAGTATCAGCGCGCCCTTGATACGCTAAAGGCGGAACTGACGGAGCCGGCGCAATGCGGCCTGATGAGTCTGGACGAAGAACATAGTCGCTTACTGGCCATCGAGAAGAGAACGGGCTACATGCAGGGGCTCAAAGACGGAGCCAACCTGGCCAAGCTGCTCGAATTGGATGTCGCCTGAGCAACCGGGGGGAGCGGGGGGATTAACCACGCTCCCTTCTCAGAAGGATTAATTCTAGGGATTCTAGGAATTGTAGGACGATGAGAGGAACAACGGGAATCTTCATTATAGGTATTCTAGGAATTGTAGGATGAAAGCATAGCGGTTAAATCGGAAGGGTGAGATACATGGCCCGCGGGAGCATTAAGAAATACGAAGGCCCGAAGGGGACAAGCTGGAAGATCACCATCGATATCGGCAAGGACGCCGATGGCAAGCGGCGGCAGCGGAAATATACCTTTGTCGGAACAAAAAAGGAAGCCGAAGCCAAGCTGCGGGAACTCCTCAGGGAAGTCGATACAGGGACCTATGCGGATCCCACACGAATGACCCTAGCGGAATACCTCCGGCATTGGTTTGAGACCCGGAAGGCAAACCTGTCGAAGGCGTCCGTCCGGCGCATGGAGGGCCTGATTGAAAAGCATTTGATTCCGGGCCTAGGAACCGTCCCTCTCCAGAAGGTGAACCCGCTCCAGATCCAGCAGTACATAATCGACGAATTGAACGCTGGCCGGGTGGGGCACATGGCCAAGAACAGAAAGGACCTCTCCCCGACAACCGTCCGGAAGTCAGTGGCCATCCTGAAACAATCCCTTGACCAGGCTGTGAAGTGGGGGATGCTATCCCGGAACCCTGTGGAGGCCGTGGAGATGCCCAAGATTCAGAAGAAGGAGATACGGATCTTGTCGGTCGAGGAAGCTGATCGTCTGATGAATCACTTCAAGGAGCGGGACCATTACGCCTATGTCCCGACAATGATCGCCTTCCATACCGGGATGAGGCGGGGGGAAGTCCTGGCGCTGCGCTGGGAGGACGTTGACCTTAAGAACGGTGTGATCACCATCCGGCAGTCGAACAGTAGCTACAAGCGGGAGGAGCCCGAATTTAAGGCGCCCAAGACGGCGAGCGACCGGCGCCAGGTGGAGATAGGCCCGACACTCGTCCAGTTCTTGAAGGAGCATAAGCGACAGCAGGCGGAATGGCGCCTGAGAGCGGGGCAGATATGGGACGATAAAAATAACCTGGTGTGCAGCCTAAAAGACGGGACACATATCAACCCGCCGATGCTATCCCAAGCCTTCTGGTACACGGTGAAGAAAATCGGGCTCGATGGAGTGGACTTCCATGCCCTACGACACACCCATGTTTCGATGCTCATTAAGGCCGGCGTCCCGGTGAAGGTGATCAGCGAGCGGGTGGGCCATGCGAACGTCAATATCACGCTGAACACTTACGCCCATCTCTTCCCGGGGATGCAGAAGGAAGCGGTGACGAAGTTTGAACAGTTAATTACAGGAAGTGGATAAAACCACTTCTTTTTTGTTATTTGAATAAAAATCTTTATTATTGGGCATTATTACTCCTACATAGGAGGGTAAAAATGCCATCTGGGAAGGCTTTTATACAAGAGCGCATTATATATGAATACATGTTATACAGAGTTAAAAATGATCAACTGCGTGTCAGTCATATAGTTAAAAGTGGAAAGTATAATGCCAAAAAAAACATCACACTTGTAGATGATCTTGAGTTTAACAACACTACTTTCCCGGACTTTGATAAAGTGTTTTTTCGTAAGGAAAAACAAGGAAGACCCGGAGAAGTAAAGTTTCTGACATCAGACTTTGATTATCATAAAAAAAAGACTAGTAAAGAAAAATACGAAGCGTTTAAGCGTCAGAACGGTTGCATAATAGTACTAAAACATGACGCTATACCTAGTGGTTTGGTAGAAGATTACGCTGTTGATGTGTACCAACTTGATTTAGACGACTTTAGTTCTTTTGCTAGAGAACATTTCAATAGATTGCTTCACATGCAAATATTAAACAGAAAAAATACTATAGATAATTCTTTTAAGATATGGCTTTTTAGTCAAACAAAAAACTTCTATGAAAAAACAAATAACCCGGAAGTAGTTCCTGCTTATGAAAGCGGTATATGGTGCCCTACAGATAAACTATCGAGCTTTCAACTTGGGGTAAAGGATAAGGTCATATTCTTGAAATTTGGGCCTTCCTCTACCCAAAAAGTAAGAGAAAGCTGGCAAAGAAATAATGAGATTGATAATGATTGGTATATTAAAAAAATTTGGATCGGAGAAGTAACGGAAGGAGTACAAGACAGGAGAACTTACTGTGAAAATAAGGGGATAAGTATCACAAAACCGTTATGGAATAGTGAAGTGAAGAGTGGTAAGCTTTGGCCTCAGGTATTTGAATTTAGCAAAGTATCAGTTATAAATAGACAAGTTTCAGTTAAAGAAATTTATAAGGTATTTCCTGAGTTAGTAATACCTATACTTTATGATGTTTATACTCAGCAAGTGTCCCGAGAAATAGCGCACGAAATGTACATGTCTTTTATTGAGTGGGTTTCTTGGAACGACGAAAAAGGGTAGTAGTAGTATATACTACCCTTTTTCATGAAATCAATTTCAAGTTCTCCTTTTCCGACGTTCTTACTATTTCATCAATGTATTTTTTATTTAGCTCATAACCAACAGCATTTCTGTTTTGTCTAACGGCCTCTAATAAGGTTGTTCCGATACCACAGAATGGATCTAGCACAACATCGTTTTCCAAACTATAGAGGCGAATTAGTCTGCGGATCACTTCTGATGAACACGTGGCAGGGTGGATGGGATGAGAAGCAGAATTTATTACCCAAACGGGATCTAACCATTCCTGTAAGTCGTTTTTATGAATCCTGTTCATTTCACTATTTGCCCGCTCAAATATAGAGGGTCTTTCTTTTATTCCGGGCTTTCGAAAAATTAAAACATGCTCAATTAGAAGGTCGTTATACAAAAGTGGCGGAACCCCGTAATCTTTAAATTCTTTTGTACCTACAGAACCTAAAATTTTCCCTGAATGTTCACCTTTTTTTACTCCAAACTTTTTCCATATGTAGTGTTGAAAAAAGTCCAAATCCATTTGATTGGTAAAAAAGTGTATTAGATCTGACTGTAAAGAATAGAGACGAGGTCTTTCGTTTTCGTTTTTTGTACTACCTTTGCGTATGTCTCCGACTACAAAAACCGCAAAAGAATCTTTTTTTAGTACTCGTATACAGTCTAATAGTGTCTTTTTTAAATGTTCCAAAAAAAGTTTGTACGTTAAGTCTTTACCTAATTGCCCCGAGTGTTCATAGTCCACAATATCCCAATATGGTGGGCTAGTTATAATTAAGTCTACTGAGGCATTATCAAGTTCAGCCATCCCTTGCGTTGAGTCTTTATTGAAGATTTTAATTGTACAGTCCAAGCTCATCCCTCCTCTTCGAGAGACTACGCTTGAACGAGATTGTCCTATCCGTGGAAAATGAACCCATGTTATGTGGTGAGGGGGGAGCTAAAAACACTCCGTGACCAACTCGTGACCAAATAGCCTCCTTAGTCGGAAAAAACCCAATAAAATCAAGGCTTCCGAGACTTGAGGAGCCGGACAGATGTGTCTGTTCTGATGAATTTTTCTGTTCGCCTTATCGAAGTCAAAAAAACCCCGGAACCCATTAAAATCAAGGGTTACGGGGTTTTGCCGTTTAACCCGTGAAATGATAAATGCGCACTGAGTTCTGGCTTAGACCATGTGAGCCTCCTGCGCGGACGTGGAGTAGTTCTCGTAAGCCTCGGGAATACTCACATAACGATTTCGACTTTATGGAGGCTCCCGCATGTCGATCGAAAGGATAATCGAAGTCGCGGCGTGGCTAGGCATGACTGTCGCCCTACTTTTATTCGTTCCGAAGGAAAAGCTGCGAGACTCCATCGTGATTTTTTTCTTCAAACAATGTATCACATGGTTATTCGGTATCCTGGTCGTACAATGGAACCTGATCGCCTACCCCGTACGTTTATTCGCCAACGCGATCCGAACCAGCTTTTCCTTTGAATTTTACGTTTACCCCGGTATCTGTGTGTTGTTCAACCTATACTATCCGGAACATGGCAGCTTGATCAGAAAAGCCATTCATTATATGGTCTATACTTCGGGTATTACTATATTTGAAGTGATACTGGAAAGGAATACAAACCTCATCAAGTACATTCATTGGGACTGGTATTGGAGTTGGGTCACATTATATCTGACTTTTTTGGCTTCCCGCTACTTTTATCGGTGGTATCGAGGTGATTTTACCAGAAAGGCTGCACTGAGCATCCTAGACCCAGGAGGTAAGCCGGATGGCAGAAGAAAAACGCCCCCCACGTATCGCCGGTGAAGCGGGCGACAGCTTGGAGGCGACATTGGACGCGCAGACGGCGATTCCCTGGGAAATGCAGAAGGGTTGATACGATCTTGACCCAGCTTTTTTCATTTTGCCGAGAGTGGCCGAGATCGTCAATTGAATAGAATGTCATGAAGGATAAGGGAAGGAATTGGCGAAAAAGTAAAATCAGACTGCGATTATCGGATGGTCCGATTGAAGCGAATGAGGGAAAAGTGGAAGAAAAGCAAGATCAGATGTGCCTAAATCCCTGTGAAGAGATGTTGGCAAATGCACCTGGCTTTCGATCTCTATTTTCTGAACGGCTTGTTCATTTTGAAGTAGTATATTTCCGATATCATTGACCGGGCCTATTTACCACCCAACGGGGACCATTAGATGAGAACCGGGCAAACCTGCTTAGGAAGTTGGAAAATATCGGGTTGGCCGCAGAGGGCTTGCTTGATGTCGTCGGCGATGGGGAGGTCCGTCGGCGTCGGTCATGCGCTGGATGTCGATCAGGGAAAAGGCGTCGGAGAAGACGCCTTTGGTGGTGTAGTCTCCACCGCGAAGGTTTAAAAAATGATTAATTTGATTAAGATTCCTTTTGCGCTTTTGACTCCCTTATCGAAAAAAGGATATGCTGTAAACAACGGAATGCGCCCATTTACAAGCAAGCACTAGAACGCTTGAAAAGCAGGGGATATTCGTTTATCTCATTTGATTGGGAGCATTCATTTCGCAAGCGAAAGCGGGGAATCCATCGTATCATGCAAGACTCCATCTGGCTCTACCGTATCTATGAAGTGGCCAAAGAGTTCGATCTTGGCCTGGTGCAAGCTTTGTTCATGAAGGAAAAACCGACGAGCCGCATGCGCCTATCCCGGGTGCGTCCCAAATCGATCATCATCGAGAACCCGCCTGTCTCGATGGAACTGGGGACGTGGGAGATCCCCATCGAAGGGCGTCGCTACAAAGGGCAGGTGGTGGCCCGCGTCTACGATTTGGGCGTCGTCAGCCTGATCCTGCAGATCTTCCTGCCGGAAGACCTCACCTATGATCAACTCCTTGACCTGTCCGTCGCTCTCTACAGCCAGGACGATCTGGAATCCCTCTTTCACCAGTGGCGTGACTCGGTGACCAGCACCCTCGCCGGCGCCATGGAACCGCTCCGCGAAGGGAAGGTGGAGGAGGATTTCACCCTCTTTTTCTTCCGCCGCTGGCGCGAGGACTGGGATCCCGTACCGGTGCTACTGGCCGAGCGGGAGCCCGTCAGCGCCCAGATGCGCCAGGAGACGATGAAAAATTCCTTTGCCTACGGTCAAAAAGATCATGCCATCTTGACCTGGGATTCGGCCCTCATCCATGACGCCGAAGGGAGCACCGATATCCCCGATCTGATTGAGTTTGCCCTGACCCAACTGGTGGAACTCCGATACTATGACCAGCTCCTGTCCGGCGAGATGAACCAGATGTATGACGATATCGAGCGGGCCGACCGAGACAACTGGTATTCCCGGTTGCGCCAATACCGCAAGATCATGAAATCCTATATGGAACTGGTCATCGACATCAACGAAGTGACTGAAAAGATCCAAAACGCCATCAAGGTTACCGAAGACATCTTTTACGCTCGCGTCTACGGGGCGGCCACCAGCATTCTGCGCACCTCCGTCTGGATGGACAGCATCAAGCGCAAGCTTGCTGTCATCGCTAACAACTACTCCCTGTTAAACGACGAGGTTGTCAACCACCGAGCGATGCTCCTGGAATTGGCCATCATCGGGCTGATCGTCTTCGAGGTGCTCATGAGCCTGGAGGATAAGATCTTTCAATAACGTTTGCGTTTCTACTGCAAAAAGTACAAAAATGTGACATAATGAGGCAGGATTTTCGGCGAAAAATGAGAACATGAAGATGCGAAAAAAGATCCTTGGAGCGGATGAATGGAACAAATGAAAGCAATGATCAAGCTGCATAACGTGACAAAGGCCTTTGACGGCCATCAGGTCCTTACTCCCATCTCCCTGGACATTCTTGAGGGGGAGTTTTTTACCTTGCTCGGCCCCAGCGGTTGCGGGAAGACGACGCTGCTCCGGATCATCGCCGGGTTGGAGACGCCCACAGGCGGCGAGGTTTTTTTGGACGGACAGCCGGTGACCCAACTCCCGCCTTACCGGCGCGATGTGAACATGGTCTTCCAGCAGTACGCCCTCTTTCCCCACATGACAGTTGAAGAGAACATCCGTTTCGGCCTGAAGATGAAGCAGATTCCCGAGTCGGAACAGAACCGGCGGATCAACGAAGTGATCCAGTTGACCCAGTTGGGCGAATATCGCCGTCGCAAGCCGAAACAACTCTCCGGCGGTCAGCAGCAGCGGGTGGCCATTGCCCGGGCCATCGTCAATAACCCGAAGGTGCTCCTCCTGGACGAGCCCCTTGGCGCCCTTGATTACCAACTCCGAAAAAATTTGCAGTTGGAATTGAAAAACCTGCAGAAAAACCTTGGCCTCACCTTCGTCTATGTGACCCATGACCAGGAAGAGGCCATCACCATGTCAGACCGGATCTTGATCATGAACCGAGGTGTCATCGAGCAACTGGGAACGGCCCATGCGGTCTACCATGCCCCGGAAAGCCTCTTTGCGGCCAGGTTCATCGGGGAGAACAATATCTTCGAGCAAGGGGAAAAGGCCTACGCCGTCCGGCCGGAAAAGATCGACCACTATGATATCGAAGCCGGCGAGTTCGGTCCCGAGCCGACGCGCCTTCGCCGTGGTGTGATCGAAGAAGTTGTCTTCCATGGCACTATCGACAAGGTCTATGTCCGCCTTGACGACGGCGGCGCGCTGATCCTGACCTACCAGTACTTTGACGACAAGCGCAAATGGAAGGTGGGCGAGCGGGTCGGCCTCGCCTGGGCGCCAGAGGATGAGGTGAAGTTGCGCCGATGAACAAGGGACGATGGCTGGCCTTGCCTGCCCTGGGGTGGCTCACCGCATTTTTTCTCATCCCCCTCTTTTTTGTGGTCGCTATCTCCTTTTGCCAGCGTGGGACCTATGGCGAGGTTCTCTATGCTTTCACCGTGGAGAACTACCTGCGGTTTTTTGAGCCCCTGTACCTGAGTATCCTCGGCGATACCGTCGAGATGGCGGCGGTGACGACGGCGCTCACCTTTTTACTCGGCTACCCGCTGGCTTACCGGATCGTCCGCATGAACCGGTCCTGGCAGAATGTGTGGCTCCTGGCGGTGATGGTGCCCTTCTGGATCAACTTTTTGATCCGCTCCTACGCCTGGGTGGTCATCCTCCGCTCCCAGGGGCTGTTGAACACCTTCCTGATCGCCGCCGGCTTTATCGATCAGCCCTTAAACCTGCTCTATAACCCGGCAGCGGTCCAACTGGGCATGGTCTACACCCACCTGCCCTTCATGGTGCTGCCCGTCTATGTGTCATTGGAACAACTCGACCGGCGGCTCCTGGAGGCTTCCTATGATCTGGGGGGGACCCCCTGGCAGACCTTCCGCCATGTGACCCTGCCATTAACTCTGCCCGGTATCGTGGCTGGTTCAATCCTGGTCTTTGTCTCCTCCTTGGGGATGTTCGTCGTTCCTGACATCATGGGCGGCGCCAAATCGGCTCTCATCGGCAACCTGATCCAGAACCAGTTCCTCTCGGCCCGCGACTGGCCCTTCGGTTCGGCCTTGTCAATCCTGCTGACCCTCTTTTCGCTGGTCTTGATCTTTCTCTACTACCGCGTGCTGGAAGCGCAAAAAGGGAAGGGGGGCCGCCCGTGAAAGGCTTGCGCCACCACCTGCTCTTCGCCTACTCCCTGGCTGTGCTGGCCTTTTTGTACATACCGATCGTCGTCCTGGTCCTTTACTCCTTCAACGAGTCGCGCATCAATGCCCAGTGGACCGGCTGGACGGTCAAGTGGTACCTCTCTCTCCTTGACAACAAGCAGGTGTTGAACGCCCTGCAAAACAGCCTCACCATCGGGGTCATCTCGACGCTGTTCTCCACCGTCATGGGCACTAGCGTCGCCCTGGCCTTGCACCGCTACCGTTACCGGTTGCAGGGGGCCATTGACAGCCTGATCTACCTGCCCATCCTTGTGCCGGAGATCGTCATGGGCTTGTCGCTGCTGATCCTCTTCAGCCAACTGGCTTTCCCGCTGGGAAAGGCGACGATCATCATCGCCCATATCACCTTCTGCGTCTCCTTCGTCGTCGTCATCGTGTCGGCGCGCCTGGAGGGGATGGGCAAAGAACTGGAAGAAGCGGCTCAGGACCTTGGCGCGACCCCCTGGCAGACCTTCCGCTATGTAACCTTGCCGCTGATCTCGCCGGGCATCATCGCCGGCGCGCTCCTCGCCTTCACCCTGTCCATCGATGACTTTGTGATCAGCTTTTTCGTGGCCGGTCCCAACTCGACGACGTTGACGCTCTATATCTACGGGATGGTCAAGCGGGGGATCTCGCCGGAGATCAACGCCCTCTCGGCGATCCTCATCGCTGTCATCGTCATCCTCGTCGTGCTCGTTCAGTGGCTGCAGAACAAGGACCGTGACGACCATTCGCCCCGGCAGATGCCCTTTTGATGAGGACAGTTGCGCGAAGCGCAATCCCTATAGCCAACCAAGGCTCAGAGTAAATGTTATTTATGGAGGAGGATACGTTTATGAAACAAAAAAAACCGCTCCACATGCTGGTGGCGATCCTGCTGGTAGTCGGCCTCGTTCTGACCGGCTGCGGCGGTCAGACGGCGCAAGCGCCCCAAGCCCAACAAGGGGCGGACGCCGCCAATGGCGGTGAACGAGTGCTGAACATCTACAGTTGGGCCGACAACTTTTCACCGGAAGTCCTCGACGACTTCGCTAAGAAGTACAACTGTAAGGTCAACTATGACGTCTTCTCCAGCAACGAGGAACTGCTGGCCAAGCTCCAAGCCGGCGGGGCTCAGTATGACCTGATCCAGCCCTCCGATTACATGGTGGGCGCCATGACCAAGATGGGCTTGCTGGAGGAACTGAACCACAACAACCTGCCGAACATGAAAAACCTGGTCAACACCTTCCAGACGCCGGCCTTCGACCCCGGCAACAAACACTCTGTCGTCTATACCTGGGGCGTCACCGGCATCGCCTACAACACCAAGTATGTGAAAGACCCGATCAGCAGTTGGCAGGACCTCTGGAACGCCAAGTACAAGGGCCGCCTGGTTCTGCTCAACGACTCGCGGGAGATGCTCGGCATGGCTCTCAAGAAAAATGGCTTCTCCAACAGCACGAAAGATGAAAAACAACTGGAGAAGGCCTACAACGACCTGAAGACCTTGGCATCCAACGTGCTCGCCTTTGACACCGACGATATCAAGCAGAAGTTTATCACTGAGGAAGCCTGGATCGGGACCATGTGGTCCGGCGACGCCGCCTTCGTCTACAAGGAAAACAAGGACGTGGCTTTCGTCATCCCCAAAGAGGGCACCACTGTCTGGGCTGACACCCTGGCCATACCCAAAGGCGCCAAGCACCGCGAACTAGCCGAACAGTTCATCAATTACCTGATGGACCCGGAAGTGAGCGTCAAGAACTACGAGTTCATCGGCTACAGCAACCCCAACGAAAAAGCCTTTGCCTTGCACAGCGAAGAGTACCAGAAAAACCCCATGATCAAGCTGAGCAAGAGCGAGATCAGCAAAGGCGAGTGGATCCAGGATGTGGGTGATACGCTGAAGGTCTATGACCGTTACTGGACGGAACTGAAGGCGGGACAGTAAGGGGAGATCTGTTAGACTTAATAAGGAAAACCCCTGCGACAAGCTGGAAGGCTGTCAGCGGGGGTTTTTGCCTATCAGGGAAGGCTGGAACGCCTCGCTTTGGCTCTAGATGGTCGATCGAATGGGTACAATGGCTAGACCGGCGATGGTTTTTGATGTATGATCGTGATGAGGAAATATGTTGACGCATGATGCAAGATACCGAATCAGTTCAGACATCAGGGGGAATGGACATGAGGCACAGTCTGTTACGTTTGCTTCTCCTGGCGGTTTTCGTCGGGAGTTTTCTCTTTGTAGGGGGATGTTCCGCGCCTTCAGCCGATCCAGCGAAGTCTGTGGGCGTGCAAGATGTCGTCGAAAAGGTACAGGGTTTCTCGAAAAGCGAAATCGCCAACCGGCTCAAGGAGGCGCTGCAGAAGAGGTTAGACGACGCGAAGGTCAAAAAAGACAAACTGGTCAACGCGGATGGAACGATCAACTGGAACGAAATCGGCAGAACGGAACTGGTCGATTGGACGATCGCCTCGATCCTCGACTGGGAGTACAAAGCGACCCTACAAGCGAACGGAACCATCGAGGTCAAACAGGTGGACAAGCAGACCGGCGAGACGAAGGTCTTTGCCACCTATACGGTCCAACTGGTCAACGGTCAACTGACGGTGAATTGACATACCATTATAGGTAAGGTGGGAATTGCTTCGGAAAAGTCTGAAAATGCAATTCCTGTCTCCTAGATGGTTTGAGGAGGAATGCCCCGTGTTTGAATGGTCAAAATGGAAGGACAGCCAGAGCGGCATTCACCACAAACTGGACTGCTCTGGAACTTGGCATCCCACATGCAAAGCCGACTTCTGCCATGAATGCAGCCATGACGCCAAATGCCCGGCAAAAAACATGCGTTGCAAGTACTGTCTCGACGCCTACCGGGTCAACGGAGTGATTGGACTCCATTACGAACGGAAAGACGATTTGTGCAGCGAAGCCTCTTAGTAAAGAAACGCTGATCGCTATTTTTAAAAAGACGCACCGGGCGCCTTCTGGACGCTACGTTGCGTCTTTTCTTATTTGCCTGTCTAATAGCCATGGGAATCATATGATTTTTTGTTTTTTCTGTATCTATGGCCGCTATTGTTATCACCGTCAAACGGATCAAAACACTGAACAAGTTGACGAGTGACACCATGTGCGGGGTTTAGACTTTTGTGTTAAAAATCGACAAATGTTTGATGGTTTTTAAATGCTTCTTACATATTTCGACATAATTTGCATTGAAGGTCTTATATGATAATGCTATGCAAACAAAATCAGGCCGTTAGAAAGGCGGGCATGTCCATGCGCTCTATCCGTACTCGCGTGTTATTAATGACACTGCTTCTCGTCGTCATCCCCTTTTTGGTCTATAACATGATCGGCTATTTGATGCTAGAAAACGATTTTTCTCGTTATGCCAAAGAAAAAAACAAGGCTTATGCCACCATGATTGCCGGCAATGTAAAAACCTATTTGGAGAAGGCTTATAGTGTGAGCGATGTATTGGCCAAGAGCACCGATGTTACCGCCTTTCAGCCAGAGACACAGAAAAAAGCGTTACAAACCGCCATCCAAGCCAATCCCTATTTTGAACTATTTTTCATTCAAGGGACCGACGGTATGCAGACGGTCCGATCGAGCGGCAACCTAGGTGATCGCTCCAATCGCTGGTGGTTTAAACAGATCATGAAAGAGCCTGACAAGCCTTTTATCACCCCCTCTTATTTTTCCATGACCGGCAACATCGCTGTATCCTCCGTCATCCTGCCCATCCGCCAAGAGGGGAAACTGGTGGGCGTTTTCGGGGCCGACTTGAAACTGGGGGCCTTGCAGGATTTTGTAGATAAGATGAACCAAGGGGAGGGGCAGTACGCCTTCATCCTCGATGGCGACGGTGCTGTCGTCGCCCACCCGGACCGGAGTCAACTGGCTGAAGCCTATAACTACAAGAAGATGACCTACAAGGTGCTGGTCAAGGACAGCCAGGGGAACGCCGTCTTCGACGCCAACGGAAACCAGCAGGTGGAGGAGCGCGCCATCGAAGCGCCACCGGTGCTCAAGCAGGCTGTCGAGCGGGCGCTGGCTGGTGAAACGGATGCCGTCACCTATTCCGACAGTCGCGGCAAAGGCTATGTGACGGCCTTTTCACCGGTAGAACTACCGGGATACTCCAACCGCTGGGCTGTCATCTCTGTGCAGGAACAGTCGGCAGCGATGGCGATCGTGCACAGTTTTTTGTTGAAAAACACATGGGTGACGCTCTTGATCGTGCTGACCGCCATCGCCGTCGGCTACCGGATCGCCGGTGGGATTACCCGGCCCATCGAGCAGATCGAGAGGAAGATCAAGGAAATCGCCAGTGGAAACCTAACAGAGCAGATAGAGGTCGCTGGTGACGATGAGTTGGCGAGGCTGGCGGCCAATGTCAATCAGATGGCCCAGAACATGCGCGATCTGGTGATGGCGATCCAGGGCCGCTCCCATCTCGTCGCTCGCGCCTCGGAGACCTGCTTGAACCGGGCTGAGGAGTGCTCCACCAGCATGGAGCAGGTGGTGCGGAGCATTACCGATATCTCTCGTGCCACTGGGGCAGGGGAAAATCATAGCGAGAGCGTCTTTGAGGCCTTCCAGGAGATCTATAACGAGATGCAGGCGATGGCCGCCGAGATCGAAAGGACGGTCGCCTTCTCCCGAAAGACAGTGGAGATCTCCCGGCAAGGGGCTAAAGAGATGGATACGGTGGTGACCGATATCGAGCGGCTGCACAGCTTCAACCGCAACATGAACGCGATCATTGAGCAGTCGGAATCAGATTCTCAGGAAATCGGCAGGATACTGGAGATGATTTCCGACATCGCAGCCCAGACAAACCTGCTCTCCCTCAATGCGGCCATTGAAGCGGCCCGCGCCGGCGAACAGGGGAAAGGTTTTGCTGTTGTTGCCGGCGAGATCAAGAAGCTGGCGGAGCA
Source organism: Heliomicrobium sulfidophilum (assembly GCF_057715735.1). NCBI lineage: Bacteria > Bacillati > Bacillota > Clostridia > Eubacteriales > Heliobacteriaceae > Heliomicrobium > Heliomicrobium sulfidophilum. The sequence continues at coordinate 240,642 of NZ_JBVTZZ010000004.1, forward strand.
GACGGCCAAGGCGACAGAGCATATCGCCGAACTGATTGACACGACTCAGTCAAACCTCCGCAAGGCTGTCCAGGCGATCGGGGAAAGCGCCAGTCGCATGGAACAGGGGACAGGGCATGTCAGGGGCGCTAGCCAGAACTTTACCCTGATTACCGAAAAGGTCCTTGAAATGGAGAGCAACCTGTCCAATATGGCCGCCTCATACAGGGACATCGTCGTCAAAAACGATCGCCATGTGAGCCGCCTCGTCGATACAGCACGGACCATCAGTGATTCGCTAGGGACGATCGCCCTCGCTGGCGAGGAGCAGAGCGACGCTATCGGGGGGATTGTGGAATCGACAGAAGAGTTATCCAAGATGTCCCATGACCTTCTCCAGCAAGTGAGCCGGTTTCAGATAGAGTAGCCGATCAGGCGAGCCGGTTTCGGGCAGGTTCCAGTAACGTTGATTTGTCGCGCCAAAAACAATGACTGCTGGTTGTTTGTAGCCCGCTTGTCCGAAGATGCTGCGGTTCAATTCTGTCGCGTAGGTCGAGTCATCAGACATCTCTCCCTTTTTTTGGGTCCATTTTTTGTCCCTTTAATTTACTCGTCGATCACCCTGTGATACCATTAAGAAGGTTCGTGCAACCCCTGTATGGATGAAATGAAAAAATGATGAAAGGTATCGGGGTGAGTATTTTTGCTGATCAGTCAAAATGACCTCTATGGACTGCTGATCTCTTATGTATATATCATCGGGCTATTGGCGCTGGCCACGGGGATTCAACGATGGCGCCGCTATCCCGTCGAGTTCACCCGCAAGGTTGTCCATGTGGGCGCCGGGATGTGGATTGTCGGGGCTGTCGCCCATTTCGATCACTGGCAAATCGGGATCATCCCCGCCCTGACCTTCATCGTGTTCAACTACCTCAGCTACCGCTACCGCCTGATCAAAGCGATGGATCTGGCCGGGGGAACGCCGGGCACCGTCTACTTTATCCTGTCGGTGACGGCGCTGCTTTTGTGGTTCTGGCCTCGCGATCAAGTCTATATTGCCGTTGCGGCCACCATGGCCATGACCTGGGGTGATGCCTTTGCGGCTGTTTTGGGACAGGCCTTTGGAAAACGTATTTACCATGTGGGCAGTCACCGGCGCAGCCTGGAGGGAAGCGCCGCCATGTTCACTTTCAGTTTTATCTCGATCCTGTTGACGCTGCTATGGATGGATACGGGGATTGATGGCATCCGGGCGGTTGCTTTCGCATTCCTCCTCGCCCTAATCGCTGCCGGCCTCGAGGCGCTCTCTTTGTCCGGTTTTGACAACATCACTGTTCCTATTGGGACAGGACTGGCCTTATGGGCGCTGGCCAGTTGGAACGTCAACCTGCCCATGATCTTGATCGGCCTGGTCCTAAGCACGCTCATCGGGGCGTTGGCTTACCGCCGCCGTTCCTTGTCGGCCAGCGGGGTGATGGGGGCAATCATCGTCGGCACGCTGATCTTCGGTTTTGGCGGCTGGGTATGGGGGCTCACCCTGATCGCCTTTTTCATCTATGGTTCAGCCCTTTCCAAGTATAAAGAGGCGCAGAAAAGCGCTGTCGCGGAAGAGAAGTTTGACAAGGGGAGCCGTCGCGATTTCGGACAAGCGCTGGCGAATGGCGGTTTTGGAGCGTTGCTGGCCGTTCTGCACTTTCTTTCTCCTTCCGACCAGGCCTTTTTCGCCGCCTTCGTGGGGACGATGGCTACTGTCAACGCGGACACCTGGGCGACCGAGATCGGCGTGTTGAGCCGTCGGCCGCCGCGGCTGATCACCACCGGGCGGGTGGTGCCGCCTGGAACGAGCGGCGGCATCACGCCGGTCGGCACCTTCTCCACTATCTTGGGCGCGTTGACCATCGGACTTACGGTGTGGTTGCTTGTGGGGATCCATGATCTCCTGCTGAGCGGCAGCGGCGACTTAATGGGAAGCCTCTGGATCCTTCCCGCTGCTGTCGCCGGCGGCCTAGGCGGCTCCCTCTTTGACAGCCTGCTGGGCGCGACTGTTCAGACCATGTACATCAATGCAGAAACGGGGAAGGAGACGGAAAAAAAAGTGACCCAGAGCGGCGCCAAAAACCGGTTTAGCCGAGGTCTGCCCTTCATGGACAATGACATGGTGAACTTCATCAGTTCCGCTTTCGGGGCTTTAGTGGCGGCCTTGGTGGCGTCGGCCTTGAGTTAATTGGCAGTTCGAGGTTGAACGAGAGCCTGAGGCATTCGCGGTCTTATGTCGGCGCTTGCGGTTGACGGCGGAATTATCACTTTTTCCCGCTACGTTTGTCACAGTCCCGATTTGATAATCTGGATAAAAATACCCTTTGACAAAATTCGCGTTTCTTGTTATATTATAAATCCACGCTGGTGCTGAACTGGCGTTACGCGGAGCAGTGGTGTAGAGGCCTAACATGCCAGCCTGTCACGCTGGAGATCGCGGGTTCGAATCCCGTCTGCTCCGCCATTATAACTGGAGTGGTACTCAAGCGGCTGAAGAGGACGGTTTGCTAAATCGTTAGTGGTCGTAAGGCCAGCGTGGGTTCAAATCCCACCCACTCCGCCATTTTCTTTTTGATCCTTGAAAATCGAACAGTTGCGAATCAAAAGCGTGCGATCGCAACTGTTTGATTTTGAGGGATCAGTAAGTGCAAAAGACCCTAGGGATGTAAAATCCCAGGGTCTTTTGTTGTTTATCAGAATTTCAGATTCAATGCTATTCTTCGACTATTTCATGTCACTTCTCCGGGCTGGGTGAAGTCTGTAAAGTGATACCATAAACAGGATAGAATAGTCGGGACCAGAAAGGCTGGGGTTATCGATGAGGTTGCCGGTACGGCCCTATTCTCGTTGGCCATGGGGCGCGCTAAGCGCCTTCCTCATCCTTTGCATCCTCTGTCTTGGTTCACTGTTATGGCTGCGCTCTGCTTACCCTGAACTGACCTGTCGCTTGACCGGCGCTGTCAATGAGTTCTGGTCAGGCAAACTGGCGATGCCCGGCCTGCCCTTGGGCCAACCTGTTAGCGTGCCCTTGCATCTGTCAGGTCGGGACGGTGACGACGATGGTGTCGACGATGCCCTTGATATCGTCGCCGGGGGCCGAGCAGAGGTACAGCGGCGCCCTATGTACCGGAGCGTCTATTACGTCGGCGGCTACCCGCCGGCGACGGAAGGCGTCTGCACCGATGTGATCTGGAGGTCTTTTCAGGATGCCGGGTATGATCTCAAAGCGATGATCGACGAGGACATTCGCAAAAACGTCAAAGCCTATCCGCGCGTCAACGGCCGTCCTGATTCCAACATTGATTTTCGACGGGTGCCGAATCTAGTCAGCTTTCTTCAACGCCATGGGCAGTCTCTGACGACGGCGCTGATCCCGGGCGATGCGGAGAACCTCGTCCAGTGGCAGCCGGGCGATATTGTCGTCTTTGGCTTAGGCAGACCGCTGGAGCATATCGGGATCATCTCCGATCAGCGACGGTCGGACGGTGTCCCTCTGGTCATCCACAACGGTGGCCCCTATCCAAAAGAGGAAAATGCGCTGGCGACCTGGCCGGCACCCATCGACTATCATTTTCGTTTTCAACCATAAAAGGGAGCCGCTTTGCCTTGACGTCCCTTGGCAACGGAAGGCTTGAAAGGTCATCGGACTCGCCCAAATCAAAGGGTGATTCTTTTCTCTACGCCGATGGTTTTTCGATCGTTCATACGGGTTAAAAGGGCCCCTGCCTGACGTGCGAGGCGGGGGCCTTCCCGATCCATTCCGATGCTCTCAGTACCTGAGGATATCCAGAAACTCCCGAAGCGACGCAAAGAGGTCATAGTGGGAGAGCAGCAGATCGACAAGGTCCCCGTCGAGGGCTTTTTCCCGCGACGATCGGGTCAGGATGGCTTCGATGTCGGATCGGTCCATGCCGGGACGGTAGGGCCGGTCTTCAATGAGGGCGGAGAAGACATCGGCAACGGCGATGACCCGGCTGCCGAGAGGCAGTTCGGAGCCGCCGATGCGAAAGGGGTATCCGGTCCCATTGGGTCGTTCATGGTGGAAGGAAGCCCACTCGGACAGTTGCGAGTAACCGGCGAGACGCCGGAGGATGTGATAGGTGTGATAAGGGTGGCGCTTGATCACGTCGAACTCAAGCGTTGTCAAGGCGCGCGGCTTTTCGAGGATTGATTCGGGAATGCTCAGCTTTCCCAGGTCGTGTAATAGACCGGCAACTTCGATCTGCGCAATGTCCGGTGGAGAGAAGCCGGCAAGGGAAGCGAGATGGACCGATGACGACGCCACCAGGCGGGAGTGGTGCAGGGTAAACCGGCTTTTTCGATCAATGAGCAAGGCAAAGATCATGAAAAGCTTCTTTAGGTCTTTGTTCTGGAAGTCGCAATCGCCGATCTCAGGGGAGATCATCCGCAAAGACAGGTCTTCTACATAAGGGGAGGCCAGATCAAGCCAGAAGCTCTCTTTTGCAGCCAACTCATGGAGCGCTTCTTTCAGTTCCGGCCGGAACATGGTACCGAACCATCGGTTCAGTTGGTCCAGGGCGCTTCGCCGCTGGTGAAGGATGTAATCCTCTGTGAGCAGGATCTCTAAACGATCGGCGAGATGGATAATGTCGCTGAGCCGAGTCAGGGAGGAGCGTTCCTGTTGACACTCCCAATGATCGTGATGATGCAGGATGATGTTGGCGATGCGATCAAAGGTGCCGATTTCTTTTAGCAGTTGATAACCTGTTTGGCAGTGGGGTTCTGTGTCGAGGACATGGAAGGCGCTCAAGGCCACTTTCTCGTGAAAGGAGGTGGCGCCGATATCGTGGATGCTGGCGGCGCAATAGAGATCATGCCGCTCCTGTGCGGTTAGCCCCATCAGACCGGCCATGGCGGAACTGATGTAAGCCACACGGTTGTGATGGTGATTCAGACCGGTCGTGTTGAAATCGAGCACCATTGACAGGGTGTTTAGCAGGCGAGGGAGGTTAATTTTTACGATCATATAAACCTCCTGTTCACAAAAGATTTGATTATAGGCGTCTATTTTCCTTAAATCACCGAGGGAATAGATACATGTTCTATTGACATAATCGCGTTCGAGGAGGAGAAAGCGCTACTCCCCCCCCCGGTTGCTGGCCGGCATGGAAGGAATTGGGCAAGCGAACGTTGAAAATGTTCTTTATAAAACAGTACAGCCGCCTGTGGAAGGGCGGCTGCTAGGATGTATGTATTCGCCTTTTCAACACAGTCGTAGCTTTTGTTCCTTTAGTTCTTGAAGGTAGCCGAGCAGTTGTTCTTCCGTTATCCGTTCTAGCCTGTCTCCAACAAGTGCCTCCAGATCCATGCCGTATAGAAGGAGCGGTGCAAGCGGGTGGTCGTTTACACCTAAGAAGCGGCAGAGAAAAAGGGGGGAAGCGGAAAGGATGTCTTCGATCCACTGGTGTCGGACTTCTTCCAGCAGGTGCTGTCGATCTGCCATGGAATTAACCCCTCCGTTCTTTTTTGTCATGTCCATTGTATCACAAGCGATGATGAAGTAAAATGTTTTATTCATTACATGGGATGAAAAAAGCATAGACAAAAGCGCCGATCAGGTTGCAGACAATGCAACAACCATTGTCCGATGGACGTCGACATCATGGGGCTGATAACTCGAGGGGAACCTGTCCGTGACAGCGAATGTACACTCTGCGCGACTATGCGCGTGTCTGTCCGCGCGTCTGCCCGGTCGGAGCGATACGTTGAGAGATAACGATGCGAGATGGCGTTAAGAGGGACGGCGATAAAAGAGATGGCGATAAAAGAGATGGCGGTGAGTCATAAGTAAATAGAGCTTTGTTGATTGTGAAAATACCTACAAAACAGTTTAAATTTGTAGTAAAATAATGGTTGCTTAGGCATCGGCATAATAAGGTAATCGAAAGGAGTCCTATGCATGTTTGTTTCTGATGTTTCCTCTATCTCGGCCTTTAAGCTGGAAGGGCCAGGAATCGTGAATGCAGTGAAACAATCGCTGATCGGCCCGGCTCAAGGGTGGGACGGCTGGTCGATGCGGCTGTTTACACTGTCCGCAAGCGGGCAGACACCGCGCCATAGCCACCCCTGGCCCCATATCAATTACATTGTGAGCGGACAGGGGACATTGTTTATAGGAGGCAAGGAACATCCCGTTCAGTTAGGTTCGGTTGCCTACGTGCCGGGTGGAGAAGAACACCAGTTCCGCAATGTCTCTGAACAGGACTTTTCTTTTATCTGTATCGTCCCCGCTGAAGCAGATAAATAGCGTTAGTATTTGCCCCCTGCTCTGAAGCATGGGAGTTCACGGCGAGCGCAGCGCCTGCCTTTTGCGGCGCTGCGCAAATCGAAGCAAAAAAATTCGTTCTGGAAAAAAATACTCGTTGCATTCTTTTTGCGGTTGTGTAATAATAGTCAACGTCGCCGCTGTGCTGCGGTAAAAACTACCGCCAATCAGCAAGTGACTTGGTTCTGAATATCGGTCCTTGAAAATCGAACAGTTGCGAATCAAAAGCGTGCAGCTCTTAGTGGCGGACGGGTGAGTAACGCGTGGATAACCTGCCTGAGAGTGGGGGATAACAGCCCGAAAGGGCTGCTAATACCGCATAACGTTGTCTGGGGACATCCTCGGACAACCAAAGGAGCAATCCGCTATCAGATGGGTCCGCGTCCGATTAGCTAGTTGGCGGGGTAACAGCCCACCAAGGCGACGATCGGTAGCCGGCCTGAGAGGGTGAACGGCCACACTGGGACTGAGACACGGCCCAGACTCCTACGGGAGGCAGCAGTGGGGAATCTTCCGCAATGGGCGAAAGCCTGACGGAGCAATGCCGCGTGGGGGATGAAGGTCTTCGGATTGTAAACCCTTGTCTTCAGGGAAGAAATCGCAACTGTTTGATTTTGAGGGACCGGGTGACTGAATTCACTGAATTCAGAGGAAAAACATACCGGTTGACTATGATTGGGCGGTATGATAGAATTTGAATTCCGGTGAACGGACAGACAGACAAGGTTGAGTCGCGACAAGCGATGATTTTGGTTGTCTAACCGTGAAGTCGGTAACTCAACAACAAAACACAATGATCTGGTGACAATGGCGGAGAGGTCACACCCGTTCTCATCCCGAACACGGAAGTTAAGCTCTCCAGCGCCGATGGTACTTGGGACGGTGGTCCCTGGGAGAGTAGGACGTCGCCGGATCGGCCCGGAAACCGGCAGGCCCGGCAGTTCATGCAGTGATGTGTGAAACTGAAGCGGGTCATAATGGGGCTATAGCTCAGCTGGGAGAGCGCTTGAATGGCATTCAAGAGGTCAGCGGTTCGATCCCGCTTAGCTCCACCAAAACGTTAATCATTTTGCCGTCTTACGGCGGCGAGGTTTGCTCCTTGAAAACTGCACAGAGGATAGGTAAAGCGCAAACAGTTATGGTCGAAGCGAAGACGTGAGGGATACTACCCGATGGGTAACACCTAAGGGCAAGGCCCCGAGCGAAGAGCAATGACAGTAACTGATACAAGGTCAAGTTAGTAAGGGCATACGGCGGATGCCTAGGCGCTGAGAGGATATCGTGTATAATAAACTCCTCTGTGTGGTTTTTAAGGGGCAAACCCTTACAGTAAAGCAATAGATACGGTCATTTACCTTGTACTTCTGATATTATAAGGTATCTGACCTTACGGAGAGATGGCCGAGTTGGTCGAAGGCGCACGATTGGAAATCGTGTAGGCGGGCAAAACCTGTCTCAAGGGTTCGAATCCCTTTCTCTCCGCCATTCCATCGGGGTGTAGCTCAGTTTGGTAGAGCGCCTGCTTCGGGAGCAGGAGGCCGCACGTTCAAGTCGTGTCACTCCGACCATCAACAAATGCGGGTGTAGCTCAATGGTAGAGCTCTAGCCTTCCAAGCTAGCTACGTGGGTTCGATTCCCATCACCCGCTCCATTCAATCCAATATGGTGGCTGTGGCGAAGTGGTTAACGCACCGGATTGTGGCTCCGGCACTCGTGGGTTCAAGTCCCATCAGCCACCCCATGGCGGCATGGCCAAGTGGTAAGGCAAAGGTCTGCAAAACCTTTATTCCCCAGTTCGAATCTGGGTGCCGCCTCCATGATAGTTGGGCGATTAGCTCAGATGGTTAGAGCGCTTGCTTGACATGCAAGAGGTCAGCGGTTCGATTCCGTTATCGCCCACCAACCATTTGCCTCGGTAGCTCAGTCGGTAGAGCAGAGGACTGAAAATCCTCGTGTCGGTGGTTCGATTCCGCCCCGAGGCACCATAGCACGGAGGGATTCCCGAGTGGCCAAAGGGAGCAGACTGTAAATCTGCCGGCTCTGCCTTCGAAGGTTCGAATCCTTCTCCCTCCACCATCACTGGGGTGTAGCCAAGCGGTAAGGCAGCGGACTTTGACTCCGCCATTCGTTGGTTCGAATCCAGCCACCCCAGCCATTTTCCCCCTCACTATCCATCTTTTTCGGGCGATTAGCTCAGCTGGGAGAGCGCCTGCCTTACAAGCAGGATGTCGGCAGTTCGATCCTGTCATCGCCCACCAAATACGGAGCAGTGGTGTAGAGGCCTAACATGCCAGCCTGTCACGCTGGAGATCGCGGGTTCGAATCCCGTCTGCTCCGCCATCTATCTGGAGTGGTACTCAAGTGGCTGAAGAGGACGGTTTGCTAAATCGTTAGTGGTCGTAAGGCCAGCGTGGGTTCAAATCCCACCCACTCCGCCATGCATACCCTGGTAGACGGCTTATTTGCCGCCTATCTTCCTTGTCGGGGCGTAGCTCAGTTTGGTAGAGCGCTACCTTGGGGTGGTAGAGGCCGCACGTTCAAATCGTGTCGCTCCGACCATTTACAACCTTATACATGCGGTCGTGGCGGAATTGGCAGACGCGCTAGATTCAGGTTCTAGTGGTCGCAAGGCTGTGGAGGTTCAAGTCCTCTCGACCGCACCAAATGCGGAAGTAGCTCAGCGGTAGAGCATCGCCTTGCCAAGGCGAGGGTCGCGAGTTCGAATCTCGTCTTCCGCTCCATATGCGCCCGTAGCTCAGCTGGATAGAGTAATTGACTACGAATCAAGAGGTCGGAGGTTCGAATCCTCCCGGGCGCGCCATTTTGCCGCCGTAGCTCAGTCGGTAGAGCGTATCCTTGGTAAGGATAAGGTCACCGGTTCAATCCCGGTCGGTGGCTCCAGTTTTAATAAGAATGAACCTGTCGGTTAACCCCGGCGGGTTCTTTTGTTATGTCACATCGCCGCTTAAAAAAGCGGCACCAGGCTTGCTTTGGCAATTGTACCGTGCTATACTATCACTAGTGCGTTTCCGACAGAGCAAGGAATCTTTGGTTACTTCGGCGTCCGACCACATCGATGCGGATTTTTGCAGTTTTTGAAGGAGTGGGTACCTAGCCCACTCTTTCCGTTTGTAAACCCCATCGCGTCGAAATCCGAGCAAGAATGGATCCTTTTTATTCCGGTGAAACTATGGAGAATTCTGCAAGCACTTCGCGACAGCAATAGAAACCGTAAGGAGGAAGACGATGTCTGGCAAGGTTCGATTGGAAGACCGGGTAACAGCCTGGGTGAAGCCAATCACGGAAGAACTTGGACTGGAACTGGTCGATGTCGAGTGGGTGAAGGAAGGGGGTAGCTGGTACTTACGCATCTTTATCGACAAGGAATCGGGCATCGAGATGGAGGACTGCCAGGAGGTCAGCCGTCGCATTGACGAGATCCTGGACCGTGAGGATCCTGTGGCCCACGGCTATTCGCTGGAGGTTTCTTCACCTGGGATCGACAGACCGTTGAAGTCGGACCGGGATTATGAGCGGTTTCGTGGGCAAGCCGTCCGCATTACCACTTTCGCCCCGGTGAATGGCGCAAAGGAACACGTGGGTGAACTCGCCAGCAAAAACGAAGCATCTATCTTGATAATACAAAATGACGAGGAAAAGGCGATCCCGCTGACGCAGGTTTCCTCTGTTCGTCTATACCCTGGTTTTTAACGGACAACTGAATTAGGAGGCATCCCGATGAATGTCGAATTTTTGACTGCCCTCAAAGATTTGGAACGGGAGAAGGGAATATCAAAAGAGATACTGATCGAAGCCATCGAAGCGGCACTCATCTCTGCTTATAAGAAAAACTTCGGTTCTTTGCAAAACGTGCGCGTCCACATCGATCGGACGACGGGTGAATTCAAGGTCTACTCGCGCAAAACGATCGTTGAAGAAATCACTGATTCACGCGTCGAGGTGACCTTGGCTGATGCGCAAAGGATTGACCCCAATTACCAGGTCAACGATGTGATTGAATCAGAGGTTACGCCTCGGGAGTTTGGACGCATCGCTGCCCAGACGGCCAAGCAGGTAGTCGTGCAGCGGATCCGGGAAGCGGAGCGAGGCATGATCTATGAAGAATTCTCCAACCGTGAGGGCGATATCGTCACCGGGATCGTGCAACGAACAGAGAATAAAAACGTATTTGTTGATTTAGGTAAAGTCGAAGCGCTCCTGGCGCCTTCGGAACAGATGAATGGCGAAACATACCGACATAACGATCGGATCAAGGCATACATCGTCGAAGTGAAAAAGACAACGAAGGGTCCTCAGGTGTTGATCTCGCGGACCCACCCCGGGTTGCTGAAGCGGCTTTTTGAGTTGGAAGTGCCGGAGATCCATGATGGCACTGTCGAGTTAAAAGCTGCCTCCCGAGAGGCAGGCGCTCGTTCCAAGATCGCCGTCTATTCAAAAGACGAAAACGTCGATCCCGTCGGAGCTTGTGTGGGACCGAAAGGGATGCGCGTCCAAGCCGTCGTCAACGAACTGAAGGGCGAAAAAATCGACATCGTCAAGTGGAATCCTGACCCGGCCAAGTTTGTGGCTAACGCCCTCAGCCCGGCCAAGGTCGTCACTGTGGACATCATCGAAGAAGACAAGGTGGCCCGTGTCGTCGTCCCCGATTATCAACTGTCGCTGGCGATCGGCAAGGAAGGGCAGAACGCCCGTCTGGCCGCCAAGCTGACCGGCTGGAAGATTGACATCAAGAGTGAAAGTCAGTCGAAAACAGCCAAGGCCGCTTTCGCTGACTATAATGAAGCTTACGACTCCGAATATGAAGACTTTGACGAGCAGGCCGGCGACAATTACGATGAAGCATACGACGAGGCGTATGATGACGAGGCATACGATGAGACGTATGATGACGCCTACGATGACAACTATGAGGACTACGAAGAATACCCTGACGAATATGAAGAGGGTTATGACGAAGAGCCCAACAATGCAAAAATTCCTCAGGATTCTCCTGAGTTGACCAGTGATAAAAAACCAGATGCCTCTACTCACGGAGGAAAAAAATGAATCGCCTTCGTAAAATACCCCAACGGATGTGTGTTGGTTGCGGGGAGATGAGAGACAAAAAAGCGTTGATTCGCGTCGTCCGAACTCCTGAAGGTGCGATTCTTCTCGATCCGACGGGAAAAAAGTCGGGACGGGGCGCCTATGTTTGTTCAAATACAGAGTGTTTGACAAAGGCGATCAAGGCCAAGCGGATTGAAAAAGCGCTGCGGCAGCCCATATCGCCGGAGGTAGTAGAGAACTTGAAAGCTCAAATGGGAGAGGTTTGATGGTTACGGACAAGGTCCATGGATTGCTCGGTCTCGCCCGGCGCGCCGGAAAAATCGCCGCTGGAGACAGCGCGGTGGAAGCTCACCTGAAAAAGCAAAAGGTTTTTCTTCTGTTATTCACGGAAGACGCCTCTTCCGGTGTTGTACAAAAGTACCGTCATTGGTGTGAGGACCTTGGTGTACCGATGGTGACCTACGGGCAGAAGGAGACGGTCGGACAAGCGATCGGTCTTTCACCTCGAACGCTTGTCGCCGTTCTCGACGAAGGTTTTGCCGGGGCAATCCACAAGGCGATCAACGAAACCACAACCGAATCCAGCCAAATATCGCGGAGGTGACAGAATGGTCAAAAAACGAGTTTTTGAATTGGCCCGGGATTTGGGTGTTGAGAGCAAGACTCTTTTGTCCAAATTCAACGAACTGGGTATCGATGTAAAGAATAACTTGAGCACCATTGAAGACGGTGACGTGGAGAAGGTAATGCCGCTGTTTAAAGGGAAAGGCTCGGCTTCTGGCCGTTCTGGTGAAGAGCAACATAAGACAGCCCTGAAAGAGGAGGCGAAGACACCGGCGGAAAACCGTCGTCCGGAACGTCTTGAAGGTCAACGTGCAGAAGGTCAGCGGCCCGAAAGCGGTCCTCGACTGCCCCGCCCGGAAGGCCAGCGGCCGGAAGGTCCTCGACCGCCCCGCCCGGAAGGCCAGCGACCGGACGGTCCTCGTCCGCCTCGCCCGGAAGGCCAGCGACCGGACGGTCCTCGTCCGCCTCGCCCGGAAGGCCAGCGACCGGACGGTCCTCGTCCGCCTCGCCCGGAGGGCCAGCGGCCGGACGGTCCTCGTCCGCCTCGCCCGGAGGGCCAGCGGCCGGACGGTCCTCGTCCGCCTCGCCCGGAAGGCCAGCGACCGGACGGTCCTCGTCCGCCTCGCCCGGAGGGCCAGCGGCCGGAAGGTCCTCGACCGCCCCGCCCGGAAGGATACCGACCTGAAGGCGGCCCTCGCCCGCCCCGTCCGGAAGGCCAGCGGCCGGAAGGTCCTCGACCGCCCCGCCCGGAAGGATACCGACCTGAAGGCGGCCCCCGTCCACCCCGACCGGAAGGTCAGCGTTTTGACGGTCCTCGCCCGCCCCGACCCGAAGGCGGCTTCGGTGGTCCTCGTCCGCCTCGTCCGGAAGGTCAGCGTTTTGACGGTCCCCGTCCGCCCCGTCCTGAGGGCGGCTTTGGCGGCCCCCGCCCTGGCGGCCCTGGCATGGGTCAAGGTGGCCCTCGCCCGCCCCGTCCTGAAGGCGGCTTTGGTGGCCCCCGCCCCGGCGGCCCTGGCATGGGTCAAGGCGGTCCCCGTCCGCAAGGCGGTTTTGGCGGACCTCGTCCCGGCGGCCCCGGCATGGGCCAAGGCGGTCCGCGCCCAGGTGGCGGTTTTGGCGGACCTCGTCCCGGCGGCGGTCGCCCCGGTGGCCCTGGCGGTCCTGGCGGCCCCGGACGTCCGCCCATGGGTCAGGGTCGTCCCGGTGGCGGCGGTGGCCGGCCGATCCCCAAGTCGGCTATCCCCAAGCCTCCCGAAACGACGGAAGCGCCGAAAAAAGACGGACGTCAGCGCCACGCCAACCACAAGGTGCAGCCGAAAGAACATGATCACCGCTATGAAGACCGGCCAGGCGCGAAGCTGGTCCATCCGCGCAACCAGCCCAAAGGCAAAAAGGGCATGCGCCAGATGGAGGCGGAAGCGCCGAAGCATATCCTGATCGACGAGTCTGTGACGGTGCTGGAACTCTCCCAGGCCATGGGCAAGACGGTGACCGACATCATCAAAAAGCTCATGCAACTTGGCGTTCTGGCGACCATCAACCAGGAAATCGACTCCGATACGGCCTCGATTCTCGCCGCTGATTGGGGCATCACCGTCGAGGTGAAAAAATCGGTCACCGCCGAGGAAATCCTCGCCGAAGAACCTGATGAGGCTGACGAGGATCTGATCCACCGTCCCCCTGTTGTCACGGTTATGGGCCACGTCGACCACGGCAAAACATCGCTCCTCGACGCCATCCGTGAGACGAATGTCATCGCCTCGGAAGCGGGTGGCATCACCCAGCACATCGGAGCTTACCAAGTCGAGGTCGACGGCAAGAAGATCACCTTCCTGGATACGCCCGGCCACGAGGCCTTCACGGCCATGCGCGCCCGCGGCGCCCAGGTGACTGATATCGCCGTGCTGGTCGTTGCCGCCGATGACGGCGTCATGCCCCAGACGGTGGAAGCGATCAACCATGCCAAAGCAGCCGGCGTGCCCATCGTCGTCGCCATCAACAAGATTGACAAACCGGACGCCACTCCGGACCGGGTGAAGCAGGAACTGACCGAATACGGCCTGGTTGTCGAGGAATGGGGCGGCGACACGATCACCGTTCCCGTTTCCGCCAAAGCCCGCCAGAACATCGATCAGTTGCTCGAAATGATCCTGCTGGTGGCCGAAGTCCAAGATCTGAAGGCCAACCCTGATCGGGCAGCCCGCGGTACGGTCATTGAAGCCCAACTGGATAAAGGACGCGGACCTGTGGCCACTGTGCTTGTCCAAAAAGGCACCCTCAACATCGGTGATGTCATAGTCGCCGGCACGGCTGTCGGCAAAGTCCGGGCCATGGTTGACGACAAGGGCCGCCGGGTGAAAAAAGCGGATCCGTCCATGCCTGTCGAGGTGCTCGGCCTTTCCGACGTGCCCCAGGCGGGGGACACCTTCAGCGTCGTCACCGAGGAAAAACTGGCCAAACAGGTCATTTCGGAACGGGTCAACAAGCGCAAAGAAGAGGAACAGAAGCGCACCTCCAAGGTCTCCCTCGATGATCTGTTCAAACAGATTAAAGAAGGCCAGGTCAAGGATCTGAACGTCATCGTCAAAGCCGACGTGCAGGGCTCTGTCGAGGCCTTGAAGGGAGCTCTCGAACGCCTCTCTACCGATGAGGTTCGCGTCAACTGCGTCCATGGCGGCGTTGGCGCTATCACCGAAACCGATGTGATGCTGGCGGCCGCTTCCAACGCCTTGATCCTCGGCTTCAACGTACGGCCTGACGCCAACAGCCGCAAGGCAGCGGAAGCGCAGCAGGTTGACATCCGCCTCTACCGCGTCATTTACGACGCCACCGAGGACATCAAGGCCGCTATGTCGGGCATGCTCGAACCGGAGGAAAAGGAAGTCGTTCAGGCTCACGCAGAAGTCCGGGCCACTTTCAAAGTGCCGAAGGCGGGCACTATCGCCGGTTGCTATGTCCTTGACGGCAAGATCACCCGCAACGCCGAGGTCCGTGTCATTCGCGACGGCATCGTCGTCCATGAAGGCAAGCTCGATTCGCTGAAGCGCTTCAAAGATGATGTCAAAGAAGTTGCCGAAGGATACGAATGCGGTGTCGGCATCGAGAACTTTAACGACATCCGCGAACAAGACACGCTGGAATTCTTCGTCATCGAAAAAGTACAGCGCAAGCTTGATTAAAACTCGCTAAAAATTCAATCCAAAAAACGTCGCAAGGGAGGGGGAGACCCCTCCTTCCGGCTACCGAGTTGAGGAGTTGACGACCATGGCCGGTCATCGGATGGCCCGCATGGCTGAAGAGATCAAACGCGAACTGGCGAGACTGCTCCGGGATGAGATGAAAGATCCTCGCCTGGGATTTGCCAGCATCACTGCTGTCGAGGTGTCAGGCGACGGACGGCACGCCAAGGTTTTTGTGAGTGTCATGGGCGATGAAACGGCCCGCGGCAATTCCCTGGCGGCGCTGAAGCAGGCCACTGGTTTCCTGCGCACAGAACTATCCAAGTTGCTGCGGATCCGCTATGTGCCGGAACTGGTATTCCTCTCCGACCCCTCCATCGAACGGGGAACCCGGATCGCCCGGCTGTTGACCGAAATGGAGATCCATGATGATACCGAATCGCCCCGTTGAAGGGGAACTGCGGCAGGTGATCACTCACCTGTCGGCAGCGTCCCGCATTCTCTTGATTGTCCACAAGGTGCCTGACGGCGATTGCCTCGGTTCGGCCAGCGCCATGCTGACGGCCCTGCTGGGGCTGGGCAAAGAGGCGGTGGCCTACTGCGATGATCCCGCGCCAGTGGGATACCGCTTTCTCCCGAACATCTCCCGGCTCTATGGGGCTGAAAAGATGCCCTCCTTTGAACCGGATCTGATTGTCGTCCTCGACAGCGCCGATCGAGGGCGCATCGGCAACGCCGTTGCATTATTGGATGGCAAGATCCCTGTCGTCAACATCGATCATCACATCGGCAACAGCCGGTTTGGCGATATCAACTGGCTTGATCCTGCTGCACCCGCCTGCGGTGAAATGATTTACACCCTATGTCGCGAGGCCGGCTGGCCGATCACGTCGGATGGGGCGACCGCCCTCTACACGGCAGTGATGACTGACACGGGATCTTTTCAATACGCCAACACGACGGCGGAGACGCTGCGTCTGGCCGCAGAACTGCGCGATCTTGGCGCCCGAGCCGACGAGATCCGCGAAGAGGTCTATGAGCGCAAGCCACTGGCCTATCTTCGCCTATTGTCGGTAGCGCTGCCGTCCTTGCAAGTAAGCGCCGATGGGCGTGTTGCCTGGCTCCGGATCACCGGCGAGACAATGGCGGCCTCCGGCGCCGACGCCAACGAATGCGACGGGCTGATTAACTATCCCCGCGCCATCGACGGCGTCCAAGTGGCCCTTCTCTTCCGGGAGGTCAGTAAAGGCGAGATCAAGGTCGGCTTTCGCTCCAAGGGAGACATCGATGTCTACGCCATCGCCCAGCGTTTTGGCGGCGGAGGACACCGGCGCGCCTCTGGGTGCACCTTCATAGGTTCCTTGGCAGAGGCGGAAGATCAGATCGTGCAGGCGGTGATGGAACAGCTTGGAACCGCTGGAACTTGAGGGTTTTCTCAACCTGCTGAAGCCGCCGGGGATGACCTCCCACGATGTGGTGGCCAAAGCCCGGCGACTGCTGAAAGAGAAGCGGATCGGCCATCTGGGGACACTCGATCCCGATGCCGCCGGCGTATTACCGATTGCCGTGGGACAGGCCACGCGCCTCGTCGAACTGGTGGGTGGCGTCGACAAAACCTACCGGGCCCAACTCCGTCTGGGCGCGACCACCGACAGCCAGGACGCCTCCGGACGCCTATTGGAACGGGGCGCCGTCACCCCCTTGTCTCTCGAAGACTGGGAGAAAGTGCTCCAACCGTTCCGGGGTGAGATCAGGCAGACACCGCCGATGGTCTCGGCAGTGTCGGTCGGCGGCAAACGGCTGTATGAGTATGCCCGCCAGGGGATCGAAGTCGAGCGGGCGGCCCGGCCAGTGACGATCCGCCGGATTGAGATTGTTCAGTACGATCCGCTAAACCCCGAGGAAATTATTATCGATGTGGAATGCTCGGCAGGCACCTATATCCGGACGCTCTGTCATGACATCGGCCAGCGGATCGGCTGTGGCGGCCATATGGGCTGGCTGATCCGAACTCGCAGCGGCCGCTTCTCCCTCCGAGACAGCCTCACCCTGGAGACTTTGGCGCAGGGTTTGCCGCAGGAGCGTCTGGTCAGTCCCTTCGAAGCGCTCGCCCACCTATCGGCCCTGGAGATCGGGGAAAACCGCCTTTCGGCCCTCTCCCAGGGGTTGGCCCAATACCTGCGCGGCGAAGACTGGTCGGAAGGCCAGTGGATCCGCATGCACCGGGAGCAGACGCTGCTGGCGGTGGGACAGGCGACCCAGAAGGACGGACAATGGCTCTGCCAGCCTCGCAAAGTGTTCACCCGTCTGGAAAAGAGATCGAAGTAGGTATGGCCATGAAAACCATCGTATACAACGGTCCGCTCGACAGCCGCTATCAGGCTGTCCATGTAGCATTGGGCAATTTTGACGGCGTCCATCTGGGCCACCAGAAACTGATCAGTGAGATGGTGAAAAAGGCCAGGGCCGACCAAGGAACAGCGGTGGTGGCGACCTTTCACCCCCATCCCTTGCGGTTGATCCGTCCCGAAGCAGCGCCGAAACTGATCACGCCGATGGATGTAAAAGCCGACCTGTTAGGGCGCCTTGGCGTCGACATCGTCCTTACCCTGCCCTTTAACCCGGATTTAGCGAAGCTTTCGCCGGAGGAATTTGTTCGGCAGGTGCTCCATGAGCACCTACGGGCCGAATCAGTGATGGTCGGCTTCAATTACAGTTTTGGCCGAGGCGGCAAAGGGACGCCGGAACTGCTCTGGGAGCTGGGCCACCGCCTCGGGGTCCGGGTGCGGGTGATCGACGCCGTGACCATCGCCGGCGAGCCAGTCAGTTCCACGTCGGTGCGGTCAGCCTTTGAGAAGGGCGAGATGGAGCGGGCCGCCGACCTGCTCGGCTACAGCCCCATCCTGCGTGGTCCTGTCGTGCCGGGCGATCAGCGGGGGAGGAGCATCGGTTTCCGGACGGCCAACGTGGAGACGCTGACGGAGCAGTACCTGCCCGACCGGGGGGTCTATGCCGCCTGGGCCCGCTCAGAGATCCTGCCTGAAGGCGTCATGGCGGTCGTCAATATTGGGGTCAAGCCGACCTTTGGGATGGGCTTGGCGGAGACGGTGGAAGCCCACCTGATCGATTTTGACGGCGAACTCTACGGACAGACGTTGACGCTCCACCTGCTGCGCAGGATGCGTCCCGAGATGCGCTTTCAGAGCCCCGAACAACTGGTGGAACAAATTCATGCCGACCTGCAGGATACACGGCACTTTTTTCACTCTCAGCGGGAACATATCTTTCCGAACCGGATCATAGAAATATGAACACCGAAATGCTCTCTGATTGCCTGCCTTTACTTCGGCAAATGGCTGTGCTACAATGTTTCTTGTGACTCCGGGGAAGGAGGCGCCCATGGGACTGCCGTTGATCGACGAGCATCACCAGCAACTCCGCTCTATTGCCGGCGAGGTAGCCCATATCTGCGCCAGCGAGGAGTTCCTGGCTTTGAAGTCCGAACTGGAACTGCTCTACCAGATGGCTGGAGCAGAAGAACCAGCGCGGTTAGCCTTTCAGGACGCCCTGTACGCCTTGTTGAACGACAAAAGCGACTGTTCCTGAAATGGATGGCGGTGGGGAGCCATGCATCGCGTCATCGTGACGGACCATGCCCGCAAGCGCCTGTACAACCTGCGCCAGGACCGCATCTCGGTCAACGACATCGAAGCTGCAGCCCATGAAATCCCCGGGCATATCCCGACAGCGACCCGCTTTCGCGGATTTATGGCCCGTTCTGGCCGGGTTTTTGATCTCGTCATCAAAGACATCGCCACCGGGCGGCTGGTGATCACCATCATCGGCAAATGACTTTGTTCCATCGGCTCAGATTGCCGACCCTCCGACGGCTTTCTTGGCTTTTGGAGAATAATGTGTAAGGAGGTGACATGGATGGCATTGGACAATGTGCGCAAGCAGGAGATTATCGGCAAGTTCAAGCAGCATGAAAAGGACACCGGTTCTCCGGAAGTGCAGATCGCCATCCTCACGGATCGGATCAACTACCTGACGGGGCACCTGAAAACCCACAAGAAGGATCACCACTCCCGCCGGGGACTGCTGAAGATGGTTGGTCAGCGCCGCAATCTGTTGGCTTATCTGAAGCGAACCGATATTGAGCGTTATCGTAAGCTTGTGACCGAGCTTGGGCTTCGTCACTAAAAAAAATGGAAAGAACGGGGAAACCCGTTCTTTCTTGCGTATGGGCGAGTTTTTTTCATGATGGAAGGAAATACTAACATATACGTCGAATATCTTAATGTTTATGAGAGGAGGGTATATTTCCTTGCAAGTATTCTCCATGGAAATTGCCGGACGCACCCTGACGGTTGAGACGGGGCGGATAGCCAAACAGGCCGGCGGCTCTGTGCTTGCCCGCTACGGCGATACGGTCGTGCTGGCGACGGCGACAGGCTCGAAAGAACCTCGGCCGGGCATCGACTTTTTTCCCCTGACCGTCGATTACGAGGAGCGTCTCTACGCTGTAGGAAAAATACCGGGCGGTTTCATCAAGCGAGAAGGTCGTCCCACTGAAAAGGCCATCCTGTCGGCGCGATTGATCGACCGGCCGATCCGCCCCTTGTTTCCCAAAGGTTTCCGCAATGACGTCCAGGTCGTCGCCACCGTCATGTCTGTCGATCAGGACTGCCCCCCCGATATCGTGGGCATGATCGGCGCTTCCTGCGCCCTCAGCCTGTCCGATGTCCCCTTTGAAGGTCCCATCGGCGGCGTACTCGTCGGACGGGTCGACGGCAAGCTGCTGATCAACCCGACGATGGAACAGGCTGAAAAGAGCGATATGCACCTGGTCGTGGCCGGAACGAAGGACGCCGTGATGATGGTCGAAGCCGGCGCCAACGAGGTGCCGGAAGAAGACATGATCGAGGCGATCATGTTTGGCCATCAGGAGATCCAGCGCATCGTCGCCTTCCAAGAAGAGATGGTGGCTGTCGCCGGCAAGCCGAAGCGGGAAGTGCCTCTAAAACAGACCAACCCTGAAGTCGATCAGGCTGTGCGTGAATACGTGGGCGACAAGCTGCTCAAGGCCATCCAAAACCCGGACAAGCTGTCCCGGGAAGCCGATATCCAGGCAGTCATGAAGGAGACGGTGGAGGCGCTGCTTCCTCAGTTCCCTGAAGAGGAGAAAGGCATTCGCGCTGTTCTCGATACGATGGAAAAAGAGATTGTCCGCAAGCTGATCACCGTGGACAAGCAGCGGCCTGACGGGCGGAAGGTAGATGAAATCCGGCCCATTTCCGTTGAGGTCGGTATCCTGCCCCGCACCCATGGCAGCGGTCTCTTCACCCGTGGACAGACCCAGGTGCTCAACGTCTGCACCCTGGGCACCATCGCCGATCTGCAGATCCTCGACGGTCTCGGCGTGGAAGAATCGAAGCGCTACATGCATCACTACAACTTCCCGCCCTACAGCGTCGGCGAGACGCGACCCATGCGGGGACCGGGCCGCCGGGAGATTGGCCACGGCGCTCTGGCGGAGCGGGCGCTTCTGCCGGTGATTCCGTCAGAAGACGAATTCCCCTACACCATCCGTCTCGTCTCTGAGGCGGTGGAATCGAACGGTTCCACGTCGATGGCCAGCGTCTGCGGCTCCACTCTGTCGCTGATGAATGCCGGCGTGCCGATTAAAAAACCTGTCGCCGGCATCGCCATGGGCCTGATCAAGGAAGGGGAACACTTCTCCATCCTCTCCGACATCCAGGGCATGGAAGACCATCTCGGCGACATGGACTTCAAGGTGGCTGGCACTGCCGACGGCGTGACGGCGCTTCAGATGGATATCAAAATCCAGGGCGTCAACCGGGAAATCCTCACCCAGGCACTGCAGCAGGCGAAAGAAGGCCGCCTCTTCATCCTGAACAAGATGCTGGCTGTCATCGACAAGCCTGCTGCCGAAATGTCCCCCTATGCGCCGCGGATCATCACCATGTCCATCGACCCTGACAAGATTCGGGAAGTCATCGGTCCTGGCGGCAAGGTGATCAACAAGATCATCGCTGAAACAGGCGTCAAGATTGACATCGAAGACGATGGCCGCATCTTCATCGCCGCTACCGACACAGAGGCGGCCAACAAAGCCGTCCGCATCATCGAGAGCATCACCGCCGATGTGGAAGTGGGCAAGGTCTACACGGGCAAGGTAACGCGGATCATGAACTTCGGCGCTTTTGTCGAAGTCCTGCCCGGCAAGGAAGGCCTCATCCACATCAGCCAACTGGCCGAAGAGCGGGTGGCCAAGGTGGAGGATGTGGTCAAGATCGGCGACGAAGTGACCGTCAAAGTCGTCGAGATCGACAAACAGGGACGGGTCAACCTCTCCCGCAAAGAGGTGCTCAAGGCCAACAAACCGGCTGTGACCGGCGGCGCCCGGCCTGACGAGATGCGCAAACGGTTCTAATTATGAACCGTTTGCGCCCCGCAAAGGGTCATTACCCGGTCAAATCGCTCAACCCATTGAGCGACGCAACGATATCGAGTACTAATGTGAACAGGCAAACTCAGCAACGAGTTTGCTTTTCTCGTTTTCGCCTTCTCGTCGACTCGCTACAGGCATAGATCTCTAGGGATCAGCCGATAGACCTGAGTTGCCGAAAGGGGGAGAACCATGCGCACCCTCTTCATCCCCTGGGCGTTGATGCGAGTGCTCCTGACCTTGACCGTCCTTTGCCTGCTGCTGGCCGGTGTGACCCAATATGTGATCACCCATAACCAGGAATTCTCAGAGACGACTGGTCGCGGCGATGTTGACGGTGTTGTGCGGCGGGGGCCACTCGTCGATAAGGTAGCCCTGACGATCAATGTGGACTGGGGGCAGGAACACATCCCGGCGCTGCTCGACAGCCTTTCCCGCCATCAGGCTAAGGCCACCTTTTTTTTTACAGGTCGCTTTGCCGACAAGTTTCCCGAGTATGTGCAGAAGGTCCACCAGGCCGGTCATGAGGTGGGCAATCATGGCTACTCACACCCCCATCCCACCCAGATCGCCGATTCAGCCAACCGGGAAGAGATCCGGCGGACCCATGCCGCCCTGGAAAAGCTAACCGGTGTGGCGCCCAGGTGGTTTGCCCCGCCCTATGGGGAACATGACCAGCGGTTGGTGGCGGTGGCTGGAAAGGAAGGGTACCGACTCATCCTCTGGACGGTCGATTCGGCGGATTGGCTTAAGCCATCGCCTCAGGAGTGGATGAGGCGCGTGACGGCGGGAATCGGCCCGGGCGCCCTGATCCTCATGCACCCAACACCGTCGACGGTCCAGGCGCTGCCATCGTTGCTCAAATATATCGAGGAAAAAGGCTGGAAAGCGGTCACCTTGACGGAGTTGATGGAGCCAACCGAATGACCATAAAAAAAGCGATCCTGTGCAATAATAAACCCGGCAGTAGCTTGCCGGGGAGGAAGGAAAGGTGGCCCTTACACGATCACGGTCAAAATCGACGTTCCAATCGCTGTCACTTTCCTTGTCCCTCGTTCTGCCTTTGTCGCTCTGTCTGTTCCTTACCCTGACTTGCCCGGACCGGTGCTTCGCTGAACCGCAGGTGACAGCCGACGCAGCGGTGCTGATGGACGCGGAAACGGGAAAGGTCCTCTTTCAGCGGAATGCCCACCAATCCCGCCCGCCCGCCTCGACGACAAAAATCGTCACGGCCTTGTTAGGCTTTGAGTTCGGCAATCTGGAAGATGAGGTCATCATCAGCCAGAAGGCGGGGAGCACCGGGGAGGCGAGCATCCATCTGTTCCCCGGCGAGCGGGTCGCTCTGGGCGATCTGCTGACAGGGGCGCTCGTGCGGTCGGGAAACGACGCCTGTGTGGCCATCGCCGAGCACATCGCCGGCAGTGAGGAATTCTTCACCTTATGGATGACGGCGAAGTCGCGCATCATGGGGGGGCAGAGCAGCCAGTTTTTCAACACCAACGGGTTGCCTCACAAACAGCACTGGTCCAGCGCCTATGACCTGGCGATCGTGGCTCGTGAAGCGATGCGTCGGCCGGAGTTCGCCGCGGCGGTGAAAAGCCGCCACGCCCAGTTGAAGAACCGGCAAGGCTGGCCGAGGGAGATCAAGAATACGAACAGACTGCTCTGGATGTACCCTTTTGCTGACGGGGTAAAAACGGGGACGACCCGCGCAGCCGGCGCTTGCCTCGTTGCCTCAGCGACGAAAAACAACCGCCAGTTGATCGCCGTCGTGCTCCATTCGGATGATCGTTTTGGAGACAGCCTTCGTCTCTTCGAATATGGCTTCAATCAGCCGAAGTGAACCGGGAATGCTCCCGGTCTTTTTCATCGCCCCATAGGACTTAAAAATCGGACAGGAGCATTGGAGTCGCACCGTTGACAGCGAGACGCCGGGCTGATACACTTCGGGGTACTTAAGAAAAAGCTCCCGTCCACAACCCCTTGGGGGCGGGATGAATCGTAATTGGGCTTCTTGGATGCCTTCAGGAGGAAAAAGATGGTTCACAAGACAGTGTTGCCGAACGGAGTCCGGATTGTGATGGAGCCGATCTCCCATGTGCGTTCCGTAGCTCTAGGCGTCTGGGTGGCTACCGGTTCGAGAGATGAAGACCAGACGGTGACGGGCGTGTCCCACTTCATCGAACACATGTTGTTTAAAGGAACGGTGAAACGGACGGCCAAGGACCTGGCAGAGGTGCTCGAAGCCGTCGGCGGCCAATTGAACGCCTTCACATCAAAAGAATACACCTGTTATCACGCCAAAGTCTTGGATGATCACTTCGATCTGGCCCTCGACGTGCTGGCTGATATGTTTTTTCACTCCCGATTTGAAGGCGACGACATCGAGCGGGAACGCCGGGTGATCCTGGAAGAGATCAAGATGTATGAGGACTCTCCTGACGAACTGGTCCATGACCTGCTCTCTGATGCCATGTGGCCTGTCAGTTCACTCGGCCGGTCGATCCTCGGGACCGTCGAGTCGATCCAGGGGATGGAGCGGGAGCGCATGCTCAGCCACTTCCGGTCGGAGTATTCTGCCGACCGGACTGTCATCGCCGTCGCCGGTTCGATCGATCCGGAAAAGACGCTGGAAAAGATCAAAGGGTACTTCGTTTCGATGGATGCGACGAAGCAAACCTACCGGCGCCCTCGACCGGAGATGCTGCACAAGAGCGTTTTTGAGCATAAGGATGTGGAACAGGTCCAGATCTGCCTGGGCACCCAGGGCCTCCCCCAAGAGCATCCCGACATCTATGCCATGCACGTCCTGAACAACGTTATCGGCGGCGGCGCTTCGTCCCGCCTGTTCCAGGAGATCCGGGAGAATCGCGGCCTGGCCTATTCGGTTTACTCTTTCCACTCCGCCTTTTCCGATACGGGCATGTTCGGCCTCTATGCCGGAACGAGCCCCGACTTCGCCGAAGAGGTCCTGGAACTCTCCCTGCGCGAAATGGCTCGTATCCGGGAAGAAGGGATCCGCCCTGAAGAGTTGAAACGGACCCAGGAGCAGATCAAGGGGAGCCTCTACCTCGGCCTGGAGAGCGTCAACTCGCGGATGACGCGCCTCGGCAAATCAGAGGTTTGCTATGGCCGCTTCGTCCCGCCGGAAGAGGTTATTGAACGGGTCTATGCGGTGACTCTTGACGATGTGACCAAGGCGGCTCGGTATCTCTGGACGCCGGAGCAGTGCGCCCTGGCCGTCGTCGGCGCCAAGCCGCTGGCGGTGGAACTGCCTGATCTCTTGAAAAAGACAGGCTGGTAAAACGATCGGCCTTCTCGTGTCGAGCTCTGAATGCTGCTGCTCCCGGCGTTGGCGCCATGGTCCCTGAGGCGCTCCGGTTTTTCTCTCCTGCTTCTATTTTCCAGCCCTGCTGCGTATAGTGGGGTAGGGGGACAAGGAGGGGGGGCGCCGATGCGTCTCAGCGAACTGGTGGGCAAGGAGATCGTCAACCTGACGACTGGCGAGCGCCTCGGCGCTGTCGGTGATTCTGATCTGGTGATCGATGAGAAGAGCGGCGAGATCGACGCCATTATTCTGCCGCCACGGGGCAACTTTGGCGGCTTTTGGTCTGACCGGGAACCGCTGATCATCCCCTGGGACGCTGTCGTCAAGGTAGGAGCCGAGGTGGTCATTGTCGAACTGGACGATACATACCGGCGCACATCCCGGCGTTTTTCCTTTTAACGTTTACCTGTTGACGTCCAGGGATGTCCCATGATACCATCAACGTAATCAACTGAATATACCTCCCAGTGGAGAGGTAGAGGCGCGGTTTGTCAAGAGTACCTGGAGGAGTCCGACGGTGGATGATGATACCGGAGGGAAAGGGGCAACCGCCGAAGTCTGGAGTGACCGTATTGCTCACAGGCTGGGTCCGGGCATAAGATGTTCGGAACTGCCATCTGGTAATTCGACCGGGTGGAGCGCTATCCAATCGTACGGGGACGGTGGAAACCAGCTTCCGAATGCTATTTTTTGGGAGCACCGCCTGAACTCCATGCGGTGTTCCCTTTTTGTATTCATTTTTAGTGTGGGGGATGGGCCATGTCAGAGAGGATCAGAGTCCTGGTCAGCGGCGCCAGGGGGAAAGTGGGCCGCGAGGTAGTCAAAGCAGTCCTAGGAGACAAATCGTTGGAATTGGTCGCTGCCGTCGATCACAACAGTATCGGAGAGGACGCGGCTGTCCTGGCCGGCTTGCCGGCTTGCGGGATCCTGCTGCAAGGCGATCTGGCCGCGGCGATTACAGAGACACAGCCGCAGGTGATGGTGGATTTCACCAGTCCGGCATCGGTCATGGAAAACGTGCGCATTGCCCTGATGGCTGGCGTGGCGCCTGTCGTTGGGACGACAGGCCTTTCGACAAAAGACATGGAAGAGATCGCCGAACGGGCTGCCGCCAATGAGACAGGATGCCTGATCGCGCCCAACTTCGCCATCGGCGCGCTGCTGATGATGCGCTTCGCCCGCGATGCCGCCCGCTTCTTCCCTCATGTGGAGATCATCGAATACCACCACGATCAAAAACTCGATGCGCCCTCAGGGACAGCCATCAAAACAGCCGAGTTGATCCGGGAAGAGCGGCGTTCGCTCAAGCAGGGTCACCCCCAGGAAGAAGAAAAAATCGAAGGTTCTCGCGGCGGCGACTTCGATGGGATGAGGATTCACAGCGTCCGCCTGCCGGGTCTGGTGGCCCATCAGGAGGTCATCTTCGGCGCCCTCGGTCAGACCCTCTCGATCCGTCACGACTCCATCAGCCGCGAATCCTTCATGCCCGGCGTGCTGGAGGCGATCCACCGGATCGGCGCCTATAAGGGTCTCATCTACGGGCTAGATAAAATTATTTTTTAACGCCGACATCGACATAGCGATTTCTTCGACGCAATGATCTTTGACAATCACATCCTGCACACCTCTGGGCGACTTGCCTCATATATTAAAAAGAGTTTCACTGTTTCTGGTGGAGGAGGTTTTGAACACCCATGACGACCCTTCAAGGAATCCCTTTGGCGGTGATGGGAGGGGACGCGCGGGATCAGATCCTCGTACGCCGCCTGGCTGAGCGGGGCGCAACGGTCGATGTGATCGGCCTGCCTGTGGAGGAAACGGAACGGGTGCGGATCATGAAAGACATCCCCTCGACCTTGGCGGGAAAAGCGGCGCTCCTCCTGCCCATGCCGGGCGTTGACCTTGAAGGCCGCGTCTACGCGCCGCTCCATCATCCGCCCTTGCGCCTGGAGGAAGCTCACTTGACCCTGCTGGCGCCGGCCAGCCCCCTCTTTGTCGGCGTGGCCCGGCCCAATCTGCGGCAGATGGCGCAGTCTTGCGGCCACCCTCTGATCGAGGTGGCTGAAATGGACGAATTGGCGATCCTGAACTCGGTGCCTTCGGCAGAAGGCGCTCTTCAGATCGCCATGGAGGGGTTGCCGATCACGATTCACGGCAGCCGCAGCCTGGTGCTCGGCTTCGGCCGCGTGGGCCTCACCCTGACCCGCCTTTTACATGCTATGGGATCAAAGGTGACTGTCGTCACTCGCGATGCCGGGCACCGGGCCAGGGCGTGGGAGATGGGGGCTACCGCCGAGACCTTTTCCGCCCTGGGCGCTGTCCTGGCGGAGACGGATATCGTCTTCAACACCGTCCCAGCCCCTGTGCTGGGCGAAAAGGAACTGGCAGCGATGAACCGTGAAGCCTTGATCATCGACCTGGCCAGCGCGCCAGGTGGGACGGATTTCGAAGCGGCCCGTCGCTTGGGAATCCGGGCGCAGCTTGCCCCCGGTCTGCCGGGGAAGGTAGCGCCGAAGACGGCCGGGGAAATCCTCGCACGTGTCTATCCCGACCTGATCGCGCAGCATGTCCCTCACAGAGACGGGTAACACCCCGGGAGGTGTGCAGGATGCCTTTGCAAGGAACTCGCATCGGTTTTGCCATCACCGGATCCCATTGCACCATCGCCGATGTGCTGCCGATCGCAGCCCGGCTGGTGGACGAAGGGGCCGTCGTTGCACCGATTTTTTCCGAGTCGGTCGCCCACACAGACACCCGCTTCGGGCCTTCATCTCAGTGGAAGGAAGAGATGGAGCGCATCACCGGGCAGAAGGTGCGCAGCACGATTGTGGATGCCGAGCCGATCGGACCGCAAAAAATGCTGGACATCGTCGTCATCGCGCCATGCACCGGCAACACGCTGGCCAAACTGGCCAACGGGATCACCGACACGGCTGTGCTCATGGCGGCCAAAGCGCAGTTGCGCAATCTCCGCCCTGTGCTGCTGGCCATATCGACCAATGACGGCCTCAGCAACAACCTGAAAAACATCGGCATGCTGATGAATATGAAAAACGTATACATGGTGCCTTTCGGCCAGGATAATGCCATGACGAAAGCCAACTCGCTCATCGCCCGGATGGAGTTGATTCCAGAGGCGATCGAGGCGGCGCTGGAACAGCGGCAACTGCAGCCAGTCCTGCTCGCCAACCCGTCATAACAGGCCGAAGGCGCCAGTTAAGGAGGATCTTACAGATGAAAAAATACAATGTAGCCATCGTCGGAGCGACTGGCGCCGTCGGCCAGGAACTGCTGAAGGTATTGGCGGAGCGGAATTTTCCCGTCGGCGAGTTGCGTCTCCTAGCCAGCGCCCGTTCGGCCGGGAAAGTCATCTCTTACCAGGGGCAGGCATACACCATCGGCCTCACCGATGAGAAGGCATTTGCGGGCATCGATATCGCCCTCTTTGCCGGCGGATCGGCGTCGACCGAATTCGCCCAAGCGGCGGTTGAAGCGGGCGCTGTCGTCATCGACAACTCCTCCGCCTTTCGCATGGATCCGGAGGTGCCCCTCGTCGTCCCCGAAGTCAACCCGGAGGATGTGGACGGGCACAAAGGGATCATCGCCAACCCCAACTGCTCCACCATCATCTTGGCCGTCGCCTTGAAACCGCTCCATGACGCCGCCGGCATCGAGCGGGTCGTCGTCTCCACCTACCAGGCTGTATCGGGTGCCGGGAAGGAAGGCATCACCGAACTGACTGAGCAGACCGGCCAGGTCCTGCGCGGGGAGCCGGTGCAACCGAGTGTCTTCGCCCACCCCATCGCCTTCAACCTGATCCCCCATATCGATGTCTTCCAGGATGGGGATTACACCAAGGAAGAATGGAAGATGATCAAGGAAACCCGGAAGATCCTCCACGAAGCGGATATGCGGATCACCGCCACCACCGTCCGGGTTCCCGTCTACCGGAGTCATTCCGAATCGATCAACATCGAATTCAAGCGGAAAATCACTGCCGCTGAAGCGAAGGAAATTCTCGCCAAAGCCCCAGGTGTCATCGTGATTGACGACGTGCAAAACAAAAAATATCCGATGCCTCTCTACACCTCCGACAAGGATGAGGTCTTTGTGGGCCGGATCCGGGAGGACCTTTCCACCGACAAGGGCCTCAACCTCTGGGTGGTGGCCGATCAGATCCGGAAAGGCGCGGCGACCAACGCCATTCAGATCGCAGAAGTGCTGATTCAACGAAACCGGATATAACCCTTCCCCAGCGGCGGCAACCGGGAGTGAGACACTTTGAGGATTGCCGTCCTGAAATTCGGGGGAACCTCTGTCGCCAATGAAACAAAGCGAAACCATGCGGTGCAGCGGATCCGGGAAGCGCTGGAGGAAGGGCGCCGGGCGATCGTCGTCGTATCGGCCATGGGCCGCAAGCCGGAACCTTACGCGACCGATACACTGCTCTCGCTGGTGCGTGATGTTGACCCCGACCTTCCGTTGCGCGAGAAGGATCTGCTGATGGCCTGTGGGGAGATCATCTCGGCCGTCGTCATGACCGCTTGCCTACGCAGGGCGGGGGTGGCGGCGACCAGTCTCACCGGCTGGCAGGCCGGCATCGTCACGACGGAGCAATACGGCGACGCCCGCATCCAGCGGATTGACGGTGACCGCATCCGCCAGGAGCTGGAACAGGAGCGGGTGACTGTCATCGCCGGCTTCCAAGGATCGAGCGAGCAAGGCGAAATTGCCACCCTCGGTCGCGGGGGTAGCGATACGACGGCTGTAGCTGTCGGGGCGGCTCTAGGGGCCGAGGTGGTTGACATCTTTACTGACGTGAAGGGCGTCTACACGGTAGACCCACGTCTGGTGAGCGACGCGCGCGTCCTCTCCTGCGTCTCCTACCAGGAGGTCTGCCAAC
The DNA here is from genome assembly GCF_057715735.1 of Heliomicrobium sulfidophilum. Taxonomy (NCBI): domain Bacteria; kingdom Bacillati; phylum Bacillota; class Clostridia; order Eubacteriales; family Heliobacteriaceae; genus Heliomicrobium; species Heliomicrobium sulfidophilum. The sequence continues at coordinate 270,456 of NZ_JBVTZZ010000004.1, forward strand.
TGGCACAGGAGGGAGCGAAAGTCATCCATCCCCGCGCTGTGGAGATCGCCATGAAGCATCACCTGTCTGTACGCGTCCGCAGCACTGACCATCCAGACAAGGGGACCCTCATCTGCACACCGGAGCATCATGCCTGTGATGATTATCGTTTTGACCGCCTGATCACGGGCATCGCCCACACCGCCCCGATCACCCAGATCAAGGTGAATACATCCCAGTGGCCTGACCCGGCTTTGACAGGACAGACTGTCTTTCAAGCCCTGGCCGAAGCAGACATCAGCGTCGACTTCATCAATGTCCACCCGGCGGCGGTGATCTTCACCATCCCTGATGAGATCACCGCCAAAGCGACACGGGTCCTCGAAGAACTGGGGCTCTGTCCCGAAGTCCGCCAGGGTTGCGCCAAGGTGGCTGTCGTGGGCATCAACATGACCGGCGTCCCCGGCGTGATGGCCCAGATCGTCGTCGCTCTCAACCGGGAAAAGGTGCCGATCCTCCAGTCGGCCGATTCGTACACCACCATCTGGTGTCTCATCCCTGCGAAAGACCTGACGGCAGCGTTAAAGGCCCTGCACCGGCAATTCTGCCTCACCTGAAAGAGACAGCCGACCCCAAACCGGAGAAAAAGGAGAGAACGATAGAATGGAATTTGGCAGACTGATCACGGCCATGGTGACACCATTCAATGACCGCTTGGAGGTCGACTACGCCCAGGCGGCAGAGTTGGCCAATTATCTGGTTAACACGGGGTCGGACGGCATCGTTGTGGCCGGAACGACCGGCGAGTCGCCCACCTTGACGAAGGATGAAAAAATCCGCCTCTTTTCCACCGTTGTCGACGCGGTCGGCGATCGCGCCACCGTTATCGCCGGCACCGGTTCCTATGACACGGAGGCGACGATTGAACTGAGCCGCAAGGCCAAGGAAGCCGGCGTTGACGGCCTGCTGCTCGTAGGCCCTTACTACAACAAGCCGCCCCAGGAAGGCTACTATCAGCACTTTGCCGCTGTCGCCAAGGCCGTTTCCGTGCCGATCATGCTCTACAACATCCCCGGGCGGACCGGCTCGAACATCCTTCCGGCCACGGTCAAGCGGCTGATGGCCTTTGACAACATCGTCGCCATCAAGGAAGCTGCCGGCAGCATGGATCAGGTCTCCGAGGTGGTCCGCCTGGCCCGGCCTGATTTCAAGGTCTACTCCGGCGACGACTCGCTGACCCTGCCCATCCTCTCTGTCGGCGGCCACGGCATCGTCAGTGTCGCCGGTCACCTGGTGGGCACGGAGATCCAGAAAATGATCGCCGCCTGCATCAACGGCAACATCCAGGAGGCGGCCCGCATCCACCAGGAGCTCTATGGGCTCTTCAAGGGCCTCTTCATCACCTCCAACCCGATTTGTGTCAAGGCGGCCCTCAACCTGCTCGGGCGGCAGGTCGGCGGCGTCCGCTTGCCGCTGGTGCCGGCCAATGACCAAGAGATCGAAGCGATGCGGCAACTGATCGAATCCTATGGACTGGACGCCTCCTGCGAGGAGACGGTGGCGTAACGTTTTTTGTCGTTCGGAGATGTTCCTGATCATCAATCGGCCTACTCATCACAATGATAGAAGTGTCGCTCTCCCTTTGGGGAGGGCGTATTTTTTTGCGTTGATGATCGGCAAGAAGCGGGGAAGGGACCCATCAGGGAAAACTTGTATCCTGGGCACAATGCTTGTATAATAATAAAGCATGGGTTGTGCGGTTTGGTTTTTGAGGTTTGCGGTGGCGGCGGGGCCGGAAAAAAGCAAGCCTCGGTTCAGAAATCGGAACGAAACCCTTCCAGTCGGGAGGGCCTTTTTGTTGTGTCATGAGTTGCTCGAACGCGTCGCTGAACGTTGTTTCGCAAGAGAAGAGAATTGTCGTGGATAGAAAGAGGAGGAATGCTATGGGCGCGGGGGACAAAGTAAGCATCATCCCCTTAGGTGGTTTGGGTGAAATTGGAAAAAACATGACCGTCATCAAAGTGAATCAAGAACTGCTGATCATCGACTGTGGGATCATGTTTCCCGAAGACGAGATGCTCGGCATCGATGTGGTCATCCCGGACATCACCTATCTGATCGAGAACCGCGATGCCATCCGCGGCATCATCTTGACCCACGGCCATGAGGACCATATTGCCGCGCTGCCGTATATCCTGAAGGAACTGCGAGTGCCTGTGTACGGCACACGGCTCACACAGGCCTTGGCGGAAACCTATCTTAAAGAGCAGAACATCCAGACATCGACCATCTTTCATACGGTCAAGCCGAGGGAAATTTTCCGCGTCGGCGCGATTCGTGTTGAGTTCATCCGCGTTTGCCACAGCATCCCTGACGCTGTTGCCGTGGCGATCCACACGCCGGCCGGCGTGGTCCTCCATACGGGCGATTTCAAATTTGACCAGACGCCGGTCGACGCCGAGTTCACCGACTACTACCGCCTGTCCCAATTGGGTGAGACCGGCGTGTTGGCGCTGCTCTCCGACTCCACCAACGCCGAAAAAACGGGCTTCACCCCTTCAGAAAAAGCCGCCTATGGCAAGCTGGAAGAGGTCTTTCGCCTGTCCAAGGGGCGGATCATCGTCACGACCTTTGCCTCATCCCTCTACCGGATCCAACAGGCTTTTCAAGTGGCCGCCCGCTATCGCCGCAAGGTCGTCGTCGTCGGCAAATCGATGCAGGAGGTCGTTCAGGTGGCCCGGACCAACGGCTACCTGGAGATCCCGCCGGGTACCCTTTGCGATGAAGGGAACTGGAACAACATCCCCCAGGACAAGTTGGTCCTGTTAACGACGGGCCACCTGGGAGAGCCCATGTCAGGGTTGATGCGCGGCCCCTGGACCGATGCGCGGCTGAGCAATTATCAGCCCGGCGATACGGTAATCATCTCGGCCAGCCCCGTGGCTGGCAGTGAAAAATCGGTTCACCGGACCATCGACGGCCTCTGCAAGCTCGGCGCCGATGTCTACCATGAGGCGTCAGGCGGACACATCTCGGGCCATGCCAGCCAGGAAGAACTGAAGATGATGATCAACCTGATCCGGCCCAAATTTTTCATCCCCATTCAGGGCGAGTACCGCATGTTGATCCGCCATGCCCGGGTGGCCCGCGATGTGGGCCTTTCCCCGGACAATATCTTTGTGCTCGAAAACGGCCAGGTTCTTGAACTGACGCCGAAAAAGGGCAGTCTGGCCACACGGGTGGCCGCCGGCCGGGTGCTCGTCGACGGCCTGGGCGTGGGCGATGTGGGCAACATCGTGCTTCGCGACCGCCGCCAGTTGTCCCAGGACGGCATCCTGATCGTCGTCATCACCATTAGCAAGGAATCGGGACAAGTCGTCGCCGGACCGGACATGGTCTCACGCGGCTTCGTCTATGTGCGCGAAGCGGAAGAACTGATGGAAGAGGCCAAGGTCAAGGTGCGGCAAGCCTTGGAAAAGTCGGGCGAACGGCGTGTTACCGAGTGGGCGGCCATCAAGACGAACGTCCGCGACGTGCTGTCGAAGTTTTTATATGAAAAGACGCGCCGGCGTCCCATGATCCTGCCGATTATCATGGAAGTATGATTTGAGTTCTCCCCCTGGTGCGCCATATAACGGCGTTCCAGGGGCATCGTTCTCCATTCGGCGCCCTCCGGTCGGCGAATGGTTCCCTCTTCTCTGGTGCAAAATAGGGAAATGAGGGAATTCAACGCCAAAAGGAGGACATTGTCGGCTCATGGTAGAACAGTTTGAAGAGACGCCGGATGTAGAACCGAAAACGGCCAAGCCGGAGCAACCGGGGGTAGCGCCGCTGAAGCCTGAAGAGTCGCGGGGACGCCGCATTGATGCCCTGAAAGAACTGGGCGAGACGGAAGTCCCGGGCGCGAAAAGCAACATCCACTGCCTGACCATCGTCGGCCAGGTGGAAGGCCACATGATCCTGCCGCCCCAGAACAAGACGACCAAGTACGAGCACATCCTGCCCCAACTGGTCGCCCTGGAGCAAAGCAAGGACATCGAGGGCGTGCTGCTGATCCTGAACACGGTTGGCGGCGACGTGGAAGCTGGCCTGGCTATCGCCGAGATGATCGCCAGCCTCTCGAAACCGTCCGTCTCCATCGTCTTAGGCGGCGGCCATTCCATCGGCGTGCCCATCGCTGTATCGGCCGATTACTCTATGATCGCCTCGACGGCGACGATGACGATCCATCCCATCCGGTTGACGGGCCTCGTCATCGGCGTCCCGGCCACCTTTGAATACCTTGAGAAGATGCAGGACCGCGTCGTCGCTTTTGTGACGCGCAACTCTCGCGTCACGCCGGAAAAGTTCAAGGAGCTGATGTTCAAGACGGGTGAACTGACCCGGGACATCGGGACGGTCGTCGTGGGCAAGGAAGCCGTCGAGTGCGGCCTCATCGACGCCGTCGGCGGCATCAGCGAAGCCGTGAAAAAGCTGAACGAGCTGATCGAGGAGCGACGGAACAACAAGGGGTTGTTGCAATGATCCTCTACACGCCGGTTCCGATGGAAACGATTTTTCAAGGGACGACGCCCGATGTACCGACCATGTCGGTGGTCTCCTACAAGGGCAGGACTGTGATGGCTTATAACCGGGGAGACGGGCGCTACGAATTGACGCGCCTGTTGACCTCCGATCCGAAGGATTACCTGGATCCGGAACTGCAGCCGGGAAGGGACATCTTTCCCGATTAAGACCCGACAAAAAGCCACCCCGCTGGGATGGCTTTCCTTTTGCGCCAATGACAACACGATTTCAATGACATGCAGGGTGATCTTTATGGCAAATATGTTCAATCAACTGAAAGAAGACTTAAAGTACGAGATGATCGGCCTGGGGGTGCTGGCCGTCGCCATTTTCGGCATCGTCAGCCTCTTCACCGTCGGTTCCAACCCCCTCGTCTTGCCCTCCGCAGGCGCCGGCGCCGTGGGCCAGTTTTTTTACAACGCCCTGAGCATCACGGCCGGGCAGGGGAAGATCATCTTCCCGCTCTTTTTGGCCTACATCGGCGTCAAGATCATGACCCGGCGGGCCCAGTTTGCTGTCGGACGCAAACTTGCCGGCTTTACCGCCGCTTACCTGATCGTGCTTACCTTCCTGCACCTGATGCTGCCGGTAGGAGGCTCGGACTGGCAAGCGGGGATGGATGGAAAAGGCGGCGGCGTCCTCGGCGCCTCTGTCGCCATCCTCTTAAAGACGCTTTTCGGCACGATTGGTACATATGTGGTCCTCATCGCCCTGATCCTCGCCGCCGTCCTCTTCGCCTTCGAGGTGTCTCTCGTGCAACTGGTGGGGATGCTTCTGGCCGGTCTGACGGGATGGTATGGCAGCATCCGGGGCGTCCTCGGCAAGTTCCTCTTTACGGTCGTCGAGGAAGAGGAGCCGGTGCCGAAAAAGACGGCCGAAAAGCGGCCGCGCCGCAAAAAAACGGAAGAGCCCGCACCGGCCAACGGTTCAGAGGATATTCCACTCGTCATCTATGAGCATGAGAGCAATACGCCCGAGTGGCTGAAGCAGATCGAAAAACCTCTTGAAACAGCGATTCCGACACAGGAGACGACAACGGCGGCAAGGGGTGCAACGAGGGGAGCGAAAAGGGGAGCGACGCCAGCAGTTGCGGAAGATCCTGTGGCCCCCTTGGAGGATACAGCGCCCTTGATCATCCAGCATTATGATGACACGGAACTGTTAGCAGAGCCGCAAATCGACGACACCCTGGTGGAAGGTATCGGCCAGGCGGAGAGCGGTATTTCTGGCTTTGACGAAAACGTCGAGGGGAACCGGACTACGGGCGAAGCAGCCGCTGCGGATCCTGCAGCGGAGTCGGAGGCTGGCGCGGGCGCAACTGGTACGGGGGCGGCGGGCAGTAACGGCGTTGCCGGTTCCGCAGGCGGAGCCGCCGGAGCTTCCGGGAATGGCGGAGCCGCCGGAGCTTCCGGGAATGGCGGAGCCGCCTTTGGAAAAACCGGCTTTCCTGGCGAGGAATATGCCTTGCCGCCGCTCAGCCTGTTAAACCGATCCATGCGCGTCAAAAGCCCGCGTATGGATCAGGACATCACGGAGAACGTGCGCGTCCTCGAAGAGACGCTGAACAACTTCAGCGTCCGCGTCAAAGTGACCCAGGTCAATCGCGGACCGGCCATCACCCGTTACGAGGTCCAGCCGGCGCCGGGCGTCAAGGTCTCCAAGATCACCAACCTAGCCGATGACATCGCCCTGTCGCTGGCCGCCGGCGCCGTCCGGATCGAGGCGCCCATTCCCGGCAAGGCGGCCGTCGGCATCGAGGTGCCGAACAAGGAAGTGACCGCTGTCACCTTCCGCGAAGTCCTTGAAGCGAACGAGTTCCAGCAGTCGGCGTCGAAGCTGACCATCGCCCTGGGCAAGGACATCGCCGGCGCGCCGGTCGTGTCGGAGTTGAGCCGCATGCCTCACCTGCTCATCGCCGGGGCCACCGGGGCTGGCAAGAGCGTCTGCATGAACACCCTGATCACGAGCATCCTCTTCAAGGCCAAACCGAATGAAGTCAAATTCCTCATGATCGACCCGAAGATGGTCGAACTGACCCAATACAACGGCATCCCCCACATGATCGCCCCGGTCGTGACCGACGCCAAGAAGGCGGCGACGGCCCTCAAGTGGATCGTCAACGAGATGGAAAACCGCTATGAACTCTTCGCCGCTTCCGGGGTGAAGGATATCACCCGCTATAACCAGTTCAAGGCCATTGAAAGCCCCGACGGGCCGCAGCCGGCGCTGCCCTATGTGGTGGTGCTCATCGACGAGCTCGCCGACCTGATGATGGTCGCCGCCGTCGATGTGGAAGACGCCATCTGCCGGTTGGCCCAGATGGCCCGGGCGGCGGGCATCCACTTGGTCATCGCCACCCAGCGGCCCTCCGTCGACGTCATCACCGGCATCATCAAGGCCAACGTGCCTTCGCGGATCGCCTTTGCCGTCTCGTCCCAGATCGACTCGCGGACGATCCTCGACCAGGCGGGCGCGGAAAAACTGCTCGGCCGGGGGGACATGCTCTTTTCACCGGTCGGTTCGAACAAGCCCTTGCGGGTGCAGGGCTGTTATGTGTCAGACAAAGAAGTGGAGAGTGTCGTCGAATTCTTAAAAACCCAGGGTCTGCCGGAGTACCAGGAAGGGGTCATCAAGGCCCAGGAACAGGCGGAAGCGCCGGAAGAGGATGACGACGAGCTCTTCGTCGACGCCGTCCGGGTGCTCCTGGACAGCGGACAAGCCTCGATCTCGATGCTGCAGCGCCGCCTGCGGGTCGGCTATGCCCGGGCGGCCCGGCTGATCGACATCATGGAGCAGCGGGGCATCGTCGGCGGCTATGAAGGCAGCAAACCGAGGGAGATCTTAATCAGCAAGGTCCAGTTTGAAGCCAAATACGGACCGGCGAAAAATACGGGGAGCTAATACGGGGAGCGAGAGAAGGGGAAGGGCGCCGTTGTTTACAGGGAGAAACAAAGGGTCGCGATGGGGAGCCATGGGGATGTTGCAGGGGGCCATACGGTTGCAGCGGGGAGCCGTGCAGTTGCAACGGGGAGCCGTGCAGTCGTCATGGGGTTTTGCACGGATACTCTTGTTCCTGATGATTATGGTTTCACTCTTGCTGCTGGCCGGTTGTCGTGGCACAACGACCAGCGACCCGGATAAAGAAGCGGACATCACCGTCGGCGGCGGCTTTGTGCCTCCCTTGATGGGTGCGATCCTAGCGCCCGCTGATTCTCCGGCGGCAGCGGGCAACGGCGCGGCGACGGCGGCGTTGCGGTCCTTAAAGGAGGGCTACGGCGTCAGCACGCGGGTCATCTCATCGGCCGATTTTCTCACCCCGGAAGAAGCCCTTCGCTACTTTGGCGAAAATGAGGCGCGGGCCGTCGTCATCGTCGACCCGGCTTTTGCGGCATCGCTGCCGGTGGCGCAAGAGAAATTTCCGAAAACAAAATACATTCTCCTGGGGCCGCCGGGAGAGCGCGCGCAAGAGACGAGACTGGCCGGCGCTTACCTGGCTGGCGCTGTTGCCGGCGCGATACTCCCCGGAGGGACCGTCGCCGCTGTCGCGCCGCCTGGCGAAACACAGACCGCCGCCCTGGAGCGGGCGATCCGGGCCGGCATGGCCGAGACAGGAAGAAGCGTCGCTTTGTTCATGACGACTGCCGGCGCGGCCGGGGAGCAGCCCGGAACCGGGGTGGGAAATGCCGCCACCGGAGCGGGGAACGCTGCCGTCGGAGCGGGGAACGCCGCCGCCGGAGCGGGGAACGCTGCCGCCGGAGTAGGCAACGTTACCGCCGGCGACGAGTCCCCCGCAGCGACGGCGGATCTGCGCATCTTCCTGCGGACTGCTGACGTGACAGCGCCTGCTCCAGGCGCCGGGCGCAACAACAATGCCATCGTGCTTCTCCAGGCCCACGAAGCGCCGCCGCCGGGGGTTTGGTCGGTCCAGAGCGTTGTGAACAGCGCCGACCTGCTTCCCCGCCTTGAGGCCATCCTCAACGGAAAAGAAGCGCAAAAAGCTCTGCCGATCCAGTGGAACATCTTCATGAAGCCGGCTACGGGCGAGCCCTATCCACTGCCGGAGGAGATCCGGGCAAAAGTAGAACCGGTGCTGCAAAAGCTGATGCGAGGGGAAATCACCCACTCTATCCAATAATTGCAGACTTGTGAACGGGAATCTCGGGAATCAGCATGGATTATCGATGAATTGGCTTTGAACTTTTTGACAGAATTAGACTCTTAATGATATACTAATATGAGAATGTCGTAAAATTAACCTTCGGGAGATTTTTCGACTTTTTTTCTTGAAGGGAAGTCAGTGTGCTCGAATGAGAGGCAACACAGAAATACCCATCACCATTGACAAAGCACTGTCTGGCGAATTCGGTCCACTGATAGATGTGCGTTCAGAAGGCGAATATACAGAAGCGACCATCCCCGGCGCGGTCAACGTCCCTTTTTTGTCGAATGAGGAACGGGCGCGCGTCGGCACCATCTACAAGCAACAGGGACCGGCGGAAGCCCGCGAGGTCGGTCTGGAGATCACCGGTCCCAAGCTCCCCCACATCTACCGCCAAGCCCAGGCGGTCGCCGGCAAAGGTCCCGCCGTCCTCTTCTGCTGGCGCGGCGGGATGCGCAGCAAGACCACATCGACCGTCCTCAATCTGATGGGGATGGAGACATACCGGCTGGAGGGCGGCTACAAGGCCTTTCGTCGCTACGTCAACGAGTACCTGGAGCAGCGCATCGGCGCTTGGCCTTTTCTGATGCTGCACGGCAACACCGGCGTGGGCAAGACGGAGATCCTGTCGGCCCTGGCCCAGCGGGGCGCCGGGGTCATCGACCTGGAGGCCATCGCCGAAAACCGGGGCAGCGTCTTCGGCCATATCGGCTATCAATCGATTCCGACCCAGCAGACTTTTGAGGGCCGCCTGGCGATGGCCCTTCGCGCCTGCCAGGACAAGCCCGGCATTTTCATGGAATGTGAAAGCCGCCGCATCGGCCGCGTCGTCCTGCCGCAGAACTTTTTCCGGCGCATGCAGGAGGGGGAACGGATTCTCCTTTACGCCCCCATGGCTGTCCGGATTCAGCGGCTTGTCGACGTCTACGCCAGGGAGGCGGACAAAGGCAAGCTGTTGGAGGCGATGAGGCGGCTGGAACAGCGCCTCGGCAAGGCTCGCGTCCACACATTGACACAATGGGTCGAACAGGAGGATTATGCCGCTGTTGCGGAAGTGCTTTTGCGGGAATATTATGATCCGTTATACGGGTATCCCAACGGGCCGAGCCGCCACTACCCCTTCGCCGTCGATGCATCGTCGGTAACAGAAACGGTGAATCTGCTCATGCTATACATGGAAGCACGCTTTCAGAAAGGAGGTCGCGTCGATGGAAAGCCTCGGGCTTGTGCTCCGGCAAGCCAGGGAAGAGAAACAACTCACGTTGCGCCAGGTGGAAGCGGACACGAACATCCGTCTGGCGTACCTGACCGCTTTGGAAGAAGGCAATTATGACCTGCTCCCTGGCCGTGTCTACGGTGTCGGGTTTATGCGCAGTTATGCCAAATACCTCGGCCTCGATCCAGCGCCGCTGATCGAAGCGATGAAGCATGATTGGAAAGTCGAGGAAGAAGAAGCCTCTCCGGTGACAGAGGAGAAGGAACAAGAGTATTCAGCCCCGCGAACGGGCGGCATTGTCAAATACGCTGGCTACGGTCTGGCGGTGGCCGCCATCGCCGGACTTGTCTTTGTCTCCGCGAGGCTGCCGGACAACGACCATCCCGACAAGGGGCGTTCCGACAGCGGCATCGCCCTCAATGGCGCCAAACCGACCGGCCCCACTGCTCAGCCGGGGACAACGTCGCCGGATGGGTCGGCTTTGCCCGTTGCGCCGGAGGCCCCGGCAGCACCGGGAGCGCCGGGAGCAACCGCCGCCCTATCCCCGACTGAGCCGGGCGCGAACGGACAGGCGGCTGCCGGAGAAACCGCCCCAGGCGTGCCGGCTGTGGCGCCGGCGCCAGCGCCTACGCCGAGCGGCGTGGCCGTGACCTTGCGGGTCGTGCAGGACCGATGCTGGATGTCGGTCAGCCAGGACGGCCAACCGGCCTATGAGGGAACGGCAGCCGTCGGCGACGCGATGACCTTTACCGGCAAAGACAAGGTCAATGTGGTGCTCGGCAACGCCGGCGCCGTGGAAGTCATCTTGAATGGAAAAAGCCTCGGCACCCTCGGGGACGTGGGACAGGTCATCAAAGAAGAGTTTGTTCCCTTGATGCAAAACCCGGGTTGAGGCCCGGGTTTTTTGGTAAACAAAAAGGAGGAAAAGGTTATGGCCAAGGACGCATCCTTTGACATCGTATCTCAGGTGGATGAACAGGAAGTGACCAACGCCGTCCATCAGGCGGTCAAGGAGATGGAACAGCGTTTCGACTTCAAAGGCAGCAAGAGCGAGATCCGCCAGGAGCAAGGCGCCATCATCCTCGTCTCGGACGATGAGTTTAAGCTGAAAAACGTGACCGACATCCTGGAAGCGAAGATGGTCAAGCGCGGCATCTCCCTGCGCGCGCTCAAATACGGCAAGATCGAGTCGGCCGCCGGTGACACAGTCCGTCAGAAGGTCGAACTGGTCCAAGGGATCTCGAAGGAGCATGCCAAAGAGATCACCAAACTGATCAAGGACAGCAAGATCAAGGTCCAGGCGTCTGTCCAGGGCGACCAGGTCCGCGTCAGCGGCAGCAAGCGCGACGACCTGCAAGCGGTCATCGCGTTGCTGAAGAAGGCGGACCTGGAGATTGAGCTGCAGTTTATCAACTTCCGGTCGTAGTCTACGTAAAGTACTCAACCTCGGCATCGGGAAACCGTTCGAGCAGCGCCGTCTGGAGCAGATCCTTCATCGATTTGGCCGTCTCGTCGGGGTATACATACTTGCCCATGCCGTACTTGCCGTACTTGAACTTGCGCTTCTCCTCGTCCATGTCGAGGCGAGATTCGGGAAAGCGCTCCAGGATCACTTTTTTGGCCCGCGCCGTGAAGCGGTGCTGGATCAACTCAAAGGTCACCGGAGGAGAAAGGGGCTGGATCGATGCCAGCTCCTTTTTCAATTGGTCGAAGAGGCGGAGGTAGTCCTCCTCCCAGCCGGGGTAGACCATGATCGGGGCGATGATGAATCCGAGGGGATAGCCGGCGCGGGCCACCTGGGCGGCGGCGGCGATGCGCTCGGCGACAGGCGGCGTCCGGTGCTCAAAGTCGCGGACGACGTGCTCGCTGTTTAAGGAAAAGCGAAAGCGCGTATGGCCGTTGTGACGGGCGTTAAGGAGCGGTTCCACGCCGGTAAACTTGGTGACGAAGCGGAGGCGGCCCAACTCCTGGCTCCCGAAAAACTCAATCGTCTTAAACAAAGAGCCGGTCAGGTGTTCGACGCTCAGCGGATCGCCGGAACTGGCCACTTCGAAGGTGGTCGGCTCGGGCGCGTTTTTTTCGATGTACTTGGCTGCCTGATCCAGCATCTCCTCCACATTGACGTAGACGCGCAGGTAGGGCCGCTGGCCGAGGGTCGTCTGCAAGTAGCAGTACTCGCAGTGGCCGGGGCAGCTCGTCATCAGGGGGAACTGGTAATCGGCCGAGGGGCGGCAGGTGGGAAAGCGCAGGTCCCGTTTGACACCGACGACGAGGGTCTTTTTCGCCTGGGCGTACTTCTGGTTCGGTGTATCCCCCGGCAGGCCGGTGACACGGTTATGGGAAGGGATCTGCCGGGTGGGAAGGCCCAACTCGTGGCAGAGGGCGACAATCTGCTGGCCCAGCGGGTAGGCGAGGGCCTCTTGTTCAAAAAAGACCCGCTGGGGGACGTAATGCCATTTTGATTGCTCCTGGGAATGCTCTTGCAGTTGCTCTTTGGGCTGCTCTTTCGGCAGCGCTATTGGCAACTCTTGCAGCGGCTCATTGGGTCGCTCCATCAGTTGGTCCAAGGGGGCACCTCCTCGAGAGGAGTTTTCCCGGCGATGGGCAAGAAAAAAGCCCCCTCGGAGCGGTCCGGGTGGACCTGTTCGAGAGAGCGGGAAATTTACTTTAATCCCCGGTAGGCTGTCACGCCGTCATAGGTGAGAATCGCCGTGTACATGTCGGGCCGCCGGTCGCGGAAGACGCCCCAGGCGGTGCGCATGCGGGCGCACTCGTCGAGGTCGAAGGTGGCCGTCAGCACCGTTTCGGAAGCGCGGTCCGCTTCGGCCACCTTCTGGCCGAAGGGGTTGGCGATGAAGGAAGAGCCGTAGAAGTCGATCTCCGACTTGCTGGAGGTCTCCTTGCCGATGCGGTTGGAGGCGACGAGCGGGACCAGGTTGGCGCCGGCATGGCCCTGCATGCAAATCTGCCAGTGGTCCTTTGAATCGACGCCCGGTTCTTCCGGCTCGGAGCCGATGGCCGTCGGGTAGAGGAGGATCTCAGCGCCCATCAGGGCCATGCAGCGGGCCGCTTCGGGAAACCACTGATCCCAGCAGATGCCCACGCCGATCTTGCCGTAGCGGGTCTCCCAGACTTGGAAGCCCGTATCGCCGGGGTTGAAGTAAAACTTCTCCTCATAGCCAGGGCCGTCGGGGATGTGGGTCTTGCGGTAGACGCCGAGGATCTCGCCGTCGGCGTCAATCATGGCGACGGTGTTGTAGCGGGCGTTGTTTTTCTTTTCGAAAAAGCTAATCGGCAGGACCACGCCCAGTTCCTTGGCGATGGGCTGAAAATGGCGCACGGCCCGGTTGTTCTCCGTCTCCGTGGCCAGGTCGTAGTGCTCGGGCAGTTCGGTCTGGCAGAAGTAGGGCGCTTCAAAGAGTTCTTGCAATAAGATGACCTGGGCGCCCTGGCGGGCCGCTTCCCGGACGAGCGTTTCCGCCTTGGCGATGTTGGCGTCCACATCCCAGGAACAGCTCATCTGGGTGGCGGCGACAGTGACCTTGCGCATGGGATCCCTCCGAATCGAAGCTATTTGGGCATCTGCTGGGTGGCGCAGTGGATGTTGCCGCCACCGGTGAGGATGATCCGGCTCTCGACGGGCACGATCGTCCGGTCGGGAAAAACGCGAGCCAGGACGGCCTCGGCCTGCCGGTCCGTCTCGGCGCATTCGCCGCCGAAGATGGGGAGGATGATGCCGCCGTTGACAAAGTAGAAGTTGATGTAGCTGGCGGCCATGCGGACGCCTTTGTGGTGGAGGACGGGCGGCTGCTCGATGGGGATGATTTCCAGGGAGCGGCCCTTGGCGTCGATAGCCTGCCGGAGGATCTCCAGGTTGTCGCGGCTGATGGCGTAGTTGGGGTCTTCCGGGTCGGAGCAGACCTGGAGGAGCACCACGCCCGGCCGGGCGAAACAGGCCACATTGTCCACATGCCCATCGGTATGGTCGCCGCAGAGGCCGTTTTTCAACCAGACGATCTTCTCAACGCCCAGGTACTGGCGGACCTGCGCGTCCAGTTCCTCGCGGGTCATGTGAGGGTTGCGGTTTTTATTGAGGAGGCACTCTTCCGTCGTCAGGAGGGTGCCTTCGCCGTCGACATGGATGGAGCCGCCCTCCATGACAAAGGGGGCGTCAAAGCGGCGGATGCCGAAGTGGTCGAGCAGTTGGGGCGCCACGAGGTTGTCCTTCTCCCAGGGGTACTTATTGCCCCAGGCGTTGAACTGCCAGTTGACGCCGGCCACCTCGCCGGCGGCGTTTTTGAGGAAGGTGGGGCCGTTGTCGCGGATCCAGGAGTCGTCGTACTCCATGGGGAGGATATCGACGGAGGGACCGCAGATCTGGGCGGCCTCCTCGGCAAGTTCTGGGAGGACGATCATCGTGACAGGTTCAAAGCGGGCAATGGCCTGAGCCACCCGGGCGTAGGCTTGGCGGACCTCGTCAAGTTCTTCGGGCCAGGTCGTATCGTCGATGGGCCAGGCGATGAAGGTGCGTTGATGGGGCGCCCATTCGGGGGGCATGGCGAAGCCAGATTGCTGCGGCAGAGGCATGAGATCTTCTCCTTTGTTTGGTGATTCGACTTATTATAGCATGGGGAGGAGAGGAGCAGAAATGTGTTGACTGCGTCAACGTATACGATATTGATCAAGTGTTGGCACAAATTAACGGATCAAATAGCTGTTGACAAACGTGGTCTTACGAGATTAGTATAACCTTGTCCAGTAGTGGGCCTGCTTGGCTGTATAGCGCGCTTGGTTCGGGACCAAGAGGCCGCAGGTTCGAATCCTGTCGCCCCGACCATTGATTTTATTGGGTTTTTCGGGTTAGTGGATGGTGGTTGCGGTCGGGCGTGACGCCTGGCGTGACGCCTAGGGGTTAAGTTTAAGATGATGACGTGTAGGTCCAGGATGGAAGTCCTGGGCTTTTTTGCGTGTGTGTTATGTTTGAATTCAAAAATAACAGGATAGCCCCAGCGACTATTATGTTGCCGGTGAAAAAATTCACGGGGGTATTTTTTGTACTGAAAATTCACATAAGCTTTCTCGATCCATAAAATGGAACTAGGGTGTGCCGTAGTATACGGAAAGGAGGTTTTTTTCATGGGTGTTGTCGCGGGTGGTTACGTTGGTTTTCCCACTGTAGTTGGCCTTGCTATCGCCCTCATCGTAATTGGAGCTTTCTATCCTGCTATTGTTGGACCTGGATATGTGCGTGATTGCTAAGGATCTCTCACGAGAAAACCCAAATGAGGGGAGGACTAATAATGAGTGAGTGCGTTGTTGCCGGAAACTTTATTGGGAATCGGATTGTTGCTTTGGCCATTTTGATCATTATTATTGCTATCCTCGGCACTGGATTTGGATTTGGGTACGTGAAGTGTTGCTAGGGCTAAAGACTTGTTCATGGTCGTTAAGGTCCAGGATGGAATCCTGGGCTTTTTTAATTTGTGTTGCGGGATAGCGGTGGGGGAACAGCGGGCCGTTGGCCCGACGTCGCTAAAAAACGAGAACATAAAAGAGTATTTTTTGTAGTTATGACCATAATCTGGTATAATAATCTAAATGAAAAAAACTCAAAAGTAAAAAGGAGGGTTCTCAATGATTATTTATTGCGATCCGTTAAATATATCCACACAACAGTGGGTTGAAATGATAAAAGATAAATATATTTTCAAAGACGAGAACCTCCGATTAGTTTACGCACTCTTCAACTGCAATGAATACAAAGATAATGCTTCCAACTTGGCAAAAGTATTAGGAGAAACAAGTTATCAAGCTAGATTAGAAGTCTAGCTTCTAAATCAACTCACGGATTCAGGGGAGGCTTACAATAACCTCAAGGATATCGTTCGGGCCAGCGGCAGTGAGAAAAACAAGCTGAAGGCTATCGAACTCGTCCTGAAGAACCAGGGCCGCCTTACCGAAGTCACGAAGATTGAGGCCAAGGTGGAGGACAGCCGCTCCAACGAGGCTATCGAGGCGGAGATCGACAACCTCAAAAAGCTGCTGGCCGATATGTAAGCAAAGAGTGTGACGATCTTTCACACCCTTTTTTCGTGGGAAGAAACCCATCCTCTTTTCTTGCAATATCAGATGACTAGAGATAAGATTTGTCCCACGAAGCCTATTAAATGGGTGGGGTATCAGGCAAAAAACTCATCTTCTATGCAAAGAGACGACATCATAATCGACGCACTCATTGAAGAACTGAAGTCTACAACGCATAGAGGGGTACGAGGAGCATCGGCCACACTATCGGCAACTCCCTCCAGGAATGAAACCCTCTAGGATAACACCACCGGAAATACCGGTCTGTGAATGAAAAGGACGTATGAAAACTCTTGAGTTTGGTGTAACCGATGCAACGGTAGGAAGTTCGACTCGGGAAGACCAAGTCGGCGGGTCCTCAGGAGTGGCGAACAACTCGTTTCCAAAACCGCCGATATCGGGTATGCGTATTTCACCGAAATACCTGTCAAAATTGCCGAATACGGTAGGCTGCGGTAAGGTGGCCGTAAAGCTCACCGCCTGACCGCCTCTGGGACCAAAATTCACATAAGCGACCCCACCTGTTCCGAAGGGCACACGCCCTCGGGGCTGCAACAGCGTACAGCATGGGTAAGCAATGAGGCCGGGAACACAAAGGACATCACCTGGAAATAATAAATTGGGATTGGGGATATGCGGGTTGTTGACGGCTAACGCCTCGATTCGCACTCGGAACATTTGAGCGATCATATAGAAGGTGTCTCCTGGAAGAACGGTATATCGACCCAGAAATGCTGGAGGACAGTTCAATGGAACTCGTTGAGTAATATGGTACGGCACCGTTATCGTCCCCCTACACAACGCATTTGCAAGCAATATATGCCAGCAATTTGATTTGTGCTAAGTGGAAGATTTATTTCCAGGAAACCATAAGCAGCGATCTCACCGTTGTAGGTGAGGTCGCTTTTTTTGGTGCGACAACCGAAATGTCAGAAAGCCTTAAGAAATCTATGTGATCTTTCTTCAGAATTACCTTTTATAATTCATAGCAGGGAGACAGCCAACAGAGCGACGTCAATCAGCGAAACCAAGGTCAGATAAGTGAAGAGGAAACATTTTTAAGGCGGTGACAGTCATCGACTCGTACAGCGTTTTGGTGGTGGATGATGATCCAGATATCGTGGAAAGCTTGTCCATCTACCTCCGTCATGCGGGCTATGCTGTTTTAAAGGCCTATGACGGCGTGCAAGCTCTGGAGATCATCAATACGAAGCCGGTTCATCTCATGCTCATGGACATCATGATGCCGAAGTTGGACGGCATCCAAGCGACCATGAAAATTCGGGAAGAGAAAAACATTCCCATCATTATCGTGTCGGCCAAATCAGAGGACATGGATAAAATCCACGGCCTCACGGTAGGGGCGGACGATTATGTCACCAAACCCTTCAATCCCTTGGAAATCTTGGCCCGAGTCAAGTCGCAGTTGCGGCGCTACACGAGCCTGGGGAATCTGGATCAGAGCCACGCGGCCTCCAAAATCGTCAACGGCGGATTGCAAGTCGACCCGGAATGCAAAAGCGTGACGGTGGACGGCGAATTCGTCAAGCTAACGCCATTGGAATACGGCATCTTAGAGCTTTTATGCAAGCATCCCAACCGGGTTTTCTCTGCCGAAGAGATTTACCGCCGGGTGTGGAACGAAGAGGGCTTTGTCAATGACAACACCATCGCCGTCCATGTCCGCCGGATTCGAGAGAAGATCGAGATCAATCCGAAGGAACCGAAATATTTGAAGGTGGTGTGGGGTGTTGGATACCGGATTGAAAAAAATTAGCCGCTCGCCCATGGTGAAATGGTTGGCTTTTTTGCTGGTGGTGGTCAGTTTTGGCATCGCCGCCACCATGTTCGCCAACCTGGTGAAAAACGTGGACAGCTTGGACGTGTTATCCGAGCGGGACTATGTGAATTCAGACGAATTATCGCGATACCAGCAGCGTTTTCTGGCCGATCTGAATGATTTGCTTAGGTATGGAAATGAAGAAAACATCAAAGCCGGCAACAGCATCAATAAAATCGAATTCGAAGCTCGAAAGCGGCAAATCTTCGATAATTGGTATGACGAACAGCAGATGGAGATTAGGGATCCGTCCCATGACGAGGAACCAAGCCTTGCAACGGTAGAAAGCAAGCTGCAAAAATCTCCGTTGATCAAAACGACATTTGAACGGGAGATGGCCGGAGAAATCGCCGACCTTCGTCAAGAGATGATTGACAGCGAGTTCCGGGCGTATCGCTCCCTTTTACAGAGAGTGAGCAATCAGGCGGGCATCGCCTACTATGCGACCAACGGTGTCGTTACCTATACCAATACGGACCAAAGGGATCGAAGCTACTTTACCGGATTCCAAGCCTACTACGTGGTGGACAAAAGTGTCTCAAAAATCTACCCGGCAAAGGAAAACAACGCAAGGTTCTACGGTTCCGCTTCCGACTACACGCCAAATACCACCATGTACCTGGCCGTCAACGATGAGCACCTCGCCCAAAAGCAGCAAGAATGGGACCGCCAATATGATCATCTGCGCTATGGCATCAGGGTCATCGCGGTCGCCGTCTTGCTGATTAGCATCGGTCTCCTTTACCTGATCTGGGGAACCGGAAGGGGGAACGATGGACAAGCCATACAGGTTCAACTTATCGACCGGCTGTACACGGATATGGCGCTTTTCGGTATCCTTGCCGTCGTGTTCACGTGGGCGGTTCTCCTGTTCCAACTGATACAAAGCAACCTTTTGGCTGATCCGCTGCTCTTTGTTGACTTCCTGCGGCCGGATTTCCTGTCTGCCACGCTGTTGAGCATGATCAGTTGCAGCCTGGGCTTAGGGTTGCTGTTATCGTTGGTGCGGCGCTTGAAAAACCGGAGCTTCGTCAAGGAGAGCTTGACCTATCAGGTGGGCTCAAAAATCTGGAACATGATCCGGACCGTTCTCACTTCCGGTCCCCTCTTGATAAAAATCGCCGCAGCCATCGTGGTGTTGGTGGCAGCCGTAGCCCTTTTGTCCGCGTTGATTGTTAGAGCCGATTCGCTACTGGCGTTCCTCTCCCTCCTCGTGCTTGGCGCGCTGACGGCCTTCGTCGTGTATTCCGCCATATCCGCAGTCAGACCGCTGCAAGTGATCATGGACGGGGTGCAGATCATCAAAGAGGGACAGTTGGATCATGAGATCCGAATTCACGAGAACAGCCTGTTTGCTTCGTTGGCCAAAGACGTCAATACCTTGGCCGATGGACTGAAGCGCGCCTTGGCCAAAGAGATCAAAGCGGAAAGAATGAAGTCCGAGCTGGTGACCAACGTTTCACACGATCTGAAGACGCCGCTCACTTCGATCATTACCTATGCCGACTTGCTATCCAAAGAAAACCTGATTCCAGAGGCGGCCAACGAATATGTGGCTGTCATCAAGAAAAAGAGTGAACGGTTAAAACAGATGACCCAGGATTTGTTCGAAATCTCCCGGGTGCAAAGCGGCAACATTACCATGGAAATGGAACGCATCGACTTGGCGGTGCTGGTCAACCAATCCCTGGCCGAACTGGAAGAACAGATGGAAGCGTCACAACTGGAATTCAAAGTGAGCGCCCAAGAGGGCCAGGCCCTTGTCCTGGCCGACGGAAAACGGCTTTCCCGGGCGCTGGAGAATCTGATCCAGAATGTGATGAAGTACGCACTGGTCAACACAAGGGTCTATCTTACCGTATCGGCCGATGAAACCCATGCCTATGTGGAATGCAAAAACATCGCCAACTACGAGATGAATTTCAATGCAGATGAAATTCTGGAGCGCTTCGTCCGGGGGGACCGGGCGAGAACCACTGAGGGCAGCGGGCTGGGGCTCGCCATTGCCCAAAGTAATGTTGCTGCTTGCGGCGGAGTATTAAAAGTGACCGTCGATGGAGACCTCTTTAAAGTGTTGATCACGATGAATAAGGCTTCGTCAGATGGGGAAGAGGTAAGAGATTCCCTCTGAGGTAAGGCATACGTATGCAGCGATCTCACCGGATTAGGTGGGGTCGCTTTTTTGGTACATCGTGGATGCCGATTGCTTGGTTAATTTACTACGAAAAAAGCAGCGACTTCTTTTGTTTTCGAAACTACTCCTGGACGGCGTTACCTTTCCGGTGATTCACATAACTTTTTCAGGCAAGTTTCATATAACCGATCGTACGTTTTTATTTGATAAAATTCATCATCCAATTTTTCGTATTTGAACAGTTTCTCAATGGGACTTATATTCATATTATGAATTTCGATAGCTTGTTGTAGCAGTTTCGCAAAATCGAACTGCTCGAATTCGAACAAGACCTGTAGAGTATCCTCGGCATACAGGCCCTCTGTATTAAGAAAATATTGATCGAAACCACCGTTGTTTACCTCTGTGGTTAATTTATCGATCATGAATATTTGCTTTTCAACCATGCCTAGTTTTTTAAAACCATGTAGAAAGAACTTATGAAGTATTTCCTCTGAAATCTTATTATATTTTTCTGTAATATCATCAACATCGGAAGATAATGGTGTTTGTTCGCCGAATCCTTTACTCAATATCATCATAACCTCCATAAATCGTAACAATGATCAACAGGACAAAAGGTATCAAGATGACAGAAAGAGGAAATGGAACAAATTTCAACACCCATAACGCTCCGCAGATGGTCGCGATGGTAAGATAAAACACCATGTCGTCCATATCCCACTTTTTCCGGTTTAGGACTACATGTAAGTAGCCGATTGGTGGTAAAATCATACATATTGCTAAAATGAAGTTTTTTCTTAGATACCAAGGCAACGTAACGCAGGCTCCTTTCGCTCTGATTGATGAACAATTTTTTCCAGTAAGCGATTTTCCCTGTCAGTGACATTTTAGTTATGCCAATAAAAGCATACCCTTTATATGGGATTTATCTGTATTATAGCACGATAATGTTTGTTGTGCGTTTCTGAGGAAAGGGGGCAAATATGCTCTCAGGAAATCAAGCAAGTTATCTCCGTAGCATCCGCCTTCGTCAAAATGAGGCGCCTTCTCTATCGGAGTATCCCTTTTCACTGCCTGCGGTAAGAGGATTAAAGGAACTTCAATTCCATCCCAAAGTCACCTTTTTCATAGGTGAAAACGGCACCGGAAAGTCTACGTTGCTGGAGGCGATTGCTGTCGCTTTTGGTTTTAATCCGGAAGGCGGATCAAGGAACTTCAACTTCGCGACAAGGGATACTCACTCAGAATTGCATCGCTATCTGACGGTAGTCAGCAACTATCGAAAGCCAAAAGATGGATTTTTCTTAAGGGCAGAAAGCTTTTATAATGTATCGTCGACCATTGACGACCTCAACTTGATCCGATCCTATGGCGGCAAGTCACTCCATAAACAGTCTCATGGCGAAGCCTTTTTTTCTACCTTCATGAACCGTTTCGGTGGACAGGGACTTTATCTGCTCGATGAACCGGAGGCAGCGCTCTCCCCCAGTCGTCAGATGGCGATGATATCACGCATCCATGATTTAGTGGAACAGGATTCGCAATTTATCATCGCGACACACTCTCCGATTATCATGGCCTATCCCGATGCGAAGATCTTTCTGTTTTCGGAGAGCGGTATTGACATAGTTGCGTACGAACAGACGGAGCATTACCGGGTAACGAAAGAATTTTTGATGAACAGAAAAAAGATGCTAGACATATTGCTGGAATGAGCACAAGGAAGAACCGCCCGTGAGAGGGCGGTTTGTTTTCGTTTTCGAAGCTGTTTCGAGGAATCGTTGCTGAGACGGAGCGGGTTGTCAATCCCAAGAAGGATTATGGTGAGATTAATAGAATTTATTTACATTCATAAAAACCTTGTGAATGAATTATCCATGACTTCCATGAAAAGTATACCAATTCCTTTAGTGTTATTTCGTAGTCTGGACCCAGTTCTTTTCTGATTTTCTTGACCAGGGTATGTCCATCCCGGTTATGCGTTTCTCTAAAAGCGGAAAAACCATCTTCCGTCAACGGGTGGATCATCGTTTTATGAAAACGACACCCCCATTCGTTTAGTTCATGTTTCAGGGCATCCGACAATGGCAGATCGCACAAATCAAAATTGTAGTTACATGTTGAGCACCATAAAGGATCCGTTGCGAATTCTGCTTCAAGACGTAACGAACGGCTTTTTTCAGGGCAGTTACATGCGAGGAGAGGCAATTCACACCATTCCCTTTATTAGGTTTCCATCCATATTATAGCACGCTTTGAGCCGCAGAGGCGGCACAGGCGGTTCGAAATTGAATTAGACAGAGGGGAAGTGCGGTGAAGAACAGAATTGTCAATGCGATTATCATCGGCATCGTCTTGATGGGCGTCTTTTTATCGGCGACAACAGCCGATGCGTTAGGCGACTATAATCATGGGACTCTATATGCCGTTGTTCCCGTTGACCCGGATCATCCCGAAAATGGCGCGATCCAAGTGATCTGTATGGTCCAGCGTTTTTTTGATCGAATCATTGACGTTGACCCCAAAGTTAGGGCGGAGAAAATCAACGGCAATTATCCCTGGGAGTTCGAAGTGGTAAGCTGCTCACTGTTTGCGCGAAAAAAAGATGCCTATGGCGTCGTTATCCACGGCGTGGTGAACGTTAGGAACATCTACACTGGTGAATATAAAATTGTTAGTGTCTATGAAGAAGTTTGACAGGCGATTTTATCAGGAGGCGTTCCTTTGACTTCAGAAGAATCTCGCCAGATCCACTCCGAACCGAGAAAAAAGCTGGCCATTGGATGTCTATTTCCAATGGTTATTGTTGCATTGCTGCTAGTGGCCTTTGGATACATTACATTTTTCACGTTGCGCTTAATACCTCATGGACAATACATGACGGAGACGAATGCTCCAGATAAATCATACACGATACGATTCTACATCATCGATGGTGGCTCATTGTCAGCGGATAGTGTTCGCGGTGAGTTGATTAATCATCGGACGAGCATGAAAAAGAACATTTATTGTGGGTATCGTTTTCGAGAATTGCATGTAGATTGGATAGATAACAACACAGTGATCATCAACGGTCGCCGGTTGCAGCTTCCTGGAGACACTTACGATTGAAGAAGAGATAGCGAGTAAAAAGGGAAATCAGTGGGAAAGTTTTCATGGCCGAAGATAAAGAAAGGCAAAGCAGGTCAAGATTTTTATCCAGCGAAAATGCTACCCTTTCATCATGAAGGAGGTGATCGCGAATGCGAGAAAAGGTGTACGCGGTGCAGCGGATGCAGGATTATATTGAACAACACCTACAGGCGCCGGTGACGCTGGACCAGTTGGCGGCGTCGGCAGGATACTCGTCGAGCCATGCTTCCAGAGTATTTAAGGAACTCGTCGGCATCCCTCCCTTGGAGTATCTCCGCGCGCGCCGGCTGTCCCAGGCAGCGCTTCAGTTGCGGGATACCTCCAGCCGTGTGCTGGAAGTCGCCTTAGACGCCATCTTCGAATCCCATGAAGGCTTTACGCGCGCCTTCTCCAAGCAGTTTGGCATCACCCCGGAGAACTATCGCAAGCATAAACCGCCCTTGCCGTTGTTTATGCCGAGCAGCGTTCGCGACTACTACCTCCATATGATGAAAGGGGAGAGGGACATGCAAGAGAAGACTGATTACTGCACCATCTTCACCCAAGTGGTCGAGCGACCGGAACGGAAGTTGATCCTGTTGCGAGGCAGGAAAGCCACCGATTACTTCGCTTATTGTGAGGAAGTCGGCTGTGATGTCTGGGGGATCTTGTGCAGTCTGAAGGGGGCGCTCTATGAGCCGGTCGGCATGTGGCTGCCGGAGAATCTGCGCCGGCCCGGCACTTCAATCTATGCGCAGGGGGTGGAGATGCCGGCTGATTATGCCGGGCCTGTCCCGGAAGGGATGGAGATCATCGATCTGCCGCCCTGCAAGATGCTGGTGTTCCACGGCCAGCCCTTCGCTGATGAAGAGATGGAACAAGCCATCGGGACCGTCTGGAATGCCATGAAGAACTTCCGTCCCGAGACCTTTGGCTGGCAATGGGCCGACAAGGATGGGCCGCGCATTCAACTGGTTCCTTTGCCCGAACGCGGTTACATTGAGGCGAGGCCGGTTCGGGAATTAAACGAAAGAAAGTCAGCCTTCTAGTGGTCGATCCCTCCGCCTGTTTCCCCGGTGTGACGTCTACAGTTCATCTCATCGGATAACGGTTAGCCCCAGGAAGAGCAGTCCTGGGGTTTTTTCTTTTGCGGATTAGGTAAGTAACTGGATGTATTGACAAAATAGCGAACAGGGTGTAATTTTACACTGTCGAGTGTAATTTTACACTGACCAAGACGCCGAAAACAATGGGGTAAGTCGGAGGGGAGGCTTGATGTCCGGTGGATACAGCGTCGAAGGATCGTTTTCCAGAACCACGGATACGCAAGGCTAACGTATCACAAGTCCTATGGTTTTATCTTCGAAGCCATCGTGCTCTTTCATGGAATGCTGAGGCATCGCTTGAGACGAAGGCGCGCTCATCAGCAGGTTCAGGTCCAGTATGCCGAAGATCATGGCCACGTGGGCGACGACCAGGAAGAGGGCCACGAAGGCGGCATGCAACTTCAGTTTCGCCTCTTCATAGCGCCCTTTGCCGATAAGGTTCAAGTCGAGAAGGGCCATCCCCAGGAGGGGAATCACACCGGCTAGGTAAAAACCGACGGCGATCACGTCTGAGGTCCGCGCCACTGCCCGCTCACGGTCAGCGGAATGACGGCGGTGGTCATGAGATAAGCGAATACGCCGAGGAAGTACAGGCCGCCTGCAATACTGGCGGCTTTATTCAATGTACGCAGCGTGCTGTTGCCCTGGCGGTTGAAGAGGATGAACAACTCCGTAATGGCCACCGTCTCCGCGAGGATGACCGGGATGGCCATGAACAGAATCAAGTTCCAAGGCTGATGTACGGCTAGCAGTTCCATATAGTGTGTCATTGCCATCGTCTAAAACACTCCTTTCATTTACTAAAAGGAGCATAACAAAAACTTGTGAAAGAAATATAAAGATGATGATTGACATAATGTGGTATTCATGATAGCCTGATTAAGGAAATATATTGCAGCACGAGGGGGATAAAGGGTTACCTCAAAACGAAAGGTGAGTGTGTGATGGAAGGAACGGTTATCAAAGGGTTCTTTTATACGCCCGTCATGCATATGACGCCGGATCAACCCATGGGGCATTTTGTCTTTATTCCGAACAGCGGAGAATGGAAAGACCAAACGATAGCTGTCGAGGCCGCCCAACACACCATTGTGGTTGTATATGGAACATGCGAACATGCCGAGGATTTCGATTTGTCCGAGATGATCAAAGAACAAGTGGTTGTGACGATAAAATACAAAGAACCGCCTAAGAAAATAGAAACTGGCGGTAGCTGGGTTGCCGACGCCCAGTATTCGGTGTTGGCGAAAAATATTACGATACTGTAACATGACTTCGAATCCCAATCATCAATAAAGAAGCAATCCAACCTGTTTGTTGAACTGCTTCTTTATTATTTGCCTTTTGAACACAAGAAAAGCCGTTACTCTTCCAGCCGGAACCGCTCCACTACCGCCTGCGACGACTGGGCCACCTCCATCAGCTTATCGGCCGACGCCGCCACTTCCTCTGACGATGCGGCCACCTCCTGGGCGATGGCCGTCACCGCTTGGGTGGACGAAGCGGCTTCCGTCGCCTTCTCATAGAGCAGTTGCAGCGACGTGGACGCATTTACCGCCATCGCCACCTGCAAATCAGCCCGCTTGATGACGCTGTCGAAGCGATGCATCTGCCCTTTGAGCAGTTCCACCATATCCCGCAGTCGCTCCGTGTTCTCTCGTGATTTCTGGTGCTCCGCATCGGCCAACCGGTGGCCTTCGTCGATGGCGGAGACGGTGGCGTCGATGTCGGAACGGATTTCGGCGATGATGGTTTGAATCCGCTGGGCCGCCTGGCGGGACTGCTCAGCCAGTTTGCGGATCTCATCGGCGACGACGCCAAAGCCGCGTCCGTGTTCGCCAGCTCGGGCCGCTTCAATCGCCGCGTTTAAGGCCAGCAGGTTCGTCTGATCGGTGATGTCGGTGATCGCCTGGATGATTTCCTCAATGCCCGTGCTCTTTTCATGCAGTTGGTTCGTCGTCTCGGCGCCCTGGCGCATCGTCCGGGCTGTCGTCTCCGAAAGCGACTGCGCTTCCTGCAAGGAGGCCGAGATCATTTCGGACATCCGGGTCAGTTGGCCGCCTTCCTCCGAAGCGGCCTTGCCCTCTGTCACGATTTCCTGGGACAACTGGGACAACTGCTCCATCTGTTCCACCGTCTGGGAGAGCTGGCGCGTCTGTTCGAGCAGGGTGGTCGCCACCTCTTCATTGCTGCGGGCCAGGTGATCGGCCGCTTTGGCCGTCTGCTGGCAGGTGCTGTTCAAACCGACCGCTTCAGTGTTGACCAGGCGGGAGGACTGGTGAATCTCGCCGATCAACTGGCTGAGCCCTTGGGACATCTCTTGGAAAGCCTTGACCAGGTGACGGATCTCCCGTTCGCGGTAGGTCCTGTCGTCCAAATGCACCGTCAGATCGCCCGACGCCAGTTTGCGGGCTTGTTCGCCCATGGCCTCCAAGGGAGAAGCGATGCGCCGGGCAAAGAGGGTGGACGTGACGAGGGAGAGGGCGATCATGCCGGCCGATAGGCCGAGCAACATCCACAGCAACTGGCGGATGGGGGCGAAGAGCGTCTGCGCGTCATCGCGGATCAGGATGGTCAGGTTCGTAAAGTTGGAATGCATCAATGTGGCCACATAGCGGACGCCGGCTTCTGCGTAGTCGGCCGCGCCGTCGGATCCGGCGGCGGGGAGGGAGTAGGTCTCGGCGGCGCCCGATTTGAGCCCATCAGGGTGGTAAAGCAGTTTTTGCTGGCTGTCGACGATGACGATCTTCTTATCGGCTGACGAGTCCAACTCCTGCATCCGTGTGATAAAGGAGCGGATCACATCATCGACACGCAGGTAGCCGGCCAGGACCCCGACCAGTTGGCCCCCTTCGGTGATCGGGACCGCCAAGGAGAGGATCGGTTTGCCGGTCACCTTGCTGATGGTCGGCACGCCGACGGCGAAGAGTTTTCCTTCCTTTAATATCGCCCGGGTGTAGTCGCGTTCGGCGACGTTTACTTTGGCGCTATTGTTGGAGCGGGCGATCTGCATCCCCGTCATATCGATGACGGCGATGGCATCCATATCTGGAAAGACGCTGCCGAAGGACTCCAGGAGAGGCTTTTGCTCATCGGGGTTCATGCGCTTGATCTTCGGCAGGCTGGAGAGCTGTTTGAGGAGGTTTCGCCGCTCCTCGATGGATTTGTTCAAGTCCTGCAACATGCTGTTGGCCCATTGAGCCTGGCGCTGGCGGATCTCTTGTTCCAGCGACGTGCTGACCGTTGAATAGGAGGTATAGCCGAGGAGCAGGAGTGGGAGTAGGGAAAAGAGGACAAAGCCGGCGATGAGTTTTGACCGGAGCGTCATGGGAATACCTCCTTCGCAGAATCAGCAGTTGTGACAGCAGAAGCAGCGGTTTTTTCATCGTAACCAGGTAGTGACCTTGTGGAGGCGGTTGTTGTGGAATATATTCCTTGGTGAAAATTAGGCAAAAAAAGAGCAAGTATAATCATTACACTTGCTCTCGCCTTTGAGAAAGTTTGAAAATACACATTCGGAGTTGTATCTATATTACGGTATTTTTTCTGTTTTCGTCAAGGGGAAAAAGCAAAAAACACCCCGGCATGGGGTGTTTAATGAAAATGCAATAAGCAGGCGCGACCTAATAGGCCCAAGCTGAACCGGCGGACACGGGACGCTTGCGCCGAAACGCTTTTCCCGTGCGCGCCCGGTGGCAGGCCAGGAGAAAAACCGTAAAGTAGCCAATAAACCGCTTTTTCATTTCACCCACCCCTTGTTGTTTCAATATCGATTCGTCTCTTTGCCACTCAAATGTAATATACTATGTAATATAAAAAAGTTTTGAACCCTTACTAAGGCTCAAAACTCTTTCTCACTGTGTATGGTGGGCGATAACGGAATCGAACCGCTGACCTCTTGCATGTCAAGCAAGCGCTCTAACCATCTGAGCTAATCGCCCTTTGTGAAAATGGTGCGCCCGGCAAGAATCGAACTTGCGCACCTGGTTCCGGAGACCAGCGCTCTATCCACTGAGCTACGGGCGCCTGTTAGCGACGAACAATAATATACCAAATCGAAGGCGCAGAGTCAACAGGAAATTTTGCCTAACACCACGAGGGCGAAGCAAGAACCAAAAGGCAGGGTCTCTCCCAAGGGAAATCCTATCGGAGAAACCTTGCCTTTACCGTTGGCCTTGAATCAATCCTGCCCCTGAATGTCCTTTCTCATTCTCTATGTCACTTAGAGGGTGCCATTCTTATCCGTTATTACATCGGAGCGTTTCCAGTGAAAAACGTGAGACGAGCCTATTTTTGTAACGAACCGTGCGCACAAGCTGTAACGCTTGATACGACACGGTTCTTCGGGTTTCATCGGCTACTTTTCGTTACAAAAAAAATTCGCGACCTTCGGACATTTACCTTCGGACATGGAATACCCTTCGGACATCGCCGCAAACCCTTGTGGCTCTAGGGATTCCAGCGTTCAGGAGCCTGATAGGGATGAGAACTTCATGACCTGCATAAATATTCGATAACATGAATAAAAATACTGCGTTTGACGAAGAGTCAATTTCAAATTCGATGAATCCCCACCCTCCTCATACATGTGCACGAAACTGCCGTTTAGTGCCTATGTCTCCAGATGGCTATGCCCCTCTGCCGTCAATCTCCTCAACGATGACCGCCGTTTCTGGTGGGATATAATGAACGATCTTTCCAATGATGTGCATGTTCTGGCTGCGGTGGTATGTGCGCGGCGGGAAATTATCGTTATTTGAAACCAGAACAGCATGATCGCCGACGATTTTGAAATGCTTGATCGTCACGCTGTTCTCCAGCATGACAAGAGCGATCTCGCCATCCTCCACAATTTGCTGCGGCCGTACAATCGCGTATCCTCCATTAAGGATACCAGCATCCCGCATACTCTCTCCTTTCACCTTTACCGCGAAGCACTTCTTGTATTCCTTGGGTACACGAACATAGCCCTGAAACATGTTCACGGCTTCAATCGGATCGCCCGCTGCGGATTCCCCAAGTATCGGGCTTAGCTCGGCCAATTCCTCGGGCAGCGTCGTGGTGGCTTCGTAGGTGGCAGCTTCTTCGCGGATCGTCGCGTCCTTCTTCTCATCTGGTGACTGCCGCTCCTTCTTCTGAGCCTGCGCAAAGCGAAGATACTGCTTGATAAAGGCTTTTTCCTCGTCGCTCAAATTTCTAAATTGGGAAACTACTTCCCATTCTTCATTAAAAAAAATAGGAGTCGCTCCCTCGTGTTCTTCGGACTTCTCATCGCCTCCGGCCTCAAGCTGAGCTTCCTTTCCAGTCAACAGCCAATCAACCGAAACACCAAAAGTCTCACTGATAGCAAATAGATTTTCGGAGGTAATAGAAACACTTCCTTTCTCTACTTTACTCAACGCACTACTTGTCATATTGATTCGAGAACCTAGCTCTCTTAAAGTCATTGCTTTTTCGTTCCGACACTTCTTAATCCGTTCACCTAAAGCTTTTTTTAAATCTGGCATGATTGAACCTCCATTTTTTTGAATTAAAAGACGCAAACCCTTGTATATCAACTAAAAGAAACAAATTCGGCGCTTTGTAAACTATAAGACGAAATAATGTTGACTTTGCGTCTTATAAGACATATAATTGAGTTGTGGGCGGTAGACTCCCATATAAATCATATCATTTAAGACGCAAGCTGACCATGACTAAGAATGTCGGAAAAGGAAGGTGATAGGATGGCACGTAAACGGCCAATCACCGCATTTGGTTGGGAGATTAAGCGGAGACTTGCCGAAAAAAGGCTGAGCCAACGCGAATTTTGCGAACTGCACCACATTCCCGAGAATCGCCTCGGCGATCTCATTACTGGCGTGAGAAAGGCGGTCAAGTACCGCAAGCAGATTGAAAAACTGCTAGGCATCGAATATCCCGAGAAACAAGCGAAGTAAAACGCTCCGCAGCAAGCCTCGAAGCTCTCCACGGTTCAACCCTCGCAACACGCCCCTGCTGCTGCCATCAGCAGCAAACGAACGGAAACAGCCTCCCCGCTGGCCGTCCGTAGCAAGATGTATCGGGATATGGAATGAAAGGAGTCGTGAAGATGAGTGTAACATGGCGTGCCCGCCTCCACGATATGCGAGGCGCGAACCACTGGGTATGTATGCAAGGTGTCGTGGAAACGGCCAAACGGGCAACCCGGAAAGAGATTCTGCAAAAGCAGATCGACCATCTGGAGGAAGAAGCCAAGCTGGTGATGCATGAATGGTGCAAGGCGCAAGCGCGATACGATACGATACGGTGTTGGAGGAACTGGGCGCACTGCATAAGCAGATGGACAAGCTGGTGGAAGACATTCAGAAGGCAGAGCCTGACGGAGAAGCCGCTTCCTGATCGGCGTCATTCAGCAGCAAGCGGGAGAGGGGGTAACGCATGGAGCTTACCGTCAAGGAATACGCCTCTCTGACCGACCAGACCGATCGGCATGTCCGGCGAAAAATCGCAGACGGGCAGTTGAAAGCCAAGCTTGGCATGATCAACCACAAAGAAGCGTATTTGCTGGATGTCAGCCAGTTACCGCCCAATGCCTACCGTAAGTTGTTAAGGGAACAGCAGAAGCAGGACGAGGTGGAACGAGCCGAAACCTTCAATTGGTTGGAGGTTCGGGAACGGTTTGGCAAGGAGGCGGAGCAAGACATTCTGACACGCCGAAAATGGACGCTGGAGGCGATTGCCTACGAGGCAGAGGAATTTACCGACGCGAAGAAAGAAAGGCTGGCGAAACGAATTGGCGTAGCCAAGCGCACCCTGCACCGCTGGGTGGAGGCATACAAGAAAGAAGGCGTGATCGGACTCGTGCCGAAGCCGATCCGCAAGCATTTGGAGGCGGAGGAAGTGACCAAACAGTTCCGAAGCATGGATGAGGCAGCGGTCAACTTCGTCAAAGCGCTGTACTTGGAACACAAGGACACGTTCCAGCCCAAGGTGGCATGGGTATATCGGCAACTGCAAAGCGCAGCGGCAGAATACGGCTGGAAGATCGGGAGCCGGGCAACCTGCTACCGGATCATTGAGGAGATCGCCCCGACCGAGAAGGTCTTTGCACGCGAAGGCTTGGAAGCCTGGGCGCGGAAGATGCTGCATAAGATTCGCCGGGAGTTCGAGAGCCTGCTGGCGCATGAGGTATGGAATGGCGATACACACGACTTGGATTTCTTCATTGATGTGGATGGCAAGCCGATCCGGCCGCAGTTGATCGCATGGCAAGACGTTCGCTCTCGCGCGATTGTCGGCTACGTGGTGACGCTGCAAGGCAATGGCTACCGCATTGGGCGAGCGCTCAAGCATGCTATTCAGAAGCACGGCCTGCCGAAGATCGCTTACTCCGACCACGGCAAGGACTACGATAGCGAATATCTGGAATCGGTCTACGAGCGGCTGAACATTGAAAAGGTGCTGTGCCTGCCGCGCTGGCCGAATTCCAAGCCGATTGAACGGTTCTTTGAAACCTTAACAAACAATTACACGCGCTTCTGGCCGGGCTACTGCGGCAGCGATGCCAAGAAGAACCGCCCGCCCGGATTTGACGAGAAGAAGCTGTGCGAGCAAGGCAAGCTGGTGAAGCTGGAGGATGGCATCAAGCTGATTGACGAAGCCATTGACGACTACAACAACGACGTACATAGCGAACTGGGATGTACGCCGATGGAAGCCCTCCAAAACGCACAGCATGCCCGTCCGGGACAAGTGGACGAGCGCGCACTGGACTTTATGTTTATGAAGGAAGGCGAGCGGCTGGTGCGCGTCGATGGCGTTCATTTCCGCAACTACGAATACTGGTGCGAGGAGCTTCATCCGCTGCAAGGCATGCAAGTCACGCTGTACTACGACCCGGATAACTTCGGGCAGATGATCATTTACCACGAAGGCAAGTTCGTCGGCATCGCCGAGAACAAGCGCCTGCGCTTCCTCGGTGCATCGGAAGAGGATGTCGCCGAGCATATGAGTTCCCTGAAACGGGAGAAGAAACGGGTACAGGAACGCATTCAGAGTTACCGGGAGAACACGCTGGAAGAAGCGATCGACAAACGGCTTCGCCGGGGCGCTTCCACATTGGAAGGCAAGGCCGGAGAGCAGCCAAACAGCAAGGTCACGCAACTGACCGGGCACGAGCGCAAGGCACGGGAAGTGGACAAGCATCGCAAGGCGGCGGCCAAGCAACAGGCCGAAGAAAACGAACTAGCCACGCAATCGCTGCATGACAGCGCAGCCCGCGCGCTAGAACGTATCAAGAAGGTTCAAGGAGGCAGGTAGCATGAAAGCACAAAAGGACGAGGCGGTGCGCCGCAAGCTGGAGGAACTGATTCGGCGCGGCATCAAGGTGACTGATTTGGCGGCCAAGCTCGAATTTTCTCACACCGCCCTCTCGCGTTACATTCACAAGGAGTACATGAGCGAAGCACTGCAAGAGAATGCGCGGGCGTTCCTCATCGAAAACGGCTATATGCAGGAGGCGCAGGAGGAAGCCGCCAGCGAGCAGGAAGTCAGTGATTTTTACCTCACCCGGATTGCCGCCGAAGTGATCGGCGTATGCGAGCAATGCTTTGAGCATCGGGACATGGGCGTGATCGTCGGGGAGTCCGGGATCGGCAAGACAACCGCCCTCAAGAAATACGTAGAATCGAATCCGCAGGCGGTGTACATCCGGGCGAATGCGAACATGACGCAAAAGGCGCTGCTCAAGAAGATCGGCGCGGCCATTGGCCTCCAATTCGCCTACACGGACGTTAGCTCTATGATGGATGCGCTCATTGAGCGGCTGGCTGACACGCATTACATCTTCCTGATCGACGAGGCCGAGTACCTGATTAACGCGAACAGTCCCACGCCGATGCGCAAGCTGGAAATGCTTCGGACGCTGTACGACGAGACGGAAACGTTCGGTGTGGTGCTATGCGGCATGACGAGGTTCAAGGGCTTCCTGATGCGCGGCACGAGCATGAAGGAGAATCTGGCGCAGTTCTGGAACCGGGTGTTCCGTGGCCGGGAGTTTGGCGGCACGAGCCGGGAGGATGTGGAGCCGATCATGAGCGACCTGCACATGCCAGAGGATGGGCGGCAGGAAATGGTTGCACGCTCGCTGGCGAACGGCGGCAACATGCGGCGGTTCATGAAACTGCTGGCAAGCAGCATGTCCCTGACGCATAAAAAAGGAGCAGCCATTACCCGCGACGTGGTGCGCCAAGCGGATACGCTGCTCCTCCGGTGGTGAGCTTCCTGCCCGAAGCGCATCACCCACAATCAAAATCTATTGAGGTACAACCAGTATAGCATGCCACGCGCCTCGCCACAAGGCGGCGGGCAGCATATGAAAGGTGGGAACCTCGATGAATCGTGAGCAACTTCGTGACTTGGCTAAAACCTATACGGAGAATCTGGGCGGAAGCGCGTTTTCTCTGCACGGCGAAGACGCTGAAACGAGCCTCCTGATTGACATCATCGCTCGGCTTCTTGTCGATTGCCAAGTGAGCGTAGGACGCGCCCTGTACATTTTGGATGAGGCCAAAAAGGATATTGCCAATCACTCCGTATGTAATACCGCCGCTGGCGACGACAACACGCTGCATCAACGCCCGGTGGTATCGGTTTCCTCATCCATCACCTGATCAAAGTCCCGCAACAACTCTGTATACGCCTTTTTATATCGGGCTAGCAGGTCATAGGCGCTGACGTGGTTGTGTATACGGGACTTGGATTCGGTGACAAAAAGCGGCTTGGAAGCCATCTGAACAGCAAGATCATGACAAATTTGTTCTTTGGTCATCATGCCGGGTTCCCCTCCCTTCTTTTGTAAAATGGCCGTACTTTCCTAGTGTACCACAGCCGGGAATACCCTGATCTGGGAATGGAAAGGAACCCTTCCTCATTTGAGGATGATAGACCGGAAAGGAGCGCGTGACCATGCAACGGATACTGATTCACGAGCGCGTGCATCAACGCATTGGGGACATTCTGCGCTCCCCCTCCGCTTTCAAGCGGTTGTATGAAGAAGAGCGCAAAAACGGCAACGACGTTACCCTCCTGCCCGGCCTTGTATTGCTTCGGCTGGAAGATGGAGAGGTTCACTATATTTGGCAAAACGGCTGCATCGTGGCGCAAGTCTACGCCTATCAGCCCGCTGCCCAACACGCTGTATAAATGAATCGAGGAGGATGATGGCATGAAACAAGCACTGGCTGAACAATTGCAAGAATTGCTGGATCGAAGCTGCCGAGATACCATTTCGCACTATGAGTTCAAGTCACCAGAAATTTCGGAGGAACGGGAGAATTTGAATCGTTACTATGACGAGCTTCGGGCGCTGATCCGCCCGCAAGACGTGACAGCCATCTCGTGCTATGCGGATGCGCAAGGCATTATAACAGATCGTCTCATTGAAGCCGCCTACGTGCTGGGCTTACTCCACAACCATGTGTTTCAGGACGGCATCCCGCTCACGATTGGTAACCTCAAGCTGACCGCCAAGCTCGCATTTGAAGCGGCCAAGCCTTCCGAGGAGCCGAATGTGATTGAAGTCCGAGAAGGGGATATCGTAACGCTCAAGCGCAAGGGTGGCCGCAGGCTAACCGGCTGCAAGGTGGAACAGATCATCCGTGACCACGGCATTGCAAACGGCAATATCGGGTTTGTATACAGTCGGTTGAAGGGCGTTGGCTATTCGCAAGTGTGGCTGGATGAACTGGAAGAACTCCAAGTCGATACCCGCACCGATATCGAAAACATCACAACCGAAGGAGCGATTTTCATGAAACCGATGGCATCATCTTTCCCAAGACTTCCAGAAGGCGCATTGGATGAACACCGGAAGGCACAGGAGCAGGAGCTTAGCCGTATGAAACCGATGGCAGCAGCATCTTTTCCGAAGCTTCCAGAAAGCGAATTGGATGAATACCAGAAGGTACAGCGGCAGGAACTTCGCCGCATGAGAGAAACGCTCGCGCGTTTCGCGAAGGAAGCGAAATTGTTCGATGGCGACGCAGATCGGAGCGCCTATGCGCATGTCACCGTCGAGGAAGTGGAGGAGGCGTATGCGAATGGCCGACACGATCAAGACCCCGGCGAACATGCTCAAGAAGATTTGGGCGCTGGCGCGGGAAACGAAGGTTGAAGAAAGCGATCTCCGCGCTGTCGTCCAGCAAGTGACCGGGCAAACGAGCTTGTCCGGTCTGACCGCCCAGGAGGCGGGGCAGGTCATTGAACGCTTGAAGGTGTATGCAGGCAAGGCGCAGCCGCGCCCGAAAAACCGGATTTCCAAGGCGCAGCGCTGGAAGATCGAGCAACTGGTGAAAAAACTGGGCTGGCAGGATGAACCGAAACGGCTGGCCGGACTCATCAAGAAATGTTACAAGGTGGAACGGCTGGAATGGCTGACTCCCTACGCTGCCGGAAAGCTGATCGAAACGCTGAAACAGATTGCAGCGCGGGAAGCGTCTAAAACGGCTTCTAAGCCGCAATAGCTTTTGAACGCATGAAACTACTGGAAGGCGGCTAGACCGCCGTTATAACAGGGGATAACACGGTTTACGGACGAATGCGCCATAAGCGCGAATCTACCCTATGAAAGGTGTGAGAGTATGGACGCTGTTCTAGCTTTTTTTAGCACGGAAATGAACGAGATGTTCATCCGCGCTTGCAATACGGTGGAGCAGCAGCTTCGCACGACTCCCCGCTATCAGCAAGTGACGGCGGAAAGCGCGGAAGCTGCCAACCGGATGAAGCAGGCACTCCCGCAAGATTGCCGGGATTGGGCGGATGAATGGGCAGAATGCGAAGCTGCGGTCAATGCCGAGTTTAACGAAGCGCTATTCATTCAAGGCATGCGCTACGGTGCGAAGCTGGCCGCGCTGATCCAATCACCGCAGACATCCTTGCTGGAGGAAGGAGTTGAACCGCATGCCAATGAATCGCGAACATTGGATTCATGACGCACGCGAGGAAGCGGACGATCAACTTCGCGACGACGAAGCGTATCAGGAAGCTGTAGCGGCATACAGATCGCTTATGGATCGGGTGCAAGACGCTCTCCCTGATGAGCATAAATGGCTTCTAGGTGAAATGGACGATGCAGACGGTGTTGTCGAGGCTGCTTTCGAGACGCAGCTTTACTTCGTCGGCATGCAGCACGGCTATGAACTGGCGCAGTTTTTGAGCGGTCAAACAGCTACGCAGTGTATGAATTCAGAAAAATTTCGGATGCTCCTCCATTCCTCTCCTTTCTCTGAGAGGGCGGAGACGGGATAAGGATGAGGGGAGGCGCGGAAGTTGGGAACCTTGAAGGACTATCCGCTCAAGGAGGCGGAGCGCTGGTTGCTTGCCTATCCGGAATGGAAGAGCTCCCTGCCGCGCTCTCGTGATCTGTTCAACTACAATGAATTTCATCGAATCGAGGCGATTGAGCAGGCGATCAGGGAACTAGGCGAAGAAGATCGGAAGCTGCTGGACATGATCCAGAAGGGGAAATCGTATATTGCCATCAGTATGACGCTCCACATGAGCGAAACAACGGTATGGCGTGCGAAAAAGCGGTTGCTGGCGAAACTGACCGAAGGATTTGGTATCGTACCGCCAGCACAAGCAAGGAGAGGGTGAGTTTATAAGCCCTCTTCTTTTTTTGTGCAGGTAAAATGAAAGTTTTCAAATAAGCTTTGCTGGTACCATAAATAGTGAAGATAAGCCATGAATGAGGGAGTGAGAGAATGAAAGATATTGATTATAGCTCGGTGATTCCTGAGATCACCCCGGAGCATCTGCCTAAGCCCTATAACGAATTGGCTGAGCTCCTAGGCGTCGAGCGGACATTGGAGGTTGCCAAGTCTTTTGGTGGAACCTACCTATACCTTCCGAAGTATAGAAAGGCCGTCAAGGAACTGACAGAGCGGATGATTTTGAAGGAGTTTCAAGCGGGCTTGGACTTTAGAGAAATTGCCATCAAATACGATGCATCAGAAAGCTATGTTCGCGATCTGGTTCGAGCGGATACAGCAAGTCGCGACAAGCAATAAATAACGGGAGTGAGACAAATTGTTCAAAGTTGAACCAAACGGAAAACTATCGGAACTGTACGCGCTTGAGCGCCATATCAAAGAGCAACGTAGCCAATGGGACGAACAACGCAATGAACTGAATCGGCGGATCACCGCTTGCAAAGATCAGTTGCATGAATGCCTTTTGCAAGAAGGCCAAGGCGAAGCATCCGACTATAATGAAGTCGAGCGCCAATTGAAGATCGCCGAAGCGCAGTTGAAAGAGTTCCAGCGCAGCATTCCAGCTGTTGAAGCGCAATGGACGGAACAGCGAAATGCCTTGTTATTCGAGGCTGAAAAAGAAGCGGAATCCTTCATTGAAGTGACGTGCAAAGCCGAGCACGAGCGAGTGGTTCAAGAGTTGTTGACCTTAAAGCAGCAGTATGATGATCGGTTGAAGGAACTTGGCCGGGTGTATGGCGCGGCCTACGCGAAGCATGAAGAAAGAGAGTCGATCCGCCAGCGTCAAGATTCAAATTACAAGAAGCAAACGAGCGGTCGGCAGAGTCTCTATGAGTGGCACTCCTGGGCGGATTATTTAATCAAAGGCCCGGACAGCTACGGCACGGACAAGCCATTCCATGAAGGAGCTAAAGAAGCTCGTGGCTTGTCCAGCTAATCGGGAGGCGCATTTATGAAATGGTATGAGATTTTTCGTTCCGGGAGCTACGAGCCACAGGGAACCTTCACAGAGAGCGACCTTCAAAGTGTCGTAGACAATTACGACCCAAGTCGTTTTAGAGCACCGATTGTTATTGGGCACCCAAAAGAAGAAAACGAAGTCTATGGATGGGTAGCGGATATCAAGCGGATCGGTGGCAAGCTGCTAGCGAACTTCTCGGATGTAACGCCGGAGTTTGCTGCCGCCGTCCGAAATGGGCGGTATAAAAAGGTGTCGGTTCGCCTGTGAAATACGGCACACGGCTGGACACTGCGGCATGTTGGGTTTCTTGGAGCCGCCGCCCCCGCTGTGGAGGGACTACAACCCATTGAATTTACAGAAAACGGCGTTTGGATTCACGCCGACTTTTATGACACCGAAGGAAGTGAAATGAATATGAATCGATCTGAAATGCAAAAGCTGCTGGCTCGTGAACGTGAAATTGCGGTATTCATGAGCAAAAACGAGCATCATCTCCCCCATTCTTTACGGAGCGGAATGGCAGAATTCATGTCTGTGCTGTCCGATGAGAAAACAGTCGAGTTTTCAACCGATGGGGAGCGCGTTCAAATGTCCCCGTATGAGTTTTTCAAAAATGTCATTATGGAACTCATGGAACGGGGCGGCTTGCTTCCGGCAGGCGATAAAGAGCGTTATGGCATAGCTGCCGGAGATCGCATTGATACGGAACGCCTTGATATGGATCGGGCGGCTAAGGAGTTTGCAGAGAAAAATCAGTGTAGTTATGAAGAAGCTGTTATAGCGGTTATGAACTCATCCCATTAAACGTGAAAGTGTTTCATGCCGCGAACGTGATAAAGTAATGTTGTAGGCTGTTACATCAAACCGGATATTCAAAGATTCCTCCTTGAAGGCGCTGGAGCGCTATGTATCCGTCGATAGTTTGCGGCTACAGGCGGATCAGGACGATTGTGACGATCTCTCCTTCTCGTCAACTGGACGAGTTTGACCTGTCATCATCTTTACAACGTCTTTCAATAAAGCGTTTTGGGACACGCGCTCACCCCCTTTTTTCTGCTCCAGCGCCGCCAAGGGGGAATCTGAATCTCCTAAGCAAACAAGCCTCCTCTGAACATATGATATAGTTACTATAGTGAACCGTTCAGAGAGGATGATAGCCAGATGACATGTGTAATTGGTTTGGTGGAAAATGGCACCATATACATGGGATGCGATAGCGCAGGTACATATAATAGAGAAATTTCCATCCGCACGGATGAAAAAATATTTTTGAAAGAGCCGTTTTTGATCGGCTTTAGCGGCTCCTACCGTGTCGGTCAGTTGATTCGATATCAGTTTACGCCTCCTTCTCACTCGCCTACCAAAACGGATGACGAATACATGGTAGCTACTTTCGTAGAAGCGTTGCGCCTGTGCCTGAAGCGCGGCGGCGTAAACAAGATGAATGAGGGCGAAGATGACATGAGTAGCATGATTCTCGTAGGGTATCGCGGGCAGCTATTCCGAATCGAAACGAATTTTCAGGTAGCAAGAACAGAGGATCGGTTCCAAGCCATTGGCAGCGGTCGTATGGTGGCTAGTGGAGCCATGTATGCTACAGAAGGCCTTCCCCCTGCGGAACGGATTACGAAAGCACTGGAGGCTGCTGAGCGCTTTATAAGCACGGTGAGACGGCCATTTCTATTCTTGGAGCTACCTATCAATATGAAAAGGAAAAGCAGCACGCGCGGCAGACGCAACAAACAAGAAGTTGCGGAACAGGAGGCTGCGAACACCTCGGGAGGGTAGTAGAATGCGTGATCAAAAGTCTTCGTTCGGTGATATAGACTGGATCAGAATGTATGAACGCTTTGGCGTAGGAGCAGAGAAAAAAATTATGATGCGGCACAAATGGATAATTGAAGCAATTGGTTGTGAGTCAAGGGAAAAAACGGAGGAGAATAAGGAAAGGCTGGCACAACAAATCGGGATAAGCAAGGCTACCCTGTACCGTTGGGTTCAAGCATACAAGAAAGAAGGCGTGATCGGGCTCGTGCCGAAGCCAATCCGCAAGCATTTGGAGACGAAAGAAGTGACCAAACAGTTCCGAAGTATGGATAAGGCGGCGGTCAACTTCGTCAAAACGCTGTGTTGGGAGAATAAGGGTATGCTACGGTCAAAGGCGGAAGTGTATCGAAGATTACAAAGTGCGGCGGCAGAATACGGCTGGAAGATCGGGAGCCAATCAACCTGCTATCGAATGATTGGAGCGTTAGAAAATGAGGATTACAGTCAAAACAACCTCCAGCCCTGACTCGTCGGGGAACTGGAGGTTTATGCAAATTTTTATGCATAAACCTCCTAATGGCTTGTGACATGAAAAGTGAGAAAATTGGACAAATTCTGTGACACGCTACACTGAACATCATTGATGCCGTAGCGGAAAAAATGCTCCTTAAAGTGCTGAATCGCCTTCTCGCTAACGCCGAACTCCTGGGCCATCTCCGTGTCCGATTTGTCGGCCGCGACGCCGGCGATGAATTTATCGAAGTCCACACCCATCTCATGGGTCTTCTCGACTAAACTTTCCCGCATCCCCCAGGGCGCGCCCCGTGTGCTAAAGTCGCTCGTCTCCTGAACTCCTAGTTCCCGGGGACGCACCCCCTGTTCGGTCACGTGACCGTAGAGATCGGAACGAGCGTCCAGGGCCACCCGGGTTGCCGATCCGAGATCTTCGGGAACAAACCGATCCGGTAAAGGACGTTGGTCACCTTTGCCTTGCGAGCCCCCCATGGTTTTCCCTCCTTGAACGTACATGTTCATGGGTAGTATTGGAGGGAGCGTCCCAACCTATGCCGTCATTGGAATTGAAATTTTTGACGAAAAAAGCAGGAAAAACTCA
Organism: Heliomicrobium sulfidophilum; assembly: GCF_057715735.1. NCBI lineage: Bacteria > Bacillati > Bacillota > Clostridia > Eubacteriales > Heliobacteriaceae > Heliomicrobium > Heliomicrobium sulfidophilum. The sequence continues at coordinate 311,248 of NZ_JBVTZZ010000004.1, forward strand.
AACATTATCGTAATATCTTAAATAATTTGACAACAGATAAAAAATGTTTTCAGCTGGAACCAGGAATGGAAGCAAGAAACAGGATGCTGGTAGGTGGGAAGGTTATGTCACCCAAATTCGAACCGGATCATTACATCAGTCCGGGGACGGCTCACCGATGTTTTGGCGTCGAACCGGAGGCGCTTAAGCAGATGGTGCTGGAGGGCTTGATACCGGGGCAAGTAGAGAAAAACCGAGTCCGGATCAAGGAAGATACGCTGATCCGCGCTATCGAGGAAGGGGTTATCAGCCAATCGCCCCGCTTTTTGGGCATGTATGAAGGTAAACTGAAGGAAGTGCGCCCGGGCGTGTACCGCACTGTCGTGTGACTACCGGCGCCCCCCCGGGGCAGCGGACCTTCTTCAAAAGGGTCAACGTGAAGGGAATACCAAAATAACGGGAACCATCCGCTCCGAACAGAGGGAAGAGCAAAAAAGACGTAAAGGACAAAAAAGAACGCCATCATCATGACGGCGTTCTTGCGTTTTTTTGAAAGATTAAGGTAAATATGGTGCGCCCGGCAAGAATCGAACTTGCGCACCTGGTTCCGGAGACCAGTGCTCTATCCACTGAGCTACGGGCGCGTTGGAGCGGGTGATGGGAATCGAACCCACGTATTCAGCTTGGGAAGCTGATGTTCTACCATTGAACTACACCCGCATGGTGCGGTCGAGAGGACTTGAACCTCCACAGCCTTGCGACCACTAGAACCTGAATCTAGCGCGTCTGCCAATTCCGCCACGACCGCATGATATAAGGAGCTGATAATGGTCGGAGCGACACGATTTGAACGTGCGGCCTCTACCACCCCAAGGTAGCGCTCTACCAAACTGAGCTACGCCCCGACAATTGTCACAAAAAATATTATAGATCACAAGGGCCGCCTCTGTCAAGAAAAAGGCCGTGATAAATATCGCCATTGGATTTTCCGTGATTGGTGGGGAAAGCTAAGCCCTGTAAATCCTTGAAGGGCTGGTGACGAATGCGTGCGCTTCGATATTATCGTCATAGGTGCTGGAGCAGCAGGCTTGTCCACGGCGATTCAACTGGCCCGCTACAACCATTCGGTGCTGGTCTTAGACGGAGGGGAAGGTCGGACAACCTGGGTTCCCAAATACCATAACCTGCTGGGGTATCCCCAGGGGATTTCGGGGAAAGAGTTGCTGCGCCTCGGCCGGGAGCAGGCCCAGTTGTACGGTGCGGAGATCGTCAAAAGTCAGGTGGGTCGGATCGAGAAGACGGAGGAGGGCGACTTTTCTGTCACCACCAGCAGCGCCGATTACCGCAGTCGCTACCTTGTCTTCGCCACCGGCTTGACCGATACTCAGCCGGAGATCCCCAACCGCTACGAGTTTGCCGGTCGGTCCCTCTACTACTGCCTTGATTGCAACGGCTTTGAGTTCACCGGCCAGAAGGCGGCTGTGCTGGGGCACGGAAAGCGGGCCATCCGTAACGCCCTCGCCTTGCTCGATTACACCCACCATGTCTTTATCGCCACCAACGGAAAAACGCTTGAGGGTCGAGAGGAGCACATCGATTTGCTCAAGGAGTACAATATTGATGTGATCGAGACGCCTATCGAACGCCTCCAGGGCACACTGGGCCAAAAAGGGAAGCTGAATGCGCTCTACTTCCAGGACGGTTCGATTCGTGAAGCTGATGCAGCCTTATCGACCTATGGAACGAAAGCCAACAGCAAGTTGGCCCTGAGTTTAAATGTAGAGGTCAACGAAACAGGCCATATCATCGTGAACGAGTTCATGGAAACCGATGTTCCTCATATCTACGCCGTCGGGGACGTGATCAACACGACCCAGATGCTCGTCTTCGCCATCTGTGAAGGTGTGAAGGCGGCCATGTCGATTCACCGCTCCATGGAATCGAAGCGACAGCGGGTTCCAGTTGGAAACGTGTGAGTCCTGACGGGGTCAGCACAGGGCGGCAAGAGGGCGGACAACTCAACCGATATCATCGTTTTTAAACAAAGGGTGACGCCTTGTCTTATGGCGTCACCCTTTGTTTTTAGGATCAGTTCGGCTGAGCTTGGTCCGCCAGTTGCGGTCCCTTCTCCTGAAGGTCTCCCATATGGGTGAACGGTGAGGAAAGGGTGCCTCGGCCAGTTCCCGCCATGCCGCGGGCTTCATCGTAAAGGCGGTATTCCTGTTGCAATCCTTTTAATCCGTTAAAGACGGCCTTTTCCCCATAAAGCCAGCGGAGCATCCCAGGCACTTCATTTTTGATTGTTTCAACACAGATGGGGCTGCCCATTTCCTGCAAGCGTTGCAATTGCGAGAAAACAGAGGATTTTATCTCTTCCGGGGTACTGCCCCAGCGGATGCGCTTCCCCGGCGCCCAGGCAAGCGGGGTGGGCCGCGCCGTCCTTTCCGGTCCCGCCGAAGCGCCATTATGCCCTTCCTCTAACCGTTGCACACGCTGGCGCAGGTCTGCCGCTTCTCCCTGAAAACGTTGGAGCGCTTCCAGCAGTATGGACGACACCATGGACAAGGTCTCTTCCGTCGCCTGGCGGTACTGCTGGTACTGTTCGTCCATGCGACGGAGAATCATTTCTTTTAATACCGGAGATGATTGCAACCGGGAAATCAAGTCGTCGAGATGGTACTCTTCGATGCTACCGGGAGATCGATATTCCTTCCCGGACAGATCGGCCGGCGTAATCATATTACCGACAAGCCCTCGTCGGCCTTTTTTATGATGGATGCCAGTCGCCGCCGCTTTTTTTTCTCGGATCTCTGTCGTAAAGATTTTGCGTATTTCGTCTGACATGGTGGGCTTCCTTTCTCTCCTTGGAGGTATGCTCAGTCATTTAAAAGAAAACTTTTTTATCTGAAAGTAAAAAAAATTCAGAAAAAACTCTTTTCCGCAGGCAGGGGATCGTTTATAATAAGCCACAAGACAATTTGGCAAATGAACGAGCATAAATCTAGTTAAACGAGATATATCCCGCGGTAAACGAAAAGCACACAAGGATAGAGGGGGTTGGTTGGCAATGCGGATCGAAACGCTTGGCGATGGTCGCATTCAGGTGTTGGTTTCTACTGAGGATTTGTCCCAGCGGGGAATAAATATTCGCGACCTTTGGCAATACAACCCCAATGCGCAAAAATTTCTTTCGGGAGCCTTGCGGGACGCTATGGATGACGGGACGATCCACCTTCCTTCGGGGACGATTTCTGTTGAGGCTATCGGATTGGTGACAGAAGGGGTTGCTGTGATCTTGACTTTGAGCAAACCCGCCATCGCCTCTTGTCCGACGATCGAACCGGAGAGCAAGCGTGAGGAAAAAGAAGGCGCTTCCGTCAAAGCGACAGAAGTGGCCTATGTATTCCATAGCTTTGAAGACCTGCTTTCCGCCTGCCGGCGCTTGGCAGACAACAACCTGCGTCTGGGGAACTTGATCAATTACCAGGACTCGTTGTACCTGACCCTCCCCGTTGAGGTGGGGCAGGAGCGGGAGGCCCGGATGCTGTTAAGCGAGTATGGAGAAAAAAGCCCTTACTCACCCCTATTTTTCACGGAACATGGTAACATCATACGCAAGGGGGACGCGCCGCGCTTTATTGTCGAAAAGTTTGGACAGAAGGAAGGATATCGAAAAACGGGATAATTTTTTGTTGCAACTACTTGTCACCCCATCGATTCTTGCTTATAATGTAAATGAAATATCAAAAGTCACAACGGAGTGACGACTGGGCAACGACGCTTTCACATCTTGATACACAGTCAAGATGCATGAAAGTGTTTTTTATTTGCCCATACTATGTGAGGAGGTTTGGACATGGGTTATACCAAAGAGGACGTCCTTCGCATGGCCCGCGAATTCGACGTCAAATTCATCCGCCTTCAGTTCACCGATATCCTGGGCGTCCTGAAGAACGTAGCGATCCCTGTCGATCAACTGCAAAAAGCTCTTGACGGCGAAATGATGTTTGACGGTTCCTCCATCGACGGCTTTGTCCGCATCGAAGAGTCGGACATGTACCTCCGTCCCGATCCGAACACTTTCGTTATTTTCCCCTGGCGTCCCCAAGACGGCGCTGTCGCCCGTCTGATCTGCGACGTTTACAATCCTGATGGCACCCCCTTCGCCGGCGACCCCCGGAACGTGCTGAAGTCCGTTTTGGCTGAAGCCGCTGAAATGGGTTACACCATGAACGTTGGTCCCGAACTGGAATTCTTCCTCTTCCTGACCGACGCCGAAGGCAAAGCCACCACCATCACTCATGACAAAGCCGGTTACTTCGACATGACCCCCATTGACCTCGGGGAAAACGCCCGCCGTGACATGGTTCTCACCCTGGAGCAGATGGGCTTTGAGATCGAAGCGTCCCACCACGAAGTGGCTGCTGGTCAGCATGAGATCGATTTCAAATACTCCGACGCTCTGGATGTGGCCGACAAGATCGTCACCTTCAAGTTCGTCGTCCGGACCATCGCCCAGCGCCATGGTCTCCATGCCACCTTTATGCCGAAGCCTATCTTTGGCATTAACGGTTCCGGCATGCACACCAACATGTCCCTCTTCAAAGACGGTCAGAACGCTTTCTATGATCCGTCCACCCCGGATCAACTGAGCGAAACGGCCAAGTACTACATCGGTGGTCTGCTGAAGAACGTCCGTTCTTTCGCTGCTGTCACCAACCCCACTGTCAACTCCTATAAGCGTCTGGTCCCTGGCTACGAAGCTCCCTGCTATGTCGCCTGGTCCTGCCGCAACCGCAGCCCGCTGATCCGGATCCCCGCCAAACGCGGCGCCTCCACCCGGGTCGAACTGCGCAGCCCCGATCCCTCCTGCAACCCCTATCTGGCTCTCGCCGTTTGCCTTAAGGCTGGTCTCGACGGCATCAAAAACAAAATTGCGCCTCCCGCTCCTGTGGATGAGAACATCTACCACATGGACGCCGCCCGTCGCGCCGAGATGGGAATCGCCAGCCTGCCTGCTAACCTGGCCGAAGCTGTCGATGAACTCGAGAAGAGCGAAGTCATCAAAGAAGCCCTTGGCCCCCACGTCTCCGAGCGCTACGTTGAAGCGAAACGGGGAGAATGGGATTCCTTCCGGATCGCTGTTCATCCCTGGGAAGTCGACGAGTACCTCACCAAGTACTAATCGGCGGTTTGAGTTCCAGCGGACGGATACCTCGCTTTACCTATTGAAAGCAAGCCGCTCCCTCATCAGAGGAGCGGCTTGCTTTTATCGTTGACTGCTGCTGAAGTGGTACAGTGGACTCGCAACTTTCATGGATGGAATTTACTGGAGTGCAATTTGGCTTCTGGCCGTAAAAAATGAGGCTGATGTTTTTTTCGAATTGGAAAAAAATACTCGTTGCATTCTCCGTGCGACTGTGTGATAATAATCAACGTCGCCGCTGCGGTTCGGTAAAATCTACCGCGAATCAACAGGCGATAAGCTTCATATGATTGAACCTTTTATCCAACTCGAAGAGTCTAAGCGACAGGCATGAGTTGTTGTTCTCTATTCTTAATTGGGTACGATCCATTAGCTCAGTTGGTAGAGCACCTGACTTTTAATCAGGGTGTCGCTGGTTCGAGTCCAGCATGGATCACCATTTTGCCGCCGTAGCTCAGTTGGTAGAGCGTATCCTTGGTAAGGATAAGGTCACCGGTTCAATCCCGGTCGGTGGCTCCAGCACAATGTGCGAGAGTGGCGGAACTGGCAGACGCGCACGTTTGAGGGGCGTGTGGGCAACCGTGGGGGTTCAAATCCCCCCTCTCGCACCATATAAAAGCAACACCATTTTCCGATGTAGGAAATGGTGTTTTTTGTTTTTTCGCAGCAGCGCATTTTTGGCAACGAAGTCGTTATTTTTGAAGTAAAGGAAGGACCCCTGTGAGAACATTTTTCGTTTCTAGGACTGGTTGGAAGAGATCTCCCATCTGATCAAGCCGATCAAAGATGGTGCGCATCGTAAAGTCTTTCGGCTGCAGATCTGCTGTAACCTCGGACCAGAGCAGAGGTGTCGAAACGGGAGCGCCTGGCACAGGTCGTAAGCTGTATACGCCTGCCAGTGTTTTTCCCCGACCGATCTGCCAGCAGTCGAGGTAGAGCCGGTTGCCGCGATCCCGAATGGGACGAGCGAGGGTTACGCGGGGGTCGGCGGCTTCGATGAATTTGGCGATGGCCACTGCGCACTCCCGTACGGTTTGGTAATCGTAGCTGTCGCCGACAGGCACATAGATGTGCATTCCTGAAGCGCCGGACGTTTTCGGATAAGCGCTCAAACCGAAGGTATCGAGGGCGCTTTTCAGTAGGAGCGCCACCTCCGCAACCGTCTGATAGGACTGGCTTTCATGGGGATCGAGGTCAAAGACCATGCAGGTTGGGTTGTCCAACTTATCTCTCTTTGAGAGCCAGGGATGGATTTCAATACAACCAAGGTTGATCAGAAACAACAAATCCGCCGCATCCTCTACGAGACAGTAGCGGATGCTTTTTCGTTTTCCCTCAGAAGCGACTTCGACGGTGGGCAGCCAGTCAGGACGCGAGGGCGGCGCTTCTTTTTGGTAAAAAAACTTGCCGTCGATCCCGTCAGGATATCGGACGAGCACGAGGGGGAAGCCCTTGAGATGGGGCAGGAGGTGAGGTGAGATTTTGAGGTAGTATTCGAACAGGTCCCCTTTGGTGTAACCCTCCTGGGGCCAGAACACCTTGTCGGCATTGCTCAACAGCAGTTTTTTCTCGTTTAGGGTGACTTCAAGTTTTCCGCCGCGCCGAGGTAGGAAGGATGGCGCAAACGCAGGTCCGGTGTCCACTCGAGGTAGCGGACGCGAACGGAATAGGCCGGGAGGACCGGCGTGTACTCCTTGTCTCCTTGTCCACCCTTGTTCCCCGCCAGGCGGTGGGGGAACAGGCGTTGGTGCCATTGCTCTGCCTCCTTGCTTGTAAGGCCCGAACTCACCGAACCAGCGTAGACCCTTTGCTCCTCGCCAGGGGTGCCGAGGACGAGAGAGGCGACACGGCCCGGCTGGGTTTGGGTGTATCCGATGACGGGACAGGTGATCTCGCGAAAGTTTTTGATTTTTTTCCAGGTGCCATGTTTTTTACCGGGGACATAGGCGCTGTTTTTGTCCTTGGCGACCATGCCTTCCAATCCGAGCGCCTCGATGCCGTGAAAAAAAGCCCTGCCCTCTTCTCGGTGGGACTCGGTGAAGACAACCTGTCCGCCGGCAGCGAGATGGTCTTCCAACAGCATCAACCGCTCATGCAGCGGCAGTTCAAAGAGCGATTGGCCGTTGAGTTCTAGAAGATCGAAAGCCATAAAACGGACGGGATACAAGTGGGCGAGCCGACGGATGGTTGTTTCCGTCCGGGCTTGCTCTCGGCGGAGGACCAGGGGAAAGCTCGGTTTTCCCGAATTGTCGAGGACCACCAGTTCGCCGTCGACGATGCCGTTGTTGCCGGGGCGCAAGATGCTTTGGGACGCCACATCGCTATAGTTGCCGGTAATGTCCCGGCTTTTGCGGTTCTGCAGCCTGACTCGGCCGCTGTCGACAAAAGCCAGCGCCCGAATACCATCCCATTTTACCTGGAAGAGATAGTCGGGGTGATCGAACGGTTCCGGGTGGGGCAGGGGTTCCATCGGCAAGAGTTTCTTTGATGGCCTCATGAGGTCTTGCGTCGGCGCACTTTTTTCGGCGGTTCTGCTTTTTGCTGGGCCTTAGCCTGTTGAATGCTCGCCTTAAGCGCTTCCATCAAGTCGATCACCTTGCCGGCTGTCGGCGCTAGAGGCGCTTCGACGATAGCCTGGCCTTGGACTTTCGCCTCGATGAACTGGCGGATCCGTTCTCGGTGTTCGCTCTTCCACTTTTCGGGATTAAAGGACTCTGTCAAACTCTCGATCAGTTGAACAGCCATCGTTTGTTCCTTATCGGAGACTTCGATGCCCTCGCCCAAGTCCCCCAGGGGCTCCATGGAACGGATTTCTTCCGGGTAGAGCATGGTGTGCATGGCCAAACCTTTGCCATAGACACGCAGGGCCACCAGGGCCTCTTTGGTGCGCAGGATCACCCGCGCCAGGGCGAGGCGATCGGTCTGTTGCAAAGCGTTGCGCAGCAGCGCATAGGCCTTCTGTCCATGCTGATCCGGCGCCAGGTAATAGGTCTTTACAAAAAAAATCGGATCGATGTCTTTCAGGGCGACGAAGGACTGAATATCGATGGCGCGACTTCCTTCCGGGGCCAGGCCCTCCAGTTCTTCCTGGGTGACAATGACATAGCGGCCCTTATCGTATTCAAATCCCTTGACAATCTCTTCCGGCGCCACTTCTCGATCACAGTGAGGGCAACGTTTCTGATACTGGATGGGGTTGTGGCACTCTTTATGGAGGAGGTGAAAGCGCACGTCTTTCTCTTCCGTGGCGGCGAACATCTTAATCGGGATGTGCACCAGACCGAAGCTGATGGCGCCTTTCCAGATGCTTCTCACGATCATTCCCCCGGTTTTTGGCGATATTGTCGCGTGAGGGTAGTATCCCCGTTCTCACTTTTGCTAACAAAGGTAACAAAAAAATTACATTTAGAATGAAAAAACGATGGTAAAATGAGGGTAGGGCTGGAAGTACCAAGGGATAACTAGTATAATATGAGTAGGTCTCCGCAATCTGGATAAGGGTTGTAAGATCAATTGTTTGTTGATGCGAAAGGGGGGGCATATCAGGTACCTTTTTCGAATATATAGAAATGGTACTTTCTTGCTTCTGGAGAAAGGGAGTGTATTCCTAACATGAAAGCCGTAATCATGGCCGGAGGACTGGGAACACGTTTGCGCCCCTTGACGGACAACATGCCGAAACCGATGGTTCCCATTCATGGACGCCCCGCGATGGAGTATGCTGTGATGCTCTTAAAGCGCCATGGCATTACCGACATCGCCGTCACTCTTTGTTACCATCCCAAGATGATCATGAATTATTTTGGCGATGGTTCCCGCTTTGGGGTTCGTTTCGAGTATTTTATCGAAAAAGAACCGCTCGGGACGGCAGGTTCAGTCAAACAGGCGCAAGAGTTCTTGGATGAGACGTTTTTGGCGATAAGTGGTGATGGCATAACGGATATACACCTTGGGAAAATCATCCATTTTCACCAGAAGAAACAGGCGATGGTGACGATGGCGTTGACCTGGGTGGAAGACCCCACTCAGTTCGGCATCGTGATCACCGATGAGGATGGTCGCATACGTCGGTTCATCGAGAAACCGAAACCGGAGCAGGTCTTTACGAACACAATCAATGCGGGAATCTACGTGATTGAACCTGACGTATTTACATACATTCCCGACGGTTTTTATGATTTCTCGAAACAGCTCTTCCCCAGCTTGATGGCCGAAAACATGCCCTTTTATGGGGTGCAGGCAAAAGGGTACTGGAAGGACATCGGCACCATCGAGCAGTATAACCAGGTGCATGTGGATATCAAAAACGGCAAGCTAAATCACGAATACAAGGAAGCGATGTAATCAGACGCCAAGTCCTTGGAGCCAACTCCAAGGACTTTTCTCATGACTGCCCAACGTTGTTTTTCTGTGTATAAAGGGACCGAGTGGAGGGAATAATTCTTAGCGTAGGGGATTACCCCCTTTAGTTCCCCTATGTTTCTCCTCTGGAAGCCCCTTCCCCAGGGGGCTTCCCCCCGTATTGAAAGTCCGAACGATTCGGGCTTTTTCTTTTATCTCATTTCATTAACCTTTCCTTTACCCAGGATTTATCTTGCTTTAACAAGAGACTGCTAGCATGGTTAAGGGCTCCAAGTGCTGAAGGGGGAAGGTGTACAGCTTGCGATTTTTGATTGGCGATCCACCGATCCAGACAGCGGCGCGTTGGTTGCTGGTATCCGCTTCTCCTGTCCAGTCGAAGAACGATGGCGGTCTCGTGGCGGTTACCCATGATTTTTGCTTGAGTCAAGCGAAAGAAATCTTGAGGAACGACGGCTATGAGTCAGAAGCCTGGCAAGTGGCCTATCATCTGGCCCAGTTAAACGAAGGTGTCGCCTTCGTCGACCAGAGTTGGCGTAATGTCGCCCACTACTATAACCCGGTCTCGAAAAGGGGATTGTTTGGCGGTCCTAGCGCCGTCACGGAGATCGAACGGTATTTCCAGCGAGCCGTCAAGCTGTACAAAGAGAAAAAAATCGCCAGAGCGATGTTTTTTCTCGGCGCCGCAAGTCACTTTGTACAGGACCTTTGTGTGCCCCATCACGCGACAGGGGCGATCTTTTCCGGTCATCGCGAGTTTGAACGCTTTGCAGAAGAAAACCGCTACGACTATGCAGTTGCCTGTGCCGGCGCCTATGACTGCCAGAAGCAACCAGGTGATTGGGTCGAAGCAAACGCTCGCATCGCTTATGATTACTTTTCTACTGTCTCTGGAGGAAATAGGCTTGCCTTCGATCAGGCATTGGCAGTGCTTTTGCCCTTAGCTCAGCGGACAACGGCCGGCCTCGTCAAGCACTTTTTCGACATCGTGTCTGCGGAGGAGACGGAAGGTGTTGTCCTTACTTAGCCCAGTTCGGTTCTTACGTTGAATAGCAATAGAAAAGACACCGGGGGAAGTTGAGTTCCTCCGGTGTCTCTTTGTGTCAGCCCATTTACGTTATATTAGTTTATACGAACTGGTGAGCCACCCGCCTGCCGACGGGGAGGGCGACGACGGAAGCTGCAGCCAGCTTGACGAGGTCTGCCGGCAAAAAAGGGTACAAGCCTAACGTCAATGCCTTGCCCAGGGGTACGGAGAGGGCGTACGCTAGGCCGAGGACGCCGGTCGTGTAGATGATGGTCAGTCCGACGGCGCTGATGACGACGTTTCTCGCCAGACTGGCTTTGGTCCAGTGACGGGTCATAAGGCCGCAGGCGATGGTGGCGAGGAGGTAACCGAGCAGGTAGCCACCCTTCGGTCCCAGAAGGACGCCGATGCCGCCGCTGAATTGGGCGAAGACGGGGATGCCGATAGCGCCGAGGAAGAGGAAGACGCTGATGCCGGTGAGGGCGATGCGCAGAGGAAAAATCAAGGGGAAGAGCAGGATGACAAAAACCTGCATCGTGATCGGAACGGGACTGAATGGCAGGGGAAAGGAAAGTTGAGACGAAATAAAGATAATGGCTGCGATGAGAGCGGATAGGGTCATGTCACGGGTGTTCACAGATCACCCACTCCTTTCTGCGTTAACTCAACTCCGATTATGATTGTAATCGCCCCCTGGGCGATTGTCAACGAATAGATTGCAACAGGTTGACAAATCTCCGCGCTACATTCGAACGTGCGATAAGGCGGGTTTTCGTTGGAACAATTGACGGGAGAACTCATTCGCATCCTCTTTCAGCAGGAAGCGTACACAGTTGCAGTATTTAAGGTTGAGTCCCAGCGAGCAACGGCGGTGGGACCGCTGCTTTCCGCCGAGACGGGGTTGGTCTATGCATTGGAAGGGGAGTGGGTGGAACATCCCCGTTTCGGCAGGCAATTTCGCTTCTCCAGTTGCCGCATGCTGCCGCCTTCGACCCCCAAAGCGATGGAAAAGTTTTTATCAAGCGGGCTGATCAAGGGGATCGGCCGCAAAACAGCCAAAAAACTCGTTCGCTCCTTCGGCGCCGATGTGCTGACGGTGTTGCGTGAGGAGCCGCAACGGCTGCTGGAACTGGAAGGGCTCCCGTCGGCCAAGGCGCTGTCCATTTTGGAGTCCTACCAGGAGTTCGCCTTCGGCGAGAACCTGATGGCGTCGCTGAACAGCTACGGTATCGACGGCGATCTCGTCTACCGCATCTTCCGGCGCTACGGTCGCGAAAGCTTGGAGACAATCGAGGCCAACCCTTACCGGCTCGCCTTGGACTTGCGTGTCTCCTTTGACCAGTGCGACCGGATCGCCAACCGTTTGGGATTTCGGGGAGACGAGCCGAAGCGGTTGCAGGCGGCCCTCGTCTACTGCCTCTATCTTGCCCGCGACGAGGGCCATGTGTATCTGCCAGAACCGGAATTGCTTACTCAAACGGAAGCGATCCTGGGGCAGTCGGAGTTGTATCCCGAAGCGCCTGAGCGAAAGAGCTTGCAGGAGCAGGTGATGGCTGCTGCGGAGGCGCAGGTGATTCGCCTGTCTGGCGATGGCTGTTACCTGCCCGAACTGTACCGGGCAGAGCGGTTTGTCGCCCGGGCGTTGCGCCGTTTGTCTGAAGAAGGCGAGGCTTGGCCCATCGATGTGGAATCAGTGATCGCCACTATGGAGGAGGACTTCGGCATCCGCTATGCCGAGGGCCAGAAAGCCGCCTTTTTTGGCGTGGCCAATCATGGACTGACGGTGATCACCGGCGGTCCCGGCACGGGGAAGACGACGATCGTCCGCGGTTTGATCGCCCTTGTCAACCGCGCCCAGCCGAATGCCGAGATCGTCCTCTGCGCGCCGACGGGGAGGGCGGCCAAGCGTCTCGCCGAGACGACGGGGCAGCCGGCTTTTACGGTGCATAAAGCTCTTGGTTTGCGCGGTGGTGAAATGGAGCCCTTTTGGGATGTGGATCCGCTCGAGGCGGATGTAGTCATCGTTGATGAGGTGTCCATGGTCGATATCTCCCTGATGGCCAGCCTGCTCCAGGCGTTGCGTAGAGGCGCCCGGCTGGTGCTTGTCGGCGACCGGGACCAATTGCCTTCTGTCGGACCCGGACAGATCCTGCGGGACATCATCGAGCAGGAGATCGGGGCGATCCTTTGCTTGAATCATATTTTTCGCCAGGCCGAGACATCGGCCATCGTGACGGAGTCGCACCGGATCAAATCGGGTATCCTTCCTGATCTGTCAGGGCGCAAGGATTTCATTTTTCTCCGTCGCAACAGCAGCGTCGAGATGGTCGACGCGCTGCTGCAGACGGTGAGTCGCGCCATTGAGCGGGCCGGTTACGGGCTCGAGGATATTCAGGTCTTGTCGCCGATGCGTTACACGGAGGTGGGCGTATGGAATCTGAACAAGCTGCTGCAGGAGCAGCTGAATCCCATGATCATCGGAAAGAGAGAAGTCAAAGCCGGCGGTCACGTCTTTCGCACTGGCGACAAGGTGATGCAGCTAAAAAATAACTATGAAAAAGATGTATTCAATGGAGATCTGGGGTTTATTGAGGATATACTGTTAAGTGGAGAGGAAGAGGCCGACGAGGATACGATCGTCGTGCGCTTTGACGAGGGGCGCGTCGCTTATGGGCGGTCTGAGTGGGAACAGTTGATGCTCGCCTATGCGACAACGGTACATAAGGCGCAGGGAAGCGAATATCCCGTCGTTGTGATGCCGATGACCCTTCAACACCGGCGGATGCTGCGGCGCAACTTGGTCTATACGGCGGTGACGCGAGCCCGCGACAAGGCGATCCTGATCGGCGTCCCTGATGCGCTGGCTTTCGCGGTGACGAATCAACAGGACTCCTTCCGTTACAGCGGTCTTCCCCGGTACTGGGAGGAAGGAGCGGCAGGCGGGGAATCGGATGATTTCAGGGATTCCGATGAAAACGAAGCGTAAGAAGGGCCAAAATACGCTTTTTTGAAGGAAATGCTAAAAAAAGAAGCGGCTTTTTTCTCGAAAAATTGGTCCGATGGTCTTACCTCTAGGAGGATTTCTCTCAGTGATGAAGAAAGTTTTTGTCACGGGGGAAAGGAAGTGTCGACATGGAATTACGTCCAATCCGCACGCGAAAGATATATGAAGAAATCGTCGTACAGATCAAAGAATTGGTCAAGAGCGGCAGCTTAAAGGCCGGCGACCGTTTGTTGTCGGAGCGAGAGCTGGCAGAGAACCTGAAAGTCAGCCGCGCAGCCGTCCGGGAGGCCTTGAGCGCGTTAGAAGCCATGGGTATCGTTGATATCAAGCCAGGCGATGGCGCCTTCATCCGGCAACCGTCGGAAAACGGCGTGATTGAACCGCTGGCCATGCTGCTGCTCGTGGAGAAGGACCTGCCGCGACAGATTTTAGAGGTCCGTAAGATCATGGAGGTGGGGGCTGCCGGACTTGCCGCTCAGCGGCGGGAAGAAGGGCACCTGAGATCCATGAAAGCTGCTTTGCTACAGATGGAGCAGGATATCCATAAGGGAGATGTGGGGGAAGAGGCCGATTTCCTGTTTCATTTTGCCCTGTCCGAAGCTGCCCACAATTCCTTGCTGTTGCGGTTGATGCAGACCATCTCCGATACCATGCGGGAAACTCAGCGTAGCAGCCGCGTTCAACTGCTCTCCACACCGGGTGTGAGAGAGAGGCTATTGGAGGAGCACCGTGGGATTTTTCTTGCCGTCGAAGCGCAGGATACGGCAAAGGCGCAGGAATTAATGTACGATCATCTACAGCGTGTGGAACAATCGATCTATAAGACGATGGAAAAATGATTTAAAAACAAAAGGCCTTCAGTCAAGAAGACTGAAGGCAGGGTGCCTACGGGTAGGCAAGAGGGATTCGAACCCTTTCGATCCAGGAGCCACGTACCTGCGATCTTAGCCTTTTCTCGCCGAACCAGTAGGGTCATCCAAGGGATGGCGATCAGGGCGCGGATGGTGGGAGTTGAACCCACGTTGGCCAGTTTATAGCCGGTGCTCCTCCGAGAGCACACCCGCTCAATGCCATAGTGTACCTTATTTTTCGGTACAGGTCAAAGTTTTAGATCATTTTTACCTTCGTTATCTACATTTTTTTGAGACGATAAAAGGGAAGGGCTTACGATAACTGTGACGAGACTGATGGTGAAGCTGGATCCGGACCGGCAGCTTGATGATGAGCGACTGAACGTTATTTTGCGTTCTGACGCCGATGCGATTATTGTCGGGGGGACCCAAGGGATTACCCCAGAAAAAGTGAAGGTCTTGTTGGAACGCATCCAGCGATTTCCGAGGGAGATCATCTTGGAAGTCACTGATGCCCGGTGCGTTATCGAAGGCGCTCACCGATACTGGATTCCGGTGGTGTTAAATTCAAGAGATCCCCATTGGATTGTGCGAGCCCATGCCCGGGCGATTCGGCGATGGAAGGATCCCCATGTTACCGACCGGCTGATTCCGGTCGGTTATATTGTTTTGAATGAGGAATCGGCTGTTGCAAGAATGACCGGGGCCGATGCCACGATCGATGATGAAGAACTGATCGGATTATGCCAGGTGGGACATTATCTTTTTCGATTTCCCTTGATCTACATCGAGTACAGCGGCAAATGGGGCTGCATGGAGCGAGTGGCTCGGATCGCCGGACAAGTGCCACAGGTCCCCCTGATTTACGGCGGTGGTATTCGAGAAAGTTGGCAGGCGAGGACAGCGGCCTCGCTCGTCCAGACGGTGGTCGTAGGAAACATGATCTATGACGTGCGTCAGGCTGGAGAACTGGAGTCTCAAATTCGTACGCTTTGTCAGGCGATTCGGACAAGAGAAAGAGGATAAAATTCGATCTTGCGCTTATAGAGTTAAGGTGGTATAGTAGCTTTCGTTGTGATTCTTCAGCCACCAAGCGGCCGATGTTGTTCTTACCAAGGATTGGATGATTGACAGGCGGCTATGCTAGGTGTAAAATGATAGAACACGAAACATCCTATAAAAAATGCACTAACATTTTAGTGGGATGATGGGACGCTGGGAACTCGATAACGATGGGGCTATAGCTCAGCTGGGAGAGCGCTTGAATGGCATTCAAGAGGTCAGCGGTTCGATCCCGCTTAGCTCCACCAAAAAGATAACTTTCCCGCCGTCTTACGGCGGCGGGGTTTGCTCCTTGAAAACTGCACAGAGGATAGGTAAAGCGCAAGCGATTATGGTCGAAGCGACCGATGCCGGCGTAAAGCGGACATGTTCGATTCCAATGATGTGTCAACGATGCCATGCATTGACGATGCGTCAGCGGAACGATAATTCCAGCGAAGCGACGGACAGGGCAGGTTCAAGTCCTGCCCCCGCAACCAAGCTGATGAACAGGTGTTGAAACAGACACCTGTTTTTGTTTTTTATGGGAATAAAATGCGGTAAGGTTAAGTGGAATTATCGAGCAGAATAAACTATAATCAATGATGGGGAAAGGGGTAGAATTTGTGGAGCATAAAATGCGGGATTTGGGGATTCCGCTCATAAAATTATTCATTTTGTCGTTTTCCTTTTTTCTCCTCATCCAGACGGGGATGTATATCGGGCAATTACCGCCAGAAAAAAGAAGTGAACTGGCGATGAACATATTTCCATGGTTGTTCACCGAAGAGGTGGTGGCCATGGCTGGTGAAGTGAATTATCCCATTGATGACGTGGGGTTGACCCAGGGGATCATCTTCTTGGAACAGCAACAACCTCCGGGAGGTTCGGAGTCATCCGCTCCCGCTTCCTCTGAACAGACGAAAAGGCAGATGGAACCCACCGCCAATCAGCCGCCCACTCTCCCTGTAGCTGCGTCTGTGAAACAATTGACCAAGGTGGCTTATCTGACCTTTGATGATGGTCCCAGTGACATTACGCCGCAAGTCCTTGATATTTTGCATAAATATGACGCTCAGGCCACCTTTTTTGTCATCGGTGGTCAGGCTGAGGCGCGCCCTGAGCTTATTCGTAGAATCCATTCAGAAGGCCATTTGATTGGGAATCATACTTATTCTCATCGTTACAGGCAGATATATGCCAGTCCTACCGCTTTTATCCAGGATCTTCAACAGGCGGAAGAGATCCTAAACCGGTTGCTCGATGAGCGCCCGAAACACATTCGCGCCCCCGGAGGTACGCTGGGCAACGTGTCTGGCGAATTGAGCAAGCGATTGAACTCTCAAGGCTATGTGCTTCATGACTGGAATGTGGATTCAAAGGATACGGCGGCGCCCGTTGTGGGAGCCGATTCCATCTACGCCCAGGTCCTGCGGCAGGTCGCTGAAAAGGATAACGCTGTGATCCTCTTCCATGACGGCCCTGGGAAAATTACTCTGCCGAATGCTCTTCCCGCGATTATCGAAGAACTAAAAAAACAAGGCTTTGTCTTTAAATCGTTGGATCAGATTGAAAGGCCAGTCGTCATGCATCATTATTAACGCCCACTGGAGTTGAATGCAAAGACAGATTAGGTACTGAAAAGGGCCGACCTCAAGAGAGGTCAAGCCCTTTTCAGATCTGCAGATTGACGAAAAAAGACGACGATAATGAGAAATCTGGCAGCGTCGGGGGGAATGACGCTGCCAGATTTATTCTAGTATAGACGGATTACAGGCTTAGTTCGTTGGATCAGTACGGCCAATTCTGCTCGCGTCATCGACTGATCCGGATGGAATGAACCGTCACTGAAACCTGTCAGCCACCCGCGGGAGGTTAAGGCAGCGATCGCTTGGTTTGCGTAGTGGCTAGACGGTACATCCGAGAACCGGGAGGAAACGGGCACATTCGGAATCGAGTAGGCCCGTTGCAGCAATAAGGCCAGTTCGGCCCGGGTCATCGTATCATCCGGTGAGAAGAGACTGGCGCCGCGTCCTTTGATTAAACTGGCTTTGACGGCGCGGGCGATGGCGTCTTTGGCCCAGTAATCACTGGGAACGTCACGGAAGGAGATGGATGAGCCGGCAGGCAATTGCAGATGACGGGCGATCAGTTGCACTGCTTCGGCACGGGTGATTTTGCGATCAGGGCCAAAATTTCCGTCGGAAGAGCCGGAGAGCAAACCTTGTTTGACTAGTTCACCGATTTCCTTGGCTGCCCAATGCTCCTGCGTGTCTGAAAACTTTAACTCTTGCAGCCAAGGTTGGAAGCTGTCCCAGAGCTGCGGGTCTTCCAAGCCGAGGCGCCAGCCTGCAACGCCAGCCAAGCCGTAGACATGAACCAGCCGCATTTTGGCTTGTAGTGTAGCCCTGTTGTCGAGCCATAGTTCGTTTTGACCATTCGCTGCCGAGAAACGCAGGCGGAAGGCGCCCTGTTCTGCAACCCACTCGATGGGCGCTCCATGCTCAGCTGAGAGGCGAAGGGCGCGATCATAACCGACGCCATTGCCGTTCTTTCCGTTTATCCAGTAGCGTCCGTAGAGGGGAATGCCAAGGATCAGTTTTTCCGACGGAATAAGGGTCCTCATGTAGCGGGCGACCTTTTCCACCCAGCCGAGGGAGGCCACCGGGCCCGGTTGGGAGGTGGCCCAGTGCTCATCGTAGGCCATGACGATCACCTTGTCGACGATGGCGCCGATGGCCTTATAGTCATAGGCGTCCGACCAGTTGCCTGTGTTGGCCTTTGTGGCTGGCGCGACGGCGACGGAGAGCCTTTTGCCTTTGGCATGGAGAGGACCGGCCAAAGCTTGCAAAAAAGCCACATAGGCGCTCCTTTTTGAGACGCTGAAATTCTCCAGATCGATATTGAGACCATCGACGCCGGTCTGGTCGACGAAGGCGACCAGTTCTTTGGCGAGAGTGGTCAACCGTTGCGGCGACAAGGCGGCGTCACCGGCGATCCGGTCAAAATTGTTCGTCAAAAAAGGAGCTCCTTTCAATCCACGGTTGTGTAGCCATTGCAGCAGTTCCGGATCGGCATGGGTCGTCAGGCGGCCTTCTTGGTTCACCTCTAGCCACGGCAGAAAGACGCCGTCAATATTCCCACGGCTCTTCGTCATCTGTTGCTGGTAGGCAGCGCGACTGCCACCGAAAAGGTAAACATAAGCCTCTTTATCGCCTTTGGGGGCCCATGATTCGGCCCCCCAAAGGCGATCAGGCCCCAATGACAACGATAGGGGAGATAATAACGAAAGGAGTGTGAGGGTGAAACAGAGGAAGCCAATGAGCCAAGCGCGTGTTCTCATGGCGGACCTCCCGTACAATGTGATATAATGATAGAAGGAATTGCCTTTCAAGGAGGGCATCTTGGTGTTTGAAGAAACCTGGGAATCGAGCGCCCAGATCCTGGTCGTGGACGATGTTGTGACCAACGTGGAATTGATGCGTTTGCAGTTGACCCGGGCCGGTTACCAGGTGCTTACCGCTTTTAACGGGGAGCAGGCGCTTGAATCGATAAAAAGAACATTGCCCGACCTGATCCTGCTGGACGTGATGATGCCGGGGATGAACGGCTTTGAGGTTTGCGCAAAGCTGAAAGAGGATCCCCATACGCAACTGATTCCCGTGGTTTTGGTCACCGCCCTTCATGAAGTGGAAGACCGGATTAAAGGGATTGAAGCTGGCGCCGACGATTTTATCAGCAAGCCCTTTAACCGGGTGGAACTGCTAACGCGGGTCCGATCGTTGCTTCGCATTCGCAAGCTGTACCGTCAATTGGAAAAAAACTACCAAGAGATCGAATCAAAGAACGCCATTCTCACGGAAGAGCTGAGAATGGCTCGCCATGTCCAGCAGCACCTGTTGCCGACGGGATATCCCTCGATGGAACGGTTGGACTTTGAAGTGACCTATCGTCCCACCATTGAGATCGGCGGCGATTTTTACGACTTCATCACCGTCAATCAAGACGAGGTTGGCGTTTTCGTTTCCGACGTGTCCGGTCATGGCGTCTCGGCGGCCATGTTGACCATGGTGATCAGCACCATGATGCGCTCCATCACCCAGGAAACCCTTGCGCCGGGGCAGGTGCTCGACCGGTTGAACTTGCAGTTCGGAAAAATGGTGGAGGGCGAACTGACAGGGACTTTCGTCACGGCCTTTTCCCTGCTCGTCAATCAGGCGACCGGTCGGGTGCATTACGCCAACGCCGGCCACCCCAGCCCCCTGTTGCTGCGTGGGGATAGTGACAAGGTAGAAAAACTCGATACAGACGGCTTTCCTTTGGGGCTTTTCGATACGGCAGAGTATGAATCGAGGGAGGTTGACATCCGTCCAGGTGACAAGCTGGTCTTGTATACAGACGGCATCTATGATGTCGTCAACGAGCGCAAGGAGTGTTTTGGATTCAGTCGTTTTGAGGCGCTCGTCAAAGAACTCCGTTATTTGTCGGCAAAAAAAATGGCCGAGGCGATCATGGGTCGGATCAGCGCATTCGCCCAGCAGATGGTCCAGCCTGATGATATCTGCCTTGTTGTAATTGAACACCTCAGATAATATGCAAACATTCAATAATGTTACAGTGCGAATTTCGACTGAAATGAATTGAATGTATTGCAATCCAAACGTACTTACTACATTCAATTCGTGCCCAGATGATTTTTTTGACCTTTTTTATCCCAACAAAAAGTGGCAAACCCTTTGCCTGCGGGTATGCCACTTTTGTATATCCTTATTCCTTGAGTACGAGTTACCAATCCGGCTCCGTCTGTTACCGGCTAGAACTTTCCGCAGTTTGTTCTGACGGGCTTTGCGCCTGCGGTTTCGTGGACGGTGTGACCGTTGGCTTGGGTGGGGCCTTGGCGTTGCCAGAAGTCGGGCTAGAGGGGGCCGGCGCAGGGTTGCCGCCCGCTGTGGCAGGCGCCGTCCCTTGGGGCGCAGGGAAAAGGTTGGCTACTGGCTGCGCGATGGCTTCGATGTGACCCAAGGTGCGCGTCTTTTCGCCATACTCGAAGGTGACAGGGTCTTTCCATTGGAGAGCCTTCCATTCGTCACTGGCGGGCGCAGCCATGGCGACGATCTGATCGCCGATCTCCAGCCGGATTTCAACGGCGTCGCCCATTTCGACGCCTTTCAGGTACTTCCCTTCCCCGAAGGCGGGGTAGGCGGCGTCGTAGTAGGCGTAGTAGGCGTCCAGTGATTTGATCGTCAGCCCTACCGTTTCAGCCAGAAAGAGGACGACCAGGCTGAGCAGGGTCGCTTTCAAGCGCCAGTACCCGCTGTCATTCATGGGAGGGCGTTCAGCGGCCAACTGGTAGGTGGCGCGAAAAGCCAGCACCGTGACAGAGACGCAAAAGGCCAGGAAAAAGGCCAAACTCAAGTCCTGGTAATAGCGTCCGGCCATCGTTTCCCAATAGGTAGGGGGAGTCGATAGCTTCCATTGGATATAACCGTAGAAACAAAGGGCGATAGCCACAGCCAAGAGCCATCCGCCGGCAAGTAAAGCCAGGAGAAAACGCAAAGGGTCTTTCACTTTGACCCGCCGCCGAGTACGATTTCGAGTCGCCGATGACCGAGTTCGACGCTGCAGTCGATTTCACCCCCATAGTGATTTGGATTTATCGACAATTGTCTTGTTATTCCTTCGCTGCCCTGATAAAAACTCCTGCTTTGCGTCAAACCTTGACGGCAGGAGATGATAAATTGGAAGGTGGGGGTTAAGATTACGGTAGAAAAAGTGCAGCGGAAGCCGCGCATCATCCAGATGGGGCGAGGAAACGTGACCATCTCTGGTCCCGTCAAGGCTGAAGCGATCCTTCACTACGAGATGGATGAGGGGCTCTGTGCCTTTCGTCCCCCCAAAGAGCAGCAGAAGGCGCTGGCGGAGATCGCCCGCCTGCCCGAGGGGCAGGTGATCATCGCCGTCCATGGCGAGCAGATCATCGGCTATGTGACCTTTCATCGGCCGGAGGAGTTTGAACGTTGGGCGCACAATCAGGTTCCTGGCATGCTCGAAATGGGAGCGATTGAGACCAGCAAGCAGTGGCGGGGCTTGCATATCAGTAGCCACCTGTTGGATGTAGCCTTCGGCGAAAGCGCCTTAGAGTCCTTTGTGATCATCGCCACTGAGTATTACTGGCACTGGGATTTAAAGGGGACTGGTCTCTCGGTGTGGGAATATCAGAAGTTTCTTGAAAGTCTCTTTAACCGCGTCGGCTTGCGCCGGGTTGGCACCGATGAACCGGATATCCTGGCTCATCCGGCCAACATGCTCATGGCCCGCGTGGGCCGGTCGGTGCCGCAGGAGACGGTACTGCTCTTTGAAGAATCGCTTTATCAAAACCGGTGGATGTTTTGACGGGGAGGCGTAGTTCAGATGCTTGTTGAGGATATCATGATCCGTCAGGTCCATGTGGTTAGCTCGGAAACGACGGTCCTGGAGGCGCTAACACTGGCGGAACAGATACGGGTGCGCCATCTGCCGGTGGTGGATGATGGACGGCTCGTTGGCATTATTTCGGATCGGGACCTGCGGGATGTGAAGCCCTCTATACTGGAAGCGGATAATCTGGAGATTCTCTCATCCACGCGGGTCAAGGACATCCTACATACCTCCCTCGTCACCGTCCATCCTCTAGACGCCATTGAAGACGCGGCGAAAATGCTCTATGATCACCGCATCGGCTGTCTGCCCGTTGTGCAGGCCGGAAAGTTAGTTGGGATCATCACCACGACCGATCTGCTGCATGCCATCGTCGATATGATGGGTATGGGACAACCGGGATCCTATCTGGAGATAGAGGTGCCCGATCGCCCCGGAGCGTTTCTCGACATCGCGGCGATCGTCAAAAGCCACGGCGTCAACATCATCAGCATCTTCGTCAATCCCGCCCGCCAACGGGACAGACGGGTCATCTCCCTGCGCATCGCCACTTTTGATCCCCGGCAAATCATTCAGGAGATTGGAGAGGCTGGTTATGCTGTCGTATTCCCGATCGCGTTGAAGGGGGGATAGGCATGGGAAGACCGCCTCTTTTGATTTACTCGCCCGATTTTCACGCCTACCAGTTCGGACCGGAACACCCCTTCCATCCCTTGCGACTTGAGGTGACGGTCGATTTGCTCCGCCGCTGCGGTTTGATTGCGCCGGAGCAAATCGTGCCGCCAGAGGCGTGCACCCGGGAGGAACTGCAGCCGGTCCATTCGGAGGCCTTGTTGGACGCCATCGAGGGGGCCGGGGAAGGCCAGCTTTCTCCGGAAAAGCTGCGACCCTATGGCTTGGGCGATGATGATACGCCCGCTTTTCCCGGCATGGGCGCCGCCACTCGCCTTGTGGCTGGGGCCACTCTGCAAGGGGCAAAGCTGATCATGGAAGGAAAAGCGGACCATGTCTTTCAGATCGCCGGGGGATTGCACCACGGTCACCGCAACCGGGCTTCCGGTTTCTGCGTCGTCAATGACGCCGCCGTGGCCATCGCCTATCTTCAGCGGCGCTTCGGCCTGAAAGTGGCTTATATCGACACGGACGCCCATCACGGCGACGGCGTCCAGTCGATCTTTTATGATGACCCGACGGTGTTGACCATCTCCATACACGAGACGGGCCGCTACCTCTTCCCGGGGACAGGCAATGTGGAGGAGCGGGGCCGTTTCGACGGTTACGGTTTTTCTTTCAACATCCCCCTTGAGGCGTACACAGAGGATGATTCCTTTATCGAACTCTACGAGCGCGCCGTTGAGCCCTTGATCGAGGCGTTTCAGCCGGATCTGCTGATCACTCAGAACGGCTGTGACGCCCATTACCTCGATCCGCTGACCCATCTGGCGTTGACGACGCGCAGCTTTGAAGCTGTTCCCCGACTGGCCCACCGTCTCGCCCACACCTACTGCCAGGGACGCTGGTTGGCTTTAGGCGGCGGCGGCTACGACCACTGGCGGGTTGTCCCTCGGGCTTGGTCGTTGCTCTGGGCTGAGATGAATGACCAGGTTCCGGCAGTGGAGATCCCGAAGGATTGGCTGCTGCGCTGGCAGTCGCAGAGCCCCGTTTCCTTGCCCTCTCGCATGCGCGATGAGCCGGGCGAGTATCCACCCATTCCGCGCCGGGCGATCATTGAGGATAAAAACCAAGTCACCTTGCAGCGCGCCATGCGCGATGCAGTGGACCTGATCCGCTCGCGCAACGCGCCGTGAGGCGCCGAACATCGAATAGAGCATAACTTTTCACGCCTCTTTCCAGACGGGCGACATAATCCTTTGGGCAGACTACCAGGGAAGGGAGGTTGTTCCCATGGCTGCGCCATTTTTACCGCTTTCCAAAGCAGAGATGAACGAACTCGGTTGGGACGCCTGCGACTTCGTCCTGGTCACCGGTGACGCCTATGTCGATCACCCCAGCTTCGGGGCAGCCATCATCGGTCGTGTCCTCGAGAGCCGGGGATACCGTGTCGGCATCATCAGCCAGCCTGACTGGCGGGATGCTCGGACCTTCAAGGTCTTGGGCCGACCGCGCTTGGCCTGGCTGGTGACAGCTGGCAATCTCGATTCCATGGTTAACCACTATACGGCGGCGAAGAAGCGCCGTTCGGAAGACGCCTACTCGCCGGGTGGGCGCGCTGGATTGCGGCCGGATCGGGCCAGCCTGGTCTACGCCCACCGTTGCCGGGAGGCGTATAAGGAGCCGCCGATCATTCTCGGCGGAATCGAGGCCAGCCTGCGCCGGTTCGCCCACTACGACTACTGGGATGATAAGGTTCGCCGCTCTGTGCTTGTCGACGCGAAGGCTGACCTGCTCGTCTATGGTATGGGCGAGGAGCCGATTGTGGCCTTGGCGGAAGAACTGGCCAAGCGACGGGCAGGGGAGGACTTTGAACACCCCCTCGGAGCCAGGACTGCTGGGGTCTGCTATCTCGCGACTGATCTAGCCGCCATTCCCGGCGAGGCCCCGCTCGTGCTCCCCGGCTTTGATGAGGTGGCCAACGACAAATGGGCCTACGCCAAGGCTTTTCAAGTCCAGGAACGGGAGCAAAACCCCGTCGACGGTAAGACGCTCGCCCAGCCCCACGGGGAACTGTACCTGGTGCAGAATCGCCCCGCCCGCCCGCTAACGACAAAAGAGATGGATGCCCTTTACGATCTTCCCTTTGCGCGCCAGCCTCATCCTGCATATGAAGGTATGGGGGGCGTGCCGGCTCTGGAAGAGGTGGAATTCAGCCTCACCGCCCAGCGGGGCTGTTTCGGCGGTTGCTCCTTCTGCGCCCTCACCTTCCACCAGGGACGGATCATCCAAGGGCGCAGCCACAACTCCCTCGTCCGCGAGGCCCGACAGTTGATCCATTCCCCGCGTTTCAAGGGCTATATCCACGATGTGGGCGGACCGACGGCCAACTTCCGCCGACCAGCCTGCAAGAAGCAGGGCAAGGTGGGCGCCTGTCGCGACCGCCAGTGCCTCCATCCTAAACCTTGCCCCAATCTGGAAGTCGATCACGGTGACCTGCTTGACCTGCTGCGCAAGCTGCGCGCCCTGGAAGGAGTCAAGAAGGTCTTTATCCGTTCGGGATTGCGCTTTGACTACCTGATGGCTGACAAACCGGCCCGGCGGCGCGAGTTTTTAAAAGAGCTCTGTGAGCATCATGTGAGCGGCCAGTTAAAGGTGGCCCCAGAGCACGCCTCGCCGAAGGTGCTCCGCCAGATGGGCAAACCAGGCATCGACGTCTATGAGGCGTTTAAAAAGGAATACGAGCAGGCCAACAAGGAACTGGGCAAGGAACAGTACCTGGTCCCCTATCTGGTGTCGAGCCACCCCGGCTCGGACGTTCATGAAGCTATTGAACTGGCCGAACGTTTGCGCGACTGGGGATGCCATCCCGAGCAGGTCCAGGATTTCATCCCCACGCCCGGTAGCCTGTCGACTTGCATCTATTACAGCGGCATCGACCCGCGGACGATGGAACCAGTCTATGTGCCCCGTTCACCGAAGGAAAAAGCCCGACAACGGGCGCTGCTCCAGTTCCGCCGACCTGAAAACTATCCGTTAATTTACCAGGCCCTGCGCGCTGCCGGGAGGATGGACCTGGTCGGACACGGACCCAGCGCCTTGATTCGGCCGCCTCGCCCCGGCATGAGCGATGGCCGTGAAGAGGGGGGACCGGCGCGAAAAGGGCAGCGGGGTCTCACAGGGAAAAAAGCGACGGCAAGCGCCAGTCAGGGGACTGGCAGATCGATGGGAAAGGCTGCCGGTAAACCAGCGGGCAAAGGGTCCGAAAGAGCATCTGGGAAAGCGAGCGGCGGTGTGACCGGAAAGGCTGGCAATAAGGCTGGTGGCAAAGGGATCAATAAGAGGAATGGTCAAGGGAGCGGGCCCAAAGGACGCTCTTTTTGACAGCGTCGCCGCCTTCCGTTATACTAATAAATTAGCGAGCGTCATCCTTACACGCCGGGATGGATGGCGCGCTATTTCTTTTGCGGGGAAGGGCGGAAGCGATTTGATGATGAAAGTGCACATCACCAGCTTGGGCTGCGCGAAAAACCGTGTCGACACAGAAGTAATGATGGGGTTGCTACGCGAGGCCGGCTATGAATTGACGCAACGGGAAGAAGACGCCCATGTCCTGCTGGTCAACACCTGCGGCTTCATCCTCCCCGCTAAGGAAGAGTCGATCCAGACCATCCTTGAACTGGCCCGTTACAAAGAGACCGGCCGGTGTCGGGCACTGCTCGTGGCGGGGTGCCTCCCCCAGGGTTATGCGAGCGAACTGTCGGCAGAACTGCCTGAAGTGGATGCCTTTTTCGGTCCCGGCGATGTGCCGCGCGTGGCCACATTCGTCAACGACGCGCTCAAGGGCAAGCGCTCTCTGGAAGTGGGAACGCCGGATTTTCTCTATGACCATACAATGCCTCGGGTCCTCTCGACCCCCTTTCATTATGCTTACGTGAAGATCGCCGACGGTTGCGACAACCGCTGCGGCTATTGCGCCATACCGGAATTGCGCGGGCGCTTTCGCTCGCGCAGCGAGGAATCGATCGTCCAGGAAACGCAATCCCTTGTCGACCGGGGCATCCAGGAGGCCCTGTTGATCGCCCAGGATACGACCCGCTACGGCGTTGATCGCTACGGCGAGTTCCGTCTGCCGCGACTGATTCGCGAACTGGCTCCGATCGAAGGCTTGCGCTGGATCCGGTTGATGTACTGCTATCCCTCTCACTTTACGCCCGAATTGATCGAGGCGATGGCTGCCGAACCTAAGGTCTGCCGCTATGTGGACCTGCCGCTGCAACATGCCAATGACGAACTGTTGCGGTCCATGAACCGTCACGCCAGCATCGCCGAGATCCGCCGATTGGTCCAGACCTTGCGGAATCGCCTGCCGGGGTTGGCCATTCGCACCTCCTTTATCGTCGGTCTGCCTGGGGAGACGGAAGAGATGTTTCAAAACCTCCTCGATTTTCTCGCTGAGATGCGTTTCGACCGGGTCGGTGTATTTACATACTCCCGGGAAGAGAATACGCCGGCGGGGAAACTGGCCGATCAGGTGCCCGAGGAGGTCAAAGAGGAGCGCTATCACCGGGCGATGGCCTTGCAGCAAGAGATTTCCTTATCCATTCAACAGGAGTGGGTGGGCAGGACGCTCGATGTTCTCGTTGAGGAAGAGGTTGCCCCTGGGCTCTACCGGGGACGGAGCGAGCGGGAGGCGCCGGAGGTCGATGGCCATATTGAATTCAAGAGTCGCCACCGGATGGCCGGTGAATGGGCCAAAGTCCGGATCACCGCTGCCAGCCACTACGACCTGATGGGGGAAGCGATCGATGAACCTGGCGAATAAGGTCACCCTGACAAGGATCCTCTTTGTCCCCCTCTTTATGGTCATCTTGTTCATCCCCAAGGTGCCCTACCGGGAGTTTCTGGCAGCCGCCGTATTCATCCTGGCTGCCGTGACCGACGGCTTGGACGGCTATATCGCCCGGTCGCGTAAACAGATTACCCGTCTCGGCACCTTCCTCGATCCCCTGGCCGACAAGCTGCTGGTCACAGCAGCGCTTATTTCCCTTGTTCAGTTAGGAAAATTATCTGCCTGGGTGGCCGTGATCATCATCGGCCGGGAATTTGCCGTCACCGGCTTGCGGGCCATTGTGGCGGCAGAAGGCCATACGGTGGCAGCCAGCAAGCTTGGCAAGCTGAAGACCGTTTTTCAAATCATCACCATCGTAGCCATGCTGATCGATGAAGTCCTCAGCTTCGTCATTCCGTTGCCGATCACTGACATCATCCTTTATCTCACCGTCTTCTTCACCCTCTGGTCCGGTGTCGATTATTTTGTGAAAGCCAAGAAGTATCTGAAAAACCGCTTGGAGGCGTGAGCGAGCAAAAAAGTGACCTGCAAGAGGGTCACTTTTTTCACAGCACCTACTCACGGCTCGCCGTTGATTCCCACCTGTTCCCTAATGAAAAACCCCTCTAAAAGGCGTATAATCATCATGCGAATAGTGGAAATAGGGACCTGCAAAGGTCCCTTGTTTTTCTTGGGGGAAGGGGAGGATTTGAGAGATGAAAGGGATTAAACCGCTGTGGGTGGCGCTTTTTGCTGCCGTCGCTCTGGCGTTGCTCTGGGGTGCCGAGTCGGCCTACAGCCATTTCGGGGTGGAACAGCCGCTGAAAGAGGCGATCGCTGCTGCGGCGCCCGGCGCCGTCGTCGAGAACCACAGCGAAGAGACAGCAAAAACAGTCGTCGAGGTGTCGCCGGTGCTTGTCAATGACTTGGGAGAAACTCACCGGCAAGTGAACAAGCTTGTCCGACAGCATCTGGGGCCGGAGGCGCAGGCGCAGTTGAAGGACAACCCTGACGAGACGAGTTGGAAGCTTTGGGAACAGGTGCAGTTCCCGCTCTTTCAAGGGATCGCCACCGGCAACTATACAGAGATGAAAAAGCAGATTGACACCATCGGAGCGGGCGCATCGTCGGCTCAGGTTGATGTCTCCTTAGACGAAGAGAATGTGTACCTGCGGATCGTCAACGGTGATCACTTTTTGTACCGGATCGTGACACGGGAAGGGGGGGGGAGCGGCGATGAACCGTTCTGACATCCTGCAGTACTGGAAAGAAGCGATCCTCGGTTTCGTCGTCGCCCTGGCTATCTTCCTTTCTTACCGGTTGATGAACCCGTTGCCGCTGTTCATCGCCTTGTCGAGCGGCTTTTTGGCCTACTTTCTCTTGGAACGGCAAGGGATCGGCCAGGGGGGAGGGCTTGGCGATTACGTTGCTCCAACGGCTTTCTCTTTCGATGATATCGGCGGACAGGCCGTCGCCAAGCGAGAACTGATCGAGGCCCTCGACTTCATGGTTCATAGCGCCGCCACGGCGGAACTAGGTATCCGCCCACTGAAGGGCATCCTGCTCTGCGGCCCGCCGGGAACAGGGAAAACCCTGCTGGCTAAGGCGGCTGCCGCCTATACGGACAGCGTCTATCTGACCTGCTCCGGCAGTGACTTCATCGAGGTCTATGCCGGCGTTGGTGCCGGTCGCGTCCGCAGCCTCTTTAAACGGGCGCGGGAACAGGCGAAAAAGCAGGGGAAAAGCGGCGCCATCATCTTTATCGATGAGATCGATGTCCTCGGCGCCAAGCGCGGCGGTGACCGGGGCCATTTGGAGTATGAGCAGACTTTGAACGCCCTGCTCGTCGAAATGGACGGGCTGAAAGCGGACGATCCCATCCGGGTGCTCTTGATCGGCGCCACCAACCGGCCTGATCTGCTCGACGCGGCCCTGATGCGGCCCGGCCGTTTTGATCGCCAGATTCAGGTGGACCTGCCTGACAGGGAGGGACGCAAGCATATCCTGCAGATCCACATGCGCAATAAGCCGATGGCGCCTGATGTGGATCTGGAAGCTGTCGCCCGGGAGACGATCGGCTTTTCCGGCGCTCAGTTGGAGAGTGTGGCCAACGAAGCAGCCATCCTTGCCTTGCGGGCCGGAGACAAGGCGATCAATGGCAACCAGTTGAAGGATTCCATCGAAAAGGTGCTCATCGGCGAAGCAGGCGACCGCAAGGCCATTGAGGAAGAACTGTGGCGCGTCTCCGTTCACGAGACGGCCCATGCGCTCTTGAGCGAGTGGGAGCGGCCTGGTTCGGTGGCCCGCCTGACCATCTCGCCGCGGGGACGGGCTCTTGGCTACCTGCGCCAGGTCCCCCCGGAAGAAAAGGTGCTTGACACCTACAGCGACCTGATCGGCGGCATCCGCGTCGCCCTGGCCGGCCTGGCGGCGGAGCAGCTCGTTTTCGGCGAAGGCTCCTCGGGCGCCCGCCAGGATTTGGCCAACGCCTCTCAACTGGCCCTGCGGATTATCCTGTCAGGCCTGTCTGATCTGGGGCCGGTCGATGGCAATGAGATCCCGGAGACGGTCCGTTTCCGTGAATTGGGTCGGATCATGAAGCGGGAGCAGGAATTCATCGCCGAGGCGCTGCGGTTGCATCGGGATCTCCTGGAGGGCATCGCCCGTTGCCTGCGGGAGAAAGAGACCCTCTCAGGAGAGGAGTTCCGGCAGCAGATGAGTGAGCTTGCCAGGACGGCTTGAATAAAGATATGAAATAGCCCGCTCCTTTATTTTGAGGAAGCGGGCTATTTTTTACGCCTTTGGTGTGCGCAGCTACTGGCTCGCCCTGCTTGGGCCAAGAGAGGTTGCCCCAGGCATTTCTGCTGCTCTTCCCCAGAGCGCTCGAAAAAGATATAATTGGAAAAGGAACGGGTAAATAATAAGAGGAAGCGTGCAGGATCACCCGTCGTTGCCAGAAAATAGTAGGAACGTCTCCTTAAACGTTCCTTTTTCACGCCCCTCCGTTGAAAAAGCTGCATGGGGGTGTTATCATGATAAGCGCCGAAATCGTGTCCACTGGAACGGAACTGCTGCTGGGTCAATCATTGAACACCAATGCCCAGTACTTGGCCGAGCGTCTGGCCGGGCTGGGCGTTTATTGCTTTTACCAGACGACGGTGGGAGATAACCCCGGGCGGATCCGGAGTGTCATCGAAAAGGCCCTCGAACGGGCCGATCTGGTCATCACCACGGGGGGACTCGGCCCGACCATGGATGACCTGACCAAGGAAGTGGTCGCCGAGATTTTCGGCTTGCCTATGGAGCGGGACTGGGAGGTGCTGGCCCGCATCGAGTCCTTTTTTCAGCGCCGGGGACGGCCGATGCCGGAGAACAACGTCAAGCAGGCGATGATCCCGGCGGGCGCCCGGATCATCCCGAACCACTTGGGCACAGCGCCAGGGATCCTCCTTGAAGGGGAGGGCAAGACGGTTATCCTGTTGCCGGGACCGCCCTTTGAGATGAAGCCCATGTTCGAGGAGACGGTGGCGCCCTATCTAGCGGAGCGGACGAAGGTGAGCCCCGGCGTCCTGCACTCGAAGACGCTGAAGGTGATCGGCCCCGGCGAATCGCTGGTGGAGGACCGCCTGCGCGACCTCTTGCAGGCGTCGAACCCAACGATAGCGCTGCTGGCCAAAACGGCGGAGGTCCATGTGCGGTTGACGGCGCGGGCGACGTCGGTGAGGGAAGCGGAGGCGATGATCGCCTGTGAGGAGGCTGAAATCCGCCGACGCCTTCATCCCTTCGTTTATGGGGCTGATGAGGAAAGCCTCGCCGCTGTGGTGGGGCGGTTGTTGACCGAGCAAAAACGGACCCTGGCTACGGCTGAATCATGCACCGGCGGCTACATCAGCCACCTGCTGACCAATGTGGCGGGATCGTCGGCCTATTTCCTCCTCGGTGTGACCTCATACTCGAACGAGGCGAAAGCAGGGGTCCTTGGTGTCGATGAGGCCATCCTTCGCAACCACGGCGCCGTCAGTCCGGAGACGGCCCTGGCGATGGCGCGCGGGGCGCGTCGCCTCTCTGGCGCCGATGTGGCCCTGTCTGTTACCGGTATCGCCGGACCGGGCGGGGGTAGCGAGGAAAAGCCAGTTGGCCTCGTCTATATGGCACTGTCCGCTCCTGAAAAGGAAGAGACGGAGAAGCTGCAGTTCTTCGGCGATCGGGTGACGATCAAGGAAAAAACAGCCTTCACCGTCCTCAACCGGTTGCGGCTCTACCTGCTGGGGGACGAAGGGAACGCCGACCGTCCCAGGGAACAGCGGAAGGGTTGAGCAAAAGCAGAGGGGCTTGAGAAGGCAAAGGGGTTCCTTATTAAAAGTCAGACAACAACCCTTAAGATAACTGTTGTAAGAAAAAATGAAGGAGAGCAAAAATGTCAGAAAACAAGAACATAGCAAACGATCAGGACAAGTCAAAAGATAAGGTGAGATTCGGTGAGATCGAGCTGAGCCCGAAGGTGGGCAAGGCCATTTTCGACATGGGCTTTGAAGAGCCCTCTCCCATCCAGGCCAAGGCAATCCCCGTCATCATGCAGGGCAAGGATCTGATCGGCCAAGCGCAAACTGGCACCGGCAAGACAGCCACTTTCGGCATCCCCATGGCGGAAACGCTGAACCCCCGCGACGGGCGCGTGCAGGCTCTCGTCCTTTGCCCCACCCGTGAGTTGGCCATCCAGGTCGCCCAAGAGATCAGCAAGATCGGCCGCCACAGCGATCTGAAGTCCCTCCCCGTCTACGGCGGCCAGTCCATCGACCGCCAGATCCGGGCGCTCCGCTACGGTGTTCAGGTCGTCATCGGCACACCGGGCCGGATCCTCGACCACCTGAGCCGCAAGACACTGCGCTTGAACAACGTGCGCATGGTCGTCCTCGACGAGGCCGACGAGATGCTGGACATGGGCTTTATCGAAGACATTGAAGCCATCCTCAAGGAAACGCCTGAGGAACGGCAGACGTTGCTCTTCTCGGCCACCATGCCGGGGCCGATCCAGCAACTGGCCCGCCAGTACATGAAAGAGCCTGAGTTTGTCACCATCTCCCGGGACAAACTGACGGTTCCCCTCATCGAACAGGTCTACTACGAGTGCAAGGAGTCCCAGAAGGTGGACGCCCTCTGCCGCATCCTTGATATGGAGGAAATCGGCTCGTCGATCATCTTCTGCCGGACCAAACGGGGCGTCGACGAACTGGTGGCCGCCTTGGAAACGCGCGGCTATTTCGCCGAAGGCCTTCACGGTGACCTGACCCAAGCCCAGCGAGATCGGGTGATGAAGAAGTTCCGCGACGGCAAGGCCGAACTGCTCATCGCCACTGATGTGGCTGCCCGCGGCCTTGACGTGGAGAACGTGACCCACGTCATCAACTACGACATACCACAGGACCCTGAATCCTATGTCCACCGCATTGGACGGACTGGCCGGGCTGGCCGCAAAGGGATCGCCATCACCTTGATCAACTACCGCGAATACCGCCAGTTAAAGCTGATCGAGCGGATCACCAAAGCTCGCATCCAGCGGCGCGATCTGCCTTCCATGGCTGATATCGTTGAGCGGCAGAAAGAAGCCCACAAGATGAAGATTGTCAAACTCCTCGACGCCGGCCATTTTGGCGAGTACAAGAGCATCATCAGCGAACTGGCCGAGGACTACGATCCCATGGAGATCGCAGCGGCCACCCTCAAGCTGCTCGTCGAAGGCCCCGAGGCGGAAACGGAGAAGGATGAAGCTCCTGACTTCGGCAACACCGGCGCCGAACCGGGGATGGTGCGCCTGTTCATGAACATCGGTCGCGCCCAGGGCATCCGTCCTCAGGACATCGTTCGTGCTATCGCTGAGGAGGCCGGCATTCCCGGCAATGTGATCGGCGTTATCAACATTTATGATAAGTTCACCTTTGTTGAGGTGCCCGAGGATGTGG
This sequence comes from Heliomicrobium sulfidophilum, assembly GCF_057715735.1. NCBI lineage: Bacteria > Bacillati > Bacillota > Clostridia > Eubacteriales > Heliobacteriaceae > Heliomicrobium > Heliomicrobium sulfidophilum. The sequence continues at coordinate 344,535 of NZ_JBVTZZ010000004.1, forward strand.
CTGGCCGCGTCATGGGCGTCATGCACCAGAATATGATCAAAGGCCGTAAGATCAGCGTCGAACCGGCCAAAGCCCGCTAGAACCAGACAGAGGCCGGAACGCCCGGCCTTTCCTGGCAAGGGGAGAGGGGGAGCGAAGCATGCAATGGAATCGGCGCAACCAGGCCATCGCCGTGGTGACCCTTGTTTGCTTTTTCATCGGCCTCTCCACGACGGTCCAGTGGCGGACCCAGACAGAGATCGTCCGCCAGTCCTCCGCCGCTTCGGTCGACGAACTGACATCGACGCTGATCCAGACGGAGCGCTCCAAGGAGGCGCTGACGGCCCAACTGATGGAACTGAAAGGCCAGTTGGAAAAATACCGCGAAGGGGAGAACTCTAAGCAGGCCCTCCAGCAGTCCCTGGAAAAGACGCGCGTCACCGCAGGACTGACGCGCGTCGAGGGGCCGGGGGTGCTCATCACCCTCAACGACAGCCCCAAGGCGCAGCAACTGGAGACGATCCGAAAGGATGACCCCAACAACTACTACATCCACGACGCCTACCTGCGCGAACTGGTCAACACCCTCTGGACCGGCGGCGCCGAGGCGATCAGCATCAATGATCAGCGGCTGATCAGCACCTCGGAGATCTTCTGCGGAGGGACGACCATCTTCGTCAACGGCGAGTACATCACACCGCCCTTTGTCATCAGCGCCGTGGGCGATCCGAAGACGCTGACGGCCTCCGTCAATATGGCGATGACGACGCTCTTTTTGAAAAACCTGCGCCAGCAGTACGGCATCGTCTTTGATGTCGTCCCCAGCGACAGCATCGAAATCCCGGCGTACCGGGGAGAGGTCAAGTTTCAATACGCGAAAGCGGTGCAGGACAACCATGCGGCGGGGATACAGCCATGAATGTGATCAATGTTAAGATGCGATGGAAAAAATGGCAGGTGGCCGCCACCATCGTGGCCCTGGCTCTCGGCATCCTGCTGGTCACCCAGTTTAACACGGCTACCCTGATCGCTAAGGGGCGTTCCGAGATTCAGGAACGGCGCAACTCGCTCATGGCCATCATGGAAAAGATGGAGAACGACAACGAAAGTTTGGAAAAAGAGGTAGCTCGCACAAAGGCAGAGATCGCCAAGTATGAGCAGGTTGCCAAGGGCGTCGTCGGCGCTGGCCTGTCTGACGAGATCGACCAGTTGCGCATCCTCACCGGCTACTACCCGGTCAAAGGCCCTGGCATCCGTCTGACCTTGGACGATCACCTCGTTCCCAACCTTTCACTGGACATCTTCGACTTGATGGACATCGTCAACATCCTCCGCTACGGCGGTGCGGAAGCGATCGCCATCAACGGACAGCGCATCGTGGCCAACACGGAGATCTATGTCTCTGGAAACAACATCCTGATCAATAAGACACCGATCAGCAGCGGCCGCAATCATGTCTTTGTCATCGATGCCATCGGCAATGCCGATGAGTTGTCCCGCTACCTCCAGGTCACGGATGGTAAACTCGCCAGTCTGAAAGAAAACAAGATCGATGTGAAGATCCTCAAGCAGTCTGAGGTGGAGATCCCGGCATACTCGGATACGCTTAAGTTCCGCTACGCCAAACCAGTCATCAATAAAGCGGAGCCGGCTGTTGTCGGCGCGGGGAGAAACGTCGGCGGTGATCAATCGCCAGCGAGAGAACCGGCTCAACCGGCAACCCAAACGGGAACCGGCCGGACAGGGGGGACGGCAGGCGGCGGTAAAACCTCAGGGACAAAGGGCGACGCCGGAACCGCTGGAGCCGGCGGCAGCGCGGGAATCACCGGCGGGAACGGAACGTCTGGCGGAGCAGCAGGCCCGTTGAGAACGACCACCGGCGGCGGGACGAACAGCGCCGGCGGACAACAGTGACCTGTCCTGTCGGGCGGCGCCAACCCCTTGTAGAACCGTGGGTCTCGTTTAAGGAGGAGAAGCTGTGCGCGCTTTTTTCGCCACCTGTTGGTGCCGCGATTGCCGCTTCACCTCGTCCAGTCTCTCCGACTCGTAGAAAGCCGATTGACGCCTCAAGGGCCGCAGTACCGCACCTATCGCGACATCCTTTTCGGTTGAAAAAAATGTTTTAGTTGACATTCCGTGGGAAATAACGGTATATTCAAATCGAATCGACAGAGTTGGACAGGCTCCTAATCGAAAAAGGAGGACACGGCAGATGGCTGGCGATAACAAACTGCAAGCGCTCCAACAAGCCTTGAACCAGATCGAAAAGGCTTTCGGCAAAGGCTCGATCATGCGGCTCGGCGAAGCGACGGCAAAACTCTCGGTGGAGGTCATCCCTACCGGTTCCATCGCCCTGGACATGGCGCTGGGCATCGGCGGTGTCCCACGGGGACGGATCGTCGAGGTCTATGGCCCTGAATCTTCCGGTAAGACGACGGTGGCCCTACATATCATCGCCGAGGCCCAGAAGATGGGCGGCATGGCGGCCTTTATCGACGCCGAACATGCTCTCGATCCGGCTTATGCTCGCAATCTCGGCGTCGATATCGATAACCTGCTCGTCTCCCAGCCTGATACAGGCGAACAAGCTTTGGAGATCTGCGAGGCCTTGGTCCGCTCCGGCGCCATCGACGTGGTCGTCATCGACTCTGTTGCCGCCCTCGTTCCCAAGGCGGAGATCGACGGCGAGATGGGTGACGCCCATGTGGGCTTGCAGGCGCGCCTCATGTCCCAGGCGCTGCGCAAACTGACGGGCGTCGTCTCCAAATCGAAAACCTGCTGCCTCTTCATCAACCAGATCCGCGAAAAGGTCGGCGTCATGTTCGGCAACCCCGAAACGACGCCGGGTGGACGGGCGCTCAAGTTTTACAGTTCCGTCCGGTTGGAGGTCCGCAAGGTCGACACGCTCAAGCAGGGCTCTGATATGATCGGTTCCCGCACGCGGGTGAAGGTCGTCAAGAACAAGGTGGCCCCGCCCTTCAAAGTAGCTGATTTCGACATCATGTATGGCGAAGGCATCTCCCGCGAAGGCAGCCTCGTCGACCTGTCCGTCGATATGGGCATCGTCGAGAAGAGCGGCGCCTGGTACTCCTACAAGGGTGACCGCCTCGGCCAGGGCCGCGAGAACGTTAAGGAATTTCTGCGCAATCACCCTGATTTGGCGTCAGAGATCGAAAGCATCATCCGAGGACGCACCGAAAGCGCTCGTCTGGCTGCTGCCGCCGCGCCTGCCGCAGGAGACAACGAGTGAGCGTAGCCATAGGTTCTACGGGATTCAACGGCAGGCGGGGAAAAGGAAACAAAGAAAAGCAAGCTGTGACGCCAGAGGAGGCCTGGACAAAGGCGCTCCTCTGGCTTTCTCGTCGTTCCCTGAGCCGTCGCGAAGTGGAGACGCGGTTGCGCCGTGCCGGTCTTGCCGAGGAGAGCGCCGAGGAAATCATCGAGGATATCGTCCGGCGACTGCAAGAGCTAGGCTATCTCGATGACAGCCGTTTTGCTCGTTCCTTCGCCCGCTACCGCGTGGAAACATCCTCCACGGGCTCCCAGCGCTTGTTCCGGGACCTGGCCGTCCGCGGCATCGAAGAGGAGGAAGCGAAAGCGGTCATCGATGAGTTCCTCCCGGAAGCAGAAGAAGAGGCGCGGGCGCGCCGGCTTGCAGAAAAAAAGTTGGCCGAGTGGGCCCGGTCGGGACGACTCGTCGGCGATGACGAGCCGGGGCGATGTGCTCTGGCCGCCCGCCTGGGACGGCATCTGCAGCAGAAGGGTTTTCCCCTGTCAGTGATCTACCGTCTTCTGGACAGTCTGGAGGCGGAAGGGCGATTCACTTTTGATGTTTAGGCCTGCCACCGGGGTTGGCATGGACAACTTGACACAATATCTGAAAAATATTAAAATAGTCAAAGGGATGAAACTATTTCGTGGAGATTTCACATCGCTTGTGACGGGCGTTTCTTATATATTACATTCAACAGCGTTCCCTACGTGTGAGGATATAGGAGCATCTCGACCCTCTCCGGGTGCTGTGATGGGCATATAAGAAAATAGGCGTCACAGCCTGTCATGTGTCAGGCTGTGAGTCATTCGTCATCAACGCAGGTGGAATGAACCCTCCCGAAACCGAGTTTCTTCTCGGTTTTTTCTATTTTGCCAACTACTTTATTTATCGTTAAGCGGAATAGCAAGGAGGTGAAATATAGAATGGAATGGATTATTGCTGGCCTATTGGCCGTCATCTCTTTTGTCGGCGGGATTTTTTACCGGAAGTCCATCGCGGAAGGAAAGATCGGCTCCGCTGAAGACCGGGCGCGCCAGATCGTGGACGACGCCGTGAAAGAGGCGGAAGCAAAACGCCGCGAAGCGGTCCTGGCGGCTAAGGACGAGGTTCACCAGATGCGCACCGAGGCGGAACGGGAAAACCGGGAACGCCGCAACGAGTTGCAGCGTCTGGAACGTCGCTTGCTTCAGAAGGAAGAGACCCTGGACCGGAAGATGGAATCGATGGAGCGCAAGGAAGACAACCTGCAGCGCCGTGAAGATGAAATCGAAAAGCTCCGGGCTGGTCTCGCGGATACGCTGCAAAAGCAGGTGGCGGAACTGGAACGGTTGTCCGGCTTGACCTCAGAAGAGGCGCGGACGCTGCTCCTGTCCAATATTGAAGATGAAGTCAAGCATGAAGCAGCCATGATGATCAAGTCGATCGAGAACCAGGCCAAGGAAGAGGCGGAAAAGCGCGCCCGCGAGATCATTTCGCTGGCGATTCAGCGTTGCGCCGCCGACCATGTGGCCGAATCGACAGTCTCTGTCGTGGCCTTGCCCAATGACGAGATGAAGGGCCGCATCATCGGTCGTGAAGGACGGAACATCCGGACCCTCGAGACACTGACGGGCATCGATCTGATCATCGATGATACGCCGGAAGCGGTCATTCTCTCCGGTTTCGATCCCATCCGCCGCGAGGTGGCGCGGATCGCCCTGGAGAAGCTGATCCTGGACGGGCGGATTCACCCGGCTCGGATCGAGGAAATGGTCGAGAAGGCTCAAAAAGAGGTGGAAACGCGCATCCGTGAGGAGGGCGAACAAGCCACCTTCGAGACAGGCATTCATGGTCTCCATCCCGAACTGATCAAGCTCCTAGGCAGGTTGCGCTGGCGCACCTCCTATGGGCAGAACGTGCTCAAACACTCCATCGAGGTGGCCCACCTGGCCGGCCTGATGGCCTCCGAGTTGGGCGTCGATCCCGTCCTGGCTCGCCGCGCCGGTCTGTTGCATGACATCGGAAAAGCGGTCGACCATGAGATGGAAGGCAATCACGTCAGCATCGGCATCGACCTGGCTAAGAAATACCGCGAATCGCGGGAGGTTATTCACTGCATCGCCGCACACCATGGCGATGAAGAGGCGCGCACCATCGAGGCCGTCCTTGTGGCGGCGGCGGATGCCGTATCGGCTGCCCGCCCGGGCGCTCGCAGGGAGACCCTCGAATCCTACATCAAGCGGTTGCAGAAGCTTGAGGAGATCGCCGACTCCTTTGAAGGCGTCGAAAAAGCCTTCGCCATCCAGGCCGGACGCGAAATCCGCATCATGGTCAAACCGGACAAGGTGGATGATGCCGAGTCGCTCCGTGTCGCCCGGGAAATTGTCAAACGGATAGAATCTGAACTGGAATATCCCGGTCAAATCAAAGTCGTCGTCATCCGCGAAACCAGAGCGGTTGACTACGCCAAGTAAACCGTTGTCGAGCGAAGGCCGATCCGCTGCGGGTCGGCCTTCCTGTTTTGCCAGCAGCTTTCCCCAGGTTCGCGGACGAATAGGGAAGGATTTTGCCATCCTATGTAGAAACTGTTCACATTCGAACGCCGCGAGGAGTGACCCATTTTGAGCTTGCGTTTTAAACAAGGACCGGAAGTGAACGGCAGCATGGGACTGCTTATCTCGATTCTGGTCCGCTATCCGGAAGTGGGTACTGTCAATTATGACCCGGCTCGCCGGGTTTTAAAGTTCACCTTCCTGCTGCAGCGCGAGAGCGCTAAGGACAAGCTGCCCACGATCGCCCAGGGCGTCAAGACGGCTCTGGAGGTCTTTCACGAACTGGAAGGACTCTCTCCATCAGTCACCTCGGTCGAACCGCGTCACGGCGACGGTCTGGCTAGCCTTGAGGTCTACCGCGATGTGGAGACCCTCTCGTTGAATGAGATCGCCCTCCTGATCGACCTACTGAACCAGCAGGCCGGCCAGGCCATCCTCTCGGAAGACGAGGGAGAAGCCTTGCATGAAGAAGAGCGCTTGTGGCAGGAAGAGCTCATCTCCCATATGCTCGACAGTTTGAAAAGCGGGGGTTATGACCAACAGGTCTACGCCTTCCGGGAAGAAGGCCGGGTCATGGTCTATAATAAGTAAGACTTCCAGACTTGGGACATAGCCGGATCGGTTCTATGGGAAACTGTGGTTGACAGCAGCCACAGTTTCCGCCATAGTGGGGGAGAAACTGTAAGAAGCAATAGACGAATGTTGGAGGCCGAAGGGATTTGCGCATTCTGTTTATCGGCGATATTGTTGGCAAGCCGGGGCGGCGGGCCGTGGAATTGATGGTGCCGAAGCTGGTTCGGGAACGGGCGATCGATTTCGTCATCGCCAATGGTGAGAACGCTGCCGGCGGCAACGGCATCACCCGGGAGATCACCCATGAGTTGCTCGACCGGGGGATCCATGTGCTGACGATGGGCAACCATGTTTGGGACAAACGGGAGATCATGGACTTCATCGACAGCGAGCCGCGCCTCATCCGCCCGGCCAACTACCCTATGGGCGCACCAGGGCGGGGATGGGGCGTTTTCACACTGCCTAACGGCAAACGGATCGCCGTGGGCAATTTTTGCGGTCGTGTCTTTCTCGATAACCTCGACTGTCCCTTTTACGGGGTGGGACGCATGCTCGAATCGCTGCATGGCCAGACCGATTATGTATTCATCGACTTTCACGCCGAGGCCACATCGGAGAAGGTGGCCTTTGGCTGGCACCTGGATGGCCGGGCGGCGGCGGTGGTGGGCACCCACACCCATGTGCAGACGGCTGACGAGCGTATCTTGCCTGGCGGGACTGCCTATATCAGCGATGCGGGTATGACGGGCCCTTACGACTCCGTGCTGGGAGTGAAAAAAGAGGCGATCCTGCGCAAGTTCATCACCGGCCTTCCCGTCCGCTTTGAGACAGCGACGGGACCGCTCCAGTTTTGCGGTGTCATCATCACCTTAGCCGATAAGGGCAAAGCGACGAAGATCGAACGGGTCTTTGAGAAACTCGACGGGTAAAAGAAAAGCGTCACCAAAAACCACTCCATTCCATAGGTTCGTATAGGAGACAGGCGTCCCACAGACAGAAACGTTTGTGGGCTTTTCTTGAACTTATTTGGACAAATTAACAGGATAAAAATGGAGAAAAAATAGATTGAAAAAAAACAATTTTCGTTGTAATCTAGAAACACACATTAGTGGAAATTACATGAAAAAAACAGGGAGGCCGTGACATGGAAGTGCTCAAAGTATCAGCCAAATCTAGCCCGAACCGAGTGGCAGGCGCCTTGGCCGGCGTATTGAGAGAGAGAGGCGGCGCCGAGATTCAGGCCATCGGGGCGGGCGCCCTGAACCAGGCAGTCAAGGCGGTGGCGATTGCACGCGGCTTTGAAGCTCCTCGGGGGGTTGACCTTATCTGCATCCCCGCCTTTACCGATATCCATATCGACGGCGAAGAGCGGACGGCGATCAAACTGATCGTGGAACCGCGTAATAGGGCATAAAAACTGCGTCAAAGGAATCAGGATAATGAAGGGTTACGTACATAAAGTCAAGGTCTACCTGCCTCACGTGGGCAGGTCTCTTGCTTTCTGGACTTTGTTTTCTATCGCTGGGGGGTGACCATTGTTTTTTCAAAGATGTGAGATGAGTTTTAGGTTGCGAGAGGGGGATGAGGCTTGTTTCCCGTTGTCGATGCCCATTGTGACACCCTGTTAAAGGTCCGCGACGACGGTTTTTCCTTTTCCAGCAATGACCTTGCTGCTATCTGCGCCAATTCACTGCAGGCGGGGGGCGTGGTTCTCCAATTTTTTGCCGCTTACATCGGTGAAGCTTACAAACCATCCGGCAGTCTCCGGCGTACATTGGAGTTGATCGAAGCCTATCACCGGATGGTGAAGGAGAATCGTCAATCTCTCTTTCCCTTGCTGTGGAAAGGGGAACTGGCCGATGCTGGTCCGCGCTGCGGCGCTTTGCTGGCGATTGAGGGAGGGGAAGCTCTCGCCGGGTCGCTGGCGCTGTTGGATGTGTTCTTTCGTCTCGGTGTCCGTTCCATCGGTTTAACCTGGAATCAGCGCAACCTTCTCGCTGACGGGAGTTGGGAGGAAGGGACCAAAGGGGGCTTGACCCGTTTTGGACGCCAGGTGGTTGAGCGGATGGAGAGCCTGGGCATGGTCATCGATGCAGCCCACATCGCGGCAGCCGGTTTTTGGGATCTCTGTGCCCTTTGTTCGAGGCCCTGGCTGGTCTCCCATACCTGTTGCCGCAGTTTATGCGATCACCCCCGCAACATCGACGACCGCCAGATCTATGCGCTGGCTGAGCAGGGTGGTGTCATGGCGATCACCTTCTACCCGGAGTTTCTTGGGGAGTCGAGGGCTGATGTGGAAGGCGTCGTCGATCATATCGAGCAGGCTTTTCAGGCTGGAGGAGGTTATGAACACGTCGGTATCGGCAGTGATTTTGATGGCGCTGACTGTTTCGCCCGCGGCTTGGAAAGGGCTGATTGTTTTCTCCGTTTGTGGGATGCTCTGGCTCGAAGGGGTTTTTCAGACAACCAGATCGGGGCTGTCGCCGCCGGCAACCTGATGCGCCTGTTGAACCAAACCCTTCCGGAGCGACCGGTTGATTCGCCCTGAATCCGCCAGTTAGGCAAAACGTCTAAAAGGGTAAATTCAAGTGTATGTGTTGCTGAACCGCAGGTAAAGAATAGAAACAAGCAACGGGACGAAAGGGGAGGCCACATGGAGCGTCGAGACCTCCATTGTGAAAATTGTCTGTACGCCGATCGTGTTGGTGATTGTCTGCCCTGTAATGAATGCATCGATGGCAGTGAATACGAGTCATCGATAGAAAAGGAAATGGACTGAAGAGGAAGCGCCGGGGAGCCGGCGCTTCGCTGTTTCAACGCTTGCGTTTCGTCATTTCTCGTTGACTATCGCCGTAGCTCTGGGAGACCTGGCAGCCTTTCCGACAGGGAAACCTTGAAACACCCCCGGGATGGGACTAGAATGAGAGATGAAGATTCTTTATCGGGGGAGATACATAGCATGTTTGAATGGAAACCGGCCCGCCGGATGGACAGCCTCTCGTCGGCCATGTTCTCGCGAATGGACGCGTTACGGCAAGAGGTGGAAGCTGGCGGCCTTGATGTGATCAACCTCAGCATCGGCAGCCCCGATCGCCCCCCAGCCCCCCATGTCCGGCAGGCGCTGATGGATGCGCTGGCGCGCGATGACGCCTACGGCTACGCTTTGACGGATGGATTGATCGAGTTCAAGCGTGCCGTCGCCGATTGGTACCAGGAACGGTTCGGCGTCACCTTAGACCCGAAGACAGAGGTCCTCTCGCTGATGGGTTCCCAGGATGGGCTCGGCCATCTCGGCTTGGCCTTGCTTGATCCCGGCGACATCGCTTTGGTCCCCGATCCGGGATACCCCATCTATACGGCGGGCGTCCTCCTCGCTGAAGGTGAGCCTTATCCGCTTCCACTGGAGCGGGAACAGAACTACCTGCCGGACCTGGATAGCATCCCGGAAGACATTCTTCGCCGGGCCAAGCTGATGATTCTGAATTACCCCAGCAACCCGGCGGCGGCCACGGCGGAGTTGGACTTTTTTACCCGCGTCGTCGAATTTGCCCGCCGCAACCGTATCATCGTCCTCCATGATATCGCCTATTCGGAACTGGCCTATGACGGCTACCGCCCGACAAGTTTCCTGCAAGCGCCAGGGGCGAAAGAGGTAGGCATCGAATTTCACTCTGTCTCTAAGTCCTACAACCTGGCCGGATGCCGCTTGGGCATGGCCGTCGGCAACGGCGAAGTCCTTGCTGTTCTGGCCAACCTGAAATCGAATATCGACTACGGCGTCTTCAAGGCGGTCCAATGGGCGGCTGTGGCGGCCTTGCGGGGGCCTCAGGAGATTGTCGAGGAAAATGCCAGGGCCTATCAGCGCCGACGTGATGTGCTCGTCGACGGCTTGGCCCGCATCGGCTGGCAGATGGATAAGCCGAAGGCCTCCATGTTTGTCTGGGCCCCGGTGCCTAAAAGGTTTGCCTCCTCCTACGCTTTCGCCGAGGAATTGCTGCGTGAAACGGGTGTCCTCGTCGTCCCGGGCAATGCTTTTGGCGAGCGGGGCGAAGGTTATGTGCGCATTGCCCTGGTTGTTTCTGAGGCGCGATTAGGTGAGGCCGTCGAAAGGATCGCCAGGCGGTATCGTTTCGAAGATTGATCGAAGTCTGTCTTGATGGTTGATCGAAGTCTCTCTTGTGGGATAGTTCGCCTGCCTTTGACATAAAATGGTGATAAGACACAGGCAGGAGGGCGGGACCCATGGGAGAAGGTATTCGCGAATCGCTGGAAGCGCTAAAGGATGAAGTGGACTACCTGCGCTCACGGCTGAATCAATTAAGACTCAGTCGCCGTGTGTTGATGGCCTTGTTGGAGACGGTGGACAGTGAACGGCGGGACGCCATCGCTCGCCTGGAGGCGGAAAATCGCCGCCTGCGCCGTTTGCGGCGAGGCGATGTCGAAAAAATCTCCCTGATCCGCAGTGACGACAGAAAAGTTCTTTGGATTTGCAGGAATGATTCAAAAGACGGCGAATAATTTTATGTATCACATTACGCATATTCGGGGCAGGCGTCACGTATGACGCAGGGAAGTCGGTGTGAATCCGACGCGGTGCCGCCACTGTGATGGGGAGGGCGCTTCTATAGCCACCGGGGAACCGGGAAGGCGAAGCGTGCCGATGAGCCTAAGCCAGGAGACCTGACTGCCCCCACCGCAAGAACCCGCGCGCTACGGGGGAGGTGACCGGACCGGGGAATGGTCATTTAATTCCTCAGGTTTTCATTTGTGTCAAATCCCACACCTTGCTGAGGGGGTGGGTTTTTTTTATGGGCGGGGAGAGTGGGAACAACTGCGAAAAGGCTATACGACGGGCTCCTGCGCCGCCGCTGCGGCCAAGGCGGCGACAGGGCTGATCTATGGAACCCTTGCCGAAGCATCCGATGATAGGACTGAGCTTCCCGCTGTTTCGAAGGGGAATGTATTTAATATGTTCCGCAAGGTGGATCGCTCCTTGCGAGCCGATCCATCTCAAGCGGATGAAACTTTCCTGCCCGATGACGAATTGCTGATGGTGGAGATCCCCTTGCCTCAAGGCGACCGGCTGATAGTCCGGGCAGAGCGGATCGACGACCATGAACCCTCAGTCATCGAGACTGGAAAAGTCACCTGCCAGGTGATCAAGGACGGCGGCGACGACCCTGACGCGACCCATGGCATGGCGATCCGTGTAACTGCATGGCCTGCCCCGGAAGGGATTCACATCGACGGGGGACTGGGTGTCGGACGGGTGACCAAACCGGGTTTGGCCGTTCCGGTGGGGGAAGCGGCCATCAACCCGACGCCGCGCGCCATGATCACCGACGCTGTCAAAGAAGCGCTTCCACCTGGCAAAGGGGTTCGCCTCATCGTCTGGGCGCCGGAAGGGGAGCGGGTTGGGCCATCCACATTGAACCCCCGCTTGGGCGTCGTCGGCGGCATCTCCATCTTGGGGACGACAGGCATCGTCAATCCCATGTCCGAAGAGGCCTTCAAACACAGCCTGGAACCGCAGATCGATGTGGCCTTGGCGGCCGGACACCGGACCCTTTTTCTGACGCCCGGCCATATGGGCCGGCGCGGTTTGGAGCAGCGGGGGGCGCCCGCTGACGCTATTGTGCTGATGAGCAACTTCGTCGGCCATATGCTGGACACCTGCGCCAAGAAGGGCGTTCAGGAGGTTCTCCTCTGGGGTCATGTGGGGAAGCTGGTCAAGGTGGCTGGCGGCATCTTTCACACCCACAGCCATGTCGCCGACGGGCGCAGAGAGATCATTGCCGCCCATGCAGCTCTCTGCGGATTGCCCTTGGAAATTGTCCGAGCGCTGTTGGAGGCCAACACGGCCGAAGCGACGGTGGAACTGCTCAAAGGGGCCCGACGTCTGGACTTGTTTCACCACCTGGCTGACGTGTCCGCCGAAAAAGCGGCACAACGCTTTGGAAGAACCGTTTCCGTCATATTCACCGATTTGAAGGGAGAACCGCTAGGGTGGAGTCGCCATGCAACGCTTCCGGGACTAGACCGGGATTTCCGGTCACCGTCGTCGGCATCGGTCCCGGCACAGAAGAATATTTGACACCGGCGGCGCTGCAAGCGGTCGAGGAAGCCGAATTGCTCGTCGGAGGTCCTCGGGCGCTGGCGCTCTTCGCCAGGTATGACAAACCTGGCAGGATCATCGACCGCCATCTCGATGATCTGATCGATTACATCGCGGCGGAACGTCTGTCCCGGCGCGTCGCTGTTCTCGTATCGGGCGATCCCGGCTATTACAGCCTCTTGCCTCGTCTGGTCCGTTCCCTTGGGGCCGACACGCTTAGGGTCATCCCGGGTCTGAGTTCCTTGCAGATGGCTTTCGCACGCCTCAAACTGCCCTGGCAGGAGGCTGCCTGGAAGAGCATGCATGGTCGACCTATGGGGGATGCCCTTGCTGCCCTGACCCATGCAGGGTGGGTTGCCTTCCTGACCGATCCGGACCATTCGCCCGAAGCGATCGCTGCTTACCTTGACGCACAAGGGGAGGGGGAACGGCGCGCCTTCGTGACGCGCAACCTCGGTTATAAAAATGAATCGGTTGAGGCTGGCACTGTACATACAATTGCACTCGCGAAAACAGGTGCATATCGACCGTCTCTTTTGATCGTACAGGGCGGCGTTGAGGCCAAATCGAACAGCAAACCGCCTGCCATCGGTTTGCCTGATGATGCCTTCGTCCGCGGCCAGGTCCCCATGACTAAGTCGGACATCCGGGCGCTCACGCTGGTCCGTGCCCAGGTCGGGCCAGGGGATATCGTCTGGGATGTGGGCGCCGGCACCGGTTCGATCAGCGTGGAAGCAGCCTTGCAGTCCCGAGGTGGAAAGGTTTTCGCCGTGGAGCGGGGCCAGGCCGGCTGCGATCTGATCGAAGCCAACGGCCGCAAGCATGGCGTGGACAATCTCGTTGCCGTGTTGGGCGAGGCGCCGGAGGCGCTGGCCGATCTGCCGGCGCCCGACGCGGTGATCGTCGGCGGCTCCGGCGGAAAACTGCCGGAGATCCTGGAGACCCTTTGGCGCCGCCTGAAGGCGGGCGGCCGGCTGGTCCTCAACGCCGTCACTGTCGAAACGGTCTTTACCGCTACCCAATGGCTGCGGGAAAAGGGGATCCCTTTTCAGGCCAGTCAGATCCAGGTGAACCGGTTGGAGCCGGCCGGTTCCGTTCACCTGTGGAAAAGTCAGAATCCTGTCACCATCATCTGGACCCGAAAGGAGAGTGGCTGAATGTTGGGCCGATTTTACGGCATCGGCGTCGGGCCGGGCGATCCGTCGCTCTTGACGCGGCGGGCCGTCGCCCTGTTGGAGACGACGCCGGTGATCTTTACGCCCCGTGGCAAGGGGGGCGGCGAGGGTGTGGCGCTGACCATCATCCGGGACATCCTGCCCGAGACCGCAGAGGTGGCGTCGCTGCACCTGCCCATGACCCAGGATGACCGCCTCCTCCGGGATGCCTGGAAGGAAGCGGCGCAACAGATTTACCAGGTGCTCGCTGCCGGGAAGGATGCGGCCTTCGTCACCATCGGCGACTGCCTGCTCTTTTCCACCTATGGCTACCTGTTAAAAGCGCTCCGGGAGATTGAACCGGCTGTATCTGTCGAGAGCGTCCCCGGCGTCACCTCTTTTTCCGCCAGCGCTTCCCGGCTCAACCTCCCTCTCGCCGAGGGAGAGGAGCCCTTGGTCGTCGTACCGGCTTTGCGTGACCCTGAGGAACTGCGTCCCTTGTTGCGGCAGTTTCCCAACCTTGTGCTGATGAAGGTGGCCTCCCGCTTCGATGAGATCTATCGGGTGTTGCAAGAGGAGGGGCGGGCCGAATCGGCTGCCTTTGTGGCCCGCTGCGGAACGCCGGAGGAGCGGATCGTCTGTGACCTGGCTTCCCTGGTCGAGCAAAAGCTCGATTATCTCAGTCTGTTGATTGTCAAAGAAAAGGGGATGTCGATTTGATCAGTTTTATCGGAGCGGGACCGGGCGATCCTGATTTGATCACCGTCAAGGGGCAGAAGCGCCTTGCTGAGGCCGATGTGGTCATCTACGCCGGAACGCTCGTCAATCCGGACGTCCTTTACGTCTGCCGCCCTGACGCAGAGATCCATAACAGCGCCTCGATGACTCTGGAGGCGGTGCTGGATGTCATGAAGCGGTCCGTGGCCGAGGGAAAAAAAGTGGCCCGGGTGCATACGGGCGATCCGAGCATCTACGGCGCCATTCGGGAACAGATGGACACCCTCGACGAACTGGGCATCCCCTATGAGGTCATCCCCGGCGTCAGTTCCTTCTTGGCTGCCGCGGCGAGCCTGCGCAAGGAGTTTACCCTCCCCGACGTCTCCCAGACGGTGATCATCACTCGCCTGGCTGGACGGACACCGGTGCCAGAGAAGGAGTCCCTGGCCGGACTGGCCCAACATAAAGCTTCCCTCTGCATCTTTCTCAGCACCCACCTTCTCGATCAGGTGACAGCCGAATTGATCGCCGGCGGCTATCCCGAAGACACGCCAGCCGCCGTCGTCTACAAAGCCTCCTGGCCTGATGAAAAGGCTGTCCAGGGAACCTTGCGGGATATCGCCTGCAAGGTGGCCGATGCCGGGATCTCCCGCACGGCCATGATCATGGTGGGCCAGTTCCTCGAAGGGCCGTACCAGCGTTCCCTCCTCTATCATCCCGAGTTTACTCACGGATACCGGGAGGCGGAACGGGGGAGCGGCGAGTGAACGTGCTGGCGCTGACGCCGGGCGGGAGCGCCCTGGCCCGGCGCATCGGCAAGGTTTTTCCGGAGGCGCGGCTGTGGTTGCCTGCCGACGGGACCATCATGGATGAACCTGTTGAGGCTGCAATCTCTTACTGGCACCTCCCCTTGCGGGACACCTTCGGACAGATCTTCTCCGAGGGAAAGCCGATTCTTTTCATCGGCGCCCTCGGCATCCTTGTCCGCCTGCTGGCGCCGCGGATTGCCGACAAGCGCACCGACCCCCCGGTGATTGCCCTCGATGAAAGGGGCTGCTTTGCGATCAGCGTCCTTGCTGGCCACTGGGGCGGGGCGAACGAACTGGCGGAAGAGGTGGGCCGGCGCACCGGCGCTGTGCCGGTGATCACCACTGCCACTGATGTGGCCGGATTGCCAGCTATCGATACCTTCGCCCGCCGCTGGGGCGCCCGCATCGAACCATGGACATCTGTGAAGAAAATCGCCTCGGCCCAACTGCGCGGCGACACCATCGAGTGGCTGGCGGATGAACGGTTCTTGCCGGTGTTGACGTCTTTAGAAGCGGCTTTTCCCTGGCAACCCCTGCGGGCGCCGGAAGCTTCGGGGGTCCTCCCCTCGAAGGGGACAATCCTTGATGAAGCAAATCCGGAAGCAACAAATCCGGAAGCAGCAAATAGGGAATCGGCAACTCTGGAAGCAAAAACTCCTGAAGCAGAAACTCCCAAAGAGGAAACTCCCGAATCAGTAACCCAGGAAGCAGCTAACCGACAAGAAGGTCCACAGCGGGTTTTATTATCCGCTCACTGGGAGGAACCGGTTGCCGATCTCCGGCTCTTTCCTCGTTGTCTTGTCGCCGGAATCGGCTGTCGCCGCGGGGTTTCCCTGGAACAGGTGGTGCAAGCCCTCCGGGAAGCCTGCGAGGCAGCCGGTGTCCATCCCCGTTGCCTCGCCGCTATCGCCAGCGCCTGGGTGAAAGCCGATGAACCGGCCCTCATCGCCCTGGCGAAAGAATATGAAGCGCCCTTCCGCACTTTTTCCGCCGAAGAAATCCAAGCCTACTGCGCCAGCCACAGGGAGATCGGCGGTTCCCGATTTGTGGCCGATGCGATTGGAGTGAAAGCCGTATGCGAACCGACTGCACTGTTGATACATCCGCAAGCGCGTCTCCTGTTGAAGAAAAAGGTTGTCGGCCCAGTGACAGTGGCACTGGCCGAGGTTCCCTGGCCGTCATCGGACTGGGACCAGGCAACCGGGACCAGATGACGGGACGGGCGCTGCAAGCCATCGCCCAGGCCGACGTGATCGTCGGATACATCACCTATGTGAAATTGATTGAAGACCTGATCGAGGGAAAAAACGTGCAGGCCTCCGGCATGCGCAAGGAGATCGACCGGGCGCTCCTGGCCGTCGATCTGGCCCTGGAGGGCAAAGCCGTTGTCGTCGTTTCCAGCGGCGACCCTGGCGTCTACGGCATGGCCGGCGTGGTCCTGGAAGCGGTGCAACAGCGGGAAGCCCAGGGAAAAGTCACCATTGAGGTGATGCCCGGCGTCACGTCGGCTACCGCCGCCGCCGCCGTCCTAGGCGCGCCGTTGATGCACGACTTCGCCGTCATCTCCCTGAGCGACCTGCTCACCCCCTGGGAACTTATCCGGCGGCGCGTTGAGAACGCCGCTGCCGGCGACTTCATCATCACCCTCTACAACCCGAAGAGCACGAAGCGGGTCCACCAAATCGAAGAGGTGCGGGAACTGCTGCTCCAGCACCGCCCGCCCGTGACGCCTGTGGGCATCGTCCGCAACGCCCGGCGGGAGGGGGAGGAACGGGTTTTGACTACCCTGGGCGAGTTTTTGGAACATCCCATCGACATGTTCACCGTCCTGGTCATCGGCAACTCTCAGACTTATATCCGAGACGGCTGGATGATCACGCCGAGGGGATACCGCTGGTGATCTGGGTTGTCGCCGGAACGCAGGACGCCCGCCAGTTGATCGAAGCGATTTGGAAAGCCGGATTGCCGGTCATTGCCAGCGTAGTCAGTGAGTATGGCGCCCACCTTCTTCAGGAGGCTTTTTCCGAGACAGTACTGGTCCATCAGGGGGCCTTGGACCTTCCGGCGATGGCCGCTTTCGTCAAGGAAAAAAAGATCGTTGCTGTCATCGACGCCACCCATCCCTTCGCCCGCGCCGTGTCGGAGAATCTGATCCAGATGGCGGCGGGGGAGGACATCGCCTATCTCCGCTATGAACGGCCTTCCGTGGGCATTGACGAACACCGTGACATCATCACGGTGAGGAGTTGGCAGGAGGCGCTAGAAGCGCTTGATGCGGCTGCAGAAGGGGAGACGGTGTTCCTGGCCACCGGCAGCCGGGCGCTCCCGCAAGTGGTGCCTCAACTGTTGCAAAAAAAGCTCCGTCCCATCGCCCGTGTCCTGCCTGATTTGGATTCGCTGCGGCAATGCCTGGAGTTGGGACTTAAGCCGGACCAAATCATCGCCATGCAGGGCCCCTTCAGCGAGGAAATGAACCGGGCCATGTTCGTTCAGACAAAGACACGCTGGCTTGTCACTAAGGAGAGCGGCGCTGTCGGAGGCGCCGACGCCAAGCTCCGCGCCGCTGCTGAATTGGGGCTGAAGACGATCCTCCTCTGCCGGCCCGTCCTGCCCTATCCCCAAGCGACGAGCGATCTTCCGGAAGCCCTGGCTTGGGCCAAAGGGTGGCTGGAGCTGAAGAAATAAGGAGTGTGTAACGATGAAAACAGGGATTTTGATGATCGCCCACGGTAGCCGCCTTCAAGAGGCCAACAACCATGCGGTGAACATCGGCCGCATGGTCCAGGAAAAACACGAGATCGAACCCCTGGTTGTCTGTTTTATGGAACTGGCCAAACCGAGCATGGCCGAAGGGCTGGCTCAACTGGTCGAAGCAGGCGTCGATGATGTCAAGGTGATCCCGCTCTTTTTGTACAACGGCGTTCATATTCAAAAGGACATCCCGGAAGAGTTGGAAGAACTGCAAAAGCGCTACCCGAACATCCAGGTGACGGTGGGACGTCCGCTGGGCGCCGATGAGCGCATCGCCCAGTTGATTTATGAACGAATCCAGGAGGTCAGTTAATGGACTACATCACCGATCCCCGCGCTATTGAGACAAAAAGCATGGAGATCATTGACGAATTGATTGGGCCGTTGCCTGTTTCGGAAGAGGAGCGTAAGGTGATCAAGCGCGTCGTCCATACGACAGGCGACCCGGAGTTTACCAAGCTGGTCAAATGGAGCACTGGCGCCGTTTCCATCGGCATCGCCGCCCTGGCCCGGGGAGCGTCGGTCTTCACCGATGTGAACATGGTCCGTGTGGGCGTCAATAACCGACTCCTCTCCGACAAGGGGGGCGATTCCGTCTGCGCCATCAACGACCCCCGTGTCGTCGCCGAGGCGCAACGGACCGGCAAGACGCGGGCCATGACCGCCTTCGACATACTGGCGCCGGAAATGAACGGCGCCGTCATCGCCATCGGCAACGCGCCGACGGCCCTTTTCCACCTGCTGTCTCTGGTGAAAGCTGGCCAATGCCGTCCGGCGCTGGTCGTCGGCACACCGGTGGGCTTCGTCGGCGCCGCCGAATCGAAGGAAGCCTTGACCGAGGCCGATATTCCCTATATTACAGTGACAGGAAACAAAGGCGGCAGCACTATCGCCGCCGCCATCGTCAATGCCATGTTGTTGCAGATGCCTTAGCTGTTTGTGACAGATCTCCTAACTTTATGTTCTAGACGCCGACTTGCCTAAAAAGCGTGAAGGCTGATTTCATAGCCTAACTGGCTGTATCCCGGCTAACAGCGGTTATCAGCCTCTTGTAGCAGCGACAAAAGCTTGTCCGTCTTCCCTTGGTCCGCTTCCGCAACGCCGGCAGGACCGTTCCCCGCAGGGGAATGGTGATGACGCCGGATCAGTTGCACCAAATCAGGCGCCCAGCGTCGACGCTCCGCTTCCTCCGCGCCGAGAGAGGCATGGCAGGCGAGGACGGTCAGCGGCTTCCCCAACAACGTTCCCAGCAGCGGCCAGCCATCAAAACCAGCGCCATCCTCCCGCCTAGCCTGTGCGCCGACGAGGACGTAGAGGATGCGGTGGGCCAAGCCGATTCCTGCGTTGCGCTTGCCCATGTCATGGAGCAGGGCGGCTTTCAACAGCAAGCGCTCTTCCTCGGCAGATAGCCCGTTGGACTCGTCACTCCGGGTGGCCGCGAGACGGCAGAGATGGGCCACGTTGAGGGCATGGCGGCGGTCGGCGGGGGCCATGGTAAAGAAAACGGACTGTTCCTCTGGCGTGAGGAAGGCGTCGACCCAAGCCAGTTCCTCCTCAGAGAAACGCGGTCGCCAGGCCTGAAGGACCTGTCGGCAACGGTATCTGATTCTGGGAATCATTTTGGTGGTGATCATGTCTGTATTCATGCAATCAGTATATCACGAAGAGGCGTTGACATTGATGCATATTCAGTCTGGAGAATTGGTGCTGGTCACCGGTGGCGCCCGGAGCGGAAAAAGCGTTTGGGCGGAACAACTGGCTGCTGAGGCGGCGGGCGCAACGCCGGAGCAGGTGGTCTACGTGGCTACGGCCGGTGTCTTCGACGAGGAGATGCGCCGCCGCGTGGACACGCACCGGCAGCGCCGCCCCGCCGCCTGGCAGACTGTCGAAGAACCGCTCGATCTGGCGCGGGTGCTCGACGAATGGGATGAGGCGGGGCGGGTGCTCCTCATCGACTGTCTGACATTATGGACGACGAACCTGCTGCTGCCCCAGTACAATGAAGCAGACTGGGGCGCCCAAAAAGAACAGGCCCTCGTCGACTTGGCCCGGCAGACGGCCAAGCGGGCCAGGGACTCCCAGGCGACGGTGATCGCCGTCGGCAACGAAGTCGGCTGGGGGATCGTTCCCCCTGATCCACTTAGCCGCGCCTTCCGCGACGCGGCCGGCCGGGTGCAGCAGGCTTTTGCTGCCGAAGCCCTCCGAGTGTACCTCACCGTCTCCGGCTGCCCGTTGCAGATCAAAGGGCCGCCTTCACAAGCGTGACCGGGCAAAAGCAAGCTGCGCCTTCAAAAGCGCCTTCGACCAAATGGCGAGACGCTGACCGGCAGGTATCCTGATAGCAAGGCCCCGTTCAGGGGAAGGGAGCGGAGTCACCTATGGCCAAAGCCATTATGATGCAAGGCACCAGTTCCAACGTCGGCAAGAGCGTGCTGGCGGCGGCCCTTTGTCGCATCTTCTACCGCGATGGGCACAAGGTGGTGCCCTTTAAGTCCCAGAACATGGCCCTCAACTCCTATGTCACCCGTGACGGTGGCGAGATGGGGCGGGCTCAGGTCGTTCAGGCAGAAGCAGCGGGGCTGGAACCGCAGGTGGAGATGAACCCGATCCTGCTGAAGCCGACGGGACAGGCCTCCTCCCAGGTGATCGTCCTGGGACGCCCCATCGGCAACATCAGCGCCCGCGAGTACCACTTAGAATATGCCACGTCAGCCCTCGACACGATCCAGGCCTGTCTCGACAAGTTTCACGCCGAGTATGACGTCATCGTCATCGAAGGCGCCGGATCGCCGGCTGAGGTCAACTTAAAAGCCCGCGATATCGCCAACATGCGGGTGGCCAAGATGGCCGACGCGCCGGTACTGCTCGTAGCTGACATTGACCGCGGCGGCGCCCTGGCTTCTGTCGTGGGCACCCTGGCGCTGCTCGACCCTGATGAGCGGGAGCAGGTCAAAGGGATCGTCATCAATAAGTTTCGTGGCGACATCTCGCTACTCCAACCGGCCGTCGACTTTTTGGAGGATTACACGAAGATCCCTGTTCTCGGTGTCATCCCTTACTTCCGGGGGTTAAACATCCAGGAGGAGGACTCGGTGGCCCTAGAAAAAGCGGAACGGCAGGTCCCTTCGGGCGAAATGCTCGACATCGCCGTTATCCGCCTGCCCCGCATCTCCAACTTTACCGATCTGGACGCCCTGGGAGCGGAGGGCGTGGCCCGGGTCCGCTATGTTGAAGCAGCCGGTGAAATGGGCAAGCCCGATCTAGTCATCCTCCCGGGCACGAAGAACACGATCGAAGACATGCGCTGGCTTCGCCAAAAGGGGATCGACCGAGAGATCCAGGCCCACGCTGCGAAGGGCGCCCCGGTCTGGGGGATTTGCGGCGGCTATCAGATGCTCGGGAAAGAAATCGCCGATCCCTGCGGGGTGGAAAGCTCCCTCCCGTCCATCGCCGGATTAGGCCTCCTTGATATGGTGACGACGATGGAGGCGGAAAAAGTGACTCGCCTGGCCACGGCCACCCTATGCGGACCGGGACCCTTCTTGTCGCCTTTGCAGGGCCTGACCGTCCAGGGCTACGAGATTCATATGGGTCAAAGCACCCCAACCGGTGATCAGCCGGCCTTCTGCCGGATCCGGCAGCGCGGTGATGAGGCGGTGGACGTCATCGACGGCCTGGTCGGCGGCGACGGCCTGGTCATCGGCTCCTACCTGCACGGCATCTTCGATAACGAACCGCTCCGTCATCACCTGCTGAATACCCTGCGTCGGAAAAAGGGTCTACCGGAGATCGATTTTGCCGGCATCCCCTCGATCAGGGAACGGCGAGAACAGGATTATGACCGCCTGGGCGAGATCGTCCGCCAGAGCCTGCGCATGGATTTGCTCTATGAGATCGTCGGATTGGCGGGACCGGACGGCAAACAGGGGTTTGCAGGTTCTGAGCGAATAGGCTCTCAGGGGCTTGGCGACGCTCCGGGGACTACCAGTCCGCAGGTCGGGTGACCCCCCATGAACCCACCCCTGCCGCTATTGCTGAATAAACTGCTGCTCTTTCTCGATTTCGGTCTCTCTATCGGCGCTCTCACCTTGCTACTGGCGCTCGTCTATGACAGCCTGGTGGGTGACCCGCGCTGGCTGCCCCATCCGGTCATCGGCATCGGCAAGCTGATCGCTTATTTAGAAAAAAGACTCTACCCCTCGGCGAATCGGAACAGCGTATCGAACAGCGCAGATGATTACCAATCAGCACAAGTCGGGAAGGGCGTTTCTGACAATGCGGGGACAAGCGCTCCAACTCGCGCAAATCACTCGGCCTTTGTCCGGGGAATGGCGCTATCGATTGCCACGATAACCGTCACCTTCATCGTTGCTCTTCTCGTAATGCTGGCTCTTCATCTGGCCGGCTTCGGAACGCCGGAGGATGACGCAGCCTTGACATGGACGTGGTCGACAATCCTCGGGAAACTGGTTGCCGCCATCCTGCTCGGGATCGCCTTCGCCGGGCGTTGCTTGGCTGAGGCCGCCCTGGAGATCAAAGGGCTCCTCACTCAGGGAAACTTGGTGGAGGCACGGCGGAAGCTCTCCTGGATCGTCGGTCGCGACACGGCGGACCTCGATGAAAGCGAAATCGTCCGGGCCACTGTGGAAACGGTGGCGGAGAACACCGTCGACGGCATTACCAGCCCGCTCTTTTACGCCTTGCTGTTCGGCATCCCTGGCGCCTACGCCTATAAGGCAGTCAACACCCTCGATTCCATGATCGGCTACCGGAACGACCGTTACCTCTGGTTCGGCCGCTTCGCTGCCCGTCTCGATGACGTCGCCAATTACATCCCTGCCCGGTTGACGGGCCTCTGCATGGTCCTGGCAGGGACGCTGATGGGCTTCCCGCTCAAACGCATGATCGCCACCTGGCAGGTCGACGCCCGCCGTCACCCGAGCCCGAATAGCGGTATCCCGGAGTCGGTCATGGCCGGCGCCCTGGGAGTGCAGTTGGGTGGCTTGAATTACTACCGGGGACGGCCTTCCCACCGGGCAACGATGGGTCAGCCGCTTGTCAAGCTGGAGGCCCGCCATATCGACCAAGCGGTGCGGGTGATGGCGCTGACGACAGCCCTCTTTGCCCTGGCCGGTTCGGCAATTCTTTTCGGATTAGGAAAGTGGTTGTAATGATCCCTTCTGTCGTGATCGCCGGCGTCCACAGCGGCGCTGGAAAAACCACCGTCACCATGGGCCTTTTGGCGGCCTTGCAGCGGCGGGGGCTGACGGTGCAAAGTTTTAAGACAGGACCCGATTACATTGATCCTACCTTCCATCGCTTGATCACCGGTCGGACCTGTTCCAACCTGGACACGTGGATGATGGATGGGGACACGGTCGAGCGCCTATTCCGGCGGGCTGTCGAAGGGGCGCAGGTCGCTCTGGTCGAAGGCGTCATGGGACTCTTTGACGGCGCCGCTGGGGAGCCGCCGGGCGGGGCCGGGAGCACAGCCGCCCTGGCGGAGTTATTGCGAGCCCCCATTGTCCTGGTCGTGGACGCCCGTTCAGCCGCCCAGAGCATCGCTGCTGTCGTCTATGGCTTTTGTCGGCTCAAGCCGTCTCTTCCAGTGGCTGGGGTAGTGCTCAACCGGATCGGCTCGGCGCGGCACGGCCGGATGGTGCGCCAGGCGGTGGAGCAGGCTTGCCGGATCCCGGTCCTGGGCTGTCTTCCGCGCGACGCGGTCCAGCCGATGCCGGAACGCCACCTGGGGCTCGTGTCGGCTGTCGAAAAGACGGCTTCCCTCGAAACCTACTGGCAGTCTCTGGCCGATGTGATCGAGGAACACTTGGATGTGGACCGGCTCCTAGAGCGGATGGCTGACTTCGCCGCCGGCCACCAGGCAGGAAATATGGGAGCGGCACAGGAATGGTTAGGTGTGGAAAGCCAAGCAGGGATCGGGCGGCAAAGGGAGAAATTCCCCTTTTATCCGTCGAAGGAACCTCAGGAATCCGCTTTAGCGGATCGGCGGGAAGCGGCCCTCGCGCTTCCACGAGCGCGGGTGGCGATCGCCCGCGACGAGGCCTTTCATTTTTACTACGAAGATGCCTTGCGCGATCTGGCCGAGCGCGGCATTGAGTGGATCCCCTTCCGGCCGGTCGAGGGCGATCCGATACCGGGGGGCATCGACGGCATTTATCTGGGCGGAGGCTACCCGGAACTCTTCCTGGAGCAACTGGCGGAAAACAGCGCGTTTTTGCGGGAACTGGCTTACCTGCACCGGAACGGGATGCCTATCTACGCTGAGTGTGGCGGCTTTATGACCCTCTGCCGGTCCATTCAAGACAGCAACGGTCGCGAGTATCCCTTGGCCGATCTCGTCCCGGCTACCTGTGTGATGGGTAAAAAGCGGCGCGCCCTGGGCTATGTAACGGCCGAGATCGCGGGAGACAGCCTGCTCGGTCGCCCTGGTGACCGGTTGCGCGGCCATGAGTTTCATTACTCCGACGCCAACTTCGCCCCGGATGCCCTTTCGAGCCCCGCCTTCATCCTCGCCAAAACGAGCGTCTCCGGCGAGACGCCGGAAATCCGCCCCGACGGCTACAGTCAAGGCACCTTGACAGCTTCCTATTTTCACTTTCACTTCTCCGCCTTTCCAGCGGCGATGGATCATTTCGGTAAGCGCCTCAGCCATCGCGCCGCTGGTGTTCAATCGGGACTGACAGTGGGCCGGCTCGGCCGCTTTCAGCGGGAAGGGGGGAGCCTTTGATGAACCGCGGACTGATCCAGGTCTACACCGGCGACGGCAAAGGCAAAACGACGGCGGCCCTGGGGCTCTGCCTGCGCGCCGCCGGTCACGGCAAGCGCTGTGAGATCATCCAGTTTCAAAAAGGCAGTTCTTACATGGGGGAACTGTACGCGATCCAGCGGTTGCCTCAGATCAGCATCACCCAGTTCGGCTGGGGCTGTCCCCAGGGGGCGCTGATCCGATCTGGAGCGGCCCACTGTGTCAACTGTGGCGACTGTTTCCGCCGCAACCGGGCGCCGGACAATCCCTGGCCTCGCCTCGGTCTCGACTATGCCGGCGAGGTGCTGCGGGGGGGGCGGGCCGACCTGGTCGTCCTCGACGAGGTGAGCTACATCATGACCCGGGGCTATGCGACTGCGGAAGAGGTGCTGGCCCTGTTAAACAGCCGCCCGTCGGGGATGGAAGTGGTGCTCACGGGACGGCGCATGCCGCCGGAAATCATCGAGCAGGCCCACCTGGTCACAGAATTGATTCCGCAAAAACACCCGCTCGCCGATGGGGTCAGCCCTTCCCGGCGGGGGATTGAATATTAACGCGCAAATTCACCTGCGATTCATTTACGGTACGGACCAGTTTGTCACGGGTAGCATGGATTGGATGAGGTATGATTTCATTTTTGATGGAGAATGTAAGGGAGGACTCGACGATGACACTGGAAGCCCTGATCGAACAGATTAAACCCCTGAACACAGAAGCCATGGAAACGGCGCAAGTTCACCTGGACGACCTGACCAAACCGCGGGGTAGCTTGGGCGTGCTCGAAGACATGGCCAAACGGCTGGCTGGGATTTTTGGCGAGATCCCGAAGGAAACCCTTCGCAAGGCCATCATCCTGATGGCCGGCGACCACGGCGTCATGGAAGAGGGGGTCAGCGCCTTCCCGCAGGAAGTGACGCCTCAGATGGTCTTCAATTTCGCCAACGGCGGCGCCGGTATCAACGTCTTGGCTCGCCACGCCGGCGCCGATCTGATCTGTGTCGACTTGGGTATCGCCGTGGACATGCCTGATCTGCCCGGCCTGTTGCGCCGCAAGGTGGCTTATGGGACGAAGAACATGACTAAGGGGCCGGCCATGACCCGTGACGAGGCGATTCAGGCCATCCTCACCGGGGCCGAGGTCGTCGCGGAGGCTGTTCAGCGTGGGATCCGTATCGTCGGCACCGGCGAGATGGGCATCGGCAACACGACGCCGTCGGCCGCCATCATCGCTTGTCTGGGCGGCTTCGCTGTCGAGGATGTGGTCGGACGGGGCACCGGCGTCAACGACAAGCAACTGCAGGTCAAGATTGACGCCATCAAAAGAGCCCTGGAACTGAACCAGCCCGATCGCGCCGATGGCCTGGACGTGCTCGCCAAAGTGGGCGGCCTGGAGATCGCCGGTCTTGCCGGTGTCTGTCTCGGCGCAGCTGCCCAAGGGATCCCGGTGGTCATCGACGGCTTCATCTCCGGTGCGGCGGCGGTGATCGCCGGTACGATCTGCCCGCAGGCCCGCGACTACATGATCGGTTCCCACCTCTCTGAAGAGCCCGGCCATAAGTTCATGCTCGATTACCTCGGCCTCAAGCCGATGCTGATGATGAATTTCCGCCTCGGCGAGGGTACCGGCGCGGCTTTGGGCATGACCGTGATCGACGCGGCCATCAAGATTTCCAACGAGATGGCCACCTTTTCAAGCGCCGGCGTCAGCGAATCGCTCGATTGATATGTTTGTCCGGCCATGGCTGCGTTTTCGCCTCGCCCTCTCTTTTTTCACCCGCCTGCCGGTAGGAGCCATGGGGGAGAGCGGCGATGAGGACTTCGGCCGATCCTTTCTCTACCTTCCTGCCGTCGGCCTGCTGCTCGGCCTGTTGCTGAGCAGCGGGGCGGCGATTATCAGCAGCATTTTTCCGCCAGTGGTCCTGCCGCCCCTGTTGCTGGGGTTGCACCTGTACCTCACCGGCGGGATTCACCTGGACGGCTTCATGGACACCTTTGACGGCATCTTCTCGGCCCGCAAACCGGAACGGGTGCTGGAGATCATGCGCGACTCTCGTGTGGGCGCCCACTCGGTGCTGGCCGTGACGGTGCTGTTGATGACGAAGGCCGCCGCTATCTATGCCCTCTGGCAGATGGGCGGCCCAAACCACATCCCGGAGCAGTGGCCTGCCTGGAACTGTCTGTCCGGACTGTATTTTGGACAAGCCGATCTTTTAGCTCATCAAGGGTTGGTTCAATACGGAATTGGACAGCAGGGGGTTGGTCCGGATCAGGCATCTGTTCAAGGCTTCAGTCCCTTGCTGCTCACCCTGCTGTGGATGCCCATGGCGGGGCGCTGGGCCGTCGTCTACATGATGAGCCGTTTTCCCTACGCCCGGAGCCAGGGGATGGCATCGCTTTTCAACCGCTATATCGACGGATCAGTGCTGGCGGTGGGGACGATCTTTGCCGCAACCGTGGTGGGGCTGGTTGCCGGCCTCGCCGGTTGGGCCGCCCTGGCACTGCTCTGGCTCTTCTTCCGCTGGTGGGGAGGGAAGCTCACCCGTTTTCTCGGCGGGCTGACGGGCGATATCTACGGCGCCACCTGCGAGATCGGTGAGGTGCTACTTTTGTTGATGGCACTTCTCCTGCTAAAAATGAGTTGAGGCGATTCGTGGCCCGGAAGGAGGCATCTGACGTGTACGCACAGGCGCAAATACCGGCAACTTGCGGTGAGTTGGCCCAGGGACTGATCGGAGACCGCTTCCTGCACCTCACCTGTCCCATTGATGCCTGGGTCACGGCCAGTGCCTTCCTGACACCAGGGAGCGGCCGAATCGACGGCCTCGCCGCTCGCCCCAAGGCCGCTCGGGCTGTCTCCGCCTTGCTGGCTGGGTGGAAGCTGGCGGGCCGCTTTGACATCCAGATTGAAGTGGACAATCCGCTGCCTTCGGGCAAAGGAATGGCGACGAGCACCGCCGATATCTGCGCGGCCACCTTCGCCGTCGCCCGGGCTCTGGGACGGGAACTGACAGCGACCGAGATGGCCGGCATCGCCATCGCCGTGGAGCCCTCTGACGGTCTCTTTTTCCCCGGCATCGCTGTCTTCGATCACCGGAGCGGCTCCTGGGGGGAGACGGTCGGGATGCCGCCCGTTCCGCCGCTGCATATCCTGGCCTATGACCTGGGCGGAGAGGTTGATACGGTCGAGTTCAACAGCCGGGCCGACCTGCTAGAAGCGAACCGTCAAAAGGAAGTCTTTGTCCGGCGGGCTTTCGCCTTGATCACCCAGGGCTTGCGGACCGGCGATCCGGGACGGATCGGGGAAGGGGCTACCTTGAGCGCCCAGGCCAATCAAGGGATCCTGCCCAAAGAAGCCCTTACGGAGATCATCGGCGGCGTCCGATCCCTTGGCGCCGTTGGGGTCAATGTAGCTCACAGCGGAACCGCCCTTGGCGTGCTGGTGCCGGAAGGCAAGCGCCAGAGGATCGGTAGGATTGCTGCATGGATAGAAGGGCGCTGCCCACGCTGGAACCGCCTGGGCAGCTACCGCCTCGTCGGCGGCGGGCCGCGCTATACCAACGCCAGCCGGCTGGGGAGGGACGCAGCGTTATGACGGAGCAAGATAAGATCAAGTCGCCTTCCTACCGTCACGGCGGCGACGTGTGGAGCGCCGCCCGGAATGGCGGTGTCCCCTTTGGGGAGATCCTGGACCTGAGCGCCAATATCAACTTTTTAGGCCTCCCGCCATCGGTGCGCAAGGCCATCGAGGAAAGCATCGACCAGGTCGTTCACTACCCGGATCCCAGATGCCGCCAATTGATCGACGCCCTGGCCGATCACCTCTCTGTTCCACCGGCGTCGATCTGCGCCGGCAATGGCGCCGTCGACCTGCTCGATCATTGGCTCCATGCGGTAAAAGCCCGCCGTGTGCTCATCCTTGAGCCGGCCTTCGGCCAATACGAGCGCGCCATCATCGCCCAGGGCGGAGAGGCGGTGCGCCTGCGGCTCGATGAAACGTGCCAGTTCCGCCTTGATGTGGAGGCATGGAAAACAGCCCTCCAGGAGGAGGGCTGTGACGCGGCGATCTTATGTACGCCCCACAACCCGGCGGGCTGGGTTTGGACGGCGGAAGAAAAAGAGGCCGTCCTGGCTTATGCCGCGTCGTCGCCGGTTCGCCTGCTCGTGGACGAATCTTTTCTCGACTTTGTCCCCGGCGGACGGGCCTTAAGCTGTTGCTTGGAAGCGTCCGGGAGCGACCGTCTGGCCATCCTTTATTCGCTAACCAAGTTTTTTGCCATCCCGGGGCTGCGCCTCGGCGCGCTGATCACCCACCGGGACATCATTCACGCCATCATCAGTCGGCGCGACCCTTGGGTGGTCAACCACCTGGCCCAGGCAGCTGGTGTGGCCGCCCTGGCTGACCGGGAGTATCACTGTCAGACCTGGGAGCAGCTTCCTCGGGAGCGGGACTACCTCTTTCAGCAGATTGCCGGACTGCCGGGGCTGACGCCGCTAGCCTCTGACGCCAATTTTATCCTTCTTCGTGTCGAGGAAAGTGGCATCACCTCGACAGAATGGACAGATCGGCTGCGCCGCCAGGGGATTTTGGTGCGCAACTGCAATACCTTTTTATCATTGGGAGAACGCTACTTGCGACTGGCCGTTCGAGACAAGGCGGCCACCGACAGGCTGATCGAGGCCATGAGGGCGGTGCTCGCAGAGGAGGGAATGCTTTGACCCGCATCTACTTGATCCGCCATGGCGAGACAGAATGGAACCTGGCGCGGCGTTACCAGGGACACAGCGACGTAAAGCTGAGTGACAAGGGGCGGGAGCAGGCCCGGTTGCTGGTGCGGCGGATGGCCGGGGAAAAAATCGACCGCGTCTTTGCCAGCGATCTGAGCCGGGCTGTCGAAACGGCGCAAGCGATCGCTGACGGTCACGGCAAAGAAGTCATCCTGGAACCGCGGTTCCGGGAGTGCAATTTTGGCGCCTGGGAAGGCTTGACCTTTCCCGAGATCGAGAAGGCTTACCCGGAGGAGATCAAAATCTGGCACAGCGCGCCGGGCAAGCTGCACCTGCCGGGCGGCGAGAGCTTTTCCATCGTCCAGTGTCGCGCCGTTGAAGCGCTGATGGAAGTGGTGAAAAAGCACGAAGGGGAGAGGATCGCCATCGTCGCCCACGGTGGAACGATCCGGACCTTGCTCTGCGCTATCCTGGAAGTGGATCTCGACCGGGCTTGGCAGCTCCGCCAGGACAACACGGCGCTGAACATCATCGAGTTTTACGACGGCAAGGGCATCATCGAGCGGATCAATGATGTGACCCACCTGATCCCAGGGGCTTTTCCCAGCGGCCAAAGGGGGGTAGAATAGTACTGGAATCAAATTGGATGGGGGGATTCATGTGCCGTCCCTTCAGTCGCCCGGTTTTTGGCAACGGATGCGGCTGCTGTTTAACCTGCCCCGCTCCACCCGGTTGCTGTACGCCCTGTTGAGGGACAACCGGGTGCCGCTGGTCAATAAAGCGCTCTTCGTCGGTATCAGCGTTTTATACCTGCTCTGGCCGCTCGACCTGCTTCCCGACCTGGTTCCGCTGTTGGGGGAGTTGGACGATATCACGGTCATCCTGTTTTTGATTGACCGCTTTGTCGCTTCTGCGCCGACGTATGTGGTTTATGAGCATCTGGACCGGTTTGAATAGACTGGAGAGTTACTGTCCCCCAAACGCTAAAGTCTAAAACAATCTTACAAACTGTAAGCCAATCAGCAAAGAACCTTCTATCTTGCTTACAAAAGATGAGAAGGTTTTTGCTTTTTTATCCCCCGGCGGCGCTACGCAATATCACTGCCTGTGTTTCCCCAGACCACACCGCCTATACCGCCAGCGCCTTCGCCAGTCGCCCACGGGAACCATCCGCTGGCTGTTTTGACCATCTCCGGGGCCGTGTCCATCGTCACTGTGCCACCGTCGACCAGTATCTGGTTGCTGCTGATACGAAACTGGAAGACCTGGTTTCCATTAAAGAAAATCGCCGTCTGGCTGTAACCGTCCCAGTACATGTCCTTGTTGTTGACGCAGACGCTGTCGACGCAGCGACGGGGGGAAAAAGGAACTGCTGCCAGCGTTGCCAACGCTTCGCGATGGCAGAAATAATTTTCAAAGCCCCCTCTTTTTGTGGTAAAATGAAGGGTAAGAGTCTGGGGGCAATTCCACCGGTCGAAGATGGTTTCTGCAACCTTGGATAATCCGAATAAATCGGAGTAGAGTAGAAGAGAGGACAAGGGCTCTGGTCCTGGAAAGGAGATGGTCACGTGAGTGACTTGCTAAACATTGTAGAAGGTTTGACTTTTGATGACGTGCTGCTCGTACCCGCCAAATCGGAGGTGCTTCCCCGGGATGTAGATACACACACCTGGCTGACCCGGCGCATCCGTTTGAATATCCCCCTCATGTCAGCCGGTATGGATACGGTCACCGATTCGCGCATGGCGATCGCCATGGCACGGGAAGGCGGCATCGGTGTCATCCACAAGAACATGACCATTGACCAGCAGGCCCACGAGGTCGATCGGGTCAAGCGGTCGGAACACGGTGTCATCACCGACCCGATCTACCTGTCGCCGCAACATAAAGTGACGGACGCGCTGGCGATCATGGAGCGGTATCACATCTCCGGCGTGCCCATCGCCAATGAAGAGGGAAAACTGGTCGGCATCTTGACCAACCGGGATCTGCGCTTTGAAACCAACTTCGATAAGATTATCGAGACTGTCATGACCAAGGACAACCTGGTCACGGCGCCTATGGGCACGTCCCTCGCCGAAGCGAAAGAGATTCTCCGTCACCACAAGGTGGAAAAGCTCCCCATCGTCGACAATGAAGGCCATCTCAAAGGCCTGATCACCATCAAGGACATCCAAAAAGCCCGTCAGTATCCCAACTCGACCAAGGATGAGCGCGGACGTCTGCGCGCCTGCGCCGCCGTCGGCATTACCGCCGACACGATGGAGCGGGTGAAGGCCCTCGTCTCTGTCGGCGTCGACGCCATCGTCGTTGATACGGCCCACGGCCATTCCAGGGGCGTCTTGAACACGGTGGAGAAAATCAAGGGCGAGTACCCGCAGATCGACGTTATCGCCGGCAACGTGGCCACCTATGAAGCGACAGCCGACCTGATCGCCGTCGGCGCCGACTGTGTCAAGGTGGGCATCGGCCCCGGCTCCATCTGCACGACGCGGGTCGTCGCCGGCATCGGCGTGCCCCAGATCACGGCCATCGCTGAATGTGCCCGAGCCGCCCGGGAACGGAACGTCCCCATCATCGGCGACGGCGGCATCAAATTCTCCGGCGACGTGACCAAAGCCATCGCCGCCGGTGCCAATGTGGTCATGATCGGCAGCCTGCTGGCCGGCACCGAGGAAAGCCCTGGGGACATCGAGATTTACCAGGGGCGGAGCTTCAAGGTCTACCGCGGCATGGGCTCCCTGGGCGCCATGAAGGAAGGCTCGAAAGACCGCTACTTCCAGGAAGACGACAAGAAACTGGTCCCCGAAGGCATCGAGGGACGCGTTCCCTATAAAGGCCCCCTGGCCGACACGGTCTTCCAACTCGTCGGCGGCCTGCGCTCCGGCATGGGCTACTGCGGCTGCGCCAACATCGAAGACCTGATGACGAAGACCCGCTTTATCCGGATCACCGCCGCTGGCTTGCGGGAAAGCCATCCCCATGACGTGACCATCACCAAGGAAGCCCCCAACTACAGCCTCTAGGAGCGTGCGCCCATGGGCAATTATCACTTGGCTGGCACGGAATATGTCACCTCTGACCCCCGGGAAAACATCCTGGGGGTCGCCCTCGCCTCCCTGGTCGGCCAAAAAGGGACCCTCAGCCTGAAAACAGGCCAACATACGGCGATCTGGCGAGGCGTCTGCGCCATCGACGCCGTTATCCGGCGGGAAGAGCGGATCGAAGAAGGCCACTTGACTGTGGAGCAAGTGGCCTTCCAATTGATCCCTCGGACTTTGACGGAAGAAGCGGGGCAGAAGGAGCAGGGGAGCAACCCGCAAAAGAAGCCCGAGTGGGAGATCACCCTGCCTGTCGACCAGTTTGTGGAAATCGAAGCCTTCTGCCGGGAGACAAACCTGCATTTTCAAGGCTACACCTGGTCATGGAGGCCTCGATGAGCCCCCTCCGGCTGGTGGCATTGGACTTAGACGGCACGCTTCTCGACGAAAAGCGACGAATCCCTGAAGCGGTCGTCCAGCGGATCGCCGAACTGCGCCGGGCCGGTGTCATCTTTGTCATTGCTACGGGGCGGATCTACCCATCAGCCCTGCGTTACGCCCAACAGCTCGCCTTGCAGGCGCCCATGATCACCTGCAACGGCGCCGTGATCCGCCACCCGTCTGATGGGCGCATTATCCACCACCGCGTGCTCGATGCGCAACAAGCTTTGGCGGTGCTGCAGTTTTTGCAGGAAAAAAAGAGCGACGCATTGCGCTACTCCTTTCACGGCGATAAGGTCTTCACCGACACGCCCCACGAGTACACCACCAACTATGAGCAGGGGCTTGGTATGTCCTTCACCCTCGTCGACGATCTGGCGTCCCACCTGGAGGGCGCTCCCGATCGCCATCCGACCATGTTCGTCCTGATGACCGATCCGGCGATCACGCCGGCCTTGACCCAGGAAATCCTCGAACATATGAACCACACCGTCGCCATCACCAACTCCCACGACTACTTTATCGAGATCCTCCATCCCGAGGCGTCCAAAGGGGCTGCCCTAGCCCACCTGGCATCGACGTTATCCATTGAACAAAGTGAAGTGATGGCGATCGGCGACAACCAGAACGACTTGACCATGATCCGCTGGGCCGGCGTAGGGGTCTATGTGGCCAACGCCCCCGAGGCGCTTCACCATGAGGCCGATTATGTCACCGCGGCGCGCAGTTCGATGGGCGTGCTGGAGGCGTTGAACCGCTTTTTTCCTTAAGAGGATTTGACAATTGATTTGTCGAAAGAGACGCTAAAGTACAAGTACCGGAGGATTTGAAGCGCCATGAGCATACAAGGGGCCCGAGTGCGACAGTTGCCGGGATTTGAATCCGGTGAGGGAAAGAATCTGACCGTTGGACTCGACATCGGTTTCGGTTATGTGAAGGTGGTTGCCGGAAACGGCCGCTGGGCGCTGTTTCCCAGCATCGTCGGCGAAGGCCGAGAACTGCATATCCTGTCCGGCTTCGGTTCCAATGACCCGCTGGACAACCTCGTCGTCGATGTTGACGGACGGCGCTATTTTGTGGGCAACCTGGCCCTGCGCGAGACGGAAGCGGAACTCGATATCGACCCCGACAAGATCTTCAACATCGACTTTGAAGTGCTCGTCTATACGGCCCTGGCCCTGGTCAGCGACAAGCCTGATCAGGATGTGAACATCTACCTAGGCCTGCCGATTAACTTCTACCGCACCCAGAAGGCCCGTTTCGAGGACAAGCTGCGGGCCCACCAGATGTCCCGCTTCGTCAAGATCCATGGGCAGGACGTGCGGTTGATACGCATCCGCGACTTTGAGATCTTCCCCCAGGCCGGGGGTGCCATCTTCAACCAGATCCTCGACTTCCGTTCCGAGGTTCGCACGCCCCGTCTGGCCCGTGGCAAGATCGGCATCATCGACGGGGGCACGAAGACGACTGACTGTATCTATATGGAAGACCTGAAATTCGTCGACCAGCGCAGCTTTTCCGTCAATGACGGCGGGACCCACAAGATTCTCATGGATATTCGGGACTTTTTAATGAAAAACTTTGATCATTACTACCCTCGTTTGGCCGAAGTCGACCAGATGCTCCGGGAGCGGAAGGTGGAGGTCAAGGGGAAGGTCTATGACCTTTCCTCGGTGATCGACGGGTCAGCCTCGCGCGTGGCGAGAAAAATCGTCCGTGAGATCGCAGCGAAGTGGCCGAACCACATGGAATTCCGGGCCATGATCCTCGTCGGTGGCGGCGGCTATGTGATGTACCCCTTCCTGAAAGAAACCTTCCCCGACATCCTGCTCGTCCAGGACGAGTTCCAGGGCGAAGCGGTGACGGGCGATTGGAACGTTATCCAGTTTGCCAACGCCCTGGGCTTCTTGAAACTGGCCGTGATGCGCTACGGAGAAAACAAATGAGGCATTACCGCATAGACCTTCCTTTGGATGAGTGCAATCCTCGGGAGGCGCCGCTCATCTGGTGGCTCGATCAGATGAAGGATCCTGGCGCCGTCATCCGCCAGATCCTGATCGGCAACGGCATTCCGCCCTGGGTTGTTCAACAGCCGTCGCCTGCCTTTTTCGCCAGCCTTCCTTCGACTGCTGGGAGCGATGCAACTCTAGGGACCTCGACCGGCGCGATGGTGGAGGATGAAGAAGAAGCCGACGAACCGCTCCTGGCGGGTTTGTCTGAGTTGGATGCGGCGAATGAAGAAGAACTCGATCCTGAAACAATAAAAAAGGGATTGCAAAACGTATTCGGTTAATAAAGGAGATACCATGAGCGTAGAACAAGAATCCAATGGCAACGGCAAGGCCAATGCCGTCAGCAACGGCGGCAGGGGCAGGGGCAGGGGCAACGCTGCCGCGAAGGCTGAGGGCAACGGCAAAGGCAATGCCGGGCCCGTCGCCAATGCTGGCGCGAATGTCAACGCTAACACAGCCAATGCCAATAACAATGGAAATGGCGGGAACGAAGCGGGTAACGGCGTCCCTGCTCCTGCCGGCAATGGCGCCGTTGCCGCCGCTGGAAATGGCAACGGGAAAGCGCCTGCGAGCCGCGCCAAAAAGAACGGCTACCGTCCCCGCCGGGGCAAGACCAAGCCGAAGGTTAAGTCGACCTTGCCGACGGTCAGCGTCATCCCTCTCGGCGGCGTCGGCGAAGTGGGCAAGAACATGCTCGTCATCGAGTATGGCGATGATATCATCGTCATCGACTCGGGCGTCAAGTTTCCCGGCGAAGAACTGCTAGGCATCGACCTGGTCATCCCCGATATCACCTATCTCGTTCAAAACGCGGACAAGGTGCGGGGGATTTTTCTCACCCACGGACACGAAGACCACATCGGCGGTCTGCCCTTCACGCTCAAACAAATCCAGGTGCCCGTCTACGGCACCCGGTTGACCTTGGGCCTTGTCAAAAACAAACTGACCGAACACGGCCTGATCCGCGACGCCAAGCTCCATGAGATCACCGCCGACGACGTGGTCAACGTAGGCGCCTTCCAGGTGGAATTCTTCCGCGTCAACCACTCCATCCCTGACGGCATCGGCATCGCCGTCCGCACCCCGGCGGGGCTGATCGTCCACTCGGGCGACTTCAAGCTCGACCAGACGCCTGTCGACGACAAGGTTCTCGAATTCAGCAAACTGGCCCGCTACGGCGATGAAGGCGTCATGCTCTTCATCTGCGACTCCACCAACGTGGAGCGGCCGGGCTATACCCCGTCGGAACGGACCGTCGGCGACACCTTCCGTTCCGTCTTCGCCAAGACGGACAGCCGCATCATCATTGCCACCTTTGCCTCCAACGTCCACCGCATCCAGCAGGTGATCGACACGGCGGCCGAGTTCAACCGCAAGGTAGCTGTCGTGGGCCGCAGCATGGTGACCGTCGTCGACGTGTCTCAGCAGCTCGGCTACCTGAACATCCCAAAAGGCATGCTGATAGAGGCTGAGGAGATCGACCGCCTCCCCGACAACCAGGTCACCATCATCACCACCGGCTCCCAGGGCGAGCCGATGGCGGCACTGACCCGCATGGCCACCAACAACCACCGCCAGGTGGCGATCCGCCAGGGCGACACAGTGATCATCTCGGCCACGCCGATCCCAGGCAACGAAAAGCTCGTCTCTCGGACCATCGACAACCTCTTCCGCATCGGCGCCGACGTGGTCTACAAGGAAGTGGCCAATGTTCACGTCTCCGGCCACGCCGCCCAGCAAGAGATCAAGCTCATGCTCAACTTCCTGCGCCCCAAGTATGTTATCCCCTTCCACGGCGAATACCGGCACCAGGCCACCTTCGCCAAACTGGGACAGACGATGGGCATCCCTGACGAGCATATCCTGCGCGTCAACATCGGGGAACGCTACGAAATGAATGAGGAAATGGCCCAATTGACGGGAACCGTCGAATCCGGCAGCGTCATGGTCGACGGCATCGGCGTCGGCGACGTGGGCAACATCGTCCTGCGTGACCGCCACCACTTGGCCCAGGACGGCGTCGTCATCGCCGTCGTCACCATCGACAAAGAAAACGGCAACGTCCTCGCCGGACCAGACCTCGTCTCCCGCGGCTTCGTCTTCGTTCGCGAGGCGGGGGACATGCTCGGTGAAGCCAAGTCCCGCGTCAAGGAAGCCTTGACCGGACGGAACACGGGGACGACGGAATGGTCGGTGTTGAAGAACCTGATCCGGGATACGCTCAATGAGTACTTCTACCAGAAGACGAAACGGCGGCCGATTGTGTTGCCGATCATAATGGAGATCTGAGATAATATATAAAGTAAAAACCCTCTTATACTTAACTAAATTTAAGCGAAGAGGGTTTTTATTTATTCAAAGGCACGGGCTTTACATAGTTTACCAGGAAATTTTAGTTCAAAAACCGCATGTTATTACATATTATAACAAAACGTCACTTTTCATTTGAACAGGTAAATGTTTTTCATCATATTACTCTTCGAGCACAAATGTAGGTATTCGAGTAATACTTATCATTCATATTGCTAATAATAACCCCTTTATCCGAGGTAGAGCAGTGTAAAAACTTCCCATCGCCCAGATAAACTCCTACATGGCCGATCCGGTCAATGCCCTTATTGTTTTTCGTTTCACTGTTCCAGAAAAACACCAAGTCTCCACTGCGGAGCTGATTTTTTTCGATACTTTTGCCTTGCGTCGACTGCTGAGCGGCAGTCCTTTTTAATTGGATGTGATTTACCCCAAACACGTATTGCGTAAAGCTAGAACAGTCGAAGGCCGAGGGGTTCATCGATTGGGCGCCGTATATATAGGGTTTACCGAGCAACTTTTTCCCGGTGGAGATGATCGCTTCGGTGTTTTTCTGCCATTCCGTATTGGGAGAAGGTTGCTTGGCAGGTTGTGTTAAATCGAGCTTGGAGGGCTGATGTAAAATGCTCGGTTGCATCACCGTTTGGGCTGAAGTCGTAGACGGAAAAATTTGAGGCTGCTGGCTAGTCTGCGGAATAGTCTGCGAGCTTGTTTGCTGGCTCGCAGCTTGGCTCGTCAATTGGTTCATCGATAGGGTTATCGATTGGTTCGTCATAGGCTGGCTCGTTGCTTTGACCGTAGCCTGACCGGGAAGAGTTAACACCTGACCGATTTTTAAGGCGTTCGGATTTTTTAATTGTGGGTTCGCTTCAATTAATTTGTTGATATTGACACCGCTATGCCGGGATATCGCCCATAAGGTGTCGCCCGATTTTACTGTATAAGTTAGTGTATTTGCGGCAAAGGCGTGGTTCGGGATAAACGTGAAAAGTAATGTCATGACAATGGGGCTGATCCATCGAAAACAGATCTTATCGCATCGTTGAAACACGGTTCGCTCCCCTTTGCTCGGAATGTTGCTATAGAGATGAACTTTCTATTGCCTTTTTTCGACATAGAAAAAGTAATTCCTCTTGTTTCCCTTTCATTTTACCTTCGATACCGACAACTGGAGACGATAATTGCCGTATCGCATAATGTCATCCAACAACCGCTCCAGCCTCTCCGGGTGTCACGGATGCCACGCTTCGCCTGTTCGAAGACAGGGACATGCTTAACGAACGACCATTCTATACAGTCCGGTACGTTAACCGGGCTGTTTCTTTTTTCGAATGCTCAGCAAGGCGGTCTATGCTGAGCGGTTATTTTTTGTGTTCGCAGACCGTATTGTAGGTGCAGGGAGATTTAATTTCATTGCAAGTATTTAATCTAATTGGATTATTTGCTAAAATGTGGTTACCAAGCAGTAGTGACGGTTCCCTTTATCCAGGATTCTCTATCGGGATCCATAAACAATGGAATCTTTCGACATGGAGGCGAACTTATGCAAGCATTCCGTGATTTAAAAACGATGTCCAAAATCATCAGCCTGCTTGTTATGACGGCCCTGTTTATGGCGGCCGTTGGGTATATCGGGTATCATTATGCGAACGAGATCAGCGCTGATATGGATGATATGTATCGCAACCGTTTGCTGTCCGTCAAGTGGTTGAATGCGTCTGACGCTAATATCCACAAAACGGAAGCGATTACGATGCAAATCCTATTGGCGAATCCCGATAAGTATTCATCCCAGCAGCTTCATAAGGAAGCCTTTGAACTGTTGGCGGAAGCGGACAAACGGATGTCCGACTATGAACAGAAGAAGCTTGACCCATTTGAGACCGATAAACTGGCTGAGTTTAAGGCGAATTACCAAGTGTACCAGTCGGAGCGTCAAAAGGCGATGGAGCTCGCCTTAAATGGGCGAGAAGAGGCCGCCTACACCTATTATCTGCAAAACGCCGCCAAGTTTTTGGAGCAACTCAATGCCGCCATTGACGAATTGGCTGACTACAACGATCAAGTGGCGGAGCAACTCAATCTTCAGGGCAAAGTGAAGAGCCGCTTTGCTGACGCCATGATTATCGGGATCACCGTTCTGTCAGCGGTGCTCTCGATGACGCTCGGTTGGTTCATCGCCCGGATGATCAGCCGTCCTCTCGTAGAGATTGTGGATCGGATCAGGCTGGTGGCCGGCGGCAACCTGACATTAGAACCGGTGAGAATGGATACGAAAGATGAGATGGGTAGCTCGGCGGCGCGCTGAACAGGATGCTGACGAGTTTACGAGTTCTGATCAGTCAAGTCGGCGAGTCGGCCAGACAAGTCGCGGCTTCCTCGGAAGAACTGTCGGCTGGTTCCCAACAATACGCCCAGGCCAATAGCCAGGTGGTTGCATCGATTAACGAGGTGGCTCAGGGCGCCGAGCGTCAGGTCGCTGTCGTGATGGAGACCTTGGGCGCTGTCGAAGAGATGACAGCCGGCATGCAACATGCAGCCGACCGGGCCAATGCGGTTGCCAACCTGTCTGATCAAACGGCTGCCACCGCGAACGATGGCAGCAAAGCCGTCGACGCGACCATGCAACAGATGACGATTATTGAAAAGACCGTGACGAGTTCCGCCGAGGTGATCGCCAATCTGGGCGAGCGGTCGAAAGCGATCGGACAGATTATCGGCGCGATTTCGGCCATCGCCGCACAGACCAACCTACTGGCTCTAAACGCTGCCATTGAGGCTGCCCGAGCGGGAGAGCAGGGAAGAGGCTTTTCCGTTGTGGCGGAAGAAGTGCGCAAGTTGGCGGAACAATCGAACGAAGCGGCGGCCCAGATCAGCGATTTGATCATGCATGTCCAGGAGGATACGCGAAAAGCCGTCGATGCCATGAGCGTCGGAACCCATGAGGTCAAAAGGGGAACAGAAGTTGCCCATAGGGCCGGGAAAGCCTTTATCGATATTGTCGCCCTGGTCCATCAGGTGTCCGATCAGGTGCGTGAGATTTCTGCTTTGATGCAGAACATGGCGACTGGGAGCCTTCAGGTCGCCGCTTCTGTTCGAGAGATCGATCAGATCAGTAAGGCTTCGGCCAGGCAGAGTCAGAACGTCTCGGCGGCAACACAGGAACAGTCGGCTACGATGGAACAGTTTGCGGCTTCGACCCAGAGCCTGGCGCGGTTGGCCATGGAGATGCAGGGAGCTGTCAGCAAGTTTCAGATCTAAGCGAGAACCAATGCTCGGCTTTTTCGACGGCCTAACTTGCTCCCAAGGGATATCGAAGAGCGCTATATCAAGAGGCGCGCCGATGAGAATCATGCCTTTGACCATGTGCATTTCGGCCTGGACTGTCATCGAATGTAGCTACAGCCAGTGGATCGGCTAATCAATGGGCAAGGCAACTCATCCAGATTTATCAGGGCTGAGTGACAATCCTTGCCAAAAGGCGATGGCGATGCCTGACCAGACGAAGGTGGCGTATGAAGAATCGACGCCGGCGCAGATCGAAAAGGTGACGCCGGCAAGGCTGACGGCCAGGTAACTGGCGAAGCCTTTTGTCATTTGTTGAGGTTGGGGGATGCAATTCCGCAAAGCATACCCCATGGCAAAGGCTATCGCCACTGTGACGGCGAGGATGAGCAAAGGCATAGCGTCACCACCTCTCAAAAGCCTCGAAGACAACGTCCCCTCAATTGGGGGCGTTGTTTTTATGCTCTCCCTTGTCACCTTTTCACAATCCCAAAAGCGTCCGCGCGTCTCACATCTAAGATGCTAACTGCTTTCAGTTGTCTCACCACCCAGGGGGACTGCACATATAGTGCTATAGACTTGGGGAGGGGGTGTGGACCGATCGTTCTCGGTATGCTCGTTCATCCCCGAACCATTCGGGAAAACTTCCGGGGCAACCGGCTCTTCTTCGGGCAGTTGGCGCTATTGGGCAAGAAGATGGGCATCACCCTCGTAATTTTCCAGCCAAACCATGTGGATTGGAGCCGCAACCGACTTAAGGGTTATGTCTTGGACAGTCGGCGGCAGCGTTGGATCCTCCGGCGAATGCCCCTGCCGGACGTGGTCTATGACCGCTATTTTCCTTATGATCTGACAACGTCCAAGGTGGTCTCCTGCCGGAGCGCCTTCAAAAAGCGGGCGATTCCCCTGTTCAATCCCCCTTTTGGCGGCAAATACGGAATCTACCGGCGCTTGCTCGGCGACCCGGCCATCGCCCCCCACTTGCCGGAAACGGGGTTACTGACGGGGGAGCGGGAGTGGCTTGCCATGCTGGCGGCATGGCGGAAGGTCTACCTCAAGCCAGATAAGGGCGCAAAAGGCAAGGGGATCATCCGTATGTCCCTGGCTGGTGCGGAAGGAATTGTCGTGGAGCCAACAGGCGGGCAGAGGCAGCAGTTGCGTCGCAAAGCGGCCTGGCGATGGCTCAAACTCCGGACAGCGGGTCGGCGCTACCTGATCCAGCGGGCTATCGAAACGGCGCGCTGGAAGGAGCGGATTTACGACCTGCGCGTTCTCGTCCAGCGGGAGAGGAACGGAAAATGGGCGGTCACCGGGGGCAGTGCCCGGGTGGCCAACAATGGGATCACCTGCAACCTGCATACCGGCGCTAGCGCGACGCCCCTTTCCCTTGCCCTGGCGGAGAGCGGCGTCGGCGTGACGGAGGAAGAGGTATTTGCCCTATCCATGCGCATCGCCCATACCTTGTCCCTGCTCTATCCGGGTTTGGCGGAACTAGGGCTCGACTTCCTCATTGGTCGCGATGGCAAGGTATGGTTTTTGGAAGCCAACTCTCGTCCCGGGCGAAGCATTTTTCATCGGATCGG
Organism: Heliomicrobium sulfidophilum; assembly: GCF_057715735.1. Taxonomy (NCBI): domain Bacteria; kingdom Bacillati; phylum Bacillota; class Clostridia; order Eubacteriales; family Heliobacteriaceae; genus Heliomicrobium; species Heliomicrobium sulfidophilum. Next base: position 386,601 of record NZ_JBVTZZ010000004.1, read on the forward strand.
TGATATGCAGGGACGCCTGACGGCAGTCCGTCGGCCCTTGGAGTATGCTCAGTATCTGGCGGGGAACGTCAACAAGGCCGGGTGAGCGTATGGGGAGAATCAATCTAACGGTCCACCAGGCCAGGACAATCGGCGTAAATCCTGAGGGAGAAGTCGTTGTCCGCGCCGGCGTCCTCTCCCGGCGCGCCGCTGTCCGCATCGTTTCAGTAAAACGGTCGTTCCCGCTCTCACCGGAATTGCTTTCCAGCTTACGCTGGCCCGCCGGTCTGCCCTACCGGTTGAACTACTCCCAAAGAGAGCAGTCTTTTGTCGCCGGTCCGTTGCTCGGTATTTTTTCCTACCGTTATCCAAATAAACCCTACCTTTGGTCAGCCCATGTAAAAGAAACGCAGCGCTACGCCCGTGAGATGGGTGTCATCGCCGTTGTCTTCAGTCCCCAGGATATCAACTGGGAGGAGGAGACGGTGACCGGTGTCATCCTCATGGGCGATGAGTGGCGAAAAAAAACCCTGCCCATCCCTAAGGTTATCTATAACCGAATTCCTTCCCGCAAGGTGGAGAACCTGCCCGAGGTCAGCGACTGCAAAAGCCGGTTACTGGAGATACCGGGTTTGATCCTCTTCAATCCCCGTTACCTTGACAAATGGGAGACCCACCGGTTGCTTTTGCAGCATTCCGCTGTTCGGCCACTGCTACCGGAGACGCGGTTCCTGCAAAAAGCCGAGGATATCTGGCCCCTGCTTAAAGAACACCGTGTCGTTTACATCAAACCGATCCATGGGACCCAAGGATATGGCATCTATCGGATCGGTCTTCACCCCTCAGGGGGGTATTCTTGGATCAGCCGCCACTCGACGGCCACCATGGGTCTGGCCTACACGCGGAGCGCCATCGAGGCCAAGATCAAAGGGTTGCTCGATCGGACCGCCTATGTGGCCCAACAGGGTTTACGTCTCGCCTTGATCGAGGGTTCGCCCTTCGACATCCGCCTGCTGTCGCAAAAAGACGACCAAGGGATCTGGCGGATCACGAAGGCCTTCGGGCGAATCGCCCCGCCGGGCAAATTCACCTCCAATCTCAGCCAGGGCGGCAAGGCGATGGGCATCCTCAACTCCTTAAAAGCGGCATCGTTGCCACCGAAGCGCAAACGGCAGGCGATCCTCCGAGAGTTGCAGCGGTGGGGGGAAACGTTGCCGCGCATCCTCGAAGAAAGCACCGCCATGACCTTGGGCGAACTGGGTTTGGACCTTGCCCTTGACCGAGGAGGCAAGATCTGGCTGCTTGAGATAAACGCCAAGCCCTTTAAGCGGCTCGACGAAGGGGAGGGCGATCCGCGTCTCGTCCGTCTAGCGATGGAGCGGCCTATCGCCTATGGGCGCTTCCTAGATGGCTTTGGCGACGAAGGAGGGGACCGGTCTCCATGATGGGACCTTACGTGGGGATCCTAGCCGCTGGTGAGAGGTCGTCAAAAACGCCCTTTGGCAAGTGGTCGCCAGCCATCGCGGAAACGGTTAATTCCTTGCGCCTGCGGGGACTCAATGCGGTCGCCGTAGCTGTTGAAGACTTGAGTCTGGATCCTGCTATCAAGGTCTGGCGTCCGGGATTGAGGCGGGGCTGGAAGGCGCAGCGCAAGCGGCCACCAAAAATTTTCTATAACCGCATCCTCAACCGCAAACGGGAGCGCCAGCCTGAGGTGCAGGCGCTCCTGAGCGCTTTGACGCGGCGCGGGGACATTCTTTTCAATCCCGGCTACCTGTCCAAGGCTGACATCTACCACTACCTTTCCTGCAGCCCTGTCGCCGGTTGCCTGCCCGAGACAGGACTGCAGCCAGCACCGGCCGATGTGCTGGCCATGCTAGTCCGCCAGCAGTGTGTTTATTTGAAACCCGTCGACAGTTGCGGCGGCAAAGGGATCTTCCAGATCCGCCAGAACGGGCACACCTGGCAGGTGACGGAGGTCCGCAAGCAGAGGGCGCTACAGTTTTCCTTCCATGAAGAAGCGGACCTGCTCGCCTGGCTCGGTAATCAGCTGCACCGGCGCGAGTACCTGTGCCAACAGGCGCTGCCCTTAGACCGCATCGATGATCGCCCCTATGACTTCCGTGTTCTCGCCCAAAAAGACGGACGGGGCCGCTGGATCTACGTCGATTCTGGCATTCGTCTCGCTGCCCCCGGTCACGTGGTTACCCACCGCCCCAATGGCGGTCAAATCCTCCGCCGGGAGCAACTGCTGCGCGCCCGTTTCGGCCGTTTCCGCTGGAAAGGCATCGAATCGCAGATGGCGGCTGCGGCGACGGCAGCGGCCCGCGCTTTGGAGGAGAGGAGTGGGGAAAAATTCGGGATCGTCACCTTGGATATGGGCCTGGATCAATCGGGGGAACGCGTATGGATCCTGGAGATCAACGCCAAGCCGGGACGTTTTGACGAACCCTGGATTCAACTGAAAAGCGACTTCCTGCTGGCGTCGTACGTAAGACACCTGGCGGCCCGGAGGGGGGAGTTCCATGAGAATATATATTCACCATGACCCAACTTCAAGCGTATCGGAATTGGCGCGCAGGCTGGCCGCCCGCGGCGTCAACGTCTCCACCGGCCGGCAGGCGCCGGAAGAACCGGCGGACTGGTGGATTGAATGGGGAACAGGGAGGGAGAGTCAACCGGCCGCCGCACAGCGGCTGTTCAACATCCAGGCGGTTGCGTCCCCGGCGACCGATTACGAAGAAGTGGAAAGGGTGCTGCAGAAAAACCACCTGCAAGCGCTGCTCGGGGAGGACCCCAGCCGGTGGCCCCTCTCCGTCTGGCCGAAGGAATACCTGATCTACCTGTGGGATTGTCGCGTCGTCGCCATCCAGCGCAAGGTGCTGATTACCCAGCAACTGCGCGACCTGCTGCCCAACAAATCGGTGGCGCCCGCTTTCCATTGGGTCGAACAATTGACGCCCTGGGAGGAGGAAAAGCTGGTCGGTACTGCCATCCGGGCGCTGCACTGCCTGGGGCTAGATTTCGGCAAGGTCCACCTGGGCGTCAACCGCTCACGGGGCCCCATCATCCTGGGGATCGATCCGGTGCCGGTCGTCCGCAAACGTCTGGCCCAGGCATACGCTGACGCGATCACCGCTTCCATCCGGGAGTGGCAGGAAAAGGCCGTTGTGACCATTGGATCTGATCCGGAATTCATGCTGTCCCTCGTTCCCGGGCGGCGCATGGTGCCGGCCTCTCGGTTCTTTCCCCGGACCGGAACGGTCGGCTGCGACAACCGGCGCGCCTTTGGCGCATCGGACGACCTGCCTTTGGCCGAGGTTCGCCCGGCGCCGGCTGAAAGCGCCGCTGAGGCGCTCCAGCAGTTGCGCGCCGTCCTCCATGAGGCGAACCGGCTCTGCCCCTACGCTAACATCGACTGGGTGGCCGGTTCGGAGCCCTACCCCGGCTACCCGACAGGCGGCCACATCCACTTTGGCGGCCTCCAGCCGAACAGCCGCCTGATCCGCGCCCTCGATCAGTACCTGGCCTTGCCACTTCTCTACCTGGAAAACCCAGAGACGGCAGCCCGACGGCGCCAGTTCTACGGCGCCCTCGGCGATTTTCGAGTAAAACCACACGGCTTCGAATACCGCACACCGGGTTCGTGGCTGGCATCGCCGGAAACAGCCTGGATCGCCCTTCACCTGGCGGCTGTCGTGGCCCAGCACTACCGCAGGCTGGAACGGTGGGATTTCCTGCAGCCGGAAGCGCAGGACGCTTTTTACGGCGGGAAGCGCAAGGAACTCATGCCGGTGCTGCGGCAGACGCTGGTAGAGTTGATCGCTGTCGACGATTCGGAGCCGATGCGCCGCCTTGCTCAGCGTATCTGGACCATGGCCGAAGAGGGAGGCTACATCCAGGAGGATGTGGATATTCGCCGCGCCTGGAAGCTGCCTGTGGGCATGCACCGTTACCGGTTCGTCCCCCGTCCCCGGTACTCTATCTCCTGGCTTGGCGGCAGCGCCAACCGGATCTAAAAAAACCCTGCCGGGTCACGCCCGACAGGGTTTTCTCATGAATAATTACACGAGGTCTTGCGCCATTTCAGCGAGTTGCTCCGCCATCCGGCTGATCTGGTCCAGTGACTGGGAGATGTTTTCGGCCATGTGCACCTGAGCTTGGGTGATTTTATTCAACTCCTCGCCTCCATTGGAAACGGCATGGATGAGTTGGTGGATGCGGCTCAGCGTGTTGGCGATCTGGTCAGCCGAACTGGCGCTGTCCGTGGCGAGTTTTTGAATCTCACCGGCGACAACGGCAAAACCGAGACCCAGTTCGCCGGCGCGGGCCGCTTCGATGGAGGCGTTCAATCCCAGCAGGCGCGTCTGGTTGGCTACCTTGCGGATGAACTTGACCACATCGTCGGTGGCGGCGACTTTCTCTTTCGCTTCCGCTGATGTCTCATTCAGCGCAGCGTTGGCCTGGGCCAGATCTTGGGAGGACTTAGCGATGATGCCCGCTGAGGCATTGATCTCCTGGACAGAGGCGTTCAACTCTTCCGCCATCGACTGCAAAGCCACTTGGCGGTGGATCGGGGTGGCGAAGGCCACGGCTCCAATGATCTCACCGTTCAAACCGGGGATCGGCCAGCCAATAGCGATGTAGTCCACGCCGTAGACAGACTTGTCCACCTTGCGGATAACGCGCCGGTTTTCATTGACGGCCACATAGGCGGCCGTCGTCGAAGGAAGCACATCGCCGGGACGGAGGCGCAGATTAAGGTCAGGGGCAGGGTTGTAGGAGAGGACCTTCAAGTTACGATCGCAAATGGTGACAGAGGCCGCATGAGGTAGGATGTCATTGATGTATTTGTTGACCGCCACAAAGTGGTCCAGCAGGGTGATATCGCTCATCTCGATTCCTCCAATTTAATAACACTGTTTCGTAATTGAATATCTGCTTAATCTGCGAAATTTATCTGAATATATCACCAATTTGGGCCTCATCTGCAATTTATCATAACACATCTGCCATGCCGGTCAACGATCGATTTCATTTCACAAAATGTTCGTCCATGTTCAAGAGCAACGCTCGTGAAAAAAGTAGCATATATAAAAATAAAGACATACTAATTGCCCTTTTTTGCCCAATAAAAGGAGGGAAATCAGGAGTGCAGGTCGAAATAGTGTCACCGAATTGTTACGTAAGGAGTGCATTATTGTTGGCCGTAAAAGTGGGGATCAACGGCTTCGGCCGTATCGGGCGCAACGTTTTCCGGGCGGCCGTCAACCGCGACGATGTGGAGATCGTCGCCGTCAACGTTACCTCCGATCCGCAAACAACTGCGTACCTGATGAAGTATGACTCCGTGCATGGCACCTTCAACGCTGACGTCAAAGCGACGGAAGACAGCATTATCGTCAACGGCAAGCCTGCCCGCATCGTCTCTGACCGCGATCCCGCCCGGTTGCCCTGGGGCGATCTGGGCGTTGATATTGTAATCGAGTCAACAGGGAAGTTTAATAAAGGGGAAGACGCGGCGAAGCACCTCGTCGGCGGAGCCAAAAAGGTGATCATCACGGCGCCGGCCAAGAATGAAGATGTGACCATCGTCATGGGCGTCAACGATCACATCTATGACCCGGAACGACATCACATCATCTCCAACGCCTCCTGCACGACCAACTGCCTGGCGCCGGTGGCCAAGGTGCTTCACCGCGAATTCGGCATCGTCGAAGGCTTGATGACGACGGTCCACGCCTTCACCAACGACCAGCGCATCCTCGATGACGCCCACAAGGACCTGCGCCGCGCCCGCGCCCTCGACCTGTCGATTATTCCCACGACAACGGGCGCAGCCAAGGCCGTTTCCCTCGTCCTCCCCGAACTGGAGGGACGGTTGAACGGCTATTCCCTGCGTGTGCCCGTGCCGAATGTCTCCGTCATCGACCTCGTCGTTACCTTGGAACGTCCTATCGACAAGGAGACGATCAACGCCGCTCTACGCAATGCGGCGACAGGGGAGATGGAGGGGATTCTCTCCGTCTGTGACGAGCCGCTCGTTTCCAACGATTTTCTGGGGACCCACTACTCGTCGATCGTGGATGCCCTGTCTACGATGGTCACATCGGGCCGCATGGCCAAGGTGGTCGCCTGGTACGATAACGAGTGGGGCTATTCCTGCCGCGTCCTCGATCTGGCCGCCAAGGTGGGGCAAGGTCTCTAATTTTGTAGGAAGATCGCGCTCCTCTGTCGAACCTTTCTGAGGTGAGGAGGTGCCTTATGGAAGCGCGCTGCATGCTCTGCGGTAAGAAGGACGAAATCGACAAAAACCATCCTAAGTGGTCTGATTTTCAAGGTAAAACGAAGATTATCGGATACATATGCCTGCGCTGCACGGCCAAAATCAATTTCGAAGCCAATGAGTCGCAAAAGGTGCCCAAACCGATGTAGGAACGGCGAAAGCCGTTTCTCTTTTTTGGGGATAACTGATCCGAATGCCTCTTGGCGTATTGACAGGATGGGCGGGGAAAGGTACACTGGATCCGGGTCAGGCGGACCCCCGGGAGGGAGAACGAAATGATCAAGACCTATATCTTTGACGCGCAACAAGACAAGGTCCTCCATGACATCCACCTCGATCAAATGGAGCAATGGCTCGCTTCCCCCGACAACCTGATCTGGATCGACCTCTATGACTATGACGCCGACGAGGTCAACCAGGTGGCCCGCGTCTTCGACTTTCACCCACTGGCCATTGAAGACGTTCTCCATGCCAGTCCCCGGGCCAAGGTCGACCGGTATGACCGGTACTTTTTCTTCGTCTTTCACGCCTTGCGCTACGATGAAGAGAGCGACGACGAGTTGACCCTCTTTGAACTGGACGTTTTCCTGGGCAAAAACTATATCGTCACCTTGCACCGTTCCGCCCTGCCGGCTGTCGGTCGAGTCGCTTACCACTGCCTGCGCGGAACGCGGCTGATGAACCGCGGACCCGATTACCTCATCTACGCTATCGTCGACGGCATCATCGACGAGTACTTTCCTATCGTAGAACGCCTCGGCGACCGGATCGACGAACTGGAGGACGAACTCTACATCAACCCGGCCCGTGAGACGACGGACGAGATGTTAGCTCTAAAACGAACCTTATTGCTCCTGCGCAAGACCGTGTTGCCCCAGAAGCGGATCTTCTCCAACATCAACGGCCGCTACTCCTTCGAGGTGAGGGAAGACAACCGCCCCTACTACCTCGATTTGGTTGACCATATCGAGCGGATCTCCGACACCATCGACACCTACCGCGACCTTGTCAACAGCGCCATGGACACCTACTTCTCGATCATCTCGAACAAGACGAACGAGATCATGCGGGTGTTGACGATCATCTCGACCATCTCTATGCCACTGACGGTCGTTACCGGCGCCTTCGGGATGAACGTGCCCATCCCTGCCCATGAGAACCCTTTCATGTTCTACGGCATCTGGATGAGCATGGCTGTCCTGTCAGCAGGGATGCTCTACTGGTTCCGGCGAAAGAAGTGGATATGATTGCTGCAAAACCGCAGCCCTTGGAAGGCTGCGGTTTTATCTTTACATTCAATTAATTCAAGGCGCCTCTTTCCCCTTTTTTACAACGGCTTTATGATCAAAGCAGTCGTAAAAAAGGGGCAATGGGGAATTGATCATCCATAACAAGTCAACCATCCTCGGCGTACTCCCCGTAGACGGAGAATAACGAAAAGACGCCATTTCAACTCCGGAATGACGTCTTATGTTTTGTTCTCCCTACTCGCCATAAAGACTAAAATCGGAAAAAGCCGTACCCGTAATCCTTCCGGTCGCCAATCATTACGGCGTGTTCCAGCATAATCCGACGCACCTCGGTCGGGGGAGGGAGGGCGCTGGCCTTCTTTCTTTTTTCCGCCATCAGCAGCGCGGCGGCGCCGGTGATGTGAGGCGCAGCCATACTGGTGCCAGAGAGGCGCACATAGCGGTTCAAGGGGTAGGTGCTTAAGATGTTGACACCGGGCGCGGCCAGAAACAACTCTGGCCCCTGGCTGGAAAAGGCTGCTCGCTTGACGTTGCGATCGACGGCGGCCACGGTCAGCACCAGATCGGCCCAGCGTCCCGGATAATCGATGGAGTCCTTGCTAAAGGTTTTTGAGGCGTCATTTCCGGCAGCAGCTACAAAGGTGATTCCCGCCTGATTGGCCTTCTCCAACATGGCGCGCAATTTGGCGTTGGGCTTTTGGCTGCCGAAGGACATGTTGAGCACATGAATCCCGTTGTCCAGCGCCCACTCGACAGCGGAGATGACATGCTCCTGGCCGCCTTCGCCCTTTTCGTCGAGAACCTTCAGCGCGTAAAGCTGGGTCTGGGGCGCGACGCCAACGATGCCGATGCCGTTGTCGGAACCGGCGATGATCCCCGATACATGGGTGCCGTGACCATGATCATCGGCATAGTTGTCATTCTTATCGAGGAAGTTGTAGCCCCCCCGGATGTTCTCTTTTAGATCAGGGTGCGCCCGATCGACGCCAGTATCCAAGACGGCGACACGGATGTTCTCCCCCTTGGAACGCAGCCATTGCCGGGGGGCGTTGATCAGCTTGACACCGTAATCGACCACCTGCCCCGGCACCCGGTCCATGATCCGGTGGATGGTGAGGGGAAAGAGGTGGTTTTTTCCATAGGATGGCAGTCCGGCGCCTCGGCCAGCGACGGTTTCTATCATGTAAGAAAGCTCCTTTCCCACAAACAACGACGATTTGTCGTGATCCAGTTTATGGAAAAGCAAGGCGGATCGTTCCTGGCCAGTTCGACAAAAGTGGTGAAAAAACGAAAGAGGAAAGCGGAGGGAATCGACGAATATGAGTGGTGGATAAAAATGGAAATTACAACCAGAGGTGGTTGCCATGGGAATGTTGGTAAAACTTTTCCAAAGGCGCGGCAGCGGTTACCCACCGGCGGGAGAATTGTCATTGCCGCCGGGATTGGGGATCTCCGACCAGCGAAACGGCGCCGGCTATGCGAGCTTCCGTAAGCCTGGGAAGCAGGAACCGATGCTTTATGACGAAGAAGAACGGCGGCTGCTGCGAGACATCAACCTGTCGCTGATCATTATCAAGATGACCTTCCAACTGGCCGATGACCGGCGGTTCGCCTCAGGCATGGTAGCCCGCCACCTGCAACCCTTTGTGGTCCTCGATATGGACAGGTCGCGCAAAGAATACCTGCAATTGCTGGCCCAGGTGGCGCGCGACGAATCGGCGAATTTCGCCACCAAAGCGGGCTTTGAGAGCTTTGAAGCTTTGGGGCGGCGGTGGCAGAAATCGGGCAAAGACCTCTATGATCAGTCCCTTTTGATGGGGCCCATGGGAGAGCAGTTTGAGAGCAAGCTCCAGCACATCCTGCGCAAATACGCTAGGATGGCGGATGCGCCCTACCTGACGATGGTGACGCGGTTGCCGGCGGAGCCGCTGCGGATCGAGATCCCGCGCTTTCAGGTCATCCGGCCCTTTGTGATCGGTGGCATCCCTTGCTCCAGCTTCGAGGACGCCCGACTGCTGGCCCAGATGCTGGCGCCTGCCATGGCCCGTGATGAAAAGGACGGACTGATCGAACACTTCACAAGCCACTACATTGAATAGTTGGTTGCTTGTCTCAAGGTGGTTCTAAGGCAGCCTAGAGCAAATCTGAAAAAAAGCTTCCCTATCTTGAACCCCACGGGATTCTGCGGTACACTGTGATGGAGAATAGGGGGGAGGGGTATCCTATGGACTCGGTTTCCATCACTGTCGCTTTTCTCGCGGGGATCGCTTCTTTTTTATCGCCCTGCGTGCTGCCACTCGTGCCGGCCTATGTGACCTATCTGACCGGCTCTGTCGTCGCTGAACTGCCTCAGGGAGAAGCGGCGGAAGGAGAGAAAAAACAGCCGAACCATCCTTTTTGGCGCGCCATCGCCTTCGTACTCGGTTTTTCCGTCGTCTTCATCGCCTTGGGAGCGACGGCGACGGTGGTGGGCAAATGGCTGATCCAGTATCAAGGGGTCTTGCGCGTCGCCGCCGGCGCGATCATCGTCCTCTTCGGCTTGCATCTGAGCGGGTTGCTGCCGATTCCAGGACTCTACCGAGAGGTTCGTTTTGGCGGTAAGCCGAAGACAGGCGGATGGCTGGGCGCCTTTCTGTTGGGCATGGCCTTCGCCGCCGGCTGGTCTCCCTGCGTGGGACCGATCCTGTCGGCCATCTACATTTATGCGGCCACCGGTGAGACGCTGGGCCAAGGTTTGGCGCTGCTAACAGCCTACTCTACGGGTCTGGCGGTTCCCTTTCTGGTGACGGCCTTGTCGATAGCCAGGTTTGACTTCTGGTTCCGGCGGATGAGCCAGCACCTGACCAAAATCTCCATGACCAGCGGCGTCGTCATGGTGGCTGTCGGGATTTTGATCCTGACTGACCGTTTGGGCAGGATGAGCGCCTATCTTGACTTTTTGCCGAATTTTTGAAGAAAAATTGGGGCTGTGAACATAACCAGCTTTCGGCGGAGTCCATGGATGTATTTAAACGAAAAATGACCCGGGAATGAGCCCGGGTCTTGTCGATTGCCTGCCGTCTGATAACAAAAATAACAAAAACTGCGGTTATTTGCCGCAGTTTCTTGTCTAGATGGGGCGGCTGATGGGAATCGAACCCACGAGTCCCGGAGCCACAATCCGGTGCGTTAACCACTTCGCCACAACCGCCATAAAAATGGAGCGGAAGACGAGATTCGAACTCGCGACCCTCGCCTTGGCAAGGCGATGCTCTACCGCTGAGCTACTTCCGCAACATGGTGATCCATGCTGGACTCGAACCAGCGACACCCTGATTAAAAGTCAGGTGCTCTACCAACTGAGCTAATGGATCATGGATAGCGAGGGGGAAAATGGCTGGGGTGGCTGGATTCGAACCAACGAATGGCGGAGTCAAAGTCCGCTGCCTTACCGCTTGGCTACACCCCAGTGATGGTGGAGGGAGAAGGATTCGAACCTTCGAAGGCAGAGCCGGCAGATTTACAGTCTGCTCCCTTTGGCCACTCGGGAATCCCTCCGTGCTATGGTGCCTCGGGGCGGAATCGAACCACCGACACGAGGATTTTCAGTCCTCTGCTCTACCGACTGAGCTACCGAGGCGTTGGTGACCCGTAGGGGATTCGAACCCCTGTAACCGCCGTGAAAGGGCGGTGTCTTAGACCGCTTGACCAACGGGCCAAATCGCGAACGCAAGAGGTATTATAGCGGATTCACGAAGGCAAATCAATATTATTTTCGACGGAAAAATTAGAAATATATTCATCCTGATTGAGTAGCGACCGCCGGAGCGTCCTAACGACCCTTTGGCGGTTTTTTTTGCGTCTTTTGGGGTTTAGCAACGGTAGTATCTTTTGCTTTTTTTGACGGATCCAACTTCCCGGCAGCCTGCATCCGACTGATTTTGATTCGCGCGGCTATATAGCCGATCAGCAGCGCCAAGGCGATGGCCCCCATGTAGAGCCCGATCGATTCGCTGACAGACATGGCGGATCCCCTTTCGGTTTCGAACTTTCTTTCACTAATGTAACCGAACAAAGAGAAATAAACAAGGTTAACGGCTGGAAGACATTCAAAACGGATGTGCTTTCGAATAAAAAATCACAAAATATTACAAAAAATCAAAGGAAATGCTCCCTTATTAGTCGAACTAAGTACCGTATCGTTACTTCCTTTCTGATAGGCACATAAAGGGAGGTGGGAAACATGTGCCCCGGCTTGTCGGATGACCACCGACTTATCTTTGAACATGCTGCCGTTGGTTTGTGTTTAAACGACCTGGAGGGGAGATGCCTGAAGGCAAACCAAGCATTCTGTTCCATCGTTGGCTACTCGGAACAGGAGTTGCAGCATATGCGCTTTCAGGACTTTTCCCACCCTGACGATTTAGAAGCAGAAAAGGAGTATCTGCGGAGACTCCATTCTGGCGAATTGGACGGCTATACCTTGAAAAAGCGGTACATCAATCGTGAGCGGTTGATCTGGGTGCAGATCACAATTGTTCCAATTCATGATCAACAGGGCCGACTCGCCCACACCCTGGCGCAGGTTCAGGACATTACCGAGGAAAAAAGGATCGAGTCAGAATTGCATTCCCAGGCCCTATTGCTGCGGGAAGCGCGGGACAGCGCCGAGAACCAGATCCGGCAGTTTTTTGAGCTTTCGGTCGATCTCATGTGTGTCGTCGGCATGGATGGCTCTTATAAGCAGATCAACGGCGCCTTCACCCATGTCTTCGGCTACACGGAAGAAGAACTGATGGCAGCTCCTTATCTAAACTTTATCCATGAAGACGACCGGTTCAAAGTGAAGGCGCTGAACTGGGACATGTTCAAGAGCCAGCCCTTGCGGGATTTGGAAGTGCGTCATCGATGCAAGGATGGTTCTTATCGTTGGATTTCCTGGAATTCAGTTGTCAACCTACAGACGGGCCTGATTTACGGCGTTGGTCGCGATATTACGACACAAAAACAGATGGAGCAGGAACTCGTCTCCATCGATCGTCTCAATATTATCGCCCGTATGGCCGCCGGGCTCGGTCACGAGATCCGCAATCCCATGACCACCGTTCGCGGTTTTCTTCAGATCATGTTGAAGAATGAGAAAAAACCGGAGAACCGCGAGTACTATGACCTGATGATCAGTGAACTTGATCGCGCGAACGCCATCATCACCGAGTTTTTAAGCTTTACCCGACGGAAATCGAAAGATCCCCAGTCAAGCAACCTGAGAAGGCTGATCGAGGAGTTTTTCCCCTTGATGCAAGCTGACGCCTTGCGGGAAGACAAGTGGATCCATCTGGAATTGGCCGATGTGCCCGATCTGATCCTCGACGAAAAAGAAATTCGCCAACTGCTCTATAATCTCGTCCGAAATGGGCTGGACGCCATGGGGCCGGGAAAGTGTGTCACGATTCGGACGTCTCTTGAGGATGAAGTCGTTGTCTTGCAAATCGAGGACCAGGGTCCGGGGATTTCAGAAAAAGACTTGAAAAATCTGGGCGTGCCCTTTTACACCACCAAAGATACAGGGACAGGCATGGGTTTAGCGATCACCTATAACATTGCCAACCGTCATAAGGCGAAGATATCTGTGGAAACGAGTTCGAAGGGGACCTGTTTTATTGTACGCTTTCCCTTGAGCAGACCGAAAGGATAGGGCTTTCACGGACTTGCGCCCTGACGAGAAATACTCGTCAGGGCGCTTCTTTCGTGGTGTGCTTCTTTTCAATAGGGAGCGCATTGGGTATAATGATCTAACTGAAAAAGAATGTCGAGGAGCGGACTTGTGAGCAATAAGAAGAATACCTATCATATCTTGACATACGGCTGTCAGATGAACGAACGCGACACAGAGTCGCTGGCTGGTTTTCTCCAGCAGATGGGATACACAGAGTCCACTCCGGAAGAGGCTGGCGTCCTGCTGATCAACACCTGCTGTGTCCGTGAATCAGCCGAGCGCAAGATATTAGGCAAATTGGGCGAACTGCGCAAGTACAAGCTGGCCCGTCCGGAAACGGTCATCGGTATCGGCGGCTGCATGGTCCAGCAGCCGGGCATGGGCGAACGGATCCGGAAGGAATACCCCTATGTGGACATCATCTTCGGCACCCACAACCTGCACCAGTTGCCCCGGATGATCGAGCAGTGTCAGTTTGGCCAGGTGGTCGAAGTCTGGGACAGCGAGGGCGAGGTCGTCGAGGATCTGCCGGAGCGCAAGGTGGAAGGCATCAAGGCCCATGTAACGATCATGTACGGTTGCAACAACTTTTGCAGCTACTGCATCGTCCCCCATGTGCGCGGTCGGGAACGCAGCCGTACCCCGGAAGACGTCGTCAGAGAGGTTCAGTCTCTTGTCATCCAAGGGGTCAAGGAAGTGACCCTCCTCGGACAGAACGTCAACTCCTACGGCAAGGATCTGAAGCCGCGCTTTTCCTTTGCCGACCTCCTGCGGATCGTCAACGGCGTAGAGGGGCTGAAACGGATCCGCTTCACCACGTCTCATCCCAAGGATTTCGATCTCGCTTTGATCGTGGCCATGGCAGAGTCCGACAAGGTGTGCGAGCACATCCACCTGCCTGTCCAGGCCGGGAGCAACCATATCCTGGCGGCCATGAACCGCGGCTACGACCGTGAACACTACATGGAGATGATCGGCCGAATTCGCCAAGCCATGCCCCAGGTGACTCTGACGACAGACATCATCGTCGGCTTCCCCGGTGAGACAGAAAAGGACTTTGCCGACACGCTCGACCTAGTCGAAAAGGTGCGCTATGACAACGCCTTCACCTTCCTCTATTCCAAACGCAGCGGCACCCCAGCGGCGGAACTGGCGGAACAGGTCGACGCGGAGTCGAAAAAAGCGCGATTTCAGCGGTTATTGCAGTTGCAAAACCGGATCAGCCTGGAACACAATAAAGCACTCATCGGAACCATCCAGGAGGTCCTGGTGGAGGGGCGGAGCAAGACGAATAAGGAACTGATGACGGGGCGGACGCGGGGTAACAAGATTGTCGTCTTCGCTGGCAACGAGCAACAGGTGGGGGAGACGGTTTCCGTTCGCATCGATGAGGCGCGGACGTGGACGCTCTTGGGAACGATGGTGTCGAGGGAAGAACCCTAGGTTGGCCAAGGCTATTCCCTGGGTATAGCCGAGAAAGCGCCAGGGCAGGCTTTTTCCATGATGGAAAAAATGGATCTCCGCTTTGAAGAATGGAAAAAGAGCCTCGAAAGCAAGACGACGGCGCAGGCCCGTTTTGAGCGATGGCTCTTTCTTTATCTGTCTAAGGTGCTTTTCGCCAAAAAACCGGGGGAACTGTTGCGGTTTTCGGCGCCCTTCTTTGGCCGATCAGTGACGGAAACAGTGTCCGAAGCGAAGGCATTGGCCGGGCGGTGGGGGGTGTCCTCCTCGCTGATGCGCCAGAGCGGTCGAACAGCCCATGTCATCTTCTATGTGCCGGAACGGTTAGCTCAAGTGCTGGAAAATGTGGCGAAAAACCGGTTGTTTCAGCGCTTGGGATACGGGCGTGACATCACAGCAACCTCCTTTTTAGAGGAATTGGCCAATCGATGGCAACAGAACGGGCAAATCCCCCATGAAATCGGGATTGCTGTCGGCTATCCGCTGAAAGATGTGCTCGGATTTATGGGGGCCGTCGATTTACCTAAGCGGATGGTTCGCGAGTGGTGCATCTACGGCAGGGAGGCGCTTTCGCTCAAGCGCAAGGAAGAGTTTGACCTGGGATTATGGCAGGCGATGGTCTACTTGCAGGTGGACGAAAGCGCGCTGATCCGGGATGAGCTGCGCCATCCCCATGAGTGATTCGGGGAACATCAAGAAAGGATGCCGGGCAGGCATCCTTTCTTCGCGACATCCTTTCAGATGCCTGTTATAATTGCTCTTGTACGGGAAAACCCGGTGAGACTTTTTGGGTTCGAGGTTGAGATATGAAAGCTGTCACTCCCATGATGAAACAATATCAGGAGATAAAAAATCGCCAGCCGGACGCGATCCTCCTTTTCCGTCTCGGCGATTTTTACGAGATGTTCGGTCCCGATGCGCTTCTGGCGTCGCGAGAGTTGGAGATTACCCTCACGGGACGGGACGCCGGCCTGGAAGAGCGCATCCCCATGTGTGGCGTGCCTTACCACTCTGTCCAAGGGTACATATCGCGTCTTGTTGAGAAGGGATACAAGGTTGCTATCTGTGAACAGGTGGAAGACGCGGGGGCAGCCAAGGGGATCGTGAAGCGGGACATTGTCCGAGTCGTCACCCCAGGCACCCTCATGGACACGAACGTACTCGAAGAAAAGAGCAACAACTACCTCGTCGCGGTGGCCCACTTCTCCGATGAGTGGGGGTTGGCCGCGCTCGATGTTTTTACCGGTGATTTTTTGGCGGCGCGCTGGCATGATCGCGACCTGTCCGCCTTTCAAGGGGAGATCACCCGCCTAAGCCCAAAGGAACTGCTCGTGCATCCCGCCGTGGCGGCTAACTTCCCCGACCTGACGGAGGGGTGGAAGAAGCAGGGCATCTTGATCAGCCCCTATCCGGCAGAAGGCTTAACGGTTGAACAGGCCACATCGGTCATCAAGCGGCAGTTCAAGCTGTCCAGCCTGGAAGCCTTCGGCTGTGCCCACTGGCCGGCGGCCATCGTCGCCGCCGCCATCGATTTGCGCTATGTCCAGGAGACGCAGAAGGCGAATCTGCCCCATATCACCCGCTTGCAGACCTACACGACAGACCGCTTCATGCGCCTGGACCCGGCCACGCGCCGCAACCTGGAACTGACCCAGACGATGCGGGAGAACAGCCGCAAAGGTTCTCTTTTGGGAGTCATCGACAAGACCGTCACGGCCATGGGCGGACGACTGATCAAGCGATGGATCGAACAGCCCCTGACAGACGCCGAGGCCATCGGCAAGCGCCAGGGCGTCGTCACAGCGCTGGTCGAGGACGGCATGTTGCGCCAGGATATACGCGCCGGCTTGCGGGCGGTCTACGATTTGGAGCGATTGGCTGGCAAAGTGGCTTATGGCTCCGCCAATGGCCGCGATCTGATCGCCCTGGCGTCATCGCTAGAGGTGCTGCCGCTGCTCTTGGACAAACTGCGCCAGGGACAGCCAGTACTGGAGAGACTCGCCAACTGCATCGATCCGCTCACTCCGGTGGCCCGGCGCATCGTCGACACGCTTGTCGATGAGCCGCCCGTCTCTGTCCGGGACGGCGGGCTGATCCGAGGCGGCTTTCACCCGGAAGTGGACGAACTGCGGGAGATCGCCGGATCCGGCAAGGAGTGGCTGGCCCGCATTGAACAGCGTGAACGGGAGCGGACCAGCATCCGGTCGCTGAAGGTGGGCTTTAATAAAGTCTTCGGTTACTATATCGAAGTTTCTAAAGCGAACATGGCCAGCGTACCTGCCGATTATATCCGCAAGCAAACCCTGGCCAACGGCGAGCGCTACATCACGCCGGAGTTAAAGACCTATGAGGAAAAAATCCTCGGCGCCGAAGAAAAGTTGACTCAGTTGGAGTACCGCCTGTTTACGGAACTGCGAGATGCCGTCGAGGCGGTGCTGCCGCAGTTGCAGAAGACGGCGGAACAGGTGGCCCATCTGGATGTCTTTGCGGCCCTGGCCCAGGTGGCCGTCGAGCAGGGCTATGTCTGCCCGGACATCCATGACGGGATGGAGATCCACATCCAGGGCGGGCGCCATCCTGTCGTGGAGGCCTATCTCGGGCCGGGTGTTTTCGTGCCCAATGACACGCGCTTTGACGATGGCGAAGCGCTGCTCTTGATCACCGGCCCCAACATGGCTGGCAAGAGTACCTACATGCGCCAGGTCGCGTTGATTGTGCTCTTGGCCCAGGTGGGGTCCTATGTGCCGGCCACATCCGCTTCGATTGGCGTGGTGGATCGCATCTTCACCCGTGTCGGCGCCTCTGACGACCTAGCGACAGGCCAGAGCACCTTCATGGTTGAGATGACCGAGGTCGCCCACATCCTCCACCATGCCACGCCGCGCAGCCTCGTCGTCCTTGATGAAGTGGGGCGCGGGACAAGCACCTTTGACGGCATGGCCATCGCTTGGGCGGTGGCGGAGGCGATCCAGCGACTGGGGGCCAAGTCCCTCTTCGCTACCCACTACCATGAACTCGTCCGCCTGGAAGAGACGCTGACTGGTGTGCGCTGCTACACCATCGCCGTTCGCGAGTCGGGCGATGACATCGTCTTTTTGCACCAAATTCGCCCTGGCGGCGTCAATAAGAGCTACGGCATCCAGGTGGCCCGACTGGCTGGATTGCCTTCATCGGTGATCCTGCGGGCGCGGGAGATCCTCTCCGGCCTGGAAAGCGACCAGGAGAAGCGATCAGGTCGATGCGCCGCCGAGCCGGCCGCAGCGTTGGCGACAGCTTTGCCGACGGCTCCGGTGACGGCGGCAGCGGTCGTCCAAGAGGGAAGTCGGTTTGCCGCCGCCATTTCCAAGGAAGCCACTCATGAAACCTCCCATGTGCCATCCCATGTACCTGCTGAAGATGCCGCCTGTATATTCGGCGCTGGCGATGCCGGCCAGTTAATGCTCTTCGGCGAATCGAGCCACCCTTTCGCGCTACCCCGAGGCAGTGAAGCCCTGTCTCGCCTGGCTGAGGATCTTGGCCGGCTGGACATCAACCACATGACACCGCTGGATGCCCTTAACTGGTTGGCCAAACAGCAAAAGAAGCTAAAACGGGGGAGGTAGCCATGGGAGTCATTCAACGCCTTGACGCCCATACGGTCAACCAGATCGCTGCCGGCGAGGTGGTTGAGCGACCGGCTTCGATCGTGAAGGAATTGCTGGAAAACGCCCTCGACGCAGGCGCCACTCGGATCGATGTCACCCTCGCCGAAGGCGGGAAAAAACTGATCCGCATCGTCGACAACGGCTGCGGTATGGCGGCCGATGACGCTGAGCTTTGTGTGGAGCGCCATGCGACGAGCAAGATTCGCCGGGCAGAAGACCTGGCGGCGGTGCAGACCCTTGGTTTTCGGGGCGAAGCGCTGCCCTCGATCGCCGCCGTATCGCGCCTGATCATCACGACCCGACGAGCCATTGACAGCCAGGCCACTCGGGTGCTGATCGACGGAGGGAAACGTCACCCCGTCGAAGGGGTGGGGGCGCCGCCAGGGACGACCGTGCAGGTAGAAGACCTTTTTTACAACACGCCGGCACGGCGCAAGTTTCTCCGCTCAGCCACGGCGGAAGGCTCCGCCTGCGCCGAGGTGATCTGGCGTCTGGCCGCCGCTCATCCCCATGTCGCATTTTCTTTGACCCAGGGGAAACAGATTAGCTTCCGCTCCCCAGGGAATAATAAATCATTAGAGACATTGTCGGCTGTCTACGGCCGGGAGATCATCCCTTTTCTGCTGCCCCTGTCGGCTGTGTCGCCAGAGGGCTGGGCTTTGAAGGGGTATTTCGGCTCGCCGTCGCTGCACCGGAGCAACCGCAATCACCAGAACTGGTTCGTCAACCAGCGCTGGGTGCGCTGCCGCAGCTTGAGTCAGGCTGTGGAAGAAGCCTATCACGGACTGCTGCCTGCCGGCCGCTTCCCTTTTTTCGTACTCCATCTGGAACTGCCGCCGGAAACGGTCGATGTTAACAGCCACCCGACCAAACAGGAGATCAAGATCGACCGCGAGCGGGATGTGGCTGATTTCACACGCCAGGCTGTTGTGCAGGCGCTGCGCGGCCGATCTCTTTCGCGACCATTCTGGTCGGACGCTCCTTCTAAGAATGATAGGGTCTCTTCGCCTCCTGTAACCCACTCATCCTCTTCGACCGCATTGTCTCCCTTGAGCCCTTTGACTCCGTTGACTTCCTCTGCTCCGGTGCAGGCCCATTCTCACGTTTCCGCTCCTCTTGTAGCTATCAAGGAGCAGATTTTGCCAGCCCCGGCGGCCTTTGTGGCGGAAGCAGAGCGGTGGAGACAGGAGCGGCTTCTCCTCCTTCGCGCAGAGGCTGATTTGCCGTCCTCAGTTGAGAACTCGGAAACAACAGGAGCTCTTCAAGAATCCTGTCGTGAATACCGTGAGGTTTCCCTGGAGAAAAGTCGCCGGGAATTTCGCGAACAGTCTCTCCAAGGAGCATATCCGGATAGCTTACAAGAATCACTTCGGGAAACAACGTATCAGGAGATCCTGCAAAAGTCTTCTGGGAAAGCTCTTATGGAATCTCCCCGGGAAGAACTATCGAACGTTGGCGCAGAGTGGGAACCTCCGAGGGGAGATGGGCGTCTAGCGGCGATGGATGTGGGCGACTGGATCCCCATCGGCCAGTTCCAGCGCTCCTACATCCTCGCCGAGGGCGGCGACGCCCTCTACTTGGTGGATCAGCATGCCGCCCATGAGCGGGTTCTCTATCATGAGTTAAGAGAGCGCTACCTGAACGAAGCGGGTGAATGCGCCAGCCAGCAGTTGCTGCTGCCGGTGACAGTCACCTTGACGCCCGCCGAGTTTCAGGGCGCCATTGAGGCCATCGCCGAGCTTCGCGACGCTGGATTGGTCCTGGAGCATTTCGGTGGCAACACGCTGTTGATCCGGGCCGTTCCGGTCGGATTGCCGCCGGGAGAGGAAGAGGGGCTTCTCCGGGATATGCTGAACGGTCTGATGAAAGGCCTTCGCGACCGCGAGGTCATCCGGGGGGCCGCGTTGAGCAGCTTGGCTTGCCGTGGCGCTGTCAAAGCGGGCAAGGCGATGAGCCATGCTGAGATGAGCGCCTTGCTGCAACGGCTGGCGCGGTTAGAAGGAAATGACACCTGCCCCCATGGCCGTCCTTATCTGCTGCGCATCGACCGCGCCGAACTTGAACGCCGCTTTCATAGGAGTTGACCATGGCGCCGCAGGAACATAGTTTCGAACATTGCGCTGGACCAGATACTTTCGCAGAAATCCCGTTGCAGGAATTGATTGTGACCACCGTTCATAAAAGCACCCCTGGTGTCGAGGAACGGGCCCGTTCGCTGGCGGCGGAACTGGGCGCCGTCTATGTGCCGAGGGAAGGGAAGTCTGCCGAACGGCTCTCTCAGGAAGCAGGTCACAAGGGGCTGCTCATTGTCGAGAAGAACAACCTAACCCTCCGGCAGGAAGAAGAGACTTTCTTTTTCCACCCCAACATGGCCGTGCTGCGCATCCGGGCCCTCCGAAGGGGGCAGCAGGATCCCCTCGTCCATGCCCTGGACATCCGCCCAGGGGACCGGATCCTTGACTGCACCCTCGGCCTTGGCGCTGACGCCCTTGTGGCGGCCTTTGCTGCCGGAGAGGACGGCGAGGTGACTGGGATTGAACACAGTCCCTTGATTGCGCTGATCGTCCGCGAAGGGTTGCAACAGCCGCGGCAGAGAACGGCTCCGGAACTCTGCCAGGCCATGGCCCGCATCTGTGTGCTCCAGGGCGACCACCGCACACTGCTTGCGGGATTTCCGGAGGGCAGTTTTGACTCCGTCTATTTTGACCCCATGTTTCGGCAGCCGCAGCGCGCCTCCAACGGGATCGGCGGTCTGCGGCAACTGGCCGACCCCCGGCCGCTGGAAGCGAAGGTAATCGCCGAAGCGCGTCGGGTAGCGCGCCGCCGCGTCGTCATGAAGGAGCGGCGCGAGAGCCTTGAATGGGAGCGCCTGGCGCCTGAACGGATCGAATGCGGCAAGCACGCCCCTGTGGCTTATGGCATCTGGAGCGGAGGAGGTGTAGCCCTTGAGAAACAGTAAGGCTCCGCTCGAAGCGGCGATCGAGGCCCAGGGTCGACAAGATGGGCGAGGCGAAGGCATTCGAGTCTGCCAAGGCGGTCACGACGTTCGAGGCGGCCAAGGCACTGACGACCTCCTGCCGCTCGTGCTGATCGTGGGGCCTACAGCCGTCGGCAAGTCTGACGCCGGTATCGCCGTGGCCCAGCATTTCAACGGCGAGATCATCTCTGGTGATTCGATGCAGGTCTACCGGGGGATGGACATTGGCACGGCGAAGCTAAAGCCGGAGGAGCGTGGCGACATCCCCCATCACATGATCGACATTCTTGATCCCGATGAGCCCTTTAGCGTGGCCGACTTCCAGCGCCAGGTGACAACCCTCATCCCCGAAATCGTCAGCCGCGGCAGGCTGCCTATCCTGGTGGGAGGCACCGGGCTGTACGTCCGGTCGATCATCGACCACTATGAATTCAGCGAAGAGGCGACAGACCTGGAACTGCGCCGCCGTCTGGAGCAGGAAGTCGATGCGGCCGGGCTTCAGGCGATGCACAACCGTTTGGCCGAGGTCGATGCGATGGCGGCTTCGCGGATTCATGTGAATGACCGCAAGCGCATCATCCGCGCCCTGGAAGTCTATCACCTAACGGGACGCCGACAGAGCGATTTTCACTATGCCGATTCGGTCCAGCAGCCGAAATACCGGCTGGCGCCCATCGCCCTGACCATGGAACGGCAAGAGTTGTACCGTCGCATTGACCTGCGTGCCCGGATCATGATAGAATCGGGGTTGGTGGAGGAAGTAAAAGGGCTCCTCAACAGGGGATACCCGCCAACACTTCCATCGATGCAAGCCATCGGGTACAAGGAAATCGTCGGGTTTTTGCAGGGCGAATACGACCTGGCTCAGGCGCTCTACTTACTGCAGCGGGATACGCGGCATTTTGCCAAGCGTCAGTATACATGGTTTCGCCGGGACACCCGGCTGATCTGGTTTGCCGCCGACGCCATAGAGCGGGAAAGACTGATGGAAGGTATTTTCGACGCCGTCAGGAACGCTCTTGGAGGGCATGTAGAGAGAAATATAAATGATGGAGGGGCACTCAGATGACCAAACAACTCAATCTTCAGGATGCATTCCTGAATCAAGTGCGCAAAGAAAACCTCCCGGTCACCATCTTTCTGGTGAACGGCTTCCAAATCAAGGGGATGGTCAAAGGCTTTGACAGCTTTACCGTCTTCCTTGACGTGGAAGGCAAGCAGCAGATGGTCTACAAGCACGCCATCTCGACGATCATGCCCTTGCGTCCGGTCTCGCTTTCCATGGATACAGCCAAAGCCTAATCGAAGCAGTCAAAAAAACGCCTCACTTGATTTGAGGCGTTTTTTTATGCCCAAAAACTTGATTTGTTTTGAATAAATGGAAGGATTATGAAATAATCTGGTAGAATACATACGTTAGATCGGTGCGGTCATGATGATCGGTTGGCAGTTCGAATCGATGCTCAGATTGCCTTCTCTACGGTCTCTGACTGACGCCAATGATCGAAGAGACTCTCTAATCACCGGAGAAAAAACGAATTGAGGTGGATGGAATAGTGGAAGAGCTGTCCGAACAAAGGCAGAATACGATGGAATCGACGGAGAGCGTAAAGCGTAGAGGCCGCATCGTCGCTGCCGGTTTCGAAAACGATCCTGCAAGAGGACTACTGTCGCCTCCGCTCCCCCCCTATAAGCACCGGAAAAAGAATGCCCGCTCGCCAAGGCGTTTTTTCTTCGCGATTCTGATTGCGGCTATGCTGCTTTTGGGGGGAGGGGCGGTCGCTTGGTACAGCGGTTGGAGCCCCCTCGTGACGACCGTGTCCACGCTCTCCGGAGGGAGAATTTCCGGCGCCGGTCTTACCCCGCCGCCTTCGGCAGCCAGATTAACCGCACTGGAAGGAGGGGGGACTGCTCAGCGTGCTTCTGATCAAGGGGGCTCTGCGCAGGGAGGTACGAACAGCACCAGCGCAACCGAACCGTCTAAAGCGGAAGCCCGCTGGGAGAACGGCTGGCTGATGGAAAAAACCTTGGACAAGCTACCCTTTGTTCCTGCCGCCATGGTTCCCCTCAAAGGGGGGCGCGCCGTTGTCGCCGATACCCAAGGAGTGCTCTACGTCATTGACCGAGAAGGCGCGGTGGAACGGCAGTTTCGATTCTCTGACGGTAACGAGCCGACGAAGATAACCGGTCTTGCCGTTGATCCTAGAGGATATATTTTTGTAGGAACTGATGAACGCATCGAGGTTTGGCAGGGAACAGGCGAGTTCTCCTCTTATTTTTCCCTCGGCGGCATCGCGTCGCTGGCGGTCAATGAGGAAGGGAAGCTGATGGTAGGCGATCAAAAGGGAAAGATCAAAATAATTTCGGCGGCTAGACCAGGGAATTTGCCCTCTATGTCGAAATATCCTGAATAAAAGGTCATCTCTTTTGAACGGAGATGGTGAACATGAGCATCTTCCCCTGGGAAAGCCAATGGGAAATGGTCGCCTGGTTTGCGCTCTTCGGAGGGATTGCGCACTTCAGCGACCAACTGTCGGCTTCCATGGTGCAACGCGGTTTCGGGCGACAGAACGCCTGGTGGCTGCGGGGCGGTGCGAGCTGCCTTGTGATCGGGCTCTATCCCCTGTTTTATCTGGGAGCCGATGTCATCGTCGGTGAAGCGACGCGCATGGCGGAGACAGCGCTTTCCGGGGGAGGGCGAGCCATCGCCGCCGGGGTGTTGGCGATGGGATCCGCCTTGCTCATTTCTACAGGACGATACATATCACTGCAGCGGGAAGTCCTGCTTGAACAGGTGCTCACCGGTTGGGACTTCGATTTTGATGAACTGGTTGAGGAACAGGGTTCGACGGCTCAATCCATCCCTGAGTTGAACGAACTGAACAACCGCTTTGGCAGAGGTCGCCTCTCTGTGGTTGTTTTAAACGGAGAAGGGGAATTGCTCACCCTCGGGGTGCGCCGTTCCAGCCATCTCTGTTTTGGACCACAGGAGCCCTTCCAACTGGCCTCCTGGATCAGTTTGGAGGGGGGGCAATCAGTGGCCATCTGGTTTCGGACCGAGGAGGATCGCCGCCCACCTGCCCTTGAGGAATTGGATGAGGTGCGGCGCGTGGCCCAAACGCTTAATCAGCGAAAGATCGATCTCCGCTACGTCCTTTTCCACAACGGTTCGCAGGTGCAATGCCTCTATGCCGAGCCGCCTTCTCCATCTGGTTGCCAGGGGATGTTGCCTGTTAACCGGGAATCGACGCACACCATGTAACGATACGAAGTAATGCTTGAGATCGCGACAAAGCCTGGCGACGACGCCGGGCTTTGTTTTTTTCTGGGCGGCGCCGTCATAGGATGTATGGATCGGGGCAAGCGGGAGGTGACTGACTTGAAAATCCGGGTGAACATCAACCCCGACACGCAGCCGACTTTGTTGAGCAAGACCTCCTGGCTGCCCCTCCCGAACCCCTTGATTCGCGGAGGATTGGCGGAGGGCAAGGAGGAGCGGGGTAAAGAAGAACGAGGCAAAGAGGAACGGGAACCGGAGAAGACGGGGCTGACCGGTAAGGTTGGCGAAAAGGTCAAAGCCACAGGCAAGGTCCAGGAGATCCTCGATGAGATCAACGGCCTTGTGGGGCTTCAGGAGATCAAGGCGCTCATCCATGAATTGCGCTCCTTTGTGGAGATTCGGCAGCTTCGGGGCAAGGAGGGCTTGATCAACGAACCGATGGCTCTGCACATGATCTTCAAAGGCAATCCCGGTTCCGGCAAAACAACGGTGGCTCGTCTGATCGGGCGGCTGTTCAAAGAACTGGGTGTATTGCCGAAAGGGCATATCGTCGAGGTCGAGCGGGCCGATCTGGTCGGCGAATACATCGGCCACACGGCCGTCAAGGCGCGCGAACAGGTGAAAAAAGCGCTCGGCGGCGTACTCTTCATCGATGAGGCCTACTCGCTGGCCCGAGGGGGCGAGAAGGACTTTGGCAAGGAATGCATTGATTGTCTCGTCCGGGCGATGGAGGATCACCGAGACAGTCTGATCTTGATCCTGGCTGGCTATAAGGACGAGATGGAGTATTTCCTGCACTGTAATCCTGGGATTCGCTCCCGATTTCCCATCCAGTTGGAGTTTCCCGATTACACGACGACAGAACTGCTGGCCATCGCCGACGCTATGGTTGCCCAGCGGCAGTACCGCATGTCGGGGGAAGCGCGGTTGACGCTGCGCAACTTTTTGCTGCACCAGGAGAAATTCGGCCACCGCCACCGGGGAAACGCCCGGCTCGTCCGCAACATCGCCGAAAAAGCGATCCGCCGCCAGGCGGTGCGCCTTCTCCATGCCTACGACTATCAGAAAATCTCCCGGGAAGCCTTGATGACGTTGGAAGCCCAGGACATGCTGGAAGGATGCAGCCTTGCCGGCCTGGAGCCATCGCCGTAGGCCGAGAGCATCCTACACTGGCGCAGGCGCTCCTCTATACTGGCGGAGGCGCTGCATGGGACTCCTGCGCGCTAGGCAAAAGGGCCACGGCTATGGTAAACTATTGCTATGAGTGAAGAACGCATAAAAGGCAACTTGAATGGGGTAGCACGCGCACGGCTGGAACGGTTGCGCGGGTTGCTGGAACTGCAGATGGACGCTGATTTGCTCCTTGACCCGGAAGCGGGGAAGGAGCTTGTTTTGTTTACCTCTCTGACCGGGCGAGAGGTCGCCCTTTTTATCGATCGGCGGGGTCGGGTGGCCGATCTCGTCGTCGGCGACGCCCACACGGTGGCCATGACGGACCATGATGGACGCCGGGGGACGCGGCGCCTCGCTGGTGTCCGCTGCATCCACACCCACCCTGGCGACAGCCCTTGTTTGAGCGATGTCGATCTGTCGGCGCTTCGCCAACTGCGGCTTGACTGCATGGCGGTGATTGCCGCCGCTGAACCCCATCGCGGCTCTGTTGCCTATTTGTCTCCTGACGGGGAGGGCGCCATCGAAACGGTCGGGCCGTTCGGTTATGAGAAACTTTGCGCCTTTCCCTGGCGGGAGGCGGTCCGCCTCTATGAAAAGAGCGTCTCAACGGCGGGGACGACGTCAACAGGCGCGGAACAAGAGCGCGCCTTTCTCATCGGTCTTGAACCAGGTCTTGGGGAGGAGGAAGGGCCTCTCGAAGAACTGGCTCAACTCGCTGAAACGGCGGGCGCTCTCATCGTCGGGTGGATGACGCAGCGGCTGGAACGGCCGGACCGCGCCACCTATCTCGGGTCGGGCAAGATCCGGGAATTGGCGCTGGCTGTGCAGGTGACGAGGGCCGATCTGCTGATCGTCGATGAGGAACTCTCACCAGCCCAGCAACGGCAATTGGAGAGCCTCACCGGCATCCGGGTCGTCGACCGGACAGCCTTGATCCTGGACATCTTCGCCGGGCGAGCGCGGACCAGAGAGGGCAAACTGCAGGTGGAACTGGCCCAACTGCAGTACTTGCTGCCGCGATTGATCGGCCAGGGCCAGGCCTTGTCCCGCTTAGGCGGCGGCATCGGCACCCGCGGTCCGGGGGAGACGAAGCTGGAGACGGATCGGCGCCACCTGCGGAGACGGATGAGCGAATTGGAAGGGGAACTGAACCATGTCCGCCGCCACCGGGAACGGTTGCGCTACTCCCGGCAGCGATCCGATCTGCCCCTGATCTCCATGGTTGGCTATACGAACGCCGGCAAGTCGACCTTGAGCAGCTTGCTGGTGGCGCGTTTTGCCCCCCTCGGGGGGCCTAGCCCCGGCGGGGAAGACAAGCTCTTCGCCACCCTCGATCCGACGACGCGGAGGATCTGTTTACCTGAGGGGAAAGATGTGCTGATCTCTGATACGGTCGGCTTTATCCGCAAGCTGCCTCACTCGCTGGTGAAGGCCTTTCGGGCAACCTTAGAGGAGATCGTGGCCGCAGACCTGTTGCTGCATGTAGTCGACGCCTCCCACCCGGCGGCAGCCGAACAGATGAAGACAGTGGAAGCGGTGCTCTCGGAGATCGGCGCTGGCGAGAAGCTGGTGCTGACGGTGCTAAACAAGATCGACCGGTTGCCGCCTGGCGGTATGGATGCTTTGTTGCAGCCTCCGGATCCCTGGGTCGCCCTGTCCGCCCACACGGGCGAGGGGATTGACGCCCTGCTGGAGGCAATCGACCGGCTCTTGCCGGATGATCGCGTTGAGGTAGATGTGTTGATCCCTTATGACCGGGGAAATCAGATCGATCTTTATTACCGGAACGGCGTCGTTCGCGATGTGACCTATGAAGCGGAAGGCATCCGCATCCGGGCCAATGTGCAGAAGTCCCTTGCAGGAACACTTCCGGGCGTGCAAGGGACGCAGAGATGCGAAGAGACGACGAAACCGTAAAAAGCAGCAAAAAGTGAGATACGATGATACAGTGAATCACAAACTGAGTATTCAAAAAACGGGGAGAAGCAATGAAACAGGAAGAAGCAATCAAATCAGCAGGTAAGAGCAACCTCGGCCTTATCGCAAGCCTGTGCCAATCGGGCCGGCTCGCGCCAGAACTGGCGCGCCTCGCCGAAGCGGCTGCCAACGACGCGGCCCCTGTCATCGCCCGGCTGGCGGATCAGCGGGAGCGCCATCAAGTGCGGTTGCTGGAGGCTTTTCATAACTGCCGTGTTTCTGATTACCACCTGGGCGTGACGACTGGCTACGGCTATGGCGACAGCGCCCGGGAAACCCTTGACGAACTGTTTGCAGGCGTGTTGTCAACAGAGAGCGCTCTGGTGCGCGAGCAGTTTGTGTCGGGCACCCATGCTATCGCTACGGCCCTCTTTGGCATTCTCCGGCCGGGGGACGAACTTCTCTCGGCGACAGGAACCCCCTATGACACCCTTTGGGAGGTCATCGGCCTGGGAGAGGAACCGACCGAGGGGAGCTTGCGCGAGTTCGGCGTCACCTACGACCAGGTGGACCTGACCGCCGGCGGCGACATCGACCTGACGGCAATGCTCGCGCGCTTACGTCCGACCACGCGGCTCGTCCTCTTCCAGCGTTCCCGCGGCTACAGCCTGCGGCCATCCTTGACGGCGCGGGCGATTGGGGAGGCCTGTGAGGCCATCCACCGTGTTAGACCTGATGTGGTCTGCTTCGTCGACAACTGTTACGGCGAATTGGTGGAAGCAGAGGAACCGACGGCTCTGGGCGCTGATCTAATGGCTGGTTCGCTGATCAAGAACCTGGGCGGCGGCCTGGCGCCCACCGGCGGCTACATCGCAGGACGGGAGGAACTAGTCCGCCGGGCGGCAACGCGGTTGACGGCGCCAGGCATTGGCGCTCATGTGGGCAGCAGTCCCGGCGGGCGGCGGCTCTTTTTCCAAGGTCTGTTCTTGGCCCCCCAGGTCGTCTTTGAGGCCTTGGCCGGCGCCGTCTTCGCCGCCCGGCTTTTCGAGCTTCTCGGCTTTGCCGTGACCCCGCGCTTTGACGCCGAGCGCAGCGACATCATCCAGGCCATCACCCTGGGCAGTGCAGAGCGGGTTGTCGCCTTCTGCCAGGGGTTGCAAAAGGCCTGCCCCGTCGACGGTCATGTGGTCCCCCAACCGGCGCCGATGCCCGGCTACGCCGATCCGGTGATCATGGCGGGGGGAACCTTCATCCAGGGGGCGACGAGCGAATTGAGCGTCGACGCGCCCATGCGAGATCCCTATGCCGTCTATTTTCAGGGGGGGCTCTCGCAGACCTTCGTCCGCATGGGCGCTCTCTCGGCCGCCCAGACGTTGCTCGAACGGGGGCTGCTGCCTGACCGAGATTCTCAGAGACGATGATCCAGCCATAACTCAACCGTAATTCAGACTTGATTATCCGGACGATTGCCTTACTCCAGTCGTGTTGTTGTGATCATGTCCATCTCGTGCAGGAGCTTGTCAAATAATGTGGAAATACTAGTCCTAAATTGACACAGCGATGATACAGGGGAGAGACTCACTTTGTACGATTATTGGTTGATCGGAGCAATCGTCGTCATGTTCATCGGCGTTCTCGGCACCTTTTTGCCGGTAATTCCGGGCATCTCTCTGATCTTTCTTGCCATGGTCGGCTACGGCTTTGCGGAAGGGTTTCAAAAGATGACGCCGCTGTTTTTGGGGTTGAACCTAATCGCAGTTCTCTTGTCGATGGGACTTGATTACCTTGGAACGGCCTGGGGCGCACGTCGTTTTGGTGCATCCTCCGCAGGGACCTGGGGCGCTGTTGCTGGCGGTTTATTGGGACTACTGGTGCTTGGGCCGATCGGCCTGGTGGCCGGCCCCTTTATCGGCGCTGTCGCCGGAGAACTCTGGCATGGCCGTTCCATTGACAATGCCCTGGAAGTTGGCGTCGGGACGGTGCTCGGACTTGCGGGCGCTTCGGCGCTGCGCTTTTTGCTGGCCTTGGCGATGCTCGCCGCTTTCATCTGGCGCGTCTGGTAAGCGCCTTTGACTTGGGTTGCATAGGATGTTCACTGATGGCACGACAAAAGGGTGGGTCAGCCCGTCCTTATTGCTTGGAAAGGGGGACCTGGCGATGAAACAAACCGTCGCCGTGATCTGTGGCGGCCGCTCAGGGGAACATGAGGTTTCCCTCACATCGGCTCAATCCATCATCAAGGCCTTGAACCATTCCCGATTCGATGTACTGACCATCGGCATCGACCGCCAGGGCGCCTGGTGGATGGGGCCGGCGGTGATCGACAATCTGCGAAGCGGTCAAAAACCCTATGGGCAACGGGTCTATTTCTTGGCTGATCCAACCCGTCCCAGCCTGGTAGAAAACGCCGCCGGCGGGCAAATCATACCTGTCGATATCTTCTTCCCCGTATTGCATGGCCCCAACGGGGAGGACGGAACGATCCAGGGACTCTTTGAGACGGCCAATGTCCCCTATGTGGGCTGCGGCGTCCTCGCTTCGGCCTGTGGGATGGATAAGGCGATCACGAAGGCGCTCTTCGCTCAGAGCGGGTTGCCCCAACTGCCTTATCTGGTGGTGTTGCGCAAACGGTGGGAGAGCGAACGAGAGCAGGTCATCGGCGATGTGGAAGGCCGCCTGGGCTATCCCTGCTTCGTCAAGCCGGCCAATATGGGCTCCAGCGTAGGCATCTCCAAGGCATTGAACCGGGCGGAACTGATCACCGCCTTTGACGACGCCGTTCGCTATGACCGCAAACTAGTCGTGGAAAAAGGGATTAATGTCCGCGAGATCGAGGTGAGCGTCCTCGGTAACGATGAGGTGTCGGCGTCGCTGCCCGGCGAGATTGTCCCGGCCAAAGAGTTTTATGATTATGAGGCCAAGTATGCTGACGCATCTTCACGCCTGCTCATCCCGGCCCCCATCTCAGAAGCAGAGACGGCCCGGTATCAAGAGATGGCCATCCGCGCCTTCCGGGCCGTCGACGGTTCCGGCCTCTCGCGCGTTGACTTCCTCCTCGACAAGGACAGCGGCGACGTGTACATCAACGAGATCAACACCCTGCCCGGTTTTACCTCGATCAGCATGTATCCGAAGCTATGGGAAGCCACCGGGCTCCCTTATGGGGAACTGCTCGGGCGACTTATCGACCTGGGCCTTGAACGACATCGAGAAAAGCAGCGTAATGCGACGGAAAGGCTGCCTCGGCTGTAATCGTTTTTTGTGCTGTAATATAGCTGATTGTCAAAGGCAAGCGCGCTGAAATATGTCGGCAGTATGAGCCTGTATATATGACCATATACCCTAACAGTAAGAACCAAATCGAAGACGCCTCTCCTTTTTGTTGGAGAGGCGTCTTTATACGTTTGTTTTCAATTACGTTTTTTATGTTTATTTTATGTTTATTAGATGCCATTGGCAATGCCAGTGAAACACCCTGCTTGGTTTAGAACTTTCGCAACAATGCGATGACCTTGCCGAGGATATGGACCTCCTTGATTAAAATGGGGTCCATAAAGTCGTTTTCTGGCTGCAGCCGGTAGTACTCCTTTTCCTTGAAAAAACGTTTGACTGTCGCCTCATCGCCGAGGAGGGCCACGACGATGTCGCCGTTGTCGGCTGTCTGCTGCATGCGGACGATGACGAGGTCGCCGTCATGGATGCCGGCGTTGATCATACTTTCGCCACGGACGGTCAGGATGAAGACCTGTTCCGAACGGATAAAATCCAGCGGAAGGGGGAAGGTATTTTCAATATTCTCAGTGGCAAGGATGGGGCGACCGGCGCTGATTCGTCCCAGGATGGGGATGTCGATGATGGGGCGCTTGATGCCGTCCTCATCGTCGGGCGCCAGCACTTCGAGGGCCCGTGGCTTAGCGGGGTCACGGCGGATGAAACCGGCTCGTTCCAGGCGGTTTAAATGACCGTGAACGGTGGAACTGGAGGTCAGGCCAACGGCGTCGCCAATCTCTCGGACAGAGGGCGGGTAGCCGCGGCGGCGGATCTCCGTGCGGATATACTTCAAAATCAACTTTTGCCGTTCGCTCAACTCGAACATCAAGAGGGGCCCTCCCGAATAAGTCCGTTTTTCCGCCAATTATTATAACATCTTTACAAGTAATCATTCAATTCACGGAAATAGGCCTTATCTTTGGAAAAACATATTGCCATCGCGCGCTGTCGTATGAATTCATTGGAGATGCGCAAGATAGCAAAAGACACCCTATTCTCAGTGGCGGGAGGTGAATTCCGGCGGAGAGCGCCTTTTCCGCTGGAAAAAACGATTTGAGGCTTAACGACGATAGGGCGAAAAAACCTCGTGTGGCCTACTTTTGCATGGAATACGGCCTAGACCCCACCTTGCCCATCTATGCCGGCGGTCTCGGCGTATTGGCTGGCGATTACCTGAAGGCGGCCTATGACCTGGGACTGCCGATGGTGGGCATCGGCATTCTCTGGAACCAGGATTACACCCATCAGTACATCGGGGAAGACGGCCGCCCCTACGACAAATACCCCAACTTTACCTTCGATTCGG
Organism: Heliomicrobium sulfidophilum; assembly: GCF_057715735.1. Lineage (NCBI taxonomy): Bacteria > Bacillati > Bacillota > Clostridia > Eubacteriales > Heliobacteriaceae > Heliomicrobium > Heliomicrobium sulfidophilum. The sequence goes on from NZ_JBVTZZ010000004.1 coordinate 418,839, forward strand.
TGAAAGAAACAGGCGTAACCGTCAAGGTACGGGTGCGGGGGGCCGATGTGGTCTGTAAGGTCCACAAAGTGGAGACGTTCGGCAATGTGCCCCTTTACCTACTGGATACGAATTTCCCCGGCAGCGAGCATGGATGGATGACGAACCGTCTCTACGGCGGCGCTGCCCAGGACCGGGTGGCGGCGGAGATCATTCTGGGGGTCGGCGGCATCCGGGCTTTGCGCGCCCTAGACATCAACGTCGATGTTTACCACATGAATGAAGGACACGCGGTTTTTTGCGGCCTGGAGCTGATCCGGGAAAAGATGCGACAGGGCATGTCCTATAAAGACGCCTGGAGTGAGACTCGAAAGCAGATTGTCTTCACTACCCACACGCCAGTGGAAGCGGGAAATGAGGTCCACAATCACGACCTGCTCCAGCACATGGAGGTCTACAACGGACTGACCTACGAACAGACCCGCGAAATCGGAGGCGACCCCTTTAATATGACGGCAGCCTCCCTACGCCTGTCTCATATTGCCAATGGTGTTTCCAAGCTGCACGGGCAGACGGCCTGCCACATGTGGAAAGACATTCATGATGCCGCCTGCATCATCTCCATTACCAACGGCGTGCATCCGCAGACCTGGCAGGACGAGGGGATCCGCGACGCCTTTGAGCGCAAGGGCGATCTCTGGGCGGCTCACCAGGCGAATAAAGTCAAGTTGATCGACTATATCGAAAAGCACTGCCACACCCGGTTGAATCCGGACGCATTGCTCGTCGGCTTTGCCCGCCGTGCGGCGCCCTATAAGCGCAGCGACCTGATCTTCCGCTCCTCCGAGGTGATCGAGCCGCTGCTGATGGAGGGCAAGATCCAACTCGTTTTTTCCGGCAAAGCCCATCCTCAAGACGGCATTGGCAAGGACATCATCCAGCAGTTGGTGCGCATGTCCAAAAAGTACGGCCAGAGTGTCGTCTTCATCGAAAACTACAACATGGAAGTGGCGCGCTACATGGTGCGCGGCTGTGACGTTTGGCTGAACAACCCGCGCCGCCCCTTGGAAGCGAGTGGCACCTCGGGGATGAAAGCCGCCATGAACGGGGTGCTTAACCTGAGCGTCGTCGACGGCTGGGTGGGCGAGGGGCTCCAGCACCGGGTGAGCGGATGGCTGCTCAATCCCATTCTGGAAGCGAATCTGAATGAATGGGAGCAGGACGAGAAAGACTTGCGAGAACTCTACCGGGTACTTCTCAATGAAGTAATCCCGACGTACTATCATGACCGGCAACGGTGGATCCAGATGATGCGCGCAAGCATTGACATGTCCCGCTGGCAGTTTTCGTCCCACCGGATGATCCGCGAATACTACGACGTGATGTATGAGGTGATCCGTTCGGCCCAGGACCTGGACATCCCCTCCATGCCGATGGGGGTCTATGTCGATCCGGAGCATCGGGGGTATCCGTCGCCGTAGCGATGACGATCGAATAAATGGCAAAACAGAAAATAGGCGGTAAATAGCGTCTTCCCCAGGACCTAAACCGAAAGGCGCCGCTGAGTCTGCTAGCCCAAAAAGGATTATAAGAAGAGAAACCGCGACAAGGAGCCGCAGTTTCTCTTCTTCTTTGCTCATTTTTCAGATATTTTATTTGACCTTTAGCGCCCGGACTATCGCCGTCGCCGCTTCGAGACGCGACACGGGCTGATCGGCAGCGATCAGGCCACCGTCACCCGGCATCAGGCCCAATCCCCAGGCGATGGCCACATACCCCTTCGATTCAGCAGGGAGGGAAGCGGCGTCTTCCTGGGGAAGCTGGTAAATCGACTGGAGTCGCGCGGCTGGTTCGAGTTTGAGCATCCGTACCATCCACTTGGCCAGCAACTCCCTGCTAACGGGATCGCCAGCTTGCACCGGCTCGGTCAGCCAGCCGAGGGAGCGCGCTTGCTCCATGATCTTCGCGTCGGAGGGTTTGTCTTCACGGAAATAGTCGGGGCGGGAGATGACCATCGCCCGGAGGATGGACACCGCCGAGACTTGTTCATCGGGATGCAAGGCATCGCCATACTCGCGGAAGGCGTTCATCTGACCTAAGAGATTGATTTCCGTCGCCAGGGGGCTTTGGGGAATATCGGTGAATCGGAAGCCATTGCGAGGAGGATCAAGCGGTTTGCCGTCAAACTGGAGCGGTTGACCGGAGTGAGCGTCGATCATCTCATAGAAATAGCCGTTAGGCCCGTCCTGGGCGAGATAGACCAGTTTGATGGGAGCTTCTTTTCCCGGTTCGGCATCGCCGTTGACATAGGTGAGGGTGAGGGGACGGTATTTCAAGAATGCGTCAACGGCGCCAGAGGGACCGAGAATATTGACGGGGGAGGCAAACTTACCCGATGGGGACCAGCGCATCGAATACCGTGTGACTTGTTTGGTTTTCGTGTTCACAGAAAGGGCGATGTAATTTTCCGGATAGGCGATGTTGTCAATATACCGGCGGTAGGTGAATGAATGGAATGCCGGCGCCGCGTCTTTTGCGAGAATGGGCATAGGTTCAATCGCATTGGCGTCCAGGCGAACTTTTGAGACATAATCGGGCTGAATCTTTTGCATAAAGGCTTCGACAATTTTTTGGGCTTCTTCGCGCGTCAGATTGCCGCCCGGCTGGTTGTAGTCATTGGGATCGGAAAAGGTGAATTCGATCAGTTCCCCGGTGACGGCATTTACCTGGGCCGAGATGTAGAGCCCCGGTTGTTGCTTGCCGGGGGATGCTTCCCAATCAAACCCCCAGGCATACTGATCGTCGAAGTATTTGCCCAGGTGGGCGCCTCGCAATTCGGCTTCCTTCGGGAGTTCAAACCACTTCTTCACAACCGCAAGGGCCTTATCTTGCGATAGCAGTTTGTTGGTTGTCTCCACTTCTTGTTTTTCCTGGGGTGACAAATCGGGGGCGGCTCCCTTGCTTCCCATCATCATTCCGCCGCCACCGCTGCGGCCGTACATCCAGAAATGATCGGGATGCTTCACCGGCTGACCGGTAAAGGCGTCAATTTGACCGTTCGAGGGGTGTTGCAAGCGATAAATCAACTGGGATTCCTTGGCCGCTTTGCCATCGGGGGTGCGGGGGGTGTAGTATTGCAATTCGAGCATGCCCGCTTTTTCATAGATTTCGCGTGCTTTTTCAGGAGCGATGACGCCTTGGGAATCAGGTAGGCTCTGCTTGGCCCAATTCACCTGATAACTCAGGATATCGCCGTTGTTGGCGTCCACGTCGACCATGATCGAGTTGCCGGGGAAAGGAACGCCTTTGTAGGTGCGTTGCCACACGAAGTTGTAGCGCTTGTCCATCTCGGGGCGGATGACCTGGCCGTTGAGTCCGTCGATATGTAACGTCAGATCAGCTAGTTTTGTCGGATTCAACTGCTCCACCAGGCGCCGGGCCTTTTCCCGCGCCTTGTCCACCGAGAGGGAGGGGAAGAGGGTTGTTCGATCAGCAGGCATTTTCTCCAGCCATCGGTTCATTGAGATAATCTCTCCGGAAACCGCATCGATGCTGACTTCGAAAAATCCAGGAGTCGTCTCCGGTCGCCAGGTCAGATTCCAAAAAGCCTGATTCCCATAACCATTAAAATTGGATTGAAAAACAGTGAATTCGGGGGGAACCGGAAAGAATTCCTTCGCTTTCACCAGCGCCTGCTCAAGGGTCACCGGCGCTTTTTCCGGGGAGACAAGTCCTGTCTTGCTTCCTGAGGCTGCCATGACTCGAATGGCGTCAGCGTCGGCGGCAACTGCAACGCCAGCAGGCATGGAGGCTGTGAGCATACAGAGACTGAGGCATCCAGCCAGGCAGCGACGTAAGGTTTGCCGTTGCACCATGGTCGTTCACTCCTTATTGTGGTTTACTTCGGAAATTCTTTACATAGTATTGACGACGGATCGGGTGTAAAGGTTTCAGCGGATGAGATTTTTTCAGGACTTTTTTCAGAAGGCTTTATTAAGCAGAGATCTAAAATCGCATCAAGATGCTCGTTGCGTTGCGGTGTGAGCGTGTTAAGGCATGAGATGGTATTTGTTGGCTCATAGGCTAGTTTACATAATGTGTTTGGCGGCTACGAGGGAGCTGGATCCGGAGAGTTGGCGTCTGAGTCAAATGAATGATTTTTGAGGGAAAAAGGTCCGCTCTAAATGCTCTAAACATCCGATAGGGGTATAAACGCAGAGTCAGCACGCTTAGATCGCCCGTCCGGGATGATTCCATTTCTTTTAAATGCCCAATGTCAGCTTAGCTAACGTCTGTCTCAAGTAACCAGCTATGGTGGCCGGCGTTTACAGACGGTTGTTTATAAACGGTGATGGACAATCGCGATCAAACTCTGAGCAAGCGCAAAGTCTTAAGGGAACACAGGAAAGATGAACATGAAAACTGGAGGACCGCTGGCAGAATAAACTCAATAGTACGAGAAGAGAAGTTTATGGGGATAAGATTTACGAACGCGGCGCTAACAGACTAAAATGAAGGCATCATACAATACTGGGCAGTTCAAGGAACAGAACGATAAATGCCGGCAAACGGGTAAAGTTGAGTCGTGTTTAAAGATCCGATCATCTAGTTCGCATAATCGATATTATGTAAACTAGAAAATTCTTACGTGCTCTAGACTTTCCAGCGTTCAAAGGTTTTCTCCCAACGGCCTGTCGTAAGCGTCAAAACGGTCGTTCCGATTTCTATAAAGGTCAGAACTTTATCGACTGCTCCTCATTTTAAATTTTTTCCGTGCATTGATCTTACTTACCGATCGGACAACACTTGATACACCGACTACACCCCTCACACTTCCGCAAGTCCACCTCTCGTCTCTCCTCTGGCGCTTGCGGGCAAAGGCGCAGGCAGACTCCACAGTCTGTACAGCCAACGCCTTCATGCTTTGTCTGAGGAATCGGCAGCCCCCCTTCCACCTCCACCCCGGTGATCAACATCCGCGGACCAAACCGTGGGTGGACGAGCAGTCCGAAGGGTGAAAGGTTGCCGAGACCGGCCGCTTCAGCCAGTTCAGGCAGGTTGGTCTTCGGCGAGAGGGATGTGTAGATGCGAAAGCGCCGTCCCTGGGCGCGCAGTACCCGTTCCAAGTCGAGCAGGAAGTCATGGCTGTCGTGAAAGGCGTTCAGATCAAACTCATCGCCTTTCCACTTAAAGATGAAAATGGTAATCTCCCCTACGTGCCCGGCGTCATCAGGCCGCTTCAGTACCTCTTCCAGTGAAGGTAAGGGCTGGCGGTTGCGGTTTCTCCGCGCTTGCCGGCGCTGCCACCAGGCGTGCGGGTCCCGTTTGAACAGTAGCAGGTTCGGAATCATGGTGCCGAAGAATTCGATGGCGGCTCCGTTTTTGATTACACCCTGAAAGCGAATATCTCTTCGACTCATATTGATATACCCCCTAGAGGTAACTTTGTCTACTTTTTATTCCACACGCAGGGGGGATTTCCTTCCACCGTCCGCTGACCGCTGCTTTTCAAGTAAAAATATTTACCCCCATAAAATAACTATCACTAGGAATTTTACCAAGGTGTCGAAAAAATTGACATATTGACTGCAGCGGGCGCTCTCCAGCGTCACCGATCAACTCTCTCGCTCTTTGTCGGAAATGGAACGCAGCTTGGGCTCCATCTCCTATGACATCGTCCCGCAGCCGGCAACTCAAGGAAGAGTTTAGTCCCGGCTTCGACCGCTTCGTACCAACCAGCGGCTCTCTGACCTCCGCGATAGGACCCACTATTCCCTCTCATCGTCCATTGCCAAAAAAATGGCCCCGGCTCGTCGCCGGGGCGTCATGTTTACCTTATGAAACGGCAATGTACCCGCTATGCCGTTGCACCTTGGTTTCTAAACCTGCGTCTCGCAGGTGGGCGTCTCACGGCACGTTTTTGCCTTCCAATCAACGTTGGCCTGGCAGCCACTGCCGGTGTTGGCTCCCGAATGTTTCCTGTAGGTTAGAAACATTCATGGGCTGACGAACACGGCAGGCACATTGCTGTTCGACGTCATTATACCACCTTTGCCCCGCTTTGTGAAATGGAAAATTAATTGAATTTCCAGTCACCGTGTCTTTTTCTCTAAGATTTCCAGTGTCTCCCGGAGTTCCCGCAGCCGCTCGCCGTAGCCGTTCCAGTCGCCCGCTTTCAACCTCGCGTCGGCATCATCATAAAGCTGTCGCGCACGGGCGGCCAGTTCGGGAACCGACTGTTCAGCGGGCGCGGGCGGCGCAGCAGGTTGCCCTGGAGCGGCCGGCTGCCCCGGTACTGCCGGCGGCGCACCCGGCTGGGCAGGTACTCCTTGCCCCGGCGGCCTGGCGGCGGCGCCTTGGCCGAAAATCCGTTGCAACGCCGTATCCAGGTTTTCCTCCATGACGACGCGCTCACCGAAGATGACGATGACCCGACGCAAGGCCGGCAGTTTCCCTTGCTCCGATTGCAGGAATAAGGGCTCGATGTAGAGCAGGGAATCGTTGATCGGCAGGACGAGCAGGTTGCCCCGGATGACCGAGGAGCCCTTCTGGTTCCACAAGGTCAGTCTCTGGGAGATCTCCGAGTCCTGGTCGATGCGCGCCTCGATTTGGGCGGGACCATAGACCAGTTCCTGTTTCGGGAAGGTGTAGACGAGGAGGTTGCCGTAGTTGGCGCCATCGTTGCGCACCGCCATCCAGGCGATCATGTTCTGTTTCTTTGACGGCGTAAAGGGGATCATGAGGATGTATTCCGGAGTCGTCTGGCCCGGCAGGCGCATCAAGGTGTAGTAGGGCTCGATCTCCCGCTGCTCCTGGTCGCTCACCCGCGTTGTGGGGATACTCCACTCATCCTCTTTGTTGTAGAAGACACCCGCGTCCTCCATATGGTAGGTGGCATAGACGCGCGACTGGATCTGGAACAGTTCTTCCGGGTAACGGATGTGATCGCGCAGCGTCGCCGGCATCTCCTCGAGCGGCCGGAACATGCCCGGGAAGATGGCCGCGTAGCTACGAATGATTGGATCATCAGGGTCGCTGAGAAAGAAAGTCATACGGCCGGTATAAGCGTCCACAGTCGCTTTTACGGAATTCCGGATGTAGTTGCCCACACCATTGACTGGCTGCGAAAAAGGATAGGCCTTCGAGACGGTGTAGGCGTCGACCATCCAGACGAGACGCCCGTCTTGGATCACCAGGTAGGGGTCCTTGTCAAAGCGTAAAAAGGGCGCCACCATCTGCAGGCGGTCGACGATGTTCCGCTTCATCAGGAGACGGCTCTCTGGCAGGAGTTCCGACGAAAGAAGCAATTTCATGTCGCCGAAGTAGGCGGCATAGACCAGCTTCTGCAAGAAGGAACCGACAGGCAGACCGGCATCCTCCTGATAGGTTGTGTAGACGTTTTCATCGCCTGAGGGGTAGTCGAACTCCTTCGTCGCCGTCTTGACGATCACATAGTCGCCTTCCGTCTCGCCGAAGTAGATCTCAGGACGGGTGATCGCCACGCTCGGTGAGGCCGGCTTCGGCGGGATGTCTTTTAAGAAAAACTTCGGCAACCCCTCCGAGGACACCTCGTTAACGGGGCTCATGGCGACGCCGTAGCCGTGGGTGTAGAGCAGGCGCTGGTTAATCCAGGTCTGAGCCGCCTCAGGCAATGCCGCTGTGTCCAGTTCCCTCGCCGCCAGCATGACCTGGCGCTGAGCCCCATCGATGCGGTAGCGGTCGATGTCGATCCCCTTGAACTTGTAATAGAGGCGGATCTCCTGCAATTGGCTGTAAGTCTGCTGTAGCGGTCGCCAGTCCCAGAGGCGCACATTGGCCATCGTATCGCTGTTGGCGACGATGTCGGCAGCCGTCAAGTCGTTTTTAACGGAGAAAGGCTGAAGTTGGATCCGGTCCAGGTCAAAGGCCTGGCGGGTGAATTGAATATTCATGTCGATATAGGGTTTTTCCATGACGAACTCGTTCGGCTCCACCTTGAACCGCTGAACCAGTTCCGGGTAGATGGCGCCGACGAGGATCGAGGCAGCCGCAAGTAGGCCCACACCATAGGCGGCCCAGCGGATGCGCCGGCGGACGAGGGCGAAGACGAGCATGACCGCCGTGATCAGGGCAATCACCGAGAGGATCTGATAGGCCGGCAGTTGGGCGTGCACATCGGTGTAGCTGGCGCCGAAGACGACGCCGCGCGGCGAATAGACCAAGTCATACATGTCCAACCGGTAGCCGAAGGCCTTAACCAGGAAAAAGAGGGCGCCGATTCCGGCCAGGTGGAAGCGGGCGCGCGGCAGTTCCCCCCAGCCGACCTTGCCGAAGCCCAGGGTGTTCGCCGTCTGGTAGACGAGCACGAGCAAGATGGCCGTGACGACGAGGATAAACTGGACAACACCGTAGAGGTACTCCAACAGGGGCAGTTGAAAGACGTAAAAGCCTACGTCCAGTTGGAAGAGGGGATCAGCAATGCCGAATTTCTCGTTCTGAAGCGCCAACAGCAGCGTCTGCCAGCGGTTTTGGGCTAACTGGGAGACAAGCAGGGCCGGCAGAAAGCTGAGCAACAGGAACGTGTAACGAACCTTTTCCGGGTGTAGCCAATCGCTAAGCGTAAACAGCCGGGGGCTTTCTTCCGCTGTCGTCCGGGCGTACTGCAAAGCCTTGTCGACAACCTCGCGGGTCAGGCGCAGGTTGAAGAAGAAAAAGAGAAAAGCCAGCAAGCCCGTGCCGATGATCAGGCCCCACGTGGTGGCGTAGCGGATGAACCAGAGGTCGCCAAACCCTTCCGAACCGAACCAACGCCATTCCACATAGAGCCGGAGCAGCGTGGAAAGCAGGGGCAATAGAACAAAGAGAACCGCCAGGAAGGCTGCGCCTCGAAAACGGCGATGTTTCACAGTCAAGGGACCATTCCTTTCCCAGGTGTGGAAAATGGATGCCCTTCACATGGGGCATCCATATCTGTTAGTTTTTCATGTGATTAGATTCCGTATACCGATTCTTCCTTCAACACGCCGATGCCCTTTTCCAGGAGGGCGCGAATGGCTTCGTCCAAACGCTCGACACGGAAGACGACCAGCGCCTTGTCATTCGTTTTCTGGGGCAGCGCGTAGCAGTATTCGATGTTGATCTCGGCGCCGGCCAGGATGTCCAGGACTTCGGCGAGACCACCGGGATGGTCAGGGATTTCCACGGCGATGACGGCTGTTTCACTCACTGTAAAGCCGGCTCGTTTCAGCATCAGGTAGGCGGCGTCGGGCTGGTCGACGATCAGCCGGAGGATGCCGAAATCGGTCGTGTCGGCGATGGACAGCGCCCGGATGTTGATTTTCTCTTGGGCCAGCACCTTCGTCAGCATGGACAGGCGGCCCGATTTGTTCTCCAGAAAGACGGAGATCTGTTGCACCTTCATAGGTTGCCCTCCCCTTCCCTGTTTTTATATCTTGGCACTAATTTTGCTTGCGCTTGTCGATGACCCGCTTGGCCTTGCCTTCGCTGCGCTCGATCGATTTTGGTTCGACGAGGCGGACGCGGGCCGTAAGGCCGAGCAGGCTTTCCAACTCTCGCTGGATCGTCCGTTCGATCTTTTCCAGGTTGCGCACTTCGTCGGAGAAGAGTTTGTCCGAAACCTCCACCCAGACCTCCAGGGTGTCCAGGGTGCCGACCCGGTCGACGACGAGCACATAGTGAGGCTCTGTCAGGCCGAGCTTGAGGAGGACGCTCTCCACCTGTGACGGGAAGACGTTGACGCCGCGAATGATGATCATGTCGTCGGTACGGCCGCTGACTTTTTCCATCCGCACATGGGTCCGGCCACAGGGGCAGGGTTCGGCGTGCAACACCGAGATGTCGCGGGTGCGGTAGCGGATGACCGGGAAGCCTTCTTTGGTGATGGTGGTGAAGACGAGTTCCCCTTTTTCCCCGTAGGGCAGCGGCTCTTCGGTGACAGGGTCGATGATCTCGGGGATGAAGTGGTCTTCAAAGATATGTAGGCCGTTCTTGACGGGGCATTCGCTGGCGACGCCGGGGCCGATGACCTCGCTGAGGCCGTAGATGTCGATGGCCATGATCTGCAAGCGGTACTCCAGTTCCCGCCGCATCTCTTCTGTCCAGGGCTCGGCGCCGAAGATACCTGCTTTGAGGCGCAGCTTTTCACGAGGGATTTTCATCTCCTGGATCGCTTCGGCGAGGTAGAGGGCGTAGGAAGGGGTGCAGGCCAGGATGGTGGCGCCGAAGTCCTGCATCAGCTTGAGCTGGCGCTGCGTGTTGCCGCCGGACATGGGCACCACGGTGGCGCCCAGCTTCTCGGCGCCATAGTGGATGCCGAGGCCGCCGGTGAAGAGGCCGTAGCCGTAGCTGACCTGGACGACAGAGTCAGCGTCGCCGCCGGCGCAGGCCAGGGTCCGGGCGGTCACTTCCGACCAGGAGTCGAGGTCTTTGCGGGTGTAGCCGACGACGATCGGGTTGCCCGTGGTACCGGAAGAAGCGTGGACGCGGACAATGTCCCGCATGGGCGAGGCAAAGAGGCCGTAGGGGTAGTTGTCACGCAGGTCCTGTTTGACCGTAAAGGGCAAACGCCGCAGGTCCTCCAGGCTCTGCACGTCCATGGGGGACAGTCCGGCGGCCTGCATCCTCTCCCGGTAGGCCGGCACATTGTGATAGACCCGCTCCACAAGGACTTTTAATCGTTGGAGTTGCAACGCCTCCAGTTCTTTGCGGGCCATCGTTTCCATTGGTTTGTTCCAGATCATGGGTCACTCTCCTCAGCTCGACTTTTTCAAAATATGTTTCTATGATGATTTGGCGGCGGCCAGCCGCTCAAAGGCGAGGAGTTGTTCTCGGGTGCCGAACAGGATGACCATGTCGTCATCTTCCAACCTTTCCGTCCCTTGCGGGTTCGAGATGAGGTGGCGGCCCCGGTAGATGGCGACGACCATGGCGCCCGTCTCTTCGCGAATGCGGGCTTCGGCCAGGGTCTTGCCGATTAATGGAGAAGGGTTTTGTAAAACCATCTCCTCCATGCTGAATTCATACTCTCGGTCATGCAGGACCGTGTCGACATAATCGACGCTCACCGGCTTCAAAATCGACATGGCCATCCGCTTGCCGCCGATGACGGCGGGAGAGACGACCTTGTCAGCGCCGGCGCGGCGGAGCTTCTCCTCCGATTCCAGGCGGTCAGCCCGGGCCACCACCAGCAGGTCGGCCTTCAAGCCTTTGGCCGTCAGCGTGATGAACACGTTGTCGGCATCCGTCGGCAAGGCGGCCACGACACCCCTCGCCCGCTCGATGCCGGCTTCCAGCAGCACGGCATCATCAAGGGCGTCTCCCAGCACATAGAGGAATTTGCCCTGGACGTACTTTTCCAGCACATCCTCGCGGGAGTCGACGACGACAAAGGGGACGTTCTCGCGGGATAGCTGTTCGGCCACCTGCCAGCCGACCCGGCCGGCACCGCAGACGATGATGTGGTTGTTCAGTTTGGCGATCTTGTTCTTCATGGCGCGTTTCCCCCAGAGATTGGCCAATCTTCCTTCCACGACATAACCGGCGATGATGCCGATGGCGTAGGCGACGATGCCGACGCCCAGGGGCATGATAGCCAGAGTAAAGATCTGTCCTTCTATCGTCTTCGGGAGACGGTCGCCATAGCCGACGGTCAACAGGGTGGTCTCCGTCAACCAGGCTGCGTCAAGGAGGCTGAACTCCTTTTCGAAAAAGAGGATCCCTAGGGTACCGAAGACCATGAAACCGATGATCGACAGGGTGGCCCATTTGATCTGGCGGGATTCCATGGGTCTTATCACACTCCGGCGGCTTGTCGCGACTGTCTGGCCATCGCCATGGCCCGGTCAAGATTGGGCAGCACCCATTCTGGGATGGGGACGCTCCCCGGCTTGAAGGGGGCAAAGGGGCCGTGGTAATCGGTCCCTCCCGTCATGATCAGGTTCTTTTCTTCGGCCATATGGCGGTAATTGCGAACCCATTCTTCTCGGTGGGGACCGTAGTAGCCGTAAAAGACTTCGATGCCTACGGGGCGGAGCAGCAATTCCGGCAGCAGCGACTGGGTGCGGATCAGGCCTGGGTGGGCCACGATGGGTACCCCGCCGGCGGCCTGGATCAGTTCTATGCCCTGGTCAAAGCTGTTGAAATCGTAGTTGACATGGGCCAGACCGTCCCGAGAGAGGTAGAGGCGAATGAATTCCTGGGCCGGGTGGGTCAGGAGGCCGCCCAGGTAGAGGGCGTGGACGATGTGGCCTTTGCTGATGGCGCCCCGCGGATGGGCAATGGCCGCCACGTCTTCCCAGGCGAGGGGGATGCCGAGTTTTTGCAGATTGCGGACAGTTTGTTCGGCCACCACATTGCGGGCCTGGCGGAGTTCAGCCAGGCGCTGCAAGAAGGGTCCGTATGTCAGGTCCATGCCGTATCCGAGCAGATGGATCTCATCCCCTGCGTATGTGACAAGCAGTTCCACGCCAGGGATGACGCGGATGCCTTTTGTTTCGGCGGCGCCGGCGATCTCCAGGCAACCTTCGATCGATTCGTGATCGGTGATGGCCAGTGTGGTCAAACCGGCTGTTGCGGCCATGTCGAGCAGTTCCATGGGGGTGTGCAATCCGTCGGAGACTGTTGTATGCAGATGAAGGTCGATGGTCATAGGCGTTTCCCCTGTCTCCGCGTTTTCCTTCATGTATTCCCTGTGGAAGAGAAAAAAACCTTTTTTCATAACGCAAAATCCGGTAAAGACGATAAAGGGAGACCGCATGACAGAGTTTCCTCCGCTGAAGCGGTCTCCCCAAATATGTTGGATAAGCAGTATTCTTCCCATGAACATAGCGCTTTAAGAGCGGTATTGAGAAGCTCTAGCGGTTCAATGGCTGTTCTTGCGCGCAGCCTCAATGACGGTTTGGGCGAGTCTCGGAGGCACCTCCTGGTAGGAGTGGAATTCGGCCCGGAAGCTGCCGCGGCCATGGGTAATGGCCTGAAGCTGCAAGGGGAACTGGACCAGTTCCTGCTGGGGAACGAGGGCCTGGATAACCTGGCGCTTTCCGACCATCTCGCTGCCGAGAACGCGGCCGCGGCGGCTGTTCAGGTCGCCCAGGATGTCGCCCAGGTAGTATTCGGGCACATTGATCTCCACCTGCATCACCGGTTCGAGCAGGAAGGGTTCGGCCATCTCCATGCCCTTTTTGAAAGCGAGATGGGCCGCCATTTTAAAGGATAGTTCCGACGAGTCGACGGGGTGGTAGGAGCCGTCAACAAGGTTGACCTTGATGTTCGTCACCGGATAGCCGGCCAGCGCACCTTCCAAGAGGCTTTCGCGGACCCCCTTCTCGACGGCGGGGATGAAATTCTTCGGGACGACGCCGCCGAAGATCGACTCGGCGAACTCGAAGTCGCCGTCATGCTTCGGCTCCATGACCAGCCAGACATGGCCATACTGGCCGTGACCGCCTGTCTGTTTCTTATGCTTGCCTTCCGCTTTGGCCGTTTTGCGGACCGACTCCCGGTAGGGGATCTTGGGCCAACTGGTCGTCACGTTGACGCCGTACTTGCGCTGCAACCGTTCGACACAGACCTCCATGTGCAAGGTGCCCATGCCGGTCAGGATCGTCTCTTTCGTCTCCGTATTCCGGTGTATCTTTAAGCAGGGCTCTTCTTCCAGAAGGCGCTGCAGGCTGCCGCCCAGTTTGTCTTCGTCAGCCTTGGTGGCGGGATGGAAGGCCATGGAGAGGCTGGGATGGGGGAACTCGATCGGCCGCAGCGGATCCAGGGTGGCGCCTTTGGCGAAGAGGGTGTCGCCGGTATGGGTATGTTGGAGTTTCACTAGAGCGACAATCTCGCCGGGGCCGGCGGCGTCAGAGAGCTGCTGGTTCTTGCCAAGCATGAACAAGGGGGACGCCGGTTTTTCCTCCTTCTGGCTCGTGCCATTGTAGAGCGGCAAATCGCCGCGCAGCGTGCCCTGGTAGACGCGGATAAAATTGACCTTGCCGAGGTAGGGGTCGATGACGGTCTTGAAGACTTGAGCCTTTAAGGGCGCGCCAGGCAAGGGCGTCTTCCCTTCCTCGTCGAGGGGTGCCGGCAGCAGAGCGACGAGGTCGTCAAGCAAGCGCTTGACGGCGCAGTCAGCGCTGATGGCGCCGCCGAGGACGGGGACGACCTTGCCCTCCTTCACGGCAGCGGCTAGGGCCGGGCGCAGTTCTTCCACAGAGATCTCTTCCCCGTCAAGGTAGCGCATCAGTAGTTCCTCGTCGATCTCCACGATCGCTTCGACGAGTTTGTCGCGCCACCTTTTTATGTTCTCCGCTTCTTCCGTGGACAAAGCTGGCATATCTTTGACCTTAGGATTAGCCGGGATGAAGGAACCATCGAGGATGTCGACCATCCCCTGCCATTGGGGAGCGGCGCCGACAGGCCACTGCAAGGGCAGGACGGAAGGCCCGCCCAGTTCTCGCAACTGCTCTAGGGCTTTGCCGAAGTTCGCGTTTTCCCGGTCCAGTTTATTGATAAAAACAACAGGGATACGCCCTTTGTCTCGGCTCAACTGCCAGGTTGCTTCCGTCTGAACCTGAACGCCGCTGACGCCGCAGACGACCAGCAAGGCCCCTTCGACGACAGAGACGGCGCCGATGACCTCACCGAAAAAATCGCTGTATCCCGGTGTATCGATAATATTCAGTTTTGCGCCTTGCCACTTGATCGGCGCCATAGCCGCCTGGATGCTCACTTTTCGCTTCGTTTCCTCGGGTAGGTAATCGGTCGTTGTGTTGCCGTCTTCGACTCGACCTTTCCGGTTGACGAGCCCCGCATTAAACAGCATCGATTCCACCAAAGAGGTCTTCCCTGCCCCGGTATGGGCGAGAACAGCGATGTTGCGTATGGCTTCTCTCGGTGTCGTCAAACTGGAACCCTCCTTCGCTAGCGATAATTCGAACTATTTTATTAATTAGGCGTTAAGCCATAAAAATCCTTTTCACTTTTGCAGGAACATACAGAATTTTTAGGAGGTGGGCCATGGCCACCGCCTTGACTTACGGCACGCTGGTCCTGATGGCGGCGACGCTGGTCAATCGCTTGCTTTCCTTTTATAACCAGATCGTGCTGATGAAATACATCGGGCCGGAGACGGTGGGGCTCTTCCAGATGATTTATCCGTTGTATATCCTGCTGTTGGTGGCTGCTACCTTCGGCATCCCTGTGGCATTGACGAGGCGGGTCGCTGAGGAGGCTGCTTACAACCGTTGGGGCAATGTGCGCCGTCTGGTCCAGATCTCCCTCCTCCTGCTCTCTGCCGGCGGAACGGTGGTAACCTTAGCGGCGCTCTTCTTTTCGCGGTACCTCTTTCCAGAACTGGTGGCCGATGATCGGGCAGTGACTGCCTTTTGGCCGCTCCTTCCCAGCATCCTGTTGATCGGTATCGCCTCGGTAATCCGTTCCTTCTGCCAGGGGATGCAGGAGATGGCACCCACCTCGATCGCCTCCTTCGCTGAGCAGGTGGTGCGCATCGTCAGCGGTCTCTCCCTGGCGCTGGCGCTGCTGCCCCGAGGCTTCGGCTGGGCCGCCGCCGGGATGGCTTGGGGCATCACCCTGGGGGAACTCTTCGGTCTGATCACCTTGCTTATTCTCGCCGGCCCCTTCTTCTTCAACCGCCTCAAGCTTTTCTGGGTTAACCGCCGCGCACCGGCGACGATCAGCGCAGGTCAGGCTTTGCGCTCCCTCTGGCCGGTGGCCGGCCCGGTGGCCGCCTCCCGGATCGTGGCATGCCTGATCATGGGCCTCGACGCCTACCTGATCCCGCGCGTTCTCCAGGAGGCCGGCCTGTCTTCTTCTGAGGCGACAGCCGCCTTTGGGGGCCTCGTCGGCGGTCTCGTGCCGCTGATCGCCATTCCTGCCGTATTCACAGCGCCCCTGTCGGTCAGCCTCGTTCCCGGCATCGCTGAGAGTTGGGCCCTCCGGCAGGAGCGGACGGTGCGCTACCGGGCCGTCAAAGCGTTGCGCCTAACGGCGGTGATCGGCTGGCCCGCGGCGGTGATCCTCGGCCTGATCGGCGATCGCTATGCTACGCTCTTTTTTGGGTTGACTCACATGGATGAGGCCTTGCAAATCCTGGCCCTGGGCGCGCCCTTCCTCTACCTGCTGAGCACGACCGGCGGGATCTTGCAAGGGCTGGGGCTTGTCGTTTTCCCTCTCGTCGTCATGGTGACCACGTCGCTGCTCCGCGTCGGCCTCTTCCTCTCCCTGGCCACCCTGCCTTCCGTCGGCCTGGACGGCGTCGCGTTCGGCTTTACCCTGTCCAACATCCTGGCGGCCTTGTTGCATCTCTATTGGTTTCACCGACGACTCGATCTGACGGCAGGGGAATTGGCATCCTCCCTACTGCCCTTTCCCGCCGCCTTGCTCATGGGCGCCGCCTTATGGGCGATCCTTCAGGCAAACCCTTTCTCCGGCTTGCCGGAAGCAGTCGCGCTCGCCTTATCGACGGCCGTTTCAGGCATCCTCTACCTGATCACGCTGACTGCTTACGGCGGGTTGACGGTGAAGGATCTGCGGACCTTCCCGGGAGGCGCCTGGCTGCTTGTTTGGATCCGGAAAAAATAAGCAGGCGCCTGCAAAAGTGGAAGGCGCCTGCTTGTCAATCCGTTTTTCAACGGACCGTCCATGATCTGCCCGCTATAGGGGGCAAAACCATGAACGATACTAGGAACATGGAGGAGGTGGTTCCCCTTGGCCCAATTTTTCCCACGGGAAAAAATTTTTCCTGAGTCTGTGCGCGACACCTTTAAGTACGAGATCGCGGAAGAACTGGGGTTGACGCCGAATATTCATAACGGCTACTGGGGCGCCCTGACGGCCAGCGATTGCGGTCGCGTGGGCGGCAGGATCGGGGGCAGCATGGTCAAGGCCATGGTTCGCCGGGCCGAGGCGCTGCTAGGATGGCAACTCGCCGGTGACGTGACAGACAGGCAATTCACCCTTAACGCTACTCACCCGTAGGCGATACACCCTCAGAAATGCCCGGCGATCGCAAAAAGGAAGGCTCAGCCTTCCTTTCCTCGTTCTATTGGTCACTCGCTTTTCTTGAAGGGGGAAGACGCTCGGCTGAGCCAGTCTGAGACCTCCTGGATCAGGGAGTAGTTGGTGAGGTCGAAGTGGATTGGAGTCACCGAGATAGCCCCACCGTTGACGGCCCGAATGTCGGTGCTTTCACCGGCGTCGACGTCATGGACCTCCCCCGCCATCCAGTAGTAGGTGCGACCGCGCGGGTCAGTCCGCTTGTCGAAGATGTTCTGGTAGCGGCGGCTCCCTAGTTTTGTCACCTGAATGCCCTTGATGGCCTCTCGAGGTAGGTCGGGTACATTGACGTTCAGAAAGGTGTCTGGCGTCAGGCCCCGTTCCACTAGCCTCTCGCAGAGCAAACGCGTCGTCTCAGCAGCGACGGTGTAATCGACGGTCTGCCACCCGGTGACCGATACGGCGATGGAGGGGACCCCGTAGATAACTCCTTCCATGGCGGCGGAGACGGTGCCCGAGTAGAGCACATCCGTTCCCAGGTTCGGACCTCGGTTGATGCCGGAGATGACGATATGGGGCGGTTCTTCCAGGAGTTCCTCCATAGCCAGTTTGACACAGTCGGCCGGTGTGCCGTTGACGGCCCAACCGTGACAGTGAGGATTAGTGAAGGTCAGCTTTTCCACGCGCAAGGGTTGATGGACGGTGATGCCATGACCGGTGGCGCTCCGCTCCGTATCGGGAGCGACCACGAAGATATCGGCCCAATCGTCAAAGATGCGCCACAAGGCATGGATGCCAGGCGCATGGATCCCGTCGTCATTGGTCAGTAGAATGCGCAACGTTTTTCCTCCAGTCGGGCGCCTCCTGCGCCGCCTTTTCCAAGACCGATCCACAGTCCGGTCCCTGGCGTCCAGGAATGAAAGGCACGGCACCGGGGACATCGCAGGATGTACCGCGAATCCCGTGCCCATATGATTTCCCATTGGGACGGTTGCAAATCAAGGAAACAATTGATGCAGAGATCCAGGTCGATCATGAGCCTTCCCCCAACGAGTTCCATTGCTGGAAAACTTTACTATATCTTATACCTCGTAGATGGAAATGGTCATGGTCTCCCCGTTTTTTCTCAAACCAAAGAGCAGTCCTTTGTCCTTCAAGGTGTCATTCAGGAAATCGACCACGGCGAACAGGTCCACGTTGGCGGGGATCTCTTTCGTCGCCAGCGGTTCAAAATCGTCGGCAGCGTCGGCAAAGGTCTCCGGGATGCCCACATAGCCCCAGGCTTCGATCGGTTCTCCATCGATGACAAGGGTGATCGATTTTCGAAAATACATGGGCGTCTCGTCGAGGACGCCTTCGTATTCATCGATGCGCAGCAAATCATCGTCGCTGAGCCCGCTCCAGAGGATACCGTCCACCCCGCCATCGTCAACAGGCAGGATGTAGGGGTAGCCATAGGCCGACGGATAGGAGGCGTAGCCGGACAGGACGGCTGGACGGGCGACACCGGCGCTGTGTTCCAGCAAGCCTTCCAGGGTGTCACGATCCATCAGCGTGCCGTATGTAAAGAGTCGATGGGCCATAGCGATTCCTCCTCCTGGCTTTAGATCGTCAAGGGGGGTTCCGGGAACTGCGGATTAGAGAAAAGGCTTCATTGCGTGTCGCCGGGCGGCTGCGGAAAATTCCTCGCACCGCTGAGGTGACTGTGCGCGAACCGGGCTTTTTGACGCCCCGCATGGTCATGCACATATGTTCGGCTTCGATGACGACCAGCACGCCCTGTGGATTCAGTTTTTCCACGATTGCATCAGCCACCTGGGCGGTAAGCCGCTCCTGCAATTGAGGGCGCTTGGCGTAGCCTTCCACCAGGCGGGCCAGTTTGCTGAGACCGGTGATTACGCCGGAGCGGGGAATGTAGGCCACATGGGCGACGCCGTAGAAAGGCAGCAGATGGTGCTCGCAGAGCGAGTACAGGGGGATGTCCTTGACAAGGACCATCTCTTCATGCTCTTCCGTAAAGACCACTTCCAGGTGGCGTTTCGGATCCTCTTCCAATCCGCCGAGGATCTCCTGGTACATGCGGGCGACCCGGCGCGGCGTGTCGACGAGCCCTTCACGCTGGGGATCCTCGCCGATGGCTTCGAGGATCATGTGAACAGCCTTTTCGATCTTCATCAGATCCATGTGTGTATCACCTACATTTTCATAAGATACCTAAAATCGGGTGGACTTGGGGGATGACGCGAACATCTCGGTGGATGGACATAGCCCTGGCTTGCAAATCGAGTAGGTGGCCAGGTACGGTGAGGGGCAATCCTGTCTTTCCTGTCACTGGTTGCAAAATAAGTGGAAAATGGGGGGCTTCCTCAGCGATGATCGTGGCAGCTCGCTGCACCGCATCCACCGCTATCGATGGAGTGACAACGATCTTGACATATCCCGCTTTGCGAGCGGCGATGCGCAGAAAGGGACGGTGCAGGTCCCAGTGATCGTCCAAGGGTGTCTTCAGATCCATGCTGACATAGTCGAGACCATCGATGATCAGGGCCAGTTGTTCCGGCAGCGTTCCGTTCGTTTCCAGGTAGAGGCCAGGTCGGTTAGACCCTAGCAAGGGGATCAACTGCTGGATAAATTCGACATGGAGTAACGGTTCTCCTCCGGTCAGGCTGACCGAATGGACGGGAACGGTGTTGCGAAGGTAATCGGCGACTCGCTCTGCCGTCACCGGATTTTCCCATAAGTCAAAGAGGCCGCTGCCGGGTTCCCTTTCAACGCGACAAGCGGACGGTCGCGGGCCCCGGCTGCCCGGGGTGTCGCAGTAGGAACAGCGCAGGTTGCAGCCAAAAAAACGTAAGAAGATCTGCCGGCAACCGATCCAGGGTCCCTCTCCCTGAGCGGATACCATAATTTCGACGAGATCGGCTGTAGGCAATGACTTATTCAACTCCTCGAACTTTGCAGCGGGCAAGATAGACGTCGGCGACTTCGGCGGCGTATTGGTTCATCAACCGGCGGGCAAATCCCTCGGGGTCTTTCTCCCCGATCTGTTCCAGCGAGGCCGTCGGCACAGGGGTGCCTTCTGTGCGCAGGTTCAAACCGACATGGATCAGGGTGGATACAGGCGAACGGGTAGCGATGGAAACGGACAGTTTCTTTTCCCGCCAGTAGAGGTCATCGCCGCGGCGAATCAAGGCGCCGCCGCAAACCTCTTCCAAATCCTCCTTGATCATCGCCATGAAGAGACGTTGCCGGTAGACGGTCTTCTCAAGGTCCATATCAAAATGTTCAATAATAAAGTGCAGCATCTCTGGGCTGTAGATGCTGTCACCGACCAGAACATCTTCCAGATCGACCATCTTGTCGAGGCCGACTCTACAGGGTCCTCGGAAGGCGACGATGCTGTCTCCCATGATGTGAAAGTGACGGTATGTCCACAGGGAGCGCAGTTGAGTCCCATCGTAGGTTGTCGGTTCCGGATGATAGTATGTCTTCAGCACCGGTCACTACTCCTCTCCTTTTTCCCCCGTTTTTTCATTTTATCACTGAATCGGCGGGGCGAAAACCACCTTTGGGCAGGAGACGGGACGAGCGCCCCGAATTAGTCATCAAAGAGACTTGTGAAGGAGAGCCATCATGAACGCTGACGCTTTTTTTACCCAGACCAAGACGTGCCCCGTCTGCGGCAAGGAATTCGCCGCCACGCGGATCCGCAGTTCCTTCATCCGTGTCAAGGAGCGGTTGCCTGATTTCCGGACGGTCTTCGAAGGGATCAACCCGCTCCACTATCAGGTCTTTGTCTGTCCGTCTTGTCAGTACGCCGCTTTGGAGAACCGTTTCGATCAGGTTTCCTGCGAAAAGTCTCAGTTGCGAAGAGGTCTGCTCGACGCTTTTAGCCAGGAGTCGGACTTCACGGGAATCCGGACGCCGGAAAAAGCTTTGCGCACCTTCGAATTGGCCTTGCGCACCGCCCAGATCAGCGGGGCGCCAGCGAGCCTGCAAGCCCCCTTGACCTTGCGGGCTGCCTGGATCGCCCGGGAGATGGGTCTCATCGAGGTGGACCGCAAGTACACGGAAGCGGCCTTGCGCCTTTATGAAACCGCCTTTGGCGATGACCGCAGCGGCAAGACAAGCACTGTCACCCTTATGTATCTGATCGGGGAGTTATACCGGCAGCAAGGACAATATGCCGACGCCGTTCGCTGGCTGGCCAAGGCGGCCATGCATCCTGATGTGAAAAAAGAGCCAGAAATCGAGCGATTGGCCCGGCAGCAATGGTCTCTGGCCAGGGAACAGAACAAGGCGAGTGAACAGGAAATCGCATCCGGGTCAGTGGAAAACGGCGCAACCAACCTTTCAGAAAGGGCTGGAGCGGCTGAGCCGATTTACCAGCAACCGGTCGAGTCGCCAGTACGAGATGGGGCGTTCCCTACCCGCAAACGACTGGGACCCAAGATCCGCTTCACCGTTACCCTCTATGAGGAAGAGTTGGACTGGTTGAAGCGGGTGAGCGCCGTGCCTTATGGGGAAGGCAAGGTCTTTATGGATAAGGAGACGGTGTTGCGGGCGCTGCTGGGGGCCGCCATGGAAGCCTGGCCGGAGGTGCGTGGCTTTACCGATGAAGAAGGATTGCGTCAGCGCTTTATCGATAAGATACAAGCAAAGAAACCAGGGAGTTAATCCCTGGTTTCTGCCTGTTGGCATTCCTTGCAGACGCCAAAAAATTTTAATTGATGGTCGAGGATGCGAAACTGGTTGCGTCGCTGGATGGCCTGTTCGAGGGAATCGAGCAGGTCATCTTCAAACTCCAACACCTTGCCGCAGCGGGTGCAGATCAGGTGATGGTGGTGGTGGGCTTCCCTGCTGGCCAATTCGTAGCGCAAGCGGCCGTCGCCGAAGTCGATCTTCTGGAGGACGTCGATGTCGGCCAACAATTCCAAGGTCCGGTAGACCGTAGCCAAACCAATCTCCGGGTTCTGTTGCTTGACAATGCCATAAAGATCCTCAGCGCTCAGATGGGCGTCATCGCCATTTAACAGGGCGCGCAAGATGATCTTGCGCTGGGGTGTCAGCTTGTATTCCTTCTGATGGAGCCGTTCGCATAAATCCTGGAAGCGGTCCAATGCCGGGCCCCCTGACTCTTGCATAGTCTCTCTTCATTATAACCGCGCTGGAAAAGTGCTGTCAAACTTAAAACTTCAGCCGGTAGAGCACCGTCAGTTGTAGGTGGGCGCCTGTTTCCGCCTGGTCGATGGAGACCACTTCGCCCAGTTCCCGGCCCATGGTCGAAGCGATTGCCTTCGCTTTGCTATGGGCGTCGTCGAGAGCCGCTTTGACGGCTGTCGTCTGCGCTTTCGCATCACCATCGGGAAGCGGCTCCATTTTGATGATCTGGTTGGCGCCATTGGTCAGTGCTGTATCCAGCACCGATTCCCTTTGATCGGCCGGGACGCCGTTGATCTCAATGGTCGAGGCGGCCACGAAGCCTTGCGGCGACTTAGCGCCGGGGATAGACCATTGGGGCGTAAGTTGCTGGTCGATGCGATTGATGTTGTTAGCCGAAAGGCCGGTGTCGGAGAAGCTTTTCAGCAGTTTGTCGACAGCCCGGCTCATGGCTTGTTCCGCCTCAGCCGATGAGCGTCCTCCCTGTTGGACAGCCAAGGTCAAACGCCACTGTTCTGCCGGCAGATCAGCTGAACCCGTCACCTTGATGTGGACATCGCGGGGATCGACGGCGATGGCGGAGTCGAGAGGTGGCGCCGGAACGCGGTGGGTGGATAGGTAAAAAGCGGTCAGCACGATGATGCTGAAAAAGATAAGGGCGACTTTATTGGCAGTCGATCGGTTCTTCGTGGTGATCAATCCTCCCGTGTCTTGCAATCTCGTCCTAAACGGAAGCCCCGGTGAATAAAGTGGTGGCAAGGAGGTGGACCCGATGGCAGAACAAAATGAACCGGCAACCCTGTCGGCAACACCCGTTTTGGTCGGAACGGGCTACGCCCTGGCGGCGTCGCTAGCCGTCTCCGTGCTGCTTGTCCTCTTTTTCTTCTTTACCAGCTTGTCCGAGCGATACATCATGCCCGTCGTCCATAGCGTCTACGGGCTCTGCGCCCTCGGCGCCGGCTGGGTGTCCGCTCGGAAGGCAGGCGCCAAGGGATTGATTTACGGCTTGCTTGCGGGGTTGAGTTTTTTTGCCTTCACCGTCGCCGTCGGCTATTTCGTGCCTGCTCCGGCTTTTCCGATGACGGCGTGGTGGAAAAAAATGCTCTACGCCCTCGCCGGTGGCTCAATTGGCGGTATCGCCGGGATTGCCTGGAAAGAATGAGCACCCCTTCGTCATCTTATCACAGGGTCGAAAAAAAGCCAACGGGAAGAGGCCTGCCTCTCCCCGCTGCACTTTATCCCCATACCTTCAAGAGCAATGACCGCAAAAAACCGGGCAGCCGGACAAAGTAGATCCGCATGATGGTTTTCACCCCTTTTATCGATGGCCTCTCTCGCTCTTCCCTATTATATTGCCGGTTCCCTCTGCCGGTGACAACGGACCAACCAAAATTGAAACCCGACGATCGCCGCAGCCACCGCAGTGACGGTGAGCGCCGAAAGGGGAAAATCATTGAACCAGGCCACGAAAGGCAAGGTCAGCAGCGCAGCGAGGGCAGCTAGGTTAGGGGAGCGTGTCAGAAACAGCGCTGAAAGGGAAAGGGCGAGCGTTAACTGGCCTAGCGGAGGCGCCACCTGAAGCAGGAAACCGATAAAGGGAAGGCAAATGTTCCCTCCCCGTCCGCCGAGGACCGGTGACCAGCCGTATCCGGCAAACAGAAACAGGGCGGTCATCCACTGCTCGAATTCGTTGGCTTGAAAAAAGACCGTCAGCCAACCGATCAGCCATCCTTTCGCCAGTTCAGCCAGCAAGGCTGCCACCATGCTCTCCGGACCGGCGAGACGGAGCAGCTTGGCAGGTCCGACAGAGCCCGGACCGTAATCGCCGATAGTCAGATGGTCGCTGAACCAGCCGATCCAGTAGGTCAAGGAAAGGGCGCCGAGCAGGTAGGCGCAGATAAAAAGCGTCAAGACCGTAAACATCGCCATTCCTCCCAAAATACGGTAGTAATGTCTATGCTACGGTCTTGACATCTATGCGCTACGTTTGGACTTTACCGTTCCGCGCCGACAGGGACCTGATCGCAATCGTCCATGCCGGTCCGGCAGGCGGCGCAGATAAAGCGCCCGCACTTTTTGCAGACAAACATGTTGATCTGCTTTTTTTCCATACAATCGTAACAGTACATGGTATCGCAGTGTCCGCAGACCGCCCCTTGTGTATCGGTGGCGCCGCAGCGTTCGCAGTAAGGAATTTTCATGCGCCTTCACCTCCCTGTATGAAGCTTGACGAGCGGGGTCATACTAGGAGTGCGGAAGTCCCCTGCCGGCAAGATGGTCCCTTCCCGGCTAGCCTAACCAGCGAAGAGGGCTTCCGCATTCTCTTTGTCTATTCTATGGTCGAAAGAACCCCTGGCGCGGGCCAGGGGTTTTTGCCTTTTTGCCTCAGTTGTCAGAGCTTGGGCACTTTCAGGTTGGACACCATCAACCCGGCCAGGAGCAGCATAGCGACCGGGAAGAAGAGATTGGGAAGGCGGTTTCCGGCGAGAGAGAAGATGGCCATCAAGGGACCAGCAACCGTGATGGGGATGCCAAGGAAATGAGTTGTAATGTTGAGGACGTTGAACCGAGCCAAGCGCACGGCGCCGCAAAGGGCGAAGACGGCAGCGATGGCCAAGCCGAAGTACTGGTACGGTTCTTCCAGATGGGCCGCATAAATGAGGATCGCTGGCGCCACCCCGAAGGAGACCAGATCAGAGAGGGAATCCAGTTCTTTCCCGAAGGCCGAGGACACTTCGAGCTTCCGGGCCACCCGGCCATCCATCCCATCGAGGACAGCGGCGAGAAGAATCATGATGGCGGACATGCTGTAGTTTTGGTCCATGGTATAGACGATGGAGAGTATTCCCAACAACAGGTTGGTGAGTGTGAAGGCATTGGGAATTGCCGCCTTATGATTCATCAACTAAACCTCCATGGCTGGAGCCGCTCGGCAGATCTTAATATCATTAGGTTTATTTTATCATTTTTCCGGCCCCGGAAAAAGATGCAGGCGCTTTTCACGGAATATTTCGCACCAGCAAGTCGCTTGTCCATTCCAGGCATAAAATCGCGCCTTAACGCTCCCCTGCTCTAAGGCCTCCCGGCAGCGTTCAATATCTTCGGGAAAGACGCGGATAGAGAGACCGCATCCCTCAGCCAATTCACGAGGCGTGGGGACGACGAGACAACAGATCGTCGCTGTTTTCAGCCGGTCCTCGGCAGCCATGGCCTCTTGGGGTGAGAGAAAGGTGATCAGGGGATGGTATTTTTGGCGCCAGAGGGTTTTGGCATCATCTTTCAGCGGGCATCGCTCCTCCACCCCAGCCAGTAACGGCTTGGCTGGACAAAATCGATGATCGCTTGGGTAGCCTCAAGCAAGGTGGCCGCCTGGAGGATGCCGGGGACAGCATGGAGAACAGGCTCATTGTCGACAAAGGAATCTTGGGCCTTGAACAGGATGGGCAGTTCGACCTGGCGGAACATGGGGATGTCGCCGGCCGAGTCGCCGATGGCCGCGGTGCTTTCCATGCTTACCCGGTGTTTTTTGCAGAACCGGCGGACCCAAGCCCCCTTGTCGCGATGGACGTCATCGGCCGACACATGGACGAAGACGCGCCCCGTCAGCTTGCCGTCGATGACCTCCAACTCATTGGCCATGCCGGCAAAGGCGCTGAAGCCTTGGGCGAGATGGTCTATGAGCGCTGTCAATCCTGTCGACAGGAGAATGATTCGGCAACCGTTTCTTTGTAATTGTTCAATCGCTTCCGCTGCATCGGGACGGAGGGGGATTTCCGTTATCCACTGCTCGATCCTTTCAAACGGGGTTCCGGCAAATAGGGCGGCGTCACGGTTGGCAAATTCTCGGTAGTCGATCTCGCCGTTCAAGTAGGACTCTTGAATCGGAACTCCTGCTGAATCCCATAAACCGAGTCGCCGGTAGATGACCTCCCACACATTGGGTCCTGCCGTAAGCGTGCCGTCCACATCGAAAAAAACGAGCATCCGCTTCTCCTCCCCTGTCACATGAAGACTGTTCAGACGCTATTGGGAACCAGCGGTGATCGGTTTATTCCGCCCAACTAGCCAGGTAGTTAGCCTGTTTGTCCGTTAATTCATCCATGGTAACGCCGAGCGCCTTCAGGCGGTATTCGGCCACCTTGCGGTCGATCGAATCGGGTACAGAGAAGACGCCCGGTTCCATCTTGTCACGGTTGGCGACGAGGTAATCGAGCGACAGCGCCTGTAAGGCGAAGGTCAAGTCCATCACCTCAGCGGGGTGTCCGTCGCCGCAGGCCAGGTTGACGAGGCGGCCTTCCCCGAGCAGGTAGACTTTGCGGCCGTCGGCGAAGGCGTATTCCTCAATGTTCTTGCGGGCGGTGCGGACGCTGACGGCCAGGGCCTTCAGGTCCTCCTTGTTCACTTCCACGTCGAAGTGGCCGGCGTTGCTGAGGATGGCTTTGTCCTTGATCACCTCGAGGTGTTCCCGGCGGATGATATCGCGGTTGCCGGTGACGGTGACGAAGATGTCGCCCAGTTTAGCAGCCTCGACCATGGGCATGACCTCGAAGCCGTCCATCAGCGCTTCGTTGGCTTTGATCGGATCGATCTCGGTGACGACGACGCGGGCGTTAAGCCCCTTGGCCCGGGCGGCAACGCCTTTGCCGCACCAGCCGTAGCCGGCGACGACGACCACTTTGCCGCAGACGGTCAGGTTGGTCGTGCGCAGGATGCCGTCCCAGACAGACTGTCCGGTGCCGTAGCGGTTGTCGAAGAGGTATTTCATCTGGGCATCGTTGACGGCCATCATGGGGAAAGTGAGCTTACCTTCCTTCGCCAGCGCTTTCAATCGGAGGATACCTGTTGTCGTCTCCTCGGCGCCGCCGATGATCCCTTTGGCCTGCTCCAGGCGTTCTGCATGGAGGGTGGCCACCAGGTCGCCGCCGTCGTCAATGAGGATGTCCGGTTGGAAATCAAGGGCTTTGTTCAGGTGCATTTTGTATTCTTCATCGGTGGCGCCGTGCCAGGCATAGGCGGTCACGCCATTTTTCACCAGAGCGGCCACGACGTCGTCTTGGGTAGAGAGCGGGTTGGAACCGCAGACGGCCACCTCGGCGCCGGCGGCTTTTACGGTCAAGGCCAGGTAAGCTGTTTTGGCTTCCAGGTGGAGGCAGATGATGGCCCGTTTGCCGGCCAGGGGCTTGCGCTGCTCAAAGTCTCGCTTGACCTGGTTCAGGATGGGCATGTGCTGGTCCACCCAGTCAATTTTCAATTGACCCTGGGGGGCAAGGTTGATGTCGCGAATCATTGAATCCACAAATAAAGCCTCCTCAAGAACAGTATGTTACTCAACCCCGCTGGTAGAGGGTGGTTGAACATCGGTGGGCACGGGGGGCGCGCCGGGGACGATGCGGTTGGGCGCCGCCGGATTGAGGGCTTCCGGCAAGCGAGCCGGCGTGGGAGACGTAGCGGAAGTGTTCGGCTGCTGCGGCGTCTTGGGGGTATCCGGGGCGGATGGCGATTTGCCCGTAGGCGCGCCGGGGTTTACGGGGGAGCCGTTAGCCCTTTGTCCCTGGCTACCGGTAGCCCCAGGAAGCGAGGCAGGTTTTCCCGTCTGTTCCGCGTCCGTTTTTTCGCCCTTCTGAGCATCGGTCACAGGGGGTTGTGACTTTTCTTCCTCTGACTTCTCTTCCTTAGTCTCTGCTTTCGGTTTCTCTTTTGGCTTTTCGAGGACAACGATGTTTTCATCGATGACCTTAGTGTTTATGACGCCTCGCATAAAGTCAAGAGCCGCCTGGCGGGACTTGGTCAGATCTACTTGCCAGTAGCTCACGCCGTTGAGGGTGACGAAATTTCCTGGCAAGGTGTGGGCGACGATATTGCCCGCATTCCAGTCCTTGGCTTTCATAGCCAAGGAGACAAGGTCGCCGGCCCCGAGATTGGTATCCACATATTTGACTAGTTGAGGGGCAAGGGCCGGCAGTTTCCACACCGTATTGACCTGTAACAGTTGTTTGGCGAGGGCTTGAAGGAATTTTTGCTGCCGTTGGGTGCGGCTGATGTCGCCCAGTTCATCGGACCGAAACCGGACATACTGGAGCGCCTCTTTGCCGCTTAACCTTTGGAGACCCTTTTTTAAATTAATTAAATCTTCCGGATCTCCTTCATTGTGGTACATGTTTTTTTCGACATCGATTTCCACGCCGTCAAGCGTATCGATGATCTCGCGAAAGCCGTTGAAATCGGTTTTCACATAATAGTCGATGGGGATCCCCAGCAATTCCTCCACCGTTTTCCTGGCGAGCGGGACACCGCCGTACATGTGGGCGCTGTTGATCTTGTCCATACCGTGACCGCTGATCTTGACTCGGGTGTCGCGGGGGATGGAGAGGAGGTAGAGTTTTTTGTCCTGGCGATCGACGCTGGCGACGATGATCGTGTCCGTTCGTCCATCTGTTTCACCAGGGCGGTTGTCCACCGCCAGCAGGAGCACGTTCATCCGTCGCTTGATTTCCGACTCTGTCAAAGGACCGTCAGGGTTTAAAGGATCGCGCAGGGAATAATCGGGGCTAAAGATCCCGTATGTAACCCCTGCGGTCACCCCCAGGAGCAACATCAAACCAAAAAAGATCATCAGTCTGGGACTGATATGCCATCTTTTCATCAAATCACCTGCCTTGAATCCTTCTTCGACGCAGAGTCCGTTTGGTGTTGTGGCGATGAAAAAGTTGTCGCCCATCATTCTACCACGAAAATGGTTCCGTTAATAAAGATTTTCAAACGAAAAGGGCGGAGCGGTGTGTCGAGACCAGCGAGTCCGACAAGGAAGTGAAAGTGAAAAGAAACAAGGAGGCTCGCGCCTCCCGTTCTACAGCGTTATTTCTTTTCAATCACGGCGCCGCAGACGAGGCACCGTTCCAGATCGTCGCCTTCCACGTTGTCACAGTCCTTGCAATGAGGAGACTTTTCGACGATACCGCCTTCAACATAGTTCTTGCGGAAGCGTTCCAACTCCTCCTCCTTGTCGCGGCGGCATTCCTGGCATTTGTCACAAAGGGACATGCGTTCCCCTCCCTTCTCTTTCCATTATAACGCCTCGAGGGTATCCAAGCAAACGACGCCATGACCGAGGCAGCGGTTTCCCCAATAGAGGTGAAAGGCATCCCCCGATATGACCGGTCCCACGCCAGCCGGTGTGCCTGTGAAGATGATGTCTCCGGGACCGATGCCGAAGCATTCGGCACAAAAATCGAGGATTTCCTGCACGTTGAAAAGCATATCCCGCACGTTCCCCCGTTGTGTTTCCACACCGTTGCGAAGAAGAATAAAGTCCTCGGCGGCGATGGATGCTGCGCCAGGGAAAGGGATGAAGGGCGTCAGGGCCGCCGAGTTGGGAAACCCCTTTGCCTCCAGCCAAGGGTGGCCTTTGCGCTTCAATTTTTCCTGCAGATCGCGCAGGGTAAAATCGATGCCTAAAGCCATGGCGCCGATCAAGCTATCGGCCGTGCTCCCCTTTCGGTAGGGTTGGTCGACCCGGATGACCAGTTCGGCCTCAAAGTGGACAGCCCCTTTGGTTCCTGGCAGATGAAGGGTGTTGCCGTCCAGCAAGGCCAGCGCATGGGTCGGTTTCGAGAAGATCAGCGGTCGCTCGGGAATCGCATTGCCTAGTTCAGCGGCATGAAGTGGAAAATTCCTTCCCACACAGTAGATATTCCGGATGTCTTGCACGATCAACGCCTCTTTTCATCAAGAAAATCATAACAAAAACATCTTTTTTCCGTAAGCTCTTCTTGCCCAAAAAAAGAGGAAAAAATAGAAAAAGTGCGAATTATGTACCGCAAGCTGTTCCTATCTGATCAATAAAGAGGCTTCAGGAGGGAATCTGTTGCGAAAAAGACTGCTACTCTTGACTACATTAGCGTTATTGACCTTCGGCACGGGCATGGCTGAGGCAGGTGACCTTCGGATCCGCTTTAAAGATCCGGAGATACCGGGAGCATGGAAACCGGTCGACGTCCAGCTTTCGGGAACAATGACCAGTGAAAATCTGCCCATATCAGTGCCAAGAGTGACCCGAGGCGAGAACCAAGGGTTGAGTTCCATTTTTCTTGTTGCTGATAATGAAGGTCCACGAGCGGTGCGCGAAGGCAGCCAGATCACGGTAACCTTGCCGCTGGGTGTAGAGTACATGCAGGTCCCTACAGCGGAAACACTGGACAAGTATGTCAATTGTCCGTCGATGATCAACTGGTTTGCCAACTCCATCGCCAACGAGGGCACCCAGTCGGCCCTTCGCTTTGTGTCGGCGACGCCTCGTTCCTTGACCGTGGAGATCAATAACATGCGGCAAGAGGGGGTTCCCTTTGTGGAATTCACCTTTTATGCAAAGGATTACAGCATGGTGCGCATCTCCGAGTTGGCGATGGCCTTGCCTTCGGAAACGGGCGAGGCTGATGAAGGGATGACCCGGCAGGAGTTCTTTACTTATTTTATCGATGTTTTCCCCTCCCTCAAGGGGATCGAGGAGAGTGTTACGGGTGAAGAAGCCGATTTATTGCATCCCTTCGGCGATGCGGAGGGGTTGAAGCCGGAACTGCAAGGCCGCGTTGCCGGGCTCGTGAAGGCAAACTTGGTGATCGGTCGCCCTGGTCAGCGATTGGCGCCCCATGCGCCGATCACCCGGGCGGAGGCGGTCACCCTGGCGTCACGGGCGCAACAGTGGGAAGCGCTCTCCTCTCCCGCTTTCGCCGATCTGGAGACATCATGGGCCTTGGGACCCGTCAGCGCTGCAGCGTCCAAGGGTTTGGCCAAAGGTTATCCCGATGGCCATTTCCGTCCCGAGACATCCCTTAGCCGGGAAGAAGCGTTTATCTTGCTCGAACGCATCTATAACAGCAATGTATCCCGAAGGAAATAATCTTTTTCTCCAAAGTGGAACAACTCCAGGCAAACTGGCCGATCAACGATGACCAGAGCTCCCGGTTTTTACCGGGGGCTTTTTTCGGTGCGCCCGGTTTCTCTTCCCTTCCCAGGGGGAACTGGGCTGATTCCTGCTTGCCGGGAAAAAGAAAGCCCTTGAAGGAGTAAACAAAGGGAGATGGATAAATCTGGAGATGATTTTTTGACCGGCTCCCCATGACAAAGGGAGCAAATGTTCGTATAATAGAACTGATGTTCTGAGAATATACGTTCTAACAAAGGAGGGATCGCCTTGGATGAACGCACCCGCGCCTTTTTCACCCATAACCGGCTCTGGCAAGGATCCCGCATGATCCTGCCGGAACACCGGGCCGGCGCTGTGGAGAAAGTCCAGGAAGCGGCCCGTTCCGTGCCATTCCCCTGCCCCACCCAGGAATACCTAGAGGAGATCCAGGCGCTGGTCCTGGCGGCCCGCGATGCAGGCCGGCCGATCACCCTGCTCGTCCACCGCCAGGGCCGGCTGGAGAAATTGACTGGCATCCCATTGAGCGTAGGGCAGCCGCCGGGAGCGCTGCGTTGGCGCCGGGCGGAAACGGTTGAAAGGTTGCCTATCGACGCCATCGTGGGGGCGGAAGAGCCATGACGGTGGCGCCGACGGTCCTCCTGGCTGACATGAATTCCTTTTACGCCAGCGTTGAGGTGGCCCACAACCCGACCTTGCGGGGAAAGCCGGTGCTCGTCTGCGGCGATCCGGAACGGCGGCACGGCATCATCCTGGCTGCCTCCCGGGAGGCCAAAAGCCGTGGGGTCAAGACAGCCATGACCGTCGGCGAGGCCCGGGCCATCTGCCCTGACGCTGTCTGTGTGCGCCCGCGCATGAGCCTTTACCTAGAGGTGTCTTGGCAGATCCAGCAGATCGCCCGCACCCTCTCGCCGCTGGTGGAGCCCTACAGCGTTGACGAGTTGTTCATCGATGTGCAGGGCGCTGAACACATCTGGGGCGACGCCGTCCAGGCCGCCCAGATTTTTCGGCAAAAAGTTTGGGCGGCGGTGAAGGTCCCCTGTTCCGTCGGCATCGGTCCCAACAAGTTTCTGGCCAAGATGGCCTGTGATATAGAAGCAAAAAAAAGCCCCTCCGGCGTGGCGCTCTGGGGGTCCGGTGATGTGGAGGAAAAGCTCCATCCCCTGCCAACGGGTAAGATGTTCATGGTGGGATCGCGGATGGAGCGGCATTTTCGCAACATGGGCTTGCTTACCATCGGCGAACTCGCCCGCTACCCCGTCCACTACTTGACGCGGCGCTTTGGCCTGCGCGGCGCTGTCTACCACAATCTGGCCTGGGGACGGGACCCATCGCCGGTCTGCGCCAATTCGCTGGAGCAGGCCAAGAGCGTCGGCCACTCTATCACCCTGCCCCGTGACTATCACCGTAGCGATGACATCGAACTGGTGTTGCTGGAGTTGACCGACGAAGTCTGCCGGCGGGCTCGCAAGTTGGGCAAGGCTGGCCGGACTGTTTCTGTGGGCCTGCGCGCCTATGACCTGACACGGGGTTTTTACCGCCAGACCTCCCTGGCCTGCCCCTCCAACCTGTCAGGGCCCGTTTTCGAAAAGGCGCAGTTACTCTTTCGCCGGCACTGGGATGGCCGTCCGGTCCGCACGGTCACGGTGGACCTCAGCGGCCTCGAAGAAGACGGCGCCCTCCAGCAGGAACTGTTTCGCGACATGGACCGGCAAGACCGGGTGAGCCGGACGATGGACCGCATCCGCGACGCCCTGGGAACAACGGCCATCGTCCGCGCCTCCTCCCTCCTACCGACCGGACAGGCGCAAGACCGCGCTGCAAAGATCGGCGGCCATTACCGGTAGGCGCTACCCTGCTGTTTCGGTGACTTCAGGGAAGTCATCGCCACCGGATAGTTTGGTTAGATCTCGCCAGCCGTCGTTGCGCAGGCGGAACTGGAGGGAACTGTCGTAGGTGTTGACTTCCGGCAAACCGACGAGAGCCAAGGGCCCCTTGGGGTTGACCTCACGGAAGGCTTCAGCCTGGTTGAAGCCGATGACCGTCACCCCTTGGCCGTTGAGGCGGAGGTGGTTGCACTCCCGGCCCAGGAAACGGACCTGCTCGGGCCGAAAAGGCGCCAGGAGAAAGGTGGGCCGGGGGAAACCGGCGCCATAAGGAGCGAATCCCTCGATCTGCGCCACCAGCGCTTCGTCCAATTCGTTCGGGTTCAGGGTATAATCGATCTCCACCATGGGGACGAAGAGATCCGCCGGCGCTTGGCGGACTGCGGCGTCGAGGCGCTGGCGCAGGGCGGCCAGGTTTTCCCTCGCCAGGGAGCAGCCAGCGGCCATCTCGTGACCGCCACCCTTGAGCAGCAGGTCGGCGCAACCATCGATAAGGTGGGCTTTCACTGAAAAACCCTTGACGCTGCGGACCGACCCCTTGAGGATCCCCGTCTCGTGGCTGTCGGTCAGCGCCAGCACAGGCCGGTGAAAAGCCTCCTTCAGTCGGGAGGCGATCAGACCCACGATCCCCTCGTGGAAGGACGGATCATAAACGACGATAAAGCCCGCCTGCCCTTGCGCCTGTTCGAAGGCTGTCTCCGTCTGTTGGCGGGTCAACTGTTGCCGCTCCTCGTTGACCAGCCGCAGTTGGGTCGCTAATGCGCCGGCGCGGCGGCGGTCGGTCGTCAGCAACAGTTCCACCGCTGCCGCTGGTACGCCGTCGATACGACCGGTGGCGTTGAGCATGGGACCGAAGATGAAGCCGAGGTGGTAGTGAGCGTTCACCTCGCCCTTGAGGTCGGCGGCGGCCTTGATCGCCTGAAGGCCGATCCGTGTCCGCTCGCCCCAGTTGATTAGCTTTAACCCGTTTTTGATGAAGATGCGGTTTTCACCGGTCACAGGCATTACGTCCGCCACTGTGCCGAGGGCGACAAGGTCGAGGGAGCGCAGAATCTCGCGCGGGTTTCCTGCCGCCTGGAACAGGATCTGCATCACCTTGAAAGCCACGCCGACGCCGGCCAACTGTTTGTCGGGATAAGGGCATCCGGGCTGCTTCGGATTGACGATGGCGTCAGCTGACGGCAGTTCCACCCCAGGTTCATGGTGATCGGTGACGACGACCTGCATCCCCAACTCGTGGGCGCGCCGTACGGCGTCGACGGCGCTGATCCCGTTGTCGACGGAGATGATCAAACGCGGCGTCCCGCGCCGGGCGATCTCTTCGACACCGAGCGGGTGCATGCCGAACCCTTCGACGAAGCGGCTGTTGATGTACCAGTCCACGATGGCGCCCAGTTTGGTTAGGTTCTCCACCAGGAGCGCTGTCCCGGTGACACCGTCACAATCGTAGTCGCCGTAAACGGTGATGGGGAGACGCCGGTCGATGGCGTCTTTGATGATGGCCGCAGCGGCAGCGGCGCCTTTGAGTTGCTGCGGATCGTGCATGTCTTCGATGGCGGAACGGATAAAGCGTTCCGCGTCAGCAGGGCTGATCCCCCGCCGGGCGAGCAGGGCCGCCTGAAAGGGAGTCAGTCCGGGATAAGAGGGTATCTGTTGCTTTGATGGCAGGATCCACCGCATGGGGTCGCCTCCGGTCTGCTTCTTCTGTGCGATTATCGACGGTTATTGATAGGAACGCTGAGTTCATCAGAGCTTTTGTGAAGGCTATCTTCACCGGCGGCGATCGAAAAAAGGGTGCCACCTTGCCCCGCTCCCGGTTTTCTGCCAGCCGTTCGGGAGCGAGGACGCCTCAGACGGTCATATGGACGTTCGTCTGGCCCAAGGCCAGGATAGCGTCATCGGGAAAGGGATGGTCACAGGGCACAAAAAAACTGGCCCGGCACTAACCGACGCATCTGGGTCACCTGGGGGAGATTGCCAACGATGCCGCTCAGGACTACCTAGACCCGGCTTTCGCTCGCTCGCGCCTGGCAGCAGTGGCAAACACGCCAGTAGCCGTCGGCGCCATCGGTGAAGGAAGGAAAGAGGATAATCGTGGCGCTCTCGTCGGCCACATTCCCAATCGAGCATACGAAAAAAGCGGGAAAGCAGGCAAAGGAAAGGCCCGGCGCACCTTCGCCAGGCCTTAGAACAGGCGACCTTTCAGGCAGAATGACTAGGTTCCTTTTTTCGGCAGTTGCAGGAATGCTGCGGGATCAAGAGGGTCAGTTCACCAGCACGGATCTCGACGGTTTCTCCGGTCAAGACCTCACTAGGTTCACTAAGAGGGGTGCAGAATCCCCGGTTCCTCTCGAGCAAAAGGGCAATGTGGGTAATTCCTCCCCAAGGCGCCGTCGCTTCCGGGAAGATCACCGTTTTAACGTTATGGGCCATATAACCGTCGCCAGTCTGAACGAGAGAAAAGGTCACGGGCTGGCGCGCATACCCGCCGCCATGCACCTCGGCCTGTTCATCCATCTCATAGGAGCCATAATAGGACTTTGCAATCACCGGATCGGAAGTATAAAGCGCTACATGGTATTCCTGTTCCAACGATTCTCACCTCTCATCGGGGTTGTCCAAGCTATCATATCATAATCGGATCGGTTGGCGGTATCCACCGGTAGCTAGCAGAACATGAGAAATCAGGGCCAACTGATTACTTTTGATGAAATCCGAAGTTGACGTCAATTTTCATCCCGTCCACCAGGTACTCCACCGTCAGAAAGCGACCGTTGCAGACGGTCACTGTCGAGTTTTGCCCCAGGATGATCGTCGGTGGAGAGATATCTATCTTAATCTGCTGGCTCTCCAAGGTCATGGCCGCATTGGCTGTCAGCATATTGACTAGTTCCGATACGGCGCTTTGGGCCAGGGCGTCGAAGGCAGCGACAGACATACCGCCCATCATGGTTGAAGCGATATTCTTGGACACTTCTTCGGTGAGATTGTAGGCGATGTTGCCTGCCACATCGCCCGTCGTGCCGATAAGGACGATGACACCCTTGCCGGCGACAAAGCGATCTCCCACAGAGAGCTTTCCCCGGACGATCTGCTGGAAGCCGAGCATGGGCAGAACGTTGTGGAGGGCTTCAAGGAAGGGTTCGATGTGTTTAACGTCCACTGGTGACACCTCCAAAACCGACCAGCATCTTCCAGGCGCCTTCTGCGGTCTGGGCTGTCGTGCGGAAGCCGATCATTTTGGGGTTGAAGATCCCTACCTTGCCGTAGAGGATGCTCGGTGCGGTCAGTCGGAGGTTGCCGTTGCCGGCGCCAATGCGGTCGTTGATGCGCGAAACGCCGTGACCGGCGATAATGTTGCCGATTTCCGCCACAGCATAGCGCATCTCATTGTCGTCAATAGCGTCTTTGCGCAATATGCGCCGCGCTGTCGCTAAAGCCGTTTCGGGGTTGCAATCGAGGATCATCTTTCCATAGCGCCCGCCAGTGATTCCGATCACTACGGCGATGCCCTGGGAGGCGTACTCGGCTTCCTGCTCGGAGAGATCCGACAGGGTGACCGGTGTCGACAACAAGCCTAGAAGGCTGTCTTGCAAAGCCTGTCGGAACAGTTCGGCGAAAACATGGGCGTCATGTTGGTGCTGTTCTCGCTTTTGCAGGACGTCAAGGGCTAACCGGTTCAGTTCTTCTGGGACAAAAGGTTTTTGCAGGAAATGGGCGACGCCGAGCGCACGCGACCGGCCGATCAATTCCTGATCGCGCATGGAACTGATCATGATAATCTTGGCATTGGGATCGATATCAAGAATCCGTCGGACACACTCGAGCCCGTCCATGTCAGGCATGGTGACGTCCATCGTCACGAGCTGCGGTTTCAGTTCCCGGAACTGTTCGATACCTTCCAGGCCGGCGCTGGCCATCGCAACGACCTCAAAGCGATCTTCTTGAAGGGAATTTTTGATAATCGACTGACTGAACGGTGAGTCGTCGACGATAAGAATTCTGTACTTTTCTTGGGGCACGGTGAATCCCTCTTTCCGCCGTTATTTTTTGTCCGAAAAGCCGTAGAAAAACAGTATTAAGACCGTAGAAGCCACACTACTGTTATGGTAGAACAAAGGATTGCTGTTGTACATACCAGAGCACAAGATACCCCTTGAACCGGGACAGAAATTTCCTGACGCGACTGTAATGCGGGCGACCATTAAGCGCAATGGACGGGTGAAAAAGACAACATGTCCTCAAAATTGAATAAAAAATTGATTCGCTCAATAGCACTGCTTCGAAACTTGATGCATCATTCGATCATCGCTGCTCCTTCTGGCACCAGCGATTTTCATTGACAACGGAGATGCTTTGAGCGATGACAGATAATATATCCGTCCGTTTCTGGGGATCTCGTAAGTCAATCCGAGTCAGGGCTCTTCCCTTCCCATGTACGACATATTTCGGGGGCAAACGGTTTAACGCATGGGCTGCGATGTCCAGCTTGCAGTTCGGACAATCGCGGCAAATATCCCTGTTGGTTTCAAATACTTCGCTAAGCAGTTCTTCCACGATTTCTTCCATCATATTACGGTACATCGCACCTCACCCACATGAATCCTATTTTTTCTTGCGAAAATCCAACAATAGATGGTGACGATACTAGTTTTCTTTGATTATAACCATTAATACCATTTCATTACAAGAAGATATAGAATTTAGGAAATATTGCGTACAAATAATCCAAAGATAACGGTGTGTTTAGCGGCCCCTGGACGATCCTTTAGGCGGTCGCCGTCGGGGTGTGCGATTTGCGCCACGTTTGTGAGAATACCAGGGCAGGAAAAAAGGGAGAATCAGTTCAATTCTCCCTGGAACACCAGCTTTACCATATGACCATCAATGATTCGACGACCGTTTTGTGCGCCATAGAGCAGGCAATGGGTGTAGACTTTGTAATCGGCGAATGGTGGTGGTCTTGCCGGTGCTGCAAACAGCACGCGGATGCCCATTTTGGCGCAGGCGCGCGATGCATCCACTTGGTTCGGTACTGTTTCCCATAGTCAAAGAACGCCGCTTCCGGCGCCCCGTACTTGAGATCTTGGTGGAAACAATCCTCCACCATCACCTGATCCAATGTGGGATAAAACTGCCCATGCAGAACAAACGGGGTGGCGTCATCGAAGAAGGTGACCAGGTAGACTTGTTCTTAATGAATGCTGTGTGAATCTTTTTGAACCAAGCAGTTATTCTAACCTAGCCAATGGGCAGGAAGGATTAATGAAGGCGGCAATTTGGTTTCCTTATCGCCATTCGCCGAATCTAACTGCGCTTGAGTAAGAAAAATGCTGCCAATTAGATTGGCGCTGCTGACATCAGCGTCTCTCAGGTCTGCGCCGAGAAAGTCGACAGTGCGCAGGTCCGCTTGTCGCAGATCGGCGGCAATCAGTAATGCTCCTCTCAAATTGGCGCCGCTCAGGTCGGCGCCTTTTAATTTAGCGCTGATGAGGTTGCTCCCCCGATCTACTTTGCTTGGTTTTCTTTGTTTCTTGTTTTTCATCACTTTTGCTCTTACAAATTCACTGGTTTGTCGAAGCAGATCACTCACGATGACTCGATGGTTTGGCAGATCGACGGCTAAGAGCGACTTTGGAGGCAGATATGTTAAATGTTCCGTTGCTTCCGTCGCCTTCTGCAACTCTCCATAGAGCGGCAAGGCTTCTTCTAACCCCAATGCTTCGTTGAGGTACTGAAGCATCTCGTGAAGTTGTTGCATGATCGGGAACACATCAAACATTTCCGGAGCGATCTCGGGATGCTCACGCCAATCTCTTCCCTGGTAAGTTAACTGGGAAACCTTCTGACCGGCGCCAAAACATTCATAGACCGTGCAACCGCGAAAACCTTCCCTTCTTAAGCTCTGATGAATCCGACAGCGATAATCGGATTGCAGGTTTCGACAGGGAACGCCTCCTTTTTTGTCGAACGCAAAATCAGCCGATTTGGCATAAGGCAAAGCGACACAGCACAAACCAAAACAGTGTTCACAATCAGCGCGTAAATGGGTACTGCGGACAGGGGTCAATCGTTGTTCGGACAATCTTTGCACTTCCTCTTTTATAGCTCCCTTGATTCTCTAAGAGCATATTTGCACCATCCGTTGAACCAATGATTCCTCCAATAATTGTAAAGCAAGTCAATGAAAACTCCAACGGTCAATACGCAGAAAAGCCAGGACATCTATCCTGGCCGTTACTATAACTCGATTTTTAACTGCTCCAAAACCCCTAGGCGTCAAGCCCGACCGCAACCACCATCCACTAACCCGAAAAACCCAATAAAATCAATGGTCGGGGCGACAGGATTCGAACCTGCGGCCTCTTGGTCCCGAACCAAGCGCGCTACCAAGCTGCGCCACGCCCCGACTGAACGAAATCCATTCTACTACAACCCACCGGCAGAAGTCAAGCGAAAGCGTTGGCAGAGTAATTATGACCCATGGTCTCCCCGCTATTCCCTCTATAATCATACTCGTTAAGCTTCTGTCATGATGACATCGTAACGCCTAGAACAGGGAAAACGTGCCCGGCAAGGAAATCGACCATACTTTTCCTGTCTCTCCTTGATTTTCACTGTAGAATCGCAAAAAACCTTGTTGACTTTAGTCGCTGTTTTTGATAGAGTATATTTCGTCACCGGCGAATGCCGTCTGGCAAGGGCGATTAGCTCAGTTGGTTAGAGCGCATGCCTCACATGCATGAGGTCGGGGGTTCGATTCCCTCATCGCCCACCATATTACTTGCCGAAGTGGCGGAATTGGCAGACGCGCTGGTCTCAAAAACCAGTGAGGTCACCCCTCGTGCCGGTTCGACCCCGGCCTTCGGCACCATATGTTGCGGGAATAGCTCAGCGGTAGAGCATCGCCTTGCCAAGGCGAGGGTCGCGAGTTCGAATCTCGTTTCCCGCTCCATCTTGTTAATACCCGGTCTTATCACCGGTTTGCGGGTGTAGTTCAATGGTAGAACACCAGCTTCCCAAGCTGGATACGTGGGTTCGATTCCCATCACCCGCTCCATTCAAGGTATATAGGGGAGTAGCTCAATGGTAGAGCGGCGGTCTCCAAAACCGTAGGCTGCGGGTTCGAGTCCTGTCTCCCCTGCCATCTTCTTTAACTTCTTCAATCGAAAATGCCGCTGTAGCTCAGTAGGTAGAGCGTATCCTTGGTAAGGATAAGGTCACCGGTTCAATCCCGGTCAGTGGCTCCATGTGAATGCGAGAGTGGCGGAACTGGCAGACGCGCACGTTTGAGGGGCGTGTGGGCAACCGTGGGGGTTCAAATCCCCCCTCTCGCACCAATGTAGCAAAGAACTCAGGAAAGCCTGAGTTTTTTTTATTTCTAAAATCCTTTCGAACCAGTAGAAAGTCCCCTTCAAAAGCAGCCTGACCCGGCCCAAATGCATGCTATATCTAAGTTTGCCTCTTAAATAACGAAAACCTCGGACATTCCGGTCCGGGGTTTTCGCAACGACCTTCGTAATAACATCAGCTCACGGCTTTATCGACGGAAGATCCGATGAAGGATTCCCAGAGGGCCAGAGCGGTCTGCTCCTCTGTTTCTCCGTTGACGATCTGGCAGGGATAGGGAGAGCGGCTCTCCACGCCGCGCAGGAAGTGCTCGAACTGATCGGGCGGGAAGTCCTTGGCCTGACGCACCGCCTGGCGCTCCCCATAGTTGAAGATCAGCAGGCAGTCGATGAAGCCTGTTTCCTTTATCTTTGAATAAAAATGGATGCCTTTCAGGCCATCAGGCGAGCTGTCGCCGGTGGAGGTCAGGATCCGGTATGGTCTGTCCCCGGGCTGTAAAACCCACTCCTCCATTCTCGTTCCCCTTTCCCGACCATTTTTTATCAGATATCTCTTCGACACCATCCTCAATAATCCTCCCCCTCTCCCCCCTTATCCATCACCCCTGAAGGATTGGGGCGGATTTCCGGAGATATTCTGAAAAAAATAATTGACGAAAGCACCACGTTGGCTTATACTATCACTTGTCTTCGGTCGCGGCGGTGTAGCTCAGTTGGTCTAGAGCATACGGTTCATACCCGTAGTGTCGTAGGTTCAAATCCTACCACCGCTACCAAAGGGCGATTAGCTCAGATGGTTAGAGCGCTTGCTTGACATGCAAGAGGTCAGCGGTTCGATTCCGTTATCGCCCACCATATTCGTTTTATCAAGGCTTCGAACGTTTGGTTCGAAGCTTTTTGCTTTGTCTCTGACCACTATTCGCGCTTTCGTCCTTCGCCTGAGCGGGTTTTTCCCTGATATACCCATCATATTCAACTATTTTTTATCGCTGTTGTATGATTCTTCGCTGAGCTTCTTCTCAATACACATTATCTCCATACGCAGCAACTTCGTCTTTCAGTCTGTCCATGGCATCCCTGTCACATCCTATGTACTTACACCTAAGCGCATGAAAATAAAAAAGCAAAAGAAGCGATTTTTCTCCCCTATATTTCTTTAATGCCCTATCGATTGTATACTTTTCTTTGAATTCAGAAGGAGGGGATCGCTCTGGCCGCTGCCGCAAAACCGTCAGTTTGGCATCGCTTGCTGGTCGCCCTCGGCCTAGTCCTCTTGACGGTCACCATTGGACTTGGAGGTGCTGCCGGCTATCTCGCTTATCGCTTCTTTACGGTCGTGCCGCCCTTTTCGGTCGATGATTTCACAGCGCCCCAAACCTCCTTCTTGCTCGACGCAAAGGGTGGTCTGATCGCCGAGCTACACGGCCCTCAGCACCGGATCCCCCTCCCGCTTGACCAGATTCCACTGCGGATGCGACAGGCCATTTTGGCCACGGAAGATATCCGCTTTTATGACCATCCTGGCATCGACCTCCAGGGCATCCTACGGGCACTGAAGTCGAATTACGACGCCGGTTCCATCCAGGAAGGTGGCTCGACGATCACCCAGCAGTTGATCAAGAACATCTATCTGAACCCGGAAAAGACGTTGCAGCGGAAGTTAAAGGAGATCCATCTCGCCTATCACCTAGAGCGGCAGATAGGCAAAGATCGCGTCCTGGAACTGTACCTGAACCGGATCTACTTCGGCGAAGGGGCGTATGGCGTGGAGGCGGCGGCGCGGACCTACTTCGGCAAGACAGCGAAAGAGTTGACCTTAGGCGAATGCGCCCTGTTGGCGGGAATTCCGAAAAACCCGGGTGCGTTCTCCCCCGCCATTTCACAGGAGGCCGCTCAGGAGCGCCGCAACATCGTCATCGACCAGATGTCCCGCTACGGACTGATTACGCCGGAGCAGGCTCAGCGGGCGCGGCTGGAACCTATCCGCCTGGTCCCTCAACCGCCCACGCGGGATGTACAGTACCCCTATCCTTTTTTCGTCGATGAGGTGCTCCGAGAGGCTGTTCAGGTGCACGGCATCTCGGAAAACCAGCTTTTTGGCGGGGGCCTTCGCATTCAAACGACCCTCGACCCGCCAGTGCAAAAGCTGGCGGAAGAGCTCTTTGCTAACGCCGATTCTTTTCCCTTCAGTAACGACGACAGGCTTGTCGAAGGCGCCTTGGCCAGCGTCGATCCCCTTTCCGGTCATGTGAAGGCGCTTGTCGGCGGCCGGACCTATGGGGCCAGGCGTGGCTTCAACCGGGCGACAATGATGCAGCGTTCGCCGGGATCGGCTATCAAGCCACTGGCCGTCTATGCGCCAGCGCTGGAGCAGGGCTGGACGCCCGATTCCCTGCTGCCTGACGAGGACATGGGCTTCAACGGGTACCATCCCGCCAACTATGACGGGGTCTTCCGGGGACGGGTGACGATGCGCCAGGCTGTTGCTCAGTCGATCAATGTGCCTGCCGTCTGGTTGCTTAACGAGATCGGGCCGCGCCGTTCCGTTCAGACGCTGCGCGCCCTCGGCCTCCCTGTCACAGAGAACGACGCTCACCTGTCTCTCGCCCTCGGAGGGATCGAACGCGGTGTTTCTCCCCTCGATATGGCCGGCGCCTACAGCGCGCTGGTCAACAACGGCATCTACCGGCCAAGCCGGACGATCACGCAGATCTATGATGGGCAGCGTAATGCCCTCGTCAAGCCGGCAGTCCAGACCGTCGTCTTCCAGCCCTCGACGGCGAGAGCGATCACGAATCTGCTTCAGGATGCCGTCCGCTATGGTACAGGACAGGAAGCGCGCCTGAGCCGTCCAGTCGCTGGCAAGACGGGCACGGTCGAACTCCCGCCGGTCCCCGCCTTTGAGGGCGTCAAGGGAAACCGGGACGCCTGGTTTGTGGGCTATACACCGGAACTGGTGACAGCCGTTTGGATGGGTTATGATTTAACTGACCGTGATCATTACCTGAATCGGGTTTATGGCGGAAGTTACCCGGCCCGCCTGTTCCGGGCCTTTATGGAGGGCGCCCTGGAAGGGATACCGACGAGGGAATCGGAACTCTTCTCCCCTGAGCCGGCGGTTGCCAGGAGCAGGACTCCGGCGCCGGAGCCGAGGCCGGCTGAGGAAACGGGCGCAGAGGAAGGCGCGCGCGATCCGTCCAATTCAGGAGCAGCAGGGTCGCCTGGATCGTCGACTTTGCCAACGTTGCCGGCATCGCCAGAGTTATCAGAGTCACCCGCACCCGAGTCGCCAACGTCACTTGAGTCGCCTGGGTCACTTGAATCACCACAGTCGCCTGAATCACAAGGGACACAGGCTTCACCAGCGCCGCTGCCGGCGCAGAAACCAGAGAGCGCAGCGCTGGCGAAGCAGGAACAAGGAGCGGAAGGGCAACGTTAAGGCCGCCGGGCCCAAGATCCAGGAACGACACATAGCGAGTAAAGACATAGGAACCCTTTCAAGAAATAGAAAACCGGCCGGGTTTCAAAGCCCCAGCCGGTTTTTGCATTGTTTCGTCTCTTTGTTTCTAGCTTATGCGCCTTCATCATGGTGCGCCTTCATCATGGGAGTAGCCCTTGAGGATCCGGGAGGCGGCCTCCTTGCTGGAGATGCGGTGGTTCATGGCATAGCGTTGAAGGATGCGATGTGCTTCATCTTCGTTGATTTGGAGCTTTTCCATGATTCGCCGTTTGGCCTGGTTGATAAGCTTGCGTTTTTCCAGGGCTTCTTTGAGTTCCAAGACTTCTTTGGTGAGACGCGCTTCCCGCATGTAGTGGGTATGGGCGGTGACGACAGCGGCCATCAGCGCCTCTTCGCGGATGGGGCGGATCAGCGGCTCAAAGAGCCAGGTCTCCAAAGCTCGTTGGACAGTGCCTAACTGGTTGTAGGGAGTAAGCAAGACGACGGCGCCAAGCTGCTCCTCCTGGCACAGCTTGGCCAGTTCCAAGCCATCCAGGGCGGGCAGTTGCATTTCAATGATGACGAGATCAGGCAACAGTTTGTGCAGTGACCGCAAAGCTGTCATTCCATCAACGGCTTCGCCGATGATGACGTATCCATGCCGGCTAAGGGAATCCTTTACCTTATCGCGAAGAGGACCGGCCGGCATCGCCAAAAAAATGCGTAACCCGTTCAACGGCGCTCCCTCCCCCGGCAAAAATAAAAAGACGTATCGACCGAATGCGGTTATTTTGTCATTCGGAGGAAACGCCGTCGTCTCAAAAGGACACCTTTGTCCCTACAGTAGGAGTATACCTTGCCAATGTTTTTTTGACAAGATCTATCTTTTATTGGAGATAACCGCCCGGAATGTCAATCGTTATTTGTGATAACTTGACATATCTGCAAATAATCTAAGCGTTATCGCGTTGATACCGCATCAATCCGGCACAGGGCAATACCTGGACCCCGTGACGTTCCAAGCCATCCAGCAGGAGG
Organism: Heliomicrobium sulfidophilum; assembly: GCF_057715735.1. Classification (NCBI taxonomy): domain Bacteria; kingdom Bacillati; phylum Bacillota; class Clostridia; order Eubacteriales; family Heliobacteriaceae; genus Heliomicrobium; species Heliomicrobium sulfidophilum. The sequence goes on from NZ_JBVTZZ010000004.1 coordinate 463,611, forward strand.
TTCATTCCCAGCGAATCGCAAGCCATGTGTCCGGCGATGACGACGCGCAGGCGCGCCTCGGCCGCTTTTTTCCGCTGCGTCTCGGGCAGGTGCATGCAAACGATTGTGCCGATACCTGCTTTGACCAGTTCCTCCATCGACTGTTCCGGACCTGATGTTCCGCCGTTCATTTTGATATAGATCTTCCCGGCCCGGTCCTTGCCTTTTCCAGCGATCACTTGGGGCGTTACGCCGTGGCCTGCAGCGAGTTGAAACTCCGGCAGGTCGAGGAGGGCGTCGATAATATCCTGGACTGTCCGCGTCCCTTCCGGACCGATCCGCTCCTCTGACAGGTATTCAGTGAGGTACTTCTGAACTTTGTTATCCGCCGGCGAATGGACACAGAGAAAGGGGAGATCAAGCAGGCGGGCCAGGTCAACCACCTTCTGATGGTTCGATGGCAAGAGAGAGCGGCGGACTTCCTCGACCCGGTCGGTCATGAGGGCTTCCGCTACGTTAATCGGGATGCCAGCGGCAGCCAGGAGATCTTCCTGCACCTTCATCACCTGGTAGAGTTGGACGAGGGCGCGCCCTGCCGGGTGGTGGGCAATAACCAGGTCGACCCCTTTGCCCCGATCTCTCCATCGGTCCGCCAGCAGGAGTTCCGCTCCGTCGATGTCGATACCGGCGAGGACCCTGCGCACTTCCCTGTCCGGTTCACCGTACAGGATGCGTGTGTCCCCATAGGGGTTATTCCACTGGCCGTCATCGGCCAGGCGTACCGCCTTGTCTTTGCTGCCGGTGACAGCTTTTTTCCGCGCCGCCATCAGCGCCTCCACTTCTTCGCGGGGTCGCGGATCGGCGGCGATGCCCTCTGCCACGAGCCAATGATAGAGTTCTCCGAGACGCACAGCCATCGTTCCTTTCATACGTGAAGACCAGTGACGCAGAAGACAGCTATTCTTGACGCAATAGCGCCAACATATCCTCCATCTCCCTCACCTTGCGCCGTTCTTCGGCGACAATGTCAGCGATACAAGCCTCCACCTGTTTCAGTTGGCGTTCATCGAACATGGCGATCAGTTGCTCTAGTCGGATCTTCTTGTCGTTGATACGCAAGAGGTCGACCTCGTCATCGTTCGTAAGGGCCGCTGTGTTGGCTTCATCGGTGTCGATATGCAGTTCCGTGTGGGTGTGTTCCTGGGCGACCCGGACGACGACATGGTCAAAAACGAGGCTGCGCACTCCGGGTATGATCACCATGGCATAGTCTTTGTGGCTAAAGCCGAGCTCGCCGGCGTCTTTTTCGGTCATGTGAATGTGGCGCATGGCCACGATCAGGCCCTCAGTCAGTTCCACCTGGCCCTTCGGCCCGATGATCGTGACAGGGGCGCTGCCTTGCAAGTCGCCTGACAGGCGAATCGGAGGCGTTACGCCGAGGGTGACGGCGTCTGTTCGCGTCACCTCGACCTGGGTCTTGGCGCGGGTCGGGCCGATGATGGCCACGCTGTTGATGGCACCCCGAGGTCCCCGGATATTCACCCGCTCTTCACAGACGTACTGCGTCGGTATCGATAAGCGGCGCTTCGGGGTCAGACGGTAGCCCTGACCGAAGAGGATCTCTAGGTGTTCGTCACTGAGGTGAAGGTGCCTGGCGGATACACCGACGGTAATGCGCATGGGGGGGCCTCCTCCCGCTGGATTTCCACTACATCATTTATACCATACGTTCCAGGGGAGGGTAAATGACCCAATAGAAAGGAACTGCAGGCAGACGTCTGGTCTGCCTGCAACAAGGAGGCTGCGATAGGAAACGGAGGTCGGCGCTTATTGGTTGGGGCGTGTCTTTGGAGGAATTTTCGCTCCCGATGCAATCGAAGGCGCTGGGGTTAGAAGACGAAGGTGCCGGCGTTCGTCTCGATGATCCGGAAGATCCGTTCCTCCCGGCCGGTCTGGGTGTTGATATAGACGAGGTAGGTCATATTTTCGCGGGCGGCCTTGAACTCCCAGCAGAGGATTTCTTGATAGTTGTCCTTGGCCAGCAGCACCAGTTTGTCGCCTGTAACGGCCACTTCGGAAGCGACGCGCTTGCGGGCTTCTTCACGGCTGATCTTGGGCGCCGGCAGGTTGCGGTTGGTATGGAAGGTTAGATAGGCTGTGGCGTCATAGCCGAGAACCTCTTTGTCATCCATGGCGACGCGTACTTTGATCTTGTCCGGATAGAGGCTCACATTGCCGTCGCGGGGGACGAGGGTGACGACGGCCAGACTCTGGTACTCTTCGACGGCAGTCACCTCAAAGTTGTTCAAACCGCGCCGGCTTAGGTAGTTCCGGGCAATGTCACCAGCTTCGTCACGGCTGATTACCGGCGTTCCGACAGGGCGTTCTTTCAGCATCCAGATCACATGACCGCCAGTTTTGGAGATCTCCATGGCGATCTTGTTTTCATTGGGGGCATCGTTCGGGTAGACGCCGATCCCATAAGCGGGAATGGCGGCCTTCCCTTCCCCGGTCACCCGCACCTGGTGACCGGCGAGGGGGCCTTGGCCAAGCCAGGACTGGGCGATGGAGATGGCCTGTTCCTGGGTAATTTGGCCGCTTCCGAGCCCTCGTGGCGTCACTTGGATCTGCTCGGAGTGCCTGCCGTCGTATTCAACAGGGGAATACTTTTGTAGTTCATTTTCGACGAACTGGAAGTTGGCCAGGATAGGCGGTGCCTGTGTCTCCGGCCCCTGACCGGCCACAGCGGCGACGACCCGTTGCCAGAACTGGCCTAATGCCGTCTGTTGTTTGGACCCCTGCTGTTCCTGCTGACGGGCTTGCTTCTCCAGGGCAACCCAGGTGACCTGGCGGGCATTTAATTGCTCACCCATTTTGCCCAGTTCATCGCGCAAGAAAGTGGTTTGGCGATGCAGATCGCCGAGCGTTTTCTTTTCGGCCGCCGTCAGGGCGGTGTTGCCATCGACCTTGCGTTCAGCCAGGGTGGTGGAAAAATCGTCGACGGTGTTGACGAAGCGGTTGGTCCGGCTCAAGAGGAGCGTCGCCAGGGGGAGTTGCCCCATGTTGGCCGACGCCTCACTGGCCTGGCGGGAGACTTGTTGGAGACCCATGACGGCCTGGTTGGGCGAGTTGCTGGCCATTAGGCGCGACATCTCCAGTTCCATGTTCTCCACGTTGCTCGATAGGTCAGCAAAAGCCCGCTGATAGCGGTTTTCCACAGCCATCTGGTAGGCTTGGTTCTGCACATACTGTTGATAGCCGAGGTAGCCGAAGAGCGCTGTCGTCAACCCCAGGAGGCCGGCGACGACGCTGAGTGTCTTTTTGACCTTGCGCAAGTGGCTCGTCTCCTCGATGAGACGGTGATCATCGACGATGGTTTCATCGCGATCTCGGATTTCGCTCACAAGGGCACATCCTTTCCGGTTAAATCGTAGGGTACATCAGTTACTACCGGATCACTTGGCAAAGTAGTGTTTGCCGATCTGCTTGACGACCGGACGGCTCCAGATCCAGCGGCTCGTCGCTGTGGCCGGGTTCCAGTAATAGATGCACCCGCCGGTGGGATCCCAACCGGCCAAGGCATCGCGGGCCGCCTTATTGGCCGAATCGGTCGGTTTCAGCGGGGTCCAGATCTGGCCGTCGTCGACAGCGGTAAAAGCGCCTGGTTGAAAGATGACCCCGTGGACCGAATTGGGAAAGGACGCATGTTTGGCCCGGTTGATGATGACAGCGCCGACAGCGACCTGACCTTCATAAGGTTCCCCACGGGCCTCGCCGTGGATCGCCCTGGCGAGCATCGTCTCGTCTCCCCGTTTGGGATAGCCCCGTCCCGTTTCCGCTTCGGCGACCGATAGCCCCGCTTCTGCGGCTGGCAGATGGGGGAACCTTTTCATCACACCTTCACCGCCTGCTTTCCAGGCAGAGAAGCCGCATGGGGTGATTGGAAGCGGGTGGTTCACGCCCTGCCAACCGGCGAGCGTGAAGGCTGCCGCCAGCAGGATAGCGAAAAAAGCGTGGTAATAGCTCACTGTTCTCCCCTCCTATTAGCCTGTCTGCCCTATTTTTTGGCTCACCCGAGTTCCCTATTCACAAAAAGTAAAAAACCCCGGGCCTGATGGTCCGGGGTTTTTAATGTCTTCCCTTCTAAGTCATATATAGGGTTATTCTTCGATCTGGTACTTGGCCAGCTTCTGATACAGACCGGCGCGGGAAATTCCGAGCATTTGGGCAGCCTGCACCTTGTTTCCGCTGGCAGACTGCAAGGCTTGCAGGATTGCTGTTTTTTCCGTCTGTTCCAAAAGGCTCTGCAGGCTTTGCGACTGCGGCGTCATCTGGTCTGTCTGGATGTATTTTTGCAGGTGCATGGGCAGGTGACTCACATCGATCGTATCGCCTTTGACCAGTTCAAAGGTCCGTTCGATAACGGAGTTCAGTTCTCTCACGTTTCCCGGCCAGTGGTAGTTGACGAGGACCTGCATCGCTTGCCCGGTCACGTTCTGCACGGAAAAGCCGAACTGACGATTGAAGTTCTGAACGAAGGCAGAGACCAGATCGGGAATGTCCTCCTTGCGATCGCGCAGCGGCGGAATAAAGAGACTGATCACGTTCAAGCGGTTGTAGAGATCCTCACGGAAGAGGTCTTTGCGAACCATCTCTTCAAGATGGCGGTTCGTGGAGACGATCAGCCGCACATCGGCAGTGACCGGTCCATCCGGAGTGTCGACGAGGGGCAGTTGTCCTTGCAGCAGCCGGACCAGCCGGGCCTGCGCTGGAAGAGGCATGTCACCGATGTCGGTGATGTGCAACGTGCCCCGGTGGGCCAGGGCATACTTGCCCGATGACGCCGACGCCGGCGCCTCTCCCATGGCGCCGAACAGTTCGATCTCCAGCGCTTCCGGTCCCAGGCCACTGCAACTGATCTGGATGAAGGGTCCCTCTTTCCGATTTGACTCGATGTGAATGGCGTGAGACAGCAGTTGTTTGCCTGTGCCGCTCTCTCCCCGGAGCAGGACCGTTGAATCGGTCCGGGCCACCCGCCGGGCCGTTTCTTTGATCATCCGGATGGCATAGCTGGTCCCGACAACGGCCTCAAAGCTGTAGCGAGCGCCCCGGAACTTTTGCAACTCAACCTTGTAGTAGTTCAACTCCTTTTGCAGGGTATTGATCTTCGAGGCCAGGGCGTTTAGTTCGTTCACGTTTTTGAACATGATCTTGCCGACAGCCCCAACCACCTGTCCATCTTTGACGATGGGGATGCGCATGGCGATGTAGTCATGGACGCCGGTATGCTGCAGGTCGCCCACTTCCGGCTGTCCTGTCTGTAAGACGATGTGCATGCGCGTCCCCTCGACCATGTCGGCCACATGGCGACCCAGCAGGTCGGACTCGCGAAATCCCAGGAAGTTGCAGTAGGCCTGATTGACCATGGTGATCACGCCCTCGGCGTTGACGACGATGATACCGTCATAAGCGGCCTCTAAAATCGTCTCCAGGGTGCCCTTCAGTTCTTTCACGCGGTTGAGTTCTTCCACGACCGATTCCAATTCGGTCACGTCTTGTAAAATGGCTACGGCGCCGACGAGTCGCTGTTTGCGCAGGATGGGGGTCAGGTTGACGAAAAAGATCCGCTCCTGGTACTTGAAGCGCAAGCCGGTCAGGGGTTGGCCTGTTTGAATCGTCTCGCGCAGACGGCATCTGGGAATGACAGCCTCGATCGGCAGACCGATGACATGGCGGGCCTCTTTGCCAAAGGCGCGGGAGGCGGCCTTGTTGAAGACGCGCACCAGTCCCTCATGGTCTGTGGCGATAATCGGGTTGTGGGAAGCATTAATGATAGCCACCCAGTTGAACAACTGGGTGACGATTTCATCTCGTTGTTGCACAAGGCACACCTCCTTTTCGTATTTTTCTGATATTTCTACATATTGGGCAATTTTCCTTCTGAACTGCCATATTCTTTGGACACAGTGTCTACATTGCTGTCACGGGGTCGAAGGAGTTGGCAAACCGTCCAGACTCTTCCGCTGGAGGAAGAATGATCGTCATGACAGGGCCTGTCCAGGTCGGTATAATTGCGGAGAATCAAAAATAAAGCGCCGAATCCCCAAAGGGGGTACGGAGGAACCGCGACCATCACTGGTCGTTCCGCAGTCGCTTGCCGACTGCGAGGGGTGAATCTTCTTCGGAAGAGGGCCAACCTTTCTGGCCCAACCCGTCAGCTAACTCCGAAGGCGTAGGAAAGGATGATTGCTTTCATGGTCTTCCGTCGTTCCTGGCTGCGCGCCGGGATGCTGTCGGCAGCTTTTACCCTCCTGCTCTGGGGAGGCGCCGCTGTAACCCCGGCCCATGCATGGCAGTACACAACCCAACCGGGTGACAGCTTCTATTCGTTGGGACAGCGCTTCGGTCTTCCCTGGACCCTGATTCAGAGCGCCAACAAGGTCGATCCCAGCAACCTGACCTCCGGCAAAGTGCTGAACATCCCTGACGTTTTTACCTACACCGTCAAATCGGGCGACAGTCTCTTTCTAATCGCCAACCGTTTCGGCTCCTCCACTTGGGCCATTAAGGAACTGAACCGACTGACCGCTGATGAGATTCGTCCTGATCAGGTCCTCAAGGTGCCCACAGGGATCGGCCGTCAAAACCAGAGCGCGAACAGCGGCGTCAGCCAATCTGACGTGGACCTGCTGGCCCGGTTGATCGAGGCGGAAGCCTCCGGAGAGCCCTATGAAGGCATGGTGTCCGTCGGCGCCGTCGTGCTCAACCGGACAAAGAGCGGCAAGTTCCCTGCCTCTGTCGCTGGCGTCATCTATGATCCCTGGCAGTTCACACCAGTGAAAAACGGGATGATTAACCGCCCGGCGAGCACCCTCTCCCAAAAGGCGGCTCAGGATGCGCTGGCTGGCTGGGATCCCTCCAAAGGCGCCCTCTTCTTCTTCAATCCCGGCAAATCTTCCGATGGCTGGATGCGCAATCGGGTGATCACCACCAAGATCGGCAACCATCTCTTCGCTATGTAATTTGAATGCTAACTTGATATAAAAAATTAAAAAGTATATAGAGAGGCCGCGCCGGATGTTTTTGAATGACCGGTGCGGCTTTTTTCCTTCTCTTCGATCAGCACCGATAAGTCAGAACCGGATCAGACAATGGGAGTCGAGCCATTCGACAGGCGTCTCCAGGAGCGTTTCGATGAGGGTGGAGCCGTATTTTAACAGGTAGGGATAGATGTTGTAGACCCGCTCCTGCGGAGCGCCCGGCCAGAGGTGTTGTTCCAACTTTCGGAAGTGACTCCGCGTGTCCTGGCAGCGCTGGCGGTGACGGTGCTCGACCTTCTGGCGCAGGAAGCGCGCCTGGGCAATGACGCGAGCCAGGTTCTCTTCGGCCAGTTTTTCCGTCTGGCGGTCCCAGTTAGCGATGCGCTCAATAGCCGGCAGGTAAGCCTCCCGGACTCTCGATTCCAGGCGCTCAAAGAGATCGTCGATGCCCAGTTCGTCCTGGGCGGCCAATTCTTCTTTCAATCGTTTTTCGAGCATTGAGGGAACTTCGGCGAAGGACAGGTCGTAGCGATGGAACAGCTTCTCTACAAATCCCTCCACGAGGGTAGCGCTCAGCCGGGGAACGATGGGCGGCATTCCCATATCCATGGCCCTATAGACATCACGGTAGGCGGCGAAGTAAGCGATCTCGCCGGGGCCGGCCACATAGGCGACCGTGGGCAGGAGCGTATCCTGCAAAAGCGGGCGTGTGACCACATTGGCGGAAAAATGCGCTGGCTCACGACGGGCCAGATCGAGCAGTTCATCGCGGGTGAAGGCGACATCAGCGCCCCGGAGCCGGAAACCTGCTCCGTCATGGACCAGGGGCAACCGGCGGCCCTCATGAAAGAAAAAGAGGTTCGTCTCTTCTGGGCCCTTTTCCACCTGAGGCGTGTACCCCAGTTCCCGGATCCGCCGGACGCCTTGGGCCAGACCTTCGCCCAGGGCAGCGTTGTTTTTGAGGACCCCCGTGAAGAAAGCGGCCCATTCCGGCAGTTCCTTCAGTCCGGGAAGGAGCGGATCGACGATGACGAGACCGTAAGGGCCCAGCAGCCGGTGCATCAGCGCGGCGAAGTGTTCGTGCAATCCGGCGGGGCCGGTCAGCAGGCGCTGCCACGTCTCCTGCCAGGGCAGTCTATGTTCGCTCTGCGGCATCAACGAGAGAAACTGTTCCACAGCGGGAGCCAGATCTTCCGGCAAGGCGCGGTGGCCGACGGCAAAACGATCCTCCTCTAGGCGAGCGGTCACGGCGACAGAGGAGACTTTTTCCCCCTGGAGAAGTTGGACATGGGAGATCTCCTCGAAATCATGATCCTCCGAGGCGACCCAGAAAAGGGGCACGACGGGCTGTCCAGTCTGCGCCTCTAGCCGCCGGGCCAGGTTGATGCAGGTGATGGCTTTGTAGACAGTGTATAGGGGACCTGTAAACAGCCCCGCTTGCTGGCCTGTGACGACGGCCAGGCTACCTGGATCAGCCAGGCGGCGCGCCTGGTCGGCGGCTCGATTCGGCCCTTCCAGGCCCGCCAGTTCCGCCAAGCGCCGCTGGTATCCCTCCAGCAAGGCCGCTAAGGCTGAGCGGGGGTATGAGTCTTTTGCGGCAACCCGGCGCGCGCGGAGCGCCAGGGCGTCGTCATCAGGGTAGGCGTAGGGAAAAAGGGAGACCACCTGGGCCTCCCTTTTTACATAGGCGCCTGCGAGTCCTGAAAATATGGAACCGGTCCGTGTGAAAGGCAAGGCTGACCCTTCTTTCCTATTCCGACAAAACAGTGATGGTTCCCGGCGCTTCGCCGGACACGCGGCCGATCACACGGGCGCCGGTCACGCCGGCTCGGCGCAGCGCGGCGATCGCCCCTTCCACCTCTTTTTCCGGAAGGGAGACGAGCAGGCCGCCAGAGGTGATGGCGTCAGCCAACAGGATGCCTGTCTCAGGCGGGAGGTCCGCCGCCAGGCGGAGGTGCGTCGAGACGGTAGAGAGGTTGCATTTGGAACCGCCGGGGACATAGCCGGCGATGGCGTAGTCGCGGGCCTCGGGGATGATGGGCACCTCGCCGGCGCGGATCAGGAGGCTGCAGCCGGAGGCCCGGGCCATCTCCATGCCATGGCCAAGGAGGCCGAAACCCGTGATGTCGGTGCAACCGCCGACAGAGAAGTCGGAGAGGACCTCTGCCGCCGTCTTGTTGAGGGTTGCCATCGCCTCTGTGGCGGCCGCGATCGCTTCCGGGGAGGCTTTGCCGTTTTTGATGGCCGTCGAGATGATGCCGATGCCCAGCGGTTTGGTCAGGATCAGACCATCGCCTGGGCGGGCGCCGCCGTTCGTCCAGACCCGGTCGGGGTGGACGACGCCAGTGACCGCTAGGCCGTACTTCGGTTCCTTGTCCTCAATGGAATGACCGCCGAGCAGAACGGCGCCGGCTTCACGTACCTTGTCGGCGCCGCCGCGCATGATTTCGCCGAGGACCTGCATGGGCAGTGTTTTGGCGGGAAAGGCGACTAGATTCAGGGCTGTCACCGGACGCCCGCCCATGGCGTAGACGTCAGAGAGGGCGTTGGCGGCGGCGATCTGTCCGAACAGGTAGGGATCGTCGACGATGGGCGTAAAGAAGTCGACTGTCTGCACGAGCGCCAGATCCGGCGTCAGCCGGTAAACACCGGCGTCATCACTGAATTCCAAGCCGACTAACAGGTTGGTATCGTCCGTTTTTGGAGGCAAGTAGCCCAAGACCTGGGCTAGGTCCGCAGGACCGATTTTGGCTGCTCACCCAGCCTTGCTGGACATCGCCGTCAGGCGAATCGGTTCCAAGGTCATGGCAGTCCCTCCCTTCCGTACGTTTTTGCTTAGTAGACAGCCGCCACAAGGCGGGGCAGCTTTTCGATTTCCGTTGAAGCAACGGCCAGCAGATCAAGCCAGAGTTCATCCGACTGCACCCGCCCCAGGACGGGGATCTCGCCGTGGCGCAGGTCTTCCGCCATCTGGTGAGCGCTTTTTCGCGGCCTGATCACGACGGCCCAACTGGCGAGCGCCAGTTCAGGCAGGGCGCCTCCACCGACCTGGGCCGAGCTCTTTTCGACTCGGATAGGGCAGTTTTCTCCTGGTGAAACCGCCACCTGGGCTGGCTGTTCAACGGTCTGCGCCGATGTGGATGAGAAAGTCGCTGCTGTGCCTGCAATCAGGTTAGCGCGCAGCGATGCGGCAAGCCTTTCCGCCGCATCGCGAACTTCCTCGACATTACGGTGGAGCATCCGGAGGACGGGGATTTTTTCGCGGGCCGCTTCTGGACGCAGGTAGAGGCGAAGGGTCGCTTCCAGGGCGGCTAGGGTCAATTTATCGACACGCAGCGCCCGCATGAGGGGGTGTTTGGCGATCCTGGCGATCCATTCGTTCTTGCCAACGATGATCCCTCCCTGAGGGCCGCCGAGAAGCTTGTCGCCGCTAAAGGTGACCACATCGACGCCGCTGTGGATGACTTGAGGCACGGTGGGTTCCCCGAAGAAGCAGCCGGAACCGTTTGCATCGAACAGCGCTCCGCTACCCAGATCTTCGACAACAGGGATGCCCCGTTCCTGCCCCAGGCGGACCAGTTCTTCCCGTGCTGTCGTCTCGGTGAAACCGATGATCCGGTAGTTACTGGGATGGACTTTCAGCAGCAGTCCCGTATGCTCTCCAATAGCACGTGCGTAATCGGCGAGGCGGGTTTTGTTGGTCGTTCCCACTTCGACGAGCCGGGCGCCACTCTGAAGCATCACGTCGGGGATGCGAAAAGAGCCCCCGATCTCGATCATCTCTCCCCGCGACAGGATAACCTCCCGGTCCCGGGCCAAGGCGGTGAGGACGAGCAAGAGGGCGGCAGCGTTGTTGTTGACGACGAGGGCCGCTTCGGCCCCGGTCAAACGGCAAAGCAGGTCCTGCACATGGTCGTAGCGTTCCCCCCGCTTGCCGGTGGACAGGTCGAATTCCAGGTTCGTGTAGCCTGACGCGGTAGCTTGGATGGCAGACAGGGCTTCAGCAGCCAGGGGCGCTCGGCCCAGGTTCGTATGCAAGATGACGCCGGTGGCGTTGATCACCGGCTGGAGCCGGGGCAGTTCTTGAGCGTCCAACAATACCTGTACGGACTGGACGATGCCTTCCATTGTAACATCGATCTGTTCCATAAGGTTGAGCGAAGGGGCGCTGCGGATTTCCTGGCGCACTCTGTTCAGGCAGGCCTGAATCGCCCCCACCAATCGCTCCGGCCCATAGGTATCTAAGGTTTCACGGAGTTCAGCTCTCGCCGCCACCAGATGAACAGCAGGCAGGCGGCGGAGAGATGCCGCGATCGCTTGCTCCAGGTTCATGGCATCCCCCGATACAGAGGAGTTCAACTGACCAGTTCTACATCAATTCGCCGGGCCAGGTCACGCCCGATGGCAATTTCCTGTTTGTTTTTGCGGATGACGATGGGGCCGGCGGGGATGATCTCCTGGCAGACCACCTCTGCGCCTTCGGCGATGCCGAAACGGATGGCCTGCGCCCGGATCTTCTCGTCAGGGAGGGAACGGATGACGACCTGCTGGCCTCTTTTGACCCGGTCGAGGGAGAGTCGCATGGGATACAGCCCCCTGAATGCAAATGATTGTCAGTCCCATTGTACTCTCCCCGGATCAGCTTGGCAACAGGGTAAAAAACCTTCCCCGCGCAACAGCAGGGAAGGTTTTTGTGCAGAGACTCTATTTTTGGTCTCCTTCCGGACGGGGGGCGCCGACCGGGCAGACATCGGCACAGTTACCGCAATCGATGCAATTGTCGGCATCAATGATGTACTTGTCAGGACCTTCGCTGATGGCGTTCGTCGGGCATTCGGGAGCGCAAGCGCCGCAGTTGACACAGTCGTCGTTGATGGTATGGGTCATTCAGGTTCACCTCCATACCATAATTTGTCCAGAGGAGTTCCTTCCCTATACCGTCACGATTCGGACAGTCTGCTTATCCTGCGGCGCGGCCATCGCCGGCGCCGTTGACGGGCCGCCCCAGCATGGAGAGGATGACCTTCTCCAGTTCTTTGAAGCGTTCCAGCAGGCGGGCGTATTCGCGGCGATCCATCTCTTCTTCCACCAGTTCGCGCAGTAGCATGCGCAACTGCAGATAGGCCCGTTCCGCCGCCTCCGGCGTCACCAGATCGCCCACAGAGGGCAATACGGTGGTCGGCATCGGCGCCGTTCCGGCCGCTGTCGGCGCCGCAACGGGCTGTTCACCAATGAGAAGCGTTTCCTCCTGCCATCCGGGGATATGGGTCTTCCAGCCCAACTCCTTACGGACCCGTTCAGCAAAGTTTTCCATGGACTTCGGTTCGCCGTGGGTGATGAAGAGCTTTTTCGGCGGGTGCTTGAAATGCTTCAACCAGTCAAGCAGGCCGCTCCGGTCGGCATGACCGGAAAAGCCGGGCACATTGCGGATGTTGGCCTGGACGCTGATCTCCTCGCCATGGATGCGGACCTGTTTTTCCCCATCGAGTAAACGGCGCCCGAGGGTGCCTTCTGCTTGGAATCCGACAAAGAGCACCGTCGTCTCTTTACGCCAAAGGTTGTGTTTGAGGTGGTGCTTAATCCGTCCGGCGTCAGCCATCCCTGATCCGGCGATGATGATCGCCCGTCCTTGCAGGCTGTTGAGGGCGATAGATTCCTCGGCACGGCGGGAGTAGTGCAGGTTGGGCAAGGCGAAGACGCCGTTGTTGGCGGTAAAAAAGCCCTTGGCCTCGTCATCGAAGTAGTACATGTTTTTCATAAAGACTTCCGTGGCGGCGATGGCCAGCGGGCTGTCGATGTAGATGTCCATATCGGGGACGAGCTTTTGCTGGAACAGTTGGGCCAACTCGTAGAGCAGGTCCTGGGTGCGTTCGATGGCGAAGGAGGGGATGAGCAGCTTGCCGCCCCGGTCATAGGTCTCCTGGATGACCTCCCGGAGCAGATCCAGACGGGGACGGCTGCGGTCATGGTCGCGGTCACCATAGGTGGACTCGACGACGATGTAGTCTGCGTCTGCGATGGTCGTCGGCTCGTTGACGATGGGCAGGTTAGTGTTGCCCAGGTCGCCGGAGAAGACGATTTTAGCCTCCTTCCCCGCTTCGGTCACCCAGATCTCGATAGAAGCTGAACCGAGGATGTGGCCGGAATCTTGAAAACGCACCTGGATCTCCGGGGTCAACTGGATGGTCTCGCGGTAGCCGGCAGGCCGGAAATACTTCATCGTCTCGGCGGCGTCGCGGACGGTGTAGATGGGCTGCAAGAGGGGTTTGCCTGACCGGGAGGCTTTGCGGTTTTTCCGGTCCACCTCCATCTCCTGGATGTGGCCCGAATCAGGCAGCATGATGTTGCAGAGGTCGATGGTCGGCGTCGTGGCCAGGATTTGCCCCTTGAAGCCGAGACGAGCCAGCTTGGGCAGCAGTCCCGAGTGGTCCGTATGGGCATGGGTTAGCAGGACAAAATCAATCTCGGCCGGGTTGAAGGGAAAGTCGCCGTAGTTCCGCTCTTTGATCTCCTTAGGGCCCTGATAGAGTCCGCAGTCGACGAGGAGTTTCGTTTTGCCTGTCTCAATGAGGTAGCAGGAACCGGTGACTGTCTGGGCGGCTCCCAAAAAGCGGAGTTTCATCAGGCATCTTCCTTTCAGGACGCCAGCCGTTTCTTGCAGCGCTGGACAAAGGCCTCGATCCGGTCCAGGGCGGCCGTGAGATTCGCCATCGATGAGGCGTAGGAGACGCGGATAAAGCCTTCTCCGCTGGCGCCGAAGGCGGTGCCAGGCACGACGGCCACTTTTTCCTCAGCCAGCAGTTGCTCACAGAAGGCGTCGCTGGAAAGGCCGGTGGCGGTGATGTTGGGGAAGGCGTAAAAAGCGCCTCGAGGGTTGAAACAGGTCAGCCCCATCTGGTTGAATCGGGCGACGACGAAACGGCGGCGCTGGTCGTATTGGGTCACCATGCGCGACTTTTCCAAGTCCCCGTTGCGCAGCGCTTCCAGTGCGGCCATTTGGCCCATGATCGGCGCGCAGAGGATGGTGTATTGGTGTATTTTCGTCATCTGAGCGACAAAATCCTTGTTCCCACAAACATAGCCGATACGCCAGCCGGTCATGGCGTGCGATTTCGACAGGCCGTTGATCAGCACGGTGCGGTCGCGCATCTCAGGCAGGCCGGCGAAACAGACGTGCTGGCCTTCATAGGTCAGTTCTGCATAGATCTCATCGGCCAGGATGATCAGGTCCCTCTCCTCGGCGAATCGGGCGATGGCTTCCAATTCGGGGCGGGTCATGATAGCACCTGTCGGATTATTCGGATAACAGAGAATAAGCATCTTCGTGCGCGGCGACACTTTTTTCTCTAAGGCGTCGACAGTCAACTGGAAGTCGTCCTTCACGTACGTGGGTACGGCGACGGGGACGCCGCCGGCCATGGTGACGGTCGGCGAATAGGAGACATAACTCGGCTCAGGGACAAGCACCTCGTCGCCGGGGCAAAGCAGCGTCCGCATGGCCAGGTCGACCGCCTCGGAGGCGCCGACGGTGACCAGGATCTCCGAAAGGGGTTCATAATCGACACCGTAGGAACGTTGGATGAAGCGGGCAATCTCCTTGCGCAGTTCGGGCGTGCCGAAGTTGGAGGTGTACATGGTGAAGCCTCGTTCCAGGGCGTAAAAACAGGACTCGCGCACATGCCAGGGGGTGACGAAGTCCGGCTCGCCGACACCGAGGGAGATGACGCCCTTCGTGTTGGCCACCAGATCGAAGAAGCGGCGGATCCCCGAGGGCGGCAGGTCGAGGATCACCGGGTTGATATAATCATTGAATGGTTTCATCACGGGCTCACCTGCAATCTATTGTCTTCCGGCTTCTCGTCATAGATGACGCCGTCTTTCTTGTATCGCTTGAGGACAAAATGGGTCGCCGTCGACTGGACGTGTTCGAGAACGGCCAGCTTCTGGGCCACAAAGAGGGCCACTTCCTTCATCGTCCGCCCCTCAATAACGACAGAGAGGTCATAGCCGCCAGACATGAGGAAGACGGAACGCACTTCCGGGTAGCGGTAGATGCGCTCTGCCACCTGATCGAAGCCCAGGTCACGCTGGGGGACGACCTTCACATCGATCATGGCGGTGACTGTGTCGTCGCCCAGTTTTTCCGGGTTGATCAGGGCCGGGTATTTAACGATGAGGCGCTCTTCTTCCATCTCGGCGATGGCGGCTTTGACAGCCTCCGCTTCCAGGCCCAGCATGAGGGCGATCTGTTCGGGACTCCTCCGGCAGTCTTCCTGGAGGATGTCGAGGATTTGCTTCTTGGCTTCCGCTTCCATGGTACGTCACTCCTTTTTTTATTCGACAAAAAAGGCCCTCGTCCACAAAAAGGGACGAAGGCCTGGCTTCGCGGTACCACCCTGGTTACCGGCGACATGCGCCGGTCCACTCAATTTCCCGATAACGGAGGAAACCCGGCATCCCCTACCCCACCAGCATATGATGCCGGCGGCTCAGGTTGCAGTTCAAGGGTGGCATTCACCGTTTCCGCCAGCCCGGCTCCCACCAACCCCGGTTCGCTGTCTGCGCGGATGAAACGGTTACTCTTCCCCATCATCACCATTGGACCTAAGATTCCAAAGTTATTCATATTTTACACCGTCTCGGCAAAAGGGTCAAGGAAAAAATCAGCCTATTCGCGGATCGGCGGTCCTCTGGATCTACGGATTCACCGAATCGACAGACCTGCCTGATCAGCGAATTCCCGTGCGCAGAAGGGCGCGCTTCAAGCGGCTGGGGCTGTGCATGTCCGTTGGAGGGATATAAACCAATTTAAGACCCAGTTGCCGGCAGACGAAGTCGAGGCGACTCGTCCGCTTCACTTCCACGTCGCAGCAGACGGCCAGACCTTTGGCAGGCACATAGGCGGTGATGCCAGTAAGGCCGGGCGGGCTGCCGGCGATGACCTCAGCCTGGGGGTATACATCTTGCAGGGCGCGCATAACGATGTTTTTACCAGCTTCTTTTTCTTCCTGTTCCGTCTCTAAGGCAGAGGCTTTGCGAGGAGCGATGGGGGCATCGGGGCGCGCTTGCGGTGACATTGGCACCGCTAATGGGTTCTCGTCAACCATTGGCTCGACGAGAGCAGTCTGGTCAGAGGCGGTCGTCGCCGACTCTTTCCATGCTAACTCCCTTACGACCACCGGCGCCGGGTCACCTTCAGCGACAATCCCGCCGTTCCATTCCGCCTGCCGTCGAGCGATGCCGGCTTTCAGGTAGTCCTCCAGTATGCGCTGGAACTCGCCAAAACTGCGCAGCACAGCCGGCTGGGGGAGTTTTTGCTGCAAAAGTTGGCGCATTGTCGGTTCCACGTATTCCCGGCGTCCCTCCACCAGCAACTCGCAGAGCAGCGCCAGACGAGCGGTCAGACGCGCGCCTTCCTCAAAACGTTCCTCCCGGTAAGGGCCCACGAGCATGCTAACCTGGCTCGCCTCATCGATCAGTTGGTCGAGCAAGCCGAGGATCTGCTGCTCCAGTTTGCGCTGTTCTTGTATGTGCAAGACCGGTCCTCCTCCCTGTCCGTCGGCTGTTCATCTGTAAAATTTATGCAGCAGACAAACAAGGTAGAACGGTTCTAGCTTTGTCGACAGAGGCATACGATTATAGGGTATAGTCGAAAGCGAAAGAGGTGGCCATAATGCAAGAAGATCAAGTTTTGTACCGGATCGACAAGTATTTTCAAAGCCGAAACATGACCTTGGACGATAAACTCTTTTATGCGAAGTTGATCGCCACATTGGATCTGGAATCCGGTCATTACAACGCAGAGACGGAAAAACGGCGTTTGGAGCTTTTCGCCGCCCAGGTGGACCGGTTGCGTGAAAAGCTGCGCAATCGCGCTGGTTGACCGGAAAAAATTTTTTAATGCGGGAGAGTGAGGTAGCGAAGGCCGATAAGGCCGAGAGACAAAGGAAAAATGGAAAAAAGGGGCTGACCTTTGCTGTCAGCCCTTGTTTATTGCCCCGTTGATTCAGCAGTTCTTCCTATCGCTTGCGTCGTTTCAGCAGTTCTTCCGTCAGCTTTACGGCTGAAACGGCGTCAGGCGCATAGCCGTCTGCCCCGGCGGTTGCGGCGTATTCAGCGGTGACGACAGCGCCGCCGGCCATGGTCAGACAATCGATCCCATCCGCCTTGAGGGCGGCGATGGTGTGGTCGATCTCGGGCAGGGTCGTCGTCATCAAGGCGCAGAGGCCGACCACGTCGGCTTGTTGCGATCGCGCCTCGGCGACGATCCGCTCGGCGGGCACATCCTTGCCGAGGTCGATGACGGTGAAGCCATTGTTCTCCAGCAGGGCCGCCACGATGTTTTTGCCCAGGTCGTGAATGTCGCCCCGCACCGTCGCCAGCAGTACGCGCCCTTTGCTGACCATGTCCTGGGTGGGCAGTTCGGCCTTCAGCGTCTGGAAGGCGGCGCGCATCGTCTCGGCGGCCAGCATGACCTGAGGCAGGAAGCAGCGGCCGCTGCCATAAGCCTCGCCGATCTCGGTCATGGCAGCCGTCAAACCGCCCTCGGTGATGGCGATCGCTGTCAATCCATCCGCCAAGGCTTCCCGGACGAGGGGAATCACGCTTTCCTTCTCCCCGGCGATGACGGTCTGGCGCATACGGGCGAGCACATCGCCGCCTGCTGAAGTGTTGCCTATGCCATTTGATGGCGCAGACGGTGAAGCTCCGTCCGTAGACGTGCCCGTGTTTGCTCCGGCAGACCCGGTCCTGCTGGCGGCAGCGCTCTTTGCAACCGATTGCGCCGCCTGGGAATTGGCATAGCGGACACAGAATCGCTGGCCCTGCTTGTCATGGCCGAGCAGCACCAGGGCGGCGTTCCAGCAATCGGAAAGGGTTTCATCGAAGGGGTTCATGATCGGGGCGTCCAAGCCCGCATCGAGGGCCAGCGCGCAGAAGGCGGCGTTGACGAGGTTGCGCCGCGGCAGCCCGAAGGAGACATTACTGAGGCCCATGACCGTCGGGAAGCCGAAGGTCTTCCGGAAGAGGCGGAGCGTCTCCAGTGTTTCACGGGCGGCGTTGGCATCGGTGGCGACCGTCATGACGAGGGGGTCGAGCAGCAGGTCCTGACGTCGGAGACCGGCCGCTAAGGCGGCGTCGACGATCTCCTGAGCGATGGCCACCCGCTCTTCCGCTGTCTGGGGAACACCACCTGGCGCGATGGGCAGGCAGAGCACGGCGGCGCCGTATTTTTTGGCCAGAGGCAGAAACTCACGCAAGCGGTCCGGTTCGGCGCTGACCGAGTTGATCAGGGCGCGGCCCGGGTAGGCGCGCAAGCCGGCCTCCAGGGCGGCGGCATCGGTCGTATCAACGGCAAGAGGCGCATCGACGAGCAACGACAGTTCCGTGATGGCTGTCTTCATCGCCTCAGCTTGGTTGATGCCGGGCACGCCCATGTTGACATCGAGGATTTGGGCGCCGGCCCGCACCTGTTCGACGGCGTCCCGTTTCACCGTCAGCCAGCTTCCACCTTTGATCTCGGCGGCCAAGGCCTTCCGGCCTGTCGGGTTGATGCGCTCGCCAATGATGACTGGTGAGAAATCCGGCCCCAGATAGACGGTGCGGCTGCGGCTCGTCAGCGCCGTCATGGGCGCTTTTTCCGGTCGCGCCGGCGCCGCGCCGCCGGGGTAGGCAGCATAGAGTGCGGCTTTGGCGGCGGCGATGTGTTCCGGCGTGGTGCCGCAGCAGCCGCCGATGTAGGTGGCGCCGGCGGCTACCAGCTTAGGCGCCCAGGAGGCAAACTCTTCGGGGCTCATGGGAAAGACGGTGCGTCCGTCGATCAGTTCCGGCATGCCGGCGTTGGGCTGGGCGCTGATGGGGAGGTTGGTGACGCCGGCGATGGCCTCAATGACGGGGAGCAGTTGGGCCGGTCCCAGGGAGCAGTTGACGCCGATGACGTCAGCACCCATGGCTTCCAACAGGATAGCAGCCGTGGCCGGGTCGGTGCCGGTGACGGTGCGCCCGTCGGCGCCGAAGCTGAGTTGGCAGATGACAGGAACCTTGGCGACAGCCTTTGCCGCCAGCAAAGCGGACCGCATCTCCTGGATATCGATGATCGTCTCGATGAGGATGTAGTCGACGCCGGCTGTGGCAAGGGCGCTGATCTGTTCCGTATAGACGTCGACCGCATCATCAAAAGGCAGTTCGCCGAGCGGCGCGATCAGTTTCCCCGTCGACCCTACGGAACCGGCGACCTTTGTATCGGGACCGCAAGCGGCCCGGGCGGCCCGGACGGCGGCGTGGCAGATGGCCTCCACCTGATCAGACAACCCGTAATGAGCCAGCTTGAGCCGGGTAGCGCCGAAGGTGTTCGTTTCGATGATCTCGGCGCCCATCTCCACGTAGCGCCGGTGAATGGCTGTCACCCGTTCCGGGTGTTCCAGGTTGAACCGTTCCGGGCAGGCGCCCGGCGGCAGGCCTGCCGCTTGCAGCATGGTGCCCATGGCGCCGTCGAAGAGTTTTATCATCAGTATCACGATTCCTTTCTAGCCAGGCAGTCTTTTTTTGGGCAAGTCGCGCAACCTCTCTTGCAGACGACGCCAGTTCCCACAGGAGTATCCATGGGCCGATCCCTGCGCGGGACCAGGCCGATGATGGCGGTGACCGACTTTTGCGGATTGAGCATGAGTCCACCTGTCACCGTCACAGGCAGCCTGCCGGCAGCCACTGCGGCAAGCAGGGCTGGCTGGACAGTCAAGGGCCAGTCGCCATAACCGGGGCTGAAACGCCAGGTGGCCCGGTAGCCGCGGCGGGCGCCCTCTTCCTCAATGTATCGATTCGCCTGATCGGCGACAGCCTCTACAGCCGCTGTGCCTGCCGCGTCGAGGAGCATTCCCTGAACATAACGGCCGGCGGTGAAGTGTTCCTCCACGGCCCGTTCCAGGGCTTGGCCGATCGTCGCCGCGATGATGACGATCGACTCAGCGCCAGCAAGATGGGCCACGATGTCCCGCCCCTCCAGGCGGATGATCGGGTCTGCGCCGATAGCGCCCTCTTCCGGGTTGTAGGGAAAGGCTTTCCAGACCGCCTTTCCCTCGGCATAAAGAAGCCCCTCCTGACAGGCAGCGAGGAGCCGTTCTTCGGGAAATTGAAACTCCGCTCCGGACGTTCCTGCCATTCCGGCGTACCGGCGCGCCTCCTCCTTGTCGATGGCGGTCAAGGGAAACCGGTAAAGGGACATCCCTCTCCCTCCTTGCGCTCCGTTCGGTTCTATTCTGACTGCCATTATAGCTTGCTTCACAATAATATGCAAAAAGAAACAGCGCTTGTGATAAACAGTTCTAACAGGGTTTGTCTGTGCTCTTGAATCCGGCTGTTTATTGAAAAAACAAAACAGAGAAAGCCCTCCTGACGAACTTAATTTAGACGTTCATCAAGAGGGTTCAGTTCATCTCTCTCCTACCTTTTACCGGCGCGAGGCTTAACTGAAGAGCAAAAACCGCTTGCGCAACAGCCAGTACTCGATGATAAAACCGAAAATAGCGAGAACGATGATGGCACCGATCAGATAGCGCTGCCAGGAGACCTTTTCTTCCAATCCGGCGATGATCTGTTCCTTCTCTTCGGTGAAGGTCTGCATCTGCCGTTTCTGTTCCTGCAGGTCCTCCACGCGCGAGTCGATGTTCATCTTGTCCTCGGCCAACTGAAAGGCGCTGCGGGACAATTCCAGGTTGCGCTGGCTGAGGTCTTTCACCCGCCGGTCATAGAGGCCTTCCTGGTTCACCTCAGCGCCGGGGAGCATGGCGTTCCATAAGACATCGCCTTCCGCCTGAGCCGGACGGCGGACTCCCGTCAGTTGAGCCAAGGTCGGGGCCACATCGATCGTGCCTGCCGGCGGCAGCGTGACGGAAGTTTTCAGCTTCGGTCCGCGCAGGAGCAGGGGCACCACTAATTCCCTATCGACTGTCTTTTCATTGCGTTCGCTGGTGCGCGGCGTGAGGCCATGATCAGCGGTGACGACGAGCAGGGAGTCCTCATAGAGGCCGGCCTCTTTGAGCATCCGGACCCAGCGGGCGACCTGTTGATCCACTTCGCTGATTGCGCGAAGGTGGGCCTGGCTGTAAGGGCCTTCTTTTTTCGCCGCCCTTTCCGGATCGGAAAAAACAACGAGTGTAGCGAAGGGTTTGTCCGCCTTCCATTGCTCAAGGGCTTGGTCAGTGAGCGCCTTGGCTGCGCCATCGCGAAGGAACACCTTTTGGCGAAAGCCAGCTGCGATGGGTTTTAGGTCTTCTTCCGACGAAGCCGCCAGCATGGTCTGCTGTCCCTGAGCCTGCCAGACTTGAAAGAGCGTCTCCGCCTGCATCGATTGCAATGGTTTGATCATGCCGTGGCGGCGCGGCGTCGCTCCGGTGGCCAAGGAGGCCAGTGCCGGCGGGTTGGCTGGCGGGTAGACGGCAACCGCCTGCTCAACCTTCACC
Source organism: Heliomicrobium sulfidophilum (assembly GCF_057715735.1). NCBI lineage: Bacteria > Bacillati > Bacillota > Clostridia > Eubacteriales > Heliobacteriaceae > Heliomicrobium > Heliomicrobium sulfidophilum. The sequence goes on from NZ_JBVTZZ010000004.1 coordinate 485,086, forward strand.
GCTTCTTTGGCCAGATCGTGAAAAGTCGGCGTGTGGGTGTGCAGCAGCGCATCCATCCCCACGCCCGACATGACGATGACGAGGACATGCTTTACGGGCCGCTGGGACTTGTCTTCCGGCGGTGGTGTTTCCGGAACGGCCAGAGCTATGCTGCTGAAAAAAAAGAACAGGAGCATCGACAGCGGCAGAATAGCGCGGCGCCACCGGTGGAAGACAGGCCTCATCGAACTCCCCCCTAACCCTTGTCCCGATTCTGCTGCATGTATATGGGCCTATCAGCGGGACTATGAATGAAAAATGCCTGTCCGGAAGAAATCCTCCCAGACAGGCATGGTTTCACCGGGATGGCGTGGTCCAACTCCCCTGGTGCCATCAGGTTCTCGCAGCGTTTAAAAAGGGCAGCCGCAGCTCCCGCCTGAACAGGCGCCGGGCGTCGGCATGGGACACCCTCCTGGTCCGCAGGGGGACGGTGAACTGGACTTGCCGACAAAAAAGCCAGTCATCAGCGCTTTGGTGCCTTTTTGTCCGCATTCTGGGCAAGGCACTTCGCTCCGCTTGTCATAAGCCACCAACTCGGAAAAGCGGTGACCGCAGTGGGCGCATTCAAAATCGTAGGTTGGCATTGTCTCTCCCAAACTCTCCTTTTAGTTTCTAATGGATGTTCCTACTTCTCGGTCCTGGGGTGATTAGGGGAGGGCAGAGTTTTACTCCGCCTTCCCTTCTGTCCGTTCTGCAGCATCTTCGGCAGCAGGTTCAGCGGCTGGGGCCGGTTCAGCATCGATGACAACCTCTTGCTTCGCTTGGATGCCCAGTTTTTCCTCGATGACGGCGATGCGCGCTTCGAGGGCCTCAAATTCCTTGCGGGTGATAAAACCGATGTCATTGCGCAGGCGTCCGAATTCGCTCTTGATCGTATCGGAGACAACCTCACGCTGTTCCTTGCTCTTTTCCAGCAACTCTTCGATGACCTTGCTGGCTTCCTCTTTGCTCATCTCACCCTTTTTCACCAGTTCGTCGACGATGACTTCAGCGCGTTCCTTGGTCAAGGTGACGGCGCCGAGGCCAGCCAGCAAAGCTTTGCGCACGATGTCTAACATAGGGCAGCACTCCTTTTTTACTATTTTTCCAATGGAGCCATAGCGACACCTACAGTGCCCGGCCCCACATGAACCGCAATGACAGGACCGATCGGGCTGATCGTCGGTTTCGCTTCCGGGATCAGAGCGGTGATCTGCCGACAGAACTCCTTGACCGCCTCTGGGGCGTAGACATGGCCCACATCGATGCGGAGAGGTCCTTCCTTCTGCCAACGATCGGCGATAAACTCGGCGATGCGCTGGTAGGCTTTGCGGCGCGTGCGGATCTTCTCAAAGACCTCGATCCGGCCATCTTGAAGCCAGAGGACCGGCTTGATCTGGAGCAGCGATCCGATGAGCGACTGGGCGCCGCCGATGCGCCCCCCTTTATATAAATATTCCAAAGAATCGACAATCAAAAACAGGTTGTGGCGATCGCGGACGCCACAGATCGTTTCGATCACCTTCTCCGGCGTCATGCCGGCGGCGATGGCTGCCTGGGCCGCTTCCACCTGAAGCTTCAACCCCATGCCCGCCGATAAGGAGTCAACTACATGAATCGACGTGCCCTCCAGGCTGCCGACCATGGCTGAAGCAGCCTGCCAGGTTCCGCTGAGGCGGGAAGAGATGTGCAGCGAGATCACCGGATCGCCAGTGGCAATGAGACGTTCGTACAGGTCGAGGAATTGGGCCGGCGGCGGCTGGGACGTAGTGGGAATCTTCGGCGCTTTGCGCAGATAGTCGGCAAAGGCGTCGCCGTTTGCTTCTGTTTCGGGATAAGAACAGTCTTCTGTGATGACTTGTAGGGACAACACATGGGTTTCCCAGCGGCGGATCTCCTCTTCTGTTAGGTAGGCGGTGCTATCTGTGACCAGTCGGATGCGGGGCAAGCGGGAAACACTCCTCCCAAGAAATGTGACCAGCGCCAAAAGTGGTCGGAAAGTTCTCCGGTGGAAACAGCCATATTAGTCATAAAGCTATGGCGAAGGGTGATTAAGGAGGGATTGGGGTTGACCCTTCATCGATGGACAGCGGGCTTTATCACCCAACTGATTCCGCCGAATATCTCTGTGCTCATGGAGACGCGTACCGATCGTCTCGTCATTCAGGCGCCGACACACCGCATCGCCTTCCAGGAACCGCCGGTCCGGCTGTCGAATCCGGTCATCACCGTCACCCCCCGGGAACCAGGCGGACAGCGGTACCGCTATCGTTGCGGCATGTCGCCGGTGGCGGATGTGTCTGCCACTACCATCCATTATACCACTGAAGGGTGCCAATTTAACTTGTTTTTGCAGCGACCGCTCCATATCTTGCTGGGTGACGCCGTTTCTTCCGGGGAATGGCGGAGTAGCATCCCGATTGTCGGCAGCGACGCCTTGCAGGGCGCCATCGCCGCCTGGACCATGGCCGTATTGATCGGACTTCCCCCTGACGAAGCGGCAAAAAAACTGTCCGCCATCGGCCCGCCGGAAGGGGAACGGCAGATGATCCCCTTAGGCCCGCAAGCCTGCCACCTGCTCTGGGACCGCGGCCGCGACGGCGCCAGCGTCAGCGAACTACTGACAGCTATCGCCTGTCACGACTACGGCGCCATCCACGTGATGCTCCTCCCTCCCGACCCTGTGACGGCCGCCGAGTGGCTTGCTCTCCTCTCCGATTGGTACGATGTGCTCGGCGAACCGGAGGTTCACATCCGCCTCCCTCGTTCGGTCCGCTTCGCCCTGCCCGAATGGACGATCCGGATCGACAACCCCCAGCGGTTTCTGATGGAAACGCTGGTTCGACTCTCGCCGGAAGACTTGCTCCTCTGGCTGGGCCCGAAACCGCCCGTTCCGTTGGGGGACCTGGAACAACCGCCGAAAAACCGGGTATTCGGGGGAGCGCCGGCCCTGCACTCTCTAGCCGGCTCCCTATCGCCAAATTATGTATGATATCCTGTTTAGACATCCGCCTGGCGGGCATACTAGAGATGCTCCGCTTTTTGGTGGATATATCTCTCCCTGCCAGCGCCATGCGCTGGATTTTTTTTTAGAAAAAAACCGGGCGAAACCGGCCCGGCTGGATGTATGGTCGTCATTGTTTTTAACGTCATTGTTTTTAATGAGATCGATGTTTACTGAAACCGGTGCCGCTTTTTCCGGGATGTCAGAACTGAACCGATATACATCATGGTCGGAATCGCGACCGCATGAAAAGCAAACCAGCCGGCATGGCCGAACTCAAAACCGGTGTCATGGACCAGTGTCTTGTCCCGCTCCCACATGCAGTTCCCTCCCCCCTTTCTCTCCCAATCTACTGATTAGTCTGGGACAGAGGGGGTGAAATATCCCCGGAGAAAAACAAAAAAGACGGTTCAAAGAACCGTCTTTGCCATCAAATGGTGCGGTCGAGAGGACTTGAACCTCCACAGCCTTGCGACCACTAGAACCTGAATCTAGCGCGTCTGCCAATTCCGCCACGACCGCCTATTGTTTCCCTCTCTCCATTATTGTCGATTGAGAACACTACGAATTATAACCAGGGTTCGACAAGCCGTCAAGCCCCTTCTTTTTTCTCCACCTCAAAATCAAGGAGCCGGAGCATCGGTTCATCGATGACACCATTTTCCGCCAACTGGTGTTGTTGCTGGAAGGATCGGACGGCTTTTTCCATCTCGGCCCCAAAGCGCCCGTCGGCCAGGCCTGGCGAGAAGCCCTTTTCCTGCAGGCGGACTTGGATCCGAGCGACCTCCTGGCCCGTCATCCCGGCCTTATAGGCCCTTTTCGAGAGCGTGACCTTCTGTGAGTCGACGACGCGGACGACGGTTCGCAAGGGGACCCATTCAAAAAGTTCCTCCACATCCCGGTTATGCATGCGAAAACAGCCGCCGCTCGCGCTCTTGCCAACCGACCAGGGCTTGTTGGTCCCATGGATCCCGTAAATGCCCCAGGGGACATTGAAACCCATCCAACGGCTGCCGAAGCCGTCACCCCAGTGTTTCTGCTTGTCGACGATTCGCCATTCGCCAACCGGCGAGGGTGTCTTCTGTTTTCCTGTCGCCACGGGAAATGTCTTGTATGCCTTGCCGTCGGCCAGGATGGTCAGGGTGTTTTTATCGAGATCGACGACAAGGCTGATGGCGCCTACAGGCGCCGGGAGTTGCTTTTGTGGCGCCGCCGGCTGGTTGGTCATCGCCGGCGCGGCCAGTGTGAGCCAGGTAGGGGTCGATACACAGCCATCGGCCCTCTGACCTTTTTGCCGCTGCATTTCCGTGACGGCCTTCACCGTCTTGGCGTCATAGATGCCGTCGATCTTTCCCTGGTAGTAGCCAAGGTCTTTCAACCGCTCCTGCAGTTCAGCGACATCGTCGCCTTGCAAGGGCGGCGCCGCCGGGTAGAGCAAACGGTCCAGGTCGGCGCAGGTCGTCCCCGTCGCTTCCTCAGACAAGGTTTCCGCAGGTTCGCCGCCCATCCAGAAGGCCTGGGCTGAGAACAGGGCCGACAACAGGAGCAAGAGCCCTCCGGCGATCCACCGCCAGCGGCGACCTCTCAGATTGATCGTAAAAAACAAAACGGCACCCCCTAGCGACAGCTTTGTCGTTACTCCTTCATTCATACTCCTCTTTCAGCCGTCGTATGATGGTGAGAGGCGATCTGAAGGGGAGGCCGCTCAGATGGGGGCGCCGATATCAACGATATTGACGATAGTTAAGCGAAAAAACCTGTTAATTGCCGGATTGATCGTGATCATGACGTTCGCCTGCGGATGGCTTTACTGGCAGCAGCAGCAGATCGCCCATCTGCAGTTCGTCCTGCAAATGGAAGAGACGCAAAAAGCGATCAGCGCTGTCGGACCGGAGTATGACAAGCTGCGCCAAAGGATACGCAAGGAGATGGCTGAATCCGGCGTCGACTACGCGCTGTTTATGGAAGACCTGAAGAGCGGCAGCCAGTTTGCCATCGAACCGGACAAGAACTTCCAGGCGGCCAGCGCCATCAAGGTGCCCCTGGTCCTTTTCGTCTACGCCCTGGCCCAAGACAACCGGCTTAACCTGGATGAAACGATGACCCTGACCGCCAGAGATCTGGCGCCCAGTTCTGGCGGTCTCTGGAGTTACCGGCCCGGACGGCAGTACACCCTCCGGCAGTTGGCAAAGCATGTCATCGAGGACAGCGACAATACGGCCACCAACATGCTCATGCGCCGCGTCGGACGGTCCAACTTCTACCTCTTCCTCCGTCTCGCCGGCGCCCATACGGTGCCGGCCGGCCCCGGCAAAGGCAATATCACCTGCGCTCGCGACATGGCGCTTTACCTCAAGGGGATCTGGATTTTCCGTCAGCTCAATCCAGCCTTTGGGGAGGAGATGTTCCAGTACCTGCTGCACAGCAAGGTCGATGACCGCATCCCTGCCGGCATTCCCGATCATGTGAAGGTGGCCAATAAGATCGGTTCCCAAATCGGCTTTTTCCATGACGCGGCCATCGTGCTGCTGCCCGATCGCCCCTATGTGCTGGCTGTTTTATGCAACCATCCCAGCGAGACGGAGGCCATCGCGGCCATCTCGCGCATTTCCCGGATCATTTATGAGTTCCAGCAGGCCCAGCCGCGCGGCGCGAAACGGTAGCTCCCTTTTGGCTCGGCAATCCTGCGAACGTTCAATCCTTCCGCTGGAAGCAACTCGGTATTGCCTCACGGACCGCAGGACGAGAACAGGCATATGATGATTCAAAGAAAAATCAGGATATAGAGGATAAAATTGCGTGTTCACGTTGAAAGGGGTTGTTTTTATGATCGCTTATGGGCGCCCGCGTGGCGCCTGCTGGGAGAACGGCAGTCTGGTGGTGGCCCTGATCGTCATTGTGGCGCTTTTCGGCAGCGTCTGTTTTTTCACCGCCGGTAGCCGGTAAAAGGGCTGCGGTATTGAGATTCGGCGAAAGATTGCATTGATTCGAGTAGACGGAACAAACTATCGGCGGGAGGTGAACGCAGCAATGGCCAAGAACGCCGATAAAACCAAGACCAACTTGGGCACCACGGCTCCGCAAACGACCGCTACGACGGCTGGTGGCATGAACCCTGCCGGCACGACATCCGCTGGCACCACCGCTATGCCAAGAACGACGAAGTAAGTCAAATCACCAAAAAAAGCCAGCCGCGTAGGCTGGCTTTTCTAATTGTACGTGCGCTTACACTTCGGCGATCCAGCCGAAGTCGTCAATGAGCTTGCCGTACTGGATGCCGGTGATGGCGTCGAAAAGACGCGCCGACAGGTCCCCTGTCATGCCGTCATTGACGGTGATCTCCCGTTCGCCATGGCGAAGCAACCCGACCGGCGAGATCACGGCGGCTGTGCCGGTGCCAAAGACCTCTTCGAGGCGTCCCTCGGCATGGGCCGAGAAGATCTCATCGACAGAGATGGCGCGCTCGGCCACTGGGACCCCCCAGGACTTCAGGATCTGCAGCACCGAATCACGGGTCACGCCGGATAGGATGCTACCTGACAGCGCAGGGGTCACCACTTCCCCATTAATTTTGAAAAAGACGTTCATGGTGCCCACTTCTTCGATGTACTTTTTCTCAATGGGATCAAGCCAGAGCACCTGGGTGAAACCGATTTTCTTCGCCTCTTCGCCGGCGTAGAGGCTGGCAGCGTAGTTGGCTGGCGTCTTCACATCGCCGAGACCATGCTTGGCGGCCCGGGTGAACTCGTCGGTGATGTAAATCTTGACGGGGTTGAAGCCTTCCTTATAGTAGGCCCCAACTGGCGAGAGAATGATCATGAACTTGTACGTTTGGGACGGGCGCACGCCAAGGTAAGGGTCGGTGGCGATGATGAAAGGACGGATGTACAGGGCCGTTCCTTCAGCGCCGTAGACCCAGTCCCGTTCAATGTCAATGAGGGTCTTGAGGGCCTTGACAACGAAGGCCTCGTCAAAAGCGGGGATGCAGAGCTTCTGGATCGAGTAGGACATGCGACGGATGTATCTTTCCGGTCGAAAGATGATGACGCGGTCGTCCTTGGTCCGGAATGCCTTGATGCCCTCGAAGACTGCCTGCCCGTAGTGAAAGACCATGACCGAGGGATCGAGGAGCAGCGGTCCGTACGGCGCGATCTGGGCGTTGTGCCAGCCCTGTTCGGGCGAATAGTCCATGACAAACATGTGATCCGTAAAAATCGTTCCGAAACCGAGCTTGTCGGCTGCCGGTTTTTCTTTTCTCTCCGGCGCGAGATGGATTTGAAGTTCCATTGAATAGCCACCCATCCTTCGTTCTTACTGGATTCTCTGTAGCCCCAATTTTTGTTTGTTGAAGTTGATGGTACAGGATCGCCGGGAAGGGTGTCAATGTGTTGAGGGGGAATTCACATAGTCAAGTATGATGCACTTGCCGGGGAGGAAAACTGACACCGGGAGGTGATCCGATGACACGTAAGATCGTTGCGGCTATCCTACTCTTTTTATACATGATTCAGGCCGGTTGCACGCCCGAACGGCGCCCGCCTGAAACGAACCAGACACAACAGCAGAATCAGAAGGATCAAGGCGAGAAAAAGGGCATGAACGTGGAAGAGAAGGACGAAGAAAAAACAGAGAAAGAAGACGAGGGCGGGAAAAAGGGCGGCGACGAAGAGGGCGGCGAAAGCGGCAGCGAGGGCGGTTCTGAGGAGAAAGGCGGCAAAAAGAGCGGCAGCGACGAGGAAGGCGGCGGCGAGAGCGGCACGCAGAAAAAGAGCGCCGACGAAAGCGATGAGAAAAAAGGTGGCGGGGACAAATCCGAGGAAGAAGAGTAATGGGGGATGTGGAAACTTTTGGGTTAAATTTCCGTTTCTTTGGGCGAATCCCCCTTGTGTCCCTTCCCTTCTTTTGATACGATGATCTTGCCCTTGGGCGCAAGACGGAGGAATCTCTTGGTCGATTGCATGGCCAGGGGGTTTCTTCGTTTTTTATCAGAAGGAGGTGCTTCCCATGGGTCACCTGGGCATGAAGAAGGAAGAGGTTCTGCGCGCGCTCGCCGGCCGGTTAGACAAAAACCCGATCGGGGCGCCCATGAACGAAACGCTGATGGAGATCCTGCAGGCCATGTACGCCGACAAGGAGGCGGAGATCGCCAGCCAGTTCCCGCAAGGCTTTACGACAGCGGAACGGCTGGCCGAACTGACGGGAATCCCTGAGCCGGAGGTCGTCGACCATCTGAATAACATGGCCGACAAGGGGCTTGTGATGGACTTTCCCCGCAAGGGCCGGAACTTGTATGTGCTCTCTCCACTGGTGATCGGCTTTTTCGAGTACACCTTCATGCGGGTCACCGATCGAGTGCCGCAGAAAGAACTGGCGGAGCTCTTCGAGCAATACTTCCACGACAAATGCGTCGCCGGAGAGTTTTTCGGCGCCGACACAAAGCTCTTTCACACCTGGGCCTATGAGAGCACCATGCCCGAAGAGGTGGAGACAGAGGTCCTCAATTATGAGAAGGCATCGGTCATGATCCGCGACGCCGGCGGCGGTGGCTTATCCATGTGCTACTGCCGTCACCAGGCGGCCCACCGGGGCGTCGCTTGTGACGCCCCCGTCGACGACGTCTGCATGTCCCTGGGCGCGGCGGCGGAATGGCTCATCCGGCGCGGCTTCGCCCGCCCGGCCGGCACGGACGAGATGCTGCGCATCCTCGACCACACGGAGGCGCTCGGCCTCGTCCACCTCGCCGACAATGTGCAGAAAAACCCGGCCTAACTCTGCCACTGTTGCGGCTGCTGCTGCGGCGTGTTGCGCACGATCAACGAACATAACATCGTCGCGGTCCATCCGAGCAACTTCCTCCCAGCCATCGACGAACACCGGTGCACCGGCTGCGGCGCCTGCCTGAAGCGCTGCCATGTGCATGCCCTCTCCCTCATCGACCTTTCTGCCGGTGGAGACGCTTCCTGCGCCGCCTCTCGCGCAGTGACTGGCTTGGCCGCTTCCGGTGTGGGGCCTCGGGGCGCCGGGAAAGTCGCTTTCGTGCAGACGGAGCGCTGCATCGGCTGCGGCGCTTGTGTGAAAGGATGCCGGCGCGGCGCCATCTCGCTCGTTCGTCGAGAGGAGCTTTTCATCCCGCCGAAAGACAAAAAAGAGCAGATGCTGCGTATCGCCCGGGAAAAGGAAAAAGCGTAAGTCGGCGAAGGCGGGAAGCTACAAAAAGACGAGGCCCAAAATAGGACGAGAGTCTGCTTATAAAGTGAGTTTCGCCTCTTCATAGTTGTCCTGGTCATCCCACATCTCATTAAATTGCCGCTTCCAGGCCTGCGCCATAATCGGATCCCGCACCACCAGCAGCGCGGAGTCATCGACGGTCACGGCGCTCTCGGTGTAATCAAACCCTGAAGCGACGATAGCGCCGTCGATAATGCTCGCTCTCAGGCGCATGCTCCCCTTGTGCCGGTTCTGTTTGATAGGAATGCCGGATCGTTTCAAGGTCTTGAGGGCCTCTGTGTCTGCTTTGGTCCGGATCTCCTGACGGTCAACGAGGATGCGCGTATTGACGCCCCGCTTCTTCGCCTCCGTCAGGGCTTTGACGATTTCTGGCTTGTTCACGCGGGAGACTGCAACTTCAATGGTTGAATCGGCCGATCGGATCAGGTCTTGCAACAGCCTTTCTGGATGCTGCCTGGCCCGTGTGAAGGCCCAATCGACAACCGGCGACACCGTTTCTTGCGACAGCATGGGCGCCGGAGGCGACGCCGTCTGTACGCCTCCGGCGCTTTTGCCGTCTGCGCTCCCCACCTCTTTTTCAATCGGCGCTGCGCAGGAAATAACCAAAAAAGCCATCGCAAGCGCTGCAGACAACCAGGTAACCCGCGGCATGCCCACACCTCCGAATAATTGCCATTTTATGCCATTCATTCGGCACAGGCTCGCCGCATTCCTTTTTTTGTAAAATGTAATTTTCGGAAAAAGTGTTTTTACTGGCGAAAATAAAAGAGCTCGCCCAGTGGGCGAGCAGCGTTCATCAGGTTTTTTTAGGGTTTACCAGCGGGGGCGCGGTTGGAAGCAGTCGCGGCAGTAGACCGGTTTGTCGAGGCGAGGCTTGAAGGGGACCGTCGTCTCCTTGCCGCAAGTGGAGCAGACGACCGGATACATCTCCCGTTCAGCGCGGTGGACGCTTCCCTGGTAGCCGCTGTTGGTCGCTTTGCGGGCGGCGCGGCAGGCGTGGCAGCGACCGGGTTGGTTGGTAAAACCCTTCTCGGCAAAGAAGGCTTGTTCGGAAGCGGAGAAGATAAACTCAGCGCCGCACTCCTTACAGGTTAGGACCTTGTCTTGATACATGGAGAACCCTCCTACGATTATTGCCCTGTAGGGATATCCGACCGACCTCCCTGCCAGCGGCATTCGAGAAGGGTCCCGCGATTCCACATCAGGGTCTGTTACCAGTATACACTCTTTTTTGTAAAATTCAAGAAGAATGTCTAGTTCCCCCCCTTGATATTTTTGCGCCTGCTTTCATCTTGTCAGGTTTTTCCATTGACAATCGCCTCATAATTGGGTATAGTAGCTGTGCTTGAGCCGGCGTAGCTCAACTGGTAGAGCAACTGACTTGTAATCAGTAGGTTGCGGGTTCAAGTCCTGTCGCCGGCTCCACTACATATGCGGGTCAGCAGGATCATCAGGTGGAAGAGAGAACCAAAATGTAGTTACCGTTGTAGTTACGGAGGGGCATCTCTGGCGAAGCCATGGGGTTGTAATGATCTGGTACGCAATCGACGGAAGCTTTGTGCTGACGGCGGTTTTTTGCGTTTTCGTTAGGGTTGAGATTCTCTTTTCTAGATGTAAAACGACAATAGATATTCCTTTTCATTAATTCTCGCATCGTACGTCCAAAGGCGAGATCCATTAATCAAGATTTTCCTGATATGGCCTCTAGTCTTGAATCCTCGATAAAGAGGCAGATGTAGGTTATCTCTATCCCTCAATTTAGGGAAGTTTGTTGCGTTAAACTTGCCTATCTTCTGATTCTTACAATCACTCCATTATTTGCCTCTACTAAATCATGAGGCTTGATTCGCACCAAACTGTACTCCGATCCTCCACCAGTGAAGATCATTTCCTTTTCCATAACTTTCGGATCAATCAAATACTGAGCTGTATATCCAAAGGAAGGTGTACCACCGCAAGGAAACCCTGTGTAGGTAAGGATTTCTTCAGCGGTTGCCGGTCTAGGCGGTTCAATATTTAACGTTTTTCCGACTCTAGAAGTACTAGCTCGGTCTTCTCCTTTGACAATAGCGACAATAAGGTTGCCATCCTTAGAAATCATACAGATGTTTTTCACGAAATCATCTATATTCGCATCGGCAGCTTTTGCAGCATCTTCTACAGAGTGACATGTCTGCTTGTAAATTAGGTGCTGACAGCTAATGCTGTTCTCGACGATGTATTGATTGAGCTTTTTTTCGAATACATTCATAGATATCACCTCTTTTTTCTGGTTATTATAACATAAGTAGACTAATGTGGCTATTGTGAACGGTAAACTAAAAGTGAGCTGCCCCCGGTTTAATAGACACGGAAAAGGCACATTATCATGGGTTCTCGTAGAATTACTCACTATTAGCGATATACCTACTCTTCGATGCGACCTAGCCGCCAAGCCTTGACTCGCTGTGGTCTTTTTTTATCAGGACGGGCGAGGGTGACGGTAGACGGTGATACTCCCAATCCGCCCGTCCATTCGACAGCTTACCACAGCGAGTCAAGGCCGCTTCGCGCCGCAAGCGGTTGTCGGCCAGGTCTACCAGTGCGGCTATTGATCACATCGTTAGAAGGAGCAATGGACAAGCTCAGGCTCCGGCATCCGGTTATAGTGGAGAAAGGGATTCCTAATTCTCCTATTCAAAGCAGCCCCCTTCATTTGATGAGCAAATTCTTCAGGCGACATGTAATTCAAGCTTGAGTGCAAACGTACACGGTTATAGAATAGTTCGATATATTCGAAAATTGCTTGTTTCGCTTCGGTTCTCGTTCTAAAACGGGTTAAATATACCAATTCACACTTCAGATTATTAAAAAATGATTCTATACATGCGTTGTCATAGCAATTCCCCTTACGGCTCATACTGACGCGAAATCCGTGTTCCTTCAGCTTCTCTTGATAGGCATAACTAGCGTATTGACTTCCACGGTCCGAATGGTGAATCATACCAGTAGGTGGTGATGTTCGTAACACTGCCTGCTCAAGCGCCTGAATCACCAAGTCACTCGTCATGCTACTATCCATAGCCCACCCAATCACTTTTCTGTGACATAAATCTTCGATTGCTGCAAGATATAACCATCCTTCGTCCGTTGGAACATACGTAATATCCGCAACCCATGCTTCGTTGGTATGAGCAAATTGAAACTTTTGATTCAGAAAATTGTCTGCAACAGGAAATCGGTGTTTAGAATTGGTTGTTGCCTTAAACTCCGCTCAAAGCGTTCGGTTCGCAGGCCTTGGACGAAGCGGTGGCGCTGCGCCTGCAACAACCGGAGCTTTCTGCCGACAGCATCATTGCCTTGCTGCAAACCCGAGGGATTCCCGATGCTGAAAAGATGTGTGTGAGCACGCTCAACCGTCACTTTCGCCAGTTGGCCAAGGATCGCCCATCGCTCCGACGGGTGGTCCGCAAACGCTACCACCTGTTGAGTGTCGATGGCATGCACCAGTTGTGGATTTGCGACGTCTGGGACGGGCCGTTGATGCACGATTCCGCCCAAGGGAAAAAACGGCGCCTCCGGTTGGTGGCGACCCTCGACAGCCACACTCGCTATATCGTCCATGCCGAGTTTTATTTCAACGAAAACCTGCCTTGTCTGGAAGACGCCCTGCTCAAAGCCATTCTCAAACAGGGCGTCCCGGAGCGATACTATGTCGACAATGCAAAGATTTTTCATTCCAAGCCTCTGCGGCGCATTGCGGCGGAACTGGGCTTTCGTCTGCACCACTCCAAGCCGCACCAACCCCAGGGGCGTGGACGGGTGGAACGCTGGTTTCGAACGGTGGCGGAAAAGTTCGCCCCCCTGTTGCAGCATGCCTTGGACAAGGGCGAACTGACCGACTTGACGGCCGTCAATCAGTATCTGCTGTCCTGGATCGAAAGCCAATACCACCGCCGCCGCCATGGAAGTTTGAAGAAAAATCCCCTTGAAGCCGTGGAGGAAGCCCGCCAGGCCGGGCTCGTCCTCTCCAAAACCATCGATTCCGACACGGTTCGGGAGGCCTTCTTGTGGAGAGAGCAGCGTCACGTCACGAACCTGTCCACGGTGAAGATTTACGGCAACCTCTACGAAGTCAACGAGTCCCTGATGGGCAAACGGGTCGAAGTCCGCTACAACCCCTATGACTTGCGCCGCATCCTCGTCTATGATGAGGGCGTCTTTTGCGGCGAAGCCCACCCCTACCAAATGAAGCGGTTTGCGGAAAGACGGGTCGAAGAGCGGCAGCATCGCGCTGCCGACGCCCTCGATGGCGCCATGAAGGCGATTGTCGAGGCCCATGCCAAGCAAACCCGGGAAAAGGCCGGCGGGGTGTCTTTTGCCAAAGCCTTCGAGGGCAAAGCCCATGGCTAATTCCATCTATCCCTTCACAGGCGAACCGTTCACCCGGACATTGCCGACGGACAAGCTCTTTGTCTCCCGCGGTCACCGGGAGTTGTTGGCTCGACTGAACAACGGTGTCGAGTCGGGCGCCTTGGCCGTCATTACGGGCCATGTCGGGGCCGGCAAGTCGACGACCCTTCGTTCGGCGATGCACACGCTCGATGCCTCGCGGTACCGCTTTCTTTACCTGGCTCATTCGGGGCTCACCCCCAAAGAGTTTTACAAGCTCGTCCTCCATCAAGTCAACGTGACCCCGAAACGAGGGATGGCCGAGAATAAGCGCCTCCTTGCCCAAGCGATGTTGGAATGGAGCCAAAAGGGCGTCAAGACCGTGATCGTGATTGATGAAGCCCATGAGTTGGACGTTCCCATGCTCTCGGAACTGCGCTTTGCCCTCAACTACCAGGTCGATTCCTATTCTCTCTTGGCGATTATCCTCCTCGGTCACCCTCATCTGCGCGAGACGCTTCAATTACAGGTCCTCGAATGCATCCGCCAGCGGATTTCGGTGTTTTACCAGTTGCCGTCCCTTGCCGATGATGAAGTGGAGCCTTATGCGTTACACCATCTGAAATTAGCCGGCCTAGACCGGCAGATTTTTACGGATGAAGCCATCCGCGCGGTTGCGCAATACGCCAAGGGCATCCCGCGCAGGGTAAACAACGTTTGTCGCTACGCCTTGATTGCCGCCATGGAAGCCGATCAGTCAACCATCGATCAACATGCGGTCACAAAAGGGCTGGAAGACGCTTTGCTGTAGGTGACACGACCGTGGGCAGTGAGCAATAAAAAATGAAATGCCGCCAGGCAAAATGATGAACCCATGAATGGCTACCGTCAGTGGCGGTTGTTCTACCCCAAGAATGAACCGCCACTGACGGTACTTCAAATGCGAAGGCTCACCGCCATTGACAGTAAACACTTTTCCGTCAATGAGGGTGAGCCGCTACAATCATATGGTAAAGCTGGTTGTCCAGGGAGAATTGAACTGATTCTCCCTTTTTTCCTGCCCTGGTGTTCTCGCGAACGTGGCCCGAATCGCACACCCCAACGTCAACCGCCTAATAGATCTTCCTCCATACAGACTGGTGTCTGTCAAGGGACGCCGAAGGCGGGGCGCAGCCCTTGCCCTTGATAGGCGACGGTCTGTATGAGACCCTCCGAAAGGCGGTGACGGCGGGATCGCAGCATCGATCCGGTATGTGTTGCCTTGACAGAGAATCCGTCAAGTTTTGGACAATTAACATCATCTATTTCTGGACGTTATACCTTAGCTGTAACAATCAGAATTTAAAAACATCTGATTTTAACCCCCAATTAGAATTATGAGCTTTTCTTAAACGGAGATAAATAAAACTAACTAAAAAACCAATAATACCTCCTCCAAGCAATGCAACTGCAATCCACTCAACGATACCTCCTAAAACATCATTTAAAAGAACACTTTTTAGATTACTCCAATAAAATTGGTCTTTATAGTTGGCCATGTATAGTTCTTGTCTTGTTGATTGTCCTATAAAAATAAATTTAACAACCATAAACAAATAATAAGAAATAACTGATGTACTCCATGTTAATATACTTGCTAGAGTCGACCTCAATTTTGATTGTGAAACTTTTGCTTCATATAAGACAATAGGTATAATTGGCACTAACCAAATACCCCAAGCCACTATAAGCCACATTAAATATGAGGTTGTTATTTCTTGAGTAAATTCTTGATAGAAAAAGTCAAACACTCCAAATAAAATTCCAACCATGATATAAATGAACCAGTGCTCCATCAATAAATATGCCCCTTATCTCATTGTTTTACATGTAACTGCACTTAGATTTTAGGATTCAGGTTTTAATATAATGAACCCATTTTATAAAGTGTTACGAGTATAAATGTCAAGCAATATGTCGGGCGATAGGATTCAAAGCTGCGGCCTTATCATAAGAAAGTCATGGGTTATAGTGAAAGGAGATCCTATGCTAAGGCTGAAGAAGTATTATTTCCTAATGCATCCCATGATAGCCAACGCCCTGCCTGTTATTCATTATGCTGATGCGCTTATTCCCAGAGGGGAATGGATATAATTATATTAATTTCCAGAAAAGCTTAAAGGATTCTTAATCCCTTTGCAGAACCTACGCAATCCAAATAACACCAAAAAGTTAGCGACCCCAAAAGGGCACCTGCTTAAAGAACGATACCAATCCCCTCTTTAAATGTTTAAATTATACAGTCAACAGTCACATTCACCCCGCACACGTTTATGGAAAAATACACCTTGTTTCTACCTTTGCTTCGATAGGCGATCCCACCCTTTCACCCCTTGTCAGCTAAGCAGTAGATAACCCCACTCCCAGACCCAACGATATAGGTGTAAGGATATCCACCTCGTCGCTTCGCGCATTTCATCAATGATATATCGAAGCGGCACATCTCGATGACGAGAGGCAGGGGGATCAAAGATGCGTGGGTTCTGAGAATTACTTTGATTATCATTTGAAAATGCCTTTTCCAACCCTCCACATCCCCCTACGCCCCACAACCTACCATACCATTCATACCAAAACGGGGGTTTAATCGGAGGTGGGCCATTACAGCGGCCTTACGTCGGACATGGAGTTTTCAGGCGAAACAGATACCGAATTTTTCTCGCTCATCTACTCCGCCCTTCCCCCAGGCTGCTTTCCCTTGCTATGATATCTGTCATATCGGTCATAATGGCTAAATCGGCCCAACTACTTCAATCCATAATTAACGTAAAAATAAAAACACCCCGCCAACGCAGGTATCGAAGCAAGTTTCCTAAATTCCTTCGGAATAAATACCGAGATGAGTGTTGCAAGTACTCCAGATGGAATTAGCATCCAAATTACTAGATTCCACGCCATGCGATTGAAAGAATCAGCAATTATGTTTGAAACGTCCATACCTTTTAGTACACCTCCAATCTGGTGTTTCGACAAGATAATAGATTTTCCTGGAAAAATTTTTCGACATTTTTCGTCACTTTTCTTTCTTTGAATAAGGCTATAAAACAAGAAAAACCGCCCTTTCCCCAAGGCGGCTCTCCCTTGCTGTAATATCGGTAATGTCTGCTACCCCCTAACCTCTTCCAACGCATCCTTATGAATCTGCCGCCTATCCAGTTCCATCGCCTCCGCTATGTCCAAGGTAAGGAACCCTGAGTTCCCGTCGGGTTTTCATTTTACCCTGCCGGTCAAGGCCGCTGCGCGCCGGCAAGCCGGTTCCCCGGTCAACCTGACGATTCCTTGGCATGGACAGGTAGCATAGAGACCCGCCTCGGGGAATCTAGGAACCATCAGGGGATCATGCCGTCAAAAAGGTCTTGCGATGGGTCATCCGGTAGCTGTCCCCGGACAAGGAGAAAAGTTCACTGTGGTGGACGAGTCGGTCCAGAATAGCGGTGGTGATCACACTGTCGCCAAAGACGTCAGGCCACTCTTCGAAGCTCTTGTTGGACGTGATGATGACCGATGTCCGCTGATATAAGTCATTGACCAGTTGGAAAAACTGATTGGCTTCCGTGCGTGTGATCGGCAGAAATCCAAGTTCGTCGATGATCACCAGATCGGCTTTTGATCACCACTTCTTTCGGTAAGCCGCCGAAGTATTCCCAGCAACGCTCGAAGGTCTCGCAAAGGATGGCGGTGGTAAAGGGCGTCGCTCGCCATTCCAGGTATCGGTAGCGGGAATGGGACAGGATGGCGCCAAAACCGTAGACACGGATTTTCCGACCGTTCTCTGTGATGGCCCAGGCGAAGCCGAAATCGACTTGGACTTGCTGGCCCATGGGCGGGTCCACGACGGCCTGGTATTAGCGCTCATGATGGCGCGGTTTCGGCAGACCGTGCTTTTGCCGCAGTTTGCTCAAAAACCGACGCAATGTCCGTTCGCTTTCCCGGTACTCGGCGTAATGTTGTTTCAGCCGGTCGTGAATCTGTGCTGCGCTGAGATCGGGGTGTTCCGTTAACCAATGAATGAGGATGTCGGTGTAGGGATCGTGCTTGTTTTTGCGCGTCGTGGCCGCTGACCGACAACTTGTGAATTCATCGGGGGTCATTCGCCAGTACTTTCGCACGGTCTTGATATTTACGGCGAGGAAACGGGCCACCTGGGAAGGCTTCAGTCCCTGATCTTTTTGGTGATGAATCTGTGCGTACATTTTCCACCCCGTCAATGGATTTCGACGGCCACCTTGCAATGCTGGATGATATGCGTGCCGTCTTCTTCTACCGCGATCAGGTGGCCTGCTATTGCATGGCTTTCTCAGGCGTGAATCGCTGGTGGTACCCGTTCTGACGACCCGCAAATTGTACCAGACATCCAAGGCGAGTGACCGTTTTTCGTCCATTTTTAATGGCCAAAATTCATCCCTTTTAGAAAGCGTCTACGGATATCGAAAGCTGGGAATCTGCCTTCATAAACAGCATCAGTTGATCATCAATCATAAAAAAACCTATCGGCTATGCAAGGAGTTGTACATCCTATCGCCACAACGTCAGATCAAGGCCAAGCATCCTCGCCGGCTGGCGCGCAACCGAACCATTACCGCCTCCAATGAACTCTGGGAGATGGACATCAAATACGGCTACATCCCCGGTGAAGATCGTTTCTTCTATCTCATGTCGCTCATCGACGTCTATGATCGCTCTATCGTAGACTACCACATTGGATTAAATTGTGAAGGTGCTGACGCCGCCAATACGCTGAAACGGGCGTTGTGGAAACGAAACAGCTTTGAAAAAGAAATGAAGCCAATTGTGCGAACCGATAATGGACCGCAGTTTATCAGCCGTGTGTTTGAAGAAACGTGCGAACAATACCAGGTGGAACACGAACGGATTCCCCCGAAGACGCCGAACAAGAACGCCCATATTGAATCGTTTCATGCAAACCTGGAACGCGAGTGCTACATCAAGCATGCCTTTGAATCCTACCAAGACGCCTACCAGGTTGTCGGAGAATACATTGACTTTTACAACCAGAGGCGAATCCACGGCAGCCTCTACGATATGTCTCCTGCGGAGTTTTGTCGTCAGCTGGCGGAAGGGAACGTACCCGCCTTTGTTGTCACACTGTAGTATGGGTACCGCACCGTGGACCAGGCAGGTCAAAGCGCAAAGCCCGACGTCGACCGACGTTCCCTATACAGGCCGACGTCTGTCGAGGGACGCCGAAGGCGTGGCGAAGCCCTTGCCCTTGATAGACGTCGGTCTGTATAGGACCCTGCGAGAGGCGGTGACGGCGGCCCCGAAAACAGCGCAATCTCTAATTTTGTGAGACTCTACGAAAAACAGCGAATAAGGGGTCTAAGCTCTAGAATCAGGGGTTTGAACCGATGATGTTCGCCAGCAAAGGGCTGAGTGGACCTCCCTGGGGTGTTCCTTCCTCGCTCTTCACACGAATCCCGTTGAGCATGACCCCGGCCTTGAGGTATTCGCGGATCAGCTTCAAAACTCGTTTGTCCTTCACCTTGCGCGCTACGCGCGCCATGAGGATGTCGTGATTGACGCGATCAAAGAACTGGGCCAAGTCCATGTCAACCACCCATCGGTAGCCGTCGGCGATGTATTCCTTCGCTTTCTTTACCGCTTGGTGCGCACTCTTTCCCGGACGAAATCCGTAGCTGTTCGTGGAAAAGTCAGGGTCGAAGATTCAGAATCTGGTTCAAGGCCTGTTGGATCAGTCGATCGACGACAGTGGGAATGCTTAGCTTCCGTGTTCCGCCTTGGGGTTTGGGAATTTCAACCCGCCGGACCGATTGCGGTCGATAGGTCCCCTCCAACAATTCCTATTTAATGCGCGGCCATTCCTCTTTTAGGTACGGGCGCAGGGATTCTAGCCCCATACCGTCGACTCCGGCTGCGCCTTTGTTCGCTTATACGCTTCCGTCATGTTCCCTCGTTCGACGACTTTCTCCATCAGGTCATACGTCTCTTCGCGGGGTTGCTTCGCTTCTTGTGCCGGTAACGCGCTCGGCACTCCGCCGGTCCCCTGCGGATTCACCGCTTCCTCCCGTTGGCAGTTCCCTTTCGGGATATTCGGCTGTCTCTGCGCGTCACGCGAACGCATCGTCGCTTCCCCTTCCATCATGTTCGGTCCTTCATCTGGCCGGATGTCGGGCCAGCCTACTATGACCTCTGCTGACTCCTGCCGGTTCAGCCACGCCTTTCGGCGTGGTTTCCCAAGTTACTTGGTCCCCCGGCAGGCCTCCCCGGGTAAGGACGTTGCCTTTCCCTCCATCTACCCGCCCCATTTACTCTCGACAGCCTTCGGTGACAAGGACTTCGCTTTGATTAGCAAGCTCGTCCAACTGCCGCTAGCCTCACCTGGGGTTCGTGGTCCTCGGGCCGGAGGTTTGCCGCCGGCTTCCTTCAGATTCCGCCTCACGGCGGACACCCTTGCCTTAAGCTAACGCCTACGGCCACCTTCGGCGTTCGGGACTTTCACCCTAGAGACAACGCCCATGCCGGGCGCACTAACCTTGGAAACAAGGTGGGGCCTTTTAGACGCTTACTTCGAACCTGCGGCCCCTTTTTCTATTGTTTCATATATCGGCGAACGGAGATAATAGGTTTTAATACCGAACAAAAAGAATTGGAGAGATACCGTTGAATGTGAGAAGATACCGAGATTCCGATTTACCTCAAGTCGTACAGCTATTTTATGATACAGTCCATACTGTTAACGCACGAGACTATGCAGTTGACCAACTGGACGCCTGGGCACCTTTAGAACCCGATGAAAAACGATGGGCCGGATTCATGAGGGACAACATCTCGTACGTTGTTGAAAGAGACAAACAAATATTGGGTTTCGGTGACCTAACAGAAAGAGGCTATCTTCATACCCTGTTCGTTCATAAAGATTATCAAGGAATAGGTATTGCATCGACCTTATTAGAGGTTTTTGAAAAAGAGGCGGCTAAACTTGGTGTAAACACAATCACCACTGAAGCCAGCATCACCGCAAAAGATTTCTTCGAGTTACAAGGGTTTAAGTGTGTTGAAAAGCAAGAGAAATATTTTAACGGACAGGCAGAACCTATACGGACAGGTGTTTGTTAATTATAAATTGAGAAAAACGCTCATCCCAAAATCAGTAGAGTAGGGCGGAGCCCCCTCAAGCCGCATCCGACGGGCGTCACTCTAGGCATCAGTTCTCACCACTGCTGAACCACAAAAAAACCGATAATCCACGCATAATAGCCAAAACAATCATCCTGACTATTCCCTCAATCTTTAACTGTTCCTAATCCCAGTAGGCGTCACGCCAGGGGTTAAACCCCACCGCAACCTCTGCCTATACACCCGAAAAACCCCACAATGGTCGAGGCAACAGGATTTGAACCTGCGCCCCCTCATACTATTTGTC
This sequence comes from Heliomicrobium sulfidophilum, assembly GCF_057715735.1. Classification (NCBI taxonomy): domain Bacteria; kingdom Bacillati; phylum Bacillota; class Clostridia; order Eubacteriales; family Heliobacteriaceae; genus Heliomicrobium; species Heliomicrobium sulfidophilum. Next base: position 506,151 of record NZ_JBVTZZ010000004.1, read on the forward strand.
ACACCTGTAGTCCCACTGTAGTTCCCCCACCACTACAAAGGAAAATCGCCTGGCCACGCCGCCTCCCCTATCTGTCTTTCGAGGTGCCATTAGCGTAATCCTGGGCAACGCATGCCGGCTCGATGCTGCGATCCCGCCGTCACTGCCTTTCGGAGGGTCTCATACAGACCGGCGCCTTCAAGGGCAGGGGCTGCGCCCCGCCTTCGGCGTCCCTTGACAGACGCCAGTCTTATGGAGGACGATCCATTAGGCGGTTGACGTCGGGGTGTGCGATTCGGGCCACGTTCGCGAGAACACCAGGGCAGGAAAAAAGGGAGAACAGTTCAATTCTCCCTGGACCACCAGCTTTACCATATGATCGTCAATGATTCGGCGGCCGTTTTGTGCGCCATAGAGCAGGCAATGGGTGCAGACCTTTGATCAGGCGGGCGGCACCGCTGGAGAAGCGATATATCTCATCGACAGCCCCATCGGAAAAGATATCGTGGGACGGCGCCGGCATAAGCAAGGTGCCGATACATACTCCTCGACTTGCGCGCGATCGTAGTGCATCAACCGGCACCGGAGATCGATCTGTTGCCGGATTGCCGCATATGCCTGGAGTTGCAGCTTTTCTTCCAACTCGCTCTGCCCAACGAGAATCAACGCCATCGGGCTCTGGGCGTCCATCTTGAAGTTCAGAAGCAAGCGGACTTCTTCGAGCATCTCCCGATCCAGCAGGTGGGCTTCGTCGACAATCACTACGATCTGCAAGCGGTGGATCCCCCGCATCAGTTCCAACCCTATTATTTCTTCTCACGCGTAGCCAGCGGATATGCCGGTGAGATGTCCCACCAACACCTGTTCATGCGTATCGACGGGTTCTCGCGGATAAACTGTTTTTCCGCCAATCTGGGCGGGCGGTAACATATGAGATGACCGAGAAAGCTTATTCAGCAGCTAGTGCATCTGATTTCGTTACATGAACTGTACCGTATGGGTGTTGAGGAGGCGCGTAGATAGAGTACAATTTAAGAGGTATATTACCTGTGTTAATAAGATTGTGCCATTTGCCAGCAGGTATGATGAATGCATAATCATCACGAACATAGGCTTGAAAATCTAGTCTGTCTTTTCTGTCACCCATTTGGACAAGTCCTTGACCTTCTTCAATACGTATGAATTGGTCTAGGTTGGGATGAATTTCTAACCCTATGTCTTCACAAACATTGATACTCATCAGAGTAAGCTGTAAATGGCTTCCTGTCCACAAAGCAGTGCGGAAAGTATTGTTTTGCTTTGTAGCTTCTTCGATGTTTACAACGAAAGGTTCCTTCCCATAATCCCTTAAAATAATTGGCGCATACGCGTTAGCTTGTTCAGCATAAGGAGCATATTGAATGGGAAACCGGTTCAAATAAGTGGGGTACATAGGCATGTTCGTGAAGTAAGGGCATTGATACACGTTCGGAGCATAATAACACATCTTATTCATTCCCCTCATAACCTTATGCTACGATCATATGATTTATGTTGAGGTGATGTGATTTGATCTGAAGAAATGACATGAAATTACATCCGATGCAGACAAAACCGCCTGGCTACGTCGCCTCCCCTATCCGATCATCTCGGGAGAACCGCGTAAACCAGGCGATTTTTTTTACATCCGGTCGTTCCAGCGATCATATCTTGAAGCTACCGAAACGTCCCATCTTAAATAAAGAGATGCCATTCTGATGTTATCTATAGTCCAGCTTTTTGATTACAGCGACTGCTGATAGCTCACATAAGCCGAGTCAGCAGCATCGATCCCTGGGCGTTGATTGCCGAGATTGAGAAAAAGACGGCCCACCGGGAACGGCGAATAAAAAAACCAAAGAGGCCTATGTAACCGCTTTACCTGGCATGGAATATACTGCTTGGGACCGAGTTCTCGCATCTTGCCGGGGATAGGCAAACAACCCGGTTTCGCCTGGTGTTGAGAAAGGTAATTCGCTGAAAGGAAGGATGAGCGATGAGCCAATACCAACCGCCTCGTCGACCGACTTGGTATTACCCACCCTATCCTCCCTTCTATCCGCCATACTATCCACCTTATCCGCCCTATTACCCACCGTACCCGATTTTTCCGCGTCCACCGATCTTTTACCCACCCTATCCTCCCCGTCCGCCTTATCCGTGGCCACAGCCGCCTTATTATCCCTGGTCGCGCCGTCCTCGGTGATCATGATCGGGGAGTTTACCTTCAGGCCCGCCTCGTCGAATTGACGAGGTTTTTTCATGGAAGCGGTTGGGGGTTTTGCATCTTTTCGATATCCCCTTCGAATTCCTTGACCAGGGTTTTTAAGGTGTCTATTTCTTCTTCCAGAAGCTTGTATACCTCAACGGGCGGCTTGATGCCGGCCTCTTTGACCTCATCTAAAAAGTCCTGAATTCGTCGGGCAGTCTTTTCACAGGCAGCGAGTGTTCCTTGTAATGCCGCCAGTTGATCGGCTTCCCGTTCTTTCCGTATCTCTTGTTGACGGTTCAACAAGCTTGTTCACCACTTTCTGTCACAGTACCCAAGAATATCATTCCCGTTTTAACCATATTTAGTAGCGACTACGACGGTTTCCGGCATGAAAAAACCGATGATGATCTGCGCGTCAGTCCTTTGGTGCCAATATAAAAACCCAGACCCGTTGGCCTGGGTTTTTTACTCTTTATAACGGAATCGAAGAGGTTTTTTCCAAAAGGCTGATCACATGGCTATGTGCTCTTTTTCGCCTGCAGCCGATTGAAAAGCCTCTAGGACCACCTTCGAAAGGATCAATCGAGCTTCCTGGGAAATGGGATGCGCGATATCACGGTATTTGCCGTCCGGTGTTTTACGGCTCGGCATAGCGACAAAGATCCCTTTTAGTGTCTCCACAACCTTGATGTCGTGAATGACAAATTCGTCGCCAATGGTGACAGAGACGATGGCTTTTACTGTATTTTCCAGATTCACTTTCCGGATCTTGACGTCCGTGATGTTCATCCTCGCACCCCCTAAAGCCTTTATTTAATCACAATTTTACAACATTTTTGAGCAGAGTGAGCAGAGTCAACAAGCTTATACTGGTTTTTAACAATCTTTGTATACATTTTGTTTGTTATGTCGGAAGTTGTCGTCGGAGCCTTCCCGCTGTTCTCTTTACTGTTCTAAAGACACATCCTCATCAGACAATGCGCTCTGATAAGTCTGAAGAATTGCCTCAGCGATCGTTGCCTGAACCTGAACTGAAACCGTCTGCGCGATGGAAGGCATCGAGACAAGAAGCCCCGTTTCCCCTTCAACGACCTTGATGTCATGAATGACGAACATATCATCAATCGTCATCGAAGCGATGGCTTTCATATCGCTGTCATCGAAAAGCTTCCGGTTCTGCACATCTGTGATTCTCATCGGCGCACACCCTTCCTTTTTATCCTTCGTGTCAGTAAGATCAAACGGATGGGACGTTAAGCCTCCATATATTCCATTTTTCGAAAAGCATGGATGATCGTCTGGGTCACATACTCCCAGGCTTCTTTGTTGGTCGGATGGGCCGAATACCGAATTCCTTCGGTAAAGGGTTTGCGCCGAGGCATTTCTACGGCCAGCCCTTCCGGTCCTTCGATAACCTTGATTCCGTTGATAATCAATGCATCATCCAGTGTAATCGACGCGATCGCTTTGATCTTATCCAACTGCACTCGCGTGATCTGCACATCGGTAATTTCCATTCCCCTAACCCTCGCACCGTTTCTCCCGTACAACAAATTGTAATTACAATTGCATTTGGTGTCAATATGCCTTTTAATAATCGTTTCCTATTCATTAAACAAATATTATACAAACGCCCATTTTTCATCTTCAGACCGGCACTGGTCAAAGTTAACGCAACGTTAACAGTATTTTCTTGGAAAGGACTTTCTCGACAAGTTACAATAGTGACAAGACAAGCCAGTAATGTCATCCCACCCAGGCAACTCCTGCGATGAAAGGAGGCTCTACATGGATTCACGGGATTTGTTCTGGCTTCTTGTCCGTGATTATAGCGAATCCACCGGATTTAAGGTTTTGGATTTTGGGTATGTAGAACTGGAAGTGAGAAGGTCGCGACACGATTACATACGCTTTGGTCTCTTCTCTGATGACCGGTTGATTGTGGTGAAGGCAAACTGCTCCATAGAAGCGATGCAAAAAGCCTTGCGAGAACCTGCGATGGTGAAGCGATTTAATTAAGAGCTCGCATTCACGCCTGTATGACCGAAACCGCCTTCTCCCCGTTCTGTTGGATCGAGGATTTCGCATTCTTCCATTTCTACCTGGTGAAAGACCGGTTGAAAGACCAGTTGAGCAACTCGGTCCTTTTTCCGAATATCCACGTGCTTATCGCCAAGATTGATTAAGATGACGCCAACACCGCCGGTATAGTCGGCGTCGACGGTGCCGGGGCTGTTGAGCAGGGTGATGCCGTTCCGTAAGGCCAGACCGCTGCGGGGGCGAACCTGCGCCTCCATCCCTTCCCCCATCTGGATGGCGATGCCTGTCCGGACCAAGATACGTTCGCCCGGAAAGATGCGTATCGCCTCAAAGTGGTCATAGTAGGGATCGCTTGCGTTTTCCGGAAGAACGGCATCCAGCACATGCAGGTCAAAGCCGCTGGCAAGTTTCGTCTGTCTTTGGGGAATAATCGCTTCAGGATGAAGTCGTTTAACTTGTACTTTCACGGACAACGCCCTTTCTATCGGAGAAATGAGGATTTTTTCTTTTATATTTGGCTCTCTTTTCCTTGTGCCATCACTATGTATACTGCATATTCGATTTCGACGTGTCTCATGATTCTTCCTTCTCGATCGCCCTTCTCCCCCTCCGGTATCGCAACTTTCTATCCTCAGCATGTATAAGTTTTTGCCGAGCTCTTGTTCAAATATACTTTTCATTTATGATAGCACGGGCTAGAATGTGATTAAAGGATCATATGTGCATCACAACAACGAATTGCCTAAGCCAAGCAAGCCATGAAAATTCAACAGACAAAGGAGTGCCTGAAGCGGATGAAACCGACAGTGTTCATCTCGGGAAAGATCCCCACCATCGCCTACGACATGCTTTCCCAACAGTTTGACGTAACCATGCATGATGACCTTCGCCTTTTGTCGAAGGAGGAGATCCTTGAGGGGATAAAGGGTAAGGATGCTTTGCTCTCCCTCCTGTCAGACAGCATCGATGCCGATATCATTAGTGGCGCGCCGAACCTGAAGGTCATCGCCAACTATGGCGCCGGTTTCAACAATATCGATGTGGCCGCCGCTACGGCCCGCAAGATTCCCGTCACCAACACGCCCGTCGTCTCCACGAATGCGACGGCCGAACTGACCTGGGGGTTGCTCCTGGCCATCGCCCGCCGCATTGTGGAAGGCGACAAAAATACACGGGCCGGCCGTTTCACTGGCTGGGCGCCCCTCTATCACCTGGGCACGGAAGTGACCGGCAAGACGCTCGGCATCATTGGCATGGGTAATATCGGCAAAGCTGTGGCCAAGCGGGCTAAGGGCTTTGACATGAAAGTCATTTACTACAACAGAAATCGCCTTAGCCCCGAGGCAGAACGGGAATTGAGCGCCGAATACCTGCCAATGGAAGCTGTCATCCAACAGGCCGACTTTTTGACCTTCCACGTCAGCTACACCCCCTCCATGCGCCACATGATTGGCGCCAAGGAATTGCAGATGATGAAGCGGACGGCCTTCCTGATCAACGCCGCGCGAGGACCCCTCATCGACGAGGCGGCCCTGCTGGAAGCGCTGCGCGACAAGACCATTGCCGGCGCAGCCCTTGACGTCTATGAGTTTGAACCGACGGTCACACCCGGACTGGAAGAATTGGACAATGTGGTGCTCTGTCCCCACCTGGGGAATGCCACCGTGGAGACGCGCGACGCCATGGCGGAAATCGCGGCGAAGAACATCATCGCTGTGCTCAAGGGCGATAAAGCGCTGAACCCGGTAAACCCGCAGATATACGGATGATCCTGGCCGCATCCATGAAAAAAGCGTTCAGAATCGTCGAGACGGGCCAATGCCGTAGGCTCGGGACAGGAGCAAGCCGGCAAGGACCAGGTTGAAGACCGCCATCAGTCCGTAGTAACCGGGCATGTTCCACCACCAGCCGAGCAGCATCAGGCTGATGCTAACAACGAGCAGGCGGATGATCAGCCCCTTTACGCGGGGAGACTCGCTGTCGCTCTCAAGGTTTCCATCCTTTGCGGCAGGGAGCGGCGGCAGTGAAACTTGATCTTCGAACGCTCCGGGCTGCCGGAAGAGCGGCCAGACCTGCCGGAGAAAAGGCCAGGCAAGGATGGCGGCCAGCATGGCCAGCAGATAGGCTTGGCCCGGGCCACCCGGCCAGAGGACGGCCAGAAAGAGGTAGACCGGTAGAATGACGGCGAACAGCCGTAAAATAAAGGATTGCATAGAAAAACCCCTCCTGCCGGTAGCTTTGCCTGCAGGAGGGGTTTTTAGCCAATATTTACCGACGGTTTACCGCTCCGTATCCTCCTTACCGCCAGACCAGTTCGACGCGCGCCCGATCCGAAATCGCTGTGGCATAGTCGGCGGAAAACCCGTTGACACGCATGTCCAGTTTGCTCTTCCCTTCCGGCGGAGCCGGATCGAACTCGATCAGGGCGAGCAGTTCCGACAGGATCAGGTCGGCGGACCGGCCGGCTTTGACAACGATGTTGTCTCCGTCGTTCACCTGTTCCTCTCCTGTGGCCGGCTGGTTGTTGAGGGTGAAGGACGGCGCCTGGCCGGGGATCGACCAATCGACGTCGTTGACAGTCACCCGGATCGATTGACCTTCCCACTGCTTTATGTCGACGATTTCCCTCAGCTTGAGTCCGGTCACCCGGGATGGACGGATATCGATGCGATCGCCCGATTTGACAGGGTTGTCGAGGCTGGCAAGCTGGTCGTTGATCCGCGCTTCCGGCTGGGAGACGGGTACGATCTTTTCGAACCCATTGAGGACATAACGGACGGAATGGGCTGTGCGCAGCGCTTCCAGATCGCCGACCGCGTCCAGCACCTGGGCTAGCGTATCCAGAGGGACGTAGCGAACCCGCGCCCCGTCTTCCAGCGGTGTATCGAGGGTCACTTTTTTTCCGTTCAAGGTGATCTGTGGGTCGATATGAACCGGCTGGCCATTGATCACCACATCGAGAGAAGCCAGGCGAGGCGCCACGTCACCGATCTTGCCGGCGCCGTCAGCGCCCTTGCAGGCTGCTTCGAAGCGGATCTGATCGCCGGCCCGGACGAAGCGGTCGATCTTAGCCGGTTCGCCGTTGACGGTGATCCGGGCCGGTTCGCCAAGGGTTCCTCGCAGGATTTTCACCTGGCCGTTCACCTCCACCGTCATGGCGAGGCCGGGCAGGCCGTGGATGTGCCGGAGGCTGACGCCAGCCGCCAGGAGAGCGTCGCCAACGGTGCCAAGCTGCATGTTGAAAAGGCGCACCGGCTGGTCGTTGACGGTGACCTCATAAAAACCGAGGGTCTGATGTTTGATGGAGGTGACGGCGATCCCGACAGGGGTGACGAATTCGGGGCCTTTCATGCTCTCCAGGTTGCCCGTCAGATCGCGGAGGCTCTCCCGCCCCCGGACGCCAACCCGTTCGCGCGGCAGGCCGAGGGCTTGGGCCAGATGGGCCGGCAACAACGGCGTCAGCGAACCGCCGCCGACGAGGATGACCGCCTGCGGCGACTTACCGTTGAGGGTGACGATCTTGTCGGCGATCTGGCAGGCCAGGTGTTCCGCCGTCGGTTCCAGTGTGGCCAGAACATCGCGGACATCCAATTCCTGCTCAAAGCCGAGAACGTCGCAGGCGCAGACCTGCTTTCCCTCCAATTCGGTCGTCTCCCGGCCGGGCGCGCTCTGCGTGAGGGATTGCAACTCCCGCTTGATTCGCTCCCCTTCTCCGAACTCGAGCAGGTATTTCTGGCAGATCTGTTCCGTAATCTCATCACCGGCGACAGGCACCATATCATAGGCGATGACGGTGCCCCCCGAGGTGATGGCGATGTCCGAGGTGCCGGCGCCAATATCGACGAGGGTCAGGTTCAGTTGACGCATGTTCGGCGGGATGACCACATTGATGGCGGCAATCGGCTCCAGGGTGAGGCTTTTCATCTCCAGGCCTGATCGCTGGAGCACCGAAAACATGGAATCGACGACAACCCGGGGCAGGAAAGTGCCGATGACCTCGATCTCCGCCTCGAGCCCCCGCTGGCCCACCAGGTTGCCGATGGGTTGAGCCTCCAGGTAGTAGTTGACGACGCTGTAGCCGACACAGTGGTAGTCGCGGACAGCGTCGCCGCCGGAGATCTTCAGCTCCTTTTGAGCCTGCTGAAGCGCCGCCAGTTCCAGTCCGAGGACGTCTTCCGGCGTGTATTCCTGCAAGGAGGGCGACTTGCGCCCGGCCCGTCCCCGCGAAGTCTTCAGCGCCCGTCCGGCGGCAGCGACGGCCACCTCCTTTAGGGGCTTCTCCAGTCGCGATTCAAGGCGCTCTTTGATCCGGCGGACCACCTGGGTCACCTGAACGACATCATGGATCTGACCGTCCAGCATGGCCCGCTGGCGGTGTTCTTCCATGGCGGTATGTATGATTTCCAATCCTTCTTCCGCCTCGCGGGCGATGATCCCGACGACACTCCGGGTGCCGATGTCGAGGGCGAAGATATACTGATCGCGATCCGGCATGTCCAGTCCTCCTGCATGCGAAAATGCCGCAGGACCTCTTTCGACCCGGCGGCATGTTTTTCCTGCTGTCCAAAAAGAACCTGCCGCGCCTCCCACTTCCCTGACTGCGGCGTCAATCAGGGGCCGTCAAGCCGAGAGAAGCTCCAGAAACTCATCTTTGCTGAGGCCGGCTTGTTGCAAGATGCCCATTAGGGTGCCTTTTTTCAGGTCTTTTTGGTTTCCCGGGACGGTGACGGCGAAAAGTTCTCCTGCTCCTGCCTTCACAAGGCGGAGATGGCTGCCCTTTTGCCGGATCGGCGTGAAACCGTCCCGGGAAAGAACCTTGGCCACATCGAGGCCGGACACCGTAGGTAAGCGGCCGGACATCCCCAAAACAGCGTCACCTCCAGTTTCCTCTGGAGGCGCGACAGGATTCAATCCTATTGTAACCATTCGAGCCCTTTTTAGCGGTTCCTCTTTTCCGCATTTTTCCCTGATCCCGGATTTGCGCATAAAAGAACGCGGCGGTGATACCCTAATGAATGCAGCTTGCTGAATCTATCCGCTATACCAAAACTGCAGGAGATGATGTATCATTTGTACCCGCTTGTTCCTAATCTCCCTGCTGGCTGTGGCGATTGTCGTTCACCCTATGGCGGTTCATGCCGCGCCAGGACCGGGAGAGCCTGAAATCCTCTCCGTCGACGAGGTGCCCTTGCATACGATGGCCCAATTGGCCATGAACGGATACCGTTTGTCCGCCCCTATGGAGGTGGACGCCTCCGCCTATGACGCCTGTATCGAATGTTGCGGCAAGAGCGACGGCATCACCAAGACGGGACAAAAGGCGATCCCCTGGTACACGGTGGCCGTCGATCCCGATGTGATCCCCCTGGGAACGAAGATCTACGTGCCTGGCTTTGGACGCGTCTTTGAGGCTCAGGATATCGGCGGTAAAATCCGCGGACGGCGGATGGACTTCTTCTTGCCCGATCATGAGTCTGCCGTCAGTTTTGGCAGACGCCCCTTGCGTGTCTTTCTCCTGGCCGGCCCCGACGTCAAGTTACCTGGGGCGGCCAACGGGACGATGGTGTGGGCGCCGGCGCGCAGTCAGCGTTAGTCGCCTTGTTGCGGGAAGAGGCTTCCGGGTGGTGTGATCCAGTGGAATCCCTGGCTGTACTGTTCCTTCCAGAGGGTCACATAGCGGCGGGCGTTGCCCTTGAACCGTTCCGCTTCCTCCGGGGTCAATGTCCGCGCCACTTTGGCCGGACTGCCGACGATCAGGCTGTAGGGAGGGAACTCCTTGCCCGGCGGCACGAGGGCATGGGCGCCGACAACGGAGTGTTCGCCGATGACCGCTCCGTCGAGGAGGACAGCCCCCATGCCGATGAGGCAGTAGTCGCCGATGCGAGCGCTGTGAATGATGGCGCCGTGACCGACAGTGACCCAGTCGCCAATCTCCGTGGGATGGAAGGCGTCAGTGTGGAGGACCGTGTTATCCTGGATGTTGGCGTTCTCGCCAACGATGATCGGCTGGCCTACATCGCCGCGTGCGACCACATGAAACCAGAGGCTGGCGCCTTTTTTGACGATCACATCGCCGCCCACGATAGCGCTCGGGGCGATGAAGCTGTCCGGATCGATCTGCGGGGTCAGTGAGCCTAGTCGAAAGATGGGCATCTGCTTCGACTCCTTTTCCAAAAAGGTCTGTGATTGGATCATTCCCGGCAGTTCCCTGATTATACCGGTTTTTTGACAAAGCCCCACCGCCCAGACGGCCCCTTGGACCGTGGACGATGGGGCTTTTCCTTTACTTGTTCAGATAGGGGTTACTTGTTGGCGACCTTCGATTTGGCGCCGGCGAAGAGAACGCCGATCAACACGAGGGGCCAACCTAGATAAAAAAGTCCTTTATAATGCTGTTTCGCTTCTTTCCACTGGCGGTCGACCGTTTTGTCGGCCCGCATCCAGTACCAGAAGCCATAACCGAAGCCGAAGTAGACGCCGACGATAGCGATGGCCAACCATAGGGTTTCGAATATGCTACTGTCCAAGTTTTCTGCCCTCCTTGCTACAGTTTCTGGTAAAAGAAGGTGGCCGCCGTCCCAAAGCCCAATTCCCGCGCCTGAAAGATCTGTTCTGTCGATCCGGTGAACAGGATTCCGCCCTTGCGCAGGGCATTGTAAAAGCGCTTGTAGAGGAGGCTCTTCGTTTCTTCCGTGAAGTAGATGACCACATTGCGGCAGAGGATGAGGTCGAAGCCGGATTCGAAGTTATCCTTCAGCAGGTTGTGCTGCTGGAACCGGATGTGTCGTTTCAAGTCATCTTTCACCCTATGGAAACCGCTCCCCTGAGGTTCAAAGTACTTCGAGACGAGCTGCGGCGGGACGTTGGCTAGCGATTTGTCGGTGTAGATGCCGATCTGGGCCTTGCGAAGCACCTCGGTGTCGAGGTCGCTGGCCAGCACCTTGTTGCGCATGTCGCAACGAGATTCCAACAGGGTCATGGCCAGGCTGTAGGGCTCTTCACCGGTGGAACAGCCGGCCGACCACACCTTCAGGACAGGGTTCTCCTTCATCAGCATGGGCAGGATTTTCGTGGTCAGAATCTCCCACTGGCCAGGGTTGCGTAAAAATTCCGAAACGTTGATCGTCAGGTGATCGATAAACTTGCGATACTGCTCGGCATCCCGGTCGATCAGGCTGAAATAACTGAGCAGATCATTGGCGCCTTGCGACCGCGCCAATGTCCGGATTCGACGTTCCATCTGCGGGCGCTTGTAATTCGACAGGTCCAATCCGCTTTTGGCATGTACCTTCTTAATAAAAATTTCGTATTCATCTCCAACGACGGTCACGGATTTGCCTCCTTATCAGAGTATCATGCAAACCGTCTTATCATTTCGTGAACTGGCGGGAAGATTCCTGCTTTGTTATCGATAAAGGGGCAAGATCCCAACGCCGCAATTAGTGCTGTTTGATTTTTAAGCTAAATACAAAATTTTCCTTCTAGAGAATAAAAAAAATCCTTGGCGCTTGCCAAGGAAAGGACGCAGTGGCTCCGCTGCCGCACCTGCGTTGGAAAGATCATCCATTATAGTTTATGCAGGAGTGCCGACGTTTTATGACTCTTCTTTTGTTGTTTTCCCCGGTCTTCTGCCCCGCTGGCCGTGGGAATACGTTCCCCAGGCAGTTCAGCTTGAAAGAGGTCATCTTCATATACTTCGATCATGGGCTTAGTATGCCCGGAGAAAGGCCTTCTTAACGAAAAAACTATGGTTCACGAAAGTGTGCTTGCAGGGGGGCTTCGCTAAACTCCTGACTTAAGCGTTCCGGACAGCCGCCTGAGCCGCCGCCAGGCGCGCGATGGGCACCCGGTAGGGCGAGCAGGAGACGAAGTTGAGGCCGCTGAGGTGGCAGAACTCGATGGACGAAGGTTCACCGCCATGTTCGCCACAGATGCCGACAAGCAGGTCGGGACGAGTGGAGCGGCCTTTTTCCACGGCGATCTTCATCAAGCTGCCGACGCCTTCCCGGTCGAGGACGACGAAGGGGTTGTCGGCTAACAGCTTCCGATCCGTATAGATGCCGAGGAACTTCGACTCAGCGTCATCGCGGGAGAAGCCGAAGGTGGTCTGAGTCAGGTCGTTGGTGCCAAAGGAGAAGAACTGGGCTTCCTTGGCCACCTGGTCGGCTGTCAAAGCCGCCCGGGGCACCTCTATCATGGTGCCGACGCTGTAGTGGAATTGGGTCCCTGTTTCGGCCATGACGGCTTCCGCCGTCTCTTCGACAACCTTGCGCAGGTAGGCCAGTTCTTTGACCTCAGCCACCAGGGGGATCTCGACCTCGGGCTCCACGTCAAAGCCTTCCTTGACCAGTTGGACCACCGCCTGGAAGATGGCCCGCGCCTGCATGGCATAGATCTCGGGGTAGGTGATCCCCAAGCGGCAGCCGCGATGGCCGAGCATGGGGTTGAACTCGTGGAGGGCGCGGACTTTCTTCATCAAGACTTCTTTTGCGTCCAACTCTTCGAGCAAGGATTCTTTGCGGTCGCCAGCGGCCGTCTCGATGGCGCAGCGCAGGCGCGTCGTTTCGACGAGTAGGTCTTCCAGGTTCGGCAGGAACTCATGGAGAGGCGGGTCGAGCAGGCGGATGCAGACGGGGAAGCCGGCCATCGCCTTGAGGATGCCGTAGAAATCGCCCTGTTGCATCGGTAACAGTTTCGCCAGCGCCGCTTCACGCTCTTCCAGCGACTGGGCCAGGATCATCTCCTGCACGATGGGCAGCCGCTCCTGGGCCATGAACATGTGCTCCGTCCGGGTGAGGCCGATGCCGGCAGCGCCGAAGTTGCGAGCCATCTCCGCTTCCTCGGGCTTGTCGGCGTTGGCGCGTACGCCGAGAGTGCGAATCTCGTCGGCCCAGTCGAGGAGGACGCGGAACTCTTTCGTCAGTTCCGGTTCGAGCATAGGCACGACCCCTTCGATGACGCGGCCGGTAGCGCCGTCGATGGAGATGACGTCGCCCTTATGGTAGGTCTTGATCCCGCCAGAGGCGGTGGCGACGACGAAATCGCCACGGTTGTAGTCGATGCGCAGGGCTTCACAGCCGCAGACACAGGGTTTGCCCATCTGGCGGGCGACGACGGCGGCATGGGAGGTCATCCCGCCGCGGCTGGTCAGGATCCCCTGGGCCTGAACGATGCCGTGGATGTCATCGGGCGTCGTCTCCATGCGGACAAGGATCACCTTTTCGCCTGCTTTGCCGAGGGCTTCCGCCTCGTCTGCGTCAAAGACGACCTTGCCCGAAGCGGCGCCAGGCGAGGCCGGCAGGCCGGTGGCGATGACGGTCAGTTTGGCCGACGGATCGATGCGGCGATGCAGCAACTGGTCCAGGTGTTCCGGTTCGACGCGCAGGATGGCTTCTTCCTTGCTGATCAGGCCTTCCTGGACCATGTCAACAGCGATCTTCACGGCGGCGGCGGCGGTGCGCTTGCCGTTGCGTGTCTGCAGCATCCAAAGCTTGCCCCGCTCGATAGTGAACTCAATGTCTTGCATGTTGCGGTAGTGCCGCTCCAGGATCCCGCAGATCTCGACAAACTGTTCAAAACAGACGGGCAATTCTTCTTGCATGCGCGAGATATGTAGCGGCGTGCGGATGCCGGCAACGACATCTTCGCCCTGGGCATTGATCAGGTACTCGCCGTAGAGGGTCTTTTCCCCTGTCGAGGGGTTGCGGGTGAAGGCCACACCGGTGCCACAGTCATTGCCCATGTTGCCGAAGACCATGGCCTGGACGTTGACGGCTGTGCCAAGATTGTCGGCAATTCGGTTGATTTGGCGGTAGACGCGGGCGCGGTCATTGTTCCAAGAGGAGAAGACGGCGCGGACGGCACCTTCCAATTGGGCCATGGGATCCTGCGGGAAGATCTGGCCGGTGGTGCGCCGAACCATGGTCTTGTAGTCATTGATCAGGGCGCTGAGGCTTTCGACCGTCAGTTCGTTGTCGAAACGCACGCCCTGCCGTTCCCGGTAGTCTTCGAGGATATGTTCAAAATCGGCGTGAGAGGCGCCGAGGACGACATCAGAGTACATCTGGATGAAGCGGCGGTAGCAGTCGAGAGCGAAACGCTCGTTCTGGGTCGCCTGGGCCAGGCCTTTGACGGTCTCATCGTTAAGGCCCAGGTTCAAGATGGTGTCCATCATGCCAGGCATAGAGAAAACGGCACCCGAGCGGACAGAGACGAGCAAGGGGTTTTGGGCGTCGCCGAACTTCTTGCCTAGTTTTCCTTCTACCTCGGCCAAAGCGGATTTGACCTGAGCCATCAACCCTTCGGGGAAGTCTTTGCCGGCGTCGTAGTAGGCGTTGCAGGCCTCGGTGGTGATGGTGAGGCCCGGCGGAACAGGCAGGCCGATGTTGGTCATCTCGGCCAGGTTGGCGCCTTTTCCACCCAGCAGGGATTTCATTTCCGCTTTACCTTCCTCAAAGAGGTAGACCCATTTTTTAGACATTCCGTTCCCCCCGGTAATAATATTCCAACACACGAGCGGCAGTCTCCTCTACCGCTTTGTTGGTGACATTGATGACAGGACAGCCGACGCGTTTCATGATGCTGTCGGCGTAGTCCAGTTCCTGCAGGATCCGCTGGTGGCTGGCGTAGTCGGCGTTGCCGGCCAGGCCGAGGGCGCGCAAACGCTCCGTCCGGATGCCGTTGAGCAGTTGCGGAGAGATCGTCAGGCCCACCACCTTGCGTCTCGGCAGTTGAAAGAGTTCCTCCGGCGGCGCCACCTCAGGAACGAGGGGGACGTTCGCCGCTTTGATCCGTTTATGAGCCAGATACATGCAGACAGGCGTCTTGGATGTACGCGACACGCCGATCAGGATCACATCGGCGTGCAGGATCCCGCGAGGATCCTTGCCATCATCGTATTTGACGGCAAATTCAATGGCCTCGACCTTGCGGAAGTACTGTTCATCCAGTTGATGCAGCAGCCCTGGTTTTTGGGCCGGTTTCAGGTTGGTCAGTTTCTGGAGCCGATCGATCGTGGGCCCGAGCACATCAATCGTGGGGATCTGGCGCTCCTGAGCCATGCGCAACAATGTCTCCCGTTGCTCGTCAATGACGAGCGTATAGGCGATGATGCTGCGATGCTTCGACGCTTCTTCGATAATCTCCTCGATATGGCTCTGTTCCAGCACGTAGGGCACTCGCTTGATCTCAAACCCCTGTCCGTCAAACTGGCTGGCGGCGGCGCGAACGACAAATTCAGCCGTTTCACCGATGGAATCAGAGACTACGTAGATGACTGGTTTTCCACCATCCGCGTTAGCGATATGCTTCCCCTCCTTGGTACCCGAAGCGGATGATCATCGGCTCCGGTTTACAATTCGTCGTTGCCGAGTTCTACAAAGAAGCGGGTGATGTTCGTTTTGGTCAGCCGTCCCACCACTTCAAGCCGTTCCTGACCGTTGGAGTGGACAAAGGTGCGAACAACAGGCAGTGCGTCGATCTGATGGGAAATCAGCCGTTTGGCCGCAAGGTAGACGGTGTCATCAGGTGTGACGGTGATGATGTTCGGCATGCGGGTCATCACCATCCCGATAGGCATCTTGTGCACATCACCGCCGCTGATGGCGATCTTGAGGAGGTCTTTGCGGGAGACGACACCGGTAAGATAGCCTTCAGCATCGACGACAGAGAGGGTCCCCACATCCTCGGTGAACATGGTGACAACAGCGTCATAAACGCTGGCCGTTTCGCGCGCCACCACCGGCAGGGATTTGATGTCCTTGACGCGGAGCTTGCTGATGGCGCGGGCCACGAGGGTGTTTCCAGATCGACCGTTGTAATAATAGCCTACCCGGGGACGGGCTTCCAGGATTCCCGACATGGTCAGGATTGCGAGATCAGGTCGCAAGGTCGCGCGGGTCAGTTCCAACAGGTCGGCGATCTGTTCGCCGGTGATCGGCCCTTTCTCCTTGACGATCTGCACGATTTTGACCTGGCGTTCAGAGAGTTCGATACATCGTCACCACCTTGCCGTCCTCACCCACTGCTTAGAATTATGTCATACTATATTGTTTGATAACCAAAATGATATATACTATATCGACCTCTAGTTTTCCTGCTTAAATGACAGATTTTTTTGTACTATGCGCATACATTTGGCAAAGTGCGCGCCTGGCCGGGCATGCCCTAACCCTAAAAAAAAGCTGCTGACCTAGTCAGCAGCCTTTCCTTGCTCCCCTCTTGTTTGAGTGAGTCAATCGACAAGTTTACTCAGATCGGCCACTCCTCGAGTCAACCTGATGACACCGTTGAGGAGAGCGAGGCGGTTTTCCCGGATGGCCGGCTGGTCGGCCATAACCATGACGGCGTCGAAAAAGGCATCCACAGCCGGTCGCAGGGCGGCCACAGCCTCCAGGACGGCGCCGTAGTCGCCGCCGGCCTGCCGGACCCGAGCTTCAGCGGCTTGCAGGGCCTGATAGAGTTCCCCTTCTGTCGCCTCTTCAAAGTGAGCGGGCTCTACGGCGCCGGCGCTGCCCTTTTTGGCCAGGTTGGCTGCCCGGGTGTAAGCGGTGATCAACGCCGAGAATGCGTCGGCACGGCGGAAGGATGTCAAGGCTTTGGCCCGTTTTAAGACCTCGGCCGGTTGATCGAAGCCTTCGGCCAGCACGGCGTCGATGGTGTCGTAACGGATGCCCTCTTCCCCGAGGAGGAAGCGCAGACGCTGGCGGAAAAACTCCATCAGATCCTGCTGCGCCTGTTCGAGGCTGCGCGTCGGTCGGCCTGCCGCAGCATAGAGGCTGTAGGCCTTCTCGATCACGGCGGGCAGGGACAGGGGCAGGTCACCGCGCATGATGATCTGGCAGACGCCCTGGGCTTGCCGGCGCAGCGCATAGGGATCCTGGGAGCCGGTGGGGATGATGCCGATGGAGAAGCAGCCGACGATGGCATCCATTTTGTCAGCCAGGGCGACGAGGGTCCCCTCCATTGCGCTGGGTACATCATCGCCGGAGAAGCGGGGCTGGTAGTGCTCGCGGATTGCCTGGGCCACCTCGGACGCTTCACCGGATAAGTTGGCGTACCGTTCGCCCATGGTCCCTTGCAGTTCCGGGAATTCGTAAACCATGTGGGTGACCAGGTCGGCTTTGGCCAGTTCGGCAGCCCGCAAGGCACGCTCCCGCACCGCACCGGAGACGTTCAGGCTGTCCGCCAGGAAGGCGGTGAGCGCCTGTTCCCGCTCCACCCGTTCGAAGACGGTGCCCAGGCTCTCCTGAAAGACGATCTTCTTCAGTTTTTCCTTCTGATCAACCAAGGGCGTCTTCTGGTCTTCCGCGTAAAAGAAGGCGGCGTCGGCGAGGCGTGCCCGCAGCACCTTTTCGTTGCCGGCCTGGACGATGGAGAGGTGATCGGCGGTGCCGTTGCGGACGGTGATGAACTTGGGCAGCAGGCCGCCAGAGGGATTTTTGACGGGGAAGTAGCGCTGATGCTCCTTCATGGGCGTGATCAGCACCGCCTCGGGCAGTTGCATGTAATCGGCGTCCACCTGTCCGCAAAGGGCTGTAGGGTACTCAACCAGGTAGGTGATCTCGTCAAGCAAACCCTCGTCTTCGGCAACCTGACCGCCTTCCTTTGCGGCCAGATCGGTGATCTGCTGCCAAATCAGGGATTTGCGTTTTTGCGGATCGGCGATGACATAGGCGTTTTCCAGGCTTTCCAGGTACCTCGCC
This sequence comes from Heliomicrobium sulfidophilum, assembly GCF_057715735.1. Classification (NCBI taxonomy): domain Bacteria; kingdom Bacillati; phylum Bacillota; class Clostridia; order Eubacteriales; family Heliobacteriaceae; genus Heliomicrobium; species Heliomicrobium sulfidophilum. The sequence continues at coordinate 524,103 of NZ_JBVTZZ010000004.1, forward strand.
GGTTGGTTCAGTTCGATGGGACCGCCGCCGAGAAAACGGTGGCCGTAGGTCGTCCGGCCTGACTGGACCCCTTCAATTTCGAGGGGGATGATCTCTTCGCCGTAGAGGGCGACGAGCCAGCGGATGGGCCGGGCAAAGCGCGTCTCTCCCCAGCCCCAGCGCATCGGTTTCGGGAAGGATAGTCCGGCGATCCAGCTTTTCAACAGTTTCGGCAATACCTCCCGGGCGGGGCAGCCGCTTTCGGTACGGAGGGCATACAGGTAGGGCACTCCGGCCAGATCGCGGGTGACCAGGGCGGACACGTCAACGCCCTGGGAGCGGGCAAAACCCTGGGCAGCCTTTGTCGGGTTGCCCTCCTTGTCAAAGCCGGCTTTGACGGCCGGGCCTTTTACCTCAAGCCGCAGGTCTTGCTGCTGCAGCGCCACCTCTTTTACATAGAGGGTAAGTCGCCGCGGCGAGCCGTACGTTTCGACGGCGCCGAAGGCCAGTCGCGCCTCCTGAAGGCCCTTTTCAGCCAATTCCCGCAGTTGAGCCAGCGCGGGGGGCATGAATTTGGCCGGGATTTCTTCTGTTCCGATTTCTAACAACAGATCGCGAGTATCCACGCGTCAACCTCCTCTATTTCCACGGGGAGCAACCCCTGCGCCACAGCTTCTACTCCCCTGCTTTTGCCTGATCCAACCCGAGCTGCTCGCGCTGCGCCGGATCCTTGATCAGGGGATAACCGAGGCGTTCCCGCTGTTTCACATAGGCTTGGGCGCAGACGCGGGCCAGGTGGCGCACACGGGCGATAAAGCCGGTCCGTTCCGTCACCGAGATGGCGCCCCTGGCATCGAGGAGGTTGAAGGCATGGGAACACTTGAGCACATAATCGTAAGCCGGTTGGACGAGTCCCTTTTCGATGACCCGCAAGGCCTCTTTTTCATACATGTCAAAAAAGGTGAACAGGGCGTCCGTGTCGGCCACTTCGAAGTTGTAGTGGGAGTAATCGACCTCTCCCTGGTGATGGACATCGCCGTAGGTGACGCCGTTGACCCATTCGATGTCATAGACGGAATCCTTCTGTTGGATGAACATGGCGATCCGCTCGATGCCATAGGTGATCTCGGCGCAAACAGGCCGGCAGTCGATGCCGCCGCACTGTTGGAAGTAGGTGAACTGGGTCACCTCCATGCCGTCGAGCCAGACCTCCCAACCGAGACCCCAGGCGCCGAGGGTCGGCGACTCCCAGTTGTCTTCGACGAAGCGAATGTCGTGCTTGAGCGGGTCGATGCCCAGACGGCGCAAGCTGTCCAGGTACATCTCCAGGACATCGTCGGGAGAGGGTTTCAGGATGACCTGGTACTGGTAGTAGTGTTGCAAACGGTTCGGGTTTTCACCGTAGCGCCCGTCGGTGGGACGGCGCGAAGGTTCCACATAAGCCACATTCCAGGGCTCTGGTCCGAGGGCGCGCAGAAAGGTGGCCGGGTTCATCGTGCCGGCGCCTTTTTCCACGTCATAGGGCTGCTGAATGATGCATCCCTGTTCCCCCCAGAACTGGTTGAGCGCCAGAATGATCTCTTGAAAGTTCACGGTCAAGCGTCCTCCTTAATCATGGTAACTCCCATTTATCGTCGCTGTCCTATCTTCGAGCCGTTGCCGCCCCCATTCCGAGTAATCAAACTCAATTTTAACACAAAAAGACCAAAATTACGAAACCATGGGGGAATCGGATGATCGATTTTATCGTAACGGCAGGAATTTTTAACAATCGGCAGAAAGTGAAAAATAATCGGTTCTCCGATTGAATAAAAAGTTCCGCTCCGGTATAATCATTTAGTGCCAATAAATGCCATGGACGGATTGTCAACCAGGGGAAAGGAGCGTATTTTATGTCAGTTGCCGTCTTTCTGGCGCCGACAGCTCTCGATGCTTTTCAGATCGTTGACGAGATGTTCCTCGCCGGGCTTCCTGTGGCGACGGTGAAAGCAGAGTACGGGTCCACTGTTGTCGAAGGCAGAGATGCCCCGACCCTGGCTACCCGGACGGGCGCCTATGCCGGCCGTCCCACACCGTGCATCGCTGAACTCACTCCCCTGGAGAAGGGGGCCGTCGTCATCTCCCGGCTGGATTTAGATACGATCGGCGCTTGTCTCGCCCTGATTGGACAAAAGCCACAGGATGAAAACTTCTGGGCTGGCGCCGCTTATCTTCAGGTGCGAGGGCCCCACCGGGCCGGCGACCTTCCCGAGCAGGTGCGGGAGCAGTTGGACGCCTGGTCTTCCTGGTCTGAATCGCACCTTCCCCTCGGCCCCTTCCGGCGGACGATCAATGTAACCAACCATGTCGTCAAGGGCGGCGAGGCGATCGAGGCCATCCTGACGGGTGATCGCGAACTGCTCACCGCCGGTCAGCAGTGGGCTGCCGGGCATGACGCTGTTTCTGAAGCCAGGCTGGTCGACGAAAGCCCCCTGGTCCGCGTCTTCGTCACCGAAGGCCCCCGCTGCTCTGCCGCCTACTACTCCCCCCGTCTCGGGCGGATCGTGCCGGCCACGGTGGTCCTGGACTCCCGGCAAGGGACGATCACCATCGCCTGTGAGGGGGGCCAGTTCGACGCCCGGTCTATTGTTCGCGAACTCTGGGGACCCGGCGCCGGCGGCCGGCCCGGCATCGCCGAAAGCCCCCGCGATCGCCGGATGGGCCTATCGGATCTGATCATGGCTGTCAATGTCGTGGGGAGGGCCGTCGAAGCCAGTTGGGCTGATAACGACTTACCGCCCGTCGATCCGGATGCTCCGCCCGAACTGACCTTCATCGCCGTCGATTCTGTCGGCGGTTTGAAGATCGGAGAACCGGTGGTCGCCAGTTTCCCCTTCTGGAAAGACGGCGCCATCACGGTGCGCTCCCTCTGGGGCGGTTCGCCTGTGCTCGTTCCCGGCGGCGCTCTCTTCCCGGCCTATCCGGGATTCTGGCTCCGCATCGAAGAGCGCGCCGAGGAACCGGGCGCGCCTGTCGTCCGGGGGCGCGTTCTCGGTCCCAAGGACGCAGAGGACGCCCTGGTTCCGATGATGGAAGGAGAAGGGATCACCTTCAAGGGGATGAGTCTCTCCCCTGATCCTCAGCGACCCTTCGTCTACTGCTCCCACTGGATGACAGCCGAAGACGGCAGCGGCGTCATCCGCTGCGCCGCCGTCCAGTTGCTGCCGACGGAAACGTACCTGAAAGCGAGCCATAAGCCGGTTCAGGAACTGTTCGTCTAGAAAATAAGAACAAAAAAGAGCCTCGGAGTCGCTGAGCTACCAGCCTGCAGCATGGACTCCGGGGCTCTTTCTACTCTTTCATCGGTTCAGTTGGCGCCACCGTTGGCGCCGCCTCATCAGGCAGGGTCTTGCCGACGGATTCCATCACCGCCCAAGAGCGCATATTCCCCTCGGAACGGCTGCGGATGGTCTCCTGAAGCAGGATGGAGGCATGACGCAACACCTTGGGACCCACGCGCAGACGCCCGAGGTCGCGCGGGTCCATCTGAAGCAAGTGGCGCAGCAGCCCCAGGGCGCCAGGGGCGATCAGGCCTGTCTCGGTGTGGCGATGGCGACAACAGGCGCCGATCACCCCGCCCATCTCCGGTGAATAGGCGGGCCAGGGCCCGGATTCGGCGATCTCGACCGGTTCGCCGCAGTCCAGGCAGAGGAAGAGTTCCGGGCAGTAACCCAACCGGTCCAGCAAGCGGAGTTGAAAGAGACAGGCGACCAGATCGCCCGGGAAAACGGTGAGCAGGTGCCAGCCTGTCAGCAGCAGCGGGAACAGGTCGGCCCCGCTGTGGTCAGGGCTGAGCCGGTCTACCAACTCGGCCATGGTTGACGCGTGAGTGAAGCGCTCCACATCGCCATGGAGGTTGGCGAAAGATTCGATCGGTTCCGCCTGGGTCACCGTCTGCAGGTTCTTGCCATCATAGAGGACCAGTTGGCTCTGCGTCAGCGGCTGTGTGCCGGCGCGCAGGCGGCTCGTCGGTTTGCGCACCCCTTTGGCGATGGCGTTCACCTTGCCCCGTTCGCGGGTGAGCAGCGTCAGCAGCCGGTCTGCCTCGCCATAGCTCCGGCTGCGCAGGACCAGCGCCTCGGCGCGGTAGACGCGCATATTCGCCCTCCTCTATTCTGTTCGCGGGAAGTCAGCGACACCGGAGAGACCGTCGAGGATGACCAGAGAGGCGCTCGTCCCCAAGCGGTCGGCGCCAGCTTCGAGCATACGCACTGCCGTTTCAGCCGTCCGGATGCCCCCGGAGGCTTTTACGCGGGCATGGATTCCCACCGTCTCCGCCATCAGCGCCACTTGGCCTGTCGTGGCGCCTCCGGGCCCGAAGCCTGTCGACGTTTTTACATAGTCGGCGCTGGCGGTTAGGGCGCGCTGGCAGGCGGCGATGATCTCTTCGTCGGTGAGCAGCGCCGTCTCGACGATGACCTTAACGATGGCGCCCGGCTTTTGGCGGGCTTCCCCGACGACACCGGCGATATCGGCCTCGACATCATCCCAGCGACCCATCTTGGCCCAGCCGATGTTGATCACCATATCCAGTTCATCGGCGCCTGCCCGCAAGGCTTCCCGCGCCTCCGACGCCTTCAGGCGGCTCAGAGAGGCGCCGAGGGGAAAGCCGATGACGGTGGCCACCTTGACCTGGCTGCCCTGTAAGAGGTTGGCGCAGGTTTCCACCCAGACGGGGTTGACGCAGACAGCGGCAAAACCGAAGGCGGCCGCTTCGCGGCAAAGGTTTTCGATTTGCGCCTTCCCCGCCTCCGGTTTGAGCAGCGTATGGTCGATGAGCGGCGCAACCCTCTCCCGGGTCCACTTTTCCTTTGTTGGCAAACTCAAGGGCGATCACTCCATTTTTTCGTCGAAACCGAAGGAGCGCAGCACATCAGGGCGCTGGCGCCAGTCTTTCTTCACCTTCACCCAGAGTTCCAAATAGACTGAAGTCCCCAGCAAGGCCTCGATCTCCTGTCTGGCCTTCTGTCCGACCTCTTTCAGCAGTGAGCCGCCCTTGCCGATAAGAATCCCCTTTTGGGAATCCCGTTCCGTAAAGATGGTGGCATAGACGACCATGCCCCCTTTCGGCGTCTCCTGCATCTGTTCGATGACGACGGCCACCGAATGGGGGATCTCCTCGCGGGTGGCATGAAGCACCTTTTCCCGGATCAACTCCGCCATCAACTGCCGTTCCGGCTGATCGGTGAAAGAGCCCGAGGGGTAGTAGAGGGGTCCTTCCGGCAGTTTGTCGAAGATCAGGTCTTTGAGTCGGTCCAGGTTGGTCTTCACCCTGGCCGAAACGGGGATCAGTTCCTGCCATGCCACCAGTTGGCTGTACTGGCTGATCTTCTTCAAGCCCTCTTCCCGGGTGACAGCGTCCATCTTGTTGACGACGAGAAAGACAGGCGTCTTAATGTCTTTGAGCAGGTGGCTGATGAACTGCTCTCCCCCGCCCGGTTCCTCCGAAGCGTCAACGACGTAGAGGATCAGGTCCACCTCGCTCAAGGTCTTGCGGGCTGTCGTCATCATGATCTCGCCCAGCTTGTGCTTCGGTTTGTGGATGCCAGGGGTGTCCAGGAAGACGGCCTGACCGTTTTCCGCGTTGAGCACCCCGACGATGCGGTTGCGCGTCGTCTGGGGCTTGTCAGACATGATGGCCACTTTTTTGCCGATCAGTTGGTTCATCAGCGTCGACTTGCCCACATTGGGACGACCGATGATGCTGATAAAACCGGAGCGGAGTTTTTCCGCGCTTTTGCCGTCAATCTCCGGCGCGGGAACATTGGCGACTGTCATCTCCGGTCGGGGAGGCCTTTTCTCCCGCTGGTACCGCCGGACAAACCGATATTTTTCCGCCAAAAGGGCTCACCTCAGTCTTTTTTAATTCCAATTACGCTTTGCCGAGCGATTCATCAAGCCGAAAGATGCCTGGCAAGAGTTCGCTCACCAGTCTGATCTCCAGGCGGTCCTGATCGTCGATCATATAGACAGGCATCTGAGGAGCGAACTCGCCCAGCGCCTGGCGGCAGGCGCCGCAAGGCGTAACAGGCGCCTTCGCATCAGAGGTAAGTACGAGGGCTCTGAAGCGTTGGCAGCCCTCTGATACGGCTTTGAAAAGGGCGGTCCGTTCGGCGCAGTTGGTCAAGCCAAAGGAGCTGTTCTCAATGTTGCAGCCGCTGTAGATGACGCCATCCTCCCCCAGCAGCGCTGCACCGACGCGAAAACGCGAATAAGGCGAATAGGCGCGCTCACGGGCTTGGCGCGCTCTTTCGATCAACTCCTGTAGCACCGCTTCTGGCAGAATGGATTTTTGCTCGGACGATAAAGCCATCGCGTCGTCCTCCTTTATCGTTGGACTTTCTTAGGATGTCCGCTGCGGGGGGATTACTGTTTCAAAGCATGCTGAAAAGACGCGGACCAAAGACGATGATCGCCACGATCAAGGCATGCAATGCCAGCAAGAGAACAGCGCCGGCGGCAGCATCCTTAGCGGCGCCAGACAGGGGGTGTTGTTCCGGGCCGATGCGATCGATGGCCGCTTCGACGGCGGAATTGAAGGATTCCGCAGCCAGGACCAGAAAAACAGCCGTGACCACCCAGGCCAGTTCCCAGCCGCCTAAACGAAACCAGGCAGCCAGGGCCAGAGCGGTCACAGCGGCGATCAGATGGATCCGCATGTTCTGTTGCGTCGCGATCACCCAGAGGATGCCGCGCCAGGCGTAGCGGAAGGAGCAGAGGAACTTTTTCAGGTCCATTCTCGCTTGAGTCCCTGGGTTTGCAAGACCTTTTCCTCCATAGCTCGCATGCGGCTCGTCTCTTCCTCATCACAGTGATCGTAGCCCAAAAGGTGCAACATGCCATGGACGAAGAGAAAGCCCATCTCCCTCTCCAGGGAGTGGCCGTACTCCTCAGCCTGTCGTTCCGCTGTTTCTACGGAGATAATGATATCGCCCAGCACCTTGCCTGCCGTGGGGTCTTCAAAGTCCGGCTCATCATCAGCCTGTTCCTCCATGGCGAAGGACAAGACGTCTGTCGGCTGATCGATCTTCCGGTACTCGGCATTGAGGCGACGGATCTTTTCATCGGTCGTCAGGACAAGGCTGATCTCCGTTTCCTCGATGGAATGACCGGCCTCCTCGAGACAAGCCATCGCCAACTGCTCCAGCATCAACTGCCATGCTTCTTCCACTTCCGGGTCTTGGAAAAGGCTTTCCCGTTCATCCACTATATACAGTTCCACTGCGCTTCCTCCCGTCCAATTCTTTGGAAACACTCTCGGGGTATTCGATCCGTGTATGATAGATCCCGTTGAAGACGCGGCAGAAGGCCTGGGCGATGCGATCAAGATCCTTGAAGGTCAAGTCGCATTCCTCCAACTGCCCGTCGTTCAGTTTCTCCTTGATCAGTTTGCGCACCAGACCCTCGATCTTGCCTGAGGTGGGTTGGGGCAATGAGCGGACGGCCGCTTCGACCGTATCGGCCAGCATGACCAGCGCCGCTTCCTTGCTCTGCGGCTTGGGCCCGTCGTAGCGGAAATCACCTTCCTGAACGGACTCTGTGCGATCCGCCTCCAAGGCCCGGTGATAGAAGTAAGAGACAAGGGTATTGCCGTGGTGCTGTTCCACTAGATCGACCACCTGGGGCGGCAGGCCCGCCTCCCGGCACAGTTCTGCGCCGTCCTTGACATGGGAGGTGATGATCAGGGTGCTCAGGGAAGGGGCGATCTTGTCGTGGGGATTTTGCCCCTGGGACTGGTTTTCAATGAAAAAAGCAGGCCGGCGGATCTTGCCAACATCGTGGTAATAGGCCCCCAGTCGAACGAGCAATGCGTCAGCGCCGATCATCTCGGCCGCCGCCTCGCCTAAGTTTCCGACGAGCAGGCTATGGTGGTACGTGCCCGGCGCCTCCATCAGCAACCGCCGCAACAAAGGGTGGTTCGGGTTGGCCAGTTCGAGCAGTTTCACCGATGTGGTCAGCTTAAAGGCCGACTCCAGGTACGGCAAGGATCCGATCATGAAGACCGACGACAGGATTCCGTTGACAACGGCCATCGGCAATCCATACGTGGCGATGATGGGAATCTTGACGCCCATGGACAGACCGATGGCAAACACAGTCAGCGCATTGGCAGCGGCCATCGTCAGACCGGCCCGGGCGAAATCCATCCGCTGGCTGAAGCGGGAAACGCTGTAGACACCGACGAGAGAGCCAATCCAAGCCACGATGGCATGCGGGATAGAGCCTTCAGCGATTACGCCGATGAAAATACTGAGCACCAGCGACATGAAAACGGCCACGCGGCTGTCCAGGAGGATGGCGATCAGCATCGGACCCGTCGCGGCGGGGATGACGTAGAGTAGCTGATCATAGACGGCCCTTTGCTCATGCAGGTTTATCGAAGCGATGATCCGCGCCGTCAGCAGCGTCATCATCGCCATCAAGCCCAACAGCAGGAGCATCCGTTCATCTTGATAGAGATCACGCCGGTACGTACGCAGGTACCAGAGCACAACGGTCATGTTCAGGAGGACGAGCAATACTGTTCCCAGCGGTTTCAACCAGGCAGCGCCTGTCCGCAACAGCTCCAATTGGGCTAGCAGTTCGATCTGCTGTTCGGTGACGACATCACCGGCGCGGACGATCACATCGTCCTTACGGACAAGGAATGTGATCGGCGCAACACTCTGACGCACCTCGTTGCGCAAGCGCTTCGTGGCGTCTACATCTAGGGTCGAGTTGGACCGCAAAAAGAGCGGGATCAAGGTACGCAGGATCTCTTTCGATTCCTGTGTCAAGACAGAACTGTCGATCCGATCGAGGACGATGGCGTGGGCTTCCTGCAAGCTGTAAGGGAGCACCCTGCCAGCAGCCCGGGTAAGGGGCATCCCTTGAGGCATTTCATCAACGGTATCGGTCAATCCGGGCATGCTCAGCAGATCGTTGATCTGATTTTGCGTTTCCGCCTGAATAAAAGCGAGCGATTCAGGACGGAGGGCAACGAGCTTGCGCAGCAGGCCCTCCGGGATCGGCACATTCATCTGCACCTTCAACTGATCCCACCGCCGCTGTTCTGCGGGGGCGCCGGCAGAGGCGGTATCCGCGTTGAGCGGTTCCGTACCTGCCCGTTGGTAGTCGGAGATCGCTTTAAACAACTGTTCAATATCACGCTGGCTCCGCCCGGCTACGTTGGGATCATGGGTGTAGACGGGGGGCGTGGCGTTGACTTTTTGTTCGCGAGCCAGTCGGGTCCGTTCCTCGTCAACAATCTCCTTCGTGATCGGCGATTTGATGTCTTTCTGGCTTGTCTGCCCCACTTCGAGCGTCTCCAGGGAAGACAAGTGGGGCAAGGCCAGGATCACAGTATAGAACAGGAAAAAAGTGAAGCCGAAAACGACTCGGCGTGTTGTCCGGTATTGCCATACTTTCCGCAACGCCAACGTCAACAGGGCCGTCATTTGGCTGTAAGCCACCCGATTTCACCTCATTTATTTCCCTGTCAGCCCTGGCCTTCATAATCCTCATAGGCGCGAATGATCCGGCCGACGAGAGGGTTGCGCACCACATCTCCCGTGGTGAAGAAATGAAAAGCGAGTCCTTCGATACCCTGCAGAATCTTCTGCACAGTCACAAGCCCCGAGTTCGCGCCCCGGGGCAAATCCACCTGTGTAATGTCGCCGGTGACGACGGCTTTCGATCCAAAACCGATGCGGGTCAAAAACATCTTCATCTGTTCCGGCGTCGTGTTTTGCGCCTCGTCGAGGATGATGAAGGAGTCGTCAAGCGTGCGTCCCCGCATATAGGCCAGCGGCGCAATCTCGATGACCCCGCGCTCCATGTATTTCTGGGTCGGTTCAGCACCCATCGTGTCAAACAGCCCATCATATAAGGGGCGCAGGTAGGGGTCAACCTTCTCCTGCAAGTCCCCAGGGAGGAACCCTAACTTCTCCCCAGCCTCCACAGCCGGACGGGTCAGGATGATCCGGTTGACTTCTTTGTTCTTCAGAGCCAGTACGGCCATGACGACGGCCAGGTAGGTTTTACCCGTCCCGGCCGGTCCAATGCCGAAGATGACCTGGTTTTTTCGGATGGTCTGCAGGTATTTCCGCTGGCCCAATGTTTTCGCTTTGATCTGCTTTCCCCGCGGCGTTGTCATTACCACATCGCCGAGCGCTTCGGCGATCAGCGGTGGGTGCCCTTCATTGATCAGGCGAAAAGCGTACTCGATCTCGCTCTGACCCACCTCTCGCCCGGACCGGACGAGGGCGATCAATTGTTCAATCAGCCTTGTGGACGCCTCGACGACAGGCTTGGCGCCTGTGATGATGATCTCGGCGCCGCGGGCGACGATCTTGGCCCCGCTTAAGCGCTCGATCAACCGCAGATTCTCATCGCGCTGGCCGAAAAGCCCCACAGCTTCCCAGTTGTCTTCAAGATGGATTCTTTGCTCTTGGCTGGATGCCGACAGGTTTGTCCAACCTCCCGTGACGCCTCGCGCCTATTCTGTGCCCGCTTCGATCGACTGGGGAAGGGCGATGTCTTCCAGCGCTTCCACCGATACCTTCACTTTGACTGTTCCCGGTGGCGCCGGCTGGGGGAAAACCATCTCCCGCAACACCCTTGCGCCTGGCGGCAAGAGATCGCCGACGGCCTGCCGGGCTTTTTCCTGGGCCGCCACCATCGCTTCCTGAGCGGTCCGCTCATGCCGGAAGCTGCGCAATTCATGATACTCTGTTTTTATTATTTCGACGGGTAAGCCTAGATTCCTCCATAATGAAGGAGTTCTCATGGAAACCTCTTCTTTACCCACCGGATAAGGGCTACTGCGGGGACCTTTTATGATGATTTCCTGATTTCCCCATCTTATGCGCCATTGTTCGCTGATAGCCCCTGTGGGAACCGACCCTTCCAAGACAATAGGCTCTTCGATCCATTGATCATAGGAGACCTTCGCCCAGGCTTCTCCGCGAGCCTGCACCTTGTCAAGCAGTTTGGGCGGCTCCGGCTTGTCCTCCCCTTGGGTTCTGACAGTTGGTCCATGCTCAAAGAGGAGTCCCGAGATCAATAACTGATCCTTCTTTACACGCTCGCCCTCGGCGACCTTCCCCTCTCCGACGAGGACCATGAGACGCTGGATGACGCCCTCCTTGGCGGCGATGATATTGCAGGGACCGCTCACAGATGATTTTTTCGGCAACACCTTTTCCTGCACTTCGATGACGACACGCGTTCCTTTAGCTGTGATGCCCACCCACTCCAAACCGGGAACGGCGCTCATGATCGATTGTTCCGCCTCACGCACATTGATCAAAGGCCGCCAGCATCCGACGCGGATCCCCTTTTCGCTGGCCGCCTGCAACAGTTGCTGCTTGTCCACCTTTTCATTGCCGATGACATCGACATCCCAGACGAAGGTGGACATGATCAGAATGGTCAACACAAACGATAAGACGCCGATGACGAGGGAGCGCTGCCGTTTCAACGACGAGGCGTAAAAAGGCAAGCCATAGCGCGACTCGATGCGCATACGGCTGCCTGATCGGCGGGCCACATGGCGGAGTGAACGGAAGCCATCCATGCGCACCTTAGCCGACATACGGCCTGACGCTTCTCGCCGCAGGTCATAGAGGGGGATCCCCCGGCTCGCCGCCAGATTGATGAATTTTTCCAATTGAGAACCTTCGATTTTGATGCCCAAAAAGCCGAACCAAAGGGACCACCATCGGCGCAGCATGGCCTTCCCCCCTAGTCATTTCAAATAATTCAGTTGGTAGATGCGCCCTTCCACGACCAGTTCCTCAGGAAGGATCGTCCGAAGCACCAGTTGTTCTCCCCTGATCTCCAACTCGCCTCCGGTGATGCCGATGCGGATGCGATCGTCGGAATACTCGACGATGCCCCGGTGATTTTCCAACACGAGTTGCACCTGACCGATCATGGTGATCTTCGGGTAATCTAACAGCACATCCTTGGGCATTTCCAGGAATCCGGCCAATGCCTTTTGCAGACGCTGCTTGCCTCTTTCCCAGGCCATGTTCCGCACTCCTTTCCATCCTTGTCCATACCTATGCGGGAAGGCAAGCGAACATGCCCCGCCATCCGAGAGAGGCGCGCCGGCTTTTCAAGAGGACACAAAAAAGAACCCTTGCGGTTGTTTCCCGCAAGGGTTCTTTATCCGTCACCGGGGTTGTACAATTAGTCTTTAGCCAAGGATCTCCTTGACGACCTGGTTGACTAGTTTACCGTCAGCGCGACCTTTGACTTTCGGCATCAGAACCCCCATGACCTTGCCCATGTCTTTGGGGCTCTGGGCGCCTGTCAATGTCACAGCTTCCCGCACCAGCGCGCGGACCTCTTCTTCGGAAAGTTGCTGGGGAAGATACGCGGTCAGAAGCGCGATTTCTTCTCTCAGCGCTTCTACGGCATCAGAGCGGCCCGCTTTTTCATACTCAGTGATGGAATCGCGGCGCTGTTTCACTTCCCGGGCAAGCACATCGATGGTCTCTTCTTCCGTGAGATCGCGCCGTTTATCGATTTCCACTTTCTGAATGGCGGATCGAACCATGCGAATGACAGAGAGGCGGAACTTGCCGGCCTCTTTGTCCTTCATCGCCTGCTTCATGTCCTCCATCAAACGTTCCTTTAGCGACATGATGTCACCATTCCTCAGGTGGATTTCCGTTTCCGGGCTGCCTCTGATTTTTTCTTCCGTTTCACACTGGGTTTAAGATAGTGTTCACGCTTTCGGCATTCCGACAAAACGCCCGCTTTCTGGCAGGAGCGCTTAAAACGCCGCAGGGCGCTATCTAAAGTCTCATTTTTACCAACTCGTACTTCGCTCATTCCGCTTCCCTCCCCCCGCTGGTATCTATGATGCCGGGTCCAGGCTGTGCTTGGTGCGGCGAACGGTAGTGTGCAACAAACAAGATACACACAGTCTACATTATACTTCCAGGGAGCGAAAGCGTCAACCGGGGAGTTGCTGCCGTTTTATCCCGGTGGCCAAGCAAGGGCTCTTCCGGCCAGGAGATGGACATGGAGGTGGAAGACGGTCTGGCCGGCATCGGCGCCGGTGTTGATCACCAGCCGGAAGTTATCCTTTTCGATGCCAACCTTTTCGGCGATCTTCGGCGCGGCCAGAAGGAGTTGACCCAGCAGGGCCTGGTGTTCGGCAGTGGCTGCCGCCACAGAAGGGATGTGTTCCCGGGGGATGATCAGGATATGGGTTGGCGCCACCGGGTTAATGTCCCGGAAAGCGACGACCTGCTCGTCTTCGTAGACAAGTTGAGCCGGAATCTCCCGCCGGACGATCTTGCAAAAGATGCAGTCGCTCACAACTTCACCCCCTTTACCGGGTTCATTCCATCAGACCTTGGCATCACGCCTCAATAGGTAGGCCGTCCAGGGCGCCGTCGGGGCGGACCCGAAGCAGGCGAACAGAAACCAAGTCCTCCCGTTCGATCCCCCTTGCCTTTTCCCCTGGCACGTTTCCCAAGGGCTTTTCAAAAAAGACCTTCAGGTAATTATCGGTATGTCCTGTCCAGAATCCGGCAACCTCTTCCTCGGCCAGCACCTCCCGGATTTGGCCGACGAAGGCCTCGGCGTACTGGACAGCAAGTTCGCGCGCCAGTAGCCCTAAGCGCTGCACCCGTTCCTGTTTGAGGGAAGAAGGGATCTGGTCTGGGAAGGATGCTGCCGGTGTGCCACGGCGCGGTGAATAGGGAAAGACATGCAGACCGGCCAATGCCGCCGCGCGGCAGAGTTCCTCTGTCATCCGAAAATCGGCCTCCCCCTCGCCAGGAAAACCGACAATCACATCGCTGGTGATCGCCGCATGAGGAATCAGTTCTTGGATCTTTCGCGTCACGTCGAGAAAATCCTGCCGCCGATAGCGCCGTCCCATCTTTTCCAATACGGCATCCGATCCCGATTGCAAGGGGATGTGGAAATGGGGACAGACGTGGGGATGAACGATGGCCTCCAGTAGTTCCGGTGTAAACTCCTGCGGTTCGACTGAACCGACGCGGATGCGCCGGAGGTCGGGGATGCGGCAGAGTTCGACAAGCAGTTTAGCCAAGTCTGTATGGAGATCGCTCCCATAGGCGCCTAAATGGATCCCCGACAGGACGATCTCCTTAAACCCCTCTTCGGCGAGACGCTCGGCCTCGTCGACGACGCTCTCGATCCTGCGGCTGCGCACAGGACCCCGGGCATAGGGAATGATGCAGTAAGTGCAATAGAGGTTGCAGCCGTCCTGGATCTTCATCGTCGCCCGGGCGCGGGAGCGTTCGGCCACGGCGGGGAGTTCCTCAAAGTGCTCAATCCGTTTTGAGTCGAAGACGGTGTTCACCGTTTCTCCGCTGTGGCGGTGCTGCTCCACCAGATCGACGATGGCTCTGCGCTGATCTGTGCCGACGATGATATCTACGCCTTCGATGGACCGAACCTCATCAGCCGCCGTTTGCGCGTAACAGCCGGTCACGACGACGACGGCTTCAGGGTTCTGGCGGTTGGCCCTCCGGATGGCTTGGCGGGATTTACGGTCGCTCAGGTGGGTTACGGTGCAGGTGTTGACGACATAGACATCCGCCGGCCCGTCAAAAGGTACGATGGCGTATCCGCGGGCCTTGAACATGCCGACGATGGCGTCAGTCTCGCCCTGGTTGACCTTGCAGCCGAGGGTGTGGAATGCGGCGGTGAACTCTCCCGGATTCATCCCCAATCCCCCAGTTCGTACATGATTGCGGCCAAAGCGGCAATGCCAGCCGTCTCCGTCCGCAAGATCCGGGGTCCGAGGCCGACGGAGCGGGCGCCTTTTTCTTTGGCTTGGGTCACCTCTGCGGCTGTCAAGCCGCCCTCAGGACCGATGGCCAGGCCGATGATCTTGGGGGGGCCGTCGTGAAGCAGGCCTTCCTCACGCAAACCGGCGAGCACCTGCTTCAGACCTTTCCCCCGCTCCTCCTCCCAGGGGATCAGGAGAGGAGCGGCGGGATCCCATCGGGCGATGACCTCCGACCAGGTACATGGGGTTTTGACCTCCGGAATGACGGTGCGGCGGCACTGTTTCGCCGCCTCGCGGGCGATCTTCTGCCAGCGGTCGCGCCGCTCCTTCGCTTTAGCGGCGTCGAGACGCACGACAGACCGTTCGGTCAGGACAGGAAGGATCTGCGCCACACCGAGTTCGGTGGCTTTTTGGATTACCAGATCCATCTTCTCGCCCTTGGCCACGCCCTGGAGCAGACAGAGGCGGACCGGGGCTTCCCGCGAAGCGCCAGTCCGCCGCAAGCCTTCCAGACAAGCCTTGTCTCCGTTAACCTCGGCGACGACGGCCTCATATTCCTGCCCAACCCCGTCAAAGGCGAGCACAGGGTCGCCGGGGCGCAGGCGCAGCACCCGGGAGAGGTGCTGGCTCTCTTCCCGGTCGAGGCAGACGCAGTCGCCTGTCAGATTGCTTGGATCAAAGAGAAAACGGTGCATCGGTCACGCCCCGGTTCAGTTTTCTGTTGAGGCGCCTGCCCTGCGGGCGACGACGGCAGCCCATTCGCCGTGGCTGATCAGTTCTTCGATGGTGAATCCCTTTTCTGTCATCGCCTCGACTACATCGTCAAGGCGGTTCTGGATAATCCCGGAAACGATCATGATCCCCTCCGGGGCAAGCAGAGCCTCTGCTTGGGGAGTCAGGCGGATAATCACATCGGCGATGATGTTCGCAACCAGGATGTCGGCCTGTTCCTCCAACCCGGCCAGCAGATCGTTGCGGCGCACGTTCACGATCGCGTCGACCTTGTTCAAGGCCACATTTTCTTGAGCGGTGGCAACAGCCACCGGGTCATTGTCGACAGCGAAGACTTGCTTGGCGCCTAGCAGCGCTGCGGCGATGGAGAGCACGCCAGAGCCGGTGCCCACATCGAGGACACGCGCCTCAGGGTGAACATAGTCCTCTAAAGCGCGGATACACATCACCGTTGTAGGATGGGTGCCCGTGCCGAAAGCCATCCCCGGATCGATGGAGATGACCAGATCATCCTCTTGCGGGACATATTCTTCCCAGGTCGGCCGGATGACCACGCGACGACCGACTTTTTCCGGTTTAAAAAAGGCTTTCCAGGCATGGGCCCAGTCGTCCTCATGGAGGTCCGTCATCGTCCAGGCATGGGCGGGCCATTCTTCGGAGCGCTCCCGGGCGGACAGTTCTTCCTGCAGCGCCGCAAGCCGCTCTTCCAGGGCGTCGTCGATGGCCAGGTATGTCTTTACGCGGATCATGCCTTCTGGCACGTCTGGGATCTCCACGTCGTGGAGGTCCCAGACATTGCTCTCAATGTAGCTGGCGATCAGTTGGGGGTCCTCAATAACCATCCCCATTGCCCCGACTGTTTCAAAAATCTCGGCCATCGCGTCGGCATTTTCCTGCCGGGTGGTGATGGCGATCTCACGCCATTTCAACAGCGATACACCCTTCCCCGCCGGTTAAGCCGGTCCTCACATGAAGGCGTCTTTCATCTTTTCAAAGAAAGACTTTTCTTTCTCTGACTCGATGTTTTCCGCCTTCAGGGTGCGCCCGAACTCGCGCAGCAATTCCTTTTGTTTTTCACTCAACCGAGTTGGCACGGTCACCTTGACCTCGATCCGCTGGTCGCCCCGTCCGGTGCCCCGAAGCCGTTTAATGCCCTTGCCGCGGATGCGGAAGACGGCCCCCGTTTGGGTTCCTTCGGGAATCTTCAAGGATACCTTGCCGTCCAGGGTCGGTACCTCGATCTCAGCACCCAAGGCCGCCTGGACGAAGTTGATGGGAACCTGGCAGATCACATCGTCGTTGTCGCGCTCAAAAAAGGAATGGGATTGCACCTCGATAAAGACGTAGAGGTCGCCTGGCGGACCGCCTTTGTCGCCGGCCTCGCCTTCGCCGGAGACGCGGATCCGCGTCCCCGTGTCGACACCGCCGGGCACCTTGACTTTGATGCGCTTCCGCTTGCGAACCTTCCCCTGACCGCCGCAGTGGAGGCAGGGTTTGCTGATGATCTTCCCGTCACCACCGCAGGTGGGACAGGTGCGGACTGTCTGCATGTTACCGAGCATCGTCTTGGCGACGGTGGTCACCCGCCCAGAACCGTGGCAGGTGGAACAGGTGGTCGCCGAAGTGCCCGGCTCAGCGCCGCTGCCACCGCAGACATCGCAAGCTTCCAGACGCGGGATGTCGACCTCTTTTTCCACGCCAAAGGCTGCCTCTTCAAAGGTGATGGACAGGTTAAACCGCAGGTCGGCCCCCTTCTGGGGACCGCGCCGTTGGCCGCCACCGCCGAAGCCGCCGCCAAAGAACATGTCGAAGATGTCGCCGAAACCACCCATGTCGGGTCCGCCTTCGCCGAATCCGCCAAAACCGCCGGGACCGGCGTGGCCGAATTGGTCATAGCGGGCGCGCTTTTCCGGATCAGAGAGCACCTCGTAGGCCTCATTGATCTCTTTGGTCTTCTCTTCAGCGAATGCTTTGTCGGGGTGGACATCGGGGTGGAATTCCTTGATCAACCGGCGGTAGGCCTTTTTGATCTCCGTCTCCCCGGCGTCCCGCCCAACGCCTAACACCTCATAGTAATCGCGTTTGCTCATCCTTGTCCCCTCCCCCCGGTAAAAGCATCGACAGGGGGGCTAAGCCCCCCGGTCGCCTGAATCAGGATTTTTTCTTATCGTCATCGATGACAGTATAATCGGCGTCGACCACATTGTCATCCTTTTTCTCTTCTCCGCCAAAGCCGCCGGGGGCGCCTTCCGGTCCCGCGCCAGGCGCGCCGGCAGCCCCGGCTTGCTGGTAGAGCTTGGTGGACAATTCATAGACAACGGTCGTCAGGGCTTCTGTCTTTTTCTTGATCTCTTCCAGGTCAGTGCCTTCGAGGGCTTTTTTCAGTTCTTCCTTGGCGGCCTCGATCTTTGCTTTATCGGCGGCCTCCACCTTATCGCCTAGGTCTTTCAGGGTCTTTTCCGCCTGGTAGGCCATGGAGTCGGCCTGGTTGCGGATCTCGACCTCTTCCTGGCGCTTGCGGTCCTCTTCGGCGTGCAGTTCAGCGTCTTTGACCATCTGGTCGATCTCTTCCTTGGAGAGACCCGTCGAGGCGGTGATGGTGATCTTCTGCTCGTTGCCGGTAGCCTTGTCTTTGGCGCTGACGTGGACGATGCCGTTGGCGTCGATGTCGAACTTGACCTCGATCTGGGGGATGCCGCGCGGCGCCGGCGCGATGCCGCTCAGGTGGAAGCGGCCCAGGGTCTTGTTCTGGGAGGCCAGCTTGCGCTCGCCCTGAAGGACGTGCACCTCGACAGAGGTCTGGTTGTCGGCGGCGGTGGTGAAGGTCTCGCTCTTGCTCGAGGGGATGGTCGTGTTGCGCGGGATGAGGACGGTGCAGATGCCGCCCAGGGTCTCAATGCCCAGGGAGAGGGGCGTCACGTCGGCCAGAACGATGCCTTTGACCTCGCCGCCGAGCACGCCCGCCTGGATGGCGGCGCCCATGGCAACGACCTCGTCAGGGTTGATGCCTTTGAAGGGCTCTTTGCCCAGGTATTTGCGGATGGCTTCCTGGACGGCGGGAATCCGGCTGGAGCCCCCGACGAGGATGACCTTGTCGATGTCTTTCGGTTCCAGCTTGGCGTCTTGCAGAGCTTGGCGGGTGGGACCCATGGTCATCTCCACAAGGTCGGCCGTCAACTCGTCAAATTTGGCCCGCGTCAGGGTCATGTCTAGGTGCTGGGGACCGTCAGCGGTAGCGGTGATGAAGGGCAGGTTGATGTTCGTCGACATGACGCCAGACAATTCGATCTTGGCCTTTTCAGCGGCTTCCTTAAGGCGCTGCATGGCCATCTTGTCGCCGCGCAGGTCGACGCCGGTCTCCTTCTTGAATTCGGCGACCATCCAGTTGATGACCTTTTCATCGAAGTCGTCGCCGCCGAGGCGGTTGTTACCGGAGGTGGCTTTCACCTCGAAGAGGCCGTCGCCCAGTTCAAGGATGGACACGTCGAAGGTACCGCCGCCCAGGTCATAGACGAGGATGGTGTGGTCCTCTCCCTTGTCGACGCCGTAGGCGAGGGCAGCCGCGGTCGGCTCGTTGATGATGCGCATGACTTCCAGGCCGGCGACAGCGCCGGCGTCTTTGGTGGCCTGGCGCTGGGAATCGGTGAAGTAGGCCGGGACGGTGATGACGGCCTGGGTGACCGGCTCGCCCAGGTAGGCTTCAGCGTCAGCCTTCAGCTTCTGGAGGATCATGGCTGAAATCTCTTGGGGAGTGTAGTTCTTGTCATCGATTTTTACTTTATGATCAGTGCCCATGTGCCGTTTGATCGAGATGACCGTCCGGTCAGGGTTGGTGATGGCCTGCCGTTTGGCCACCTGGCCGACAAGACGCTCGCCCGTTTTGGAAAAACCGACGACTGAAGGAGTGGTCCGGGCGCCTTCTTTGTTAGGGATGACGACCGACTCGCCGCCTTCCAGCACGGCGACACAGGAGTTGGTTGTGCCTAGGTCGATGCCGATGATTTTACCCATGTGTGTAACCTCCTATTTTCTTTGCCATTTCATCGTTCCAACTATTTGTTTTTGGGGCTCGTTATTCAGCTTGTTATTTATTTCGAAAGGGCTCAACCGCCTTTAGCCACTTTGACCATGGCTGGCCGGATCACCTTCGCCTTAAAGAGGTAGCCTTTTTGCAACTCTTCCATGATAACTCCGTCCGGAAACGTTTCGTCGGCTTCGCCGAACATGACGGCCTCATGGGCCTGGGGATCGAATTCCTTGCCAACTGCCTCAAGGGGTTGCAATCCTTCTTTCGCCAGGATATCGGCGAACTGGCGCTCGATCATGGCCACGCCGGAGAGCAGATTTTCGGCGGCGCCGGCCTTTGCCATCGCCCCCAGGGCGCGCTGGAAGTTGTCCAGGACAGGCAGGAGCTTCTTCACCAGCCCCTCATTGGCGTAGGTCCCCAGTTCCTCTTTTTCTTGGCGCGTCCGCCGGCGGAAGTTGTCGAAGTCGGCCTGCAAGCGAAGATATCGGTTTTCCCAGTCTTGCAGTTCTTCTTTCGTCTTGTCGAGCTCTTCCTTCGTCTTGGCCACCTCGGAAAGAAAGCGGCCCAACTTCTCTGCCGCATCGGCAGCTTGGCGGTCCTCTTCGGTAAGTGCGGCCTCTGCGCCTTCTCCGTCGGTGGACGGGTTTGGACACTCCTTCTCAACGGGGCTGTTTTTCATGTCGCTGTGATCAAAAGCGGCCTTGTCGCTGTTCTTGCTCTCTCTCTCTTCGACGGTCACCAGTCTCCCTCCCCACGGTTATTGCCTGAATCGGGACGTTCCTCCCGCTTTTTGATGATCGTGTCGATGCGCAGTATGGCTTCCGCCACCTCGCCAGCCGCCTTTAAGGCATGCATCTTCACTTGCGCCGGATCGATGACTCCCATGGCCCACATATCGGCCAACTCGCCGTTGTCACAGTTGATCGAAAGGGTGTCGCTGTTCTGCTCCATCTGGGCAGCGATGACATCGCCCAGCTTTTCCAGGGGGTTGAAGCCGGCATTGGTGATGATCTGGGCAAAGGGCTTCTTCAGAGCGGCCACAACGCAGTCGAGGCCGTAGGCGGCCATGCCCCGTGTCTCCCGGCGCACCTCTTCCATCTGACGGGCAACAGCCAACTCGACGGCGCCGCCGCCGGGGACAAGCCCACCTTTGATGGCCGCCTGAACGGCCGAGGCGGCGTCCCTGGCGATGCGTTCCCGCTCGCCGACAACCTCCTCGGTGGCGGCGCCAACGAGGACTGTGGCCACCGGTTTTCCGCTTCCCTGCAGGATGCAGACATGCTCCAACTTCTCATCGACGGTAATCGTCCCCGCCTTGCCCAGATAGCGTACTAAATCTACGGGATCGCGCTTCAGCCCCGTGCGCTTGATTGCCCGGGCGCCTGTATGTTCGGCTGCCTTTTTCAACTCCCGGCTGGCGACGCGCTGGATGACGAGCACGCCGGCGTCGGTAAGGATCTCTTCGGCGATATCTTCTACACCCCGGTCAACAAGGACAGCCTTGACGCCGAGGGCGACGATCTTGCGCACGTTTTCCAAGAACTCCTGTTGCTTCTGGCGATACCAGTTGAAGCCGGCCTCGGTGCTGAGGGCCTCTTCCTCTAATTCCTCCGGTTCAAGGGCGTCATCGATCACCAAGACGAGCGCCTCTTCCAGCTTTTTGGGCATGTCCTCATTCATGGGCGTCTTGTTGATGATCACGCCAGAGAGGACCTGGTTGTCAGCGCCTTCACGGGCGCGGATCGTCTCGGAGAGTTTGAAGCCGGACTCACGGATCTTCTCTTCCCCAACCATTCGGGCTGCTTCCACAACCAGCCGGGCAATGTCCTGATGTTCCCGACCGGCCACGAGGGCTACCTTCTCCAGCATGGGATCCATGACGCCTTGTACGGGACGGGCATGACGCTGAAACATCTCGACGGCGTTTTTAACGCCTGCCTTCAACCCCTCGATGACCCGGGAGACGGGGACGCCCTTCGTCACCTGGTTGACGCCTTCGCTGATCAGGCTGCCGGCGAGAACAGTCGCTGTGGTCGTCCCGTCGCCGATCTCCGACTGCTGTGCCCTGGCCATCTTGATCAGCATACGGGCCGCCGGATGGTTGACCTCCATCAGCTGCAGGATCGTCACACCGTCGTTGGTGATGACCACGTCGCCGAACTTGTCAACAAGCATCGTGTCGAGTCCTTTCGGACCGAGGGTGCCTTCGACGGCGCTGGCGATGGCGCGGATGGCGTTAGCGTTGGTCATCAATGCCGCTAATCGCTCATCCACTTCGGTGTTGTTGCTCACTTGCTTGACACTCAACGCTGATTCCTCCAAGTCTCTTACGAAAAGGCAGGGAAATAGGGACTTTTTGCCGACAAAAAGCCCCTACCCTTCCAGAACCTTCTACCGATTGAACATTTTTTTCAGGGCTGCCGAAAGTTGTTCCGTCAACCCCTCTACAACAGCGACAGCTTTGGAATACTCCATACGGGTCGGCCCGATCAGGCCGATGACGCCGAGGACCTCTCCATCCAACTCGTAAGAGGCCGTCACCATGGAACAGTTGCGGAAACCTTCGAGGCGGTTTTCCGTGCCGATCTTGATGTGGATGCCCTGATCGGGGTGATCATGCATCAATTCGCGCACGGTATGATGTTGTTCTAGTATGCCCAAAAGGGTCTGGAGTTTTTCCACATCTTTGAACTCAGGCTGTTTGAAGATATTCATGGTGCCAGCCAGAAAGACCCGCTCTTCGCTGTCGCTGAGCAAGGCCTCATCGATGAGTTCCAGCGATCGCGAAAGGACTTGCTTCTGTTTCTTCAAGGCCTCGTTTAGATCCATGCAGAGCGAGGTCCGGACCTGGGCCATCGTCAATCCCTGCAGGCGTTCATTAATCATCGCCGACACCTTCTGCAGGTCTTCCGGCGTCATCGACTCGGGGATATCGAAGAGCTTGTTCTCCATGACACCGGCAGAGGTGACAACGACAGCGACCGCCTTCGTCGGCATGACGGGGAAAAAGTGAATCTGCTGAAAAGTCGTCTTCCCCACCTGGGGACCCAGCACGACAGCGGTGTAGTTCGTCAACTTGGCCAGCAGGTTGGTCGTTTGCTGCATGATGCTGTTGACTTCCTGCAAACGCTCCGACATGGCTCGTTGCACCCTCCGGAGTTCCTCCGGATTGAGGCTCTCCCGCTCCATCAGGCAGTCGACAAAGTACCGGTATCCGTAATCGGAAGGGATGCGCCCCGATGAGGTATAGGGCTGTTCGATCAGTCCCAGTTCCTCCAGGTCAGACATCTCGTTGCGGATGGTGGCGGGACTGACACCGAGGTCATACTTGCGGGCAATGGTGCGGGAGCCGACGGGTTCCGCCGTGGATACGTAGTCTTGAATAATAGCCCAGAGTACCTTCTGCTTGCGATCATTCATTTGCATCCCGGAACACCTCCCGTTGTTAGCACTCGCTGTAGACGAGTGCTAACCTCTACCGTAAAAAATACCACCGGAAAAAACGCTTGTCAATACTTGGGGAAGCCTGCAACTGTCAGTCCAGGTAGCGGCCCATGATCTCGTTGGCGATCAGATAGGAACGCGGTTCGAGGGCTATCGTTGTCCCATCATAGTGTATCCAACCCTGACGGGAGAGCTCTGCTGACAGTCTATGCCAGTTTTGCCGCCTTGCCTCGTCAAGACCGTATTCAACGGCCACCGCCTGCAGGCTGACGCCAGCCATTGTGCGCAAGCCGAGGATGACCGCCTCCTGGGCCGCTACTTCCGGTGTCAGTCCCTCCTCTTCAACAGGCAGCACTTCCTCGCCCTTTTGAAAAGAGCGGACGAAAGCGTCACTGTCGGCAGGCCAGGACCAGCGTTGCAAGCCGGTGGCAGAGACGGCGCCGCTGCCGAAACCGAGGTAATCCCCCCGCAGCCAGTAGTTCAGGTTGTGCCGGCATTCCCTGCCGGGCCGGGCAAAGTTGGACAGTTCGTACTGGAACAAGTCGGCTGATTGCAAGGTACGGCAGGCTGTCTCGTACATCTCGACTTCTAGGTCCTCGGCGCATGGTTCAGCCAGGCCTCTCTTCAGCCAATCGGAGAGGGGGGTTCCCGATTCCGCTTTCAGATTATACAGCGAAAGGTGATCGGGCGCGTAGCCAAGGGCCAATTCAAGAGACAATTGCCAGTCCTCCATGGTCTGACCAGGGATGCCGTAGATCAGATCGATGCTGATGTTATCGATGCCTGCCTTCCGGGCCGCCAATAGGGCTGCCGTCACGTCAGCCAGGCGCTGCCGACGGCCCAGGAAGGCGAGCAGCCGCGGTTGAAAGACCTGTACACCCAGGGAGAGACGGTTGCAGCCGGCCTCGGCCCAGCCAGCCAGCTCGCGCTCATCGACGGTCCCTGGATTGGCTTCAATGGTGATCTCCGGCAATACTTTCGATCCAGATCGCCCCTCATCAAGGCCGTAGCAACGGCGCAAGGCGTCCAGGATCCGCGACCCCGCCGCTGCGGTTAGCAGTGTCGGGGTGCCGCCGCCAAAAAAAACCGTCGCCGGCCCCGAGGGGAGGCGGTGACGCCAATGGTCCGCCTCCCTTTCGATCTGGCCGATGACGGCGTTCGCGTAAGCCATCCGGAATTCGCTATCAGCCGGATGGGAATAGAAGTCACAGTAGGCGCACTTGCTGTGGCAGAAAGGGACATGGACGTAGACGCCCCAGCTCGATTTCATCCCTTGCGCAACAGAGAAATGCTTTTGCTGATTTGACAAGCTCTGATCTGCCCTATCGCTCGCATATTTCATCATACTTGGACCCTTCTGGCCAGCCCTACTTGTCGATGCTGAGGACAGCCATGAAGGCTTCTTGCGGAATTTCCACGCTCCCCACCTGTTTCATCCGCTTTTTGCCCTCTTTTTGCTTCTCCAACAGCTTGCGCTTCCGCGAGATGTCGCCGCCGTAGCACTTGGCGAGTACGTTTTTGCGGATGGCTTTGATCGTCTCGCGGGCGATGACCTTGTTGCCGATGACGGCCTGAATGGGGACTTCGAACATCTGCCGGGGGATGAGATCCTTCAGCTTATCAGCCAAGGCGCGGCCGCGGTTATAGGCGCGGTCACGGTGGACGATGATGGAAAAGGCGTCGATCAGGTCCCCATTGAGCAAGATGTCCAGCTTGACCAGTTCAGAGACGCGGTAACCGATCAGTTCATAGTCTAGCGAAGCGTAGCCCTTGGTGCGGGACTTCAACTGATCGAAGAAGTCAAAGATGATCTCGGCCAGGGGCAGTTCATAGATCAGCATGACCCGCTGACCGGCGATATAATCCATGTTGATGAAAGTGCCCCGTTTTTCCTGGCAGAGTTCCATGACGGCGCCCACGAAGTCGGAAGGCACCATGACAGAGGCTTTCACATAAGGCTCTTCGATGGTCTCGATCTTCTGGGTCGGCGGCAGTTTGGTCGGATTGTCGACGAGGACCACCTCGCCGTCGGTCTGGTTGACTCTGTAGATGACGTTCGGCGCCGTCGTGATCAGGTCGAGGTCGAACTCCCGTTCCAAACGCTCCTGGACGATCTCCATGTGCAAGAGGCCGAGGAAGCCGCAGCGGAAGCCGAAACCGAGAGCTACCGACGTTTCCGGCTCATAGATGAGGGCGGCGTCGTTGAGGCGCAGCTTGTCGAGGGCGTCGCGCAGGTCTTCATAATCAGCGCCTTCGACAGGATAGAGGCCGCAGTAGACCATGGGCGTCACCTGGCGGTAGCCGGGCAGGGGCTCCTTGGCCGGATGATCGGCGTCGGTGATCGTATCGCCCACACGGGTGTCTTTGACATTTTTGATCGAAGCGACGATGAAACCGACCTCGCCGGAGGAAAGCTTCTCCACCTGCCGCGGCGCCGGCGTGAAAACGCCCACCTCGGTCACCTCGAAGGTCTTGCCGGTGGACATCATCTTGATCTTGGTGCCTTTTTTCACGGTACCTTCGACAACGCGCACATAAGAGATGGCGCCTTTGTAGGCGTCATAAAAGGAATCGAAGATCATGCACTGCAGCGGCGCTGTCGGATCGCCCTCGGGCGCCGGGACCTTGGCCACGATCGCTTCAAGCGTCTCTTCAATGCCGATGCCAGCCTTGGCGGAAGCCAGGATGGCGTCAGAGGCGTCCAGACCGATGACATCCTCGATCTCCTGCTTGACCCGATCAGGCTCGGCGCTCGGCAGGTCGATCTTGTTGACAACAGGGATGATCTCCAGGTCATTCTCCAAAGCCAGGTAGACATTGGCCAAGGTCTGGGCCTCAATACCTTGGGCGGCGTCGACGACAAGCAACGCTCCCTCACAAGCGGCGAGGGAACGAGAAACCTCATATGTGAAATCCACGTGGCCCGGGGTGTCGATCAGGTTCAGCGTGTACACTTGGCCGTCCTTTGCCTTGTACTGGAGACGGACGGCTTGCAGCTTGATGGTGATGCCCCGCTCCCGCTCCAGGTCCATCGAGTCCAGAACCTGATCCTCCATCTCACGTTCCGTCAGCGCCCCGGTAAATTCCAGGATGCGGTCGGCAAGGGTCGATTTGCCGTGGTCAATATGGGCGATAATGCAAAAATTTCGAATGTTGGCTTGCGCCTTTCCCATAATTCTATAAGTCCTCCCTTGCCAATTGCACAGACATATGCAATATATTATAACTCATTTCACCGGGGGCAAACAACGCCATCGGGCAGCTAATCGTTGCATTTTTAAAAAGAAAAGGCCCGCACGGAGAAGCGCGCAGGCTCTAGCGTCGCATGAACCGGCTGAAGAAGGTACGGGCGACCATGTCCGCCTCCTCCATCTTCATTAAATAGGTCGCCAGCGCGTAGATGGCGGCGCCGGTCGATACAGTGATCGTCAATAGGATGAGTTGGCCTGTCAGGGTGGTCATATCCACCATGGTCCCGATGAATTCCTGCAAAACCATGATCACCCCTCCCATGATCGTCGAGGCGACGAGGGTTTTCAACAACGACGCCAGCAGCCGTCCCCCGTCGATGGAGCGCAGCGCGCGCCGGGCCAGGAGCAGGAAGAAGCCGAAAGCGACAACGGCGCTGAGGGAGAATGCCATGGCCAACCCTTCCGCCCCCCAATAGCGGATCATGACCAGGCTGAGCGCCGTGTTGAGGACGAGGATGATCACGCTGACGCGAACAGGGATGGAGGGTCGCTGCAAGGCGTAAAAGACTCGTGGGAGCAACTGGTTGGCACCCTGTGCGAAAAGGCCGATCAGGAAGAAGAGCAACACCGAAGCGGTCGCCAAGGTGGCTGTGTGGTCGAATTTATCGCGTTCAAAGAGGACCTGCACAATGGGAACGCGCAGGATGGCCATGCCGACGGCGGCGGGAACGGTGATGTAGATGACCGTTCGTAAACCGAGGGACAGGTTTCGGCGAAAATCAGACCACTCCCGGCGGGCAGCAGCGCTCGTCAAGCTGGGAAAAACGGCCACCGAGATGGCGATGGCGAAGACGCCGAGAGGAAGCTGCATCAAACGGTTGGCGAAGCGGAGGGCCGTGATCGACCCCGGTTCCAAGGCGGACGCCAGGTTCTGGTTGATGATGTCCTGGACCTGGCCGATCGATAACCCCAAGAGGGCCGGTCCCATCAGCTTGGCAATCTGGCGCACGCCGGGATGATCGAGGCGCATCACCATCCGGTAGCGCAGGCCGATACGCAGCAACATGGGCACCTGCACGAGGAAGTTGACAAATGCCCCAAGGACGACGCCGATGGAAAAGGCGGCGATTCCGTAGGTATCGGACAGGAAATAGCCACAGAGGATGATGACCACGTTGTAGAGAATCGCCCCGACGGAGGGCATAAGGAAGTGCTGGTATGAGTTGAGCACGCCCATGGCCAACCCGGCCAGGCCCGTAAACAAGACAGAAGGAAACATGATCCGCGTCAAGAAGATCGTCCGTTCCAACGTCTCTCCCTCAAAGTCATAGGCGACCAGGGGGATCAACTGGGGGGTGAAGATTTCGCCGATGATGATGCCGATCGTGAGCAGCAGGATCATGGCATTGATGAAGGTAGACGCCACGATCCAGCCGTCATTCTCCTTGTCGGTGGCGACGTAAGAGGAAAAGACAGGGATAAAGGCCGTCGAGAGAGCGCCTCCGACGAGCAAAAAATATAAAAAATCTGGCAATGCAAATGCGGCGATGTACGAATCGGTAATCGCGTTCTGTCCAAACTTGGCCCCGATCACCGCTTCCCGGACAAAACCAAGGATGCGGGAAATCAGCATCGCCAGCATGATCGAGCCGGCGGCCTTGGCGATGCGCTGACCACCCTTGGAAGGCGGCGTCCCGTCGTTGTTGATGTGGTTCACTATCTGACTCCCTTTCCTGGCTGGCTCCCTCCCTAATTGTAGTAACTTTTTTTGCTTTGACAACCGCATTTCCGTCATATCTCCAGCGATATGTCAAAAAAAGTTCATAAAGCGCCTGTTCTTTCCCTGACCAGGCGCCATCATCTCCCCTTTTTCCCTTCCCGGATCAGCCCTTTTTCTTCGAGCACCTTGGTCAAGGCGTCAGCGAAGATCTCCGCCGACGCCTGCGCTTCAGCAATGCTATTGAGGTGGCCGCCGATCTCGACGAGCAACGCCCGCGGGTGCATCTGCTGGTGGTAGCGACCGGCCTTGGTGATGACGCCCTTGCATAAGCCTGGCGCCTTTTCATCCAGTTTGGCCGCCACAGCCTCGGCGAAGGCGAGGTTATCTCTCCAATGGGGATGAGGCGCTCGGGCATCTGTCCCGACGACGATCAGTATCCGCGCCGCCTTCCGTCCGCCAATCGTCACCGTCTCCCGCAATGGAACGGCATCCCGGTGCAAATCGATGATCGCTAAGGGGTTGGTGTGACTGTTGAGCAGCTCGAGGAGGGTTTTTCGCGATTGAACATAGGCCAAATCGTAGGACGGGTAGTCGTGAATGGCGTCGGAATGGATGACACGAAGCTGATGTTTATCCTGCAATCGGGCTGCTAAACGCTTGCCGGCTGTAAAGACACCGGCATTGCGGCCATCGAGTCGCGATGGTCCCCCGCCAGCGCTGTAGTTTTCCGCGTTGTGGGTGTGATAGAGCAGCACAACCTTTTCTGGCGCTCCTGCCGATGTTTGCGGTTTCGCTGGAGGCGTGTCGGGAGAACTTTGTCCTCCTGCATTCAAGCCAGGTTCGCCGCGAGGATCCTCTCGCAGGATATCGAGGTCGGGGTAATCGTCGCCCTCCTGTTCGAGCGCCTGCTTTTGGGTCACGCCGCTGTCCCCGTCTGGTATCCTAGCTTGCTTTTGACCGGTCGCAGGCAAAGCCGCCTGTTGCATAGTCGAGCCCAGAAAAGGGATTTGACCTTCGATCAGGCGATTGAGGTAAGCGGTTGTGAGGCCCTTTGAAATTGTAGAAGGACCTTGTGTGTTTCCTTCGCCGTCGATGCCTGTTCCATCCCGGGGATCCGGCGGCGGCGCCGGGGGTTGCGTTGAGAGGACAGGCAGGGCAAACTTGAGCATTTCGTAAGGCGGAAACCAGGTCCAAAAAGCCGGAGTGAATCGCCACAGAACGCCCGCCAGCACGACAGTGAGGAAAAAAAGGACGACCCAAAGACGGCTGCCACGAGAACGCCCCCATGGGTTTGTCCGGCGAATGAACAAAATAAAAACCCCCTTCTCACCCAATATATGGGTATGTCGGGGGTGGTCAGGCTATGACGGGAATCGGTTCTCTCAGCGATTTCCTTTGCCTGGCAACGCTTTCGGCGTCAGCGGCGTCGGCAGCACGGCGTCAACGGCGCCGATAATCAGCGCGGCGATCAGCGCGCCAACGACACTCGTCTGGATCGCATTCGGCACAATCAGTTGGCTCAGCCAGATGACGGCTGCGGAAACCAAGAATCCGACGATGCCGCGGTGCAGGCTCGTGATCCGGTCTCCGAAAACGGCTTCTGCCGCGTAACCCAGCAAGGCGATGACCAGAGCGGCCACGACGGCTCCGATGATACCGTTGATGACGAAGAAGGGGATAAACCAACTGGCCACCAAGAGGACGACGGCGGAAACAAGGAAGCGGACAATCATTGAAAACATGATGGGCTTGTTCCTCCTTTTGGAACTTTTCGCCCTTAGTTTCCCCGTTCTTCCCTGATCCATGCATGACTGCCCAACCAATTTTTACAGACAAATATAAACCGTATGAGGCAAAAAAACTTATATCGAGGCCAATGCCGTCATAATTTGGCTGAGGCGCAAAGTCTTTCTTGCATCTGTTCCTTTCACATGGTAAAATGACTTTTGTTGAGTGGCAAGGAGGTGAGGAGTGTGCCCAATATCAAATCAGCGATCAAGCGGGTCAAGATCGCCCGTGAGCGGACGTTGAAGAACGCCTCTGCCCGTTCCGCGCTGCGTACGACGCTCAAGCGTTTCGAAGCCGCGATGGCCTCCGCCGACGTGGACAATGCTCGCGCCGCCCTTGCCAAGGCTGTCCGGGCTCTCGATAAAGCCGCCGCTAAAGGTTTGATCCACAAGAATACGGCGTCTCGCAAAAAGTCCCGTATTACGAAGCGTTTCAACAAGGCTGCGGTGTAAGGCGCCACTGTCCAACGGGCAGTTTGTTCGGTGGGTAATAAAAAGGGAGATCGGATCATCCGGTCTCCCTTTTGTCATGTCTTTTTATGCTCTATTGTTCCCTTGCCTGCCTTCACCGGCGAAAGCGAGCAGGCACAGTTCCAGCGTCTGCTGAGCCTCACCGGCGCCTGTCTTGATGGTCACGTCGGCTGC
Organism: Heliomicrobium sulfidophilum; assembly: GCF_057715735.1. Lineage (NCBI taxonomy): Bacteria > Bacillati > Bacillota > Clostridia > Eubacteriales > Heliobacteriaceae > Heliomicrobium > Heliomicrobium sulfidophilum. Next base: position 554,428 of record NZ_JBVTZZ010000004.1, read on the forward strand.
TGTCAGGCGGTGATAGAGGCGGCGCAACTCTTCCCTGGGGAAGCGGTCAGCCTGGCCTTCCAGTTTCCGTACGACCCCTGCCGGCAACTTCATCTCCCTGGCCCAATCATTCTTGCGCACGCCGGAGGCGGCCAGTTCCTTCAGTCGAAGCAGTTGCCGCACATGGCGGATGATCAGAAAGAGCAGCGGTATGGGATGCTGGCCATTGCGGACAAGGTCGCGGGCGATGCGCAAGGCATCATCGACACGGCCGTCGCCGAGGGCGTCGGCGATGGCAAAGACATTATCCTCTGGTGTGGCCGGTACAAGTCGGCGGACCCGCTCAGCCGTCACCCGCCGGGTCGGTGAGGGTTCGCCCAGAAAGTTGCGCAGCTTCTCCAACTCGAGGACTATCCGCCCCAGATCGTCACCGGCGCGGTCGATGAGCAGATCCAGCGCCTCTGCGTCAAAGGGCACTTTCATCGCCTTGGCTCGCTGGGCCGCCCAGCGACGACCATCCGATTCGGACAATTTTTTAATCTCCACGGCGTGGCCGGCCTTTTCGATCGCTTTATAGAGGCGTTTTCGCTTATCCACCCCAGCCGGGGAGAAAAAGATCAGGCAGGTCGTCGGCGACGGATCAGACAGGTAGTGAAGCAGCGGCGCCTCCGGTTCAAGGGCCTTGGATCGGCTGGCGCCCTTGCCTTTACCTGAGTTTACTGCCTCCCCATCGGACGATTCGGAACCGCGAGGCGCCCGCAACAAGGGCGTGTCACGCACGATGACAAGGCGCCGTTCGGCCATAAAAGGCGGCGTCTGGGCCGCTTCGGCGATGGTCTCCGCAGTCACGTCTCCCTCCAGGCGGTCGATGTTGAATTCCCCTCCCGGCTGGCTGGCGAAGCGCCCCGTCCATTCGTCCAAGACCTCGCCCATCAGGAACGGCTCGTCGCCAAAAATAAGGTAGACAGAGGCATAGACATCCCTCTGAAGTGTTGCTTTGATGCCGGCATAATCCACGGCCACCCCGCCTTTCTGCAAGCCTTCGGAGACTGCTCTTCATATATTGTAAAACGAAATCGAGCAAAGGCAAGTGCAGTCGGCAAGGTGGTCGCAGCTTTTGGCAGAGACGGCGGAACAACTGGTTGAACTGATCTGGCGGGAATACGGCCTCCATGTCCGGGCGATCCAGCGGCTCGCTCCGGTCTGGCGGTTGGAGACCGACATGGGGCCCCTCTGCCTTAAACGAGTCGATTACGATGAAGGGAAACTGCGCTTCATCTGCCTGGCCATGGACCACCTGCGCCGGCAGGGGTTCACCCGCTCGCCGGTCTTGATCCCTTCGCGGCAGGGATGCTTGTGGATCCCTCACCGGGATGTTCACGGTGAGGGCTGGCTCTTTCTCACCGACTGGGTTGCCGATCGGCCTTGCAACTTCCTTGACGAAGGTCATATCCTGGCCGCCGCAGCGACCTTGGCCGAGTTCCATCAATACGCCAAGGGGCTCGATTGTCCGGGCTTATCGCGGCGGCGCGCCCACTGGGAGCGCTGGCCCCGCCTGCTGGCCGGGCGGATGGCCGACCTAAGCCGCTATGCATCGACGGACACAGGAACGCCGGAAGAACAGGCACTGCTAAAGCGCAACATCAGGCAAGCCCAATCCGCTTTGGCCGTGCTGGAAAAATCAGAGTACCGGTCTATCGCGGCAGATTCGCGCCAGGAAAAAACCTTCGTCCACCGCGATATCGCAGCCCGCAACTTTGTTCTCGATTACCGTGATGAGGCGAAACTGATCGATTTCGACTACTGCCGCTGGGACCTGCGCCTCGCTGATGTGGCCCGTCTCCTCGACCGGGTGTTGCGAAGCCACCGCTGGTCCTTCTCGCTGGCTCAGAAAATATTGTCTGTCTATGAAGAGATCACACCTTTACAGCCAACGGAGTACCCTGTCCTGCTTGCCTTCCTCCTCTTCCCTCAACGCTTCTGGCGCCTCTGTCGCCGCCGTTATGACAGTTTTCTCTTCGATGCGGCCGAGTTCGGTCGCGACCTGCGGCAGTTGCAAGCCGAGCAAAAGCAAAAAGACCTCTTTCTCCGCCGATATGGGGAGGAATACTGCTGGGGGTTTTTGCACCGTCATTGTTTTGATTCGACGATGAAGGCAATGGGGTTCACAGAGGAACAAGGCGCAGTAGCAGATGTAGGCACGGAAAAAGAGCTAACCGCAGAGACGCCGATGCAGCTTGGGGAATCAAAAAATAACGCGATGGGGCTGGCCTATCAACTTGATCTGTATCGGAATTTTTTCTGTCAGGCATGCAAGCAGAAACCTGACCTGCGCCCGATGTCGCCAGCATAGGAGCCCGATGCAGCTGGCTTACGATGGGCAAAGGCATTTTTATATTTTTGGAATTAGAGGAATTTACTGAAACGTTGTAGAAAAAACCACCGGGGGTGTCGCCATGAAGCGTCCTTTGGTGGTTTTTGTTTGCATTTACGCCATCGGCGTCGCGCTAGGTTTGCTTGGTCACGAAATAAAAACCTATCCCCTGTCTGCTGATACAGTCCAGACAGCGATTGCGCTGGCAGCCAGCGGGGTCGCCCTGTTGCTCTGGGGGGACCGGCATCTATTTGCATCTTCGAGCGGACACCCCCCTTTAGCGCTCTGGAAACGAACAGCCCTCTATTCGGCAGTCATCGCCGCCGGAACGGCCTTCACTTTCCTGGCGGCGCAACCGCGCTCCGGACTGTACCTATCGCTGGAACGAACGGTCACCCTGGTCGGCAGGGTAGAACAGATCCACTCCCATGACGCGCCGCTGCTGATGGATATTCGGACCACAGAGGGAGAACGGGTCCGTGTCAGGTCTCAGCGCGCAACCTCAGGGGTCCCCCTCCGACTTTACGAACAGGTCGAGGTGACGGGGGAGTTGCGCCTTCCGACGGAACGGCGCAATCCTGGCGACTTTGACTACCGGGCCTACCTGTGGCGGCAAGGGATCGCCCTGGAACTGCACTGCCGGGATGGCGAGGCAATCGGCCGCGTCCGCTCCCTGCTGACCGAGGCGGATGATGGCGTCATGGAGGGGATCGCCGGCGCCGCCGACAGCATGCGCCGGCAGATGGAAGCCTTTCTCTTCGAGCGCCTCCCCCAAGAGACAGCAGGTATCATCTCCGGGATTCTTTTCGGCGGCCAAGGGGGCCTGTCAGAGGAAGACCGGGAAGTCTATCGCGTCACCGGTGTCGCTCATGCCTTCGCCGTCTCGGGTTCGAACATTGGCGTGATCGCCGGGACGGTTCTGACACTCCTGCGCGGCGGACGACGATGGCGGGCGCCCCTCTGGCCGAGCATCGCCGTGACAGCTGCCGCCATCATCTTCTACGGCTTCATGACCGGCTTTCCCGCGTCGGTGCAACGGGCGTTGTTGATGGCGCTGGGCGGACTCGCAGCTTACGGATTGCAACGCAAAGCCGACCCGCCGACAATGCTGGCAGCTGCAGCGCTGCCCATCCTCCTCATCAACCCGCTCATGCTCGCCGACCCCGGCTTTCAATTGTCCTTCACGGCCACCTGGGGCATTCTCTACCTCTTCCCCACGTTGCTCCGCGCGCTTCAACCAGGGATCGAGCGCCTAGTTCAGTCCTTGGAACAGCGCTACGCCAGTGCAGGCGTCGCCTTGGGCAAAGGGGCGTCACTGCTCTTCGATGCGCTGCTTGTCTCCCTGGCGGCACAGTTGGCGGTATCTCCCCTTGGCCTCTACCACTTCAACCTGTTTTCCGTCGCCGGCCTCTTAGCCAACCTGGCCGGCGGCGTGATCATCGCCCTCGTGACGATCCTTGGCTTCGTCGCTTTCTTGCTGCTCCCCTTGTGGCCGGCAGGAGCGCTCAGCTTCACCCTCGTTTCGGCGGCTTCCGTCAACCTCCTGAATGTCTTCCTCCGCAATCTCGCCGAATTGCCAGGGGCAGCCTTGACCGTGGCCACACCCTCTCCCCTGCTGTTATTTGCCTACTACTTGGCTCTCGTCTTTTTCCGGGAGAGCCTAGCAGGCCACGTCCGCCCCAAAGACGCTGCCCGCGTTCAGTACTGGACTATACGGACTACCCCGATCGTAATCATCCTCTTCATTGCTTTCCGCCTATTTGTCCCCACCGAACTGCGAGTCACCTTCATGGATGTGGGCCAGGGAGACGGCATCCTGATCGAGACACCCGGCGGCAAGACGGTGCTGGTGGATACGCCCGGCCCACCACCGTTCACCCTCCAAAATGAAGCGGGGCCATCCAAGAAAGCCTTCGATCCAGGCGAACGGGTCGTCTCCCCTTTTTTTCACCGGCAGGGAATCACCCAGTTGGATCTGGTCGTCAACAGCCATGCCGATCAGGATCACATCGGCGGCCTTCCCTATTTGTTGGCGGAGTATCCTGTCGGACAACTGGTACTCTCCCACCCGCCTGGCCCTTTGCCTCCCGTGTATCTGGCACTGCAAGAGTTGGCAGAGGAACGGGCAGTTCCTGTCTTGGAATCGCTGGAACCAGGCAGCGACATCAGCCCCGATCCGGCTGTGCGCATGACAGTCCTCTATCCGACACCCGATTCGTCGCCCCAAACTGTCAACGGCTCTTCCATCGTCCTGCTCGTCGAATATGGTCGTTGCCGCCTGCTACTCACAGGTGATCTGGACCAGGAGGGATTGGCTTATCTCGTTTCCCATCACCAGGAAGACATATTCCCCATGACGGCAGGGGTGGTCAAGATCCCTCACCACGGCAGCCGGCACAACCTAGAACCGTCATTCATGGCGGCTCTCGGCGAACCGGACCTGGCCGTCGTCTCCGTCGGTCGGAACACCTTCGGTCACCCCGCTCCGGAAGTGCTACAACGTTGGGGGGAACAGTGCGCCGAGGTGTTGCGCACCGATACTCGCGGCGCCATCATCGTCACCAGTGACGGCGAGCAATGGCGCTGGCAAACCACCCGCCGGGAAGAGCCTGCGCTTACGGAGTGACCAGACGAACCCACAAGGCATCGCCGGTTATGCCGCATTCGGTCCTTTTGCCAAAGAGGGGCGACAGGGCATGCGCCGTGCTTCCCGTAAAAAATGAAGCCCGTAGGCTGTGTCTTTTAAACCTAAACCTAAGCGTGCATGGTCCGTAAAAAAATAAAAAATGGAAGTCTGCTGGATGAGCGGCAACTTCCATCTTCAAACAAGCCTCTTGGCAAACCTTATCATTGCTATGTAATCACAACTCCCAGCCCGTACAGCACTGGAACGGTGATGGCAATTCAAAGCGAGCCGTCTCCCTTTTGGCAGTCGCGACAATAGCCGAAGATCTCAAAGGTATGTCCCAGCACTTGAAAGTCTTCGCGCCGGGCCAGTTCCTCGGCCCTCTCCTCCATGGGGCAATAGGGCAGGCAGAGGGACTTGCCGCAAGTTACACAGACCAGATGGTGGTGGTGGGGCCGGCCATCCAGTTCATATCGTGCTCCCTCCTTGCCCTGCTGGCTGATCAGGCTGACCACCCCTAAGTCGCAAAGCACCTTCAGGTTGCGGTACACCGTATCGGCGCTCATGTCGGGGTAATCCTCCCGCAAGCGGTCAACCATCTCCTTGACGGACAGAGGCTGTTTCGCCTCAATTAATGAACCGATTACCGCCCGCCGCTGGGGCGTAAACTTGTAGCCCTTTTCCTTGAGCAGTTCCAGCACGTCCTCTGTCTGCCTCTGTTTCGTCTCCTCTATCGCCATAACGCCTCCTGCAACTCAGCCGAACGTTGTCAATACCCCTGGGACATTCGTCCTTTTTCGCCCGTTCAGTGATTGACCAACCGACGCAGCGAAACCTCTTCCTTGGATCGACGGCGGAGGAAGCCCACTATGGCAGCCCGCAGCGCGATGGTCGCCACCAACAAGGCGGACGCCAATAAGACGATCGTTCCTCCTGGGGCGAGATCAAAGTAATAAGAAGCCGTCAAACCGAGACTGACTTCCGCCAGAGCGTAGACCAGCGCCAGCCAGAGGGCTGCGCGGAAACTGCGGGCTACCTGCAAACTGGCTGCAACAGGCAGAACCAGCATTGACGAAACGAGCAGAATGCCGACGATCCGCATGGAAGCGGCCACGACGAGGGCCGTCAGCACCATGATCAACAGGTTGAGGGCGTTGACGGGCAAGCCGCTGAGGCGCGCCTTCTCCTCATGCAAGGTAATGTAAAAAAAGCGGTGGTAAAAGAGGCTGACGGTGAGCAACACTGTCAGGCTGACAGCGGCCAAAATCGCCAGATCGCGGTCATTAACGGCGACGATGCTGCCGAAGAGATAGCTCAGGATGTCTGAAGAGGCCGACTTTTTCATACTCAACAGGATGACTGCCAAGGCAACGCCGCCGGATAAAACGACGGCGAGGGAGATCTCGGCGTAGTTTTGAAAGCGGCGACGCAGTTTTTCCAAGCCCAACACGGCCACGATGGAAAAACCGAGTGCCATCAGCGGCGGATAGACGCCGAGAAGCATCCCGCCGGCAACACCGGCCAGGGAAACATGGGAGATCGTATCTCCGATCAGGGAGAGGCGCCGCAGGACAAGAAAAAGTCCGATGGCCGGGCAGATGACAGCGACCATGACGCCTGCCAGGAGCGCTCGGACCATGAAATCGTGTTGTAGCATTTCAGGCATGGCGCTCCCCTCCTAATGGCCGTGCCGGATCATCTGCACTGGATGACCGTAAAGCAGTGAAAGGATTTCTGACTGGCGCGCCTTGAAGCCGCTCACCTCGCCATGGAAGAACAGGCGGCGGTTCAGACAGACGAGCTTGTTGACACGCTCTGTCACAGCGCCGATGTCATGAGATACAATGACAATCGTCAAAGCCGATTCGCCGTTCAGACGCTCCAGGAGACCGTAGAACTGCTCTTCCTGTTCCATGTCCACCCCGACGGTGGGCTCGTCCAAAAAGAGAATCTCCGGTTCGCCAGCCAGCGCCTGGGCGATAAAGACCCGCTGCTGCTGACCGCCGGACAGGTTGCCGATCAGCCGGTCGGCGAAACCGTCCATCCCGACCGTCACGAGAGACTGTTCGATGATCTCCTGGTCATCCTTATTGAGGCGCCCAAAGAGCCCCTTCCGGCCCAGCCTGCCGGCGGAAACAACCTCGCGGACAGTGGCGGGAAAAGCGTCGTTGAAAGCCGTCACTTTCTGCGGCACATAGCCGACCCGGCTCCAATGGCGAAATTGGGCCAACGGTTCTCCCCAGAGGAGAACCTGTCCTTGTTCCGGCGTTAACAAACCGAGGAGCAGACGCAAGAGCGTCGATTTTCCTGAGCCGTTGGGACCGATGATGCCAAGAAAATCGCCCCGATAAATGTTCAATTGGATATCCGTCAGTGTCTCCTGGTGACCATAGCGAAAAGAGAGATTGCGGGCCTCGACAAGCAGGTCTGCATCCGACTGCCAAAGAGCCGCAGCCTCTTGGCCGTCCCCTTTTTTTGGAAATGGCACGGCCCCTCCCTCCTCTCAATAAACAGATTAACAGCAACAGGTTGTGCAAAACTTGACTGAATTCCCTCCGGCGCATACAACGCGTTACCATCTATATCGTCACTTAAATAGGATTATTCTTATTTGCGATTTAAGCTTACACCGACAAGGCTGCTGATGACAAGTCTCAATCGACCGTGATGTACTAATTTCCCCTTCCCATTCTCCCCCTATCGCGATGCCGATAAACAGAACCGGAGGCCGCGAAACCAAAGCTACGTTTGGTCGCGGCCTCCGCATGAATTTTGGGTTGTTTGTATCGCCTGCTCTTTATTGCTTCGTTACTGCTTGGTGATCAGTTTCAGCGCGACGGGGATCTTGGCTTCCACTTTTTCTTTCTTGACTACTTTTTCAGCGGTCTGCACGCCCACTTCCCCGATCAGCTTGGGCTGCTGGGCGATGGTGGCCGACATCTTGCCTTCCTGAACGGCCTTGACGGCATCAGCGCCGCCGTCGAAGCCGACGAGGATCACGTTCTTTTTGGCGGCTTGCAGGGCTTGCAGGGCGCCGAGGGCCATCTCGTCGTTATGGCAGAAGACGGCTTGGATGTCCGGCTGGCTTTGGAGGATGTTCTCCATGACGGTCATACCTTTGGAGCGGTTGAAGTCGGCAGGTTGCTTGGCAGCGACCTTAATTTCCTTTTCATTGTCGATGAGGCTGTGGAAGCCCTGTCCACGGTCGCGGGCAGCGGAGGTGCCGGCAATACCTTCAAGCTCGGCTACTTTGCCTTTTCCGTTCAGGGACTTGACGACGAATTCAGCTGCCAGCTTGCCGCCAGCTACGTTGTCCGAGGCGATGTGGGACAGGACGTCGCCGCCGCTAACGCTGCGGTCAAGAGTGATCACCGGTATGTTTGCTTTGTTGGCATCTTTAACGGCGGTGACGAGACCGTCGCTGTCGGTCGGGTTGAGCAGGATGATATCCACTTTCTGCTGGATCAGGTTCTCCACCTGGGAGACCTGCTTGGAGGCGTCGTCCTGGGCGTCCATGACGACCAGCTTGGCACCCAGCTTGTCAGCGGCGGCTTGAGCGCCGTCGCGCATATCGACAAAGAAAGGATTGTTCAGGGTGGAGAGGGCGATACCAACCGTCATCTGCTTGGCCGAGTCAGCTGGCTTATCGGCCGGTTTGGCCGGCTCCTTGGAACCGCCGCAACCGGCGAGCATGCCGACCATAAACAGGGAACCGACAATGAGGGACGCTGCTTTCAGATACCGTTTCATGCGATTTCCTCCCATTTCTTTCGCTCTTTCGCTGTTTAAAGCACCACTTGAGTTGGAACGTTCAAAACCGCTTTGATGACACTGCTTTCACACGTCATACTTCAAAGCTCGTCATACTCGAACCGACCCCTTGCCTGCTCACCCCCTTGCGGCATTTCGCCGGTCTAATAGCACCGCGATCAGGATCACGATGCCTTTCACCGCCTGTTGGTAGAAGGAAGAAACGTTGAGTATGTTCAGGCCGTTGTCGAGCACACCGATGATCAGTGCGCCCACAAGGGTCCCGAGCACGCCACCCTGGCCACCGGAGAGGCTAGTCCCACCGAGAACGACCGCCGCGATGGCGTCCAACTCATAGCCGGCGCCGGCTGTCGGTTGGGCCGACATGAGCCGCGAGGTGAGAATGGCGCCGGCAAGGCCGCACATGAGACCGCTGACGGCGTAGACAAAGATCTTGCTGTAAGTAGCCTTGATCCCGCTGAGGACCGCCGCCTCCTCATTGCCGCCGACGGCGAAGACGCGGCGCCCCACCGTCATCCGGTTCAAGACGAACCAGGCCAGAAAGACCATGACGGCGGTGATGACGACCGGCGTCGGGATGGGACCCAGGTATCCGCCCCCCAGGGCGTTGAAGCCTTCCTCAACAGCGCGGATGGGACGTCCCTCTGTGTAGATCAGCGTGGCCCCTCGGAAGAGGGTCATCGTGCCAAGGGTGGCCACAAAGGGGGCGATGCGCCCGTAGGCGATTAACAATCCGTTCAACGCGCCGCCAGCGAGGCCGATCAGGCAGGCGTAGAGCAGGACGAGCCCCGTATCCATGCCGCTGGCCAACGCGCCGGCAGCCAGAGCCCCGGCAAAGGCCAGGATGGAACCGACGGAGAGGTCGATGCCGCCGGAGATGATGACGAAGGTCATCCCCAAGGCAAGGAGAGTGTTGATGGACACCTGCCTGGCGATGTTGAGGATGTTGGAGGCCGTAAAAAAGCGGTCCGACATGAGGGTCAGGGCGATGCAGATCAGGACCAGGCCGATCAGGGGGCCCATCCGGTATCGGCGGAGTTTTTCCAGCAGTTCTTTCATGGGGCACCTCCTGTGGCGCAACGCATAAAGGCTTCTTCCGTCACTGTCTCTCTCGTGAAATGGCCAGTGATCTGGCCTTCGTACATGACATAGATGCGGTCGCTCATGCCCATCAGTTCCGGCAGGTCCGATGAGATGAGCAGGATGCCGATGCCGTTGGCGGCTAGTTCGTTGATCAACTGGTAGATCTCCACCTTTGCCCCCACATCGACGCCGCGCGTCGGCTCATCGAGGATCAGCAGGCGCGGCTTCGTCTCGAGACATTTGCCGAAGACGACCTTCTGCTGGTTGCCGCCGCTCAGGTTGCGCACCGGCTGGTCTGTCCCGGACGTCTTGATCCGCAAGGTCTTTACATAGCCATCCACCATCCGGCGTTCCTCGGCGCCATCGATGACGCCCAAACGCGCCCGCTTGGCGAGCGTCGGCAATGCCAGGTTATCTTTCACACTGGCGATCAGCACCAAGCCTTCGTCCTTGCGGTCTTCCGGTACCATGGCGACGCCGTGGGCGATGGCTTCGGCGGGATGGCGAAATAGCCCGGTTCGGCTTTCACCGCTGCCTGTTTGCAGGCGCAGGCTCCCTTTCGCTGGGTCAAGGCCGTAGATGGCTCGACCCACCTCGGTCCGCCCGGCGCCCATCAGGCCGCCGATGCCGATCACCTCGCCGGCGCGCACGGTCAGGCTGACCGCTTTTAACCGGTCGTTTTGCAAGCCTTCCACTTCCAGAATCGTCTCGCCTGCTTCCACCACCACTTTGGGAAAGCGGTCCTCCACCTGCCGTCCCACCATGAGGGAGACCAGTTCATCGATAGTCGTCTCCGGAATCGGCCGCGTGGCGATAAAAGCGCCGTCGCGCAGGACGGTGACACGGTCGCAGATGGCGAAAAGTTCCTCCATGCGGTGGGAGATGAAAATGATCGACACGCCTTGTCCGGCGAGGGTGCCCATGATGGAAAAGAGCTTCTCTTTTTCCGTCTCCGTCAAAGCTGCCGTCGGTTCGTCCATGATCAGCAGCTTTGCTTTCTTCGAAAGGGCTTTGGCCACCTCGACAAGCTGTTTTTCGCCGACGCTCAGTTCCTCGACGGCGCGCGTCGGCGCCACCGTCAAACCGACTTGGTCGAGATAGCGACGAGAGGCATCCACCAAGGCCGGCCAGCGGATGGTCCCCCAGCGGGTGAAGGGGCCTTCGTTGCCCAAGAAGATGTTCTCGGCCACGCTTAACTGAGGGACGAGGTTGAATTCCTGGTGGATCATGACGATCCCGAACGCCTCTGCTTCCCGAGGTCCTCGCACCGTCAAAGGTTTGCCATCAAAGTCGATTTCCCCGCTATCCTTGCTGTAGATGCCGGTGAGGATCTTCATCAGTGTCGACTTGCCGGCGCCGTTCTCGCCCAACAGGGCGTGGATCTCCCCTTTTTCGACGCTGAAATCGACAGCCTTGAGCACCTTGGCGCCGGGAAAGCTTTTGTTGATCGCCCGCATCTCCAAGAGTGACATGGTCTTCTCCTTCCTAGCCGTCAAAAGGTGACTCCGGCATAGAGGAGGATGTTGGCGTAGGGCGTCCACTCCCCTGTCCGGATGACAGCCCGGGCTTGGCGGCAGCGCGTCTTCAGCGATTCATGATTGACGAAGTACAGCTCCACCGGCGCTAGACGACCGGCGAGGGCTTCTACCAGCGGTTCGTTTGGTTTTAGTTCCTCGGCGACGGTGGCCGATTCGACGACCATCTCCGAGAGGATGGCGTCAAGGACCGGCAAAAAGGGCGGCACCCCTTTGGTCACAGCCAGTTCGATGCAGGGAACGCCGGGTGGGACGGGCAGGCCGCTATCGGCCACCACCACCAGGTCGCCATGGCCGAGGCTGGCGATTAACGAAGCCAGATCGCGATGCAAGATGCCCTGTTTTTTCATTGTACCCCCTCCAAAAAACGATTAACCTCGTCCCGGTCCGGCAGCGACGTCTGAGCGCCCTTTTTTGTCACCGACTGGGCGGCGACGGCGCTGGCGAAATGAAGGGCCTCTTTCAGCGCCTGCCCCTCAGCCAGGGCGACAGCGAATCCGGCGACGAAAGCGTCTCCGGCGGCGGTTGTGTCAACGACGGGAACGGAAAAGGCGGGAATGCGGTTCATCTTTACTCCGTCATTACCCCTATCGCACCTTTTGCCTCCATCGCCAATATCTTCACTATTTCCTCCGTCGCTATCGTCGACTTCATGATCTCCCTTGTCTCCCTCGCACCCATCGCTTCTTTCGCTGAAAAGCACACCCTTCTCGCCCATGGTCACGATAAGCGTCCCCGTCATCTTTTTCTGCAAGTCGCTGAAGTCACTCGCCGGGTCGCCAACGAGCAAGGCAGCTTCATGTTCGTTGGGCACGAGGTAGGCGATGCGACGAAGCCAGTCCTCCGGCAGCGGCTGGGCTGGCGCCGGGTTGAGGATCAGCGGCTTTTGCAGTCGCTCCGCCAATTCGATCGCCTTCCCCACCGTCTCGAGGGGCGTTTCCAGTTGAACCACCACCGCGTCGACGGAGGCAAAAGCGTCAGCGCACGCCTCCAGATCAGCCGGCGTCAATTGATCGTTGGCGCCGGGAACGACGACGATCTGGTTGTTGCCGTGGTCATCGACAGCGATTACGGCCACACCGGTCGAGCCGGGAACCTTTTTGATGCGAGACGGCTCCAAACCGTTCTCACGGAAATACTGCACCATGTCAGTTCCGTAACGGTCATCACCGACGGCGCCGATGAAGGTCACCTCTGCGCCTAGACGGTTGGCCGCCATGGCCTGGTTGGCGCCCTTGCCGCCGGGAACGGTGAAAAACTGCTTTCCTTTTACAGTCTCGCCTGTATGGGGGATCCGCTCGGCATAAGCCACTAGGTCGACGTTGATGCTACCGACGACGAGCAGGCGCGGTCTTGTCATGTTCTCACCCTCCTGACAGAAGACTCCCCGATCTCCAACCGGGGCTCCAGTTCGATATGTTGAAAGCTCTCGTTGCCTTTGATGGTCTCTAGCAACAGTTGGACGGCCCGTTCCCCCATCTGGTAGGTCGGTTGGACGACCGTCGTCAAGCGCGGGTGGACGTAGTGGGTGAGGGTGATGCCGTCATAGCCGACGATTGCCAGATCGTCAGGCGCACGCAGGCCGGCCATTTGCATCTGTTCGAGCGCCCCGATGGCCATCATGTCGTTGGCGCAAAAGACAGCCTCCGGCGGCGGCGTCATTGCCAGCAGTGCAGCCATGGCCCCTTTTCCCCCACTTAAGCGGTAATCACCCTCGACGACAAGGGACGGTTCGACCGGAAGGCCGGCGTCCATCATGGCTTGGGTAAAGCCCTCCAGACGCTGCTGCGCCGAGACAGAGGCAGCCGGTCCGGCAATATGAGCGATTCTCCGGCACCCCTGAGACAAAAGGTGTTCTGTCGCCAAGACGGCGCCGCCGATATTGTTGGAACTGATGGAGTGGATATCAAGGGTGATGGTGCGATCGATCACGACCAACGGCGGCAAGGAGCAGCATTCTTCGGTCAAACGCTCCTCGGTGAGTTTCGTACTGACCAAGATGACACCGTCGACACACTGCTGGCGCAGGATACCCAGGTACAGAGCCTCTTTCTCCAGTTCCCAATCGGAGTTGCAGAGGATCAGGTTGTAGCCGTGACGGTAGGCTTCGTCCTCGGCGCCTCGGGCCACCTCGGGGAAAAAGGGGTTGGTGATATCGGGCAGGATCAAACCGATCGTCCCTGACCTGCGTGTCACCAGGGTGCGGGCGACGCGGCTTGGCCGGTAATCGAGGGCCTTGATAGCGGCCAGCACCCGCTCCTCTGTTTTACTGTCCACATAGCCGCTGGCGTTTATGCACCGCGACACCGTTGATACGGACACGCCAGCCAGGGCGGCGACATCTTTGATCGTAGCCATAACGCCCCTCCGCTCTTCTCGGTTTGTCTCGGCAGTCTTCACCGGTTTGGCAGCGGTTCTATCGAACTGATTTTCATGTGGTAACGTTTCCACATGTTAATTCGCCGTTAATTTCTGAATTCCTCTCCAGAAAAGTTCCTCATATAAAAAAAATATCACCACCACAGCGATCCCCTCCCGTCCTTTATTTGCATGGACCCTTGACAGATCGACAGCGACATATTACCATTTAACATGGCGATATTTGCGGATGTCGAAAAGGGCATCCTTTTTTTATGAGATTTAGGAGGAATAATTGTTTGAAACGGACAGATCTGCGGAACATTGCCATCATCGCCCACGTCGACCACGGCAAGACGACCCTCGTCGACGGACTCCTGCGCCAATCAGGCGTCTTCCGGGCCAATGAAGAAGTCCAAGACTGTGTCATGGACTCGAACGACCTGGAGCGGGAACGGGGCATCACTATCCTCGCCAAAAACACAGCCGTCTCCTACCAGGGCATCAAGATCAACATCGTCGACACGCCCGGCCACGCCGATTTCTCCGGCGAGGTGGAGCGCATCCTCTCCATGGTCGACGGCGCCATCCTGCTCGTCGACAGCGCCGAAGGCGTCATGGCCCAGACCAAGTTTGTCCTGCGCAAGGCTTTGGAAGCCGGCCTCTGCCCCATCGTCGTCATCAACAAGATGGACCGCAACGACGCCCGCCCCGAGGAAGTGCTCGACGAGATCCTTGAACTGTTCATCGAACTGGGCGCCGATGACGACCAGCTTGAATTCCCCGTCCTCTACGCTGTCGGGCGGTCCGGCTGGGCCAGCCTGAAAGCGGACGAGCCGGGGACCACCCTGGAGCCGCTCTTTAAAACGATTGTCGAAAAGGTCCCCTGCCCCGAAGGCGACGAGGATGCCCCGGTGCAGTTGCTGGTGGCTGCCCTCGACTATGACAGCTACGTAGGCCGCGTTGCCATCGGTCGCATCCGCCAGGGCAACCTGCGCGCCGGTCAGCAGGTCTCTGTCTGCAAGCGCGACGGCGCCATCGTCAAAGGCAAGTTGCTCAATGTCTACACCTACCAGGGTCTCAAACGGGTCGCTACGGAAGAAGCGACCGTCGGCGACATCATCTGCGTCACCGGCATCGAGAACGTCCACATCGGCGAAACCGTCTCCGACCCGGACAACCCCGCCCCCCTGCCGATCATCAACGTGGACGAGCCTACCCTGCAGATGACCTTCCAGACGAACACGAGCCCCTTTGCCGGCAAAGAGGGCGAATACGTCACCTCCCGCCACCTGCGGGCGCGCCTTTATAAGGAACTGGAGAAAAACGTGGCCCTGCGCGTCCAGGACACGGAAGACCCCGATGTCTTCCTCGTCTCCGGCCGGGGCGAACTGCACCTGTCCATCCTGATTGAAACGATGCGCCGCGAAGGCTACGAGTTGGCCGTCTCGAAGCCGCAGGTCATCCTGCGTAAAGACGAAGACGGCGTCCTCCTGGAGCCGCTGGAGCACCTGACCATCGACGTGCCTGAAGAGTACATGGGCGTCGTCATGGAGAAACTGGGCACCCGCCGCGCCGAGATGACCAACATGGTCAACAGCGGCAACGGCCAGGTTCGCCTGGAATTCATCATCCCCGCCCGGGGCCTCATCGGCTACCGGACGGAGTTCCTCACCGACACGCGCGGCTTCGGCATCATGCACCACCTCTTCCACGGCTATGGCGAATACCGGGGCGAAATCCCGGGCCGTAGCCGCGGCGCCGCCGTCGCCCTTGAAGCCGGTACCACCACCGCCTACGCCCTGGGCTACCTGCAAGAGCGGATCCGCTTCTTCATCTCCCCTGGCGCCGATGTCTATCAGGGCATGATCGTCGGCGAAAACTCGCGGGAACAGGACATGGACATCAACGTCTGCAAGGCCAAGCACCTGACGAACATGCGCGCCTCCGGCTCCGACGGCACCATCCGCTTAGAGCCGCCGCGTATCCTCTCCCTCGAAGACGCCCTGGAGTGGATCGACGACGACGAACTCGTCGAAGTGACGCCGAAAAACATCCGCCTGCGCAAACGCATCATGGACATCAACCAGCGGGAACGGGCGAAGAAGAATAAGGCGTTGGGGATCAACTAAGGAATTAACTAAAGCGCCAGTTATTGGCTAATCTTTCGATGCAGCTAAGGTTTTAGCGAAAGAAGCAACGATTAGGGGCCCTTTGCGACTTAGGCAAAACATCGAAAGAAGTGAGAACGGATCAAGCCCTTGGGTCTGACTGACGACCCAAGGGCTTGTTGTTTTTCCGGCTTGGGAAAAGCAGACGAAACGGTTACAATAGAGGATATAGAACATATGTTGCCTAATTCTTTTTGTCGCTTTTTCCTGTTCCACTTCACTCCCTTACCCCTCACCCCTTACTCCCTGCCCTTGTTCCCCATCCCATCCTGCTACTGCGTTGAATGCTCACTTATAAATCCTTTAGGAGTTGTTCCTATGGACCTCTTTTCCTATCAAAGTGAGGCTTTAAAAAGCAAAGAAGGACCCCTTGCCTTCCGCATGCGCCCGCGCAGCCTCGATGAGGTGTCCGGGCAAACCCATCTACTAAAAAAGGGCTCCCTCTTTCGCCGCATGATCGATGAGGATAAGCTGCAGTCCTTTATTCTATACGGGCCGCCGGGAACGGGAAAGACCACTATCGCCCGGCTGATTGCCCAGACGACCGATAGCAGCTTTGTCACCCTCTCCGCCGTCACGGCCAACACGAGCGATATCAAAAAGGTGGCCAAAGAGGCCGAAGAGCGCCTCTCCTTCAACCAGAAGCGGACGATCCTCTTTATTGACGAGATCCACCGCTTTAACAAGGCCCAACAGGACGTGCTGCTGCCGATCGTGGAAGACGGCACCTTGATCCTGATCGGCGCCACAACGGAAAACCCGCTTTATGAGTTGAACGCCGCTCTCCTCTCCCGCTTGCGAGTCTACATTCTGCAGCCCTTAAATGAGGAAGAACTAGTGTCACTCCTGAAACGGGCGCTCACCGATGGTGACCGGGGTCTGGGCCTGCAAGAGAACGCCCTTACGGAAGAGGCCCTCGATCTGATCGTGCGGGCCGCCAAGGGAGACGCCCGGGCTGCTTTAACGATCTTGGACATGGTCGCCGGCGTTCACAGCGACGCCGGTCAACCGATTGAGGCGAACGAGGTAACCGAGGTTACGGGACGGGTTGCTGTCTACTACGACAAAAAAGGAGATCGCCACTACGACACGATTTCCGCTTTTATAAAAAGCATCCGAGGTTCCGACCCTGACGCGGCACTCTACTGGCTGGCGGTGATGCTGGAAGCCGGCGAGGATCCCCTCTTCATCGCCCGCCGCATTGTCATCCACGCCGCCGAAGACATCGGCATGGCCGACCCGATGGCCCTCGTCGTTGCCCAGGCGGCTGCCGAGGCCGTCAAATTCGTCGGGTTGCCGGAAGGACGCATCCCCCTCGCCGAAGCGACTATATACCTGGCCTGTGCTCCCAAGAGTAATGGTGCCAAAGATTCTATTGACAAGGCGTTACGAGCCGTGCGGGAGGCAAAACGCATTGAGGTCCCCCGCCACCTGGCTGACACGTCCCACTCTAAAGCTGGCGACCTGTTGGGCAGCGGTGTCGGCTACAAGTACCCACATAATTACGGCGGCTATGTCCGGCAAAACTACCTGCCGCCGGAAATGGAGAACGCCCGGTTCTACACCCCCTCGGAGAATGGCCGGGAGAAGCAGATTGGGCGTTGGTTGGAGGAATTGCGCGAAAATCACAACACCCCCTAATTCTAGAAGGTATTTCAGAACCCACGCATCTTTGATAAAAAAAGTCCGCCAAACCCTTATCTGAAGCGCTTTTGGAGAATTGTCACGAAATCGCGACAATTCCCACACGAGAATGGATATAATTAGATAAATTTCCAGAAAAGTTTAAAGGATTCCTAATCCCTTTGTCGAAGTGAGTTGTTGCAACGCAAAACACTGCACAAAGGAGGAATCCTCAATGCAAAGTGTAGCACAGCCACCTACAAAACCACAAGTAATCCTCTGTAGAACACCTGGTGGAAAAAAAGCGGGCCGACAAGTCCAACTTTTTACGCAGTACGCCTCAAAGGTACATGGCTTTTCGCAGATGGTTCGTCAAGCAAAGGATGGTCGCAAGCAACCCCGTATCAAAGCCCCAGCCATTTTTACCGTCGCTTTTTTTGGCGCCTTTTTCAGTATGGAGAGTATGGAGCAGATGGACCGTTGGCGGAAAACCACATCAATGGTTGGCGAGTGACTGCCATCAATGGCGTTGAGTTATTCCACACCAAGGCCCATCGTTGTCCCGAATGCCTCACGCGCGAACATCGCGACAAGACCCTTTTTGGGGTGTTCAATCAACGTAAAGTCTGCTACAACAATCATGCTTTTTTGTGTGGACGCCCTTGGTGCTACTTGCAGGTAGTACCTTAACAGGGGCGTCTTTTTCCTTTCAATTTCATTGGTTATGGTCATTATATCCAGTAAATCTCGGTCAGGCAATCCCAGCATTTTTTGGGCATTTTAGGCCAGCGTAAACAGTTGACCTGGGGTTCGTGGTCCTCGGGTCGGAGGTTTGCCCTTCAGACAACGCCCATGCCGGGCGCACTAAAAAGAAGACCTATCGCTTCAAGACGATAGGTCTTCTTTTTATGCGCTTACTTTTTCCTTCAAAACCACACAGAGTATATTTACCGTAAAGCATACAAGTGAAGGTCAAGTCCTCGACCGATTCGTACCCGTCGACTCAACACCTCGTCTTCGCCTCTCAGCGCCTAGGCATCCGCCGTATGCCCTTACTAACTTGACCTTATATCAGTTACTGTCGTAGCGTCTTATCCGTCGTTTCACCGGACTTATCTATCCGCTGACGCATCGTCGATGCATGGCATCGTTGATACATGATCGGAATCGAAAGAAGTCCGCTCAACGCCGGCGCAAATCACTTCGACCATAACCGCTTGCGCTTTACGTATCCTCTGTGCAGTTTTCAAGGAGCAAATGAAATGGTGGGCCTAGGTGGACTCGAACCACCGACCTTACGATTATCAGTCGTACGCTCTAGCCAGCTGAGCTATAGGCCCATCATGACCCGCTTCAGTTTCACACATCACTGCATGAGCTGTCGAGCCTGCCGGTTTCCCGGCCGATCCGGCGACGTCCTACTCTCCCAGGGACCACCGTCCCAAGTACCATCGACGCCGGAGAGCTTAACTGACCTGTTCGGGATAGGAACGGGTGTTACCTCTCCGCCATTGTCACCAGATCATCTTCAGTTATAGGAAACCATTGAGGGATGCTTGAGGTGTAACCGTCGCGAACAGCTCCAGTAATGACCGCTTGTTGCGGCTCACCAGCGCCTGACTGCTCACCGGAATTCAGAGTCTATCACACTGGTCAATCGATATCAACCGGTATGTTTTACCTCGAATTCCTGTGAACCGTTTGCTCCGGTCCCTCAAAATCAAACAGTTGCGATTTTTTTCTTTGCCCCTTTGCCGGGCGGAGTTATATAGTATCACTTTCAGCTCATCATTTCAACTGGTATTTTTAAGAAATTTAAGCGATTCACTTAAAAATCCTTTTGAATCATCAAGCATCAGGTGAATACCACATGCATATCGCGGTACAAACAAACGTTGTTTTATCATGGCGGAGCAGACGGGATTCGAACCCGCGATCTCCAGCGTGACAGGCTGGCATGTTAGGCCTCTACACCACTGCTCCCTATTGGTGGGCGATAACGGAATCGAACCGCTGACCTCTTGCATGTCAAGCAAGCGCTCTAACCATCTGAGCTAATCGCCCGTATTTTTGGAGGCGGCACCCAGATTCGAACTGGGGAATAAAGGTTTTGCAGACCTTTGCCTTACCACTTGGCGATGCCGCCGTTTCTCGACGGAACTGTATATTAACAGGCGGTTCGGATAAAGTCAATGTTATTTTTATCCTTACGCTCCACAAACATATTCAATATCAAGCGCCGTTAGGTCATTTGCTTTTTTCACAGATGGTTTCAAAAGGCGAGGCAAAAGACGTCGGCATTTCTAGGTCCACCTCTGGTCCGTCGAACCTTTACGGCAGCCATTCCACTTTACCCGTATCCAGATCATACTTCGCCCCCTGGATCTGCACCTTCTTCGCGTTCAACGCATTTTGGAGAATGGCGCTCTTCTTCAGCTCGTCGAGGGAGGCCTGGATATTGTCATTCGCAGTGGTCTCGACCAGTTCTGTCCCCTTGAGCCCTTTTGTCTTTTCATCTTCCGCTAACGGACGGATCCGATCGGTGATAGAGGCGATGCTTCCCTCCACATGACCGCCTTCTACAGCCGCCTTGACAGCGCCACAGCTTTCATGGCCCAAAACCACGACGAGAGGCGTTCGCAGGTGTTCCACGGCATATTCAACGCTGCCAAGCACCTCAGGGCTGACCACATTGCCGGCGACGCGGACCACGAAGAGATCGCCCAGTCCCTGATCGAAAAGGTGCTCAGGAGGAACGCGCGAGTCGGAACAACTGACTACCACCGCTATCGGTTTCTGACCGCCGACCAATTGCCGCCGCTTATCTTCTCCGAGATTTTTATCCTGTGGCGCCGACTCAATAAAACGCCGATTGCCTTCCTCCAGTATCTGTCGGATCTCTTTGGGTGAGGCCGACACCTCAGGGGTCACTGTGTTTTTCATTGGTCGGGCACATCCTGCTGCCAATAAACATGCACTTAGGAAAAGAACGATACCCAGAGAAAGGGGCCACTTTCTTGTCTGCAAAAGAGACACCGCCTTAAAAGCAAGTTTAAGCGGTTATATCTTCACCCTTTGAGATAAAGTTATACTTGTTCGCAGAACAAAAAATGAAAATAATCGTCACTTCCAATCCAACAGAAGCCCCCGCTTGTTGTTCTTCACGAAACAGGGGGTCAGCCTTCCGGAAATAGTGAACTGTGTGAAAACGAAAGAAGCATTGCCATCCTCACTTTTTGCAGGAATGCAATGCTTCTTACTCGCTGCTTTATCTCTCAATCAAATTCAACCGTTTATGCGGGAGGAATCAAAATGGAGCGGAAGACGAGATTCGAACTCGCGACCCTCGCCTTGGCAAGGCGATGCTCTACCGCTGAGCTACTTCCGCATAGGGACTGGAGCCGATGGCCGGACTCGAACCGGCGACCTATTGATTACGAATCAATTGCTCTACCAACTGAGCTACACCGGCAAAAGATCCGCCATGATTCACGACGGAATTGTATTTTAACAAATGATCATGAAAAAGTCAACGGTAGATCTACGACAGAGCGGCCTCTTCTCGCTTCCTCCAATGAAGCGCCAAGTACACCGTTAAGGCGGCTCCAAGGAGCAACAGAACAGAGAGGACGGTAAAGATAGGCTCGATGCCTACCCGGTCGGCAATGTTCCCGAGCACGGTCACACCGACGCCGCCCATGCCGATGGCAAAACCGATGATCAAACCGGAGACAGTGCCCAGATGGTTGGGCATCATCTCCTGGCCGATCACGATGGCCGAGGAAAAGCTGGAGAAGAGCACAACACCGAGCACCGACAGGATGGCCTGCAAGGCAATCCCATCAGTAAAGGGTACGAGAAAGACGAGGGGCATGGAGATCAACAGCGACAGGAAGATCAGCCGGCGAGCGCCGAAGCGATCGGCGATGGGGCCGCCGGACAGCGTCCCGATAGCGCCGATGATAAGAAAGTAGCTGAGCAGGTTCGCGCCCTCATCTTTTGTCCCATGGAGGATGTCGACAAAATAAAGCGGAACGTACGTCGTCAGACCCGCCGTCACCCAGGAACGGATGAAAACGATGACTAGCAGTGTGATGAGGGGTCCCGTGAAGGCAAAGGGCGCCTTCGCGGGCAATGCAGCAGAAGGAGGCATTGCCGCAGAGGCCGAGGCCGAGACTGCTCCTGTTTGGCGGACAGTCACCTGGGACGCGCCCGCCCGGCTTGCTTCATGTAGACCGGACATGCTCCGGATGAGCAGGTAGGCCATAGCGATGCTGATCGGCAAAAAACCGACCAAGCCCGGCAACCCCCACCACTTGTAAAAAAATCCGGCCAACAAGGGGCCGATGCCGAAGCCCAGATTCCCACCGACAGAAAAGATCGAGATGGCCGATGCCTTGCCTTTCCCGGCCACGACCTGGGCGGCCTTGTAGCTTTCGGGGTGAAATGCGGCGACACCCAACCCCGATAAGAGAAATCCAGCCAGGGCAGTCCAAAAGTTCGTCGACAAACCGGCCAAGGCCATCCCGGCCCCGGCCAATACCGTACCAAGCGGCATTAACCAGGTGGTCCTGTAGCGGTCGCTGAGCACCCCGAAGATAGGCTGAATGACCGAGGAGGACACGTTCCCGACCAAGATTGCGATCCCGACCAGGAAATAGGAAAGATCATAGTGGTCCTTGAGGAAGATCGCCACTAAGGCCATGGCGCCCTGGTTAAAATCTGTCACCATGTGCCCAAGACTGAGAAGCAAGAGTTTCCGGTTCTGCTGAATCCATTGCCATGATAGGTTCATCTGTAAATCTCCGTTTCTTCACCCGTTGCCAATATCTGACCTGTTGCAATATAGGTATCCACAAATGCTACTATATCACCCGGATTGGCGGAGTCAAACAGTAAAAAGGTCCTTCATGCACCCTATTACGCGATTATTACCGATTGTCTCTGCGGTATCCGCAAAATCAGACATGGCGAAAACAAACGGAGACCGGCCACTTGCTCCGGTCTCTCACGGTTCTATTTAATTTATCAGCTCCATTTTCTGTTATATTTCCCGCCCAGCTTCGCCTCGTTCCTGTGCGCCTTTACTTCCCACAGCGACCACGGGAGTCAAGAACATACATGCCGTCTTTCATGAGCAGGCAGTCACCGACCCGGGCCTCTTCGGGGATGCGATGGCGGGGGATTGTCATGACCCCATCATCGGTCTTGATAAAGGCTTCATTTTCTCCGATGCCGTCTAAAATCACTCGCATCATCAGGTATCACTCCATCAATTAGGTTACGATCACTCGCAAGCCTTCCCGCCATCTCGGTCTACCATACATTCCCCCTTGGCTTTCCGCCCACACACTCCCACTTACACATTTCTTTTATCGTTTCTTCCATCGTTCCCTTCATCGTTTCCTTCATCGTCATCCCGATATCAATCTACAGTGATCATCTCCTTCAGATCACCGAACTTTTTCGGCCCAATCCCGGGAACATTCTGCAGATCTTCGATACGCTGGAAGGGGCCTTTTGTCTCCCGGTACTGGATAATCTTCTGTGCAGTCGAAGGCCCCACACCTGGCAGGCGGTCCAACTCATTCGCATCCGCCTGATTGATGTTGATTATGGAACCCCCGCTGCTGCCAACACTGCTGTTGTTCTTGTTGTTGCTGTTATAACCGCCGACGCTTCGCGCGCTGACAGCACTTACCCCGCTGGAGACATGCCCGGGTGCAGCAGTGGCGGTCATTGTAGCGTTACCCTCGCCGCTCCCACCCTGTCGATAAGGAACGACGATCTGCCTGCCGTCTGCCAGAGGCGCCGCCCGGTTTAAACCTTCCATGTCGGCGTCCGGGTGAACTTCCGCCATCCGGATCGCGTCTTCCACACGGCTGCCGGCAGGCAAGCGGTAAACGCCAGCCTTCTGGACAGCCCCGGTGACATGAACGGCAATCTCCTTCTCCTTCTGGGCCTTTGAACCGTTCTGACTCTTTCCCTGATCGCCGTCGGAAGCCCTCGCCGCCGGGAGGACTTTTCGCTCCGTCGCCGTTTGGGAATAGAGCTTCGTGCCTTGAAGCCCCATGCCAATTACCAATACCACCAGCAGCCCCCCGAGGATCGCAAATAGGCGTTTTGGATTATCCATCATTTCGCCACCTTTTCATGTCTTTTCGCGATCCTGGTTCGACATAACAGTTACAATCCCTTCCAAAAATATGTTCTGTCTCCTATTTTTTTCTAAATTATCCGTGTTATTCTGGAGAACCGCGTTGTTCTTATGTATCTGCGTTGTTCTTGATTATCTGCATTGTTCTCAAAGTATCCGTAAGTGCTCAAGAAAAATGCCCCGTTGTCCATGCACGGACACCGAGGCGACAACTTCATTCTTCATCCGTTATTACCTTACGGGAGAGAAACCTGATAATCATAGACCATCTTGGAGACGGTCGCCAGGGTTTCATTCGAAGCCGCCTCCCAGCCGTTTTTGCTGTAAAGGCTGATGATATAGGGACGGTTGTTGGCGAAGACGACCCCCATGTCATGAATGCTGTCGTTTAGCGAGCCGATCTTATGGGCGACCACCGTTCCGACAGGCAGTTTGGCTGGGATCCGTTCATTGAAGACGGTGTTTTCCATCGCTTGGAAGATCTCCCCGCCCAGTCGGGGATGGGCGTCCTTAAAGAGGAGGAGCGTGCCCAGATACTTCCCCATATCCCGAGGCGTCGTGATAAAATATCCATTTGCGTCGGAGCCGGTCACATTGGCGCCGAGGGAGCGCATATAATTGTTCACGTTGTCTCGACCCAGGTAATCGAGAAGCATGACCCAGGCCACATTGTCGCTGTAGACGATAGAGAGCCGACCCAGTTCCCGCAGGGTGTACTGACCGCCGTATGGCTTGGTCTGCAAAATGCCTGTGCCCTGACGATAGTACTGGGGCGTATAGGTGAGCTTGCTGTCCAGGTTGACTTTCCCTTGCGCCGCCAGGCTGTACAGGTACATGACGGTAGGCACCTTATGGGTGCTGGCGGTCCGGTGGGTCTCATCGCCGCCGATATCCATTTTCGAGCCGGAAGTCAGGTCCTGCACATAGAGGTTGACCTGGCCGGGCCGTGTATTCAGGTAGCTCTGAATCTGCTGTCTCAAGGGAGCGTAATTGGGAAGGGATACCTTTTTCACCCCGGCGCCGAGGGTAAAACGCCCGTCCGCCGTCCGGACAGCGGCGATATGATTCACGCCGTCCCAGCTTACATCCGCGCCAAAGGCCTGCCCAAAGAGCGTGAGTGGCACGTAAAGGCGTTCACCCGAAAGGTAAGGCGCAAAGGTCAACTGAATCGCCTTGCCATTGGCTGAGGCCCAGGGGTTCCCTGTCTCCACCGTCACTCCCATGGGTGTTGGCCCTGCCAGAGGGGGTTTTTTGGATTTCCTTTGGGGCAAGGCCGACCCGGAGGCCCGGTAGGGCCGTAGGGTCGGAGCCGTCTCTTCTCTTATGCAGTGGGTACGCTTTCGAGTCGCTTCATACTCTGCCGGAAACGGTACGACTCGCCGTTCATGAGCAAGATGTGGGCATGGTGGGTCAGGCGATCAAGAAAGGCCGCCGTTAGCTTGTCATTACCAAAGATCTGGGTCCATTCGGCAAACTCCAGATTGCTGGTCACCATGAGGCTGGCTCGCTCGTAGAGGGTGGAACAGAATTGAAAGAGCAGTTCCGCCCCTGTCTTGCTGAAGGGGATGTATCCCAATTCGTCGAGAACGATCAGGTCATGCTGGCGCCATTGCTTTTCTACTTTGGTCAAGCGGTGTTCCGCTTGCGCAGCGAGGAGTTCATCCACCAGCGTGGCCGCATGGACGAAGCGCACTCGTTTTCGTTGACGACAGGCGGCGTGGGCGATCGCCGTGGCCATGTGGGTCTTTCCCGTTCCGCTGTTGCCGATCAGGATGACGTTCTCTTTTTTGTCGATAAACTCGCCTTGCGCCAACGTGAGCACTTTTTGCTTGGACAGGGAAGGAATCACCGAAAAATCAAAGGCGTCCAGTGTCTTGAGCAGGGGAAAGCGCGCTTGCTGGATACGTGCTTTTTGCTGGTTCTCTTCTCGTTGACTTACCTCGGTTTCCAATAACGTGCAGAGGTACTCCAGATACCCCTGGCGGCTTTCTTCCGCTTCCCGCGCCAACGCCTCGGCGTGGCGCGCGACAGTGGGAAGCTTCAGCCGCTTGAGGCAACTTTGCAATCGTAGCGTCGTCGTCAATGCAACGTCTCCTCCTTCCCGAGAAGTCGGTTGAATTGACCGATGTCCGGCTGGGCCACGGAATAAGCGGCCAGTCTTCCCGGTAGCTCACCGACCGCCATGGAGAGAAGCGGCGCTGGATGGAGCCGGCGGCGAACAAGTTCGGCGACGACATCATAGCGGTACACCCCCTGCGCTTCCGCTTCTGTTAACGCCGGCACAAGCACGTCCGCGCCGTGCTGCCGGTGCAGGTGCAGGATGCGGATAAAGGCGCGGTCTCCTTCGGCTCCGTAGCGCTGATGCATCTCCATGTAAAAGCGGCGATAGACTGGGGGTGCGCTGTCATTTTGAAAGGCTGCCGCATCGCGCAGCGCCCGCGGTTTTTTGGCCAGCGCGTCGATGAAGTGATCGAATTGGAGGCGCCACTGTTTGCGCTCATAGCACCGGCGGTGCACGGCGATTACCTCGACACCTGCGATGATCCGGATTTCATCGACATACGCCTTCAGCAGCAGTTCACGACCAGCCCAGGCGCACGGGATCGAGTAGGCGTTGGTTTCAAAATGGACCAGGGAATAGTGGTCTGCTCGCGCCGGGATTACCCGACAGGCATCAAAGTCGTGCTCCGGCAGCGCAAGCAGGTGCGCCTTTTCTCGCGCCCAGGCAGAGGCGATCCGCTCTTCGCTGTGCGGAAGCCGGGTCTTCCCCGCGTAGCGGAGGCATTGTTGCTCAAGCCGTTGGTTCAGTTCGTCAAGGCTGTCCACTTCCGGCAGGGGCACGAAGAAATTCCGCCGACTGTACCCCACCATACATTCCACCTGACCTTTTTCATTTCCTGAAGCGACATTGCAAAACTCGGCTCGGAAGACGTAGTGCCCCCGCAATGCCTGGAAAGCTTCTTGTTCCTCACGGTTGCGGCCACCCAGGACCTTCTTCACCGCCGTCTTCAAATTATCGTAGGTGACGCGCTGCGGTACACCGCCGAAGAATCGGAAAGCACGGCAGTGGCCGTCGAAAAAGGCTTCTTGGCGTTCATGGGGATAGGCCCGGACGTACAGAGCGCGGCTGGCGGTCAACCGCATCACAAACAGATGGACTTTGGTGGGCGCTCCTTGGAGAAGGACTTGTACCTCACCCCAGTCACATTGTGCATTGTCCCCCAGCGGAAATTCCAAGGGTATGTACACCGTTTTGACTTCCCGGCGAAGCTGTCCCACCATTCGTCGCACCGTCGATTCCGCGCCCGTGAAGCCATATTCTTCAGCAAGGCGCTCATAGATGCGCCGGCCTGTATGGCGCTGTTTCGGCGGACGGGAGAGATCGTCCGTCAGCCAGGTTTTGATGATTGGCGAAAAAGGACCCACGACAGGCGCTGGACGGTGGCGTGGTATCTGTTTTCTGCGCCGTTGGGACGGCTCTAAACCGTCTTTCAGATATTTGCCGATGGTGCGCCGCGACATCTTAAGTTCGGTGGCGATTCGACGGATCGATTTCCCTTCCCTAAAGTACATCCGTCGGATATCATGGTATTGAGCCATCGTGATCATCCTTTTTTCCTCCTGCACGCTAGTGTATTGGCACTTAGGAAAATTGGAAATCCGGTGGCTCACTTTTTATCGGATCACTGGCCTCAAAAGTGGATCACTTTTAGATTAGCATTTACACGTCACAGCAGCGCTTCCCTTCACCACTGTCATGGCTTGAGTCGCCGGGTTCCAGTAGACATTCATGCCAAGACTTTCCGCCGCGCCCCGAAAGGGAACGGCTGTCACACCCTTTTTGCTTTGAACAGGCGGTGTCGTCTGAACCAAATTGCCGTTGATGGAGAGGGAGATTTCCGGATAACTGGCTGCCGCCGGTTGGGCTGCTGTCATTCCGAAAAGCATCACCGTGGCAATCGAGAGAACCATCAGCCCCCACTTCCACGTTTTTCGCATATTACCACCCCTTATATAGTGTTAATTGGGCGCTTGTTCCGGGGGGGCACAATGCACTATTGTATAAGAAGTGAACCGGATGTGTCCACAAGCATATATTGGTCGTTATATCGGATATGAGATATGTTTAATGTTTAATTAACAATCATGGAGCCATTGGGCTGGTTCCCTTTGAATAGTTATGTTAAACTGAAAACAACGTGGAGAAGAACCGTTCGGAAAGGAAGAATGCGATGATTCACGAAATTCAATCGTCGAACAACCAGGTTTCCGTTACGCTGACAGGAAGTATACTCGTGACCGACGCTGCGGAACTGCGAGAAAAACTGCTGAAATATGCAGATAAGCACGGTGTCCTCTTTCATATTGATATGCAACGCGTTGAATTTATCGACAGTTCTGGGTTGGGCGTTCTGGTTACGGTTTTAAAGCGCAGCCGTCAAAACGGTGGAGACGTTATCATCAAAGGCATTCACGGCGTTGTTAAGGAAGTCTTCGAACTGACACGCCTCAACCGGGTCTTCCAAATCCAATAACCCCTCTCAGATCTCAGTTGTGCCTCTTGTGAATAGCTACGCAGTCCCTCACCCGTTTCAGCCTTTTTCCGCCATATTTTCCGAAAAGAAACCCTTGTCTTTTTACAGACAAGGGTTTTATAATGTTTTGTGCATATTCGCACATTGAACTTTTGCCAGAAAGATCAAACCACTGTCTAGCCTTTGGTAGCCCTTGCTACGCCTCTATTTCATCTACCTTTTCTCCCTCATTCGCTACACTCGAAATGCAATCTACAGATCGGGAGGTACCTCAGATGCAACCTAAATTTGAAACCACCGTGCAACTGCTGCGGCATGAGGTGCTGACTCATGTGGCCAAACTGGCCATGGAAAAGACACTCGATCAGCATAAGGACCTGATCCCCTACATGATCGTGCAAGGCAAAAAGCCGCGTTTCCGCTGCTGTGTGTATAAAGAACGCGCCGTCCTCAAAGAGCGGGTGAGCCTCGCCTGCGGCAACGATGTGCGCGGCTCCTCCGGCATCATTCAGGTCATGCAGACCGCCTGCGAGGAATGCCCTGTCGAACGGTTCACCGTCACAGAGGCCTGCCGGGGCTGCATCGCCCACCCCTGCATGGAGGCCTGTCCCGTCAACGCCATCAGTCAGATCAACCGACGGGCCATCATCAACCAGGAAAAATGCATCGAGTGCGGCCGCTGCCGCCAGGCCTGCCCCTACGGCGCCATCACCGACACGCAGCGCCCCTGCATTAAAGCCTGTCCAGTCAAGGCCATCTCCTACAGCGAGGACAAGTTGGCCACGATCGACCAGAAAAAATGCATCAACTGTGGCCAGTGCGCTTATCGCTGCCCCTTCGGCGCCATCTCAGACAAGTCTTTCATCACTCAAGTCATCGGCACGGTGCAAGCCAAGGAGCGACCGGTTTACGCCGTCATCGCACCCGCTGTGGCGGCCCAGTTCCCTGAGGCCAATCTGGGCCAGATCCGCACAGCCCTGAAACAGATCGGCTTTTTCGACGTGGTCGAAGCCGCCCTCGGCGCCGACATGATCGTCCCGGAAGAGGCCAAGGAGCTGGAAACGAAGATCCGGGAAGGCTCCTTCCTCACCACCTCCTGCTGCCCCGCCTTCTATGACATGGTGGACAAGCACTTCCCCACCCTGAAAGACAATATATCATCGACCGTCTCCCCCATGATCGCCACTGCCCGCTACATCAAGGCCAAGGACGTCAATGCCGTCGTTGTCTTCATCGGTCCCTGCATCGCCAAAAAAGCGGAGATCACCCGGCAGGCGGTGGCCGGCGCTGTCGACTTCACCCTCACCTTCGAAGAGATGCTCGCCCTCTTCCAGGCCACGGACATCGATCCGGTCCAGTGTGAAGCCAACCTCCGGGAGGAAACCTCTCCCTTCAGCCGCGCCTTCGCCCGTTCCGGTGGCGTGACCGCTGCCGTCGTCCAGGCATTGAAAGAGGAGAACAAGGAGCTCGATGTACGTCCGGTCAAGTGCAACGGCGCCGAGGAGTGCATCAAATCCCTCCGCTTGGCCAAAGTCGGCAAGCTGCCGGAGAACTTCATCGAAGGCATGGTCTGTGTCGGCGGCTGCATCGGCGGCCCGGCGGCTTTGAACCATAGCGCGAAAGCCAAGGCGATGATCGACAAGTTCAGCGCTGAGGCGCAGGTGAAGACCATCCGGGAAGCCCTCGAACCGCTCGACGACTGTGACGTGGACCTGCACAGCCACCATTCATAAAACCAGCACAGCGAAGGACAAACACAATAGTGACGGATGAACACAATAGCGACGGCCGGCGGCATCTGCCCCGGCCTTGTTCATTTCCTTCGCAAAAACCATTGACTTGGCTCGTGAAACATCCTACAATGAATATAAAGATTAACATAATCTTAACAAGACAAAGGGGGGGCGTTGACTATGTTAATGGAATTGGCAATCGCTGTACTACTGACCTCGGTTCTCTTCGCCAACCTTCAAACTGCGCCTCGCTGAAGTAGCGAGTCAGGAGATGGTAAAGAGAAACAATCAATAAGGACGGCGCAAGCGTTTTAAGGAGGGATGTACCATTTTACCAGCGCCTCACGAGTGACTGCCGCTCGGACTTCGGTCTGACGCGGCAGTCATCTTTTTAAAGGAAGAAGTTAAAAAAAGCCGCGGCACAAAAGCGCCGCGGCGTCAAAAACAATGCATATGCATCAATGGACCGAATCGATTAGATAAGAAACCATCTAGGAGTTTCCATCAAACCATTCGGATCAGTGAACTCGATTGAAAAAGAATCCCTTAACCGACAAGCACCTTGCCAGGGTTCATGATGCCGTTAGGGTCCAGTGCCTTCTTGATGGTCACCAGCACCTTGCGTTGGGCATCGGTCATGTGCTTGTCCATGGCCTGGGCGCGCTTGGCGCCGATGCCGTGTTCACCGGACAGGTTGCCGCCGAGGGCATAGACTTCTTCGTACAGTTCGTCGAGGACGGCGTACTTCAGCTCATGCCAGGCGTGATCGTCGCGATCTTCGCGCATGATGGTGCAGTGGATGTTGCCGTCACCGGCGTGTCCGGCGCTGGGGATCTTGCACTCATACTTGGCAGCGATGCGCTCGATGGCTTCGATGGCTTTGGGAATGTTGGAGACGGGGACAACGATGTCTTCCATGCAGTAGACGGGGCTGATCATCCGGATGGCTTCTGCGTAGCACTTCCGGGACTTCCAGATCCGCTCCTGGGTGGACATGTTGTCGGCCACGAAGACTTCCAAAGCGCCGTTTTCCAGGGCCAGCTTGCCGATGGTTTCATAATCGTCCTGGACCTGCGTTTCCGAGGTGCCGTCAACTTCGCAAATGACATAGGCGCCAGCGTCTCCATAGGGCAGCTTCTTGTTCAGGTACATCTCCGCCGACTTGATGGAGAGGCTGTCCATGAATTCGAGGCAGGTGGGGATGATGCCGGCAGTCATGATCTTGGGAACGACCTTGATAGCGGTCTGCATATCGGCAAAGGGGATGAGCAGGTCGGCCACATACTTGGGCAGGGGCATCAGTTTCAGCCAGACCTTGGTGACGATCCCCAAGGTGCCTTCGGAACCGACCATCAGGTGGACGATATCATAGCCGGTGACGTCTTTGACGTTCTTGCCGCCGAAGGTGACGATCTCACCGTCAGGCATGACGATTTCCAGGCCATAGATGTGGCGGGAGGTAACACCGTACTTGACGGCCTTGTTGCCGCCGGCGTTGGTGGCCACGTTACCGCCGATGAAGGAGGAGTCAGCCGAACAGGGGTCGCCGGCGTAGAGCAGGCCATGTTCCTTGGCTGTCTTCTGGACGTCGCCGGTGGTGACGCCCGGTTCGCAGACCATGAACAGGTTTTCCGTGTCTACGTCGAGGATTTGGTTCATCTTCTCCAGGGAGAGGACGATGCCGCCTTGCAGGGGAACAGCGCCCGCAGCCAGGCCGGAGCCGGCGCCCCGCGGCGTAATGGGGATCAGTTCACGGTTAGCCAGTTTGACCACTTCGGAAACCTGCTGGGCATTTTCCGGTTTAACGACGACTTCAGGCATCTTTTCCCAAAGCTTGTCAGAGACTTCATCCTTCGAGTACATCTCGATTTTTTCTTCGTCGATGAGAACGTTGGCGTCACCCAGGAGGGCGCGCAGTTCTGCAACGATGCTATCAGTCACTTTATTGAATTGCATTCCTCTACACCCCCTGCTTACGCGTTGGCCTTCAAGTTTTTGAAGGCTTCGATCATCATGGGAACGACCTCGAAGACATCGCCGACGATGCCGAAGTCGGCCACTTTGAAGATCTGAGCTTCCGGATCCTTGTTGACCGCCACGACGACTTCGGACGTCTGCATGCCAGCCAGGTGCTGGATCTTGCCGGAGAGGCCGAAGGCGAAGTAGAGCTTCGGCGCAACGGTCTTGCCGGAGAGGCCGATCTGGTGCGGGTAGGTGGTCCAGCCCAGTTCAACGGCGTCACGGGTGGCGCCGACGCCGGCGCCGAGGATGCGGGCCAGCTCTTCGACCATCCGGAAGCCGTCGGCGTTCTTCATGCCTTTGCCGCCGGCGACGATGACGTCCGCTTCTTCGATGCTGACTTCCTGGGTGGTGTCCTTGATATATTCGAGGAATTTTTCGGGGGTGAAGAAAGTCGCCCCTTCGTATTCCTTGACGATGACTTCGCCGGTGCGGTTGGCGTCGAAAGCGGCCGGTTTGGCAGACTTGGGACGGACGGTCGCCATCTGGGGACGATGGTCCGGCGTCTTGATGGTGGCCATGATGTTGCCGCCGATGGCGGGACGGGTTTGCAGGAGGAGACGCGTTTCGGCGTCGATGGTCAGTTCGGTGCAGTCAGCCGTCAGACCCGTTTCCAGCATGGCCGCGACGAGGGGCATGACGGTCCGGCCGGTGGTGGTGGCAGCGGCGACGATGACTTCCGGCTTCAGTTCTTCGCAGAGCTTGGTGATGGCTTTGCTGTAAGGACGGGGCAAGAAGTTTTTCAGAACGGCGTCTTTAATGAAGAAGACCTTGTCGGCGCCGCGCTTGACGACCTCTTCCAGGCCCTCGATCTCGTCACCGAGGAGGACACAGGAGAGTTCGCAACCCAGGTCGTCGGCCAGCTTGCGGCCGCGGGTCAGCAGTTCGTAGGTGACTGTCAGGATCTTGCCGTCTTTCTGTTCGCCGAAGACGAGGACCCCTTTATATTGCGAGAGCTTTTGCTCTTTTTCCACGTTTGCGTTGACGTACGTCGACATCGTTATCCCTCCCCTTAGATGGCTTCCTTGCCGGCGAGAAACTTCATCATTTCTTCGACCGGCCCGGTGGTGCCGTCAGCTTTTTTCATGATCGTGTCGCGGGACAGCTTGGGGCTGAACACCTTCACGACCCGGGTCGGCGAACCCTTGAGACCCAGTTCAGCGGGCTCGAGGCCCAGTTCAGCAGGGCCATAGACGGGAACAGCCGTTTCCCTGGCTTTCAGCTTGCCTTTGAGGGTCGGGAAACCGGGTTCGTTGATGTCTTTGTTGACGGTGGCCATGACGGGGAAGGGAATTTCAACGCGTTCGAAGCCGCCTTCGACGGTCCGTTTGACGATAACGCCGCCTTCTTTGACTTCCACGCCGGAGACATAAGTTTCTACGGGAATGCCCAGGTAGTAGGCGATCATGGCGCCCGTCTGACCGGTTTCACCGTCGGTGGCGCGTTCACCACAGAGGATCAGGTCCACATCGCCCACTTTGCGGATGGCAGCGGCGATGGCTTTGGCGGTGGCGATGGTGTCAGAGCCGGCGAAAGCGCGGCCGGAGATGAGCACGCCGCCGTCGGCACCCATGGCGATGGCTTCTTTGATGGCTTTCATCGCTGATTCGGGACCCATGCTAACTGCGGTAACTTTCACATTCTCGTGTGAATTTTTGATGCGGATGGCCTCAGCCAGGGCGTTTTCGTCGAGCGGGTTGATAATGGTGTCCTTACCGCTACGAATCATGACGCCGGTGACGGGATCCATCTTCACGTTGTCTGTGCCGGGAACTTGTTTGACGAGCACGACAATGTTCACCGTTTTGCACCCCCTGCAATATTTGGGACCTTGTTGGTTCATGTGGCCGTAAACCAGGATTCATCGCAAGCATTTGAGGACCCGGTGGCTCGGTGGTCAGACCAAGTAAAGCCGCAAAAAAAGAGTGCGTGACCCCCGGATGCTTGTGAATGAAGGGCTTACCACAACACACATGAAATGTATTTTGTATGTACTCATTATAAAGCAAAAAAGTCCATCGTTAAATATTTTGTGAAAAAAAAATATTCAGAAATATTATTTTTTCGTGATGAACCCCGGTGTTCCGGGGTTCATCCAGCTTCCATGGTAACAGGCAGCCACCGCAGCAAAAGACGGTTCAGATCTTCCCGGTTCAACGGCTTGGTGAGCGCGTCATCAAAGCCCAAGCCTGTGTATCGCTCCTCGTCGCCTTGCAAGGCAAAGGCCGTCATGGCGATGATAGGCGTTCGTCGGCTGGCGCCGGTTTCGTTGGCGCGAATCTGTTTCACCGTATCTGCGCAGTCTTTCTCATTGTCCTGATAGTCGAGGAAGACGAGCCCATAATCGCCAGTGACGGTTGCCTGGACGGCCTCTTCCCCACTTACAACGGCATGGACGGTGAGACCGAACTTTTTTAGTTGGAGCACAGCCAACCGCTGGCTGACGGGATTATCCTCTACGAGAAGCACCGGATTGTCCGTCCGGATGGCCACGCCCTGCTGGGCGATCACAGTTGCTGGGGCGGTGTCTTTTGCCGCACCGAACGGTTCCAAGGGAATGACAAACCAGAAGGTGGATCCTCTTCCCTCTTGGCTTTCAAAACCGATCCGGCCGCCCATCAGGTCGACGAGTCGTTTGGCGATGGACAGGCCTAGACCGGTGCCGCCATAGCGGCGGGTCGTCGAGGTGTCCGCCTGGGTAAAGGGTTGAAAGAGCTTTCCTTTCGCCGCGTCGGGGATGCTTACACCGCTGTCGGTGATCTCGAAACGCACCCATGGATTCCAGGTTGCGTGAGCGCGCCATGTGTGCGCCTGCCTGCCGGGATCATACAGATTCCAGACATTCGGCTGCTCCCGCGAAATCCTGACTGATACCTGACCGGCTTCGGTGAACTTGACGGCATTGCCGAGTAGGTTGAAAAGGACTTGCCGCAGCCGCACCGGATCGCCCCTTACCAGCCCCAAATCCTCCAGGTCGATTTGATTGAAAAAGCGCAGCCCCTTTTCCTCCGCCTTGTCAGCATAAACCTGCAGCACATCGGTGAGCAGGACGGTCAGATCGAACTCCACGTTCTCCAGGTTCATCTTCCCTGCTTCGATCTTGGAGAAATCGAGGATGTCATTGATGATCGTTAGGAGCAGATTGGCCGAATTAATGACCACCTCGGCGTAATCGCGCTGCTCCGGATCCAGGTTCGTATGGAGCATGAGTTCTGTCATGCCGATGATCCCGTTCATGGGCGTGCGGATCTCGTGGCTCATGGTAGCGAGAAAATCGCTTTTGGCCCGGTTGGCAGCGTCGGCAGCTTCTTTTGCCTCTGTCAATTCATCGTTCAACCGCTGCACCTTTTCCAACTGCTGCTTCAATTCCAGTTCCCGCTGTTGGAGCATGACCAGCGCCTGGGCCAGTTCCCGGTTTTGTTGTTTGATCTCGTCTAGGGCCGTCTGGGGCTTTTCCTTCTCCAAAGCCTCGCGCCAGCGGGCGACGACAGGCGTGGAGACGCGCGGCATCGCCGTTGGGATGGCCTTGGCGAGGCGCACCACTGTCTCTCCCGGCTTATCTTCCACCGAAAAGAAATCGACCAGGTTATCATACCGGAAAGGACCCGGCGTCTGGGCGAAGCGATTGGCCGAGGCATCGCCGGAAGTAAAGAATTTTTCCCGACCCTGGATGGTGATTTGAAGGTACTGCCGGTTGTCCCGTTCAAGCAGGTTGAATTCGACCTTGCCGCCACCGCAAAGGAGCAGGCTGCGGAGAATGTCTGACAGGGCGCTGATCAGACGGGTGCGGTCATGGTCGCTGAGTCCGGCGAGTGAGGCCACGTCGCGGGCTCGCTGGCGCAACTGAATGATATCCGGTTCAAATCGGACTTCGGCTTGATTGATGACAATTCCACTCATGACTAACACCCTTGCCGGACAACGACGACGGTCACATCGTCATTGCCTCGAAAAAAGTCTCGGTACAAGACGGCGGCGATCAGCGCAGGGTGGCGCACTAGCAACCCCGGATAGGCGGCGTGGTCCCACCGCGACGTGAGCCCGTCGGAGTGCATGACCAACAGAGCCTGCTCCGGCCAGGCATAGCTGTTGTCTTGAAACCTTCCCGGATTGAGCCCGACCGTTCCATTGTAAGAGAGGCAGCCCGTAACCCCTTGGGGGGACAGGATTCTACCAGCGATATTGCCGGCACCGGAGTAGGTCACCTGACGCTGCCTCAAGTCAATCGATGCCAGCGCCACCGCAGCCCCCCGTGTATGGCGCAATGGGCCATTGATGCAGCGGATGAACGCAGCCGGCGACGTTATTTTCTGCTCTCGGAAAAAGCGCAGCGCTTCTTGGGAAGCCTCTGCCGCCTGCAGGCCATGACC
The DNA here is from genome assembly GCF_057715735.1 of Heliomicrobium sulfidophilum. Taxonomy (NCBI): domain Bacteria; kingdom Bacillati; phylum Bacillota; class Clostridia; order Eubacteriales; family Heliobacteriaceae; genus Heliomicrobium; species Heliomicrobium sulfidophilum. The sequence goes on from NZ_JBVTZZ010000004.1 coordinate 590,762, forward strand.
GAGTCCGTCCGTGACGAGGAGGGCTCCCCCTTCTTCTCCGATGTGAACCCCCCAGCCGTCTCCGCTGACCGGTTCGCCTGGTTTGGGACGCATGACAACGCCAACCTGCAGCGGCGCCTTCGCTTCTAACCATCCCCGTTCATAAACTTGCGCCAGGATGGCCGTCCCCTGCCCGGGACGCGTATAGATATCAAAGACCTGGGATAGGCGGAGGACGGCGCCAAGGCCGTTGCCGACAGTGCCTACTGTAGAAACGCCGTCTTGCAGCATACGCTGAGGATTCTCAATGCCCGGTCCCTTGTCAAGACTGATGATCTCTACGCCATAGTGGTCGCCCGTTTCAACGGACGCAAGCAGGATCTCTCCGCCCCTGGTGGCGTGTTTGACCAGGTTGCTGGCCAGTTCGGTGGCCACAATGGCCACCCGGCCAGCGTCCTCGGCGCAAAACCCGTTGGACAAGGCGATCTCATTGGCGGCGCGCCGCACCTCTCCCACCTGGCTTGGCTCAACGACCGGATAACAGCAGTGATGCTTCATGCGCCTCCACCCTCTCTCCCTATATCCAGCGCGCGATGACGATTTTCGTCCCTTTGCCGGCCTGTGAACGGATGTGAAAGTCGTGGACGAGTCGTTTTGAACCGGGCATACCCTGGCCAAGCCCATTTCCGCTCGTATAGCCTTCTTGCATCGCCAGGTCCAGATCAGCGATCCCCGGTCCCTCATCTTCAAAGGTGATCTGCAAACCCCGGCGCCCCGGCGCTTCGACCTGTTCGATGAGTACCGTTCCGCCGCCGGCATAGTCGACCATGTTGCGGGCCAGCTCGCTCGTGGCTGTCATCAGCTTAGTCTGATCCAGGAGATTGAAGCCGAGAGAAACCGCCTGTTCACGCACCCGCTGACGGACCGCGACGATCTCCTGGGCGCAGGAAAGGGGGATGCGTTCACACTTCGGCATCAACGTCATGGACCATCTCCTGATCGAGCCCCAAGCGGGAACGCAGCAGTTCCATGCCTCTTTCCACATTCAGGGCTGTCAGGACGCCAGGAAGATCCAACCCCAGCTCCACCATGGTGATGGCCACAGCCGGCTGCATGCCCACGACAACCGTCTGAGCGTCCATGAGGCGAGTGACGGCGGCGATCGCGCCCAGCATGCGGCCGATGAAGGAGTCGACCATATCCAGGCTGGAGATGTCGATCAACACGCCCCGAGCGCCCGTTTTGCTGACCCTATTCGTCAGATCATCCTGCAAGGCCATGACCAGGCGGTCGTGCAAGTCCACCTGAATCGTGACCAGGAGAAAAGGACCCATCTTCAAAATGGGGATTCGTTGCATACGCCTTCCCCCTAGCCCTTGCTGGCGGGTACGACAATCAGTTTGCGCATCTCATAAGCCAAGCGAAGCGCACCGGCCAGTGAAGACCGCGTTTTGACCATGGACAGATCGACGCCAAGTTGCACGATGGTCTGGGCGATCTCCGGACGCACGCCGCTGATGATGCATTCGGCGCCCATCAGGCGGGCGGCGCTGACCGTCTTCATGATGTGCTGGGCCACCAGGGTGTCGACAGTCGGCACGCCAGAAATGTCCAAAATGGCCACATCGGAATTGGTGTCCTGGATGCCCCGCAGCAGGTTTTCCATGATCACCTGGGTGCGCCCGCTGTCCAGGGTGCCGATCAGGGGCAAGGCCAGGATGCCATCCCACACACGGATGACCGGCGTTGAGAGTTCCAGCATCTCCTGCTGCTGGCGGGCGATAATCTCCTCCCGCGCCCGCGTATAGCTGTCAAAGGTAATCAAACCGAGCTTGTCCAGGATCCGTGACAAAGGAAGAAAATCGAGGACGAAGATATCCATCTGGTGGCTTCCTTCGCCTTGAATGAGGCGGATCAAGGCTTCTTTGAGGCTGAAGATATAACTGGCTGTCTCGATAGGGCTGAACCCCTGGTGGGTGCGAGAGACGGAGATCTGAGTCAGCATCATTCTCACAGGCTCCCACTCTTCCCGGTCGATATCCTCCACGTTCCCTGTGGAGACGGCAGCGACGAAGGTATCGACGAACTCCCTCGACTGCCAATACAGATCCTGGGAGGTCATCCGATCCAAGCGAAGGGACAACTCAGCCATCTGTCCCTCCATCCAGATCTGCAGCAAGGCATCCTTTCTCTCCATCAATAGACGAGTGATTTGAGTCGGCATTCCGGATCCCCCCTGTCCATGTTCGAACAAAATCTTTGCTTTCATTATAATTCTACCCTTTGCGCTAAAACCATTCTTTTTTTCCTGCCAAGAAAAAAACATCCACAGAGGTAACTTGACAAGAGGCGGCGAGCATCGTTCTTTTCCAAGGTTGCGAGGTGTGGTACGCTAGGGTCAGCACAGGCTTTCGTCTGGGCATCGCCTCTCGCCAGTTTGGGTGCTGCTCAAAGCTAGTCTAGGCAATGCCCGCTCGCATTTACAATTTAAATTGGAGGGAATACTCTCATGGCCCAAAAAACCAACGCCGCCCGCCTGCTTGATCAGATGAAAATCGCCTATGAGTTGATGGAATATGATGTCGACGAATCGGACCTCTCTGCCATCACGGTGGCGGACAAGATCGGCCTTCCCATCGAACAAGTCTATAAAACCCTCGTCGCCCGGGGCGACAAGACAGGCGTCCTGCTGGCCTGCATCCCGGGAGACCACGAACTCGATCTCAAGGCCCTCGCTGCCCTGAGCGGCAACAAAAAGGTGGAGACGGTTCCCCTTAAAGAGGTTCAACCGCTGACCGGGTATATCCGGGGCGGCGTTTCCCCGGTGGGGGCGAAGAAAAAGTACCCCCTCTATGTGGACGAGCGGATTAAGTCGGTAGAGAGGGTCTCCATCAGCGCCGGCATTCGCGGTTGCCAGATGGTCCTCTTCCCTGCCGACCTGCTGCGGGCGACAGGGGGGCGCACAGGGAGCATCTCCAAGGCCTAACCAGTGAAGAATGCCCGAAAAAAAATGGCCCCGGCTTCTTTAATGAAGATCCGGGGCTTTACATCTAGTCAAACTTCGCAAAATAGTTGTTATGTAAACTATAGAAGTCAGAACAGCTAACAGCGACTGCCCTGCCTTTTAATGCCATATTAATAAAGCGCCTCCGTAAAACCAGCAGAATGCAGGAATAAATTGAGTGGTGGCTATAAACTATCTTAACAGCGGCATAGAACCTGTTAGCTTGTTTATTTTTTTCTTATTCCCGTAAATAGCAATTCCAAAGTAAGTATGGTCTTGCTCCATTGTGATTGCTGCCTATCTGATACTTAGTGTATCACAAGTAGCAATACCATTCTTGTATGATATTGCCCTACCGATTCAGCAAGCAAATAGTCCTCCCAACGGGGTGTGTCGTATCCCATGCTTTTCCTTCGCATCAGCAGCATGACCGGCAACCTTCCGGCTTCCATTTAATTCGCTTCAATTATTCTAATATTTCGTGAAATCTTTACTTTTATGGGGGGCAGAAAAGACAAATAACCCGTAAGAGGGTTCACCTTATCAGTGGCCTTCTTACGGGTCTCTGTAGAACTATCTGTCTGCTCTTCTCTGGTGTACTTAGGTTAAGACGAAAAGCATACGCTCATTTCATCGGTTTCTATAGGAAATACCCCACCCCAGAAGCAAAGATCCGCTGGTCCTTCTCCCCTGGCACGTTGACGACCACATGGCGGCCGATCCGTTCCGAGTGGCCCATCTTGCCGAGGATGCGTCCGTCGGGGCTGGTGATGCCTTCGACGGCCGCGACGGAGCCGTTGGGGGTGTAGCGGATGTCCTCGTTGATATTGCCGTCGAGGTCGACATACTGGGTGGCAATCTGGCCGTTGGCGAAGAGGCGTTCGACCATCTCCGGCGAGGCGAAGAAGCGGCCTTCGCCGTGGGAAAGGGCAACACTGTGGACCTCCCCTGCTTCGACGCGAGAGAACCAGGGTGACAGGGTCGAGACGACCTTCGTCCGAGCCATGCAAGAGATGTGGCGGCCGATCCGGTTATAGGTCAGGGTCGGGCAGTCCTCGGTGATGTCGACGATCTCACCGTAGGGGACGAGGCCGAGCTTGATCAGCGCCTGGAAGCCATTGCAGATGCCGAGCATGAGGCCGTCTCTCGTCTTAAGCAGGTTGGTGACGGCTTCTTTCACCCGGGGGTTCCGGAACATGGCGGCGATGAACTTGCCTGATCCCTCGGGTTCGTCGCCGGCGCTGAACCCGCCGGGAAGGGAGACGATCTGGGCGTTGTTGATGCCCTTCACCATCTCGGCGATACTTTCCTCTACATCGATTGGGGTCAGGTTGCGGACGATGAGGAGGTCGGCAACGGCGCCGGCCTTTTCGAAGGCGCAGGCCGTGTCATACTCGCAGTTGGTGCCCGGGAAGACAGGGATGAAAACGCGGGGACGGGCGATTTTCACGGCCGGGCGATGGGTGTTCCGGCCGGTGAACAGGCGGATGTTTCCGTTTGGGTTGACCGCTCCGTCGGGCTGTCCGTTCTTAAGCGACGCCATCAGTTCATCGCTCGTCTTCACCCGTGTCGGGAAGATCTTCTCCAGCGGTTTTTCCCAAGCGGACTGGGCCTCGGTCAGAGCGATTTCTACGCCGTTGACGCGCAGGACCGAAGCTTCCTGGGTGTAGCCCAGAAGCACATAGGGAACATCGCCGAAGGAAGCGGCCAAGTCGGCAGCGCTGTCGATCTCCAGGACGAGGGAGCCGTAATCGGCGCGGAAGAGGTCGGCGGACGCGAAGCCATCGCCCATGATCAGGCCGATCTGGTTGCCAAAGGCCATCTTGCTGACGGCGGCAGCGACACCGCCGAAGCCGACGGCGTAGGCGGCAAGCGCCTTGCCTTCCCCAGCGAGTTCGGCCACCTTCCGGTAGTTGCAGTCGAGGCTGGCGAAATCAGGCAGTTCGTTCTCATCGCGGCGTAGGGGCAAGAGGACGACGGGATGGCCAGAGCCCTTGAACTCCGATGAGATGGCCTGTCCGGCGTCCATCACGTTGACGGCAAAGGAGACAAGTGTGGGCGGCACATGGAGATCCATGAAGGTGCCCGACATGCTGTCCTTGCCGCCGATGGCGGCGATGCCGAGCCGTTTTTGGGCCACAAAGGCGCCGAGGAGGGCGCTGAAGGGCTTGCCCCAGCGGACAGGGTCTTTGCCCAGTTTTTCAAAATACTCCTGGAGGGTGAGCCGGATGCAGCGGTAGTCGCCACCCAGGGCGACGGCCTTGGCGACGGACTCGATGACCGCATAGAGGGCGCCGTGGAAGGGGCTCCATTTGGCCAGTTGGGGGTTGTAGCCGAAGGTCATGGCCGTGGCGGTCGTCGTCTCGCCGCCGAGGACGGGGAGCTTGGCCACCATGCCTTGGGCCGGCGATGCCTGGTGGACGCCGCCGAAGGGCATCAGCACCGTATTGGCGCCGATGGTGCTATCGAAGCGTTCGACGAGACCCTTCTGGCTGCACACGTTCAGGTCGCTCAGGTTAGCGAGCCAGGCGGCGCGCAGGTCGGGCAGTTGGGCCTCGACTGCCGCAGGCAGGGTTTTAAAGTAGTTCTTTTCGGCCTCCGGCCCTTTGACAATCACCGTCGTCCGCTGCTTGACGCCGTTGGTGTTCAGGAACTTACGGCTCAGGTTGACGATGGTCGCGCCGCGCCAATTCATCTTCAATCGCTCTTCTGTTGTCACGGAAGCGACGGGGGTCACTTCCAGGTTTTCTTCATGGGCCAATCGGGTGAAGGCGTCTACATCTTCCGGAGCGACGACGACGGCCATCCGCTCTTGTGATTCGGCGATGGCCAGTTCCGTCCCGTCGAGGCCCTCGTATTTTTTGGGGATGGCGTCCAGATTGACGATAAGGCCGTCAGTCAGTTCGCCGATGGCGACAGAGACGCCGCCAGCGCCGAAGTCATTGCACTTTTTGATCCGACGGCTAACTTCGGGGTGGCGGAAAAGGCGTTGGATCTTCCGTTCCGTGACCGGGTTGCCCTTTTGAACCTCTGCGCCGCAAGAGAAGAGGGATTCTGCCGTATGCTCCTTCGAGGAACCAGTGGCGCCGCCGCATCCGTCGCGGCCCGTCCGCCCGCCGACGAGGAGGATCACATCGCCCGGCGCGGGGGCTTTGCGGACCACGTTTTGCCGCGGAGCTGCGCCGATAACCGCGCCGATCTCCATCCGCTTGGCGACGAAACCTTCGTCATAGACCTCGGCCACCTGCCCGGTCGCAAGGCCGATCTGGTTGCCGTAGGAACTGTAGCCGGCAGCGGCGCCGATAGTGATCTTGCGCTGGGGCAGCTTGCCGGGCAGGGTGTTCTCCACCGGGGTACGGGGATCGCCGCTGCCGGTGACACGCATGGCCTGGTAGACATAGGAGCGCCCGGACAAGGGATCGCGGATCGCCCCGCCGAGGCAGGTGGCGGCGCCGCCGAAGGGCTCGATCTCTGTCGGGTGGTTGTGGGTCTCGTTTTTGAACATGACGAGCCATTCTTCTTTTTTGCCGTCCACATCAGCCTGCACGACAATGCTGCAGGCGTTGATCTCGTCAGACTCGTCCAGGTCGTCGAGGCGGCCCTGTTTTTTCAGTTCTTTCATGGCGATGACGGCCATATCCATCAGGCAGACATCGCGCTCTTTATCGCCGTAGACGAGGTTGCGCGATTGCAGGTACTCCTCATAAGCCGCCCGGATCGGGCCAGTGAAGGCGCCTTCTTCGATCTGGACATCCTCGATTTTGGTGAAAAAAGTCGTATGGCGGCAGTGGTCAGACCAGTAGGTGTCGATGACCCGGATCTCGGTGATCGTCGGGTCCCGCTGTTCCTCATCGCGAAAATAGGCCTGGCAGAAGCGGAGGTCCTCGAAGCTCATGGCGAGACTCAACTGCCCCATGAGAGAGCGCAGTTCCTCATCGCTGGCGGCAATGAAGCCGTCAAGGGTCTTCACGTCTTCCGGCGGCTGGAGCTGCATGTCCAGGGAAGCCGGTTTTTCCAGGCCAGCCTCGCGCGATTCAACGGGGTTGATGCAATAGGCCTTGATCCGGTTGAACTCGTCGTCACTGATCTGGCCTTCGAGGACGAGCACCTTGGCCGACTGGACGACGGGGCGTTCTTTCTGGGTCACAATCTGGATGCTCTGGGTCGCCCAATCGGCCCGCTGGTCGTACTGGCCGGGCAGGTATTCCATGGCAAAGAGGCGATGAGCCGGGTCGATCTCCAGCCGTTCATCGTACACACGGTCCACGTTGGGTTCCGAGAAGATCGTGCCGCGCGCCCGGGCGTACTCCTCGTCAGAGATGCCGGCCACGTCGTAACGGTTGACGATCCGTACGCCTTCCAATCCGGAGATGCCCAGGTTCTCCCGCAAGTCATCGCGCAGGTGCTGGGCTTCCACATTGAAACCCTCGCGTTTTTCCACAAAGATCCGGCGTATCGCCTTATCCATATTAAATCAATGCCCCCCGTGAGTGAATCAAATGGGTGATTCGATAGGTTATCCGTAGGTCTCTCAATCAGCGATCATCATTATAACACGGCTAATAGGGAATTGGCGAAACGTGTCTAATCTTGTGGCGTCCGCCCCTTCGCAGCTGACTTTTTCTTGTCCACTGTCGTTTTTTTGGAGGACTTGTCGGGCGAGAAAGAGAAATCCTTCCCCATTACACGGAAACGTCGGCAGGTCGATGCGACCACTGGTTCAGCGATTGTGAGTTACGCAACTTGCTGGATCACGCAGCTTGCAGGTCACGCGGCTCGCTGGCGGATTTCTCAAGGGGAAGTATACCATGAAAGACAAAAATCTCACCATCGTCGCCGCCCTTGTCCTCATCGGGGGCATCGCCGCCGGCCTGTTCACAATCGAACAGACCCGGGCCAGCGCCCCGACCTCTCCCTCATCGCCTGTAAAGACTCCTGCGGCTTCAGCGGGCGTCGACGCCGCAAAAACATCCCCAGCCCTGTCTGAAACGGACAAGAAGAACGGGGAAAAGGACTCGGAAAAGCCGTCGCAGGCTTCGCCGCAGTCCTCTTCGGAGAAAATCGAGACGAATCCCAAGTCGGGCGCATCGTCCGCCAAAGGGACGACCGGTCCCCAGGACTGGTGGATCCCTCGCCACGAGACAGGCGTCGCCCCCCAGTGGCCCCGCTCGATGACTAGCGCCATCGAAGCCTATAACCCGGTGTACCGGATCCCGTCGGAAGAGAAAGCGCTCTATCTGACTTTTGATGAAGGATATGAGAATGGCTTCACGCCGAGGATTTTGGAGGCGCTGTCCCAGGCGAAGGTCCCGGCCACCTTCTTTGTCACTGGCCAGTTTCTCGACACCCATCCGGAATTGGTTCGCGACATGGGCCGGCGCGGATTCGGCGTCGGCAACCACACCCAGACCCATCCGGACATGACAAAGCTGAGCGCCGAGCGGCAAAAAGCGGAACTGACGAAGATCAATGACGCCGTCAAAAACCTCACGGGGCGGCAGCCAGGCTACTACCGTCCGCCCATGGGCCGCTTTGACGCTACCTCTGTCGCTGTGGCCCATGAACTGGGATTGACGACGACCTTTTGGAGCATCGCCTACAGGGACTGGGAAGTGGACAAGCAGGTCGGTCCGGACAAGGCGCTACCCCAAGTGATGAAGCAGATCCACCCAGGGGCGGTCATCCTGCTCCATGCCGTCTCTCAGGACAACACAGAGATGCTCCCCCGCTTTATTGAAGAGTGCCGCGCCCAGGGGTACATATTCAAAGCGCTGCCGGGCGAGCCGTCGCCGCGATGATGTACGAACACTGCGTTGATGTACCAACGTCGCAGCGATATACGAACGAATAACGAAGTATAACATAGAGGAGAAATGAAACCAGCTCAACCCCGCTGCGTTGCAGGGTTGAGCTTATTTTACAGGCATCGTATTTCCATGGGGTAAATGGTTCTTTTTTTATTGCTTCTGTTCAGATTTACTTTGAGGCTTTATCCCTCTAGGGCTCTTTTATCACCTGGTTCCTTACGGGCTCCCTTTTACCCTTCCTGTTTTGCCGACGCCAGCGACTTGCGGTTCAGCATCCAGTAGATCGGCAATCCGATGACCGTGATGATCAGGGCCAGCAGGGTGTCGGTCGGGTTGTTGAAGATGGTGCTGATGACGATGAAGGCGGAACCGACGATGGCGACGAGCGGGATGAAGGGATAGCCGGGCACGCTGTAGGTCCGCGAGGCAACGCTGTTTTTCTTCCGCAGGATGAAGATGGCCACGAAAGCCAGAATATAAAAAACATAGATGGCAAAGATGGCGATGTCGGAGAGGCGGTCCGGGTCAGCGACAAACATCATCAGGATGGCGAGGACCACCTGCGAGATGGTGGCGAAGATGGGCGTTCCGAGATTCGGTTGCACCTGGGACAACAGGCGTGAGAAAGGCAGTTGGCCCCGCTCGGCCATTGCCAGCGGCACCCGGGGGAAGGTGAGGATCTTGCCGTTGAGGCAGCCAAAGATGGAGACCATGATGCCGATGCTGATCAGCTTGCCGCCGATGCCGCCGAAGAGGATCGTGGCTGCCGTGCCGGCCGCGTTTTCACCAAGCTTGGCGATTTCAGAGGCGGGCAGGACGTGCATTATGGCGATATTGACAGAGAGGTAAGCGACGGTGACGACGGAAAGACCGATGATAATGGCGCGCGGGAGGATTTTCGCCGGGTTTTTCATCTCGCCGGCGACGAAGCCGACGACGAGCCAGCCGTCATAAGCCCAGAGCGTCGCCAAGATAGCGGCGGCCATGCCGGTTTTTTCGGTGACGCCGCTGGTCATGTTGAGAATCTGGCCGTCACCTTGCCAGATGCCAAAGATGGCGATCAAGGCGATAGGGATCAGTTTGCCAGCGGTGGCAAGGGTTTGCACAAAACCGCCGTATTTGGTGCCGATGCTGTTGACGACAGCCAAAAAAACGATGGTGCTAATTCCGATATAGAGCTTCGTTTCTGGCCCCCAACTGAAGAAGTTGGCCACAAGGGAGCCGAAGTAAAGACCTAACGCGGCGATGACGGCGGGACCGTAGATCAGGGTTTGCATCCATCCGCAAAGGTAGCCCCACAGCTTGCCATAGACCTCTTCCAGATAGACGTAGAGACCGCCTGTTTTGGGGATCTGAGTCGCCAACTCGACGATAGTCAGGCCGCTGGCCAGGGTGATGATCCCGCCGAGGATCCAGGCCCAAAGCGCCATGGTAGAGTCGCCTGAAGCAAGAATGACCTTCCCTGGTTTCATGAAAATACCCGATCCGATGACTGAACCGATAACGATGGACATGGCGACGATCGTTCCAATGTCTTTTTTTAGCATCGATTCCGATTTGTGTTGCATCCTGTGATGCTCCTTTCGTGGATTGACCACTGGGTTTTTGGGTATTTGTTTGTACCTCGCGGACACTTGTACATTATACAAGGAACCTTCGCAATCGTCAGCAATAATTTTATTCCTCTTTGAAAAAGCCCTTGAAAACCTCAAAAAACCAATAAACTTTTTAATACATCATAATAAAGTGATAAATCAATGTATGATGAGTAAACTGCCTGGACAGGCGGTTGAGTCAATGAGAAAATATAATTCGTTACCCCGTCAAGAAAGGACTGTGGTCCATGACTTCTCCGGACCTGCAGAAGCGACATGAAGCAATAACCATCGACCCACCCCGTGGCGATGTCGGTGGCGGTGGCGGGGGCGGTGTAGGCGACGATATCCGCCGCGGCATGCACGCCGGCATCCCTATCGCCATCGGCTACATTCCCATCGCCATCGCCTTCGGACTGCTCGCCAAATCGGCCGGTCTGCCCAACTGGGTCGGCATGACTATGTCTTTTTTCATCTTCGCCGGCGCCAGCCAGTTCGTCGGTGTCAACCTCCTCGCCCTGGGCGCTGGTTTTGGCGAGATCATCTTAACGACACTCATCCTCAATTTCCGCCACTTCCTCATGTCGGCGTCACTTTCGCAACGACTGGAGGCGGATGTGACAAAAAAGTGGCTCGCCCTGATCGCCTTCGGCGTCACCGACGAAACCTTCGGCGTGTCGGCCCTTCGTCCCGAAGCCAAGCTGGCCAAGGGATTCGTTCTCGGTCTCAACGGGATCGCCTACGCCGCCTGGAACGCCGGCACCTGGATCGGGTTGTTTATGGCGGAAGGGCTGCCTGAGGCGTTGAAAAACAGCATGGGCATCGCCCTCTACGCCATGTTCATCGGATTGCTGCTGCCGTCGATGAAGCGTTCCCGCGAAGTGCTCACCATCGCCCTGCTCGCCGCCGCCATCCACGCCCTCCTGCGCTGGCTTCCGACCTTCGCCGGCTTGTCGACAGGCTGGACGATCATCATCGCTACCGTGCTCAGCGCCGCCGCCGGCGCGGCCATCTTTTCGAAGGAGGCGCAAAAGGCATGAATCCCCTTGCATCAGCAGCTTCCGCCAGCACAATCGACCCGTGGATGCTCTTGGGCCTGATTCTCGCTATGGGCCTTGTCACCTACCTCCCGCGCATGCTGCCACTGGCGCTGCTCCGCCACATGAAGCTACCGCCGGCGGTGCACCGCTTTCTCCGCTTCATTCCCTTTGCCGCCCTGGGGGCGCTTATCTTCCCCGGCATCCTCTCCTCCACCGGACCGGATCATTTGCCGGCTGCGGCGGCCGGCGGCATCGCGGCGGTCCTGCTGGCGTTGCTGGAGATGAACCTGATCCTCGTCGTCGCCGGCGGGATCGCAGGGGCTTTCCTGTGGGGCCAGCTTTGGCCGTAAATGAATCGGATAGACGAAGGCATAACAAAAACAGGCCTGCTTCCGCGCCGGAAGGGGCCTGTTTTGTATTACAGATGTTGCGTATACAGGTGTTACGTGTAAAGATGCTGCGTGGACAGATTGCGTGGGCTGTTCAAAATTGCTTCATTTTCTGAGCGCTGATTACTTCTCTTCGATGCTGATCGTTTCGATCCGCACGTCTTCCATGGGCTTGCTCCGCTCGCCGCCAGCACCCCATTCCACAGGCGTGTCAGAGATCTTCAGGACCACGTCCATCCCATCGGTGACTTGGCCGAAGACGGTATAGTTGGGGTAGTTGTTCAAACCGCGGGCGCTGTCGCCGTTACAGATGAAGAACTGGCTTCCGTTGGTGTTCGGGCCGGCATTGGCCATGGCAACGACACCGGGCGCGTAGGGCAAGGCCGGCGGCAGCTCGTCGGCAAAGCGGTACCCCGGTCCCCCTGTGCCGTTGCCTTTGGGGTCGCCCGTCTGGATCATGAAGTTCTTGATGATCCGGTGGAAGCGAACGCCATCATAGAAATTGTCGCGGGCCAGGAAGACAAAATTGTTGACCGTCTGCGGCGCCTGGGCGGCGAGCAGTTTGATCGTGAAGGTCCCCCTCGTCGTGTTGACAGTGGCCAGATATTCTTTTTCCGGGTCGATGGTCATTTCCGGCGGCGCCGGGTAGGTTTTTTGTGCCATCGGTGTAAAGGTCATCTCCTTTTCTTCATCCAAATTATACCCCGTTGACGGCGCTCTGAACCCGTCTCCCCTACTGTACGCGCTGACGAAGAAGAAATCAATGGAAAAGGTCAATCGCTGTCACAGCGCTGCCTTTGCCTACATAATAAAGAACGTTAAGAAGCGCGCGCATAGGAATCGGTCGGCTCTTCTCGGGCCTGCGGCAAGGGAGCGTTGTCTATGTTTGAGCTTGAACAACTCCAGGGCCTCCTGCTCCAGCCCTTTTCGTTCGTATATCACCGTTATGACGTCCATGTGATGGTGTACCTCCGGGAGCATCCAGAATACGAAACCCTGGAGGCCATGATCCGACTCCGCGAAGGTTCTGATCCGCTGATCTGGGCGATCATCACGCTCCACGATCAGTCTCAGGTCGATCATGTCAATGACGAGCGGGTGATCCAGCAGTTGAAACGGGAAGGACTGAAACGGGAGATTTATTTCCGGCCCATCGGATGCCGCCGGACCGTGGAAGAAGATATCGCCCGCATTCAGCTTTCCTTTAATTCTTACCGAGGGGAACCGGTCCGCCTCGATTTCGTCGCCGCCGGCAAGACATCCTCCCGTTGGGGCGGGCCCGTCGACCCGGGGGAACATGCCCGCCAGCGTTCCCTGCCAGTCATGTTCCGCCAACGAAGCACCCTGGCCGGCAAGCGGAGCCGGTTGCTCATCACCGGCAAGGAGTACGCCATCCCCCGCCGCGTCTGGATTCCCTTTTTCTTCACGGGACTCAAGGGGTACTACTCGGAGGTCTTCGATATGGCTGTCCTCCGTTCCGGCGACCGGCAGATCCGGTTGGTCGAGAAGCCGGAAAAAGGGGTAACGGGCGAACGGTGGCGTTTCATGAGCAACAGAGGCGAGATCGACTACGTGATCACGGCTGCCAGCGAGGAGCAGATGGTTGTCCAGTCGGCTACCCATCATCTGATTCTAAGGCAAAGCAATGACCGCCCCGCTTTGCGCGCCTTCGGTTCCGCCTCCCATACGGTCGCTTCGGGAACAGGCAACTTTGCCGTCCAGTTCGATCCGCCGCTGCCCATCCCCTCCCTCGACGCCGGCCCGTCGAAAAAAACAAAGGCGGGCAACGAAGCGGCGCCCGCCGGTGAGATCCATGAGGGACGGTTTACTTTGTCCATCGACGACAACGAACTGGTCACCGGAAAAACCATGGTTCGGGAAAATGCCGGAGGTGTCGAGATCCGCCTGTTACCTGATTACCCCCGCTGGGCGAAGCGGCGGCCGCTGACAATGACAGTGGAGAAACAAGGCGACGCCTTTTCCGTTTGCACCAAGGTTGACCAAGTGTAATTGCGTAGCCGGAAAGCGGCGGATACTTCCCGGCGGTCTGTTTTTGCGGTCTGCATCTTACGTTGATCGGCCTGTTTCCAGACGATGGCGCTCCCACATGTCATGATGCTTTTTCAGCATCTCGGGAATGGGCAGGTTGTAAGGGCACTTCTTGACACAGGCGCCGCAGGCGACACAGTTGGGGACCGTCTCCATGGGTCGTCGCAAAAACTCGACGGCCACCGACGGCGCCATGCGCTTGGCCAGCACCTGATACCCCATGGCCGGGGTGATCATCACCCCATGGGGACAGGGTTGGCAATATTCGCAGCGCCGGCAAAACTGCATGCCCAGTTCCTGGCGGTAGCGGTCCATCGCCGCTAGGTCTTCGTCTGTCACCACGTTGGGGCTGTCGTAGAAGGAGACGATCTGGTCAACAGACTGCACCGAGTCATATCCGGGGATCGCCAGCACGTCGGGATGCTGGCGCAAAAACTTGAAGGCCAGCGCCGCATCGTCGATCATGCCCCCGGCAAAGGGTTTCATGGCCAGGATGCCCAGATCCAACTCTCTCGCTGCCGGAAAAAGGTCCTCCTCGGCGGCGTCTTCGATGAAGTTGAAAGGAAACTGGATCGTCGAAAAATGACCTGTACGGATCAGTTTGAGGGCCATCTGGCGGTTGTGGGAGGTCACACCGATGTGGCGGATCTTCCCCTCTTCCTGCGCTTTGACGATGACCTCCATGGCGCCGCCGGGCGCTGTCAAGGCCTCCCAGTCCCTGTCCTGGGAGACCTGATGCAGTTGGTACAGATCGATATAATCGGTGCGCAGCATGCGCAGGCTGTTCTCCAAGTGGGCCAGCGCGCCTTTTGCGTCACGGGAGCCCGACTTGGTGGCAATGACGACCTTGTCGCGCATCCCTTGAAAAGCCTGGCCGATCTTGTCTTCGCTGTCCCGGTAGGCGTTGGCTGTGTCATAGAAGGTGATGCCCCGCTCATAGGCCCGTTGCAGCACCTTGATGGCTTCATCGGTATCGAGGCGGATGATGGGGATCCCGCCAAAACCGAGTTCCGATACGGTAAGGCCGGTTTTTCCCAGACGCCGGTAGTTCATCGGATCATCTCCCTCGCGTAAATCAGTTATTGCCCGATTTTCATTTTCTTTGGCGCCGCATCGGCGGCATGGGTGTCTTTACTCATCTTTTCTTGCTGTCCGCTGGAAAATCCTCCGATGCAGCAGGCAATCTCGAATAGAAAAAACCGCCCTCTGAACGATGATCTTGTTCTTTGGGGCGGTTTTTCATGGGTTGGTAGTTAAGGGGCGGTTCTGCTCATTGAGTTATGTATCGGACTGCCTTAACGAGTTTTTGAGTGTTGCCATTTCACTCAAGCGCTTACGAAGACCCTCTGTGTGTTCGATCATTGTCTCGACCAATACCTGAACCCTTTGTCGAGCTGCAGCCTGCTCGTTCAAGACCCGATTCATGGCGGCCTGCTTCATAGAGTCCGGAGATCCCAAACAACCAATCTGGTCGATATTGTCGACCATGTTCCGGCTGGCCTTGGCGATCTGTTCCACCGTCGCCGTTACATCATGGATCTGGGTGGCCGTGTTGTTGACCAGATCGGCAATAGCCTCAAAGCCAGCACCGGCGTCACGGGCCAATTGGGTGCCTGCTTCTACCTCTTTTCCGCCTGCCTCCATGGATACAACGGCTTTTACTGTTTCCCCCTGGATCTCGGTGATGAGGACGCTGATCTCCCGCGCCGCTTTGGCTGAATTCTCCGCCAGTTTCCGCACCTCTTCGGCGACGACAGCGAAGCCTCTTCCCTGCTCCCCGGCCCGGGCCGCTTCAATTGCCGCATTCAAGGCCAGCAGGTTCGTTTGATCGGCGATGCTGGTAATCACATTGGCGATTTGGCTGATCTGTCCTGACTTGCTGCCCAGTTGTTGGATGATGCCGGCTGTATGGAGGGAGGCGTTGCTGACGATTTCCATCTGGTTGACGACGGACATGATCGAGTTCCACCCCGATTCAGCCGACGAATAGGCGTCAGCTGCAGACTGGCTGGCAGCCGCTGAACTCTCGGCGAGGGCTTCCATCGCCTGGGCGATTTCGAGCGAGTCGCCCCGCAAGCGTTCCGCCAACCGGGCCTCTTCTTCCTCCTCGACCACTTTTCCGTCCTGCGCCGCTGTCCATGCTGTCTCAACAGAAAGACAATCGAGATAAGCGTCGAGGTGAGAACGCAATTCACCGGCCCCTGTTGCCATGGTTTCCACCAAGCGATGCAGATTGGAGAGGGATGCGGCCTGCCATTCGATAAGCCATTTCAGTTGTCCTTCCGGCGAAGGGTCAGCGCCGCCGCCGCCTGGATGCGCCCGGCACGCTTCCGACACTAAGGTGTGCAGTTTCTCCATCTGTGAGGCCAATTGGGCAGCCGATAACCCCAACATCATAGTTGCAATGGCAGCGAAGACACTACATACCACCGCCATCGCCGGAACTGAGAGGAAAACGCTCGCTCCTGCGCCTGCCGCGCCAAGAACGGCGGCGGCTGTGAGCAGCAAGAGCCTGCTTTTTTCGTTGAACCCGTTCATCTTCCGCGATACCCACCTTTCCGTCAGCCGGGTTCACCCTTTTTCAATGCCACAATCAGGTGATGATGTAAGGGAGACGGAAGATGAAGGCAGTTCCTTTTCCGATTTCGGAGCAGACTTCGACACTCCCCCCGAGGCTTTCCGCTTCGGCCCGGACAGCGGCCATCCCGACGCCGCGGCCCGATACGATGCTGACTTCGTCTTTCGTGGAAAAACGGTCCATAAAGATGATTTCGACGATTTCCTTGTCAGAGAGCCCCTTGATGGCTTCCTCCGAGTAGATACCCTTTTCGACCGCTTTGGTTCTGATTACGGCAGGGTCAATCCCTTTGCCGTCGTCGGCGATGACAAGGGTGAAGCCTTCCGATTCGGCCTTCACTTCCACCCGGATCGTTCCGTATTCAGGCTTGCCGGCTTCGATGCGACTGTCCATATCCTCGATGCCGTGGTCGACGACATTGCGGAAGACATGGACAAGGGATTTGCAGAACTTCGTATAGGCGTTCTTGTCGATAAAGATGTCGTCACCGCTGATCTCGATCGGCTCAATGCCCTTTTCCAACCGTTCTGCCAGGCTTTGCACGTATTCGGTATAAGACGCCAGAATGTCTTTGAAGTTGGTGCAACGGAGTCGCTTGATCAGGGACAGCAGTTCGGCCTGTTGCTCCTCCGGGAAAGCAGTGGTGACACGCTGTTCGATCTCGATGATCCGGTCAAGGCTGACCGCAAAGGTCTGGCTCTGGCAGAAGAAGCCTTCACCCAAGATCTCGGTGATGATCTCCCGGTCGCGGGCGAGACAGCACTCACAGTCGACGGAGTCCACGATCTCTTTGATGGCCTCAACAGTGGCATTGCCGCTGTCCGTCAACAGGGAGAGACGGTCTTCCAACTCATGCAGATGGGACGCCGTGTGGGAGAGGTGCAGTTGGCTGAAGTCTCCCTTATATGTGTGGACAGCGCGATAGATCTCAGACAGCTTTTCTGCTGCGCCGTAGCCGCTTTCGAGGATTTCTGGAACAGTTTTCTCCATGAACTCTTTGAAGCCGTCCATGCCGTTGATGATGTCGCTCTGGCAGGAGAGCGCTTTGAGTACCAGCTTCAGATTGTTTTTTTCCTCGATCATCTTTTGTTCGAGCGCTTTTTTCTCGGTGATGTCGGTGAGGATCGCCATGACGATCTTCTGCTCCAGTTGAGGAATGATCTTGTATTCGCACTGGACGATCTTTTCTGCGACCTTGATTTCGCTTGGCAGCAGGGAGAGGTAGACGTTCGTCTCCAGGCTGTTATTGGCGTTGAAGATACCTTTCAGCACCGCATCGGTCGTTTCCCGTTCCTCTTGGGAGAGGTGGCAACCGATCAATTCAAGAAAGTTGAGTCCGCCGATTTCCCTTTCGAAAATATCGACACATTCCAAGCTGTACTCATTAAAGATGACCAGGTCATTCCCGAAGGACAAAAAGCCTTGGCCGGCGTTGTCCATCAGGTTTTTGATCGTTTCCTTCTGTTTTTCCAACAGCTGGATCTGCTTCTCCCTGCGCTTGGACAGTTCCACCATGAAGCGGCGGATGCTGATTGCGCCAAGGTAGCAGCCCTTGTCCTCGACAAGGATGAAGTCATAGAGGCTGTCCTGGTCGCGACTCATGGACAGCATGCCGATCTGCGTGATATCCGTGCTGGGATTGACGATCAGCGGCTGCTTGTTCATAATACGGTTCACGGGCCGGGTCAGGAAAACCTCCCGTCCAAACTGCTTGCCGATCCTGCGGTAAAAGCTGTTCCGCATGATCAGGCCCACTGCGCGGCCTTGTTTAAGTACGACGACGCCTTCTGCGTTCTCATCGGACTCAAAGATTCCCAGGACACGGTTTCCCAGATCGTTAAAGTCGACGACGGGAACCTTCTGAATCAGCTTGCCGATATGCACGTCATAATGATCGCCTGTTTCTTCTACATCAAGGGCACCGTTTTTTTCCGGAAGGTTGAGGAGAATCTCTTCCATTACCGCCACAAGAATCAACCCCTTTCATCCAATCCGATACAATGCCATCGGAAAAGCAATCAGCCATTAGGCTTTCAATACCTCATCAACGGCGCTGAGGACCTTATTGGCGTCGAAGGGTTTGGTCACATAGCTTTTGGCGCCGCTGTTGATCGCTTCGAGAATCTTCGGCGCCTGGCCCAAGGCGGAGATCATGATCACTTTGGCCCGCGGATTTTCCTGGATGATTTTCTTCAGCGCCGCGATGCCATCCATTTTCGGCATGGTGATGTCCATGGTGACCAGTTCCGGTTTCAGTTCGGTGTATTTCTTGCAGGCTTCCTCGCCGTTGACAGCTTCACCGACAATCTCGTGCCCTTTGGTGGTCAATATTTTCTTCAAGTTGCCCCGGGACAGGTTGGAATCGTCACAGATTAAAATGCGCGCCATGGCTCACGAACCTCCTTGTTGTCAATTTACCCGGCAATGGCGGGAATCCCTTCGGCGAAGATGAAATCAATTCGGCCGAAAGGCAAGTGAACAGGGATGCGGAAGAGCGTCTGGCCTCTCAGCAAGGCTTTTTCCTGGCACAAGGTCGGCGGCTGCAGTTCCAAATCGATGCCCTGGTTGGACAAAGAGGCCAAGAAGAGACCGCAGGTGACGTTTAAGAATTCGCCGAGCGAATCCTCCATCTCGATATCTTCGATGCCCAGACCTTCGCTGAAACGGAGGGAGAACTGCTCGACCACATCCTGTTCCCCGGCAAGTCCCATGAACAGGTCGTAGCTGCCGTTCATCGTCGTAAAGACCAACGTTTTGAAGGCAACCTGTTCAACCACTTCTCCCTGACTGAAACGGAAATCACTTTCGACGAAACGGAACGTGTTCTTGACAAAGCTGAGAAAGGCGTCGCGATAGAGCCCGTTTTCCTCGGACTGGTCGAGCTTCAGGAAGACATCGACCATGGCGTCCATATCGTCATTTTTCAAGGCTTCGAATTCCTGATCGCTGATGTTGCGCTGTTCTTTGAACTCTTTCAGCAGGTTGGCCATCTGGTCATAGGTGAAGAATCCTTTATCGACGAGCACCTGGCTGAGGGCGAGATAACTGCTCGACTGATTGCCCAGCAACTCTTCCAGTTGGGCGACAGTCAGAAATCCCTCCTGGATGGCCAGTTCGCCAAAACGTTTGTCTTGCTTGAGCTGCAGGCTGTGGATTTG
Source organism: Heliomicrobium sulfidophilum (assembly GCF_057715735.1). Classification (NCBI taxonomy): domain Bacteria; kingdom Bacillati; phylum Bacillota; class Clostridia; order Eubacteriales; family Heliobacteriaceae; genus Heliomicrobium; species Heliomicrobium sulfidophilum. The sequence continues at coordinate 610,361 of NZ_JBVTZZ010000004.1, forward strand.
TTCGACCTGCTCCCCTGTCATGTATCCGGCATCAATCGCCAACACGCCAAGCCGCGCCCGGACATGCTTCAAACGGTTCAACACTTCACCTAATTGGTCCATGGAGAGTAAATGCCGTTCAAGGAGGTAGTTGCCAAAAAACTGGGTAAACATGCTGCCAAGACCTCTCTCTCGTTGTTCGTTGTTATTTGCGGACATGGTTTAAAACCGAAAGACATGCTTTCTCGTTCATCATAATGGTGAAGTGTTATCCAGAATTTACTGGTTCGTTAAGGAAACGTAAAAGTCTATTTAAACGAGTTGTAATCAAGGCAATGATTTACAAAGTTGGAGTCGAGTTAGGCATAATGTCTATGCATGCAGACTTTCGATTCCTTTGGGCCGTTTTCAACCGATAAATCTGCTATAATGTTTTGTGGACAAAATAATCAGACAAAGGACTCTCCACGGATGTAATCAATCTCCCCCTTTGAAGGTTTGGGGATATCCCATCCCTTTCCTTACATAGTGATAAAGAGGTACAGTGAACAGTGAGGAGGATTTTGTTTCATGACCTTCAGCAAACTCAATCGAAGCAATGCCACCATGACCAAGGCCCGCACCCCTGACAGCGTCGTCCCCTTCTCGGGCCTCTGCGCCACCTGCCTGGACGGGTGCCCCGGTCTCTGCGAAGTGGGCAAGTCCGCTTATCGCGCCAAAGAGACGCTCTATCCCCAGCCTTTCGGCACCACCACTTCTGCTTCTGAAAAGGATTATCCCGTCGACCTGTCCCACTTCAACATCATGGGAACGGCTGTCGGCGCCAAGGGCATTGAAGCCGACTCAGACAAGGCCATCTTCCCCGCTGTCAACATTGAGACGGAAATCGGCAATGAACATAAAATCAAGCTGAAGAATCCCATCGTCATCGCCGGCATGGGCTCCACCAACGTGGCCGCCAACAACTGGGATCACCTGGCCGCCGGCGCCGCCATCTCCGGCGTGGCCATCGTCATCGGGGAAAACGTCTGCGGCATGGATCCCAAGGTGGAGATCAAAGACGGCAAGGTCGTCCATTCCCCCGCCCTGGAAGCCCGCGTCAAGGCTTTCCAGAACTGGTACAACGGCTACGGCTGCATCGCTGTCCAGGCTAACGTGGAAGACACCGGCCTGGGCGTTCAGGAATACGCCCTCGAAAAGCTTGGCGTCACCGCTGTAGAGTTGAAGTGGGGCCAGGGTGCGAAAGACATCGGCGGCGAAGTGAAACTGAACACGCTAGAACGGGCCATGCAACTGAAAAACCGCGGCTACATCGTGTTGCCGAACCCCCTCGAAGAAGATGTGCAAGCAGCCTTTAAGGCAGGCGCCTTCAAGGAGTTTGAGCGCCACTCCCGCGTCGGCATGGTCACCCGCGAATCCTTCATGGCTCGCGTCGACGAGCTGCGCGCTAAAGGGGCGAAAAACATCTTCCTGAAGACGGGGGCTTACCGCGCCGCCGACCTGGCCCGGGCCGTCAAGTTCGCTTCTGACGCCAAGCTCGACCTGCTCACTGTCGACGGCGCCGGCGGCGGCACCGGCATGAGCCCCTGGCGGATGATGAACGAATGGGGACTGCCCACCGTCTACATCCAGGCCCTGCTCGTCAAATACCTCGACAAACTGGCCGCCAAAGGCGCCTACATCCCGCCCGTGGCCATCGCCGGCGGCTTCACCCTAGAAGACCAGATGTTCAAAGGCATCGCCCTTGGCGCTCCATACATCAAAGCCATCGGCATGGCCCGTTCGCCCCTGACGGCAGCGATGGTCGGCAAGACCATCGGCAACCAGATCAAAGAAGGCAAGGTCGCCGGCGAAGCCGCCAAATATGGCGATACACTGGAGAAGGTCTTCATGCTCACGTCGGACGTGAAGAAAATGACAGGCGATCGCTTCGAAGAGCTTCCCGTCGGCGCCATCGGCGTCTACAGCTACTTCGAGCGCCTGGCCCAGGGCCTCAAGCAGTTCATGTGCGGCGCCCGCAAGTTCTCCCTCGACTACATCACCCGCGACGACCTCTGCGCCCTCACCCGCGAAGCGGCCGAGATCACCGGGATCCAGTACATCATGGACCATGACGCCGAAGAGGCGGAGGCGATTCTCGGGGGTTGATTCGACTACGCCGGAAGGCCGTTCCTCTGAGGACTGCTCTTCTGAGGACTGCTCATCAGAAGATCAACGGAAGGTTGCTTCACCAGATAATTGTTCAAATACAACAAGAACCACGACCGAGCATGTACCGGTCGTGGTTCTTCTTTTCACAGTGGACATACCTCCGGGGCGCTTGGTATATTTGGGTATATATTCTGTGAACATTCCAAAAAGAATTTGAGGTATGACCGATGGACACTGCCAATCGCCTAATGATCGAATTTCGCTCCCCCTCAACCCTGGTTTCTTTCGGCCTCAAGCGGCAGTTCCCCGCCGTCACCAAAGGGGACGATGGATGCCACCGCATCGCCTTCACTGCCGACAGCAAAGACCACGTTCAATTGTGTGAGTTCTGGAAGAAAGCCCGCCGCTGGGAAATCCGACGCATCAGCGCTTCCGGAAAAGCGATTACGCCGGAACAGTTGGATAAGATCGTCACCTGCCTGGAACAGCGCCAGAAGGTCCGCGACGCCGCTTACTACTGTGACGGGCGCAGCGTGGGGCTCACCGCCCGCGATGAAGGAGCGCTCTTTTTTCCGGGCTGCCGTTTCCTCATCGTCGATGACGTGGACTGGTGCGAACCGGACGGGCCTCGCTGGTATCGCCACGGCGCTATCGACGGCGAAGGCGTCTTTCATACGGACAAGGCGGGTGTTCTCGCCATGCTGGAGCAGTCGGCCCAATCGTCGGGCTGTGTCGCCTGCCCCGCCCTCGATTGGCAGCAGGTCAGCCGTCGCGTCTTAGCCCTTCCCGACGCCATCAACCCGCGCAAGGACGGCGCCTGGGAGTACCGCTTCGACGACACCGGAACCGCTGTGACGGGTATCATCCGGACGCCGCCGGAGCGGGCCGGCAACGGCCGCTTTGACATGGACACCTGCATGACCAGCGTCCGTGTGGACGAATCGAAAGCGCTCACGAACAGCGCAGTATCGAGACCTGTGAAGCCTGAAGAAGCCTCCCAAGAGGTCGACCCTTTCACCGGCACTGGCAATGGATCTTCGACCGGCTCTTCTAAGACTGGCTCCTCCTCGTCCGGCGCCGTCTCCCATCCGCTCGACAACACCATGGAAGATTTCTTCCGCCCCGTCAAACCGGGCAAGGTCACCTATGCCGACGTAGGCGGTTTAAAAGAAGAGTTGCGCCTGCTCCGGGAGGCTGTCGAACTGCCTTTGCGCTACCCTGATCTGGTGCGGACCCTCAACATCACGCCGCCGAAGGGCGTATTGCTCTACGGCCCGCCGGGCTGCGGCAAGACGCTGCTCGCCCAGGCCGTCGCCAACGAAGTGGAGGCCACCTTCTTCGCCGTCAAGGGACCGGAATTTCTCTCCTCCCTCCACGGGCAGAGCGAAAAACGCCTGCGCGAGCTCTTCGCCCAGGCGGAGCAGAAAGCCCCCAGCATCATCTTCTTTGACGAGATCGACGCCTTCGCCTTTGACCGCAGCCGCACGACGACCTCTTTCGAGGCGACCCTGGTGGCCCAGTTCCTCTCTCTGATGGACGGTTTTGACCGGCGCGCCCAGGTCGTCGTCATCGCCACGACCAACCGGCTCGATGTGCTCGACAAAGCGCTTCTGCGCCCCGGCCGCTTCGACTACCGTGTCCGGGTGACCGTGCCGACCCTGGAGGATCGCTTGCAGATCTTCAAGCTCCATACGGCCAAGATGCCCCTGGAAGGGACGGTCGACATCAACGGCCTGGCCGAAAAGACACAAGGCTTCACCGGCGCCGACATTGCCGCCCTCTGCGCCAAGGCGGCCCTGATGGCCGTGGCCCGGGCGCTGGGACCGGACATGGACCGCTGGCCGGCCTCGCTCTCTAGCGACTTCACCAGCGCCATCCGGATTACGGGAGATGATTTCAACGTGGCGCTGACCCAGGTGCGGGCTTCGGTAGACGTGGACGACAATGATGACCACATCGCTTAGGCTATCAGGGTACAGCGAGGCACGTTATGATCCTAAGGCCCCATTATGAGCCCAAGTCCACGTTATGTTATGAGCCCAAGTCCACGTTATCCTCCCCTGTCATCGTAAAGCTCAAAGCCTAGCGAACGGGCACGCAAGCAAACCAGGCGGCAACGTTACATTCAAGGAAACAGGCTTTCCGCCTAGCAACGTTACGCTCAAGACTACAGGTAAGCAAAGACACCCAGCCGGAACCGACAGCATCCGTCGCACCCGGCTGGGTGTTTCTTGTTATTTTCATGGAAAATTTTAATCATCCAGCAGGAGTGTTTTTACTGGCAATCGAAGAAAACGATTGCTATTTCTTTTGCTATCCAGGAAAGATTAAGGAATGGAGAACTAGCCGGCGCAAGGAGGTTCGATCAGATGAACATGGTTTATCCCTCCCCCATGCTAGGCGCAGATAACGGCGCCGCCCACGGGGCTTCCCCCGCCCCCGATGTCACCCAAGCGATTGACAGACTGGTGAATCAGGCCCAGGCGGCCTTGGACCGTTTTCTTGAACTCGACCAGGACCAAGTGGACAACATCATCCACGCCATGGCCGTGGCTGGCCTGGAGCAGCGCATGCCCCTGGCCAAAATAGCCGTCGAGGAGACGCGCCGCGGCGTCTATGAAGACAAGATCATCAAAAACACCTTCGCCACCGAGTCGGTCTACCACAGCATCAAGTACCACCAGACGGTGGGCGTCATCGGCGTCAACGAGTTTGACGACTACGAGGAAGTGGCCGAGCCGGTCGGCGTCATCGCCGCGCTGACGCCAGTCACCAACCCCACCTCGACGACGATGTTCAAAGCGCTCATCGCCATGAAGACGCGCAACCCCATCATCTTCGCCTTCCACCCCGGCGCCCAGCGCTCCAGCGCCGCCGCCGCCCAGGTGGTCTATGAGGCCGCCGTCCGGGCCGGCGCGCCAGAGCACTGCATTCAGTGGGTCGAGCGGCCCTCCATTGACGCCACCAACCTGCTGATGCGCCACCCCGGCGTCAGCCTGATCCTGGCCACCGGCGGCGCCAACATGGTCCTCGCCGCCTACAGTTGCGGCAAGCCGGCCCTCGGCGTCGGGCCGGGCAACGTGCCCTGTTTCATTGAAAAGACGGCCAACCTGCACCGGGCCGTCACCGACCTGATCATGTCGAAGACCTTTGACAACGGCATGATCTGCGCCTCCGAGCAGGCCGTCATCGTCGACCGGGCCATCGCCGGCGACTTTGAAAGCTACATGAGCGAACACAAGTGCTACTTCCTCAGCGAAGACGAAAAAGCCCGCCTGGAGGGCATCGTTGTCAATGAGGAAAAATGCGCCGTCAACGCCGACATCGTCGGCCAGCCAGCGGCCCGCATCGCCGAGATGGCCGGATTCTCTGTGCCGCCCGACACGAAGATCCTGCTGGCCCGCTTAGAGGGCGTCGGCCCCCAGTATCCCCTCTCCCGGGAAAAACTTAGCCCCGTCCTCGCCTATTACATCGTCGACGGCGCCGAGGAAGGCATCGACCGGGCCGAAGAGATGGTCCGTTTCGGCGGCATGGGCCACTCGGCCGTCATCCATTCGGAAGACCCGGCGGTGATCGACGCCTTTTCCCGCCGGATTAAGGCGGGTCGGCTGATCGTCAACTCCCCCGCTAGCCAGGGCGCCATCGGCGAGATCTACAACGCCAACATGCCCTCGCTCACCCTGGGCTGCGGCACCTTCGGCGGCAACTCCACCTCGGCCAACGTATCGGTGGTCAACCTGATCAACAAAAAACGGGTGGCGAGGCGGCGAGAAAAGATGCAGTGGTTCAAAATCCCCGAGCGGATCTACTTCCAATTCGGCGCGGTGGCCTACCTGGAGAAGATGCCCGACATCCACCGCGCCTTCGTCGTCACCGACCCGGTCATGGTGCAGCAGGGGTATGTGGACCGGGTGCTCCACTACCTGCGCCAGCGCCACATCTACGTCCACAGCGAGATCTTCGCCGAGGTGGAGCCCGATCCGTCCGTCGAGACGGTCATGCGCGGCTGCCGCATGATGAACGACTTCAAACCGGACGTGATCATCGCCCTCGGCGGCGGCTCGGTCATGGACGCCGCCAAGGGGATGTGGCTCTTTTACGAACACCCGGAGACCGACTTTTCCCTCCTCCGCTTGCGTTTCATGGACATCCGCAAGCGCGTCTACAAGTACCCCAAACTGGGCGCCAAGGCGCGGCTCGTCGCCATCCCGACCACCTCGGGCACCGGCTCGGAGGTCACATCCTTCGCCGTGATCAGCGACAAAGAACGGAACATCAAATATCCCCTGGCCGATTACGAACTGACGCCCGACGTGGCCATCATCGATCCTGAATTCGTCATGACCGTCCCGCCGGGGGTGACGGCCGACACGGGCATGGATGTGCTGACCCACGCCATCGAGGCCTATGTGTCGGTCCTCGCCTCCGACTACACGGACGCGCTGGCGATCAAGGCGATCCAGATGGTCTTCGAGTACCTGCCGCGGGCCTTCCACAACGGCCACGACAAACAGGCCCGGGAGAAGATGCACAACGCCTCCTGCATCGCCGGCATGGCCTTCACCAACGCCTTTCTCGGCATCAACCACGCCATGGCCCACCAGTTGGGCGGCGTCTTCCACATCCCCCACGGCCGGGCCAACGCCATCTTGCTCCCCCACACGATCGCCTTCAACGCCAGCCGGCCGACGAAGTTCACGTCCTTCCCCAACTACGAATCCTATGTGGCCGACCGCCGCTACGCCGAGATCGCCCGCATGGTCGGCCTGCCGGCCCGCACCGTCGAGGAGGGCGTACAGTCGCTCATCGAGGCCGTCCGCCATCTCATGCAGAAACTGCGTATGCCCCTCACCCTGGCTGAACTCGGTATCGAGCGGAACCGGTTCATGAGCCTGGTGCCGGAACTGGCGGAGCGGGCTTTTGATGACCAGACGACGACGGCGAACCCGAGGATGCCGTTGATGACGGAGTTGCAGCAGATTTTGATGAATGCTTACGGGGGATAAAGAGCGGTTTTGAAAAAAGTACAAAACTGATCATGGATTTGCTTTCGACGATTTCTAATGCGACCTCGCCATCTTCGGCGACGTCGCATTATCTTTTCGGTTGTCAGAGGGCGAAAATGATGTCCCTTATATCAATTCATCTACACTAGGCGGACGACTTCCATCCTCCTAGCGCCTCCCTGCCCGACAAAAAACTCTGGTTATCCCGTAAAAACTCATCTGCTATGTGAGAAGGAAAAGCAATTCTCACCGGTTTGTGGCGAAGTCTCTCTAACTCTTTCGTTGTCCCCTGATCAATACCCCTGAGTATTGTCAGGTCTTCGTCAACAATATCGCAGACCTTGTCGGGAACTTCAATACCTGCAGCTTCGACTTTTAAAGAGGCTAGCATTCTAGGATTTAATATTATAGTGGGTATTAATTATCTCATCCAAACCTTCCTTATTTTTCAAAATAAGCTTAGGATGAAAATTTACAACATACTGATCAATTGCAATAAAAGAAAGTAATATTTCTAACGCCACCTTATTGTAATTAGCGAGTAATATATCGTTTATTAGGAGAGTACGGAGAGTACCTGTAATTTTTTCTATTGACGACAAAAAATAAAGTATAATCGATAACTCATACGAAAGTTTTCTAAAGTTAAGTCTATTAAAAAGTATCAACGACATACTAGTAATGATTTTGTGACTATCTCGCGTAGAACTTAAAATTCTTCTATTGAAAAAATCTATAATATATACTCCCCAATATGAGAATACTACCATAACAATTAAAAAAACAATGTAAACGATTGCGGAGTAGTACTTTTTGTCAATATCAAAAATTTGTAACACAGCAGTCCATAACACAAATTGAATTCCTGCCAGCAAGAAGAATGTTACAACAATGCCAAGAAATATTTGAATTATAGCAATAATTTGATAAACTAGTTCCAAAAGTTTATTAACTACAAATGCTATTTTACCTATATACTTATTTTCCTTAAATGGCTCAAAAATAATTTTTATGCTTAATAACGAAAAAGTAGTCCCTGTTAAATATATAACCAATTGACCTTGCAAATCGTCTACATTGAAAATTACGTACCAACAATACGCCGCTACAGAAACAAGCATTATAATAACAATAATAGATAATATTTTCAATTTTGTTTTTTCCTCCACAATTCAATTATATTGCTCCAATTTTTTCGACAGAAAAGGTATTTTTCCTTCTAACCGTTAATAATTAACCTTATCTACAGGTACTGGTGGTTAAGGCTTATTACACGTCGGGCCAAAAGCCCGCTTCTACTACCTCCGCGAGAAGAAAAACCGCCCTGGCGGCTCTCCCTAACTATGTAATCTGTTAAGCCTTATCCCTTAGCTTCATCCATTGCATCTTCTTAAATATCCTGCCAATCAAAATTCCGTTGCCTCCGCTATGTCCAATTCTGTTCCTATCGAATACTCGGCGGCCATAACCTCATCCGGAAAATCTTTCAGGTCGTTCTTCTGCCGTATCAGGCTGGCAACCATTTCTGTGATCACTCGCTGCAAATGCTCGTTCATTGTTAGCTCTGTCCTTTCAGCGTCTATGTGTTTGGGTCGATGTAACTGTATTTTACTAGCAATTATAGGTTTGTCGGTGTTGGGGGGAAAGAAAATCAGCCCGTCAGTGTGACGGACTGTTTGGATGAACAGTCGGATTTCCCCCACCGGCCATTCATCGTCTCTGTTTTTGGGTCAATGTAACGAGGTTCTACTTGTTGCTGGAGTTTTAAATACCTTTAGTATTATGTAATTCAAAAATTATGAACTATGAAATTTGCTAGTTTATCAAATTCCCTATCCATTAAGTACATTAAGTCTATCTGATTTTGAGCCCAAGCTCCCCTGCCTATATCTCTGGTAGGTCTTGTATTATGTAAGTATTTAATCGGTGTATTTTGCACAATACTATCGGGTGCCATAACATTAAGGTCTTCAATCTTTGCAACAGGAATTTCACCGATACAACTAGGTATGCAATTGTAATTCTTTATATTATTCAAATTTATTAGCAGCCGATTTTTTACGGCACTTTCAATATGTTTGTATTGTGCTTTGTCCGCTCCAGTCGCCTGGGCAACACTAGTACCCGGCTTTTTCCTAGTATCAAATCCGTTAAATATCCATCCCCCAAACTTGGGCTGCCCTTTGGTAGGTATTAAAGTATCGTATGGATTTGATTCCAAATATCTACTAGTTCCCTGTTGCCAATCCGTAATAAATTGCGGCAGTACTTCACCGATTAAGCCTATACAATACGCTGAGAACAAATCCGGAGTACAAGGAACAATAAAATAATCGGAGCAATACAACGCAGATCTAACTAAAGTATTAAATGACGGAGGTAAATCAAGTAAAACAAAGTCATATGCGAAACCTTTTGATTTTTCCACCTCTTCTATTAATAAGTAAAAAACGGTATAGCCCTGAGCCCCCAATAACGTCAGTACCAACATTAAGTACGTCAGCAAAATTATTCAACCAAAAATCCCCAGGTACTATATCGAGAGTTATTTTTCTTGAGACATTCAAGACTCTTTGCGTTTGAACTGTAGAGATTTTATTCTGAAGAATGTACGGTTGGGCAAATGATCTTACTGTCATACCGTAAGGGTTGCTGCCGGAAGTGTTAAGGCAAGTTGCAAATCCACTAGTTCCAATAGTAGCAATTGAAAGATTGCATTGCGGGTCAAAGTCAATAAATAATACTTTTTTTCCCAGATGGGCTAACGAGACTCCTAAATTCCAGACTATAGTAGTTTTCCCAACTCCGCCCTTGTTGTTAAAAATAGATATAACTCTTCTCACATCTAGTTCTCCCCTCGATAATAAATAAATACCAATTTTTGTTTGAGCAAATGACGGATAGAATAGAATCTATCCCTCTGCTTTCCGAAATCCTCAATAAATCTAAGGAGCTATTAGATAAATGTTATTCTACGGCGTTCCTTTATTTTCCTTCAAGTGGTTTCAAAAAAACTAAACGTGTGTTGCCGTTTCTCCACTGCCTAAACGTCGGGCCTACGGTTCGTTGTTCCCCCCGCTATCCCCCAACACAAAATAAAAAAGCCCCGGAATTAATCCTGGACTCCAACATAACTCATCTTTAAAACCCCACGTAGCCGTCACGCCAGGCGTCACCGCCCGACACAACCAACATCCACACACCCGAAAAAACCAATAAAATCAATGGTCGGGGTGACAGGAACCTGCGGCCTCTTGCTCCCGAACCAAAGAACCGTAGATGGGTAAAATTATTTCAAGCACAAAGCTAAGCATTGTCAATATTATTCTCAACCCCACTCAATATTTTCCCTGTTACCCCTTTAAACACCTGCCTTTTAAAACAACGCAAATCTGGCACCGTAAACAAGAACGGCGCCAGATTGCATAAAGAGAAAACGTTTGGCTCTTCGTCAAGTAATGTTGTTTTCTTACTTAACTTCCTACTTGAGAATCCCAGCAGCCAGCGCGATGTAGTAAGCACAAACACCACCGATGAACGGTCCAGCGACGGGTATCCAAGCATAACCCCAGTCAGATCCACCCTTGCCAGCGATGGGCAGAATGGCGTGGGCGATGCGGGGTCCTAGGTCACGAGCAGGGTTGATGGCGTAGCCAGTGGGGCCGCCGAGGCTCAGGCCAATGCCCCAGATCAGGATGCCGACCATGTAGGGGACCATGCCGGCGGGGACGGCGACGGCTTTGGAGGTCAGGGCGAAGACGGGGACGATGAGCATGATAGTGGCGATGATTTCACATAGCAGGTTGGATGGGGTGTCGCGAACGGCGGGAGCGGTGCAGAAGATGCCCAGCTTCGCGCCCTTGTCTTCGGTCAGTTCCCAGTGGGGCAGGAAGGCCAGCCAGACGACAGCGGAACCGACGATAGCGCCAGCGACTTGCACGCCCATGATGGCGACGGCTTCCGAGAAGGTGTAGACGCCGATCAGCGTTTTGGCGAGCGTTACAGCCGGGTTCAGGTCTCCCTGTCCGCCGGTGGCGACGGAAGAAGCGATGCCCATGATGACGGCAAAAGCCCAGCCTGCGGTGATGACCAACCAACCGGATCCCTCCGCCTTGGAACCTTTCAACAACACGTTCGCCACGACGCCAGCGCCGAAGATGAGCAGCACGACGGTGCCGAAAAATTCGCCAAACAAATAATTCATTGGGAAACATCCTCTCTTCTGAATTGTTCATTTTTTTGACTATTGCAATTATTTGTGTATTCAAATAATTGCTCTTTTCTGTACGCTCAGGTTTTCTTACTCTTTTACGCTTACTTAGGACGACTTAGCGTAAAACAGCTTAGCGGAAACAGAGTAGAAATAGGATAGAAACGAGGTAAACTCGACCGGCTACTTCGAAACCTTATCGCGATAGAAGTAGCCGGCCCGTATCGTAAGCCGATACTGTTCTGCTAAGAAAATGCTCGTCTTGGAAGATATTCGTCTTAGAAAATGCTCGTCTGCAACCCCTTATGCGGCGCCGGGATAACGATCTGATCGACCAGGAATCCGCTGTCGGCGATGACGTGGCTGCCGGCCTTGATGGCGGCGGTGACAGCGCCTACGTCGCCGGTGAGCGATACGATGGCTTTGCCGCCGAGGCCGCGGGCCAGGCGAATCTCGATCAGTTCGACGGCGGCGGCTTTGACAGCCTGGTCGGCGGCGACGACGGCCGAGGCGACCGAGTAAGTCTCAATCACGCCGAGCGCCCGGATTTGCTTGACTTCGGTGCAGCCGGTCAACGCCGGGAAGACGGTCGGATGGACGTTGGGCAGGACGAAGTCGTTGACCACATGGTCCTTTCCAATCGCCTGGCCGCTGCGGACGGCGCTCTGGACGGCCCCGACGTCGCCGCTGACGAGGATGACGTACTTGCCCGGGCAGAGGGGCTGGGCCAGGAGCAGTTCCACGTTGCCGGACTTGAGCATGGTGTCGGCGACGAGGATGCCCTGGGTCACATTTTCAATCTCCAACATGCCGATGGCGTTTTTCATTGCTTCCCCTCCCCTCTCAGGCTTCCGCCCGGATCGTAACGCCGATTTCCGTCGAAATGACGACGCCGTCAATGCTGGCGTGGATGTTGGCGCTGACCGCCGCGCCTTCCGGGATGGCGGCCACCAATTGCCCCACCGTGACCTTGTCACCGACGCTCACCGCGATGACAGCCGGCGCGCCGATGTGCTGCCGCAAAACCAAGCGCACTTCGTCCGCCGCCAGGAGCTCATCGACCAGCGGCGCGGGGACGTCATACTCGTACAGGCCCAACCGGGAGACGAGCCGTTTGATGGGAATGCGCCGGTTGCTGCGGTGCGAGCCCGCCCGGAGCGGCTTGTTGTGATGGGGGTTTTTGATGCCGGCGGCGCTCATCTGCCGCTTCAGTTCCGCGTTGACGCGGCGCGGCGACAGGCCCATGGTGCAGCCGAAGCTGTCGCAAGCCCCGCATTCGGAACAGAGGAAGGCGCTCGTCAGCACGGTCGAGGCGCTGCCGGTAAGACCGTTGCCGACGGCCTGCATGATCCGGTGCGGCTCCAGACCGTGACCGAGCAGGTGACGAGGGCAACTGTCGGTGCAGGCGCGGCAGGCGCAGCAGACCGATTTGGCCCGGTTGAGGGCCGCTTGCCAGGGCAACTGGCGGCTGACGACCAGCGGGTGGTCCTTCGGCAGGACGAGGATGCCGCCGGTCGTCTTGGTGACCGGGGCGTCCTTTTCGATCAGGCGTCCCATCATGGGGCCGCCGTCGATCACGGCGTAGTCGTCGATCTTCGCGCCGCCGGCGGCTTCCACGAGGCGGCTTACGGAGACGCCGACAGGGACTTTCAATGTCACCGGCTTGTGTACGGCGCCGGAGACGGTGACGTACTTTTCGGTGACGGGAATGCCGTCCATGGCCCGGGTGACGTTGAGCAGCGTCTCCACGTTGACGGCGACGACGCCCACCTGCAAGGGGATGCCGCCTTCCGGCACGATCCGCCCGGTCACCTCATAGACCATGACCTGCTCGTCGCCGGCCGGGTAAAAGTCGGGCATGAAAAAGAGTTCGATCCGCCCCGGCGCATGGGTGGCGATGGATTTTTCCAACGCCTCGGCGGCGGCGGTGTACTTCTTTTTGAGGGCGATGTAACTCTTGGTCGCCCCGGTGGCCAGCATGACGGCGATCATCCCGAGGACGACCTTGTCGCTCTCGACAGCCATAATCTGCTGGTGGGCGCGCAGCAGCGGTTCACATTCAGCGCCGTTGGCGATGATAAAATCCGCTTTCGCGTTTATTTTCACATGCGTGGGAAAACCAGCCCCACCGGCCCCCACCACACCAGCGGCCCTCACGGCGTTGACGATTTTTTCGATCATCGGTTTCAATCACCCGCTTTTTTTAGGGGGCGGTTTGCCCCGCCCCAATCAATCCTAATCACGCGATCTTGACTGGCAATGCGATATCGCCTGCTAATCATTCGTTCTAGCAATGCGACTTCGCTTTGCTCGACAATCACGCCAAACTACACGATCTTGAAGCCTTCTACAAGGACGCAGCGGCGCTGGCGGGTGAAGGTCCGGGCGGAGGTGAGGCCTTCCCCGGTCGGACCGGCGATGGTGAAGGTGGTGTGGCCTTCGCCGCCGACGCCAATCCCAGCGTAAGAGGGGCCGTTTTTGACGAAGATGGTCGTCTGGATGGCGCGGGCGAGGCGGGTCAGGTTGTCCACGTTTTTCGAGTGCATGATGGCCGTGTGACGGTTGCCATGTTCGACTTTGACGGCCAGTTCGATGGCGGCGTCGATGTTTTTCACCTGGACGATGGGCAGGATGGGCATCATCAACTCTTCGATGACGAAGGGATGGTCCTCTTCTACCTCGCAGATGACGGCGCGGATGCTGTCGGGCACATCGATGCCGATGGCCTTCAGAATGAGCTGGGCGTCCTTGCCGACCCAGGACTTGTTGATGCCGTAGCTCTTCTTCGGCTTGACGGTGCAGCCGGGAGCGATCAGCTCTTCCTTCTCCGTCATGACCACTTTGAGCAGGGCGTCGATCTCCGATCCTTTGATCAGGTAGGCCCCGTTGCGACGCATGTGAGCGATCAGTTCATCGGCGACCGAGCCGACGACGATGACCTCTTTTTCGGCGATGCAGGGCAGGTTGTTGTCAAAGGAGCAGCCGGCGATGATGTCGCGGGCTGCTTTGGGGATGTCGGCCGTCTCGTCGACAACGGCCGGCGGGTTGCCGGCGCCGGCGCCGATGGCTTTTTTGCCAGAGGAGAGGACGGCTTGGACGACGCCCGGTCCACCGGTGGCGACGAGCAGGCTGATGCCGGGGTGTTTCATCATCTGGTTGGCCGCCTCGATGGACGGTTCGGCCACCATGGTCAGGAGGTTGCCGGGGCCGCCCGCCTCGATGATGGCGTTGTTGAGGATCTCCAAGGTCCGGTAGGAGGTCTTCTTCGCCGTTGGGTGGGGGCTGAAAAGGACGGCGTTGCCGGCGGCGATCATGCCGATGCCGTTGCAGATGATCGTCTCCGAGGGGTTGGTGGTCGGCGTGATGGCGCCGATGACGCCGTAAGCGCCCATCTCCACTAACGTCAAGCCGTCATCGCCGGTCCAGGCGGTGGTGGTCAGGTCTTCCGTGCCAGGCGTTTTGTTGGCAACCAACTGGTTTTTCAGGATCTTGTCGCTCACCCGTCCCATGCCGGTTTCCTGGACGGCCAGGCGGGAGAGTTCCTCGGCGTGGGCCAAGGCGACTTTGCGCATCGCCGCGATCAGTTCTTCCCGTTTGGCGACGGAGAGGGTCTGCAGTTGCAGGTAGGCGCGACGAGCGGCGTTGACGCATTCATCGACGGTGGCGAAGACGCCGGGGATCTGGGGCGCCGCGGCTTTGGCTTCCTTACTTTGCAGGTTGGCCAGCACCTCGGCGACGATCTTGCCGACGATCTCTTGGTTGATGCTCATTGGTCATTCACTCCCTGTTTCACGGCGTACTCAGGCGTCCAATCCGGCTTGCGCGACGGCGATGTCCTGTTCGACAGAACCGCCGCTCACCCCGATGGCGCCGATGATGACGCCGTCGTCAGCGATGGGGATGCCGCCGCCGAAGACGACCAGCCGGCCGCCGTCGACGGTGTTCAGCCCGTAGAGCGCCCGGTAGGGCTGGGCCAAGGCCGCCGCCGCTTCTGTCGACATCTTTAAGGCCACCGCTGTGTAAGCCTTGTCCCGGGAGATGGCGATACTGGCCAGCAGGGCCCCATCCATCCGGTGTTGGGCCACCAGGTTTCCCCCGTCATCGACGACGGTGATCACCATGGGTACACCGATTTCGGCTGCTTTCGCTTCCGCGGCTTCGATCATCGCTTTCGCGCGACCGAGCAGCGTTGAGGCAGCCGCTTTTTTTGTCAAGTTTACGGGGTCGGCAGCCGCCTGTTTGGCAGCGGGTTGCTCAGGGGTCAACGGTTCCGCTTTTGCCGGCTCAAGAACCGGCGGCTCAAAAAACGACCGCTCTTCGGAGGAAAGCTCAGTCGCCGATTGCTCGGACAAAATGCGCTTCACCGTGGCGGTCACTTGGTCAACCATCTCTTCCTGGTCCACATAGCGGGCCAGCACGAAGAGCAGGTCGGAGAGGCGATTCAGGTAGACCATGACGGGCGGGTGGACGTCGGCGAACTTGGACAGTTTCACCGCCGCCCGTTCGGCCCGGCGGACGATGGTCCGCGCCAGGTCAATGGCCGCGCCGGCGGAAGAGGCGCCGGGGATGACAAACCCCTTTTGGGGGATCCGAGCGGCTTCCAGGCGGTCGATCACCTGTTCCAGCGCGCGGGCATGGTCGTCGGTGAGGCGGTAGCTCAACCGGCGGTTTGTCCCTTCCTCCCCGAGTTCGGTCGCCAGGTCGGCGTTGACATCAAAAAGTTCCGCCTGGAGGCGGTGGATGATCGACAGGACCTGCTCGTTTTTGGTGAGCGATTTGGCTAAACCCAGGGCGGCGCTCGCTTCATCGAGGGTCCCGTAGACCTCGACACGGGCGTGGTCTTTCGGAACGCGCTGGCCGCTGAAGAGGCTGGTGACGCCCCGGTCGCCTGTTTTGGTGTAGACTTTCATCGCAAATTACCCCTTGCCGGCTTTTTCGGCGGTGTTTCGCCGTGTGGGTGCTCCCGGCCCACCCGACCCGCCGTGGCGGGCGAATCGGGCCGGCCGTTTGCGGAGCCGGTCAATCGGCGTCGTTGAGCAGCCGTTCGTCGAGTTCAACGCTGTCGATGATCCCGACGATGGCGGCGTCAACGGCGCTGTTTTTATTGGGCAGGATCAGCCGGGCCGATGTCCCTTGCAGGACCAGCACCCGTTCGCCGCTTCCCGCGCCCACTGTGTCGACAGCCACGATCAGCCCGATTTTGTTGGCTGAACTGCTGGACATGGGCTTGACGATCAGCAGCTTGCTGCCGACGAGGCTCTCATCCTTGCTGGTGGAGACGACGTTTCCTACAACCGTTCCGATCCACATGGAAGATCGCTCCCCTCCTCGGGCTCACCGGTCTTTTAGGTGTTCGCCCGGATAATTTCTACGCCGTAATCCCGGGCTGTGTCGCGAGCCAGAGGGGTGATCAGATCTCCCGGGGCGACGGAATAGACCCGTCCGCCCGATAGAGCGACGGCTTTGATTTTTTCGGCGTCGACGAGGTTCTTTTTCGCCGGCGCAGCGGTTTGCGGCGCTACCGCTTCCCTGCCGCCGGCGTTGAAACGTTCCAGCGCCCGCCGGGCTTCCCGGCCCAGGTTGCGCACATCGGTCAGGTTCACGCCGAAGTCGCGCACCTTGCGCAGGTTCTCCTGAAAGGCCCGCACCAGGACGATGGGGGCTTTGTCCATCTCCAGGCCGGCTCGCCAACTGTCCCGGGGGTCAGCGGCGTTTTCGGCGGCGATGACCGGCTTGCCCAGCATGAGCGCCTGCATGATCAGCGTTGTGGGCAACGTGTCAGACAGGGTGTGGGCCAGCTTGGCCATGGTGTTCTGTGTCAGCACAGGCACGATGACCAGGTCCGCCTGCCGGAGCGCCTTACCGGGATAGGGAGAGTCCGGCGTCACGATCGTCACGTCGTCGCCCAGGTGCTGGCGCACCCGTACGGCGCCGATGATCGTTTCCGCTGCCCGGGAGAGGACGACCGTCAGGTGGCAGGCGTCTTCCTGCAACTCCTTGAGGGCCGCGAGCCCCTCCTCCCTGCCGATGGTGCCGCCGGTGAAGATGGCCATCACAGAGGACCGGGGTGTTGCGGGAGCGCTGTCAGCGGTTGTATCGTCCGAGGCCTGGCGGATGCGCCGCATCACTTCTTCCATCACGCGGCGGACCAGTTCTTCATCCATCAACGCCCGCCTCCTTTCACTCCGGCCGGTAGAGGTAAACGGGGTCGTTGTTTTTCAGGCCGGCGGCGTTGGCCTCATCGACGTCCAGGTGCATCTCCAAGCGGAACTTGGGATGGACCCGGATCAGCACGTTTTTGAAGATGACGCCGCGTGGTCCGAAGCTCTCGATGTTGACGCGGTCCTGGTCATGGAGGCGGAGGGCTTCCGCCTCGGCGGGGCTCATATGAATATGCCGGGCCGCGCAGATGACGCCTTCTCTCAGCATGAGGGCGCCGCAGGGACCGGCGATGGAAATCCCCGGCGATCCCTGGGTCTGGCCGGAATCGCGGACCGGGGCGTTGATACCGAGGGTGAAGCCGTCGGTGCGGGAGATTTCCACCTGGGTCTGACCCCGCAAGGGACCGAGGACGCGAACGCTGCGCAGGACGCCTTTCGGACCGATGAGGGTGACCGTCTCTTCGGCGGCGTACTCGCCTTCCTGTTTGAGGTCCTTCATCTTCGTCAAGGCGTGACCTTCCCCGAAGAGGATGGCCGCGTCCGTCGTGGAGAGGTGGATATGGCGGTTAGAGATGCCGACGGGGATCCCCTTCGGAGGCGCTTCCCCATCGGGGAAGCGCTCCTGCAGGGCGATGACCACTTGGGTGATGATTTGTTCCATCAATTTGGCGTCCAACGGTTTCACCTACTTCTGCCCTGCGTCCGAAGACACAAGGATCAGGCCTCGAATTTGGGAATGATTTTTTCCACATCCATATGGGGGCGGGGAATGACATGGACGGCGACCAGTTCGCCGACTTTTTGGGCTGCAACGGCGCCGGAGTCGACAGCGGCTTTGACAGCGCCGACGTCGCCGCGGACGAAGACGGTGACCAGGCCGGAACCGATTTTTTCATAACCGATCAGATTGACGTTGGCCGCTTTCACCATGGCGTCGGCCGCTTCTACGGCGCCGACGAGACCTTTGGTTTCCACCATGCCCAGAGCTTCTCCTCGCATCGGTCATACCTCCTTAGGCTTTGTGGTGCATGCATGTGCTGCGGGGCTCCCCTTTTTTCCGGGGACAGCGGGGATCGCCGCAGAGGTTGCAGGTGTATGGAGAGGCCGGTTCTGTCACGGATTCTGATACCGGTTCCAAAACAGGTTCGGATACCGATTCAGACACAGGTTCCGTCTCCGGCTCTGGCGCTGCTTCGATCACCGGTTCGCTCTCCGGTTCGAGTACAGGCTCGGTCACCGGTTCCGCGAGCACTTCGGGCGCAGGCGCTGGTGCAGGCTCAGGCGCCGAGGCAGGCTCAGGTTCGGCATCCGGTTCACTTCCCGTCGAAGCGTCCGACGCAGGCGGGGTTTCGGATACAACCTTCGATCCGGACGCCTTCGTGGTGACTGTTTCCCGGTTGAAGATGACGCCCTTGATTTCGCTGTGCGGGCGGGCGATGACATGGGTCGCTGCGACCTTGTTGACTTTGCGGGCCGCTTCTGCGCCGGCCGCGACGGCTGCCTTGACGGCGCCCACGTCGCCGGCCAGCTTGATCAGGACCATGCCGCCGCCTTTGGTCAGTTCGTAACCGAGCAATTCAATGTTCGCCGCTTTGACGGCAGCGTCGGCAGCCTCAACGGCTGCGGCCATGCCTACGGCTTCAATCAACCCCAGGGCATTTTGGACCACGGGTTCACCCCCTTCGCCTCGCCTTGATTCGTTGCCTTGCCTTGCATCGGGCACTGCTCTGCCAGGATCTTGGCGACGATCCGGGCGATCACTTGGTCGAGCGGTTCTTCAGCGCCCGATTGTGCGTCGCCAATCGTTGAATATGAATTCGCTATACCACTGAGGTTCGCTTCCGAACGACCTTGCGCTCCTGTCGCTCCTATCGCTCCAGTCGCTCCTGCCGCTTCGGCGCCCTTCCCCCTCCGGCTCGCCGGCTCAGCGTCGGTTTCCAGCTTGAAGGCCGTCCCTTTGACCAGCCGCGCCGCGTTGTAGCCAAAACGACGCCAGTCGGCCGGTCTTCCCGTCTCATCGAGCAGAAAAAGGGGACGGTTTTCCGGCAGGCGGCGGTGGTGGATGCACATCCCCAGGCCGCCGATGACACTGATGCCGACACCGAGTTGGGAGGCATGGGCCGCCTGGTGGGCGATCTGGCTCAGATCGCCCACCTCCACGGTCCGGGTTGAGGCGGGGATGCCTTCCTCTTCGAGTCCGGCATTCAATTCCCGCAGCTTCCGCTGGCAACCGTCATGGGGTGTGTAGGAGATGATGACAGACGGTCTTGCCGGCGCCCGTTCCGCAGCCATTGCCGCAGCGGCAGGGACATTCAATGCAGCGTTCGCCTCGACCGTCTTTGCCGTGGTCATCGCCTGCTCACCTCCCGTCGCCGGTATAGGTGAGCACCAGGCCGGTGGCAACAGCGTTGCGGGGACCTTCCGTCCCGCGGATGTTGCCGCGGCCGCAGACGATGCCGTATTCGGCCAAGGCGTCGGCTACCATGTCGGCGACCTCGAAATCGAGGGCCGAACCGCCCACCATGACGACGAACTCGATGTGACGGACGTTGCCGGTGGGGGCCACCCGGGCCAGGGCGCGCAAGGCGTTGGTCACGAAGACCTTCTTCTTGGCTTCCCGGCGCACGTGGCGGATCTTTTCCAGCGAGTGGGTCGTCGGGATGGGGACCATGCCGCTTTCCTTCAAGATGACGACCCGGGCGAAGACCTGGGGCGGCAGGTGCTGTTCATAAAAACGCACTGTGCCGTCTTCCAGGCGGACGTGGTAGAGGCTCTCTACCTTGGCCAGGGAGTGCTTCTTGATGTCCTCGGCCAGGTCGATGTCGTTCAGACCCAGTTCCGAGTTGATCAGCATGGTGACCATGTCTCCGGCGCCCGCCAGGTGGATCGAGTGGGTCTTGCCGTCGCGGGTGGCGATGGCCGCGTCGGTCGATCCGCCGCCCATGTCCAAGATGGCCAGGGGCTTGTCCGTGCCCGGTGTCGTCAAGGCCCCGAGGACGGCCATGTTGGCTTCCACACCGGCGATGACGACAGGGATGCCGAGTTGGGCCGTCAGTTGATCGGCGATCTGCTGCATCGGCAGGCGGCTCGTCTTGACCATCGCCGCCAGGGCGACGGCGTTTTCGAGGGCGAACTCGCCGGCCAGGCCGCCGCGGACCTCTTGGGGGATGAAGGTGTCGACGCTGAGCAGGTCTTGGATGTTCATCTGGTTGAGGGGCTGGCCCGTCAGGTCGCTCATGACCTGGCGGACTCGCTCCAGCATGCCGCCGGCGTTGGTGCCCGGCTCGCCTTTCACATCCACGACCGGTTGGACCCGTTCGACAGCCTGCATGATCTTGGTCGATCCGGCGTCCACGTCGATCTCTTCGCGGTGGCGCTGGCCGAAGATGGTGATGGCGCCGGCGGGGATGGTGCGGGCTTTGACATCGCCCTGAGGCGTCCGGACGACGACGGCAGAGCGGTTGCCGATCAGCGCCCGGGCGATGGGCACGACCATTTTGGTCTCTTCCGGCGTCAGGTTAAAGACGGTGGCGATGCCGTAGGGGTTCGACAGGGTTTGGATCGTGTTCCCCGGCTCGGTCACTTCCACAGCGGCCAACATGCCCAGGGGCACCTTGTCGATGAGGGTGACTTCGTCGACGATGGGGATCGTCTTTTCGAGCCGGTTGGCGATCAAGACCGCATCGTCCTGGCAGGCGATGGCCCCTTCGATCAAAACGCCACGGTCAAAAGCCCAATTGAGGGACTGGGCGGCATCGGCAAAGTCGATGCCGGCGGGGATGACGACGATCACCTTTTCCCCGGAGAGGACCTGGTCCAGTTCGCCAAAAGCCACTGTCTTGCCGACGCCGAGGCCGAGGCCGCCCGGTGTGCCCGGGTTGTGACCGATCATGGTCGACTCGGTGATGATCGTTTCGGTGATCGTCTCCATGGCCAGGTCGCCGATGACAGGGGTGGCTTCGTTGAAGCGGATCTGCTTCAGATCGTGCATGTCCACGCCGGCGCTTTTGAGGGCGTCGGCGAGGGCCATGCGGATGCCGGGGATGTTGGCAGTCGTTCCCTTGATGCCGGTCGTTTTAACGATGCCGCTGCTCAGAAACTGCATCTCTCCCGAATCACTGACCTGGGCGATGCATACCTCCGTGGTGGAGTTGCCGATATCGACGCCCGCCACAATGGCCATGAGCGTTCACTTCCCTACTCCGCTTTCAGGCGGTTCCGGCGCTCATAGACATCGGCGGCTTCCCGCACAAAAGCGGCATTGATTTTAGCGGCGAACTTGTTGTCCAGTTCGTCAGCGATGGCCAACAGTTCTGCTTTCGTGGAGCGGTACGGGCGCAGGGCGTTGTAGATCTCGAGGATGCGAGCGTCGGGGATGGCCGTCAATTCGGCAGCCCGGCGCAGGTTGGCGGCAAACTGAACGCGGCCGACGCCGTCGGCGATCTCCGCTTGCATCCGCAGGGTTTCCGGGGTGATCCGCACATCATCGGCAGTCACGGCGCCGCTCAGGACGTTGTCCAGGGTGATGTCGCTGAGTTTTTTGCCGGTAGGCGATTTCAGCAGTTCCGGCCGCTTCGTGGCCAGGGGGTAGTCGGCTTTCGGATCCAGCTTGGCGCAAGCTTGGGCAGGAGCCGGAGCGGCAGACGCGGCGGGCGCCTGGGTCACCGATGCGAGCACCTGGCGGACCAGTTCTTCGAGCATTTTTTCATTCATTCCCGTCACCACCTTCTAGAACTGTACTTGAAGTTCAACCGGCTTAGCGCCGGGAACGACGTGTTCCGTTTCCTTGATGTGCAGCACGGCCGCTTTGGCCTGGAACTTGGGCCGGGCCATCTGGTCGTTTTTCGTGGGAACCGGCGTCGGGGACTCGCCTTTGGCGTACTTGGCGGCGTTGCGGCCGATGGCCCGGTAGGCCGGCAGGTCGATCAGGGGCGATTGGGGGAACAGTTCCAGGTTGCTGAGGGGCGGCAGGTCTTTCTGGTGAATGACCGTGGTGCCCCGGGACTGGATCCCGATGGCGATGCCGGAGCCGCTGATCTTGGTGCCGTCATGGGCGACAAAGGCCACGTCAGAGGAGCGGGTCACGCGGATGACCCGGGCGCGCATCCCTTCTTCTTCGATGCCGGCGATGATTTCGCGGAGGACATCGCTGTGGGGGATGTTGACGATGGTCTTGTTCTGATATTTCGCAAACGCCGGGGCCAGGGCGACGACGACTTCGTCGCTCTTCGCGCCCGGACGGGCTTCGCCTTGTTCGGTGATGGTCATGGGGCGTCCGGTGACGACCGTCTTGGCGGGCGCGGCGGCCGGCGCTTCCATGCCTTGCAGGACTTGCAGTACGATCTCACGGAGCACTTGCTCGTTCAGTTGCATCCTTGTTCCACCTCTCTCCCGATCAAACGTCAAAGTCGGACGGCTTGATGGCCTGGCTGATGTTCTGAATCTCGTCCCAGCGTTCCTTGCTCATGCGATAGCCCGTTCCGGGGCCGGCATAGTCGTTGCAGCAGTTGACGGCGCTGACGACGTTGAAGTCCTTGTCCAGGATGGACGAGGTGTGCAGGTAGTCGCCGGAGATGCGCTGCTTGAGCATGTTGAGGACGTTCTGGGCGATGTCGGCAAAGCCGTTCTTGGCCAGGGCTTTGACGATGTCGATGCCGGTGATGCCCCGCTTCATCATGTCTTCGGCGGCTTTCAGGTCTTCGACGACGTTCCGGGGCGGCATGTCCTTGCTGCCATGAGCATAGGTGGCCGCTTCCACTTCCTCGTCGGTGATGGCCGGGAAGCCCAGTTCGCGGAAGACCACCTGGAGGGCTTTGGCCGCTTTGTTCCGGACAGCGATGACTTCCGCTTCCGAAACGGGGCGCAGGCCGCCGTCGACCTTCAGGTCGCGCTGGATGATGTTGAAATCGTCGAAGTCTTCGGCGTCCACGTTGGAGCCGGCAAACATGTTGTCATAGTTCGGCGTGGCGCTGTAGCCAGAGGTGATGAAGTCGGTGCCCGGCAGCATCTGCATCAGCAGGCGAGCGGTCCGGCGCATGTCGGAGTGGGAGAAGGTCTGGTCATTGCCGGAGGCGACTTCCAGGTCGAGCATGGTGGTGCAGAGGTTCTCGGCGAGGACGGCGCGGATGCCCGAGGGGACAGCGCCCGGCACGCCGATGCAGGAGATGGAGCCGTTTTGCAGGCCCTGGACGCCGGCGCCCTTGGTGACAAGGATGCAGCGGATCTCCAGGTAGAGCATGGACTTGCCTTCGGCGTAGCCCATCTGCACTTCCGAACCGGTGCCGGAGGTGAAGCGCATCTTCAGGCCGCGAGAGGCGTAGGCGGAGGCCAGGAAGCCTTTGGACCAGGGGGTGTCGTCGCCGTCGACGAAGACGTTTTCCGTGCCGTAGACGGAGATGGTTTCGGCGTAGGCGGTGATGCCGCGCATGCCCAGGAGCAGTTCCGTCGCTTCTTCCAGGGCGCACTGGATCAGGACGCCGCCGCGGCCGACCTGACCGCCGACCTGCAGGGAGAGGGCGTTGAAGGGGGCGTAACGGACAACGCCGACGGTGGTTTCCATTTCATCAAATCCGCGCAGGGCCGCTTCGGCGGCGTCGGCGGCGATTTGCACCGGGTTGTCTTGGAGGTTGGTGACGTGGCACTGGTTGGAGGGGATCTTGCGGGCCCGCATCTTCTGAACGGCCATCATCATTTCGACGACATTCATCTTGTCGAAGACATCGACCAGTTTGGCGGGGGTGAGACCGCGAGCGACTTTGACAACCTCGTCACGGGAGACGTTGATGTCGACGAGCATCTTGGCGATGGCCAGGCTGTCCATGGCCATGGCTTTTTCGGCGACGGTGGCGTCGATGGCATAGTCGGCGATGAACTGGTCGATGAAGTCGAAGTCTTCCCGTCGCTTGCCGTCCAGTTCGACGACTTTCCCATTCACCACTTTGATGCTGGGTACGGGGTCATTGGGGCTGCCCATGGCGATGAGACCGACTTCCGGCCACTCGACCACGAATCCGTCCTGGTTGACGGGGCGGGCTGCCAGGGCTTCGAAGCGCTTGGAGCGTTTCACTCGCTATCCCTCCCTATTGTTTAGATGTAGGGCGTCGTCACGGAAGGGGCCGGGCCGGCCATGGCTTCGATGAGCTTCAACCCGATTTCCTTAGCGGCGAGCACAGATTGACGAACGGCGCCGGAGTCGCCGGTGATTTGCAGGATCACTTCGTTGGAGTGGCTGGTGCCGGCGGCAGGGCTGGCATAGCCGACGATGTCCACGTTGGCCGTCTTGACAGCCGTATCGGCCATGATGACGCCGATGGCGGCGGGAGCGCCGACGATCAGGCCGAAGGCTTTGCCCAGGGGGGCGCCGAAGGCCTTGTTGATGGCGTAGCTGGCCCGGGCGGTGTACTGCATTTCCAGGTGGCCGGCGTCATTGGCGTAGACGTCGCCGAAGGTGCGGTCCAGTTCTTTCAGGGCCACTTCGATGGCGCGGCGGGCGTCGGAGACTTCCTCGGCGCCGAAGAGGATCAGGCTGCCATGGCCGGCGCCGCCCTTGGTGTCGCGGGCCAGTTCGATGGCAACGATCTCTGTGTTGGTGGCTTTGACGGCTTCGTCGGCGGCCATGATGTGGGGGCCGGCGCCGGTCCGGGCGCCCAGGATGCCGATGGAGCGATACTTGGGATCGAGTTTCATGTAAGAGTGCAGGATCGGGTCGACGTTGGCGATGACCAGGCCGATCGTGTCACCGATGGCCGTTCCGACGAATTCGGTGATGCCGGGGTTTTTCAGGACGGCTTTCGGGGCTTCCGCTTTGGGCGCTTCCGGGGCAGCCGCTTCCATGCGCTTTTTGATCTCTTCCATGACCTTGTCCATCAACTGCTCATGCACGATCAAAACACCTCCGTGTTTTCTTCATGATTACTTCAATTTCGGAAGAATTTTTTCCACATCCATATGCGGACGCGGAATGACGTGGACCGACAGGACTTCGCCGACCTTGGCGGCGGCGCAGGCGCCGGCGTCGGTGGCGGCCTTGATGGCGCCCACATCGCCGCGGACCATCACCGTAACGAGACCGGAGCCGATTTTTTCGTAACCAACGAGGATGACGTTGGCTGCTTTGACCATCGCGTCAGCCGCTTCGATAGCGCCGACGAGGCCTTTTGTTTCGACCAAACCTAATGCTTCACCCATGGTTGCACCCCCTTTCGGCGAGGAATGTATGCAATTCCGCCAGGCCTTCGCCGGTGCGGGCGGAAACAAAGAACATCGCTTCTCTGATTCCAGCCTGTCTCAGGCGGGCCGCCGCCGTCTGCCGGTCTGCTTCCGGGTGGTCGATCTTGGTGACCACGCCGATGACAGGACAGGCAAACATGCCGGCGAAGCCGGGTGGAACGGATACGCTGCGTTTGGTGCCATCGTGAACGAGGAGGATCAGGGACGCGTCGGCTGCAGTCACCTGCAATGCCGCGTAAAAACGGGGAGACTGGATGTACTCGCCCGGTGTGTCGATCATGCCGTCTTGGTAGAGGATCATCTGGGTCTTGGCTGCCTTTTCTGCCGTGGGTGTGTTTGTGGGGTTCTCGGTGGGTGTCTCGGCGGGTTCCTCGGTGCTTCCCTCGCCGACGCCATCGGCAAACCGTTGCAAGGCTTGGATCAGGGTGGTTTTTCCGGCGCCCACGGGGCCGATGAGCATGACGCGCTTCATAGCCGCGACCATCAGGAGCGGGTCAGCTTGGCGGCGGAAAAGGCCAGCTGATTGCAGAGCATGGTGGTCACCTGCTGGAGGGCGGCTTCCACGGCGGAGACGTTGCCGCTGATGACGAGGGAGCCGGTGAAGCGGTCCAGGAACCCGATCTCCACAGCAGCCGTCTTGGTGGCCACGTCAGCGGCGATGATGGCGGCTTCGCTGGGAGTGATCGTCAGGATGCCGATGGCCGAACAGGACTCCAAGCCCAGGCGTTCGCAGAGGTCTTTTTTGGGGTTGGCGATCAGATGGGCCAAGGTCACCTGTTTGCCGGGGACGTACTCCTGAATCATCCTCGGTTTTTCCTGAATCTTCTCCAAATTCAGCACCGCCTTCTGCGTTCGGTCATCGCTTGCTTCATTGCTCATGTCTTCGCTGCGCATATGTCTTCGCGCTTGTGCACTCATTTTCAATTCACGCTAAATATATTGGCGTTAAGGGCTTCTTTTCCTATGAGGGTTCTTGCGCTCCTAGTGGATTATCTTGTTCCCACAAGCGCATTGAATTGACGGATATATAGAATGATTGGACTTTTCACACAAATCATAGAACTTTTCTGACAAAATGGGGTTCTTTTGCGCTGTGTAAAGGAAGAGGGCCACAAAAAAGCGGCGATGAACATCCAGTCCTACATTCCAACGAAATAGAGACAGGCGCACACGTATCAGCTATGGTAATACGCGCACACCTGTCTAGGCGGATCTATGTGCAGATTTTTAAAAATTTGAAGACTCCGTAGAAAGGTATTGGCAACAACAAGTCCATTACCCGGAGTTGGCGTCGGGAATTCGAATTTACTGTAGTCGGGCGCCCTCTTTCACTCTATGATGATGCAACAGTGCCCATGACTTCGAAGCAATTCAAGATCGTCCACTGTCAGTACTGGAAGCGGGACTCTTTTGACCAGTTTTTTTTCTGTTGTATCTCCGAACCAGATGGACCAGAGTTCCACCTTGTCTTCTGTGCCGATGTTTTTCTTGATGTAATCATGAAGTTGATTCACGCACTTGGGATGAAATCGCCCACCAAGCCAGTAGATGTATGCTTTCGTTATATAGCACTCCAGGCCATAGGGCGGGTTGTCACAGATAGAAATGTGCAACCCGCCGATATCCGCTTCACTCTCCGCATACAAGACCTCGCTATTTTCATCAAGTTCATCCCATGATGCCAGGGGGACCGGCGATTTAGGGACGGGGATCATTTTCTTGAGTTCCCTTACCTTCATCCTGATAAAACCGCTTTGATCGATTTCCGGCAAGGGATTGTCTGAAGCGATGAAGCGGAACAAGCTCATAGCAATACTCCTTTGTCCGTTTTGCCTGCTTCCTTTCTTGATGGCGGGGCAGCGGCATGGGTGTCTGTGCCGGCGTATTGGCAACGGTTTCCTATCCGTTCTCCGCTCCTATGGAGATCGCCTGATGAAAGTTCCCCCGCCGCATATCCTTGCGGTAGCGGTTCGGCGTCATGCCTGTCTCCTTGCGAAAGACGCGGCAGAAGTAGCTCGAATCCTGATACCCCACCTGGCCGGCGATCTGGATCAGGTTGTTGTCCGTGTCGGTCAGCAGTTTTTTGGCCTTCTCCATCCTGGCGTTCGTCAAAAAGTCGACGAAGTTGCAGCCTTTTTCCGTCTTGAAGATACGACTGAAGTAGTAGGGGCTTAAGTGGGCCGAACGGGCCACCTCTTCTAACGAAAGGTTGCGCTGGCAGTTGGCGGTGATGTACTCGCAGGCCCGGTTGATCAGGCGACGGTTGGCGCTGGAGCGGTTGTCGACCATGCTGTCGAAGAGGCTATCCAAGGTCTTCTCCGTCCAAGCACGGCAGTCTTCTTTGGATCGGCAGGCCAGCAGGCCTTCGATGCGCTCGCGGTCAGAGAGGGAGAGCCGGTCCAGTTGGGCGCCCCCTTCCATGGCGGAACGGGACAGGAGGATGAGGAGTTCCACAAGGTAGGTCTTCACTGTCTCCATGCTGTCCCAGCGCTGCAAGGCTTCATCGAGAAGCACTTGCAATCCCGCCTGGGCCTCCCGGCGTTCGCCGCAGCGGATCCTTTCCAGGAGCGCGCGCTCCATGGAGACGAGGACGCCAGAGGGGTTGACCTGCACCGATTCAGCGAAAAGGTTTAATCGGAACAAGGTAGCTCCCGACTGTGATTGCAGCTTCGCCTGCTGGCGCAAGCGCTCTGCTTCCGCCCGTTGTTGCTTCTCCTCCCTCACCTGATCGGCCGCCGTAGCCAATACCCGCACAAGTTCGGAGGGCCGCACCGGTTTGAGCAGGTAGTTGAAGGCGCCCCACTGGACGGCTTCTCGGGCATACTGGAACTCGTCAAAGGCGGTGAGGATGATGATCCGGCAATCAGGCAAAAAACCGCGCAGGCGCTTCATCACCTCGATTCCGTTAAGCCCGGGCATGCGGATATCGAGCAAAACCACATCCGGTTTCAATGTCTCAGCCAATTCGACGGCAACGTCGCCGGAAGCCGCCTCCCCCACCACGTCCATCGGCAGTTCTTCCCGCTTGATGATCTGGCGGATCGCCTGGCGTTCTAAAGATTCGTCATCGACAACCATCAAGGTGCACATGGCTCCCTCTCCTTCCTGGCGTCAATACTAGGGCTCGCTGATTGGGGAGGGCAGATGGATCTCTACTGTCGTTCCCTCGCCGGGGGCGCCTGTGATTTGCAGGCCGCATTCGCGGCCGAAGTAGTGCTGAAGCCGCAGGTGGACGTTTAAAAAGCCCAAGCCTGTCGTATGGCCGCTGGGGGTGTGGCGCTCGCCTCGGAAGATCTGGGCGATCTTCTCTGGTGTTACTCCCACACCGGTGTCGGCGATAGTGATGATTACGCGATCCTTTTCTCGGACGGCGGTGATGTCGATCTTGCCGCCGCCTGTCTTTTGCTCCAAGCCATGGATAATGGCATTTTCCACCAGGGGCTGCAAGGTCATCGTGGGGATCTGGAGATCGAGCAGGTCTTCTGGGATGTTGACGGTGGGGCGGATCCGGTCGCCGAAACGGGCAGCCTGGATGGATAGATAGCTCTGAATATAGGCGATCTCTTCGCGCACTACGCTCATGGGGCGGTCATGGCGCAGGTTGTGGCGCAGTAAATCGGAGAGGGCGTAAACGATCTCCTCCGTCTGCGCGGCGCCTTCCAGCAGGGCCAACCGGGCGATGGTATTTAAGGTGTTGAATAAAAAGTGGGGGTTGATCTGGGACTGCAAGGCCTTGATCTCGGCCTCGCGGAGCATCTTCTCCAGATCCGCCTTCTCCTTCATCTCCGTCAACAACCGGCGTTGGGTAATGTTGGCCATGCCCATTTCGACGATGTAGTTGGTCATGATGTAGAGCAGGTCGGCTGCAGCTTTCACCCGATTCTCCGGGATCTCCTCCACCTCGGTGAGAAGCCTTTCCACGTTCGCCGGATCATAGCCGAGGTCGGCAATGCGGCGCTGCACGTCGGCGAAGACGTCATAGTCGCGTTCGCTCAATCGCACCTGGCCGGCCAAGAAGGCGCCTAAGTACTGGTCGTTGACGATGATCGGCGCCGCCAGGTCGGTCAAACCGCCATGGCAGCGGTAGACGTTGGCGCCTTGGCCCCGCACAGCCGCTCTCCCTCCCCGGGAATCGGAACACATGCAGCGGTTTAAGCCTTCCGGTGTGGAACGGACGAGCATGCAAAACTTCGTGAAGTTGCTCGGGTTGGTCAGCGGTCGCCCTTCTCCGTCGACGATGACGGCGGCGATCCCTGTCGCTTCCGTGAACTTGTCCTGAATCTCCTGGAGTTTGGCCACATTGATGATCTCGCTCAGTTGGTACTCGGGATATCTTTCCATGGACTCCCTCCAATGGCGGGTTTTGAAAGTGTAATCACGTTCACTAGCGGTGTGATAGGGCTTCCTGTGGATAGGACGTCTATGGGTTATTCTAATTGACAATTAATTCTTAAAAAATCGTCAAATTAATAGATTCTTCGTCTTTTTTCGATTCCCTTCTTTTCGACCCTTCATTTGGATGTGAAAGTCCGAGAAGGAACGAAAAAAGCCGCAGCATCCTGCGGCGTGAATTCATGATCGGTCGCCGTCACAATAGGGCGCGAGGACGGCTTTCACCCGTTCGTACTCTTTTTCGGTCTGCTCGAACAAAAGCGCCAAACCGTCCAAGGCCCCGTTGCGCGACTGCATCTCCATCTCCCGGCACAACCGGGATAAGGCGAGGGCGCCCAGATTGCCGCTAGCCGACTTCAGCGAATGGGCCAAGGCGCACACTTGAGCGGCCTCTTTCGCCTCCAGGGCAAGACGGATCTTTTCCATTTTCTCCCGTGATTCTATATAAAAGAGTGTAAATAGATGGGAGAAGAGCGGAAGTTCCTCCGTTGTTACGCCCAGGAGACCCTCAACCACGCTAAAATCCACCGGTGGCGCGACAGGCGCCGTCTCACAATCAGATACTGAGGCAGGGATTTTCCCCCCTGATTCACTCTCCACCGAAGCTTGCGCAACACTGCTCTCAGTATTATCGTCACCGACGGTCTCTAAAGGCAGCCAACTCTGCAGCGCCTCTAGCAGTTGCTGCAACCGAACCGGTTTGCTGATATAATCGTCCATCCCCGCTTGAAGACACTTCTCCCGATCCCCGGGAAGGGCGTGGGCCGTCACGGCCACGATCGGCGTATGAGATTCCTTTCCTTCATAGTCACGGATCAACGCAGTTGCGCTGTAGCCATCCATCACCGGCATCTGGCAGTCCATCAGGATCAACCCGTAGGCATTTTCGCGGGCCAAATGCACTGCTTCGTCACCATTGGCGGCCGTGTGTATCGTCTCAATTCCCAACTGTTTTAATTGGGTGCGGATCATCTTGAGGTTGATCGGGTTGTCTTCCACCACAAGCACAGGCAGTCCCCGGTATCCGACAACCGACCAGGGAGACAGCAACCGGCAGGTCGTTATCCTATTGCCTTTTTCCGATTGACAGACATCCATGGGCGTCTCACTCCCTGTATCACTGATAGCTTCCCCCTATTCATCATAATCCCAAATAGGACTTTACACAAACGAAAACTTAACAAACCATAGTAAGCGATAGTTCGTGAATTTCAAAAAGAGAAACACCCGGATCGGCCGATCACCCGGGTGTCTGGAGAAAAAGGTTCAACGCCTGCAACGCTGTTTCCATCGCCCTTTCTTTCTCGGCTGTCATAGCCTGTAGGGGGATTTTTTATTCATCGCCTTGTTGGGTTCTATTGCTCCGCTTTCGCAGACTGATAGGCGTTCAAGTCGGCTCTGTAGCGGGCAAGCGCCACAAGCTTGGGGTTATTTTTGACATACCAGTTGTTGTAGAAGTACTTTCCCCCGACGGCAATGCCAGCGCCGACGATAAAACCGACAGGGACCATCATCAACATCTTATCATCGGGGACGACGCCGCTGCTGAAAAAGGCGTAAATCAGGCCCAGGGGGACGATGGTGATCAGCATCTCCACCCACTTACGGTCCTTAAACTTCTTTTCAATGGCAGGAATCTCGTTCTCCGTCAAACCATAGTCGCTGAGCACAGGTTTTTTCATGCAAAACACCTCAACATTTTATGTAATTACACGATACATCATCCCGGAGGATTCGACAAGCAGATCTAAAGAACACAGCAAAAAACCCTGTCCGGCTTCAACGACGGCACAGGGTTTGGTTTTCATAAGTCCAGGTTTTATAAGGATTGGGATTCAATTATGGCAAAGAGTCAACTTCACCGGATCTTCCGTCTCTGATCGTCCAGGAACATCGTGAACAGAGGGATTCGCGGGTTCACCGAAAATACTTAACAAGTCCTCCGTCAGGGCCAAACCCTCGATGAGGAAAAGCATCTTATCAAAGGTAACCACGCTCGGTTCACGGGTGGCCGCCAAACTGGCAAAATAGTGAACTGTCGTCGATTGGGGCATGCGCTGTCTAAGGGTCTTTATGCACTTCCTCGCCCAGATCTCGACCGGTAAGATCCTGGTGACCACTTTATCCGGCAGAGGCGACATGATGCTCTGTTTGAGAAACTCACCTTCTTCAGCCAGTTCGCGAAATGTTACCATCTTTCCCCTCCACATTGTCCGTCTGTCTCTAGCGACTCAACTCCCTACTGTCATCATAGCCGATTGTATTTCAACGCAAAAGATAATTATTTATTATAAATACATTACAATTTCTTTTTACAAAAAATTATTACGTAGAGTATTTGATTATCTTGCACAGCGAAGGTGAAAAGCGGTTTTGACAAGTGATGATGAATGGAGAGCCTGTCGGAAAGCGTCCGGTTAGTCTTAATTTTATCCAACTGGGCGCCTGCAATGCTTGCTATGTTCCGTTGGCGCCAGCCTGTCGAGCGCCGACCTCCAGGTGCAGCATGGCGATCCCGCAGTCGAGGCGTTTGGCGATGTGGAGGAAAAAACAAGACGATCCAGCCGTTCTAGCTGGATCGCCTGATGGCGGTAGGTGGTTGTCTGACTTTCCTACAAGTCCGTTATGGCTGAACGCTGGCTTCCAGATCCCTTGGATCGTCGTCCAGCAGTCGCTGGACATCGCTGGGAACGTCGAACCCGGAAAAAGTGTCGCAGACGCGGTCCAGGAAACGGAAGATCTCCAGTGAAGAATCATCGGAACCATCAACGAAGTCCTTCGGAGCCGATCCTTCGGTCACACGCTGCAGCATCGGGTCCAGCCATCGTTCAAAGAAAGCCATCACCTCCTGGGGTTAGGATGCCCCCCGCTTCGATCATATTTTTTGACCGCGCAGTAGGAGGTTCCCGGGAGGTCTCTGCCGTGGAGGTCTTTTCTGCGGGGTATCGTCGGGAAGGTTATGTTCGTTTGCACGATAACTGGATGGGTTGGCTCTGTTGATCTGTTTCCATATAAAAACATCGATATCGTTCCTGCTGGGGTAACGAGCTTCCGCTTATCGCGCCAGTGGAGTAAAACAGCCATGGCGATCACCCCTTGTTTTGCATTAATTTTTAATACTATTTTAATGCTTTAGAGGCGCACAATCAATCCTTTTCCATGACCTTTATCGGAGAAAATCCGAAGAAATTCACTGCAAATAATACTTCCACAAGAGCGAGACAAACAAGACGCAAAAGGAAAGGATCAAAAAAGCGCGCACAAGGGAGGCGCCTTTTTTAATGGCAAGGGTGCTGCCGATATAATTCCCTGCCACATTCGCCAAGGCCAACGGAAGGCCGAGGGCAAGCAACACTTTCCCTTCCAGGAAAAAAACGACCAATGCCCCCGCATTGGAGGCGAGGTTAAACACCTTGGCTGTCGCCGACGCCTCGATGAGTTCCAAACCGACGAAGAGGTAAAAAGCCATGATCAGAAAACTACCGGTGCCGGGTCCGAGAAATCCATCATAAAAACCGAGGGAGAAACAGAAAAGGGGAACCTTCAGGTACAGCGATCGCGTTGACAGGGGATCGGCGGAGTCTCCTTTCCTTCTCGGGATCAGGGTGGCGATCATTACGGCCGGGAGCAAAAGGACGATCATCTTCCCCACCGTCTCATTGGAGAAGTACAAGATCGTTTTCGAACCCAAGAAGGAGCCGACGAGGGAAAAACCGATCCCCACCGCGACGACTCGCCATACGACCGTCTTGCTGCGGATGAAATTGATCAGCGCAAAACTGGTGCCGATGGTGCTGGCCAGCTTGTTTGTCCCCAATACCAACTGCGGTGGGATGCCGGCAAAGAGAAGCGCCGGCATTAACAACAGACCGCCACCCCCGGCGATGCTGTCGATAAAGCCAGCGCAAAATGAAACGACAGAAAGAATTACAATGATGGTTGTCATATCTGCTTCGATCAATATTCAATGCCCCTTTTGTGATTTGGCTGCTAAATGAAGCATGGCCTCCAGGACGCCGCCGCCGATTGCCCGGGCTTTGTCGCTGATGCTGTAGCAATACGCCCTCTCCAACCGGGGATCGACATCGCCAATTTTCAATCGGGCCGTGACGAAGATGCCGTCCTTGACGAGACCGCGTACGATACCGGCGATTTGCGCAATGACCGGCTCACCGCTCACCGTTCCCACCGGTTCCCCTTCGGCGACCTGGTCGCCAATCTCCCGGCAGGCGGAAAAGACCCCTTCTACAGGCGCGCGCAGCAAACGCTCCTGCCGGTAGCCGCCCACCTCCCCCGGGATGCCCGTATCGGCAATGGCGTAGCCATCGTAAATGACACGTCCCAGATCATGGCCACGCTTCGTCTCCACCACTGCATGGACATCCTTCCCAGCGGAAAAGCCTGGACCCAGGGCGATCACGAAAGGCGCCTTGTCCATCGTCAAGCCGTGGTTTCTTTTTCGTATCGTCGCCTCTATGTAATAAGTGGGCGCCAGGTGTTCCGTTATCCTGTCGTCGGGATCGACAAGCACCGGGATGACTCCTTGTTCCCGCCGGGCGATCGCCTCATCAACAGTATCAACCCGCACGGCTCGTACGCCCTCCACCGTGGTTTCCCCCTGGTAAAGGGCTTCGGCGAAGGACACCGTTCGTCGGACGACGAGCGGCTCGGCCAGCTCTGTCATGATGGGGATAAAACCGCATTGAAAGAGGCGGTGGGCCACACCGCTTGCCAGATCGCCCGCTCCTTTGATCAGGACCAGTTCTTTTCGCATTTGCACTCCCCCAATGCCGTTACATCGTGGCCTTCAAACCGTCGCAACGAGTTCCAACAAGACCTCCATGGTCCCGCCACAGGCCATGCCCTCTTCGGCGGCCCCATCGTTGTCTAAGGAAAAACGGAAAAGCCCGGCAGCGCCTCTGTCAAAGAGGTGCATGGCCTCTCGCCGCGCTTCCGCCTCGATGCAGCCCCCGCCGATCGTCCCCTTCATCTGCCCATCACGGAAGACGAGGAGTTTGGCGCCGGCTTTGCGCGGTGTCGATCCCCGCGCTTCCACGACCGTGGCGAGGACGGCCGGGATGCCCTGCTTGGCGCTTTCCACCAAGGTCTGTAACAGTTCCATGTCCTGGAGGGTGATCCCTGCGCCGCGTCCCCCGCCTCTTCTCGCCTGAATCAATTCGGCGGCGATGCTGACGGCGATCTCCTCCGGCGTCTGCGCCCCGATCGCCAAACCGATGGGCATATGCACCCGCTCGATCCTCTCTTCGGCGACACCCAAAGAACGCAGATGATCTTTGATCATGTGAACACGTCGGCGGCTGCCGATCATGCCGAGGTAGCCCAGTTGCTTCTCCACGAGCGCTTCCAGGCAACAGAGGTCGTGGCGGTGGCCCCGGGTGATGATCGCCACCGAACAGTGGCGATGCAGGGAGAGGCTTTCGATCGCCCGGACAAAGTCGTCGCAAATCACCCTCGCCGCGCCGGGAAAGCGTTCCGGCGCAGCGAAAGAAGGCCGGTCATCGACAACGGTGATGCGATACCCCAGCATGGCGGCAACAGGGACGAGGGCTTGAGAGACATGACCGCCGCCGAGGATGACCAACTCATCGGGTGGGAAGAAGGGTTCAGCGAGCAGCCGTGCCGTTTCCTCTTCCACGAAAACGGGTTTTGACTCCACTCTTCCTGAACGCATGGAAGCCTCAGCGAGGTCAACGACTTCCCTCTCGATTGAGTTGGCTGAAAACACATCCATGGAAGCGGCTGCAATGCCGATAGTCACCCTGTTTCTTATCCCAGAACAAGACCAAAAACACTTTCCTTCTACTGCGGGAAGTTGTTTCGAGTCTTCTTTCAATAAGGTAAGGACAACGCAAGGCTCTCCCTTTTGAAGCGATTGCACCACGTCCGAGTAGACCATTTTTATCCCTCAACTTACCTCTGAACTCAATATAATCCCAAAGCCTTATCGAACTGGCTCCCTGATTAACATTTTGCTGTCGCCTTGCTTAATAGGCCCTCTTGTTTTCAAAGTGCTGCCCGGCGTTAGCTTCCCCATCACCCCTGAATCCCGCCCTGCCCAAAGCTGCACCTCGGGTAGCGGCATTCGGGGCAATTCCGGCAGAGCCCGCCGTGGGCCAGCGCGATGATATCGGCTCGCCGAAGCTTTTCGCCGGCGAAAAGGCGCGGCAGGACCAAGTCCAGCACGGTGATCCGGAAAAACATGCCGCAGGCGGGCATGCCGATGATGGGCATGTTCCCCTTATAGGCGAGCAGAAACATGGCGCCCGGCAGAACGGGGGCGCCGTATTTTTCCACAGGAGCGCCGCTCAGGCGAATCCCTTGGGGCGTCACATCATCGGGGTCGACTGACATGCCGCCGCTGACCAGGATCAGTCCGGCCCCTTGAGCGGCAAGTTGGTTGATCTTTTCCGCTATCATCCCAGCGTCATCGGGGGCGTAGGCCAGGGGAAGGACCGAGCCGCCGTAGGATTGGATCTTCTCCCGGAGGACCGGTCCGAAGGCATCCTTGATCCGCTGATGATATACTTCGCCGCCGGTGACGACAATTCCCGCCGTCAGCACCTGGTAGGGGATGACCTCGATGATTTTCCCCTGCGTCGCGCAAATGGTCTCGGCCTCTTGGACCGTCTGTTCCGGAACGACGAGGGGGATCACCTTGGTCGCCGCCAGGAGATCGCCAGATTCGACAGGCGTGTGGTTGCTCAAGGAGGAAAAGACGACATCCTCCAGTTCGTTGAGGGCGAGCAAAGCCGGCACGTTCACCTTCAAGAGCCCTCTCACCGAA
The DNA here is from genome assembly GCF_057715735.1 of Heliomicrobium sulfidophilum. Lineage (NCBI taxonomy): Bacteria > Bacillati > Bacillota > Clostridia > Eubacteriales > Heliobacteriaceae > Heliomicrobium > Heliomicrobium sulfidophilum. The sequence goes on from NZ_JBVTZZ010000004.1 coordinate 647,294, forward strand.
CTGATGAGATTGACGCGGCTCTCTTTCGGATCGCCGGTCAGCACATGTCCCCCTGCGGCCGCCCGACCGATCCGTATGCCGGCGTCATCTTCATGGATCTCTCCCGGCTCCAGCTCAAGGGCAAAGATATGGGCCTTGCCCATCTTCTGCAGTTCAGGTATATCTTCCGCCCTAATGACATGTCCCTTGCGAAAGGCCGGTCCCTTATAGGCATCGGGAACAATCTTGGTCAGGTCATGGGCGATGACCATGCCGAGCGCTTCTTCAACGGGGACTTTTCGTTGCTTCAAGACTTGACCACCGCAATTCTACCGTGTGTTGGATTGTCTGCGCCATCTTGTAGAACAGTTTCGCACGAAACGACTTTTCGGGTTACCATCTGCTTTTACACTCTATATCGCTGCTATTTTGCTATCCCTTGTCATAGGGCGTCCCTTTCAGCGGCAGATCAAACCGCTGCTGCCGGTCAAACCGGTAGTAGGCCGAGGCCACGGCAGGCGCGACGGGAATCGTGGCGATCTCCCCGACCCCTTTCGCGCCAAAAGCCAGCGGCGAGGGGTTTTTCTCGACGATGATCGTCTCGATTTCCGGCATCTCGGTGGAACGGAACAGCCCTAACGTTCCGAACTTCACCTGCGGCACGCCGCCTTTGAGGGGAAACTTTTCGCGGAGGGCGTAACCGAGGCCCATGGCGATGGCACCCTCGATCTGGCCCTCGATCGCCTTTGGGTTGATGGCACGACCCACATCATGGGCGGCGACGACCTTGGACAGGCGGCCCTGGTTGTCGAGCAGCACCACCTGAGTGGCGTAGCTGTAGGCGACATGGTTCACCGGATTGTCTTTCGGCGAGTTCAGCGGGTCGGTGACGCCCTGATACTCGCCGGAGAACTCCCGGCCCTCCAACGGCTCCAGGTCCCCCTCCGTCTCATTGAGCGCCTCTAACAGGTCCAGGGCAGCCTGGCGAGCGGCCTCGCCGGTAAATAAGGTCTGCCGGGAGGCGGTCGTCGTCCCGGCGTCAGGCGTGACTCCTGTTTCGGGCAGGGCCACGCTCAGTCTCTCGAGGGGAAGGCCTGTCACCTCGGCGACGATCTGGGACACAATGGTGGCCAGGCCCTGGCCGATGCAGGCGGCGCTCGTCAGGATCCGCACCACGCCGCCGGTGATGGACAGTTTCACTCGACCAATGTCGGGCAACCCAACGCCGATGCCGGTGTTTTTCATGGCACAGGCGATGCCAGCGTAGGGCTGGGATTCATAAGCGTCCCGGACCGCCAGCAGGGTCTCCTTGATGGCGGTTCCTTCATCGGCGATCTGTCCTGTGGCGTTGACCATCCCAGGCGCCAAGGCGTTTCGAAACCGGAATTCCCATGGAGAGAGCCCTGCTTTTTCGGCCAACAGGTCCATGTTTCCCTCACAGGCGAAAGCGGCCTGGGGGACGCCAAAGCCTCGGAAGGCGCCGGCGGGCGGGTTGTTCGTATAGACGCAAAGACCGGTAATCTCGGCGTTGGGTACATGATAAGGACCGGCCACATGGGTGCAGGCCCGCTCCAAGACAGCCGGTCCGAGCGAGGCGTAAGCGCCTGTGTCGGCAACGATGCGGGCCACGATAGCCGTCAGCTTGCCCTCGGCGTCACAGCCGGTGGTGAGTTCTAGTTCCATGGCGTGGCGCTTGGGGTGGACGTGGATGCTCTCCTGGCGGCTCAAAGTGAGCTTGACCGGCTTTTTCGTCACATAAGCCAGCAGCGCAGCGTGGTGCTGGACCGATAGGTCCTCTTTTCCGCCGAAGCCGCCGCCGATCAGCTTGCCGATCACTCGCACCTTCTCGGCCGGCAGGCCGAGGATGGCCATGATCCCCTGCTGGTCCTTGTAAACGCTCTGGGTGCCCACGTACACCGTCAGCCCACCGTCGTCGCCCGGCACAGCCAGGGCGCTTTCGGGCTCCAAAAAGGCGTGTTCCGTCGACGGGGTGGTGTAGCGGTGGGTGACCACATGGGCCGACCGGGCCAGCGCTGCTTCCGGATTGCCCCTTCGGACATAGGTCTTGGAGAGTAAGTTTCCCTTCAGGTGGATGGCTGACGCGTCCTCGGCCAGGGCCGCCGCCGTCGTGACGATCGGTTCGAGTTCTTCATATTCGACACGGATCGCTTTGACCGCTTCCCGGGCGATTTGGCGCGTGCGAGCGGCGACAATGGCGAGGGCATCGCCGATGTAGCGCGTCACCTCCCCTTCAGCGATCATGGTCGGCCAATCCTTGGCGATAAAGCCCCAGTGCCGCTGCCCCGGGATATCCTTCGCGGTGAGCACCGCTTCTACGCCAGGCAGCGCTTTCGCCGCAGCGATGTCGATCCTTAGTATCCGCAGGCGGGCGGCCTTCGGGCGCAGGACGGCGCCGTAGAGCATCCCCTCGACCTGCATGTCATCGACATACTCGCCGGTTCCCAGTGTTTTTTCTCGGGCGTCGACGCGATGGGCGCTGATGCCGACACCCAAGCGGTTATCCCTATGAGGTATGTTCAAATCGCCGCGCAGCACAGCGGCTGCCAGGGCGATCGCTTTTTCAATCTTCATATAGCCAGTGCAGCGGCAGATGTTGCCGCGGATGGCTTCTTTGATCTCTTGTTTCGTCGGGTGCGGGTTTTTGTCAAGAAGGGCCTTGGCGCTGATCACCATGCCAGGGATGCAAAAGCCGCACTGGACGGCACCCGCTTCGGCAAAAGCCCAGGCATAGGCTTCTTTTTCCCGGTGGGCGAGCCCTTCCACGGTGATGATCGATTTGCCCTCCGCCTTGACGACGGTGAACAGGCAGGCCCGCATGGCCTTGCCGTCGACGAGAACCATGCAGGCGCCGCAGGCGCCCTCGCCACAACCGTTTTTCATGGATGTGAGCCGCAGTTTATCGCGCAAATAGTCCAGGAGATTGGCTTCGCCGCTGTCGACTTGATGGATCACGCCGTTGACCTTCAGTTTGTGCATGGCCTATCCCTTCTCTCTACAGGATTCGCGAGGATTCACGGAAGAGATACCGGCCTCCCGGCGTGGCGTCGGTCAGTTCACCATCACGGACGACGGGACGGCCCCGCAAGAACAGATGGGCTGGGCGGCCCGCTTGCCGGAATCCCGCGTAGGGGTTGTAGTCGAGCCGGTAGTGGTGGTTCTCGTTGGTAATTTGCCTTTCAGTCGCCGGATCCCAGACGACGATGTCGGCGTCAGCGCCGACGGCGAGGGTTCCCTTACGGGGGAAAATTCCGAACAATTGGGCTGGCCGTGTGGCGGTGAGGGAGACGAATTGGTTCAGACTGATGCGCCCGGCGGCGACGCCGTAGGTATACAATAGGCCCATGCGGTGCTCCACACCAGGCATGCCGTTAGGGATCCGGCTGAAGTCGTCGCGACCTTTGTCTTTGTGGCCCCGATAAAAAAAGGAGCAGTGATCGGTGGCGACCGTGTCGATGACGCCTCGGGCAAGGCCAGACCAGAGAGCCTCCTGATGCTCTTTCGATCTGAGGGGGGGTGAGATGACGTACTTGGCGCCTTCGAAAGTGCCGCTGGATTTGCCGTCACCGATATCGTTTTTGTTGCAGCAGCATCCGCCGATGCTAGCGCCGCTATCTGCGCTAGTAAGGATGTTACAGTTGCCGGGGATGTTGTCGCTGCCATAGCGGCTGTCATCCAGCAAAAGATACTGGGGGCAGGTCTCCACAAAGACAGGCGCTCCCATCCGGCGAGCGGTTTCGGCTGCTTCCAGGGATTCCTGGGCGGACAGGTGGACGATGTACAAAGGAGCGCCAGCCATCCGGGCCAGGGCAATGGCACGGGACACGGCTTCCGTTTCGACAGCCGGCGGGCGGCTTTGCGGATGATAGCAGGGCGTCTTTTTTCCTTGGTTGCGGAGCTCGCGGACGAGCACATCGATGACATCGCCGTTTTCGCAGTGCAGTCCCACAAGGGCGCCGATCGCCCGCGCCTGGCGCAGGGCCTGAAAGAGGATGCCGTCATCGACTTGGAGGACATGCTTGTAGGCCATGTACAATTTAAAAGAAGTAACTCCTTTTTGCCGGACGAGGACCGCCATTTCGCCGGGCGTTTCCTCCCGCCAATCAGTAATGGCCATGTGAAAACCGTAGTCGCAACGGCATTTCCCCTGTGCCCGCTTGTGCCAGTTCTCCAGGGCGGCCATCAGGGTTTCACCGCGAAATTGGGTGGCAAAATCGATGACCGTGGTGGTCCCCCCGAGCAGGGCCGCCTGGCTGCCGCTGGCAAAGTCGTCCGCAGTGGCGAAGTCGCCGACAGGGAGGTCAAAATGGGTGTGGGCGTCGACGCCGCCAGGAAAGAGCAAAGCGCCGGCCACATCGATGATTTGATCACCCGGCTGTCTGTCCAGGTTTTCACCGATGGCGGCGATCCGCTCCCCTTCTATCCGCAGGTCAGCCCGGCGGCTCTCTGTCGCCGTTACGACTGTGCCACCTCGCAACAGGTAGGCCAAGGTTGTCACCTCCCCGGTCAAATCGAAGTGATTGCGCACCCTGCCCTCCCCGCCGCCTTGCCCGTTGAAGGAAGAAACAGCGGAGGGACAGTGCGCGCAATCTTTGAGACATTACCAATTAAAATCGACTTTTTGTTGCTCCGTACTACTGTTGAGGGCAAATCATCAGCATTTTTGTTTAGGAGGAGAGTCAGGGATAGACGTGTGTCCCCGTTCGCCCGGCGACGGCCTCTTCCAGCGATTCCGGGTTGGTGATGATCGCCTTCTTGCCGCCCCCTTCAAGGAAGGAGATGACGGCCTTCACCTTCGGCAGCATGCTGCCGGGGGCGAAGTGGTTTTCGGCGACGTACTGCTTCAGTTCGGCCAGGGTCACCCTGTCAAGGGACTTCTGCTCCGGCGTGCCGTAGTTAAGGCACACCTTCGGAACACCTGTCGAGATGATCAGGATGTCGGCGCCGATGTCCGTCGCCAGCAGGCTGGAGGCAAAATCTTTGTCGATGACGGCGTCGATCCCTTTGCGCGAGCCATCTTCCTGGGTAACGACAGGGATGCCACCGCCGCCGACACCGATGACACAGTAGCCCTGACGGACGAGCAGACGGATCACGTCTTTTTCGACGATCTCCTGGGGCATTGGTGAAGGGACGAGCCGGCGGTAGCCGCGCCCGGCGTCATTGACGAGCACCCAGTCAGGGTGGGCCTTTTTCAGGCCCACTGCCTGGGCTTCGGTGTAGAAAGAGCCGATCGGCTTGGAGGGGTTTTGGAAAGCCGAGTCGTCGGGGGAAACGGCAACCTGGGTGATGACGGTGACGGCTTCTTTATTCATTCCGCGCTTTTTGAACTCATTGTCCATGGCCTGCTGGATCTGGTAGCCGATGGCCCCTTGCGTGTCGGCGCCGCAACTGACCAGGGGCACATGGTGCATGCCAGCCACCTCGCTGGCGATCTCAGAGCGTCGGAGGATGAAGCCGACTTGGGGGCCATTCCCATGAGTGATGATCACCTCATAGCCCTGCTCGATGATCCCGGCGATATGTTTGGCCGTTTCACAGACAGCGGCGTACTGGTCCTCTACTGAGGTTTTGCTGTTGTCGATGATGAGCGAGTTGCCGCCGATGGCTACGACGACCAGTTCTTTCACTGTTAACGACCACCCATCAACAAAGTCATGACGGCTTTAGCGGTGTGGAGGCGGTTTTCGGCTTCGTCGAAGACGATCGAATGGGGACCGTCGATGACGGAGTCTTCCACTTCATTGTTGCGGTCGGCCGGGAGGGCGTGCATGTACATGACGTCTTTGTCGGCGGTGGCCATCTTCGCTTCAGTGCACTTCCAGGACTTTTGGGCCATCAGCTTTTCATCGACGACCTTCGTAGCCCCGGCGATGGAGGCGCCTGTCTGGTCATTGACCCAGGAGCCCCAGTTTTTCGGGATGACGATGTGGGCGTTTTCGTAGGCTTCCTCTTCGTTATTGGTAACGGTCACGGTGCCGCCAAACTTGGCCGCATTGGCTTTCGCTTTTTCGATGACCCAATCGGGCAGTTCCCAGCCCTTCGGATGGGCGAGGCAGACGTCCATGCCGTAGCGCGGGAAGAGCAGGAGTTGGGAGACGGGAACGGAGATGGGCTTTTTGTGGCTCTCGGCGTAGGCCCAGATGATGGAGACCTTGGTCCGCTTCAGGTCGCCGATCTTTTCTTTCATCGTCATGAGGTCGGCCAGGGCCTGGAAGGGGTGGTAGAGGTCGCACTGGAGGTTCATAATGGGAACCTTGGACCACTGGGCCATCTCGGTCAAGTACTTGTTGCCATAGCCCCAGTTGCAGTAGCGGCAGGCGATGGCGTGGCCGAAGCGGGACAGGATGATGGCCGTGTCCTTGGCGCTCTCGCCATGGGCGATCTGCATGCTGCTCGAGTCGAGGAACCCGGCGTGACCGCCCAGTTGGGCGAGGCCGGCTTCCATGGAGTTGCGGGTTCGCGTAGACTGCTCGAAGAACATCATGAACATGGTCTTATGGAGCAGGTACGGCGTGGGCACGCCCATGGCGAATTGTTTTTTGAGGTCAAAAGAGACCTCCAGCATGGTGTCGACTTCTTCTTTGGTGAACTCTTCGAGATCGATGAAGTGGCGGCCGCGGAAAATCGTCTGCATGAGAATCCTCCTATATTTTTGTGTTTTTCATTTAGGGTTGAAGAACGGCCTTTCCGGCCATTTCTGGAACCGTTTTTTTCGACGAAATGGTTGCTTTTCACTAGGTTCACGCCAAGAGTCGGATTTGAACCTAGGAAACCTGGCAACAGTGGCCTATCCTAGTCTACCAGGTTCTTCGTATCCTCCGGCATCTGCGCCGCATACTTGGAGACATAAATGGAAGGGATTACGGCGTACATGGCAGCCGCCATGACCAGTTCCTTTTTCCAGGTCCGCTCGTTGGGGGCGTGGGCCTGGTCTTCGTGGCCGGGGCCGAAGCCGATGCAGGGGATGCCGTAGCGGCCCATGATCGAGACACCGTTGGTGGAAAAGGTCCACTTGTCTACGACCGGTTCTGTCTGGAAAAGCCCCTTGTAGGCGTCTTCGAGGGTGTAGCAGACCGGGTGGCCGTCTTCGATCAGCCAGGTCGGGAAGTAGGCGTCGGTCGGGTAGATGAGACCGGTGTAAGCCGGCCGTTCATAGGTGTACATCTCGACGACAGCGCCGGCAGCTTTGACAGCGGGAAGGTTGCGGATCTGGTTGAGGGCCAGTTCGGCGTCTTCCCCAGCGGTCAGGCGACGGTCGATGGAGATCCAGCAGCTATCGGCGACAGCGCAGCGCGACGGCGAGGTGTGGAAGATCTCCGAGACGGTGAGGCTGCCCTTGCCCAGGAAAGGATGGTCTTGCAGGTTTTCGTGGAGCGCTCGCAGTTCCTTCAGAATATCGGCCATCTTGTAGATGGCGTTGTCGCCCCGCTCTGGCGCTGAACCGTGGCAACTGACGCCCTTGGTGGTCACCTTGATCTCCATGCGGCCGCGTTGGCCGCGATAGATCTTGCCGTCGGTCGGCTCGGTAATGACGACGAATTCGGGACGGAGCTTGTCTTCGTTGATGATGTACTGCCAGCAGAGGCCGTCACAGTCCTCTTCCTGGACGGAACCGACAATGACGAGGGTGTAGTCGTCTTCCAGGCCTAGGTCTTTGATAATCTTGCCAGCGTAGACCATGGAAACCATGCCGCCGGTCTGGTCGCTGGCGCCCCGGCCAATGATGATCTCATCGTCTTCATAGCCGATATAGGGGTCGTACTGCCAGTTTTCCGGGTTGCCGACGCCGACCGTGTCGATGTGCGCGTCCATGGCGATCAGGTGTTTGCCGCGGCCGATATACCCCAGGATGTTGCCCATGGGGTCGATCTCGACCTTGTCAAAGCCCACCTTCTCCATTTCCTCTTTGATGCGAAGCACGACCTTCTGCTCGTCACAACTCTCGCTGGGGATGGCGATCAGATCCCGCAGAAACCGCGACATGTCCGGTTTGTACTTCTCGGCCAGTTTCAGGACCTCGGCAAACTTGTTCTCCAACACCTGCATCTCCTTATCACCCGATTATGTATATCCACTGTCCGGGAGGCGGACAGGAGGGACCATCCCGACAATAGGGAATCACTTCTCCCCCATCGCCTTTTCGGCCGCGTTGATGATGTTGTGATAGCCAGTGCACCGGCACATGTGCCCGGAGAGTTCCTTTTTCAATCCCTCGCGGTCGCAGTTGCATCCCTTTTCAGTCAACGCCGTCACAGACATGACGAACCCGGGGGTGCAAAAGCCACACTGGACAGCGCCTTCCTCGACAAAGGCCTCCTGCACCTTCGTCAATTGGCCCTCTTTGGCCTCGCCCTCGATGGTGCGGATCACTTTGCCGTCCGCCCAAACGGCGAGAAAGAGGCAGGAGTCGATGGCTTCGCCGTCGACCAAGACGGTGCAAGCGCCGCACTCGCCGACACCGCAGCCCTTTTTCGTACCGGTCAGGTGAAGTCGGTTGCGCAGGACTTCCAGTAGGGATTCGCCCACTTCCACTTCGAGGGAGTGTTTCTGACCGTTGACAGTGCAGTCGATTCGCTTAGTCGCCATAGATGATCCCCCCTGCCTGTTGATAGGCCTTGACCAGCGCCTGTTTGCTCAGTTCCTTGGCCAGGTGGAGACGAAATTCGCGGGAGGCCCGCCAGGAGGTGCGCGGGTTGATCTCGGCTGCTGCCGCGTTGCCGAAGGCTTCCACCACTTCCGGGCTGAATGGTTTGCCTTTGACGGCCCCTTCCGCCTCGGGACAGCGGATCGGCGTCGGCGCGGCCACGCCAAAAGCGAGCCTCACATCGGCGAGGATATTGCCCTCAGTTACCTTGCAGTTGACGGAACAGCCCAGGGTGGCGATGTCCATGGCCTTGCGCATGGCGTATTTGATGTAGTGGCCGCCATAGCCCTCATAACTTTCGGGCATGATGAGGATCGCCGTGAGCACCTCGGCCTGGCCCAGGTTGACCTTGCCCGGCCCGCGGTAGAACTGGCGGATCGGCGTCAACCGGACGCCCTCCGGCCCCTGGATCTGGAGGATGGCGTCGAGGGCGAAAAGAGTCGAAGCGCTGTCGGCTGATGTGGCGCCGTTGCAGACGTTGCCGCCGATGGTGGCGACACGGCGGATTTGGGGACCGCCGACGGTGTCGACGGCTTCGGCCAGGACGGGAACGCACTGGCGGACGAGCGGGTCGGAGGCGATGCGGCTGAAGGTGGCCGCCGCGCCGATGGAAAGGGCGCCGTCCGCCGTACCTTCGATGCGGGTCAATTCGGGGATATGGCGGATGCCAACCAACTGGGCCGCCGGCTGTTTCCCTTCCCGGATCCGGATCAACACATCCGTTCCGCCGGCGATGAGCCGCGCTTTGGGATCGGCTGCCAGCAGGGCCACAGCCTCGTCAACGGAGCGGGCTTCATCGTATCGGGCAATGTCGAACATGGTCATCCCTCCTATTCGATCAGCCCTTCCGCTTGGAAGCGGGCGATCAGGCGCTGGGGTGTGAGGGGCAGGTCATTAAAGGCCACGCCGGTGGCGTCAAGGATGGCGTTGCGGATGGCCGGCGCCGGCGTGATGGCCGGCGGCTCGCCCAAGGCTTTGTTGCCATAGGGCCCTGTCGGCTCATAAGGTTCGACGAAATGAGCGCCGATCTCGGGGGTGTCGTAGGCGGTCATCAGCTTGTAGTCGAGGAGGTTATGGATCAGGGGCTTGCCGCTCTTGGGGTCAAAGAGCATCTGCTCGTAGAGGGCGTAGCCGAGCCCCATGCTGACACCGCCATGGACCTGGCCGACGGCCAATTGGGGATTGATGATCTTGCCGGAATCGTGGACGTTGTGGATCTCGATAACCTCCACCTTGCCTGTCAACAGGTCCACTTCCACCTCCACGAAGGTGCAGCCATAGGCGAAGGCGTTGACGCGGGCGTTATTGGACACATCGGCCGTAAAGGGCTGGCAGTGGACCGTGTTTGTGTGGGCGTCGAGGGCCACCTCGCCGATGGGCAGGATCGCTTCGCCGTTGTGCTTGTAGACGAGCCAGCCGTCAGCGATGTCCATGGCGCTCGCCGGGATGTCGGTCATTCCCCAGGCGTAGTCGAGGACCTTGGCCTTGATCGCTTCGGCGGCCTTGCGCACGGCCAAACCGGTGATGTAGGTCTGCCGGGAGGCATAAGAGCCCAGGTCGACAGGCGAGATGTCTGTGTCCTGTTCGGCGACGATATGGACCATCGATGGGGGGATGCCGACCGTCTCGGCCACCATCTGGGTGAAAACGGTGTCGCTGCCCTGGCCGATCTCGGTGGCGCCCACCTGGAGTTGAACCGAGCCGTCTTCATTCATGACGATTCGCGCCCCGGCCACCTCCAGACCCACAGGGTGGGTGCCTGAGGCGTAGGTGAAACAGGCTGCGCCGACGCCGCGCCGCTTCGTCCCCTTCCGCCGGCTGGGGTCCGCTTTTTTGGCGTCCCAGCCGATGAGTTCTCGTCCCTTTTGTAGGCACTCGGCCAAGCCGTTGCTGAGCACCTTGACGCCGCTGATCGGATCCTGATAACCAGCGCTGACGATATTTTTCAGGCGAAAGTCGACAGGGTCAATCCCCAGTTCCCTGGCCACATCGTCCATATGGCTCTCCAAAGCGAACATGACTTGGGGGATGCCGTAGCCGCGCATCGCCCCGGCGGAGGGCATGTTCGTGTACACCGAGGTGGACTTGCATTTGATCGCCTGCTGGGCGTAGAGCTGGCGGTACTTCGTGCCTGCATTGTTGGCGATGGACTGGCCATGGGAGGCGTAGGCGCCGTTGATGGAGACGATCTCTAACTCGCGGGCCAGCAGGGTTCCGTCTTTTTTGACGCCCGTCTTGATCTTGAATGCGATGGGATGGCGCACCCGGGAGGCGATGAAACTCTCTTCTCGGCTGAACTCCAGTTTTACGGGGCGGCCGTGGACGACGGTGGTGAGAAAGGCGACGAGCGGTTCCACGACGGCGTCCTGTTTGCCGCCGAAGCCGCCGCCTATGTACGGTTTGATCACGCGGACGCGGCCCCAGGGGATACCGAGGGCCTGACCGACGATCCGCCGGCAGATGTGGGGGATCTGGGTAGAGGAAACGACGACGATGCGGCCGTTTTCCTCCATGTAAGCGTAAGCGCTGTAGTTCTCCATGGCGCAGTGGGTGACCATCTGAGTCGTGAAGGCGTCGGAAAAGACGTGGTCCGAATCGGCGAAGGACTGGGCGAGATTGCCCAGTTCGTAGCCGCCCCGCCCCAGCACATTGCCCGTCCCGGCATGGATTTCCGGCGCGCCTGCCTTGAGGGCCGCTTCCGCCGTCAGCAGCGGTTCATATTCCTCGTATTCCACTTCAATCAGGGCCAACGCCTGTTGCGCCGTCCGTTCGTCGACGGCCACCACGGCGGCGATCTCGTCGCCAACAAGGCGCACCCGGCGCGTCAGCAGATTGCGGTCGGCCACGTCCTGGTGAGCGGGATCCTTCGAGTAAGGGTGGCCGGCCGTCGGAAAGGTGTGCTCCGGCACATCCTCATAGGTGGCGACGGCGACGACGCCCGGCAGCGCCTTAGCCTTGCTGACGTCGATGCGCTTCACCCAGCCGTTGGCGATGGCGCTGCGAAAGACCTTGGCATGGAGCATGCCGGGAACAAAATAGTCGTCAACATATTTCGCGGCGCCTTTCACTTTAGCCACGGCGTCGACACGGGTGAGACTCCGGCCTACGCTTTTCATGGGCGCTCCCTCCTTCTTTGCATTCCCTCTTGCAGCAGATATAAAAAAGGTGGATGGGACGACCTCGGGAGACAATCACTGCCGTCTCAATTCGAGACTTTTTTCTTATATGAAAAAGGCATCCTAGGCGATATCAGAAGAGTGGTCTAAGAGATACCACCGGGCAAATCCTTTATAAATCCTTTTATTATCGAAGCCTTTTTCGCTCATACTTTTTATGAGTTATGAGCTTTTTTGTCCAAAGCCTCTTTTTGTCTAACTCGTTATCGAACCCATACGGAAGACATCTTTTGTTTATGTTCGAATGCATCGCGTCTCACAATGAGACAACCGTCTCCTCGTAAAAGGTCAGGAAAAGACCTTGCGCTCGGCGATGTTATATTCCTTAATCTTGCGGTACAGCGTCGCCCGGCTGATCCCCAATCGCTTGGCGGCGTCATCCTTGCAACCCTCAGTGGTGGCCGCTTCGAGGGCCTTGGTGATGGCTTCGCGCTCAAGCACCTTCAGGTTAAGGCAGTCGTCCTGGATTTTCACGGGCTCCTCAGCCTTGAGCCGCTTGGGCAGATCCTTCAGGCTGATCAGCCCGCCGGTCGCCATGGTGACGGCGTATTCGACGACATTGGCCAGTTCCCGCACGTTTCCAGGCCAGGAGTAGCGTTGGAGGAGCGACGCCGCATCGGTCGCCAGCCGGGTCACCTGCTTATTCAGCAGGTGGCAGTAGTGCTCCAGGTAATGGTCGATCAGCAAGGGGATGTCTTCTCGCCGCTCCCGCAGTGGCGGGATGGTCAAGGGGATCACGTTCAGGCGGTAGTAGAGATCCTCCCGGAACTCGCCAGCGGCGACCATCTTCTCCAGGTCGCGGTGAGTGGCGGCGACGATCCGCACATCGACCGGGATGGAGCGGGAACTGCCGACTCGCTCGACGCGCCGCTCCTGGAGGACGCGCAGAAGCTTGACCTGCAGGTGCAAGGGCATGTCGCCGATCTCGTCGAGAAAGAGGGTCCCGTTGTTGGCCAGTTCGAACTTGCCCAGCTTGCCGCCCCGTTTCGCCCCGGTGAAGGAGCCCTCCTCATAGCCGAAGAGCTCACTTTCTAAGAGTGTCTCGGGGATGGCGCCGCAGTTGATGGCGATGAAGGCGTTTTGGCTGCGGCTGCTAGACTGGTGGATCGCCCGGGCCAGCAGTTCCTTGCCGGTCCCGCTCTCCCCCTGGATCAGCAGCGTCGAATTGCTGGAGGCGACTTTGCAGGCCAGGGACTTGAGTTCACGGATTTTGGCGCTGCTGCCGATGATCTGCGAAAATTCGGTGGCGATATCGCTGACCGTCGTGTCGTTGACGAGGCGCTTGATCTCCTGAACATCCTTTAAGATGATGATGGCGCCGTCGATAGCCTCCTCTCGGATGATCGGCATAGCGTCACAGTACCAGTGGGCCGACACCCGCCGCCCCTTCACCTGCCCGGAAAAGCCTTTTCCCTTTTCGATGGCCTTCCAGAGCTTCTTGTCGTCCATGATCTGGGGCAAGGCGACCCGGGACCCTGCCGTCAAATCGGTCAGCGAAGCGGCCAATTCGTTGTGGTGGGTGATCACCTTATCGGCGCCGACGACGAAGATCCCGTCGTGAAGGAGGTTCAGCACCGTTTCCAGTTGGCGGACGAGCGATTCCCGCTGCCGGTTCTGGACGTTTTCCGCCGTTTTTCCGGCGATCAACTCAGCCATCTTCTCCAAAAAGCGGAGCAACGAGTCCTGGCGGCTGAGCAGGCGCTTCCCTTGCGGCCCGTCAAAGCCGATGAGCCCGATGACGCCGATTGCCTTGTCGTCGATTTTGATGGGCACGGCCACCTCCGCCGTCTCGGAGCAGTCGCCCCGGCGGGAGCAGGGCTGGCAGAGTTCGTGATGGCCCGGCTGGTCGATGATCACGGCCTGACCGCTTTGCAGGATGTGCCGGTAGACGAAACCGTCCTCCAAGACGCGCCCGCGACCTTCCCGGTAGCGACCGGTTCCGGCGATGCGCACCAGATCGGGATCTGCGATCTCCACCTCGATCATCAAGGCCTCGGCGATCGCCTCGGCCGTTTGCTGCACTGTCTCTTCAATGTCGCGCAGCCAGTACACTTGCTCACCCCCGCTTCATGCAATCACGAGCACGATGATTGATCCTATCTATTAGACTTTCAGACCCTTTTTTCCTGCACTGGTTCCCACAATCGTCATCAAAGGTTGTTTTATTCTTTCTTACCTATGCAAAAACCGCGCCAACGAATGTCGAAAAAAGAAACTTTGTTTTTCATTAATGCCTGTCGTCAGAGTCGATGATCTTGGTATAATTTTTGCATCAAATATGAGTGCTACCTTTTTGACAAGGAGGGAATCCCGTGGGCGACATCATGCGACCGATTCCGTTGAAAGAACTGGTTTGCCGTGCCTTCCAGGAGTACGCGGCAGATCGTTCCGTCTTTGCGCTTCCAGGAGCGCACTTTTTCCGCAAAAGCGGGGAGAAGACCCTTCGCCTCTTCGGCGAAAACTGTGAGACCCCGCTGGGACCAGCGGCAGGTCCGCACACCCAACTGGCCCAGAACATTGCCACGTCCTACCTGGCTGGCAGCCGCTTCATCGAATTGAAGACGGTCCAGGAGAAAGAGCCGCCTGTGGAAAAGCCCTGCATCGACGCCGAGGATGAGGGGTTCAATACGGAGTGGTCCTCTGAGTATCCCGTCGAAAAGGCCTACGCCGAATACATCAAGGCTTGGGTGCTGTTGCACCTGCTGGAAGAAGCTTTTGAACTGCGGATCGGGAAAGCGCGCTCTTTCATCTTCAACATGAGCGTCGGCTACAACCTGGCGGGGATCCAGTCCCCCCGCATGAACGCCTACATCGACGGGCTGATGAACGCTTCCGGCCATCCCCTTTTCGCTGCAGCGCTCCATGATTTGGCCGATCTGCTGAAGGAAGGGACGTTCTTGCACGGCACCGGCCTGGAGCACCGCCTGACGGCGCTGCAATCCCTGCCGGAGCGGATCTCGCCTCAGATCTGCAAGTCGGTCACCCTCTCGACGATGCACGGCTGCCCGCCCGAGGAGATCGAAAAGATCTGTATCTACATGCTGACGGAGAAAAAGCTGGAGACCTATGTCAAGCTGAACCCGACGTTGCTCTCCTACCCGATGGTTCGGAACATCTTAGATACGCTTGGCTTCGATTATGTCGCCCTCTCCCAGGCGTCTTTCGACCATGACCTGCAATATCAAGAGGCCATCCCCATGCTGAAGCGGTTGCAGGCGCTGGCGGCAAGCCAAGGGCGGTTCTTCGGCGTCAAGCTGACGAACACCCTCGGCGCCGTCAACTTCAAGAACCGCCTGCCCGGCGGCGAGATGTACATGTCTGGCCGGGCCCTCTTCCCGCTCTCGATCAACCTGGCCGCCAAGATCTGCGACGAGTTTGCCGGGGAACTGCCCATCTCCTTCTCGGCCGGGATCAGCGAACATAACGTGGCCGAGGTCTTCGCCACCGGCATCCGGCCGATCACAGCGGCGACAGAGTTGCTGAAACCAGGCGGCTATGCCCGCATGGCTGCCATGGCTGGCAAGCTCGAAGCCATGGATGGCTGGGAACAGACCAAGATCGACCCGGCCAAAGTCGCAGCCCTGGCGGCCAAAGCCTTAGAGGCCGATTACTCCAAAAAGAGTTTCCGCGGCGACGCCAAGGCGTCCGTCGCCTCCGAGCTGCCCCTCTTCGACTGCGCCGAAGCGCCCTGCCAGGCGGCCTGCCCGATTCACCAGGACATCCCGGCCTATATCCGCCTCGTAGGCCAGCAGCGCTACGCTGAGGCGCTGGCGCTGATCTATGAGAAGAACGCATTGCCGTCGATCACCGGCCATATCTGTGACCACGCCTGCCAGTACCACTGCACCCGCCTCGATTACGAAGGCTGCGTGCTGATCCGTGAAATGAAGCGGATCGCCGTGAAAAAGGGCTTCGACGAATATAAAGAAAAATGGGCTGTCCCGGTGAAGCGACATGCGGCCAAAGCGGCTGTCATGGGCGCCGGTCCCGCCGGCTTGGCCTCAGCCTACTTCCTGGCCCGGGAAGGCTTCGATGTGACCGTCTTCGAACGGCGCGAATCGGCCGGCGGGACCGTCCGCCATGTCATCCCACGCTTTCGCATCAGTGACGAGGTGATCGACGCCGATGTCCGTTTCATCGAGGAACATGGCGTCAAGTTTGTCTTCAACGCCTCGCCTGACCTGACGCCGGCGTTGCTGCAATCGATGGGCTACGCTTATGTCGTCGTTGCCGTCGGCGCGGGAGCGGAAAAGGACTTCCCCATAGAGAGGCTTTCGTCCGTTGATTCTGTCAACTCCGTTAACCCCCAGGGCTCCCTCAATTCCGTAGAAGCCCACGCGATCAGTGCGGTCGGTGCCGTCAATGTCGAAGCGACGAATGCCAGGTGCAAAGCAGTCCTCCCCCGCATGATGTCGGCCCTCTCCTTCTTGGAGCAGTTCAATCGCGACCCGGCATCGCTACGCCTCGGCAAGCAAGTGGCTGTCGCAGGCGCGGGCAATACGGCCATGGACGCCGCCCGCACCGCCCTGAAGCTCCCCAGCGTGGAAAAGGTGACCGTCATCTACCGGCGGACGGAAAAAGAGATGCCGGCCTACCGGGAAGAGTACGAACTCGCCCTGGCTGACGGCGTCGAATTCCTTTTCTTGATGAACCCTGAAGGCGTCGACGGCGACGGCAATCTCCTCTGCCGGGTGATGCAGCTCGGCGCGCCTGACGCCAGCGGACGTCGCCGCCCCGAAAAGACGGACGAGGT
Organism: Heliomicrobium sulfidophilum; assembly: GCF_057715735.1. Taxonomy (NCBI): domain Bacteria; kingdom Bacillati; phylum Bacillota; class Clostridia; order Eubacteriales; family Heliobacteriaceae; genus Heliomicrobium; species Heliomicrobium sulfidophilum. The sequence goes on from NZ_JBVTZZ010000004.1 coordinate 663,867, forward strand.
GCGGGCGCTGCCGGTGGAAACGCTGATCACCGCCATCGGCGAAACAATCGATACGAAACTGCTCGCCAAACTGGGACTGGCGCAAGGGGAAACCGCAGCGCCGCCGACGAATAAGTCCACCTGCGCCACCTCGCTGCCCGGAGTGTACCTCGTGGGCGACGCCTCGCGCGGCCCCTCCTCCATTGTCAAGTGCATCGCTGACGGGCGAAAAGCCGCTGACGCCATCTGCCGGGCCGAAGATCCCGCCTGGAAACGGGCGGCCTTTATCCCCGGCCCTGCCGACGAAGAGACAGTCAAAGCGATCACCGCTAAAAAACGAGGCCTCATCGCCCAATCAGATGTGCCGGTGGAAGCCGGCCCCGAGGTGGACCCAAACGTGGGCGACAGGGAGTACCACCGCTGTCTCGAATGCAGCAGCGTCTGCAACAAGTGTGTCGAGGTCTGTCCGAACCGTGCCAACATCGCTGTGCCGGTGAAAGGCGCGGCAGCGGGATTCCGCAACCACTTCCAGATCGTCCACCTGGACGCCTACTGCAATGAATGCGGAAACTGTGCCACCTTCTGCCCTTGGGACGGCCGGCCCTATAACGACAAGCCGACCCTCTTCAGCTTGCGGCAGGATTTTGAGACCAGCCGAAACCCCGGCTTCTTCATAGAAAACGGTACCGTCTATGTACGGGTGAGAGACGCTGTGCGCACTTTCCCCTTGGTTGACGGCAGCTTCCAAGTCGATGACGGTGACGCCACACTGGCCCGCATGGAAGGAATTTTTGCGGCCCTCTATGGCAAACGCCCCTCCCTCTTTGGGCGCGTAGAAGAATAGTCATTGCGCAGACCAATCAAATGCCTGTAGCCGTTACACACGATAAAATAACCAACGCGATGAACATAGAAGCAACGCCAAAGTGAGGATCAAAGGAGGTACAGACCCGTGATCCTGCTCAAAAACGCCACCGTCGTCGAATTCGCACCGCCGAGCGTGCGGACGGGCATGGACATCTACATCTATGGAACGGAAATCATGGCCGTCGGCACCGATCTCTCGGGGACCTATGACGCCAAACGGGTCATCGATGTCAAGGGCGCCCTGGTCATGCCCGGCATTGTCTGCAGCCACAATCACTTTTACTCAGGCTTGTCCCGGGGAATCCTGGCCCGCATCAAGCCGAGCCCCGACTTCATCTCGGTCTTGAAAAACCTCTGGTGGCGCCTGGACCGAGCCATCGACGAGGAAATCCTCTACTATAGCGGCCTTGTCTGCTCCCTTGAGGCCATCCGCTGCGGGACGACCGCCGTCATCGATCACCACGCCTCGCCGAACTTCATCGGCGGTTCCCTCTCGGTCCTCAAAGCAGCCTTCGAAGAAGTGGGCCTCCGGGGCATCACCTGCTATGAGACGACCGATCGTAACGGCGGGCTCAAAGAGGTGGAGGCTGGCGTCGAAGAGAACGTGGCCTTTGCCAGACTCTGTGAAAAAGACCTGCAGGCGGGCAACGGCCACTACCTAGTGGAAGCCATGATCGGCGGCCACGCGCCGGTGACGATGCCTGACGAGGCGCTCCGGCTGATGGCCGAGGCAGTCAAGGAGACAGGCCGAGGCATCCATGTCCATGTGGCCGAGGATCGCTACGATGTATCCCACTCCCACCATCTCTATGGCAAGGACATCATCGCCCGCCTTCATGACTTCGGCCTGATCAACGACAAGGCGCTCCTCGTCCACGGCGTCCACCTCTCTGACGACGATGTGCGCCTGATCAACGAAAACAACGCCTACCTGGCCCACAACGCCCGATCCAACATGAACAACAACGTGGGCTACAACCACAAAATCCCTCAGTACCAAAACTTTGCCCTCGGCACCGACGGCATTGGCAGCGACATGTTTGAGGAGTTCAAATTCGCCTTCTTCAAACACCGCGACGCCGGCGGTCCCCTCTGGCCGGACAGCTTCCTCAAATTCCTCTACAACGGCAACGACCTTCTGGGACGCTACTTTGGCGCTCACTTCGGCAAGGTGGAAAAAGGTTACAAGGCTGATCTGACCATCGTCGACTATGACTCCCCCACCCCGCTTGTGTCTGAGAACATTGCCGGCCACATCGCCTTCGGCATGGATTCCCGGGACGTAAAGACGGTCATCGTGAACGGCAAGATCGTGTTGGAAAACCGGGAATTTGCCAAGGATGTGAAGCCGATTTACGAAAAGGCGCAAAAGGCGGCCAAGCGGCTCTGGGAGCGGATGGACTGTTTAACCGATTGAGGGGACGGGAATGTCACCCGTTTTTGAAGTAAACCCCTTCATTGGACACGAATAAAAATCCCTATCGCAAAATCCTGAGATTTGATGCAAGCTGACATCGTTTTTCATACGGTGTCAGCTTTGTTTTATGTTGGATTCGCTCATCCCAAGTTTGAATCCGAAGGAAAGCTATCCGATGAAAATTTACCCCAAGGAACCATTGGCAGGCAACTTGCATATAAAATACACTGATGTCAATAATAGAGAAATACAAGAAGAGCTTTTAGGTTCTTTTGATTTAATCAATAAAATCACAGTGAGAGTTGATATTGTCTCTATTGATCTCAGCAAGGGGTTTTGTCAGTAGAAAAGGCCGTAATACATTAATGCTTAGATCGCTTATCTGTACGTCCGCTCTTAAAATAGCGAAAACCCCAGCCTAACGGTTTGGGGTTTTTCCTTTTTCGCTAATTCGCCCCTAGCCTCCTTGTATTTCCTTGAATTTTTTACCGTTGTATATGTGATTAAAATAATTTATTTATATATTCAACCTTCGACAGGACTTTCAACAATCTTGTCTAATATCTTATACAATCATTAAAAATGACTTGAACGGGAGATGATGGGATGGGCCTGTTCCCATGGGACAACATCTGGGAAATCGCCATTTGGTACGCCCTCTACGCTGGCCTTTGGCACTACAGCGACCTGTTGGCGGGCAAATTGGCGGAGCAGGGATTCCTGCGACAAAACATCGTCTGGGTGCGGGTCTCCTCTCTCTGTATCGGCGCCGGCCTCTTCCCCATCGCCTATCTGGGTTCGGAACTGTTGCTGACCCAAGCCGCACCAAACGCGGTCGCTCGTGTGAACAATCCAGTGACCTCAGCCGTCCTCATGGCCTTCAGCGTCACGGTGCTGTACGCCATGGGTCGATACGCCACGCTCCGGCGTGATATTCTCTTCAAACAGTTTTTGACCGAGTGGTCCTTCGATTACGGCCATCTGTTGAGCGAACGGACCTGGAATGGTCACTCCATCAGCGAACTGCGCAACCTGAACCAGCAGTTGGGCATCGGTCGCATTGTCATCGCCACGCTCAACGCCAATGGCATCGTCACCTCCCTGGCGGTCCGCCGCGCCGGGTGGCTCTATATCAACGACCATGAGTTGTTCGCTATCGATTACTGGCTGCGCACAGAGGGCGGACCGGACGTGGCCATCTGGTACACCGCTGATGAGGAACGAAATCCCTTGGAGGCGGAATACGAACAGATGAAACATCTCGTCGACAAGCTGTCTCGCAACCGCACGGAAACGCGCTATGTGCTCTTCCACAATGGGCGCCAACTGCAGTGCCTCTACGTTTCGCCGTCGATCACCCCCGCGATGGGAGAACAGTTGACAGGGCTCGAAGCAGAGTCATCAGGGCTTTGATCTTTAAACTGACAGTAGATGAATAAACGTTAGGGTTCTGTGAAAGCTTTTGACAGAACCCTTTTTTGTTGCACAATCGGCCCGGCATTTTTGACTTCCATCGGGTGAACTCCCCCCTTGTCTCGCGCCCCATTATCCTATACAATCAAGCAAGTGTTTGTTTTCACGAACAACAAAAAATCCTGAACAGGAGGCTAACAATGTCCACCGAAACCAAGCATGTTGAAGCAAAAATCACTGTTGCCGACCCGACAGCCCTTGGCGTCTTCGGCCTGGCCATGGTCACCTTTGTGGCCTCGACACAAAAGCTGGGCTGGACCAGCGGCGTCTCTGCCCTCGTTCCCTGGGCCTTCTTCCTCGGCGCCTTCGCCCAAGTCATCGCCGGCATCTTTGACTTCAAAAAGAACAATTACTTCGGCGCCACCGTCCTGACCGCTTATGGCCTCTTCTGGTTCTCTGTCGCCATGTCCTGGGCCATCACCCTCGGCTGGCTCGGCCCCGAATTCAAAGCTGCTTTCAGCAGTGTCCAACTCGGTTGGGGCTTTTTGGGGTACTTCATCTTCTCCCTCTTCATCATGATCGCTTCCTTTGAGACCAACAAGGTCTTTGCCGCCATCCTAGTGCTGATCAACCTGTTGCTCCTCTCTCTCGCCCTGACCGCCTTTCAGGTCATCGACCTCCACGCCGTGGCCGGCTGGTCCGAGTTTGCCATCTCGATCCTCGGCTTCTACGCCGCCGGCGCCTTCTTCCTGAACAACTTCTTCGGGCGGACCATCCTTCCCCTCGGCGCCCCCCTGGGCCTGATCAAAAAAGGTCCCGCCAACGTAACGGTCATCAACAACCGCCGCCCTGCTTAAAGGCGAAATGAGCATCATAGATCATAAGTCCAGGAATAAGCCCGGCAATTTTTTGCCGGGCTTGCCTGATCAGAAAATTTTGCTCCCCCTAATCCCAAATTCCTTTGTTGTATTTTTTCCGTTTTCAGGTTATACTAGGAACTGCTCGTAACCATTAGGAGCAGACGATATCCCCTTCCTCGATAGCCTCCGGCTCGGGAAGTCAAGGAGTTCTGTCGCTTCCCTAGCGCCGGGCAAAAAATATCGAGGAGGATTTCCACATGTTTCAAGACAAGTACCTGACCTGCAAAGACTGCGGCTCTGAATTCGCGTTCACCGCGTCGGAACAAGAGTTCTTCGCTGAAAAAGGTTTCACCAACGAACCTGGCCGTTGCCCTTCCTGCCGCGCCGCCCGTCGTGGCCAGCAGCGCAACAACAACAGCGGCTTTGGCCGTCGTGAAGAGCGCCAGATGTTCCCCGCCGTTTGCTCCGGCTGCGGCGTCGAAACCACCGTTCCCTTCCAGCCCCGCGGCGACAAGCCGGTTTACTGCCGGGACTGCTTCAGCTCCCGCCGCTCCAACTGGTAAGCCATTGGCACTACGCAACTCCCCAGGCTTTGCCTGGGGAGTTTTTTGCGGTGTACACCCAATAAACGAAAAAGGTTAGGTGTCCGAAATGATCAGTACACAGAACCTCACATTGCGTTTCGGCAAGCGCGCCTTGTTTGAAGACGTCAATATCAAATTTACCCCCGGCAATACTTATGGCCTCATCGGGGCCAACGGCGCCGGCAAATCCACCTTCCTGAAGATTCTCTCGGGCGAGCTTGAGCCTTCGAGCGGTGAAGTGGTCGTCACCCCCGGCGAGCGCATCGCCGTGCTGAAACAAAACCACTTTGAGTTTGACGAGTACGATGTCATCAAGACGGTAATCATGGGCCATGCCCGCCTCTATGAAGTGATGGAGGAAAAAGACGCCATCTACGCCAAAGCCGACTTTACCGAAGAAGACGGCATGCGCGCCGCCGAACTGGAAGGCGAGTTCGCCGAAATGAACGGCTGGGACGCCGAATCGGAAGCGGCCAATTTGCTGACTGGTCTGGGCGTCCCGAACGAACTGCATAACAGACAGATGAAGGAACTGGAAGCCAACGCCAAGCTGCGGGTCCTCCTCGCCCAGGCGCTCTTCGGCAACCCCCACATCCTCCTCCTTGACGAACCGACGAACCACCTGGATCTTGACTCCATCGGCTGGCTGGAAAACTTCCTGGCCGAATACAAGGGCATCGTCATCGTCGTCTCCCACGACCGGCACTTCTTGAACCAGGTCTGCACCCACATCGCCGATATCGATTTCGGCAAGATCCAACTCTACGTGGGCAACTACGATTTCTGGTACGAGTCGAGCCAGTTGGCCTTGCAGATGGCCCGCAACGCCAACAAGAAGAAGGAAGAAAAGATCAAGGAACTGGAGCAGTTCATCCGCCGCTTCAGCGCCAACGCTTCCAAGTCCAAACAAGCCACGTCGCGGAAAAAGCTGCTCGACAAGATCACCCTCGATGACATCAAGCCGTCCAATCGTAAGTACCCCTACATCGTCTTCAAACCAGACCGGGAAGCCGGAAACGACCTGCTCACCGTCTCGGGCCTAACGAAGACAATCGACGGCGAAAAAGTCCTCAACAACGTCTCCTTCACCATCAACAAGGGTGACAAAATCGCCTTCGTCGGCTCCAATGGCCTCGCCAAGACGACCCTCTTCCAGATCCTCACGGGCGAATTGGAAGCTGACAGCGGCGAGTTCAAGTGGGGCATTACCACCTCCCAGGCTTACTTCCCCAAGGACAACTCGGCCTACTTTACAGAAGGCGATCTCAACCTGATCGATTGGCTTCGCCAGTACTCGAAGGATCAGGATGAAGGGTTTGTCCGTGGCTTCCTCGGCCGCATGCTCTTCTCCGGCGATGAGACACTAAAAAAAGTCTCCGTCCTCTCCGGCGGCGAGAAGGTGCGTTGTATGCTCTCGCGGATGATGCTCAGCGGCGCCAACGTGCTGATCATGGACGAGCCGACGAACCACCTGGATTTGGAATCGATCACCGCCTTGAACAACGGCCTGATGAGTTTCGAGGGCACCCTGCTCTTTGTCTCCCAGGACCACCAGTTCACCCAGACCATCGCCAACCGCGTCATCGAACTGACATCCGATGGCCTGATCGACAAGCTGATGACCTTCGACGAGTACCTGGAATACCAGGCATCGTTGAAGGATGTCCAAGGGGCCGTCTAGGCACAAGAACACTCAAAAAAAAAAGGACCTGTCGACGGGCAGGTCCTTTTTTCATGGATATATCGCTCCATGAAAAAGGTCCGTCTAAAGTTGATCGCATTTTTGCGCAATTCAGACTTGTCTTTTTCCAGAGTTCCAATTAAAATAGGTAATACTTGCGACAAAAGGAGGTCAATCGTCAAGCCGTTTTGAAAGACATCAGACACGACCCTGTCTAAAAATGAGCACTGCTTTAAAAAGTCAGAAAATTGTCCCAATACGGAATTTTTGCAGTTTTAGGAGGCAGATCCATTGTCGAACGAAGCGAAATCCATTGAAACGAAAATCACTGTCGCCGATCCGACCGCCCTTGGCGTATTCGGCCTCGCCATGGTCACCCTGGTCGCATCAAGCCAGAAACTCGGCTGGACCACCGGCGTCTCCGGCATCTTCCCCTGGGCCATCTTCCTCGGCGCTCTGGCCCAGTTCATCGCCGGCATGTATGACTTCAAAAAGAACAACTACTTCGGCGCCACAGTCCTCACGTCCTATGGGTTATTCTGGTTCGGCGTCGCCACCTCCTGGGCGATCACCCTCGGCTGGATGGGACCTGAGTTTAAAGCTTCCTTCAGCGGCGTCCAACTCGGTTGGGCCTTCCTCGGTTACGGTATTTTTTCCTTCTTCATCATGATCGCTTCTTTTGAAACCAACAAGGTCTTTGCAGCGATTCTGGTGCTGATCAACGTGTTGCTCGCTTCGCTCGCCTTGACGGCCTTCCAGATTGTCGACCTTCACCTGGTCGCCGGTTGGTCCGAATTTGCAATCTCCATGATCGGTTTTTACGGTTGCGGCGCCATCTTCCTGAATACCTTTTTCGGCCGCACTGTTCTTCCCCTCGGCGCTCCCCTTGGTCTGATCCGAAAAGGAACAGCTATCTCCAATGTTGCCCAGCAAAAAACACGTCAGGCCATTTAGATGAACTCAGCGTCGGGCGTCTATCTCCCCCACTTCCGACCAACGCTTTTCCTTTGGCGGTGAGATGCGGGTCGCTTGCCCTGACGTAATCTGCACTGACGCCAAATTGGTAACCAGGCCCCTTTTATCCTATTTTAAGTGGATAAAAGGGGCTTTTTTACAAGTATCGGAGCAGGATATAGCCGTTGGCGATGATGATACTGACCAGCATGAGCGGAAAGGCAAGCTTCATGAAGCCGACGAACCGTATGGGAAAGCCTTCTTTTTCAGCAAGCCCAGCTACGATGACGTTGGCTGACGCACCGATGAGGGTGCCGTTGCCACCCAGACAAGCCCCCAGGGCGAGGCTCCACCACAAGGTATTCAGGTCCATGCCGCTAAGTTGCCCCATCGTCTTCAGTAGCGGAATCATGGTGGCAACAAAAGGGATGTTGTCGATAAAAGCAGAGGCGATGGCCGACACCCACAGAATCAGGATCGCCGTCTGTCTCAGATCGCCGCCGGTCAACTGAAGGCTCTCTTCAGCGATCCAGTGAATAACGCCCACCTTCTCCAGTCCCCCGACAAGGATAAAAAGACCGGTGAAAAAGAAGATGGTTGGCCATTCCACATGAAGCAGAATGTCCTCTGGTTCTTCCCGGGTTACCAGCAACAGCAGCACCGCACCTGCCAGAGCGATGGTAGCCGACTCCAGATGAAGCACGCCGTGGAGGATGAATCCGCTGATGGTCAGAGCCAGTACGGCTAGCGATTTTTTGAGCAACGCCCAATCCTTAATCTCTTCCCGCTCGTCAAAGGCCATGATCTTGGCCATGTACTCCGGCTCCACCTGAATGTCACGGCGGTAGATGTAGATGAGCAGAGCCAAAGTGATGATCAGGATGACAACGCTGGGCAATGCCAAATTGACCAAGAAGTCATTGAAGCTCAAACCAGCAGCCGAACCGATCATGATATTCGGCGGATCGCCGATGAGTGTGGCTGTTCCGCCAATGTTGGAGGTCAGAACCTCGGTGATCAAAAAGGGCATGGGATTCACGTTCAGTTCCCTGGTGATCGAAAAGGTGACTGGCACGACGAGCAGAACTGTCGTCACATTATCCAAAAAGGCTGACGCCACGGCCGTGATCAGCCCCAGCAAAGCCAGGATCCGCAGCGGCTCACCTTTGGCAACCTTGGCCGCTTTGAGGGCAAGATACTCAAAGACCCCCGTCCGCCGCGTAATCCCTACGATAATCATCATGCCGACCAGCAGCCCCAATGTGTTGAAGTCGACCGCTTCGATGGCCTGCTTCTGAGTAACGATACCGGCCAACAAGAGGATGACAGCGCCGAGAAGGGCCACGACCATGCGGTGGATTTTCTCAGAGATGATCAGTCCATAGGTGATTAGAAAGACAATAACAGCTGTGTATGCCTGCATGTCAGCATTCAATTCATTCACCACCGAGAGGAACCACGGGACAAGTGCCCGGGGTTTGTTTTAGCGAATCGTCAAGTTGACTGGAACGTCTTTTTCCCGCTTCTTCATCGGCAAGAGGCCGACATAAGCGCCGATGAGGAGACAGCGGATCGTCAACAGCGTTAGTTTAGGCAGCAACGGTGCAAAGACGAATGTCGCCACCCATAAGGTGACAAAGATGATAAAAAGCAGTCCAGCCCGCGTTTTCCAGTTGCTTCGGCCTTTCCAGGCATGGGCGACGGCGGCGGCAGAAAAGCAGGCGGCCCCGTAAAAGGCCAGCCCAGCGAAGAGATTCGTCTCGATGAGCGTAACGAGCGTCTCCATGTCATCGACCTCCCTAAGTTCGAACTAGCCGAAAAGGAGCCCGGCTCCGCACAATCGGCCGGAGCCGGGACCGAGACAGGTATTGCCAGCATGCAGCTGAACAGAATGCCACCTGTGAAGCTGGTAGCAGGAACAGGATATCGCTTGGCAACAAGGCAAAAGTCAACGGCAAACCCAAACTTTACTTCTGCTCCGGCTGTAACACCATATTCTGCATCCGACGCTCTCGGCGCTCAGCCGCGGTGCCATGGATGCGCATCCAGATCTGTTCCACGTTAGCAGGCAGCTTCTTGTCAGAGATGGAAACGATGAAGATAACCGCAAAGGACAGCGGGACAGTGATTAAAACCGGGAAAGTCAACGTGCCCAGGGTGGCGAAGAAGGAGTCGGGAGCAACGGCTTTTGTTTCTTTCAGGATGTTCATGAGGATAAAGAAGATAGCGCCGAAACCGCCGGTAAACATGCCGGCCAACGCGCCTTTTTCGGTAGTCTTCTTCCACCAGATCGATGCCAGCAAGGTCGGGACGAAGGCGCTCGCCGAAATGGAGAAGGCCCAGGTGACCATCATGGCGATGAGCGCCGGATAGGCTTTATCAAGGCCAGCGGCAGGTATGCCCAAACCGACCAGAAGGGAGAGGACCGACATACCGACGACAGCAATCTTGCCGACGAGCACTCGCTTCCATTCTTCTGCATGGGGGTTAACGTAGTTTTCATAGATGTCGTGGCCCCAGGAAGCCGCTGAAGCCATCAGCAGTCCGCCGATAGTGGAGAACATGGCAGCGAATGCACCGGCAGCCACATAGCCGAGCCCGAATTCGCCAGCAAAAATCTTGCCCATGATCGGCATGACTTGGTCTGCTTTCAACAACATTCCATCTACAGTCAACTTCATTAATTCGGGATCACCGACCACTTGCGGCGGGATGATCTGGCGAGCGATAGCACCCACATACTGGCTCATCATATAGAAGAGGGCGACGAAGCCCAACACCCAGACAGTCGTAAAGCGCGCCGACTTGCCGGAAGGGTTTGTGTAGTAGCGGTTCATTACGTGAGGTAACCCTGCCGTACCGAGTACGAGCGCCAGCACCATGGAGAACTGATCAAGGGCGCTGTATCGATGACCCGGTTCGTTGAACATCATCGCCCGCTCAGGATGGAGTTTGTTCTTCTGAGGCATCAAAATATTGACTTCAGCCGCAGGGTCACCCTTGTCAACAACTGCCTGCACTTTGGCGAAGGCTTCGGGCGTCATGTTTTTCTGGTTGATATCATAGAGGCGCTTGCCCGGCTCCCCTTCCATCAACTTGGCGACAGTAACCTTGCCGGGGTTTAGGAGGGGTTTTTCCGAGTTCTTCGCCACCGAATCAGAATATCCTACACCGTTGACGACACCCAAGATGACAACCAGGATCATGGCAGTGAAAAGAACCCAGAACTGGATGAGTTGGTTCCAGGTGGTGCCCTTCATTCCGCCGAGGGCGACGTAGAGAGTCATGATCAGGACAACCACCCAAACCCCTGTGGCATAAGGGCTGAGACCGAAAAGACCTTGACCGACGAGAACGTTCCAAGTAGCGCCAGCGCCAACCATCTGCGGTGCCAGATAGAAGATGGAGATCACCTGCACCATGATGACGCCAATGATCCGCGCCCGGTGACTTTGGCCATATCGGGCGAAGAGGAAGTCAGGAATCGTATATTCGCCAAAACGGCGGATCGGCGATGCCATAAAAAGCACTACGGGAACGAACGCTGCGCCAAAACCAGCAGCGAACCAAGCGCCGTCGAGACCGGAGGCGTAAACGGCAGCTGCCACACCCAGGAAGGAGGCGGCGCTGAAGTAATCGCCGCAGATGGCTGAGGCGTTCGTAAAAAAGCCAACCTTCCGTCCGGCCAAGTAGAAGTCAGCCGTGTTCGCTGTAGCCCGTTTTCCCATAATCGAAACGATAACTGTCGTCACGATGAGGGCGAGCACCATTCCGATAGCCCAGATGTTGATCATATCGCCTTCACCACCATCTTCTTATTTTCATCCAGCCGGCTCTCGACACGTCGGCCAAGCAACTCGTCTTCCAGTTTATTCGCCTGCAACGTGTAGGCAAGCCCGATCACAATGTAAAAGATGTGGTATACAAAAGCCAACATAAAATAATTGAGGGTCATGCCGCCAAAGAACGGCTTTCCGAACCAAGCGTCAGAAAAGAGACTGAGCGTAGGAATCGACAGTGTTACCAGGAAAAAGATGAAGCCATAAGAAAAACTCAGTTTCCGTTGCGCTCGGAAGATGCGATCGACCTCTTCCGGGGTGTCAAATTCGTCGTGGACCAGATGTTCGTCATTTTTGCCCATTATCGGCAACCTCCCTTTTGTCTGTCATCGTTCTGCCGGAAAAAGTCCGACTGCCGCTTGTGCCTGCGGCTCTTGTTTACCAGTCCACGTTCGCCGGCTGATCCGGTCTTCCGTGACCTGCCCTTACCGAACAGGTAGAGGACCGGACTCGTCGGGGGTGACCCCCCGTCAGGAAAATCGATGCCGCCTCGTTCGGCTTCCTGGGCCGAAGACCGTTCCCTCCTTTCTACCTGGGCGGCGGGTTTGGTCTTATGGTATGTTATTTTTCTGAATATTTCAAATAGTTTTTCCCTTTTTGGTTTAAGCGGTAGAATTCCACGCCTGAGGTGCATGGGAGGCTGTTTAAACGGCAAACGGCGAAGCGTCACTCGCTTCACCGTTTGTATGTTGTTTTTCGCTCCTCACGGAAGAACTCCTTTTGGCAGGTCGAAATATATTCTATTCATTTAGGCGCTGCAAAACCTCTTTGGCAGCAGACCGGCTGACTGGGAGTTTCGCGCCGTCCATCCCCTTGAGAATGATGTTGTAGGTCCCGTTCTGCCATGGCTCGATCTCATCCACATAGTCGAGGTTGACGAGGAAACTGCGGTGGCAGCGGACGAAGGGATGGCCGGAGAGTTTATCCAGCAGTTCCTGCATGGTCAGCCGCGTCTCAAAGCGCCCGCGATCGCAATGGATCACGACCCGCCGCTCCTCTTTCTCGGCAAAATAGATCCGCTCCGGTTTGATGACGACGAGCTTGTCGCCCTCTTCCAGGAGGAGATTGCTGATCGGTGTCTTGGGCGCCGCCTCCGAGGTTAGTTCCTGCAAACGCTCCCTCGCCCGCTGCAGTGATTCGAAGAGGCGCTCCTCGTCGAAGGGTTTGAGCAAGTAATCGAGGGCACGCAGGCCGAAGGCCTCGACGGCGTATTGTTCATAGGCGGTGGTGAAGATGATCAGCGGCGGCGGGGTCGCCTCAGAAAGTTGGCGGGCCGCCTCGACGCCGTTCATCTCCGGCATCTCGATGTCCAAAAAGATGAGATCGGGCTGATGTTCTTTCTGTAAGCGCAGGAGTTCCTTGCCGTTGCGGGCGCTCGGACAAAGTTCCACATCCTCAACTTGCGCCAGCAGGTAGCCCAGTTCTTCACGAAACAGTGGCTCGTCTTCGGCGATCATCACTTTCATCGTTGTCCCTCTCTTCCTTCGGTTCCGGCAGGAAAAAGCGCACCTCACAACCGCCCTCAGGCAGGTTGGCAAAGACCAGTTGAGAATCGGCTCCCAACACGGAAGCGAGACGTTGGCTCACGTTATGAACGCCGATGCCGTTGCCCTTTTGGCTTGGCACCTGCTGACGGGCGAGACGGCTGAGCAGGGATTCGGGAATCCCTGTTCCGTTGTCAGTCACCCGTATCAGGGCGCCATGACCATGACGTATGATTGACACAACGATGCTGCCGCCCTCAGAGCAATTCTTCAGCCCGTGCTGGATGCTGTTTTCGATGAGCGGCTGAAGCGTCGACGGCGGTATACGAAAGTGACTCAGACCCGGTTCCACATCAACGTGGATGGTCATGCGATCGGCGAAACGCAGCTGTACGATCTCGATATACGCCTTCAGGTGCCGCATTTCCTCCTCCAGTGAGACGAAAGGCCTGTCCATCATCTTTAGGTTCATTCGCATGAAGTCGGCCAGTTGCAACATCATCTTGCGCGCCAGGCCCGGATTTGTCCGAATCAGCGACACAATGGCGTTCAGGGAGTTAAAGAGGAAGTGAGGGTTGATTTGGGCCTGCAGCATGCGCAGTTCTGCGTCTTTCAACAGGAGGCTCTTTTTTTCCGTCTCCAAGAGGCTCAGTTGGTAAGAGATGAGCTTTCCCAGCCCCTGGGCGAGGCCGATCTCATAAGGTCGAATGTCCTGGGAGCGGTAGAAATAGAGTTTCAACAGACCGATCACCTGGCCGGAACAACTGAAGGGGATGACGATGGCGGCACGCAGAATTTTGTCCAGGTAGGCGTGCTTGTACGGTTCATGGCGGTAGACGACCTGCAATTTGCCTGTTTCGAGGGCCTTCAAAGAGCCTTTCGTATGGACGAGCCGCCCGTGGGGATACTCCTCCTCGCCGATGCCGACGTGGACGAGGACATATTTGTTGTCCGTGATGGTCACGGCCATGGTCTTTAGCTCGGCCATGAAGGCCTCAGCGATGTTACGGCCCGTCTCGGCGTTAAGCCCCTGCTGGAGTTGGGAGAGGGTGTACTCGGTCAGCTTCAGCGCTTTTTCCGTCTCTAGGGCCACCTCCTCCACCTCCCGCGAGGCGGTCCGGAGCATTTCCATGAAGACAGCGGCCGCCAGAGCGTTGACAAGAGCGGAAGGCAGCATCGACCCGGCAGGAAAAGACGCCGGGCCGGCGCCAAGCTGCTGGCGCATCATGATGATGACGCCAGCCAGGAGGGAGATGACCAGGCTTACGGCGAGAGCCGGCCGCCCCGACAGGAGTGATTCTCCGTTGCGATGCGCCAGCCATCCTGCCAGCAATCCCATGAGGAGCATGGCGATGGAATTGACGCCCGCCATCATTCCACCGAGTGCGAATAGGTGCAGCGCAGCAGTCGCGCCGACAACCACACCGACCGGAAAGCCGCCGACGAGCCCGCCACCGATGACAGCCATCCCCGCCAGGGTGACCAGCGTCTGGTCCGCATGCAAAGGGGTAAGGGGCACGTGGCTGAGCAATAATGCCTGCGAGAAAGCTTCAGATGCTGGCAGGGAATTCCGCGGAGAGGCCAGCGATGAAGCCATCGCTGGAACCACCCCCTCTTCCCCTGTGACGACAGCGCCAGCCTGAGTCGCCAACAGGGCGAGCAACCCAAACCAGAGAACCAGGTATACCTTCCGCTTACCAACCAGTTGCCGCTGGATGAGGGAGCGAAAGAAAGGGAGGCGGAGGAAGAGAAAGAGCGCCACAAGCAGCAGCGCCGCCCGCTGGAGCAGGAGAAAGGTCAGCGTCAATGAGAAACTCAGGTCCTCTCCCTCCCCTCTGAGGACAATGCCTTGTCATGGCTTCTCGACAGGGTGACCAGCGCCAAAAAGGAACCGAGCAACGCCATGGCCATGTCCGACTGGGTGTCCCAGACATCACCTTGGGTTCCGAGAAAGGCCTCGGCCGCCGTGCCTGTTGCCAGGGCGACCCACCATTCGATCAACTCATAGAAGGCGCTAATGGCGAGGCAGACACAGACGATCAGCAAGGAGAGCAGCGTCCCCCGTCGCAGGGGCGACAGTCGCAGAAGGATCTCCCGGGCGATGATGGCCGGGATGAACCCTTGGGCCAGGTGACCCAAACGGTCATAGTGGTTGCGGGCGAGGTCGAAGGCGTCGCGCAGCCAATCAAAGAGAGGGACCTTGGCATAGGTGTAATGGCCTCCGACCATCAGGATCACCATATGGATGGCGATCAGCGTATAGCTGAAGGTGGTCAGAGGGAAGCGCCGGTAGGTCAGGGCGAGAACAATGAGACCGATCACAGCCGGCAATACTTCGAGTATCCAGGTAAACCGATCGTAGGGATTGAGCCCCGACCAGAGAAAGACGAGCGCCACAAGAAAAAGCAGAACGAAGTGGTTTCGCTTCACCGGCATTCACTCCCTTATTGCATTGATTTACAGCGCCGCAGCACTTTGTAACAATATATCGCAACGACAGAAGAGACTGGCAGATTTTCTTTTGGGCGGCATGATGGCAGCCCTTTCTCCAGTTTCCTGAAGCAGCAACTGGAGTTGAAAGCGTCGTTGACGCTCACGGGGAGTTGCATGGCCCTCGTTTTTACCTTGATCGGGGCAACCTAGATAGGCCTTCGCAAAAACAAGCGGATTAGATAATCGGCTGCACCGGAACCACCCCGGAAACGACGGACCGCCTGGCCTTAGTCATCCGCCGCAGCGCAGCCCCGATCCGTCTCGCCCCTTCTTCCAACAGGGCTTCCGGATGGGTGGTAAAACAGAGCCGGAACTCCCGCTCCCCCACTTCAGGGACCGTGTAAAAGGCATCTCCGGGGACAAAAGACACGCCTCCTTTGATCGCTTCATGCAGCAGATCCCGGGCGGTGACAGGCCGTTCGATGCGGCACCACAGATAAAAACCGCCCTCGGGAATGGAAAAAGAGAGAGCGGTGCCACAGTGTTGCCGGAGCGCCTGGACCAGGGCGTCCCGGCGTTTTTTATATCTCGATCGCACACCATTCACATGGCCGGATAGTTGGCCGCTTGCGAGGTAGGCGTGGACGAGCCATTGGCTGATGTTGCTTGTGTGCAGATCGATGTACTGTTTTTCGATAGCCAGACGGTTGATCAGGGTCGATGACGCGGCCAGGTAGCCTACCCGTAAGCCCGGCATGAGCAACTTGGAAAAGGTGTTTAAGTAGACGACACCGCCGTAGGCATCGATCGCTTTCAGCGGCAGCGGCGGCGGCTGGCGGTAAAACAACTCGCCATAGGCGTCATCTTCGATGATGACCAGCCGGTAGCGCGCCGCCAGTTCGAGCAGGCCCTGCCGCTCCCTTTGGGAAAGGGTCCGCCCTGTCGGGTTGTGAAAGGTCGGGTTGATGTAAAAAAACTTGGGCCGATAGCGGATCAGGTAATCCTCCAAGAGGGGCAGGTTGAGCCTCTCGCTGACAGGGAGGGTGAGCAAGCGCGCCCCGGCGCTCTGGAAGACCTGGATCGCGCCGATGAAGGCGGGCGCTTCGACGATCACATAATCGCCCGGCTCCAGCATGATCCGCGCCAACAGGTACAACCCGTTCTGAGAACCGGCGAAGGTGATCACCTGATCGGCTGTGGCGGTGATCCCTTTGGCCGCCAATTCCGTGGCGATGGACTGGCGCAGCGGGCCGTAGCCCTCTGTCGGGATGTGACCAAAATCGTTCGGCGAAGCAGCGCAGGCCGGCTCCGCGAAAAGGCGCTGCATCGATGCGATGGGATATGTGGCCGGGTCGGCCATCCCGGCGGCGAGCGCGATATTGTCCTCGGTCAACGGCGCTGCCACCAGGTCGCGCAGGATCGTCGACAAAGGAGACTGGAGACGGGCGGCAAAGAGTTCTGTCCAGGGTACGGCAGAGCCGCTGCTCCAGCCATTCCCGCCGCCCCCGGCGCCCCAGGCGCTTCCGGCGCTCTCGGTAGCATGGCGTTCCACATAAGTGCCGCTGCCGACGCGCGTTTTTACCCATCCCTGCTGCTCCAGGGCGCGGTAGGCATTGATAGCCGTGGTACGGCTCACATCGAAGAGGGCCGCGAGTTCCCGCTCCGGCGGCAGCTTCGTTCCCGGAGGAAGCACATGATGGAGGATCTTTTGAATGATCAGGTCGGCGATCTGCTGGTAAAGGGGCGCTGCTGACTGGGCTTCCAACTTGGCGTCAGAAAACCAATTGGATGCGTCCACTTCCCCTCACCTCCTCATTTGGTATCCAATTTTACGTGCTATCTGATTAATTGGATATTTACCCTCCTTTTCCTGCTGGCTAGAATGAATACCAATAAAAGATGAGGAGGCGCCCTCGATGGATAACGGAAAAGCGATCACCTTTAGCCGGGCGGACCTCTCTGCTGGCGAATTCGCCTTGGCGGTCCGGGACACCCTTCCCATTCTGGTGGGCATCATCCCTTTCGGCATCACCTGCGGCATCATGGGTCTGACGGCCGGGCTGACACCGATCGAGACGGTGATGATGTCTGTACTCGTCTTCGCCGGCGCTTCCCAGTTCGTGGCCATGTCCATGATCGGCGCCGGGATCACCGGCTGGGGGGTCATCGTCGTGACGACGCTGCTCGTCAACCTGCGTCACCTGCTGATGGGCGCTTCCTTGGCGCCGCACATGTCCCGCCTGCCCTTGCCCATGCAAGCGTTGCTTGCCTTCAGCCTCGTCGACGAATCCTACGCTGTCACGGTCAGCCGGATGCTCAACAGCCATTACAGCGCTGCTTACCAATTCGGCGCCAGCGCCACCATGTATCTCACCTGGATCGGCGCCACCGCTGCCGGCGTCCTGCTGGGCAGCCGGCTCCCCGATCCCCTGGCCTGGGGCCTCGACTTTGCCATGCCGGCCACCTTTCTGGTCCTGCTCATCCCCCGTCTGATCGACGATGTCCAGCAGAAGGTATGCGCCATCGCCGCCATCATGGCGCTCCTGGGCGCTTCCCTGCTTCCCGGAAAATGGTACATCATCGTGGCCTGCCTGACGGCCAGCGCCGCAGGCGCTTACCTGGAAAGGAGGAAGGCCGGTGCGCAGTGACATCTTCCTGATTATCGCCGGCATGGCCGCCGTCACCTTTTTGACGCGCTTCGGCGCCCTGGGTCTCTTCCGCTTCATGCCCCAGTGGCTGGAAAAGTGGCTCAAGTACGTTCCCACAGCGGTGCTGACCATTCTGATCGCCCCTGCCCTGCTCATGCCTTCGGGAAAGATCGATATCTCCCTCCATAACGACTACCTTCTGGCTGGCTTGGTGGCCGCCCTCGTCGCCTATAAGACGCGCAACGTAACGGCCACGCTAGGCTTGTCGATGGCGGTCATGTTCTCGCTGAGATGGTGGAGCGCATAGGGGATTTTTCAAAAAACCGACGATACGATGAAGAGGCTGCCGGGAATCCGTCCGGCAACCTCTTCTTTCGTTTCAAAATTCTTCTCATATCGTTTACTGCAATTTCTGTTTTTACAGCTATTCCTGCTTCTCTTCCCGCGTAAGAAGCCCGTCTTCCTTCGGCAGTCGTCCCCCTTTTTTCACCGCTTCCCTCAACAAAAACTCCATATGGGCGTTGACACTTCGCAGTTCATCGGCCGCCCAGCGTTCCAGAGCCTGATACAGCGCGGGATCGATACGAAGAGGAAAGCTCTTTTTCGGCGGCACTCGGCGTCACCTATTGGTAAAGGCTGCCGGTGTTGACCACCGGTTGAGCCGACCTGTCCGATACGATGGTGACGAGCAGGTTGTTGATCATGGCGACTTTTCGTTCATCATCGAGTTCGACCGTGCCGTCCTGGGTGAGTTTGTCAATGGCCATCTGGGCCATACCGACGGCGCCCTCGACGATCATCTGTCTCGCAGCCAAGATGGCTGACGCCTGCTGCCGCTGCAGCATAGCGCTGGCGATCTCTGTCGCATAGGCCAGGTGGGTCAGCCGCGCCTCCATCACCTCGACACCGGCTACAGCCAGGCGCGTCTGCAATTCCTTGGCGATCTCGGCGGCCACCTCTTCCGTATTGCCGCGCAATGACGCTGCATTCCCCTGGAAATCGTCATAGGGATACTTGGTGGCCACGTGGCGCAAGGCTGTCTCGGCCTGAATCTCAACGAATTTCTCATAATTGTCCACATCGAAAATCGCCTTGGCCGAATTTACAACCTTAAAGACAATGACGGCCGCGATCTCGATCGGGTTACCTTCCACATCGTTGACCTTCAGTCTGGCGCTGTTAAAGTTTCTTACCTTCAGGGACACTTTTTTATAGGTCGAAAAGGGAACGGTAAGCCAGATGCCGTTCTCAGAGATGCTGCCCATGTAGCGCCCGAAAAAGATCACCGCCTTGGCCTCGTTCGGTTGGACAATCCGGAAACCGGAAGATAAAATGATGAACAGCAGGCTCACAAAAATCCCTGTAACTATTTGCTCCGCAAGAAAGAGGACGATGGAACCGAAGAACAAAGCCACAAGGAACAATAGGGCGACAAAACCGTTGACCTTCCAGGCCTTTCGCTCCGTCATGGTGATTCCCTCCTGATTTTGGTTTGATGTTATAATGATATCACCTTAACATCAACCTATTCAATCGATTATCTTCAGCCTTATCTGGCTATTTTTAGCATTACGCGCCATCGTTATCCCGTTACCTTAGCCGGCATGTAAAGCATGATACAACAGCCTGCAGCAGGGTGTAGCCCCTTGACTGCAGGCTGTTGTCTGGATCGTTAAAAGATTTTCAGCGGCCTTTTGCACTTTGCCGATCCAATTCCTCAAAGGTGATCTGGTTTGAGTCGGTTAAAGTGGGGAAGGAAAAATCGAAGCGAGGATTTTCGGTATCCCAGTTTTCTAGTTCGATGCGGAACCGCCCGCCAGCGCCCCGATCGCCTTTCTCAAAAATCTCGATATCGATCCGGTTGAGGCTGCGGAAACTGTTTCCCTTCCTGGGCCCCTTGATCAGGGTATATTCATTCAGGTGGAAGGAGCGATCCATCTCACTGCGAATCTCTTCCAGGTTTTTCTTCAGCTCCGCCGGATCGGGGAGTTCCGATAGGGACGCCTGTTGCGTAGGCAAGGACGAATCTTTGAGCGCCGCTTTATAATACTTGATCACGCTATCGGGATTTTCCGCAACAACCTTAACGAGGGCGGAAAGCAAAGGGAGCAGATCATCGTGGCCGAGTTGCACCCCTACCGATTGGTCCGAAAATACTTTTACGGTCTGATCAGGCAGGGCGCGAATCAGCAGTCCAACCATAGCGGAGACTGCTTCGCGAGACTCCGCATCTAGCGTCGACTCTTTTTTCGCTTTATCTAAATCGTTCCAAAAAGTGAACAGTTCCTTTTGATCTTTCGGCGAATTGACGAGATACCTTTTATCTGCCGGTAGCTGGGAGGCCGCATCCGGTTCGATCTGGGCCAAGGACGTCCGAACAGAATCAAGGTCGACAACGAGCTGTTTCTCCAGGAAGTAGAAGGTCAGAGGGAGTTTGAACTGACTGTTCGTGAAGAGCAGCGAAAAGCGAGCCTTTCGGTTTTTTAGGTCAAAGGCAATTTCATAGTCCAAAACCGACTTATTGAGGTGCTGGGAGAGAGCGGCGGTGAAGGCGTCTTCTCTGCTGTCCCCTTTCGGCATAAAGGATATTTCATCAAT
Source organism: Heliomicrobium sulfidophilum (assembly GCF_057715735.1). NCBI lineage: Bacteria > Bacillati > Bacillota > Clostridia > Eubacteriales > Heliobacteriaceae > Heliomicrobium > Heliomicrobium sulfidophilum. Next base: position 684,624 of record NZ_JBVTZZ010000004.1, read on the forward strand.
TCGAAGTTGCCCCTTCGTTGCCTGGGTGTGCAAACCGGCTGTATCCCGGGTGATACTTTCGACGAAGTAATCCTGGAGCGCTTTTTTCGGTTCCACGGCGCCGGCGGGCGCGACAATTCCAAACAACGCCCTCGACGATTTCTGCATCTGTGAAACCCATCTCCCGCATGTCAGCAATAAATCCTCTGATCTGTTCCCCCATCAGTTCATCGCGCAATCATCACCACGGTCAGATAGCCCCCCGCCTCTGTAATGAGGGTGAACGTCTGTGCGGATATCATATCCTCCGCCGGGATGATAGATAAGCATGTGTAGACAACAACCGCGTTGATCAGCCAAAAGGCCATCCTATGCGTCAAAGCGAGAAGCAACTTTGCCGATAGAAGCATCCAAACCGGTTGCGGACAATGCAACCAAAGATGAGGCGTTTGCTTTAACTCTCGGTTGAGATTGGAGATCAGATAGAACGCGGGGTAAAAGAGGCTAACGGCAAGAACAAAAAAGGCGGGAAGCAAAAACAGCTTGTGAACCCACGGATCATGAAAGTTTTATTTTGAACGAGGACGACCATCATGTTCATTTCTTGCACCATTGGCGCTCTTTCTTGCCCACCTCTCTCTTCGGATAGGAAAAAGGGAGCTTCGCAAAGAATGTGAAGATTATAACAAAATCATTTAAAACGATGCCGAGCGGCGGAAAGGAAGACGGAAAATTGAATAAACAGGTATACCGCTATTTCATGCCGCCGGTCAGCCTCGTCGGCGTCAACTGCCTCGATGAGATCGCCGAGTACATCCAACCCATGCGCGTGCGCAAGGCCCTGGTCATCAGCGACCGGGTGCTGGCCGACACGGGGTTGGTGAACAAGCTGACCAGCGTTCTGGACAACCTGAGTATCGGCTATCTCCTCTATACGGAGGTCAAACCCAACCCCACCGTGGAAAATGTGGAGCAGGGTTTGCAGTTGTACCGGGACAATGCTTGTGATTTCCTCGTTTCCTTCGGCGGCGGCTCCCCCCACGATTGCGCCAAGGCCATCGCCCTGCTGGCTACAAACGGCGGCCAGATCACCGACTATGTGGGATCAAACAAATCGAAGCACCCCGCAGCGCCCCTCGTGGCCATCAACACGACCGCTGGGACAGGCAGTGAGGTGACCCGCTTCTGTGTCATCACCGATGAGAAGCGCCACATCAAGATGGCCATCGACGACTGGCATGTGACGCCGATGATCGCTGTCAACGACGCTGCTCTGATGACCGGCATGCCGCCGGGGCTGACGGCAGCCACCGGGATGGACGCTTTGACCCATGCCATTGAAGCTTATGTGTCGACCCAGTCGACGCCGGTGACCGACTGCAAGGCGCTGAAAGCGATCGAACTGATCGCCGGCTACTTGCCTCAGGCCTTCTATAACGGCAACGACATGCAGGCGCGAGTGATGATGACCTATGCCGAATACCTGGCGGGGATCGCCTTCAACAGCGCCAGCCTCGGTTACGTCCATGCCCTGGCCCACCAATTGGGCGGTTTCTACAACCTGCCGCACGGTCTTTGCAACGCCCTCCTGTTGCCAGCAGTCTGCGCCTACAACCTGCCGGCGGCCCAAGCTAAATTCGCCCGCATCGCCGAGGCGATGGGTGCGGCGACGGCGACTCTCCCGCCGATGGAGGCTGGTCTGGCGTCCATCGGCGCGATCCGCCGCCTGCAACAGGCCTTGAAGCTGCCGACGCGTCTTGGTGAACTGAAAGGATTCGACGAACGCCATATCCCCACCCTGGCGGCAAACGCATTGCAGGATGTCTGCGGCCTCACCAATCCCCGGCGAGCGACACAAGCCGAACTGGAAGCTATCCTGCGAGCATTGTTATAAACCGAAACAATTAAATGCCGTCTGAAGCGCGTTGACTTCAGACGGCATTTTCATGCTCTGTTTTAGCGCCGACGAAGACACCATCAGTAACCGATTCCAGAGTTTGCCATAACCTATTGGTAGAAACCACGAAAGGAGGTCGTTTCGGATGGGTGGTTCTTACGGCTTCTTCGGTTCCGGTTTTGGGGTCGTGGCCGGTCTTGTCATCGCTCTGATCATCATCGGCGCCTTCTATCCCCATATCGTCGGCTTCGGTTACGGCGGCGACTAATCTTTCTATGAACGATCTTCGATGAAAGGGGGTTCCTTTTATGGGCAACTCTTGCGGTTGCGGGACCGGCGGCTATTACTTCGGCAATAGCATCGTCGCCCTGGCCATCTTGATCATCATCATCGCCATCCTCGGCACCGGTTTCGGTTTCGGTTACGGTTACGGGGGTTAAGGCTGAAAGATGTCGCTTTCACCTAGGTGATTGAAAAACCCGCCTGCTGCGCAGCAGGCGGGTTTTCCAATTCGGTAGCTTAGAATCATTTTTCCTTCGCTGCTTGATCAACCGAAGAGGGCGTTGGCGATCAGCAGCGTCACCAACGATGTGGCCCAGGCGATAGTCGTCGGCACGGACCAGACTTTCAACTGTTCCTTCGTGTCTTCGATACCGAGCATGCGGTTAACAACCCAGTACAAGCTGTCATTGAAATAGGAGAATACGAAGGCGCCCATAGAAGCCGATTGAGCCGCAAAAACCGGGTTGACGCCAAGATTCGCCAGGATCGGGGCGCTGATAGAGGCGGCGGTGATCATGGCCACGGTGCCGCTGCCCTGGATCAGGCGCACCAAGGTGGCGATGACGAAGGGAAGCAAGATGGCCGGCAACGCCGTTCCGGCGATCAGTTTTGCCAGATAATCGCCAGCGCCGCTGTCGCGGAGGACTTGACCGAGGGCGCCGCCGCCGCCGGTGACGAGGATGATGATGCCAGCCGAGGTGACGCCTTCCTCCATGCGCTTGAGCACATCTTTTTTGTCATCCTTGCCGGCAAGACCGTAAATAGAGATGAGCAGTGCGATAGCCGTAGCGATAATGGGGGTGCCCAAGAAGATGAAGGTCTCGGCGATGGGACCAGTCACTTTCATGGCCGATAGGACCGTGTTAGCTAGAATCAGCAGAACCGGAACGACAATCGGCGCAAAAGAGATGGCAGCCGAGGGGAGCTTTTTCTGTTCTTTTGATTGCATCCAATCGTCATAGGCCGCCTGGATTTGAGGGCGTTCCCAACTCATGCCTGTTTCGTCGGGCAGTTGGTAGATGCGGTTGCCCAGCCATTTGGCGTAGAGTACGCCGGTGATCAGGACGGGGATGGCGAATACGATCCCCCACAGGATCATGGCGCCCAGATCGGCTTTGAAGATACCGGCGGTGCCGAGGGGACCCGGTGTGGGCGGGACAAGATGGTGAGTGGCGACGAGACCGACAGCCAAGGCGACACCGAGGGAGACGGCCGATTTTTTCGTTTTCCGGGATAAAGCTTTGACGAGGGGCATGAGGATGACAAAGCCGGAGTCGACAAAGATAGGGATGGAGACGACGTATCCGGTCAAGGCCAGGGCCCATTCCTCTTTTCTCTTACCGAGGTACTTGAGGAAGGTGTAAGCCATTTTCTCAGCGGCGCCGGAAACCTCCAAGATGCGTCCCATCATGACGCCAAAGCCGATGACGATGCCGATGCTCCCCAGCGTGCTGCCAAAACCATTGGAGATCGACTTGGCCACAGCCGGTGTGGCCATCCCGCCGACGATGCCGGTGACAGAGGCGGCGATGATCAGCGCGAGAAAAGCATGGACCTTGGTGCGCAAGACAAGAAAGATGAGCAGAAAGACGCCGAGAGCGAGCCCGATGAGCATTTGGGAGCCGGATACAGTGGCGGCTGCAGGTTGCATGATGTGTTGCGCCTCCTTTTTTTGAAAAAGTGGTGATTAGTGCATTGTTTGGCATGAGATCTCCCGGAGCTTCCTCCCCCAACGCGTTTTCCGTTGGGGACGGCACGTTCGTATTCATCTGACCGCTAGGAGCGGCGGAAGCTGGGAGCGTACCGGACAGCCAGCTTAATGGCTTCTTCCATACTGACGCTGCTCGCTTTGCCGGAGCCGGCGATGTCGAAGGCGGTGCCGTGATCGACGGAGGTCCGCAGGAAGGGCAGTCCGTTCGTGACAGCGACGGTCCGTTCGAAATCGACCATTTTGGTGGCAATATGCCCCTGGTCATGATAGAGGGAAAGGATGGCGTCATAGGCGCCCTTGAGGCCGAAATGAAAGACCGAGTCGGCCGGGACAGGACCGACGGCATTGATGCCCCGCTCGCGGGCGGCCGCGATGGCCGGCGCGATCTGCTCGTCCTCCTCATCGCCGAAGAGGCCGTGTTCCCCGCTGTGGGGATTGAGACCGGCCACGGCGAATTTGGGGTTGTCCACACCGAGTCGCCGAAGAGCCTCGGTACAACGGACGAGGTAGTCAAGGGTGCGTTCGGTCGTCACCATGTCGCAAGCTTTGCGCAGCGAAACGTGGCGGCTCAGGAAAAAGACGCGCAGTTCAAAGACCTGGAACATGGTCAAGGGATCGTTGGCGCCGGACAGGTGGCCGAGGATCTCTGTGTGACCGATATGGGGGATGCCGGCTGCTTTCAAGGCTTCTTTGTTGATGGGGGTCGTGGCGATAGCGTCGACCAGGCCGGCCATAGCCAGGGACACCGACTTTTCGATGCATTCGTAAGCAGCTTTGCCTGCCATGGCTTGGACAGCGCCCATTTTCAGTTGTTTCACTTCAACATTGGCCAGATCGATGAGGTCGATGGCGCCGGTCTCGTATTTTCCCATCTCCGGATCGGGGACGGTGTGCACCGCCAGTTCAAGATCGCAATAGGCCATTGCTTGACGGACGACACTGGCGTCACCGATGATAAGCGGACGGGCGATCCTGTACATCTCTTCGTTGGCCAAGGCCTTGACGACGATTTCCGGACCGACGCCGGCAGGGTCGCCCATGGGGATCGCAATGATCGGTCGTTGCATAAGACTCTCTCCTTACTCGGCTGGATAGATTTCGTTGGAGATCTTCGTCAACAGATAATCGACACAGGTGCAGGCGGCGTTGCTGTTGCCCACCAATCCTCCTTTGGTGATGATTGGCGTCTGATTGAATGCGCCGCCGATGAGCCTCCCATAAGCGGCCAAGGGGACAACTTCATCCTTGACCTCGACGCCGCTCGCCGCCAAGGCTTGGCAGACGGCCACGGTCACATCGCCGCCGCTGGTGTACAAGCCTCCCACCTCCCCGTGGCTGACTTGGAGGATCCGGCGAGCTATCGCTGCCAAACCGTCAGCGATGCGCGAGGCGATTTCCTCTTCGCTGATCATGCATGCCGCGGCGACCGAAGCGAGGTCGAGGACTTGGCCCGCCTCTTCGACGGTGCGCACGCCAAGCACCTGGTAATCATCAAGGTAGTCCAGCACGTCACCGGAAACCCGTTCGATCTCCTCGGCGTTACGCCAAGGGTCGATCAAGGCAAGGACATTGACGGTGGTAAAACGGGTGGAATAGGTGTTTTCAACAGCGTTCAACTGCTGGCGTGTCAAGGCAGTGACGCTGCCGACCACCATCAGCACTTTCTTCCCTCTCCCCTGCTTGGGCTTTGGCAGCACGTAAGCGGCAAGCGCTTCTGTGAAAGGGCCGGGATCAACGGCGACGATGGATAGTCCTGAGAGGTACGCCCCGTGGGCGATGGTGTCCAGATCCTTTTTGGTGGCGGCGTCCATGACAACGATACGTTTGCCCGCCTCTTTTTGCGCTCCGAGGGCTTCCATCACGGCAGTGCTGCCCTGCAATACTGTGGCCAAGGGGATAAATCCCACAGAATGCTTCGATTGGGCAGCGACGATATCGGCGACAAGGGTCTGATGGACAGGCGTCTTTGGATCACGGGCCACATCAGTTTGTTCGAGGGGAATCGAGTGGACGAGGAGATAGCCGCCGACGGTGATCCTACCGGAGGACGGAAAGGCGGCGACGACTACAGCCAGGCTGTCCGGCCCGAGCACATCCAGCATGGCGTCTATCTCCGGCCCGAGATTTCCGCGCAGGGTGCTGTCGATGCGTTTCGTGAACAAGCCCGGTTTGTTTCCCAACATTGCCCTGGCGGCTTCCGCCACGCGACGGTAGGCCTCCTCGGGAGCCACGGCCCGGCTGTCGGTCGTGACGGAGATGACATCAAAGCGATTACCGTTTTCGGGCGGATCCTGCGGGAGATGCAAAAAAGTGGCCGTCTTGTAGCCTTTGCGGGCTAGGAGGACACCAGTGGCATTGGCTCCGGTCAAATCGTCGGCGATGATGACCACGTTGCTCATAAACATCCTTCTTTCGGGGTTGAAATGGCTCGTTCGTTAACCATCGACCTGTTCTCAGACAACACGCGTCTCTAGGCCCAGTTCCTGCAACTGTCGGACCGTGTCCGGCGCTAGGCCGTCGTCGGCGATCAACAGGTCCACCTCTTCCAGGCGCGCGATCTGACAAAAAGCCTTGTTGCCAAATTTGCTGTGGTCGGCCACAAGCACCACCTGTTCCGCCACGGCCATCATGCGCCGCTTGATCTGCGCCTTCTCCATGATGGGTGTTGTAATCCCCCAAACGACATCGATGGAAGAGGCGGCCAAAAAGGTGATGTCGACACGGATGCTCTCCATGAATTGCAGTGTCGGCGGTCCGATCAGACTGCCCAGGTTCTTCTGCACCCGCCCGCCAGTGCAGTAGAGGGTGATGCCATCCACATCAAAGAGTTCCATGGCGATCTTGAGGTCGTTGGTGATCACCGTCAGGTCGGAGAAGCCCTTCAGTTGCCGCGCGATCTCCAAGGTGGTCGTTCCGGCGTCGAGGAGGATGACCTGTCCTTCCCGGATAAGCGATAGCGCCTCAGCGGCAATGCGGCGCTTGGCCTCCATATGAGCCGCCTGCTTCGTCTGGTAGGTGGCCTCCTGCAGCAGGCTCCCCACCGGCAGCGCTCCGCCATGGGTCCGCTCGACCAGCCCCTGCTGTTCCAGCAGATTCAGGTCACGACGAACCGTCATCGGCGATACGCCCAGTTCGGCTGCCAATGGCTCAATCTCAACCTTCTCTTCTTTTTTAATGATTTCAAGGATGCGCTTACGCCGTTCAGCAGGTAACATCGTTCACCCTCTCTTCTGACGGGTCGAATACTCCAGTTCTTGCGGTTCAACCCGAAAACCAAAGGAAAGTAACCACAAGCCTCATGGTGATATATTCTGTTCGTTTATGTGTTTTCCTGCACGTTTTTAAAAAGTTTATCGAGTTTTTTGTTCGAACCTTTTGTCCTTCCATCCCCAACTCACAAACATGAACAAAAACGCAAAAGGCCAAGTCTCACCCATTACAGGCGGACTCAGCCTTGTTGTTTGATTCTGAATCAATTGTTGAAAAGTATCGGCAGTCTTAAACAGCCATCGTATCCTTTCTGCCTAAGAGCACAACAAAATTAAAATACTTATACACGCAGTCGACTTCGGCAAAACCGGCTTGCCTCAACCAATTCAACTGATCGTCCAAAGGCGCGAAGATGTCCAACTTCAGCCTTTCGTACGCCGCTTTGATCGCTTCATCACTCAGCCCGCTGGACTCCACTTTTCCCTTCCAATCGGCGACATACATCTGATCGAGATAGGGAGTGCTTCCGAGCACCTGATCGGCGTTGACGAATACCCCCCGCTCGTTCAGGATGGAGTAAGCCGTCCGGTACATAGCTTGTTTTTCGAGATCGGTCAGGTGATGAATCGACAGGGATGAAATGACAAGGTCAAACTTCTCGGAAAAAGGGTATTTCGAATAGTCGCCGACGAGATAGGTCACATTGGGATTATCGCCAAAGCGCTCCTTCGCTAAGTCCAGCATTTTCTCCGATAAATCAATCAGCGTGATGGTGGCATTCGGGTATTTCTCTAAAATGAAAGAGGCGAGCAAGCCTGTTCCCGCGCCGATGTCGAGGATCTTCGGCGCTTCCTTTTCCGTCTCGGCGATCGAGACGGCGATGCCGTAGAAATCATCGAAACAGGGGATCAATTGCTTCCGTTGGCTGTCATAGCGCCGGGCGTTGTCGTCAAACTTCTTACGGACCGTTTGCTTGGAAGCTTCCATGATTTCACTCCTCTCGTTTGCAAAATTATATCACGGAAAGTGGAGCGAGCAACGACCCGTCGACGCTTGCCGACAAAGCGAACAATAGGAGCAGGGATCGCACTGCTTTTCTCGAAATTAACAACATCTTTATCCATTGACGACTTAGCCATGCAATCCTGAGCCATGCAACCCTGCACAGAAAAGAGGAATCGACCATGGATTTCTTCCATTGCATCCCCCTTTTAGAAGCGCAAGACATGATCGTCAAAGAACTGACCGGCAGTGTCGTCGCTCTTGAACAAGTCCCTCTCGTGGATGCCTTGGGGCGAGTGGCGGCAGAGGATGTTGTATCCGCCGAGAACCTCCCCCCTTTCAGCCGTTCAACCGTCGACGGTTTTGCCGTGCGTAGCGCTGACACCTTCGGCGCCAGTGAAGCGGCGCCTTCGCTGTTCACCGTCGTTGGCGAGGTGCTCATGGGGGAATCGACTGGCATTGAAATAGCCTCCGGACAAGCTGCGGCGATCCCGACAGGCGGCATGCTGCCAGCCGGCGCCGATGCTGTGGTGATGCTCGAGTATGCCGAGCAGCCAGATCCCCATTCCCTGCTGATCGCCAAGATGATCGCCCCAGGGGAAAATGTAGTCGTCAAAGGCGAAGACATCACCTCCGGTTCGATTATCCTCCATAAAGGACAAAAAATCACACCGGCTCACATCGGTGTCCTCGCCGCAAGCGGCATCACCCATGTGCCGGTGCGCCAACCTGTGAAAGTCGCCATTATTTCCACCGGCGACGAACTGGTCGATATCGATGTGCCCGTCAAGGCGGGACAAATCCGCGATGTCAACTCCTACGCGTTGGGCGCGCTGTTCACCGAATGGGGTTGCCGCGTATTGCGCATGGGCATCGTCCGGGACAGTTATGAAAAATTCTACGGCGCCTTGGCCGAAGCGGTGAAGAATTGTCAGATTGTGATCATTTCCGGCGGCAGTTCTGTGGGCGCCCGCGATTTCACCGTCAAGGCCATCGACGGTCTCGGCGCTCCCGGTGTGCTCTTTCACGGCATCGCCATCAAACCGGGAAAGCCGACCATCTTTGGCATGGTCAACGGGACGCCCATCTTCGGATTGCCGGGACATCCCGTGGCAGCGATGACCGTCAGTGAGCAGTTGGTCAAGCCTGCTGTACGCCTTCTCTCCGGCCAAAAAGAGAGCTTTGCGCGACGGAGCGTCCCGGCCTGTCTCACCCGCAACGTAGCCTCCTCGCCCGGCCGGGACGATTTTGTCGGCGTCCGGTTGAACCGGCAGGCAGGCGGCGGCTATCAGGCGGCGCCGATTTTCGGCAAGTCGGGTCTGATCCGGCTGATGGCCGAGTCAGACGGCATCATGCACATCCCCTCCGACAAAAGCGGTGTTTATGAAGGGGAAATGGTCGAGGTTCTCTTGCTCAACGACGCCGATGAAGGAGGCAGGCCTGAGTGAAGAACAAAGCATACCTGAACTGCCTGCAGCGAGATGAAGCGCAATCGATGTGGCGAAAAAGCCTGAGTGAAAGGGGCTATTTCGAGCGCCTGCCTGTGGAAGGCCTGCCGGTTACGGCCTCGCTTGGACGTGTAACTGCCAGCACGGTCTACGCAAAGCAATCGGTGCCCCACTACAACGGGTCGGCCATGGATGGCATCGCCGTCTATGCCCCAGATACCTTCGGCGCTCAGGAGACGGCCCCGAAGAAGTTGACATTATTGCCACCTCACAGCCCCTTCACCCCGGGGGGCTGCTATGTCGTCGATACGGGCGATGCAATGCCGGCTGGAACGAACGCCGTGATCATGATCGAAGACGTCCATATCGCCGGCGGCATGGCGGAGATCATCGCCGCCGCCGCCCCCTGGCAGCATGTGCGGATCATCGGCGAAGACATCGTGGCCGGCGAGCTGGTCATCCCGGAACATCATGTCATTGCACCGGTGGACATTGCCGCCTTGCTGGCAGCCGGATTGGAAACGGTAGATGTCGTCAAAAAACCGAAAGTCGCCGTGATTCCCACCGGCGACGAGATCGTAGCGACCCGGGAGGAACTGCAACCGGGCTCCATCTTGGACGTCAATTCCCACATGCTCGCGGCAGCAGTGACCGAATGGGGCGGCGAACCGCTCCGGAAGCCCATCGTCAAAGACAACCGCGAGGCCATCGAGCACGCCCTGTTGGAGAGCTTGGCCGAAAGCGATATGGTGATCATCAATGCGGGCACATCAGCCGGCCGGGAAGATTACACCGCCCATGTTCTGGGCGCCATCGGCGAAGTTCTCGTCCACGGTGTCGCCATCAAACCGGGCAAGCCGGTGGTCCTGGCCATCTGTCAGGGCAAGCCGGTGATCGGTTTGCCCGGTTATCCCGTCTCGGCCATGCTGACAGCAGAACTGTTCGTCCGGGACATCCTCCTGGCCAGGCAAAAACTACCCTCGCAGGAAACGCCCCAGGTGGCGGCAAACCTGGCAAAGGCGGTTGCATCAACGATCGGCATGGAGGAGTATATCCGCGTCTCCATCGGCGATATGCAGGGCAACCGAATCGCGGCGCCCTTGAGCCGGGGCGCCGGGATGATCTCGTCGTTAACCAAGGCGCAAGGCGTCATTCGCCTCGACCGCGGCAGCACCGGCCTCCCTGCCGGCTTTTCCATGCCGGTCACGTTGTTGCGCAAGCACAAGCCGGCCCGGACCATCCTGGCTGTCGGTAGCCACGATCTGGCCCTGGAACTGCTAGGTCTGCACCTGCGGCGGCGGTTGGAAAATGTCGCCCTCTCCTGCGCCAACGTAGGCAGCATGGGTGGCATCATGGCCATACGCAACAATGAAGCCCATATCGCCGGCATCCACCTGCTGGACGAGCATTCGGGCCGTTATAACGTTCCATTCGTGAAAAAGTATCTGCCCGATCTAAAAGGCTGTCTCGTCCATCTCGCCATGCGCGAACAGGGCTTGATCGTCCCACCGGGCAACCCGAAAGGCATCACCCAGTTAAGCGACCTCGCCCGGCCGGAGCTTACCTACGTCAATCGGCAGCGCGGTTCAGGAACGCGGATGCTGCTCGATTATGAACTCGCCAAAGCAGGGATCTCCCCCACCGCCATCGCCGGTTATGATAAAGAAGTGGGCACCCACATGGCGGTGGCCGCCTCCGTTTCCGCCGGCACTGCCGACGCCGGCCTCGGCGTGCAGGCGGCGGCGCAAGCGCTTAACTTGGACTTCATCGCCGTTGCTCAAGAACAATATGACCTGCTGCTGAACTTTTCACCGGACGATGAATGTCTGTCCACAATCATCGCCATCTTGCAGTCTGAAGAGTTTCGCCAGGAGGTAGAATCCCTCGGTGGCTACGACCTGCGTGAGTCCGGCAAGATCATATCAGAATACAATCCGATTGCTTTCATCGATTTCAAAAATTGCTTTCAATCCCTTTAAGACGGCTCCCTGTGACGACTACAAACCCGGTTTTATATGACGCTGCTCCGATCGGGCCGCACTCGCCAATAAAGCCAAGAAAAAGGCGACACAACGTACTTTCCACGATGTGTCGCCCCTCGTTTTTACCCTGCGCTGCTTCGTTCCGAGTAGCTTTCGGCGGCTGCCACGCCTTTAATAATGTAGAGCAACTGCTCGAAGGTGTTTTCATCGATCTTCTTCGCTTTGCTCCACAACTGGTAGAAGTGTCTCGTAAAGGCTGATTTGGGCATCCTTTTCTTCATGGTAATATCGCATTTGAAGATCCAAAGCCTGGCATATCTGTCGAACTGATCGATGCTCAAGTGGTTCACCATATGGCTCACATTGCATCCTTCAGAGGCGAGCTCTTGAAACACCATTGATTAGCCCCCTCACGCAATTACTATTACAATCATTCTACTTCATATGTAGAAAATTCCGACATAGACAATATTGCTGCCCTTTAGGATTATTTTGCGAACCATTAAGCCACCTGCCTCGCCAAGAAGAGAGATAATTGGTAACGCCCAAAAAGCTACAATAAAGAACGAACCGCCGCTGTAGTGTAAGACACATTTTGTGCTTCCACGATGATCCTCCTTGCAGATCACTCTTAGCCCTTATGTTATAATTTTCTATATGATTGGAAAGGGATGAGCAACCTTGTTCACTGAAATGCGTCGAAGCGATAAGCAACTATCTTCCGAAGATTGCCTAGAGATCCTTAAAAAAGGGGAATACGGGATTCTTTCTACGGTAGGCCCAGACGGATATCCCTATGGCGTGCCGTTGAATTATGCGTACGAGAACGGCTGCATTTATTTACATTCCGCCCTAAAGGGCCATAAACTTGACAATATCCAAAACGAGAGCAAGGTTTCCTTTTGTGTCGTTGGCGACACAGAACTGTTAGTGAAGTCATTTGACACCAACTACGAAAGCGTCATTGTCTTTGGAATAGCGAAGGTCGTCCATGATCAAGAGAAAGCGCATGGGTTATTGTCGCTCGTTAAAAAATATTCCTTTGATTATATCGAAAACGGCAAAAAGTACATCGAACAATCGGGAGAAAAGACACAGGTCGTGAAAATAGAAGTCGAACACGTGACTGGAAAAGCCCAGAAATAGTGATAATTAAATTCCCAATAAACTCCTAAGGAAGTATTGCCGCAAAAAAACGCTATCATAGCACTCTCTTGTGAACATAACAAAAGCGACCTCACCCATTGAGTAAAGGTCGCTCGTGCATTATTTTATCGATTCGATTTCCACTACCATAGAATGAAAAGCCTCCAGCACTACCTTTGAGAGATGATCACGAGCCTCCTTGGATATCGGGTGGGCGATGTCTTGGTACGTCCCATCGGGCAAGACTTGGCTTGGCATGGCGATAAAGATTCCCTTTTTTCCTTCGATCACTTTGATCTCGTGAACTGCAAATGAGTCGTCAATCGTTATAGAGACGAATGCTTTGACGGAACCCTTGAGGTTAACTTTATTGAATCTTACTTCTGTAATCTCCGTTCAAAACATCTCCCTATCTCCCCTGACAACTACCCTTAACAGCATTGTATAGCTTTTGATGAAGGAATACAATGGCATATAAATAATTTAACTAATCACTCATTGTTACACTGCCAGGCATGGTCACGCTTGTTGAATTAGCGCGCCTAAAATAACATACCGTTACCAATTCTAGTTACGCCAGGGAAGTTGGTCGCACTCTCTAGGCCGGTGCAGTAACGAAAGGCAGAATCATCATTGGCAGTTGGCTCTTGAGGTATGCCATTCTCCTCTTACGCGCATGATACTTCTCATGAATAACCGGCTGATAGGAGTGCTGCTCCCAAAGGCGGGGACGGAACCGTTCCATTGGGGGTCTGACGATCTCTTTGTTCGTCGTGGCGGCTTATCTGACGGTTTCATGTTTACTGGATCAGCATCGTCTGTTTTCGGTGAGATTGAGGAGGACAACGCGTGCCCAAGAAACGGTGCATCATCACCGGCGGAAATTCCGGGATCGGTAAAGCGGCAGCCATTCAACTGGCGAAAATCGGAATGAACGTTTTGATCGGTTGCCGAGACGAAGAACGAGGCCGGGCGGCATTAGAAGAAATCCGAGAGAAAAGCCATAGCCACGATGTAGACCTGTTGGTAGTAGACATGAGCTCCCAACGCTCCATCAAGGCGGCCGTCGCAACATTCAAGTCGACATGCGATCGGTTGGATGTGCTCATTCATAACGCCGCTGACTTTGATATCAGCAGGAAAAAACCCCTGTTTTCGGAAGAGAACATCGAAACCGTATGGGCCACAAATCATATCGGTCCGGTCCTGCTGACCGACCTGTTGCTCGATGATTTAAAAAGAAGCGAACAAGGCCGCATCATCACCGTCGCTTCCCAAGGCTTAACCTTACACCCCTTTTTAACGATTCACTTCGATGACCCGGAATTCAAAAAAGGAAATTTCAGTGTGGAAAAGGCCTATTATCAGTCAAAGCTGGCCCAGGTGATGTATACCTATTGGCTCGCTGATCAATTGAAAGATACGCGCATCACCGTGAACTGCGTCCGGGTCACCAACGTGAAAATCGACATCCGAAGATATCCCAACTTATCAAAGACGATGAAGTTCATCTATTCGATCAAAAGCAAGTTTTCCATATCCCCGGAGGAAATGGCCGGGACGTACACCTACTTAGCGACTTCCCCGGAAGCAGCGTCAGTGACCGGAAAATACTTCGATGAAAAGAATCGAGTAGTTGATTCTTCGCGTTACAGCAAAAACATGGAAAACATTCGTGCGTTAATGGAATTGACGAGGAAATATATCATCTGAGCGATACCTAGTGTAAATGTTTCCGTAGATTGGCTGGATAATGTTCAGTGTACGGGTGATAATGGTTACTGCAATCTCCATGAAAAAGCCTCGGGTTCCACCCGAGGCTTTGCATATTACTTCACCACAATATTCACCAGTTTATTCGGTACCGTAATCACCTTCACCACAGTCTTCCCAGCGATCAGCGCCTGCACCTTCTCTGTCTCCAGCGCCTTCGCCTTCAGCGCGTCGCCGTCCAAGCCATTAGCCACTTGCAGCTTTTCACGGACCTTGCCGTTGATCTGGACGACCACTTCCACTTCGTCCCGGACGAGGGCTTGTTCGTCATAGTTGGGCCAGGGTTGTTTGTAGACCGATTCACCGCCGCCGATGACCTGCCACAGTTCTTCGCAGATATGCGGGGCGAAGGGGGCCAGGACGAGGACGAGGCGGGCCAGGGCGTCTTTGACGAGGGGGATGTTCTGCTGTTCAGCGGGAACCTTGTCTTTGTACTGGTAGAGGTGGTTGACCATCTCCATGATCGCTGAGACGGCCGTGTTGAAGTTAAAGCGCTGGCCGATGTCTTCGGTCAGTTTTTTCACGGTATAGTGGGCCACCCGGACGAGTTCGCGGTCATCGCTGTTCAGGCTGGATAGGTCGCTCCCCACCAACGTCCCCGGCACGCCGGCGATTTGCTCGCTGTAGGCGTGGACGAGCCGCCAGACGCGGTGCAGGAAGCGGTGGGCGCCTTCGACGCCACGGTCGCTCCACTCGAGGTCGCGCTCGGGCGGGGCGGCGAAGAGGATGAAGAGGCGGGCCGTGTCGGCGCCATATTTGGCGATGATCTCTTCGGGGCTGACCGTGTTGCCTTTCGATTTGGACATCTTGGAGCCGCCCATGAGGACCATGCCCTGGGTGAGCAGGTTTTCAAAGGGCTCTTCCACCTTCACCAGCTTCAGGTCGTAGAGGACTTTGGTGAAGAAGCGGGCGTACATGAGGTGCAGGATGGCGTGTTCAACGCCGCCGATGTACTGGTCCACGTTCATCCAGTAGTCCACGTCCTCTTGTAAGAAGGCGTGGTCTTTGTCCTTCGGCGTGCAGTAGCGCAGGAAGTACCAACTGGAGCAGACGAAGGTGTCCATCGTGTCCGTCTCGCGCCGGCCTTTGCCGCCGCACTGCGGGCAGGCGCACTCATAGAAGTCGGGCCGGGTGGTCAGGGGCGATTCGCCGGAAGGGGTGAACTCCACGTCAGTGGGCAGCATGACCGGGAGTTGTTCGTCGGGGACGGCCACTTCGCCGCACTTTTCGCAGTAGATGACGGGGATGGGCGCGCCCCAGTAGCGCTGGCGCGAGATGAGCCAGTCGCGCAGGCGGTAGTTGACCTTGCGGACGCCCTTGCCTTCCCGCTCCAGTTTGTCGGCGATGACGTCGAGGGCTTGCGTGTTGATCAGGCCGTCGAACTCGCCCGAGTTGACGAGGCGGCCTTCCTCTTCATAGGCATGGTCCATCTCCTCCACGTCCAGGTCGGGCAGGCCCTCAGGCTGGATGACCACTTTCATGGGGATGTTGTATTTGGTGGCGAACTCAAAGTCGCGCTGGTCGTGGGCCGGCACGCCCATGACGGCGCCGGTGCCGTAATCGACGAGGACGTAGTTGGCCAGGTAGACGGCTACCTTGTCGCCGGTGAGCGGGTTGATGCAGTAGTGGCCGGTGAAGAGGCCCTCTTTTTCCGTGTCGTTCGCCGTGCGGTCCATCTCGCTCTGGCTGAGGACATTTTTGATGAAGGCGCGCAGCTCTGCTTCGCGGGGGTTGCCGCTGACCAGGGCTTCCACGGCGGGATGCTCCGGCGCCAGCACCATGTAGGTGACGCCGAAGATGGTGTCCTGGCGAGTCGTGTAGACGGTCAGTTTGTCCACGCCGCCGACGGGGTTTTCCAAGGCAAAGTCAGCCTCGACGCCTTCCGAGCGGCCGATCCAGTTTTCCTGCATCGTCTTGACCTTGTCGGGCCAGCCGGGCAGTTTATTCAAGTCGTCCAGGAGGCGCTGGGCGTAGTCGGTGATGCGGAAGAACCACTGCTCCAGGGCTTTTTTCTCGACGGTGGCGTCGCAACGCTCGCAGAGGCCGTCGACGACCTGCTCGTTGGCGAGGACGGTGGCGCAGTCGGGGCACCAGTTGACGTTGGCCTTTTTCTTGTAGGCCAGGCCGGCCTTGTAGAGCTGCAAGAAGAGCCACTGGGTCCATTTGTAGTAGTCGGGATGGCAGGTGGCCACTTCCCGATCCCAGTCATAGGAGATGCCCATGGACTGGAGCTGGCGGCGCATGTTGGCGATGTTGCTCCAGGTCCAGTCAGCGGGGGGAACCTTGTGCTTGATGGCGGCGTTTTCGGCAGGCAGGCCGAAGGCGTCCCAGCCCATGGGGTGCAGCACGTTGTAGCCTTGCATGGTTTTGAAGCGGGCGACGACGTCGCCGATGGAGTAGACGCGCACATGGCCTATATGCAGGTTGCCCGAGGGGTAAGGGAACATCTCCAGGCAGTAGTATTTGGGCCGGCCTTCCTCCTGCTGGAGGCGGAACATGTCCGTGTCTGCCCAGTGCTTTTGCCATTTTTGCTCAATCTGCTGGTAGTCGTAGCGTTCTTGCATCAGTACGGATTCCTCCCAAAAGAATATCGATCTCTTTTATCAATCCCTATTTCTCTGGAAAATGAGAAAACCTTCCCGCCCGTCATGGGACGAAAAGGTTCTTTCCGCGTTACCACCCAAGTTGCCGCGCCGGGGGAGCCGCCATGTTTTCAAGCCTTCCAGGCACTTTGCCTGGGAAGACTGGCTCGCGGGAGGTTGCGTCAAAAAAACAACCTTCGCGCATGGGTGTCCGCTGCCGGAAATCGGCCGCTCTCGCAAGGATAACGGTCCTGCCGCCGGCTGAGCTTACAGGAGGCTGGCTGACTTCCTATCGGCTGGCTGCCCAATTGGGACAGCCATACAATCCGCCTGCGCGCCGCTGGCGGTTTCGCTGCGCCAGCGTCTCCCTTCGGCCCTGCGACTCCCGGGCGAGGTTCGACCGCCTCTCCCCTGCCTTGCACCAGCCGGCAGGTCTCTGGTGGAAGATGGGCGGTGTACTGCTCCCGTTCTTCGTCGTTTTCGTCACCCGTTCGTCATATCGGGGTCATATGTTTCCTATTATAGCATTTCCCGCGGCAAATGCAATTTAATCGATATGAATCGCTTTGGCGCAGTCCTAACGATTGATTTCTAACGTTTCAGCCCTAGCGAATTCAGTCTTTGCGGCTCATCTTGGAGCGGCCCTCCCGGTAATCCTTGAACTTGTGCCAAAACCAAAAAGCGCCGATGAGACCGATGACAGCGATGATGACGATGTCGATGTCATGGCCGTACTTGCGGATGGACTGCCAATTTTCGCCGAGGACGTAACCGATGTAGGCGAGGCCGTAGCACCAGGGGAAGGAGCCTAAGAAGGTGTAGAGGGTGAACTTTTTCACGTCCATCTTGGCGATGCCGGCCGGCAAGGAGATGAAGGTGCGGATAACCGGCAACAGGCGGCTGATGAAGATGGCCGCGTCGCCGTACTTGTCAAACCAGCGCTGGGCCATGTTGAATTCCTTGCGCGAGATGAGCCAGCCGAAGTATTTGAAGAGAAACTCCTCGCCGAGAGCGCGCCCGGCGTAGTAGGCGGCTAATGAGCCGATGACGTTGCCCACCGTGCCGGCCATGGCGGCGCCGAAGAGGGTGATCGAGCCCTGGTAGGCCATGAAGCCGGCCATGGGCATGATGATCTCCGACGGCAAGGGAATGCAGGCGCTCTCGATGGCCATGCCGATGACGACGCCGGCATAGCCGAAGGAGTTGAGGTAGGCGACGATTTGGGTCAGGAAGACCTCGATGACTTTGATCAGATCGCTCAACAAAAGACTCTCCTTACGCTCTGGTTCAGATATCTTTGTTTTTCGGGTTCAGATGGATTCGCCGTCTTCGCCCTTCATCGAGCCCTACTTCGACTGTGCGATTCGGGCGCTTTACGCGCGACGAGGTAGAAGCGCTCGCTTGTCGCCGCCGGGGCGTTGCCGGATAGGTCGCCGTAGAACCCTTCCAGGACAAGGCCGGCGTTGACAACGGCGTTTTCGATCTCCTCTTGGGTGTACCACACCTGGTAATGGCTCTCCTCAAAGCGTTCGTAGAGGCCATCCGGACGTGAGACGAAGAAGAGCAGGTCCATCTCCACCATGCGGGTGGCTGAAGAATAGTAATTTGACCAGATGTAGGCAAGATCTTCCCGGATCTCTGTAAAAGTTTCGTTGCCGAGCACCGTCGAGAGCTTATGCTCCGTGTGCAGGTCGGCCACCAAGACGCCGCCCGGCGCAAGCGCGTGGGCGATGCGCTCCATCGTCTGGGCTAAGTCGTCGGCAGAGGGCAGGTAATTCAGGCCGTCGAGAAAACAGACGATAGCCTCCACCTGCCGGGGATATTCGAGTCGCCGCATGTCCTGGTTGAGGAGCAGCAGTTCGCCCCGCTCCAGGTATTCCTCATGGCGGTCAGCGCAGACGGCCAACATATCCGGCGAGAGGTCGACGCCAACGACGCGGTAACCCCGTTTGAGCAACCGCTCGGTGATGGCGCCGGTCCCGCAAGCCAGGTCGAGGACGGTGGACGGTTGAAGCCCGCACCGGGAAAAAACGCCTTCGGTGAAGTCCACCCAGTCGTCGTAGTTGACATCGGCCATCAGCCGGTCGTAGACGCCGGCCATCAGTTCATACATGCTGCTCATCTCCGCTTCGATTCTGTCGCAAATTGTTATGTCGCCCAAACAAAAGGGACGCTGGGAAGCGCCCTTTACGCGGGCCGGGGCCGGAACATATCTTTCTCATTTTACCATGGTTGTCGGCGATTTCAACGTGTCGAGTCCGTCCACATAAACCAGGGCAAGATAGCTGTAACAAAGACCAGATGAGACTCCTTACTTCTCTTCCACCGTCACCCCGTAGATCACCACATCGAGCAAGGGGCTGCTAACCTCGTTGCCATGCCCTCGGGCGACCGGCGTCGCGGCGATCCGCTGGACCACATCCATACCTGCGGTGACTTCGCCAAAGATGGTGTAATTGGGATTGTTGTTCAGGTTCTTGGCGCTGTTACCGGTACAGATGAAAAACTGACTGCCGTTCGTGTCTGGGCCGGCGTTGGCCATGGCGACGACACCGGGGGCGTAGGGAATCTTGACCGGCAGTTCGTCGGCAAATTGATAACCGGGGCCGCCCGTGCCATTCCCCAGGGGATCGCCCGTCTGAATCATGAAGTCCCCCATGATCCGGTGGAAACGGATACCGTCATAGAAGCCTTCCCGCGCCAGGAATACGAAGTTGTTCACCGTCCGGGGCGCATCGTTGGAACGGAGTTGGAGAGTGAAATCGCCTAAGTTGGTGCTGACGACGGCGCTGTATGTATGATCCGGATCGATGATCATGGGGGGAGCGGCTGAGTACTTCTTGTTTTTGGCGATGACGGTCTTTTCGGAGATCGCTTGCAGCGTCACCGTGCTGCTTTCGCCGTTCCAGCCGACTTTTGCGCCATAGACGGCGCTGATCAATTGCAACGGCACCATCACGCGCTCATCACGCCGGACGGCGGACGTATCCAGTTCGGCCTTCACGCCGTTGATGTAGGCGACCGGCTGATCGAGCGGAATGGCGATGGTCTTGCCTCGGTATTGAATCTCCGCCATTTGAGCGCTATCATTCCATCTCACTGATGCGCCCAGTTGTTCGCTGACAAATCGCACCGGCACCATCGTGCGGCCATCGTCGTTCACGTAGGGCTTAGCGTCAGGGAAATCGACAATCGCGCCATTGACACGGATGGTGACCTCATCGGCTCTCGCGGCGCAGACCGGCCCAGCCAGCAGCAACATGGAAGCGAAAAAAATTGCAGCTTTTTTTCTCAAAATCTTTCTTCCTCCTCCGAAATAATAAAGATTTGAAGACAGCTAAGGTTCGACAGACAAAACCACCGCCCACCTTGTATATTTGCCGGCCCCTTCCTTGAATCCTTTTTGCATTACAGACTTGTAAGAGATAACCCCCACCGCTCTCCCCACTCCCCCCCGTTTTCCCATCGTCTCCCTTCAAGGCCAGCCGTTATAAGGTTGACCATCGGTAACCCTCGGACATATAATTAGTTAGGTTAATAAAGTATCTTACTTCCGTTTATCTCTGTCGATTCCCGCTTCCTTTACTTGATAAAAAACGATGAGGTGGCAACATGGCGAGTGAACGCGGCACGGCCCATAAACTGCTGCAAGCTTTCATGCAGTTTAAGCGGCTCGAGTGGCATCAGCGGAGCGTCCTGGGCTATAAGCCGAGCGAAATCAAGCTTTTGTTCTGTATCCAAAAAGGCGGAAGTGTCGATTCTCCCGGCATCAAGGCGTCCGAGATCAGCAGTCTTTTGCGGGTCACGCCTCCTACAGTGACACAACTGATCAAGGACTTGGAATCGGGCGGCCTGGTGGAACGGGCCGTCGATCCGGCGGACCGGCGGGCCGTCCTGATCCGCCTGACCAGCAAGGGCGAAACGGTCACGAAGGCGGCGGCCGCTGAATTTCTGGGCGCCTTCAGCGCTCTCGTGGACCATCTGGGCGAAACAAAGAGCCTTGAATTGGCCGATCTGCTGCATCAGGTGTTCCACTACTTTGCGACCAAAGATTCGGTGGCCCACCAGCCCCCGTCCAAGGGAGGCGATGAGTCATGCTAAAACTATACCGGTTTCTGCAACCCTACCGCGCTTCCGTCGCCTTGATTTTGGTTCTCCTCTTTTTGCAGGCCCTGTCCGAGTTGTATCTGCCGACATTGATGGCTGATATCGTCAACTGGGGCATCATGACTGGCGACAGCCTCTACATCCTTAAGCTCGGCGGGGTCATGTTGATCGTGGCTGCCGCCGGCGGGATCTGCTCCGTCGCGGCGAGCTACTTGTCGGCCAAAGCGGCCACCGGCTTCAGCCGGAATCTCCGGAGCGCCCTCTTCACCCATGTGGAAAACTTTTCCCTCCAGGAATTCAACCGCTTTGGCGCCGCTTCGCTGATCACCCGGACAACGAACGACATCAACCAATTGCAGCAGGTGTTGACAGTGACGATGCGCATGATGATCAGCGCGCCCTTAATGTGTGTGGGCGGCATCATCATGGCCGTATCGCGCGACGCCCGCCTGTCGCTTGTCTTCGCCGCTGTCGTCCCCGTTCTGGCGGCGACCATCTTCGTCATGGCGCGCAAAGGGATGCCGCTTTACAAAGCCATCCAGATCAAGCTGGACAAATTGAACCAGGTGCTGCGGGAAAGCCTGCTGGGAATTCGAGTGATCCGGGCTTTTAACCGCGTTGACCACCAAGAGGCGCGCTTTGCCGAAGCCAACGAAGACCTGACGAATACGGCGATCCGGGTCAACCGCATCATGGCCGCCTTGATGCCGCTGATGATGCTCTTATTGAACCTCTCCATCATCGCCATCGTCTGGTTCGGCAGCCTGCGCATCGAAAGCGGCCATCTGCTGGTCGGCGACCTGATGGCATTTATCCAATACGCCATGCAGATCCTGTTCTCGCTGATGATGGCGGCCTTTCTCTTTGTCATGATCCCCCGCGCCTCAGCGTCGGCGGCCCGGATCAACGAGGTCTTTGATACGTTTTCCACGATCACCGATCCTGTTCCAACGGCAATTCCTCACTCGGGAGAGGTCCGTGCCTCTGAAGCATCCCCTCCGTCGGTAACCGTCCCTCCTTCGTTCACCGCCCCAGTGGTATCTGCTCCTTCCGCCTGTCCCGAAAGACCTACCCCGGGAACAACGGCGCCTGTTCCCTCTCCCACTCGGGTCCCGGCAGGCGAAGGCGTCTCCGCCCTGGAGTTTTGCAACGTCACCTTTGCCTACCCCGGCGCGGAAGAGCCAGTTCTCTCCGACATCTCCTTCACAGCCCGCGTCGGCGAGTTGACGGCCATCATCGGCGGCACCGGCGCCGGCAAATCGACGCTCTTGAGCCTGATCCCCCGCTTCTACGACATCGACAACGGCAGCATCCTCATCGACGGTGTCGATGTGCGCCAGATGGCCCAGACAGACCTGCGCGCCAAGATCGGCTATGTATCGCAAAAAGCGCTGCTCTTTTCCGGTACGATTGCCGAAAACGTCCGCTACGGCAACCCCAGCGCCACTGACAATGATGTGCGGCGCGCGCTAGAGATCGCCCAGGCCGGCGAGTTCATCGCCGACAGGACCGGCGGTCTTGATTCCCCTGTCGCCCAGGGCGGCGCCGACCTGTCAGGCGGACAAAAGCAGCGCCTCTCCATCGCCCGCGCCCTGGCGCGAAAACCGGCGATCTATCTCTTTGACGACAGTTTTTCCGCCCTTGACTTCAAGACGGACGCCAACCTGCGCGCCGCTTTAAAACCGGAGACGTCCGGCGCGATCGTGCTGCTCGTGGCGCAGCGGGTCGCCACCATCATGGACGCCGCCCGGATCATCGTCCTCGATCAGGGGCGCATCGCAGGCATCGGCAACCACGCCGAATTGATGCAAACCTGTGCGGTGTACCGGGAAATCGTCGCCTCCCAACTCTCTGAGGAGGAAGCAGCATGAGCAATCACAGCAAGACCACAAAGGGCGGGCCGCGCGCCGGCTTCAGCCCCGGCGGCGGACCGTCCATGGGGATGCCCGTTCAAAAAGCCAAGGACGTGAAAGGGACGCTGCGGCGGCTGTCGGCCTACCTGCGCCCCCACCGGCTCTCTCTGTTCACCGTCTTCGTCACCGCCCTGTTGAGCACCGTCTTTTCCATCGTCAGCCCCAAGCTGTTGGGAAACGCCACGACCAAGTTGTTCGAAGGGTTGATGGCGAGGGTCCAGGGAGCGCCCGGGGCCGCCATCGATTTTTCCTATATCGGGAACATTTTGCTCATCCTGGCGGGGCTCTACGGGTTCAGTTCCCTCTTCGGCTATGTGCAGCAGTATGTCATGGCCGGTGTGGCGCAAAAGACGGTCTATGCGCTCCGGCAGGACGTGAACGAGAAGTTGTCGCGCCTGCCCCTGCGCTATTTCGACGGCAACGCCCACGGCGAGACACTGAGCCGCGCCGTCAATGACGTGGACAACATCAGCAACACCTTGAGCCAGAGCCTGACCCAACTGATCACCAACGTGGTGACGATCGTCGGCGTCATCGTCATGATGCTTGTCATCAGCCCCTGGATGACGCTGATTCTGCTCATCACCTTGCCATTGAGCGCCTTCGTGCTCAAGGGCATCGCCTCGCGCTCCCAATCCCATTTTATCAACCAGCAAAAGACGCTGGGACAATTGAACGGCCATATCGAAGAGATGTTCACGGCCCATCCCGTGGTGAAAGCCTACGGGCAGGAGGCGGCGTCGATCGCCAAATTCAACGTCGTCAATGAACAGCTCTATGACGCCGGGTGGCGCGCCCAGTTCATCTCCGGGATCATCATGCCTCTGATGATGTTCATCAACAACCTGGGTTATGTCCTCGTTTGCATCGCTGGCGGCCTCCTGGTCACGAAGCGAGCCATCGAGATCGGCGATGTGCAGGCATTTATCCAGTACGCCCGGCAGTTCGGCCATCCGATCACCCAGACGGCGAACATCGCTAATATAATTCAGTCGACCATCGCCTCGGCGGAGCGGGTCTTTGACCTGCTGGATGAGGCGGAAGAGATTCCCGATGGAGAGGCCGTCGGCTCGCCGGCGTCAGTCGATGGTGTCGCCGTTCTCACAGCGATGACCGGAGGGGCCACGCCGGCGACTCCGGTGAGCGAACACATTGCAGGCGGTCAGGTCGCGAGCGGAGAGAAGGCCGTTAACCGCGCGAAAGCGCTCCGTCCCCGCGGCGACGTCGCCTTCGAACAGGTCTCTTTCCGCTACAAGCCGGACGAGCCCCTCATGGAAGATCTGTCTTTCCACGTCAAAGCAGGCCAAATGGCAGCCATCGTCGGCCCCACCGGCGCCGGCAAGACGACACTGATCAATCTGCTGATGCGTTTTTACGAGGTCGACGGCGGCCGGATCACCGTCGATGGCGTCGATATCCGCCAGTTCCGCCGTAGCGATCTGCGACGCTGCTTCGGCATGGTGATGCAGGACACCTGGCTCTTTCACGGGACCATCCGGGAGAATATCGCCTACGGCCGCGAAGGGGCCACCGAAGAGGAGATCGTCCGCGCCGCCAAAGCGGCCAACGCCGACCGCTTCATCCGCACCTTG
Organism: Heliomicrobium sulfidophilum; assembly: GCF_057715735.1. NCBI lineage: Bacteria > Bacillati > Bacillota > Clostridia > Eubacteriales > Heliobacteriaceae > Heliomicrobium > Heliomicrobium sulfidophilum. The sequence continues at coordinate 709,248 of NZ_JBVTZZ010000004.1, forward strand.
CCAGACGGGTATGACACGGTGCTCAATGAGGAAGCCTCCAACATCTCGCAGGGGCAAAAGCAGTTGCTGACGATCGCCCGCGCCCTCCTGGCCGACCCGGCCATCCTGATCCTCGATGAAGCCACCAGCAGCGTCGATACGCGCACGGAGGCGTTGATTCAAAAGGCGATGGGCCAGTTGATGCAGGGCCGGACCAGCTTCGTCATCGCCCACCGGCTGTCGACGATCCGGGAGGCTGATCTGATCCTGGTCATGGATCATGGCCGGGTCATCGAACAGGGAAACCATGCCGAGTTGCTTACCAAGGGCGGTTTTTATGCTGAATTGTATCAAAGCCAGTTCCGTGATGGCGGTCTTCCGCAGGCGGTGTAAAAACAACCCCCCCCTATGACAGCGTTCATCCTGTCATAGGGGGGGTTGCTCTATCGGGCTTTCCTACCGATGGCAAACAGTATTCCCGTTAAAGGATGGCCGGTCAAAGGGCGACCCGGTCAAAGGACGATCCGGTTTCTCCCCTCATCCTTCGCCATATAGAGCTTCTGATCGGCCGCTTTGACGATCTCTTCCGGTTTGGCGTAGGTGTCGTCGTACTCGGCGATGCCCCCGCTGACGGTGATGACGCCATAGGGGCTCTCGCTGTGGGCGATGGCTAAGCGATGGATCGACTGGACGATCCGCTTGGCGATCCCTTCCGCTGCCGTTGCATTGGCGTCGTTGAAAATCACCACGAACTCTTCCCCGCCGTAGCGGAAACAACGGTCCTCTTCCCGGATGTTCCCCTTGATGGCAGCGGCGATGGCCTTGAGCGCCCCATCCCCTTCGGCATGGCCGTAGTTGTCGTTATAACTTTTAAAATAGTCGATGTCGAGCATCATGACCGAAAAGGTGCCCAATCCCTGCTTGGCGTCAGCGAATATGTGGGCCAGGCTGCGATCGAAGGATCGGCGATTGTGGATGCCGGTCAACCCGTCGAGGAGACTCATTTCCATCAGGTCGGCATTCGCCTTTTCCAGTGCCCGTGTCCTTTCTTCCACAATCCGCTCCAGATTTTCTTTGGCGTCTTTAATACTGCCGGCCATCTCCACAAAGCGCGTGGACAGCAGTCCGATCTCATTGTTCAACTGAACAGGCAGCGGGATCCGCCCTTCCGCCACTTCCTCGTATTCGCCGCTGCCGATCACCTCGGCCGCATGGGTCAACTGTTGCAAAGGCTTCTCCGCCTGGTAGCGCATCACCGAATAGACGACAAGGAGTACAGTGAAGAGCACCGTCATCCCTTCGACAAAGACCCTTCTCGCCTCATGGTGGGCGGCGTCGCGGATCTTGGCTACCGGCAGGACCCGCACGAAATACCATTCCGGTCCTTGGATCATCCCGACAGCCAGGTAACTGTCATGGGTTTTATTCTGAATGATGCGGACTTCCGCTGTTTCGTCTTTGATCTCTTCCCTGATCCGTTGGTAGGCCTCCTTGACGGAAGGGATATCGATCTTATCGAGAGACAGTTGTCCGACCCACTTCTGCGCATCGCTGGGATTGCTCGGGTGGGCCACGAGATAGCCGTCTTTGCGGATGATGAAGTTATAGGTGCCGTCATTGGAGCTTTCCACCAGGCGATCCATCAGTTCGGTCAGATAGAGGTCATGACCCGGGGTGATCAGGTGGCGTCCGTCGTAGTCGACGGGATCCATATAGGTGATCATCCATTTTTTCGCCGTCTCATCGAAATACAGTCCCGACCAAATCGATCTCCGCTCGGGATTTTTCTGTTTGCTCACGGCGCCGATGACGCCGAGTTCGTTCATGGGCAGGTCAGCCCGGGCATTCAAGCCCCAGGGCTCTTCCGGGTAGAAAAGCGTGATGGCGTTTTCGGGAAAGGCCACGTGCACATTGGCGAAGCGATTGACCCAGGCTGGCCCCAATCGGGTCAGCACGCGGTTCGCCAGCACCAGGCGACGCTGAAAATCGGGATCATCCACCCTTTGGTTGTTGCCGATGAAGCTGGATATGCCGTATATGTAATTCCCGTCTTTTCCGTAAAGGCCGTCAAAGTATTCCCGCTTCATCCGGGTAGCGCCCTGGGCGTCCACAAAGTAGTAAGACCAGAACTCTTCTTTCGTCACCTGCGCATCGGAACGGTACAGTTGCATGAACTCTTTTTCGAAAACCTTTAGGTTGTCCTCTGCCAACTGGAAGATCTCGCTGTCCGTTCTCACTCTCTCCGCCACATCTGTCTTGAGTTCTTCCAATCGTTTCTCCGTCTCCGTCGAAAAAACGTTGGCATAGGAGACAAAGGAGATGACTGAAACGAAGTAATATTTATGACTTTTTTCGACGTTTAGCAGGTAATTCCTTCAAGCGATTGGGCTGTCGCTCTCAATAATTCCATATAGGAGAAACTGGCAATCGGCATCAGAAAGCCCTATAATACTGAATAAAAGCGTAAAATGCAATAATACGACACAAGGAGGCCCTATGTCTGAAAACCTCCTCCGCCCCATCCCTGAACTGGCCTATCTAAATGCGACGAATACGCCGCGCTACCGACTGATTATGCGCTTTTTCTATGAACAGCACCAGCGGCTTCGCTACTGGCTCAAGCCGGAAGAGGTCTACGAAGGCGTCTGCCGTTTTCAACTGCTCCCCAACTATAGCCTGGAGCAATGCCAACAGGACTTGAACGCCCTTGCAAACTGGAAAAACCTCGCCCCCCGCCATGACGGCGGTCGTTCCAGCACGATTGAGGAGTACCTGCGCAAAAAGTACCGCTACCAGATGACCCCCTATTCGGTCGAGATCGAGCGCATGGTCGCCGGCCTGGAATCGATCCGCGGTTACGGCGGCTCTCTCGAATCGAGCCACCTGGACACCATCTCCTCGAATCTTCGACGCATCGTTGCAGAGCAGGGCGACTTTTCTCCCGGTGAGGCCTTGCCCCTCTGGAAGTCGACTTATGAGGCTTTTACCAAACTGACGGAGAATGCCTCCGATTACATCGCTTCCTTACAAAGCGCCAAAGCGGAGGAACTCATGGCGACCGAGGCGTTCTTGATTTACAAGAACAACCTGACCGAATACTTGCGTAATTTTGTCCAAAACCTGCAGCGCAACGCCTTTCGCATCGAGGGCTTGCTGGAGGCGGTTTCGCCGGAAACGATCGAGCGGTTTTTCCAACAGGTCCTCCGAGATTTGCAGGCGCTGCCCGTGCTCGATGAGCGACCGAGCGAGGCGGAAGAAGCGGAAGGGCTCAGCCGGGAGTGGCAGGCGCTGGTTCGTTGGTTTATCGGGGACGACAGTGATAACAGTGACATCCAGTACCTGGAGCAGGCGAGCAAAGACACGATCGCCAAGATTGTCCGTTGCGCCCTGCGCATCCAGGAAAAGCGGTTGAGCGGTCTTTCCCGCAAGCGCGAACTGGCTTACCTTGGCCGGTGGTTTGCTTCCTTAGAAGACGATGTGGATGAGGCGCACCGCTTGGCTGCGGCTGCCTTCGGCCTGTACCGGACTCGCCATTTCCAGGGCTTTGATCATAAAGGCACCGAGTCGGCCGACATCGCCATGTGGCAGGCGGCGCCGAATGCCTACGCGCTCCGTTCCCGCTCTCGCCAGCGCCGTCGTGAAGGCGGCACCGACGCCATCGCTGACCGTTCTCGCCAAAAAAACGAAGCCCGGCAGGTCTACCTGGCCGAGCGAAAAGCGGAACAGGATCTGCTGGCACAGTTTGTCGCCCAAGGTCAGGTGCGCATCTCGGAGATGCAGGAGGTTTCTCCTTTTTTGCGCACCCATTTGCTCTACTGGATCAGCCGCTGCATGAACCAGCGAGGGAAAAGCTTTCGCACCCCGGAGGGCGTGCGCATTTCCCTAAGCCCCCCCGGTGGCAGGCGCGCCCTGTTGCGCTGTCCCGACGGCGAGTTGGACATGCCTGACTACACACTGCACTTTGAAGGAGAAGCCCGGTGAGCATCAATCAAACATCGCCCAGGTCGGAAAAAAACACGTCGGCTGCCTCTTCGACTAACGGGAAAAACACGGGGAAAGGCACGCTTCGGCGGCGCTTTTCTCCAGGTTCTGCCGATTACTTTCACCAGGAGCGCATCGCCTGCGCCCAGGCCCTGCTCAACCGTCCCTGGATCACAAAGGAAGCGGAACCTGATCTCTATCAGGCCATTAAGCAGCATTATGAGGAACTGCGCGGCTTTTTCCAGGACTGCTGTGATTTTGTCCTCATCATCACCCGGCATGTGGCCAAGCTGGACAAGTACCCCACGACGCCGCAACCCTGGATGGGCTTTGAGGAGTTTGCGAGGAGCCGCGATTATATGTTCTTCACCTTCTGTCTCTGGTATCTGGAAGGGAAAAATGAAGTCGAGCAATTTCTCTTGACCGACATGATCGAGGAGATCCGCAACCACCTGCTGGGATTGGACATCGATATCGACTGGAACCTCTACGAACACCGCCTCTCCATGGCGCGGGCGCTGCGCAAACTGCGCGATCTGTCCATCGTCATCGCCGTTGACGGCGACGAAACGGAATGGAGCCGCAGCAGCGGCAGCGAACATAACGTGCTTTACGAGTGCGGCCAGGGCGCCGCCTTCGTGCTGCGGCGTTTTCCCCGCGATCTGTCCACTTACAGGAACATTGAAGCCATCTGTGACGGGGACTACGCCGATACCGATGACGGGCGCATACGCCGCCGCCGCCACCGTGTCTTCCGCCGACTCCTGCAAGAACCGGTCGTCTATGACAGTGACTTTTCCGATGATGAACGCCAGTATGTGCTCACCCAACGGCGCTATATCCTCGAAACCCTGGAGCATCATCTCGGCTTGACCGGCCAGCGCTACCGTGAGGGACTGGTCCTGTTTCATCCCGATTTGACTGGAGAGTGTCAACTCTTTCCGACGGCGAAAGCCATCTCCGACATTGCGCTCCTTTTCGCTGGCGAAGTGCGACGGCGGCGGGCGCAGGGAAAAGCGATTGGCGAAGACGAGGGGCGCCGCATCGTCTTCACCTGGCAGGAGACGGAGGCCTTGCTGCACCACCTGCGGGAGCGCCACGGACGCTTCTGGAGCATTCAATTCCGCGACGGCAAGCTTCGCGAATTGGCCCAGGAGCTCTTCGCCCATCTACAAGAATGGAACCTGGGCGGCATCATCGATGAACACCGCCTCTGGATCGGTCCTGCTCTCGGCCGATTCATCGGCGATTACCAGGCCGACTTCGATGAATAAGGAGACGATGCCTTTGACTTCCCCACGCTGGCAGATGCACCGCGCCGGGATCCTGAATTTCTGGTTTTATGACGATGAGGCCGAGTTCGAACTGGCTTCCGGACGGGTGATTTTTCGCGGCGCCAACGGTTCCGGCAAGAGCGTGACCATGCAGAGCTTTTTGCCCCTCGTCCTGGATGGCGACAAACGCCCCCACCGCCTCGATCCCTTCGGTTCGAAAGACCGCCGGATGGAGTACTACCTGCTCGTCGACGATGAATCGATCACTGACCGGACGGGCTATCTGTGGCTGGAGTTTTTTCATCCAGTCCAGCAACGCTACCTGACCATCGGCATCGGCTTGCGGGCACGCCGCAACAATCCCCAGGTTGGCTTCTGGGGCTTTGTCATCACTGACAATCGCCGCATCGGCAAGGACCTGCTTCTTTATCAACTCGATTACAGCGATCCGAAGAAGCCCCACAAGATCCCGCTGACGCGGCAAGCACTGGCCGAACGGATCGGCTCAGGCGGAGAGGTCGTCTCGGAGCAGGGCAAGTATAAGGGGCTCGTCAACCGCCACCTTTTCGGCTTCAACGATCTGGACGCCTACAGCGAGCTGCTCGACCTGCTCATCCAACTGCGTTCGCCGAAACTCTCCAAAGACTTCAAGCCAACGACGATTTACGAAATCCTGGGCAATGCCCTGCCGCCGCTCCATGAAGAGGACTTGCGCCCCCTCGCTGAAGTGCTCGATGACATGGACCAAATCAGTGATCGCCTCGATGAATTATCACGCCACCAGGAGGATACGAACCGTCTCAACCAAAGCTACCGCCGCTATAACGAGTATTCACTCTACAGCCTCTCCAAGTCGCTGACAGAGGCAAAGCGACACCGCGATGAGGCCGAGAAGGCTGTTCAGCAAAGCGAGCGACAACTGCGAGCGCTAGAGGACAAGCTTGCCGCGGAAAAAGAGCGTCACGAGAGCAATCAACAGGCATTGTGCGCCTTCCAGGCCGAGCGGGAGATGCTTAGCCAAAGCGAAGCCTTTGCCACACAAGCACAGTTGGACGCAAAAAGCCGAGATCGCCAGTTTCTCGCACAAAAGAAAAAAGACGCTGAGAACCGTCTCGATGCAACGTGCCAGCGGCTTCAGAAAGCGATGGACCGCAAAGACGAAGCCCAACAGACGATGGAACAGGCCGCCGCTGAACAGCAGGCCGCCTTGCGCGATATGGACGGCTTGGCCGGTGAAACCGATTTTACCCTGCACGGCTTCCACAGTCAGCCCTGGGAATCGGCCATCCCAGAAGAGGCCGCTGGATTTGCGCTCTGGCAAAAAGATCTGGCCGCCCACCGAAATCGACTCGATGAAGCGGCAGAGCAGGCTCGTGCCGTCGCCGATCTGCAACAGCGCAAAAGCAACGCTGAGAGCGCCCTCAGCGAGGCGCAAAAAGGGAAAGACCGGGCGGAGGAGGAATGGCGCCTCGCCCAGGAAGCCTTGGAGGATGCCAAAGAGGCGCAACAGGAAGCGCTTTTTCACTGGCGCAAGTCGCTCCATCATCTGCCCTTGCCGGAAGAGCGGTTCCGAGAAGCCCTGCACCACCTGGCCGGTTTTCCCGAAAAGGATTATGAAAAAGTCCGCCAACCCATCCTCGCGGCTTGGCAGGACCGCAATCAACAGCTCGCTCATGACCGGGCCGGACGGCTCCGGCAAAAAGAGGATCTGGAACAGCGACGCCTGGAACTGACGGAAGAGCGGGATCAGTGGCTTGCCCAGAAAGAACCGGAGCCATCCCGCCTCCCCGCTCGCCAAGCTTTCCGGCAGCACCGCCAAGGGATCGATCCTGCCGGGGCGCCTTTTTACGCTTGTGTGGAGTTCCTCCCCACTGTCGATGAAGGGACCCGAGCCAGCCTGGAAAGCGCCCTCGAAGAAGCAGGCCTCCTCGACGCCTGGGTCGGCCCCCAAGGAGTAGCCTGGGCGAACAGCGCTGATGCCGACGCTGTTCCGATGGATGAGACCTGGCTGGAAGCGGACCCGGAACTGCTCGGCATCACCCTGGCCGACTACCTCTGCCCGCTGCCACCGGAAGAAGGCCGCCTTGACAACACCGCCATCGCCGACCTGCTGCGCACAGTGCGAATCGCCGACCGCGACGGAGTTCTCCGAGGAACTGGAACCGAAGTCGGCGATCAGCGCGGCATCTGGCTCAGCGAAGACGGCGCATACCGCCTCGGCGCCCGTGTCGGTATCGCTGCAGCGAAGCCGCTGGCCGAATACATCGGCAAGGAAAGCCGCCGCCGCACCCGGCAGGCCCGCATCGCCGCGCTCGATGAGGCCATCGCGGAAACGAATGCCACCATCGAGGCTATTGACGAAGCACTGAATCGCTTCAAGGCGGAAGCTGAGGCCCTGGCTGCAGAATTGGCATCTTTTCCGACCGGCGAATCCTTGCAGGCCGCCAACGGCGAGATGATCAAAAAGCACTTTCTTTTTCAGGCGGCTGACCAAGAGTGCTCCCGCCAGGACGAGCGGTTCCGAAAAGCCGTCAAAGCCTATCAAGAAGCGACGGCGACCCTGCATGAGTGTATGAAAGATCTGACCATCAAGCGGGATGAGCCCTCCCTCCGCGACGCCCTAGACAAGTTCGACCGCTACGGCCGGCTGTGGTTTCATTTAAAGGCCGCTTGGGAAGCTTATCGAGCCGCCAAAAAGCAATTCATTGACGCAGAGGCTGATGAAGCGGAATTTAATGGGCAAGCAGATCGGGAAGAAGCGGAAATCGGTGAATATGCCCAGGAGTTGCGCCGTCTTGACGTAGAGATCGACAGCCTGCAACGGCGGCTGAAAGACATGGGCCTTGACGATATTGTGCGGCGTTTGGATGAATTGCGCCAGCAGATCGCAGAGGCGGAACGGGCGATTGGCGATTATCACAAAAGCCTGCCGAAATGGTCAGAGTCCCGCGGAAAAACCTTATCCGAGTATGAACAGCACCATGATACGTTGAATTTGGCCCAACAGTCGCTCCAGAGCCTGCTGTCCCAGTGGCTCTTAGAGTGGAAGCGCGGCCTACTTCCCGATCTGGCAGAGTTCTGCCGCTCCAACGGGGGAAAAACAGCCTGGCGCGATCCCGCCGATCTCAGCGGCGATCTTGCAGATATGGACGCTGCGCTTGTCACAGCCCAACTGCTCCTGCAACAGTGGCGTGGACGCTACGAATCCCGTCTAGCCCAGTCGATCACCAACGATCTCTTCGGTATCTTCAACGATATCCGCCGTACACTCTTTCAGTACGTCCCTGAATCACAGGAAGACCCGGCGACCGGACGCATCCTCATCTATTTCATGCGCGACCGCCAAAATCCGATCTCACCGCAGCACCTGCTGGACGAGTTGACCCTGGCCAAGGAAGAACAGATGCTCCTGTTAAGCCAGAAGGACCGCGAACTCTACGAGGAGATCATCATTCGCGCCGTCGGCAAGGCCATCCGCAACCGCATCCACCGGGCGGAGCAATGGGTGCGCCGAGTGAACGAACTGATGGGCCAGCGCAACACGTCGAGCGGCTTGCGGTTGCAGTTGAAGTGGGAGCCTCGTCCCGCTGGCAGTGAACGGGAACTAGATACGACGGCGCTCGTCAAGTTGTTGAAAACCAACCCGGATCAGCTTCATGATGATGACATTGACCGCATGGTCCAGCACTTCCGTTCGCGCATCGAATGGGCCAAGCAGGAGTCGGAAGAAAAGGACTCCCTCCGCCACTGGGTCAACCAGCTCCTGGACTACCGCAAGTGGTTCCGCTTCGTCCTCTACTATGAAAAAGGAGAAGGTACGCGCCGGGAACTGACCGATTCCCGCTTCAACGTGCTCAGCGGCGGTGAAAAAGCGATGAGCATGTACATTCCCCTCTTTGCCGCCACCTACTCCCGCTACAATGACGCGCGCCCAGAGGCGCCCCACATCATCTCCCTCGACGAAGCTTTCGCCGGCGTCGATGACGAAAACGTGCGCGATATGTTCGACCTGCTCACCCAGATGGACTTTGACTACATGATGACGAGCCAGGTGCTCTGGGGTTGCTATGACACGGTGCCCGACCTGTCGATCTATGAGATCTTCCGGCCGAAAGACGTGAACTATGTGACCTTGTTCCATTATCATTGGAACGGGCACCAGAAACGTTACATCGAAAGCGGCGCTGTCGACGACGGAATGGCTCTCGATGATGACATTGCTGTCGACAATGGGATGGCTGCTCACGAAAAAATGGCCGCTCATAACGAAAAGGCTGTCGACGAAGGGCATCGCGCTCTGCCCTTTTCAGAAGGAGCGTAACCGATGGGAGGGCATCCCTCGCTGCCGCCGGACCTCCGCCGTTATCTTCAGCACCCCGGCTTGACGCCGTTGTTTGAAGCCGCTCGGAAGCGCTTTGAATCACTGGGACGGATCGGCGGATCCCTGCGCCTGGAAAGACTGAACGCTGATGAAATGGAGGGACTCAACGCTTTTTTCGGCCGGCAAGTCGCCTTGCCTCAGGGAACCATCGGCACGGAACCAGGGCCAGATGGAACAAAGGGCCTCACTTTCACCGCCTCCCTTCGCCTGTCAGAGATCGACCAAGTCCTGCGCCAAAGCCGCTGGCGACTGACGTTGGAAGAGGTGCTCTACGGGCTCTATGGGCAAGACCTGCTGCTTCGTCCCCAGCAGCGCCAGGCCAGTCGACAAGCCTGGCAATCGCTGTTGGAGCGGGCTAAAGGGCAGGCATCCCCACCTGGTCAGCGCTGGATCGATGGGATTGCCAACCGGCGCTCCGGCGGCTACCGAATCTTAAAAAGCGCCTTTGATGTCGATCCTTCGGACGCTGCGCAGCACTTGCTTGCCGTCACCGAAGCGATCAGCCGGATCGCTTCCGATACGGCTGCATCGTCCTCGCTCCCTCGCCAACGCTTACCGATCTTCGCGGCGCAGATCACCGGCGATCCGCACGCCTTTGATCGCAACACCCCCCTCGGGCGGCTCTTCAGTTCCGCCTTGGCTTATGTTTTTCAGCCAAACGAATCCATCGATGAGGCCGATTTTTCCGGCGAATCCTATGAATCGGCTGAAGCCCATCGGGCGCTGCTGCGGAAAGCGGGCCTCGACGGCGATGATATCTCCTCCTTTGTGACCGTTTTTGGCCTGTCCGTCAGGCCGGAATGCCCCTTGCGCCCCCTCTTGGAGGCCGCCATCGAGGTCGGCGAGCCCCTCAACCTATCGCTCCGGAACCTGCGGCAAGCAGCCACCGTCGGACCACATCTATGGGATGTCGTAGAGGGGCAGACGGTCTACATTGTTGAAAATCCGGCCGTCTTCTCGGGACTGCTGGATCGCCGCTTTGGTTCGCCGTCTGCAAGGGCGATGCATCAAGGTCCCCTGATCTGCACCAGCGGCCAACTCTCACTGGCCGCCCAATTGCTGCTGGACAGCCTGGTCGATGCAGGCTGCCAGCTGTTCTACAGTGGGGACTTCGACCTGAAAGGACTGGAGATCGCGCTGCAACTGGAGCGCCGCTATCATGCCTCCGGCATTGCCGAAGGCGGCATCTTCCGACCGTGGCGCTTCGACAGCACAACCTATCAAAAGGCTGTCAAAAGGGTAGCCCTTTCGGAAGACCAGCGCCGGCGGCTGGCGGAACTGACTGTGCCCTGGGATCACGAATTGCCGGCGATTATGGCAAAATCCGGCCTCATCGCCTATCAGGAAAATCTTTTTACGGAATTGGCCTTGGATTGGCTCGGCGCCTAGTGCCTCGGAATCCGCCGAGATAGGACATAGAAAAGACCCCTCCTTGCCGGACGGGCCTCGCAGAAAAAGGTTCACTTTTGCCGTTGAAGGGCTTCGTATTCGGTCCAAGTATCGACATCTGCAAAAGGTCGATCGTCCGCCCAGTCTACCGAAACAACACATCCCGGATTTTTCCTGATCAGATCCCGTCCTCCCCGGTCACCAGTCAGTGTCGACAAGGCAGGTCGCCAGGCGGCGCCGAAGAGAACCGGGCTGCGCCACTGTCCTTCATGCCGCGGAACGACGATGGCGCGCCGATCTTTTTTTTGAAAAAAGGCATCAGCCATCGCCGTCACCAGAAGTGGTTCCATAAAGGGTTGATCGCCCGGCAAAAAGAAAAAGCCGGAAAGTTCGGTCGCCTGGCTTACTGCCCGAGAGGGGCACAACATGGAGACTGCCAACCGGACCGACGACGCCTGTCCTTCCTCTCGCCTTTCGTTGTAAACGGCTAGGTAACCCCGGCTCAAAGACAGGTCGGCGAGGGCTTGCCTCGGCTCGCCGATGACAACGAGCCGGCGGCCCCAAGGCAAGTCGTTCATCCGGTCCAGCGCGTGGGCCAAGAGCGGTTTTTCTCCCAGGGGCAACAGGAGTTTAGGCTGTCCCATGCGTCGCGAGAATCCTGCTGCCAGGATGGCGATGCCTAAAGATGAGAATAGTTTTTTAGACAGTAGGACTGTCTGCGAGACTGGTGACAGAGTTGATTGTCCTGAGGGTGCTACCTTCGCAGAAGCACCGTCTTGCGGTGAAGAGGAAGAGGCACATAAAAAGAAAGAGGGCAACCCCTCTTCTCTATCGCCGCTGATAGACTCGCAGCGCCCGCAGTTCCCGGCCATATCCTTTTGTCCGGATGACGCGTTCAATGCGGCCGTCCCCTTCCTTCCAAACCTGGTCAACGATCGCTTCTGTCCAGCGCCTGTGCAGGTCCTCCTTGTCTCCGCCGGCATCGCCGCTGTTCAGCACAAGCGTCCTTTTTCCCGCAGCGCCCCGGAAAATCCCCTTCGGATGGAGGGCCAACCGGGCCAGGTCAACCGGTTCGATAGGTTCCCCATTCTCCTTTCCGATGATGGGTCGGACAAGGCCTGGGCGATGGACGACGGTCGTGTCAATGGGGCTCCCAATGGCGCCGAGGTGGAGCACGCCGACCGTCAGGTCGCTCCGGGAGGGAACAACAGGTTCATGGGCGGCAGGCGCTTTGAGCAGGCGGCCGGCGGCGCCGTCCGCTTCGATGGCCAGATGCCAGGAACATCGATAGTCACAAAGGCGATCCACCCATTCCGGTGGAACGCCTTTCACTTTTTCCTCGGAAAAAGCCCGAAACCAACCAGCCCGACCAAAGCGCCCCAGGTCAGAGAGCACCTGCAAGAGCCCACGCTGAAATTCCTCCTCAAAGATGGGCGCCAGGTGCTCCACCTGCGCATAAGCCATTCGGGTGGTCGTCGTCAACACATAAGGGATCCGCTCTGCTTCCCACTGGTCGCTGAGAGACATCAGAAGCGAACTCTTTCCGCCTGCCCCGACGACCGACACTACCGTCGGGCTCATGATGCCTAACGCCTCTGATAACCGCACCGCATCTACCTCCGGAACGAACGCTTCCTCACTGCGTTACACTGCTTTTATCGGACGATCCCGGCCCTGCGGACGACACGGGTGATGGCTTCACTCGCTTCTCGGAGCAGGTCCTTTTCATCGATCGTGGTCAATTTCCCTTCCTCATAGACGATTCGACCGTCGACGATGGTCAAAACCACGTCGCTCCCCCGCGCCTGGTAGACCAGTTGGGCGTACACATCGGCGCCATCGATGGGGGCGCAGTGAAGGCGATTGAGATCGAGCATGGCCAAATCGGCCCGCTTGCCCACTTCGAGAGAACCGATGCGGTCCGCCATGCCCATCACCTGGGCTCCGCCTAAGGTGGCCAGTTCAAAGACCTGCCAGGCGGGCATGGCTGTCGGGCCATGAAGGGCTTTCTGGATCAGTGCGGCTGTGCGCATCTCAGTGAAGGGATCGAGGTTGTTGTTGCAGGGAGCGCCGTCAGCCCCAATGGAGACGGCGATGTTCCGGCGGACCATCGCCGGGATAGGCGCAATGCCAGAGCCGAGTTTCAAGTTGCAGGAGGGACAGTGGGACACCTTGATGTGACGCTGTTCGATCAAGTCCAGTTCTGTCTCGTCAAGCCAGATGCAATGGGCCAGGATCAGGTTCTCGCCGGCCATGCCCAGGTGGTCAAAATAAAGAACGTTGCGCATCTTGCGCTCTTCCTGGACGATGGCGATCTCGCCCCGGTTTTCCGAGGCATGGGTGTGGATCATGACGCCGTAGCGCCGGGCCAGATCACCCACCTCGAGGAGCAGCTCCTCGCTGCAGGATATGGCGAAGCGGGGCGCAAAGGCGTAGTGGAGCCGCCCGTCGCCCTTCCCATGCCATTTTTCGAGGAGATCGACGCTCTCCCGGAGCGATTCCTCCCGCTGTTCCATCAGGGTGACCGGAACATCCTGCCCCCAATCCATCATGCATTTGCCGCTCAGGGCGCGGATGCCCGAGTCGACGATGGCCTGAAAAACTGATTCGGTGTGGTGGACAGTGGCCATGTCGACGATGGCTGTGGTGCCGCAGCGAAACATCTCGCCGATCCCCAGCCGGGCCGACGTGTAGAGGGATTCCCTGTCATGGGCGCCTTCCAAGGGCCAGATGCGCAGTTTCAGCCAATCCAGCAGTTCCAGGTCATCGGCCTGGCCGCGAAAGAGGGTCTGGCAGAGGTGGATATGGCCCTGAATGATCCCGGGGATGACGAGGCGTCCCTTTGCGTCGATGATCCGGTCGGCGACGAAGGGCGATTGGGGAGCGCCTTCAAGGTCAGGGGCGTCTACAGGGGCGGGGTCGCCTCCGGGGCGGATAGACGAAATTACCCCATCGCGGATATAGAGGTCTCCTCGGATAACCTGGCGCTGCCGATTCATGGTCACGATCAATGCGTCTTTGATGACGATGCAGGACAATCGATTCACCTCAATTCTCTGAAGGGTGAACGGAGCTATCGTTTATGACACGATAACCTTACATTTCGCTTCGGTCTTTTACCGCTCCTCCCGGTTATAAGACAAACCCAAGGCCTCCGGCGAGGCGACGCGGCGCCTCTTCGTCTCCCGGGTGACGACGATGAGGACGATGATCGTGAAAACATAAGGGAGCATCTTCAGGAAGAAGGAGGGGATCTGGATGCCCAGGGTCTGCATGGTGAAGCCGAGCACATCGATGGTGCCGAAGAAGAAGCTGCCGAAGAAGGCCCGGATGGGGTTCCACATGCCGAAGATGACGAGGGCGACAGCGATCCAGCCCCGTCCGGCTGTCATGTTCTCCAACCAGGAAGGCGCGTAGGCCAGCGACAGGTAAGCGCCGGCGATGCCGGCCAGCATGCCGCCGGCGATGACACAGGCGTAGCGGGTGGCGAAGACGTTGATGCCCGCCGCGTCGGCAGCAGCTGGGTTTTCACCGACAGCCCGCAGTTCCAAGCCGGCTTTCGTCCGGAAGAGGAAAAACCAGATGAGGGCAATCAGCGCGTAGCTGATATAGACGAGCACGTCATGCTTGAAGAGGATCTCGCCAAGAAGGGGGATCTCGCTGAGGCCGGGGATGGGCACTGGTTTGAAGGTGTGGGCCAGGGGGACGCCGATCAGGTTTTTCCCAAGGTAACCGCTGAGACCGGATCCGAAGATGGTCAGGGCGAGACCGCTGACGACCTGATTGGCCCGTAATGTGATACATAAAAAGGCGTGGATGAGGGCCATCAGGCCGCCAGCGACGGTGGCCATGGCCAGACCGGCCCACTCATTCTGGGCGCTGTGGGTGACGAGAAAGCCGGTGACAGCGCCGACAAGCATCATGCCCTCGACGCCCAGATTGAGGATGCCGGCCCGCTCCGTCAGGATCTCGCCGAGGGCGGCAAAGAGGATCGGGGTGCCGGCGATGACACCGGTGGCTAGGAGGGATACCCACATCGATGTTTCCATATTACCGTCCCTCCTTACCGCCGGTTCTGAGCCGGTAGTTGACAAAGATTTCGCCGCCAACGACGAAGAACAGGATGGCGCCCTGCAGCATGGAGACGGTCGCCGCCGGAAAGCCGCTCGTCTGAATGCTGTAGCCGCCGACCAGGAGGCCGCCGAAGATAAAGGAGACGAAGACGATCGCCCAGGGATGCAGGCGGGCTAGCCAGGCGATGATGATGGCCGAGTAGCCGTAGCCCGGCGAGATGCCGTGCTGGAGCCGCTGGGTGATGCCGGAGACCTCGGTCATGCCGGCGAGGCCAGCCAGGGCGCCGCTGATGAACATGACCATGAGGATGTTTTTGATGTGGTTCATGCCGGCATAACGGGCGGCTGAGGGGCTCTCGCCGCTGACGCGGATCTCAAAGCCCCAGCGGGTGTGGCGGAGGACAAAATAGAGAATCCCCGCCGTGATTAGCGCCAGAAGCAGGCCCGTGTGGATGCGGCTCGTGCCGAAGGCCGGCAGGATGGCGCTGGGTGAAAAGGGCGCTGTGATGGGGAAGTTGAAGCCGTTGGGGTCTTTCCAGGGGCCGTAGACGAAGTAATCGACCCAGAGGATGGCGATGTAGTTCATCAACAGGGTGGTGATCGTTTCGTTGACCTTCATGTAGGCCCGGGGGATAGCCGGCAGGAGGCCCCAGAGACCGCCCAACGCCATGCCGACGATCGCCATGGCGGGCAACAGTATGAAAGCTGGCCAGTCGGGGTTGGTGAGGGCAACCCAACTGGCGCCAAAAGCGCCCATGTACAACTGGCCTTCCGCGCCGATGTTCCATAACTGCATGCGAAAGGCGACGGAGACAGCCAGGCTGCAGAGCATGAGCGGAATGGCCTTGACGATCGTCTCTGAGATGCCGTAGGAGGAACCGAAGGCGCCCTCAAACATCAGAGAATACACCTTCATCGGATCCTTGCCGGTGGCGGCGATAAAGAGGCCCGAAAACAGCAGGCCGATGACGATAGACAAGACCGGGACGAGGACGAGCACCGTCGTAGAGGTGTTGCCCCGTTTTTCAAAGCGCCAGTCGGAAAAGCGTAGCCGCCCGGCAACACCTTGTTTTTCTGCAGTATCAGGTTGCATCGACCGTCACCTCCCCCCTGCGTTTTCCGGGCTCTCGTCGCCCTGGTTGCTTCCATTACCCTGGACGGTTACATTGCCCTGATTGCTATACATATTGGCGTTTATCCGCTCGCCTGCCATCATCATGCCCACCATCTCGATGGTCGCCGCCCGCGGGTCAACAACGCCCATCACCTCGCCGCCATGAAGGACGGCGATGCGATCGGACAGGGCGAAGAGCTCTTCCAGTTCCTCTGAGATGAGCAAGACGGCGACGCCGGCGTCGCGCTGGGCCACGAGGAGGTTGCGGATCGTCTCCATGGCCCCTACGTCAAGGCCGCGCATAGGGTACATGGCCACGATCAGCCGGGGGCTGTTGGAGATCTCGCGCCCCAGGAGCAGTTTTTGCAGGTTGCCGCCGGAGAGCATCTTGACAGGGTCTTTGAGGCTGGCGATCTTCACGTCGAAGCGCTGGATGATCGATTCCGTAGCGTCGTTCGCTTTTTTCCAGTTGATCACCTGGGATGTATCGCCGGCGCCTTTCAAGAGATAGTTCTCAACGGCGTTCATGTTCGGCGCCAGACCGGTGCCGAGGCGGTCTTCCGGGATATAACTGACGCCTGCTTCAATCAACTGTTTCGGCGACGCCTGGGTCATCTCGGAACCGGCTATTTTTTTCACGCCCGTCTCGATGATCCTCAACCCGGCCACCACCTCGGCCAATTCGCGCTGGCCGTTACCGGCCACACCGGCGATGCCCAGGATCTCTCCGCCATAGATATCGAGCGACAGTGATTTCAAGGCCAGCAACCCCCGGTCGTTGAGGGCGGACACATCGACCAGTTCAAGGGTCTTGTCGCCGCGTTTGGCCGGCGCTTTGTCGGTGCGCAGGATGACTGTCCGGCCGACCATCATACAGGTCAGTTCCTTCTCGTCGGTCTCCTTCGTATTGACGGTCCCGACGGAACGGCCGCCCCGCAGGACAGTGATGCGGTCCGTGTTCCCCAACACCTCGCTCAGCTTGTGAGAGATGACGATGATCGCCTTGCCCTCATCGGCCATGCGGCGAAGCGTCGCATAGAGGTCGACGGCTTCCTGAGGCGTCAAGACGGCTGTCGGTTCGTCGAGGATGATGATGTCGGCGCCGCGAAAGAGGATCTTCAGGATCTCCACCCGCTGCTGCTCACCGACGGAGAGTTGCCACACCTGGGCGGCGGGATCGACCTGAAGGCCGTATTTCTCACTGGCCGCCTCCACCTGGGCGTTAATGGCGCGAATGTCATAAACCTGCTTGATCCCCTTGAGGCCGAGCAGAATGTTTTCCGATACAGTAAAGGGCTTGACCAGTTTAAAATGCTGGTGAACCATGCCGATGCCCTGTGCAACGGCGTCCCGGGGGGATTGCAGTTCCACAGGACGCCCGTTGATGCGGATCTCGCCACCGTCTGGGCGGTAAAGACCGGTGAGCACGTTCATCAGGGTGCTCTTCCCTGCGCCGTTCTCTCCAAGCAGGGCGTGAATCTCCCCTTTGCGAACGGCGAAGCTGACCCGATCGTTGGCCAGAACCCCGGGGAATCGCTTGATTATGTCGACCATCTCGACCATATAGTCCATCACATGCACCCTACCCTATGTTGTCGTTTCAAAAAAATCAGCCCGACAAACGGCTTGCCGCCCGCCGGAAAACCGGCGGACGGCGACCATCCTCTGATTGCGAAGAACCTGCTTCATTGGGAAAGGAAAAACCGTAGATGGCTTTTGGAAAAGCGCAGCGCGCTGAAAAACCGCTATTCCTTGGAAAACAGGGTTTTTGGAACAATAGTCTTACTTGGGAATGGTCCCGTCCACACCTTGGACGAACCAGTTGAATTCGAGCATTTCCTTATCGGTCATCTTAGAGCCTTCCGGCACTTTTACCTGGCCGGACTGATCTTTAACAGGACCGTAGAAGACATCCCATTCGCCTTTCATGATGGTGTCCTTCTTCTTGGCGATCAGGGCTTTCGTGTCCTCGCTCACCATGGGGCCGAAAGGCGCCAGGTCGACGACCTTATCGGACATGGGACCCCAGTACTGTTCCGACTTCCAGGTCTTGTCCATGACTGCCTTAACAGTCTTCACATAGTAGGGACCCCAGTTCCAGACGGGACCGGTCAGGATGGCTTTCGGGGCGAAGGAGCTCATATCGGTGTTGTAACCGACGCCGAATTTGCCTTTTTCCTCAGCAGCCTGCATCGGGGCGGGCGTGTCCTGGTGCTGGGCGATCACGTCGGCGCCGGCGTCGAGGAGACTCTTGGCGGCGTCTTTTTCTTTGGCAGGGTCATACCAGGTGTTGGTCCAGACGACCTTGACGGTGGCGTTCGGGTTGGCTTCTTTCACGCCCACGGTGAAGGCGTTGATGCCGCGGATGACTTCGGGGATGGGCATGGCGGCCACATAGCCGATGACATTGCTCTTCGTCTGTTTGCCGGCGGCGAGACCGGAGAGGTAACGGGCCTGGTAGATACGGCCGAAGTATGTACCGACGTTAGGAGCTGTTTTATAACCGGAGCAATGGAGGAAGGTCACATCAGGGAACTTCTGGGCCACTTTGATCACATAGTCCATGTAACCGAAGCTGGTGGCGAAGATGATCTTGTTCCCTTTGGTGGCCAGTTCGGTGAGCACCCGTTCAGCGTCAGCGCCTTCGGGCACCGATTCTACGATGGACGTTTCCACATTGGGAATCTCTTTTTCGAGGTACTTGCGGGCCTGGTCATGGGCGTAGGACCAACCGGCGTCGCCGACAGGTCCAACATAGATGAAGGCCACCTTCAGTTTTTCGCCAGCGGCTTTGTCACCTGACGGTTGTTGGGTGGCAGTCGGTTGTCCGCCGCAGCCGGCCAGCACGAGACCGAGGACGAGGGCCAAGCTTACGAAAACCGCCAGCATCTTGGATTTGTTTTTCACGAATGCATCCTCCCCATTTGTTATTTGAACCTATTCAGCGCTGCGTTAGCGAGGGTTTTTGTTGCCCAATCCCCCGCCGCTTTTCCATCCCTCCTCAGGCAAGTTCTAAGGGTCACAAATAAAAGGCCCTTCACCACGCGGCCTCTTCCCTTCGCGGTGAAGGGCGCCATTGCCCTTCTGTCATTCCATTCGCTGTTTTGATCCAACGGCTAAGATACTTGTAATTTTATTCCCAGAAAGGTTGAAAAGCAAGACCTGAACAACGTATTCCTGACTTTTGCCTTCATTTTTTGCCGCTCAAGGGGGTAGACGCCATGGGTTTGTGTCGATTCATGGCGTCTTTTCCTGCTTTTGTAGGGTTACGCTCAGCCTTTTTGGCGGCTGGCAGCGATCTTTTCGTTGTAGACGTTGACCTTAGCGTATTGCTCTTCCCAGAAACTCGCTTCACGCATGGCGTTGAGGAAGTCGAGGCTGTAGCCGAACTTGAGCCAGTCATTCTCTTTCTGCTGGAAGAGTCGCTCTTTCTTGTCGGCGCGGCGGACATCATAGACCTGCTGGTCATCGGCGCCGAGGAAGATGTCCTTGGCCCAGCGTTCGAGGACGAAAGGCGCTGTCTCCAGGTAGCGGCGGTCTAGTTCTTCCATGACCGAGTGGTAGCGGTCAAAGCCATCGGTAGCGACGGTGACCACGTTGTCGCCAGGGCCGAGGCGGAGGAACTTGGCCATCTTGATGGCACCCAGGATGTTGCAGATGCCCGAGGGACCGAACCAGTCGCGGATCGACAAGGCGAAGTCGCGGTCGACACCCATCTGAAGGAGGGCTTCCAGGCCGTCGCGAAAGATTTTGAGGCCCTGTACCGTCTCCTCGTCACGGATCAGGATGATGAAGTCCGTCGTCAGCAGGTTGTGGATGAGGGTACACATCTTGTCGCCGATGCCTTCGATGCGGTGCTGACCTCGCCCGCCGTTGGCCAAGGTGGAGCACTCGTAGGGTTCCAGGGCGCCGATCTTGGCTTCAGGGAAGATGGCCTTGATCTGATCGCCGGCGGCAAGGGTTCCGGCGGAACCGGGAGCCGAGACGAAGCCAGCGATGCGCCCGTTGCCGACACCCTGAACGGCCTCGACGGCGCTGTTGCCGGTCACATGGCGGTGGAAGCGGTAGTTGGGGAAGAGTTCAAACTGGGCTAAGGCTTTGTAGGCCGGGTTTTTCATCATCTCATGGGTCCGTTCCAGCGTCAGGATCACGTCCGATTCGCTGCCCGGCGTCAGTTCCAGTTCACCGCCGTATTTGCGGATCCGTTCATAGCGTTCCTTGCTCATGTTGTCGGGCATGATGACGATGGCCTTAAAACCGAGCAGATTGGAGATGTAGGCCGTGCCGATGCCGAAGTTGCCTGTCGATGGACCAAGGATCGTATGCACGCCTGGGACAATCTCGCCGTCGACGAGGCCCTCGATCAAGGTGCTATAAGCGGGGCCGACCTTGTGGGAGCCTGAGGGAAAGCCGTAGCCCAGCATGACGACGATGTTGGCGTCAACGCCAGTGAGGGACGGCGGCAGGACCACCTTGCGCACCTGGTTGTCGGCGTTTTTCCAGGTGATGTTGAAAAGGTTGATCGGGTCCAGTTCATTCCCCTGGAGGGCGGCCAACGCCTGAGAACGCACTGTCGCATCGAGCGTCTCGGGGTGCAGCATTTCGTCATAGGTGGGTCCGAAGGGAATCCGAGTCATAGATATATTCCTCCTCTAGGGGTCACAACTAGGTGATCCCCGGTCTTGTGAAAGTGTTACCATTTTCTTCTTCGCCGCAATTGTGCGAATTTCCTGCTAGAAAAAAGCTCCTTAGGCACTTACCACTTGCCGTACGGCATCAAGTTCCGGCGCCACTGGCAAGGGTTGCCCGGCGGCCCGGATGGCGCTGGCGATGTCTTTCAAGCCATTTCCGGTGACGATGACAGTCACCGACTCCTCAGGGCCGATGATCCCTAACCGCCGGGCCTCCTGCACGCCGGCCACACCAGTAACACCGGCCGGTTCGCCAAAGACGGCCGCTTTTCGGGCCAGCGTCATCATCGCTTCCAAGATAGCGACATCCGAGACGGCCACATAAGCGCCGCCCGATTCGGTCACAGCCCGCAACCCTTTGACAAAATTGCGGGGATGGCCGACGGCGATGGAATCAGCCAGGGTGTCGGCGTCACAAGGGGTGAGCCCTTTGCCCTCGCGCCAGGCGGTGACGAATGGCTGGCAACCGGCGGCCTGAACGCCAAGGATCTTCGGCGTCTTTTCGATCCAACCGATGCGCTCCATCTCTTTGAAGCCCTTCCAAACGCCCCCGATGGTGCAGCCGTCGCCGACAGAGACGACGACCCAATCGGGGAAGGTTCCCCGCTCCCGGAACTGTTCGACCAGTTCCAGGGCAACCGTCTTTTTCCCTTCGATTAAGTAGGAATTAATGGCACAGTTGCGGTTATACCAGCCGAAATGGGCGCTTGCGGCCATGCACAGCTCCCAGGCTTGGTCATAAGTTCCTTGGACGGAAAAGACCTGGGCGCCGAAGACGAGCAACTGAGCCAACTTGGCTTCCGGCGCCCGCTTAGGCACGAAGATGGAGGCCGGCAGGCCGGCGGCGGCGGCAAAGCCAGCCAGCGAGGAGGCGGCGTTGCCGGTGGAGGCGCAGGTGATGCGGGAAGCGCCCTTTTCCAGCGCCTTTAGAACTCCTACGGCGCTGGCCCGATCCTTGAAGGATGCTGTCGGGTTGCGACCTTCGTCCTTGACCCAGCAAGCGGCCACATCGAGGGTTTCCGCCAACCGAGGCGCCGCGTAGAGGGGTGTCCAGCCGACCTGCAGGTGGCTGATCCGCTCCGGTTCGGCTACAGGCAAGAGCGGCAGATACCGCCACATGGAGCGTGGACCGCCGGCGCTGAATCGTTCCGGATCCATCTCCGCTTTGACGGACTCATAGTCGTAGATCACATCCAGGATGCCGTCATGATAGCCACAGGCGGGACAGTAATAGTCGACCTCGCCGGGGTCGTATGCTTTCCCGCAATGGATGCATTGCAATGATTGAACGTGTTTCATCATCTCACCTCTGCCTGTTTAATCATGCAAAAATCGGGCCAATGCTATGATCTTTTTAAAAATAAATGTGATTTGCAAAATCAATCACGAGCTACGGCGTCTTTTATCGGCTGATTCTTTAAAAAACAAGGGGGTTCCCGCGTTATGTATTGCGATGGATGTATCATTTTGATATTCTTGTATCTTTATGAAAACGAAAAGGCCGCCTCGGCCTTTCCAACACCTTAATTTACTGCTTGGCTTCCGCTCCCGTTCCCTTGCCGGCAAAGAGCTTTTTCGCCCACTCTCGTCCCGTCGGCGTCTCCGCCAGGCCGCCCCGGGCGGTCTCGCGCAGTGTCGCTGGCAATGCTGCGCCGACAGAACCCATGGCGTCGATCACCTCGTCGACTGGGATGACGCTGGCGATCCCGGCCAGGGCCATCTCGGCGGCGACAAGCGCCTGGGCCGCCGCACCGGCGTTGCGCTTGACACAGGGAACTTCGACCAGCCCGGCCACGGGGTCGCAGACGAGGCCGAGCATGTTTTTCAAGGCCATGGCGACGGCATCGCCCACCTGAACTGGTTTTCCGCCGCAGAGATCGACAACCGCGCCAGCCGCCATCGCCGCAGCAGCGCCGCATTCCGCCTGGCAGCCGCCGGCTGCCCCTGAAAGGGTAGCCCGTGAGGCAACGACCATGCCGATGGCGCCAGCCACCAGGACTCCCTCGGCCAACTGTCTGTCTGACAGACCATGGGAATTGCCTAAGGCAAAGAGCACCGCCGGCAGCACACCGCTCGACCCGGCTGTTGGCGCGGCCACGATGCGGCCCATGGAGGCGTTGGCCTCCCCGACAGCCAGGGCCATCATGACGGCATCGGCCAGGATAGGACCGACGACGCTCTTGATCCGGTCGTCGTTGCGGTAAGCGTCCATCTTGGCCGCATCACCGCCGACGAGACCCCCGACGGAACGCTGGCCCCGCAAGCCGGCCTGGACGCTGTCCCGCATCACCGGCAACAAGGCCTCCATCCTGACTATCAGCGCCTCTTCCGTCGTTTCCAGGTCTGCCGCCTGCCGTTGCAGGCAAAACTTTGCAAAAGTGAGGTTTTTCTCTTCGGCCTGCGCAATCCATTGTTGCAGGGAGAGTTTTTGGGCCACGACGACTCCTCCTTGTTCAGTCGTTGATTTGGAAGGTCAGTCGGGTTGATGCTCAATGCTTTGGCGTCACTCGGTTTGGCGCTTAGCCGATCTGGATCCGTCGCGCCGCCTCGACCGGCGGCAGTGAGGCGATGGCTCGCAGCGCTTCATCGGTGACAAATTGGTCGGTTTCAAGCACCATCAGCGCCCGGGCGCCCTTCTGTTCCCGCGAGACGCGCATCTGGGCGATGTTGATCCCCTGTTGACCTAAGACGCCGGTCACCAGGGAGATGACGCCGGGGCGGTCGCGGTGGGTCACCAGCAGGGTGGCGAAGTCGCCTGTCAGTTCGACAGGAAAGTCGTCTACACGGGTCACCAGGACACGACCGCCGCCGATGGATGCGCCGGTGACCTCCGAGCGGGCGCCCTTCTGTCCGGTCAGCTCGAAGCGAACCGAGTTGGGATGGGCCAGTTCGCCCAGATGGATCTCGGAAAAGGTGACTGTCAACGCCGCTGCTTCGGCGAATTCGAAGGAATTAGGGATGCGAAGGTCATCGGTGGTCCAGCCGAGCAGACCTGCCACCAGAGCCAGGTCGGTGCCATGGCCCTGGTGGGTCTCAGCGAAAGAGCCGTGGAGGCCGATACGCGCCTCTCGGACCGCTTCGCCCAGGATCAGGCGGGCCACATTGCCGAGGCGTACAGCGCCGGCCGTATGGGAGCTGGACGGGCCGATCATGACCGGTCCGATTACGTCGAAAATATTCATAGATCTGCTCCTGTGCCTGTCCAATCCGCTTTGTTACAACTTATGGACTTTCGGCCTACTGCACAAACTCCTCAAAGTTCGGCTCGACCGCTTTGGGCGCGTCGCCCCAGAGGCGCTCTAAGGCATAATGGTCTCGCGTCTCGGGACGGAAGATATGGACGACCACGTCGCCGTAATCCATCAACACCCAGCGCCCGTCCCGGTAGCCTTCCACGCGAAGGGTGCGGCGGCCGTAATCTTTCAGTTTTTCTTCGATGTGCATGCAGATGGCTTGCACCTGGGGCGTCGAATTGCCGTTGCAGAGGACAAAGTAGTCGGTCACGTTCGATTTGCCGCGCAGATCGAGGAGCATGATCTCATAGGCTTTCTTATCGGCGGCTGCTTCCGCGATGGCGATGGCCGCTGCTTTACTGTCTTGTCCCAAGTTTTTGGTTCCTCCCTGATTTGATATTTTTGAGATTCATTTTTTTGCCGTCATTTTCCCGAGATTCCTTTTGGGGGAATCACTTTCAGCTATGTTTTTGTCCGCCGGCATCTTTTATATCCTGCTCAATGATCAGCCGGTTGCGCGTCTCCACTGTGAGGGGATGCAGCAGCGTCCCTTTGCGGAGGACATGTTGGATGGCCTGATCGAGACAGGCGAGGACGGCCCGGTCCAGCGACTGTCCGGCCAGGGTGCGGAGCGTATTGACACCCTTGTAAGACCGGTTGGGCTCGATCTTGTCGGCCAGGTAGACGATCTTCTCCAGAAGGCCCATGCCAGGATAGCCCACTGTGTGGTGGTGCACCGCCCTCAGCACCTCGTCGTCCTCGATGCTGTAGTGCTTTGCCGCCCACCAGGCGCCGGCATAGCCGTGCAAGAGTTCCGCCTGTCTTCGTTCCCATGGCTCAAGGGTGACGCCCGCATCCTCACAGGCTCGCAGCAACCGATCAGCCGGCCATTCGCGGGCGATATCGTGCAACAGAGCAGCGATGCGGGCTCGCTCCGGGTCGCCGCCCCATTGCCGCGCCAGGTGGAACGCCGTTTCACCCGTACCCATGATATGGTTAAATCGCTTCGGGCTTAACTCCCGGGCCAGATCGGTTTGCAGGCGCCGGATGATGGCTTGCCAATCTCCCAACAGGATCATCCTTTCCGTCATACACAATAATAAACCTCCTATCCCGTTACGGTCTAGGAGGTGCATATAAATTCTTTTATTGGTCCTGTCTGGGCTTGGCCTCGTTGACGGTCAGCATCCTGCCTTCATACTCGGCGCCGTTCATGGCTTCCACCATGCGCTCGGCGTCTTCATCTCTGACCTCGACGAAACCGAAACCTCTTGAACGGCCAGTCTCTCTGTCTGTGATGATCCGGCTGCTCAATACCTCCCCATAGGGGGAAAAGAGATCTGTCAGGTTCTCGGGCTTGGTTGCCCAAGGCAAATTGCCCACATAGAGGGTCCGAGTCATTCCATTCACCTCACCATAACCCCATGATTCTCGGCTTCAAGCGATGTTCTTTCGCCCTGCGCTCGCGACTTAGTATGACCGGAAACAGCGGGGTTATTCGTGAGGCTGCCGGCGGCGGCCCTTCATGACGACTGCCCTTCACGGTAACTGCCGGTTTCAATGATGCGGTGGACGACCGGCTCGGGCAGCAGGTATTTGATCGATCGGCCCTGGGTCAGGCGATGGCGGATATCGGTGGAGGAGATGGCCAGGGCCGGCACCTCGACCAGGTGAATCCGCCCGGAAAAAGCCTCCATGCGCGCCACCGCTTCCCTCAGGTGGTCCCGGTCATAGCCGGGTCGGTAGGCGGCGATAAAACGGCATTCGGCCATCAACTGGTCGATCTGGCGCCAGGTCATGATCTCCAGGATGGCGTCGGCGCCGGTGATGAAGAAAAACTCCGCCCGCTCCCCATAATCTCGCCGGAAGGCGCGCACCGTGTCGATGGCATAGGAGTAGCCGGGGCGGCTGACCTCCACATCAGACATGCGAAAACGCGGGTTCGAGCAGGTGGCCAGTTCAGTCAGCCGGTAGCGTTCCCAGGGGTCGGTGACGCTCTGGTTTTGCTTGTGCGGCGGCCGGCCCGAGGGGACGAAGACGACGACAGAAAGGTCGAAAAGATCAGCCGCCGCTTCCGCCGTCACCAGGTGGCCGTAGTGAACAGGGTCGAAGGTGCCGCCCATGATGCCGATCCGGACCTGCCCTTCCCCTGTTTGATTCACCTTGATTTTGGGCACCTTGATCCCGAAGGTGGTGTCCACCCACTCATAGTCAGCCAGGTCTTCGGGGATGGAGATGACGACGCCGTGGGGACCGATGATAAAGCCCTTGCGCTCAACAGGGTGATTAACGGATCTGTCCATCGCCGTAGCAGACGTACTTGATCGTCGTCATTTCATTCAGCCCCATGGGGCCGCGAGCATGCAGTTTCTGGGTGGAGATGCCGATCTCAGCGCCCATGCCGAACTGGAAGCCGTCGGTGAAGCGTGTCGAGGCGTTCACGTAGACGGCGGCGGCGTCTACGCTGCGGGTGAACTCGCGAGCGCGGCTGTAGTCGCGGGTGACGATGGCCTCCGAGTGGCCCGTCGAGTATCTGCGGATATGTTCGAGGGCCTCGTCGAAGCTGTCGACAACCTTCACAGCCAGGATCAGGTCGAGGAACTCGGCGGCATAGTCCTCGTCGGTGGCCTCCTTGATGCCCTCGAAGAGGCTCATGGTGCGCGGGCAGCCACGCAGTTCCACGTTCATCTCCGTCAACAGCTTGCCGATCTGGGGGATGAACTTGCGGGCCACATCCTGGTGGACGAGGAGCGACTCAGCGGCGTTGCAGACGCCGGGGCGCTGGCACTTGGCGTTGATGATGATCTTCTCGGCCATCTCCAGGTCGGCGTCGGCGTCGACATAGATGTGGCAGTTGCCGACACCCGTCTCGATGACCGGCACGGTAGCGTTTTTGACGACGGCCTGGATCAGTCCGGCGCCGCCGCGGGGGATGAGCACATCCAGGTATTCGTTCATGGTCATCATCTGCTGGGCCACTTCCCGGCTCGTGTCTTCCACGAGTTGGATCGCCCCTTCCGGGATGCCGGCCTCTTCGGCTGCCTTGGCGATGACCTTGACGATGGCCATGTTGGAGCGGATCGCCTCCGAACCGCCGCGCAGGAGAACGGCGTTGCCCGTCTTCAGGCAGAGGCCGGCAGCGTCGACGGTGACGTTCGGCCGCGCTTCATAGATGATGCCGACAACGCCGAGGGGTACGCGAACCTGGCCGATTTCGAGGCCGTTGGGGCGGCGCCACTGGCGCTTCACCTCGCCGATCGGATCGGGCAGGCTGACGAGTGCGTAGAGGCCTTCGGCCATCTCTTCGACGCGCTTTTTATTCAGCATCAACCGGTCCAGGAGCGCCTTGGACATGCCTTTCTGCCGTCCCGCCTCCACATCAAGGGCGTTGGCGGCCAGGATCTCTTCTTCCTGAGCCACCAGGGCGTAGGCCATCGCCTCAAGGGCCTTGTTTTTGACCTGGGAGGACAAGGATCCCAGCTTATACGCGGCGTCTTTGGCTTTTTTGCCCTTCAAGGACAGTTCGGAATACATGTTCATGCCTCTTTCCCCCTGTTTCGCCTTTGGTTCTTTATCCGATATGCCGGGAGACCATGACGGTCAGGTTGTCCCGGTGGACGACCTCGTCGACGCCTTTCATGCCCAGGGTCTCTTCAATGTCCTGGCACTGTTTCCCCATGATGCGCCGGACCTGATCAGCCGAGTACCGGGTGACGCCACGGGCCACTTCGAGGCCTTCCGGCGAGATGATGCTGACCATGTCGCCGCTCTGAAAATCGCCTTCGGCGCCGGTGACGCCGCAGGGGAGCAGGCTCTTGCCACCGGAGATAATGGCCTCGGCGGCGCCGGCGTCGATGTGAATGCGGCCGCTGGAGGCGGAACCGAAGGCGAGCCAGCGCTTGTAGCCGGGCAGCGGCGTTTCGTTGGGGATGAAGAGGGTCCCCACCTCTTCCCCGCTCATGATCTCCCGGAGCCCGTTGGGCCGGCTGCCCCGGGCGATGACCATGGCCACGCCCGACTCGACGGCGATCTTGGCCGCTTGCAGCTTCGTCGCCATGCCGCCGGTGCCCAGGTTGGAGCCCGCGCCGGCAGCCATGGCCTCGATCTCCGGTGAGATCTCGGCCACCTCGGGGATAAAGACCGCCTCGGGGTCCACGCGCGGGTTGGCCGAGTAGAGCCCGTCGATGTCGGTCAGCAGGATCAGCACGTCGCCTTGGACCAGGCCCGCCACCAGCGCCGACAAGGTGTCGTTGTCGCCGAAGCGGAGGCGGATCTCGTCGATGGCGACGGTGTCGTTTTCGTTGATGATGGGGATGACGTTCATCCGCAGGAGCGCCTCGAGGGTATTGCCGGCGTTGATGTAGCGCTCCCGGAAGGCGAAGTCATCCCGCGTCAGCAGCACCTGAGCGACGACGAGACCGTACTCGGCGAAGAGCTTCTCGTACATATGCATCAGGATGCCCTGGCCGACGGCGGCGCAGGCTTGTTTTTCCGGCACGGCTTTGGGCCGCTTCTCCAGACCCAGACGCCCCATCCCGGCGCCGACGGCGCCGGAGGTGACCAGCATGACCTGATGGCCCCGGTTGGAGAGGTCCGCCAGTTGCCGGACGAGCTTTTCCATCTGCTCCAGGTTCAGCTTGCCGGTGCCGTGGGTCAAGGTGCTGGTGCCCACCTTGACGATGACGCGGCGGGCCTTGGGCAGGTCTTGGCGTCCAAACACGGAGCGCACCTCCATCGTCGATTCGCAGCAGGAAACAGAAAAAATGTTGTACAGCAATCGATAC
This sequence comes from Heliomicrobium sulfidophilum, assembly GCF_057715735.1. Classification (NCBI taxonomy): domain Bacteria; kingdom Bacillati; phylum Bacillota; class Clostridia; order Eubacteriales; family Heliobacteriaceae; genus Heliomicrobium; species Heliomicrobium sulfidophilum. The sequence continues at coordinate 738,147 of NZ_JBVTZZ010000004.1, forward strand.
CGGCGTCGCCCCCTATTGCCTTGTATACAGGATCGCCGGTGTTGTATTCTGGTTTATTCTCGACGCGACGGTAGTTTCCTGCTTTGACCCTTTTTACACATTTTTTTCAGAATCGAGCAAATTGGGCAAATCATTTACTTTCCGTTGCTGTCTTCGTCGCGATCGGCATACTGGGCGGCATACTCGATGAAGTCAAACTCCAGGTCGCGGATGCGCACCGGATCGCCATGTTGGCAACCGGCGTCACGCAAGGCTTGATCGACGCCCATGACGTCGAAGATGCGCTGCAAGCGCGCCACCGATTCTTCGTTTTCCATGTCGGTCATGGCCACATGGCGTTCCACTTCCTTGCCGGTGACGACGAAGACGCCTTGCTCGTCTCGATGGATCTTGAAGCGCTCCTCTGTCTTGCCGGAGAAGCGGACATCCATGTGGGCGTCAGCGGTGACCGTCTCAAAGACGACAGGCCCCAGTTCCTCCAGTCCCTTGTGAACATGGTAGATCAGCGGATCCAACCCCTGACGGGTGGCGGCGGAGACGGGGAAGATGACGGCCTCTTCGCCGAGCTTCTCCCGGAGGCGCGCCAGGTTTTCCTCAGCGCCGGGCAGATCCATTTTATTGGCGGCGACGACCATCGGTTTGTTGGCCAGTTCCGGCTTGTAGAGGGCCAGTTCCCGGTTGATGGCGTCATAGTCCTCCAAGGGATCCCGCCCCTCGCTGCCAGAGATGTCCAGGACATGGATCAGGTAGCGGGTCCGCTCCGTGTGGCGCAGGAAGTCATGACCGAGTCCGGCGCCGGTGTGGGCGCCCTCGATCAGCCCGGGAATGTCGGCCATGACAAAGCTCTGGCCTTCGGCGATGCGGACTACACCCAGGTTGGGTTCGAGGGTGGTGAAGTGATAGTTGGCGATCTTGGGCCGGGCGGCTGACACGTTGGCGATGAGCGTCGATTTGCCCACGTTGGGGAAACCGACGAGGCCAACGTCAGCAAGCAGTTTGAGTTCCAATTCCAGCCACTGCTCGTCGCCCGGTTCGCCCTTTTCGGCGATCATAGGCACCCGGTTGGTGGAACTGACGAACTTGGCGTTGCCCCGTCCGCCCCGCCCGCCCTTGGCGGCGATGTATTGCTGCTCGTCGCGGGTGATATCGGCCAGGATGGCGCCTGTCTCGGCGTCCTTGACGACAGTGCCGATGGGCACGCGGACAGTCATATCCTCGCCGTCGCGACCGTGCATGTTTTTGCCCATGCCGTGCTCGCCCCGCTCGGCCTTGTAGTGGCGCTGGTAGCGGAAATCGACGAGGGTGCGCAGTCCTTCGTCGCCGATGAAGATGACGTTGCCGCCAGCGCCGCCATCGCCGCCGTTCGGTCCGCCTTCTGGCACGTACTTTTCGCGGCGAAAGGAGACGATGCCGTTCCCCCCGTCACCGCCCTTGACGAATATCCTCGCCTGATCGTAAAACAACGGCGAAAACCTCCTATGGAATCGAACCCGCTTCGGTTCAATCATGCTGCTGTTGTTGACGTTGTGCTACTGGTTGTATGATTCCAGCTTGCAACGTTGATCGGTAATAACGGTTGCTGATCGCAGGTGTTTGATTCCCTACTGCAAAAGGGACGCGAGTTCGATTGTCGTCAACTTCTCGTCACGGCCCAGCCACCAGGCTTCCAGCAACGGCTCAGGGCCGCGAAAGCGCAGGCAGAGCGCTGGTTCCTCTTCCGCTGGATCTTGAGACGGAAGCAACGACTCGATCGTCGCCGACGCCACCTCCGCAAGCCTGCGGGCACGGCTCTCCCCTTGCCATGGTTCGGCGTTCCAACCCCGGTCCACCTGGACGCGCAGGTCAACGGCACGCTCCCGCAGTTCCTGCCCTTTGAGCAGCAGGTGGGCGATGACCGGCAACACGCCGAGAAGCGTAATGCCACCAGCCTCTTGGAGCCGTGAGGCCACTTCGCGGAGGTATTCAAGGGACCGCTCCCCGCGCCCTACCTGGATGTACCCCAGGATCGTCTGCAGGTGGTTGATAAAATCGTGGCGGAGTTCCCGCCAGAGTTCCACCCATTCGGCCGCATCTGGGCTGAAGCCGGCCAGGCGAGTCCCAGAGGGACCACTCCCTGACGGATCATTCCGGTCAGCCGCCCCCGGCCAATCACGCTCCGCCATCGGAAAACACTCCCGCCAGCGCCGGATCTGCGAAAAAAGCGCGGTGCCGCAAGTCCGGCGCACAGTATTAATATTGACAAAAAGCCCCCGGATTTCTCCGGGGGCTGCTTTGTTCTTAGACAGCGTACACGCTGACCTGTTTTTTGTCCCGACCTTTGCGTTCGAATTTAACGACGCCGTCGATCAGGGCGAACAGGGTGTCGTCACTGCCCAGACCCACGTTGTTGCCGGGGTGAATCTTGGTGCCGCGCTGGCGGACCAGGATGTTGCCGGACAAAACGGCTTGACCGTCGCTGCGCTTGACGCCCAGGCGCTTGGCTTCGGAGTCGCGACCGTTTCGGGAGCTACCGACACCTTTCTTGTGGGCGAAGTATTGCAGATTCATGACTAGCATGGGACACACCTCCTCTTCTCGACGTGAAGGAAACGCGGATAAACTTCCGCGGTTTGTTGCAGACCGAGGACCATCGTTTCCAGGATGATCTGGGCCGTCCGCGCCGCTTCCGGCGCCAGCGGTTCCCGCAAAAGGCAGCTTAGGTCGCCCGGCTTGGGGGCGCTCACCTCGGTCGCCTCAGCGCCGAGAAAGTGCTCCAAACCGTTGACGGCTGCGATGGTCAGCGCCGACACACCGGCGCATACCACATCCTGCCCGCGAGGCGCCGCCCCGGCATGACCCAGGGCTTGAAATCCCAGAATCCGTTGCCCCTCATCGACATAGACTGTTACCTTGACCATGACGCGCGCCTTCCAGCCTTAGGCTTGGATGGCTTCGACACGGACCTGGGTAAAGGCCTGACGATGACCTTGTTTGCGGCGGTAGTTCTTCTTGGGCTTGTACTTGAAGATGATGATCTTCTTGCCTTTCCCGTGGTCTTCGACTTTCAGCAGGACTTTGGCGCCTTCGACGGTCGGGGCTCCGACCTTCAGCTCCCCATCCTTGCTGACGGCGAAGACGCGGTCGATTTCGACCACATCGCCAGGATTGGCTTCGAGTTTCTCCACCTTGAGCACATCGCCTTGTTGAACCTTGTACTGCTTGCCACCAGTTTCGATAATCGCGAACATGAATGCTACACCTCCCATACTAGACTCGCCAGGTGCAAGGCGCGGCCAAAAGCCGACTTTTCCAAGCCCGTCCTGAGCGGTTGAGAACAGAGGACAGATACCTACAAATCAGTATTTTATCGAGTGAGAAGTCCTTTGTCAAGGGATTCAGAACAACCTCCTTCATTTATCGTGTGAGGTCATTCTAATCAGCAAGATCAAACTGCAAATAAACCACAAGTCCGGGGCGCATTGGCCTGTGAGCGGTTTGGGCGGAGTCGCCGAGCGAGCCGCCGCGGAGCCCTTAGCGAGCAGGCCAATGCAATGCGCCCCGACTTGCCGCGAATGCCTTTTAAAGGGGGGATCGGTTTTGGATCAGGGCGCCTCCCCCTTGGCGACCCGCCCCCGCCCCTCGCAACACTCACAAGGCGCCGTCAACAGCGACGCCAGGCTCTGGCGCACCTTCTTACGGGTCATCTCCACGAGCCCAAGGGCCGTCAAGCCAAGCACGCTTGTCCGCGTCTTATCCCGCGCCAGGTGCGCCTCCAGCGTCTCCAGCACCTCAGCCCGGTGCCGCTCATCGCGCATGTCGATGAAGTCGATGATGATGATCCCGCCGATCTCGCGCAGTCGGAGCTGGCGCGGCACCTCACGGGCCGCCTCGATGTTCGTCTGGCGGATCGTCTCCTCCAAATTGACCGAACCGGTGTAGCGGCCCGTGTTCACATCAATGACGGTGAGCGCTTCCGTCTCCTCGATGACGAGGTAGCCGCCCGACTTGAGCCAGACCTTGGGCCGCAAGGCTTTTTCGATCTCGCTGGTCAGGTTGTGCTCAGTCCAGAAGTCGCGCCCCTCTTCCAGGCGCAAGCGGGTGCGAAGGGACGGCAGGTTCTCCTCGGTCCACTCCCACATGCGGTTGTACACATCGAGGTCGCTGACGCGGATCAATTCAACGCCCTCGTCGATGCGATCGCGCAGGAGCCGCTCGACCAGGTCGCCGCTGCTCTCGATCAAGCAGGGCGCCGGTCGGCGGCTCGCCTTTTCCTGGATCCGCGCCCAGCGTTGCCGAAGGCGCGCCACATCAGCGGTCAGTTCCTCCTCCGTGGCGCCGGCGGCGGTCGTCCGGACGATGAGGCCCATCCCGGGCAGGCGCACCCGTTCGGCCAGTTGGCGCAAACGTTCCCGTTCGGCCGGATCGTCGATCTTCCGGGAGACGCCCCCCTGATCGCCATCAGGCAACAGGACGACCCAGCGACCGGGGAGGGTGAGGTGGCAGGTCACTCGGGGCCCCTTGCCGCCGATCCCCTCCTTGAGCACCTGGACGGTCACTTCCTGGCCCGGCTTGAGGATATCGCCGATGGAGAGGTTGGCGCGCAAGTCCTTCAGGTCAGGCGGCACGGCGTCAGCGAGGACGAGGAAGGCGTTTCGCTCCCAACCGATATCGACAAAGGCCGCCTGCATCCCCGGCAACACGTTTTCCACACGGCCTTTGTAGATATTGCCCACCATGATGCCCTGATCCCTTTGCTCCCAGTGGACCTCGACGAGGCGTTCCTCCTCCAGGACGGCTACCTTTGTCCATTCCTTGCCGGCTTGCACGAGGATGGTCTTGTTCATAGCACATCCATCGGCGTGATCAGGCGATCTCCCTGGGCGATGAACAGCCCTAAGCGCAGGATGCGCACCCGCTCCCGGTCGACGGTCAGGTTACCGTAGCGGCACACAGCCTCCAGCACTTCTTCCGGACGCACATTCCCCTCGCTGCCCGTCATGACGAGCATCTCCAGGACCAGCGCGTCGTCGGTGCGGGATCCGGACAGTTGAAACAGGCCGGAGCGGATCTCTTTTGTGGAGACCCCTTTTTTCCCTTCCCGCTCCACCAGCCAGGACGTTTCGGCAAGGCTGCGCGACAGAGCCGCTGTGATCGCCGTCTCATCAAGCGGTTCTTGCAAAGGAGCGCGCAGCCGGTACTGAGCCCGGTTGACGGCAGCCATGAGCGCTTGCGTCCCTGGGGCGACGGCCTTGACGCCATGGATGCCGAAACCCTCGGGCATCGCCTTTTGCAAGCGTTCCCGCACCTCTTCCGGGTCTAGGGCCACCGCCAGGTCGATATCGACATACTCGCCAAAGGAGACGACCCCGACGGCCAGCGCTGAGGCGAAGGCGATTTTGGGATGGGGATTAAACCCTTCTGAAAACGCCAACGGAATGGCCGCGCGGCGCATGGCCCGCTCAAAGGCTTTCTGAGTGTCCAAATGAGAGAGCCAGCGCACCGGATCCTGTTTGCTAAAGGCGATTCGGACTCGGAACATGGTCACCACCCCGCAAATCGATACTTACCCCTAAAGTCGGGCAAACGCCGCATCCGGCGCACGAATCGGCCCGGCAGTCCCGGGTCAGCGATGCGGCCAGCGCGTTTTTATGTTCTCGGACGAGATACCGGCGATCGACGCCAAAATCGAGGTGGTCCCAGGGCAAGGGGTCGTCATAGTCGATGGTCCGGTAGGCGAAATCAGCCAGGTCGACGCCGCATTCCTGAAAGGCCTCCAGCCATGTATCGTAACGGAAGAATTCCGACCAGCCATCAAAGACACATCCCTTTTGCCAGGCCCGGTGCAGCACCTGGGCGAGCCGGCGGTCGCCCTTGGCGAAGACAGCCTCGAGGAAGCTGATCCGCGCGTCGTGCCAGTTGTAGCTGATGCGGCGATCGCGGAGGCGCTTTTTCAAAAAGGCCTGCTTCTCCTCCAGGTCAGCCATGGGCGCCTGAGGTTCCCATTGGAAGGGCGTCTGGGCTTTCGGTACAAAGGAAGAGGTGCTGACGGTGACGCGGACGCTCTTTTTGATGCCCTTTTCCCGCAGAATCCCTGTCCCCTTGTAGACGACCTGTTCGGCCAGACGGGCGATCCCTTCCAGGTCCTCCTCCGTCTCTGTGGGCAGTCCGATCATAAAATAGAGCTTCAGGCCGGTCCAGCCGCTGGAAAAGGCGCTTTCCACCGTCTCCATCAGGTCGGACTCGGTGACGCCTTTGTTGATCACATCGCGGAGGCGCTGGGTGCCCGCTTCCGGCGCAAAGGTGAGGCCGGTCTTGCGCACTTTCTGCACCTCTTTGGCCAGTTCAACCGAGAAGGCGTCCACCCGCAACGACGGCAGGGACAGACCGACCTTCTGCTCCTGATGGGTGACGATCAGTTCTTTGATCAGCGGCTCCACGCAGGTGTAGTCAGCCGTGCTTAATGAGGTCAGGGCGATCTCATCGTAGCCGGTCGCCTTGACGAGCGCCTCAGCCTGTCGCTTCAACGTCTCAGGGGAGCGCTCCCGCACAGGTCGGTAGATGCTCCCGGCCTGGCAAAAACGGCAAGCCCGGGAACAGCCACGGAGCACCTCGAGCATAACCCGGTCATGGACCACATCCATGAATGGCACCAGTGAGGTGGCAGGAAAAAAGGCCTTGTCCAAATCGGCCACGATCTGCTTTTTCACCTTTGCCGGAACACCGTCCCGGATGGGCGCTGTGCCCAGGAAACGCCCGTCGGCGGTGTACTCCGACTGGTAGAAGATGGGCACGTAGACGCCGGGGATGGCGGCCAGCCGCAGTAGCAGCGCCTCCCGGTGGGCACGATCGCCCGCTTTTGCTTCGCCAGTATCGCCTTTGAAATCTGCGATAGCTTGCAGGACCCTTGGCAGCGTCTCTTCCCCTTCGCCGAGGAGGACCAGATCGACAAAAGGCGCCAGGGGCTCCGGGTTGACGGCACAGGGTCCGCCAGCCATGATCAGGGGATCGCCGTAGACCCGCTCCTCGGCAAAGAGGGGAATGCCGGCCAGGTCGAGCATGTTGAGGATGTTGCTGTAGGACATCTCATACTGCAGGGTGAAGCCGACGACGTCAAAGTCGGTCAGCGGACGCCGGCTCTCCAGGGAGAACAGGGGCACCCCGCGCGACCGCATGGCCCTTTCCATATCGGGCCAAGGGGCGAAGACACGCTCCATGGCCATGCGCGGCTGTTCGTTGATCAGATGGTAGAGGATGCGCAAACCCAGGTGAGACATGCCGACCTCATAGACGTCGGGAAAGGCGAAGGCCATGGCCACATCGATGCCTGACCAATCCTTTTTCACCTGGTTGTGTTCGCCCCCTGTGTACCGGGTCGGTTTTGTCACCTTGCGCAGCAGTTCGTCTTCTAAGATTTGGCTGATTTCACGTTTACGACTCAAACTGGTATCCCCGCCTCACGCGCTGATTCGTTCAATGATAACCGATATATAACGGAACTTACGATAAGATTATCCCCTTTAACTCAGAAAGACAACCCCGTTGGATCCTTTTTTGGTCTGACGTCCTCCCTCCCCAGACCTTCAAGCTTATGATCCCCTCATCTGCCTCCCTTTTGGATCAGATCCCCCACGGTCAGGTCCTCCTTCCCTTGCAGCATCTGTTGGAGCAGATCGTTCTCGCTGACCTGGCCGATGATGGCGCCGCTCTCGTCAACGATGGTGACAAGCAGGCACCGTTCAGGCACGATGCGAGGCAGCAGGCTGGAGACGCGCACATCGCGCCGGGCCACGACCACCTCGCCGTTCCAGGCGGCTTGACCTGTCAGCTTGCGCCGCTTCACCCGGAGCAGGTTCCAAAAAAACATGGGGCCGTTGCTCCTTTCTTTGTGGGCGCCGAGAAAGAGAAATCCAGCGATGAGCGGCAGGTCGAGGCCGTTGCGCCCCCCGTAAAGGCCCACCACCGCCAGCAGACCGAAGAGCAGGGCCAACGCCTCCCCCCAACGGGCGGTGCGCAAGGAAGCGCCCATGACCCCCCAGCGCCCAGCCAGCCAGGCGCGGCAGAGACGGCCGCCATCAAGGGGGAGGATCGGCAATAGATTAAACAAGCCGATGGAGAAATTGACATTCCGCAAGAAATCGAAATAATCGCCCCAGTCGATGCCGAGGCGCTGCCCCCCTTCGAGGACCAGCAAGAGGAAAAAGGAGAAGAGAGGGCCGGCCAGGGCGACGGGGATCTCATCGCCAGGGCTTTGCTCCAAGCCCGGTTCGAGCCGGGCGACGCCGCCGAAAGGAAAAAACTCCACCTCCTGGACAGCGAAGCCCTTCCGACGGGCGACAAGCACATGACCCAACTCATGCCAGGCCACACAGGCAAAGGCCAGGGCCACCTCGACAGCCACACCGGCCCAGACATAGAGCGCCGCCAGCACGATGAGCCATTCGTTGATCCGCACGTCCACCCCGGCTAGGCGGACGATCCTCACTGGGGCTGTCCCCCCTTCTCGCTTTCAAAAGGGTCGATGCTCTGGCCCCCCCGACGGACCTCTAGATAGAGTTGGGACTGGCCGTCGGCCTCGCCGCGGGCCAGTCGGCCCAGCGTCGTCTCGACCGCCACAGCCTGACCGGTTTTCACCTCCAGCGACTCCAAGGGACCCACGATGCGAACCGTTCCGTCATCGGCTGCGATCTGCAGGTAGTGACCGCCGTTTTCCATCCACTCCACGGCCACCTTGCCGGCGGCGCCGGCAGTAACCGGCGACCCCGCTGGCGCCGCGATGCGAACGCCAGGATAAAACTGGCCGCCCCGTTGCCCGAAGCTCTGCACGATGATGCCCTTGACCGGCGTGTCCACAGGCAAGCCGACCCGGGCGCCTCCTCCGGCAGGGGCGAAGACGGGCGCCACCGCCGTCGCGTCCGTCCAGAGACCAAGGCGCAAAACGGCATCATGGAGTGCCTCATACTCCACGCTTTCGGTGGCGACCCGCCGGATCTCCCCTTGCAACCAGTGAGCCCATGGCTGGTCGACCTGGAAGATCTGCCAGGTCCCAGCAAAAAGCGCCAGCGAGATGGCCGTCTGCCAGAGCCAACGGCGGAGCGGAGAACCTTCTCTCGCCGGCGGTTCGCCCCAACGGGCCGAGCCATCGCCCGAAAACCAACTCCGCGCCGGCGACGCGCCGAAGCCTTTGAACCAAGCGCCGCCCCCCTCATCGCCCAGACCGCTCCTTCCCTTCACTGGCGGTTCCAAATCGCCCTTTCCCTTCGGGCTCTCCCCTGTTGACGCCGAACGCCGCCGCCGGCGGTTGGTGATCCACTCGCCCCCATCGGGAATGATCGACTTTTTCACATTTGTCCCCCCTGTTCACCAACCCTGATACACTCTATGCACTGCCCTGGAAAAAATAGGACATCCCTTTCTTTACCCTCGCTGTCACGCATGTGCCGGAACGCCGGCGGGCATACTCTAAGCCAGGAGGTGGTGCTTATGGCCCGAATTATCCCCATGCCTCGACCACACCGCGCCGGGAAGTGCTCCGAATGTCCGATGGCCCCCTGGTGCTACACCAACCCGGCCGACCGCACATCAATCAACCCCGTACATACACAAGCGATGAAGCGAGCCTTCGAACAATGCATCCGCCAGCGAGGCGAAGAACGGTAACTCCAGTCGATCAGGCGATCCCGGAAGCACTTCCAATCGCCTTTTTCTTTTCGCCTTTTTTCTTTGTCCGCCTCCGAAGGACACTTGTACAGGTTGGGACAAATGATTATAATATGTGCTTGTTGGCACTAACCAGTGATACCCAAAAGCGAGACAGGGAAAACTTGATTCGAGCCTTATCTTCTAGACGATCTTCCCAACCTCATGCATTGAAAGGAGCCTCTCTTCATGAACCTCTGGCGGAAAAAATCCCTGGACCAGTTGATCGAGTTTGCCCATTCAAAATCGGGCCTCAAAAAAACGCTGGGCGCCTTTGATCTCACCTTGCTGGGCATCGGGGCAATCATCGGAACGGGCATCTTCGTGCTAACCGGCATCGCCGCCGCTGAACATGCCGGTCCAGCGCTGGTGCTCTCCTTCGTGATCGCCGGACTTGCTTGCGGCTTCGCCGCCCTGGCCTACGCCGAATTCGCCGCCCTTTGCCCCGTGTCAGGGAGCGCCTACACCTATTCCTACGCTACCCTGGGGGAATTCATGGCTTGGCTGATTGGCTGGGCGCTCATCCTCGAATATGGTCTCGCTTCCTCAGCCGTCTCCATCGGATGGTCGGCCTACTTCGTCAAGCTTGTGGAAGGCCTGGGATTCCACTTGCCAGCAGCCTTGGTCAATCCGCCTGCCAGCGGGGGAATCGTCAACCTGCCCGCCGTCATCATCGTCTTGATCGTCACCTCACTCCTTTCGATCGGCATTCGGGAAAGCGCTCGTGTCAACAACATCATGGTTTTCATCAAGATGGCCGTCGTCTTCCTCTTCATCGGTGTCGGCGTCTGGTACGTCAAACCAGCCAACTGGGTCCCTTTCATGCCTTACGGCGTCTCCGGCATCTGGTCCGGCGCGGCCATCGTCTTTTTCGCCTACATCGGCTTTGACGCTGTCTCCACAGCGGCCGAGGAAGTGAAAAATCCACAGCGGGACCTTCCTATCGGTATCGTCTCTTCGCTGGCCATCTGCACCGTCCTCTACATCATCGTGTCGGCCATCATGACCGGCATCGTCCCTTACGCCCAGTTTAAGGGCGTCTCTGCACCGGTCGCCCTGGCCATGCAGGTAGCCGGCCAGAACTGGGTGGCCGGTTTTGTCTCCATCGGCGCCATCGCTGGCATCACGACGGTCCTTCTGGTGATGCTCTTCGGTCAAACGCGCGTCTTTTTCGCCATGAGCCGAGATGGCCTGCTGCCTCCCTTTTTTTCGAAGGTGCATCCCCGCTTCGAGACGCCCTTTGTCTCCACATGGCTGACTGGGTTGATCGTCGCCTTTGTCGCCGGGTTCGTGCCTATCGGAATCGTGGCGGAGATGGTCAACCTAGGCACCTTATCCGCCTTTGTCTTCGTATCCATCGGCGTTATCCTGCTACGCCGCCAACGGCCGGAACTGAACCGCCCCTTTCGTTGTCCCGGCGTTCCCTTTACGCCTTTGCTCGCCGTGCTCTTTTGCGCCTTTTTGATGGGCTCTCTTCCCTGGATCACCTGGAAGCTGTTCCTGATCTGGATGGCCGTCGGCATCGTCGTCTATTTTCTCTATGGCTACTCGCACAGCAAGATCGCCGTTACTGCCGGAAAGGCGAACGCTTCTGAACAATAAGTCGCGCCTCTCGATAACATCAAATCGTCAAAAAAGCCCTCTCTCTTCCTTGTGGTCAAGGAAGGGAGAGGGCTTTTTGGGATCGATTTCTCATCGACCACCGCCAGATCTATTCGGCAGGATAACGAGTGCCATACTCTTGGAGCCGTGGAAATCGCTCTCTCGATTGAGCCTGTACAACCAATCGACGAACCGCCTGCGGGTCAAGCCGCTGTGTTTTCCGGTAGGTCTTCTTTTGACCTACCTCCAGCCAAATGACAGCCCCGATAAATAATGCCAACAGGGCAAGCATGTACATCAGCCGCGTTCCCCCTTTCATCGCCTTCCAATTCAGCCATCCCTGGATACGTTTTACCTCGATCAGTTGAGCTTGATCGAACTTCGAATGTCATCATTGTAAAGCAAATTCAACAAAAGAATTAGTAATTCCTTCCATATCCTTTGCTTTTCGTTCGTCATATTCCGACTCGATATGACCGGAGGATTTCTGCTCATTAAATAAAGGCAAAAGGCGAGGCAAGGCGGGTTGAAAAGGGCTGGCAATGGTTGCTGACAACCATAACCGACTGGCAACAGCAGGAAATGACGCGAAAAGGGTTATGGACGCAGGGGCCGTTTCAGGTACTCCATGATCCCGGCGACGATCGCCTGGGCGACGCGATCTTGAAAATCGGATGTGAACAACAGTTTTTCCTCTTCAGGATTGGAGATGAAGACCGTCTCCAGCAACGCGGCGGGAACCTCAGAAGTGCGCAAGACATAGAAGTTGGCCTGTTTTACCCCCCGGTCGTCTCTTCCTGTCGCCGGCTGCACCTTCCGCTGGATCGTCTCGGCCAGCGACCGCCCATTCTCTCCGCTGATCCAGGTTTCCGTTCCTCCTGCTTCCTGCCTTGTAGCAGCGTTAGCATGGATACTGAAGAAGAGATCCGGATGCAATCGGTTGTTGATGATCCCCCGGTCGGACAGCGACACATCCATATCGACAGACCGGGTCAGCGACACATCGATGCCCTGTTTGACGAGAAGATCACGGACCTTCAGCGCCATGGTCAGCGTATAATCTTTCTCCCGTGTTCCCGTCGGCCCTAAGGCGCCAGGATCGATGCCACCGTGACCGGGGTCCAACAGGATCAAGGGGATTCCGGCACGCCGCAGCGACCTTGCGCCAGGGATACGGATGCACAGGCCCTCCGGCGATTTTTGAATCTGAGGCGTAACCGTTCCGATCAGATCAATGACGATGCGGGCCGTGTCCTCCCGGAATTGACCAAAGCGCACCTGTTTGACCGGACCGAGGTTAATCGCCCTGTTTTTCGGCAAGGATTCGCCGAGTTTTACGCCCGGCAGGTCGACGACCACCCGGTCTGGCCCCCTTAATACCGACAACTGGTATTCCATCTGGTCTGTCTTGGCAACAATGATGATGTCTTTGTTGTTCTCGATCCACCAGTCGATGTCAGAGAGTTCTCCTGAAACCGTTCCCGCAGGCTTGCCGGCAGTCGTTCCAGCCCCAGGTGAGACGGCTGTTCCGGGCGCTTGACCTTCCGAAGTTGCTGGCCTTTCACCGCCCATGCCCACTCCGGAGGAAGGCGGCGTTCCAGACGGGGTAGTTACCGGCGTCTGTCCCGCCCGCTCCGATGTGGAGTCAACATAGGCCGTGCGACTGGGGCCATCCCAATCGACCTTACCGCCCATGGAGACGCCGACAAAGCGCAAGGGAACAAAGAGCCGGTCGTCACGCAGTTGGGCCGGGGCATCGAGGGAGACCACCTTTCCGTTCACCGTGGCCTCCCGCTGACCGGGGCGGAGGGCGATCTTCAATCCCTCCCCTTCCAGAGCAGCCTCGTATTTTTCGCTGTTCCAGGCTACCTTTAGCCCCAGTTGTTCCGACACGACCCGCACCGGCACGAGCACCCGCTCTTTGACAATGACCGGCGGTGAATCGGGGACGACAGCCTTGCCGTTGATGACCAGATTGACCGTATCTGGCGACGGGGAAGCGGCAGCCGCCGGAAGGAGTTGTCCAAAACATAAGAAGGCGGTTAGCCAAAGCCCGAAGAGGAAGGCAGCCGCAAGAGACCGCTGAGGTAGATTAAACAACGTTAGCACTCCTTAGAAAAAACAACTGCCGCCGATAAATTCGCGAAGGATGGAGTTGTGGGGAACCTCCACGTCCTCCATGGGCCGGAAGTAATCGAGCAACGTCAAGAGGCGCTGTGCTTCACCGTAGACCTTCGAGTCGCCGGGGATGACCTCCAGGAGCGGAGCAGCGTAGCGGGCCAACACGGCCAGCTCGTAGACGAGGGCGGAGTTGAACATGACATCCGCCTCTTCCTGGAAGGGGAAGATCCACCGTTCCTCACCACGGCGGACAGAGGACCACATGGTCAGGGTCCGCAGTGCATCATGGGAACGGAACTGGTGGTCCCGGACGATACGCCGGATACAGCGGGCGTCAGTTGTCTTGATGTAGTTCATGGGATTTAGATTCAGTTCCATGAGAGCGCTCACATAGATCTTAAACTTATGATCGCGCGCGACCGCTGCTGTCAATCTTTCATTGAGGCCATGAATCCCTTCGACAATGATGGGCCGGTCGATGCCGGCCTGCACGACATCTTCGTGGTACTCCCGGTCGCCCGTATGGAAATTGTAGCGAGGGATTTCCACAGCCTCCCCGGCGATCAACTTCGTCAAGTGGTCGTTGAAAAGGGCGCAATCGACGGCATCGATGGACTCAAAGTCATAATTGCCGGAGGCGTCACGAGGTGTCAGCGATCGCGGCAGGAAATAATCGTCCATCGACAAGGTCACCGGATCCAGGCCGTTAACGCGCAGTTGGATCTTCAGGCGCTGCGCGAAGGTGGTCTTGCCAGAAGAGGAGGGGCCGGCGATCAGGATCAACCGCGCCTTTTCCGGCTCCTCGGTGATCCGGTCGGCGATCTGGGCGATCTTTTTTTCATGGAGCGCCTCGGCGATGCGGATCAGTTCCCCCGTCTTCCCCGCTGCATTGTGGCTGTTGAGGTCGCGCACATCGGCCACCTTGACGATCTTTGTCCACTTATCCGATTCGCGGAAGATATAGGCGAGCTGCTTCTGCTCCACATTGGGCGGGATCCGGTACGGATCGGACTGGTCAGGGTGGCGCAAGAGAAAGCCCGAGTAGTGAGGCGCCAGTTGATAGGTGGTGATCATCCCCGTATGGGGGACGAGGATTTCATCGCTGTAGGCCACATAACCGCCACAGGTGTAGATATTCACCGGTTCACGGCTGCGAAAGCGAAGGACGTCCGCCTGGTCCTGGCGACCGGACGCCTCCAGGATGTGCAGCGCTTCAAAGCGACTGACCACCCTACGCTCGATCGGTTCGGCAGCGCGCACGACTTCCCACATGCGTTCCCGCAACTGTTCGACCATCTCCGCCGTCAAGGGCTGATCGCCCATGAGTTCGCCATAAAAACCCTTGTTCAAGGAGAACTGGATCTCTAGCTGCTGGCGGGGAAAGAGTTCCCGCGCTACCCGCATCAAGACAAAAGCGAGGCTCTGACCGTAGACGCGCAAGCCCGTCTCTGTCGACATGTCGACCATTTCCACCTGGCAGTCCCGTTCGGGGACGTACCCCAAGTCCTCCAGCACGTTGTCGACGCGGACAGCGACGATCGGCGCCGGGTGTTCCGGTTGCAGTTCCCAGGCCAGCGCTTGCAACGGCAGACGGCGGTTCCACCAGCGGCAGAAAGAGCCTGTCTTCGGAGAGGACACGGTCACACCGAGACAGTCGGACGCGTATTCGTTCATCATCACCGTTCCTCCTCAGTGAACCCCTCCCGGAACGTGTGTTCCGAGTCGCTATTCCCATTATACTTCTTTACGCCTTGCATCGACAGATGCTTTTGTCCTAAAAAAATAACCCCGCCGGGGGGTCCGGCAGGGTTACTGCATGCCTTGGCTGCGCATTTCCCGTTGTCTGGTGAAGATGAATTGTATGACCCGCTCCTGCTCTCCCCGGGAGATGTTCAGGAACTCGATCCCAAGGACGTAAACGAGCTCCTTTCCCTCTCCCTCCACAAAGGAACGCTTCACCTGCCCGCCGACGCGGAGCCGATCCTTGCCAAGGGGCAGGTCCACGAGGATCTTATCACCTACATGCAACTGCTCCTTCACGTTCAAGCAGACACCGCCGCCGGAGACGTTGCGGATGACCCCCTTGTACCAGGTCCAATCCTTAGGTTCTACATCTTTCTCCTGTTTGCAGTACTGGGTGGCGATAGTGATGGGAAAGCGGTAAAAATTGCGCCGCTGCACCTTGTCGGCGCGGATCGGCTTTTTCACGATGATCACAGGAAGGGGATTCGAACGGCGGGACTGGACGACCGTCTGATAGACCCAGACGCCGTTCTCGCTGGCTTTGTAAAAGATCAGGTGTTCCCCGATATGCAACGGGATCAGCTGTCCCTCTTTGAAGGGCAATGCCAGCGTCAGGCTGTCTTCTTCCACATCCTCGATCCGACTCTTGTAATGCCCGGAATAAATGCTGCCGGCAGGAATGAGGATCTGGATTAGGTCATTGACTTTCAGTTGGTCCTGACTCATGACATGTCCACTCCTAAAACATTATCGACTGTCTACGCCAGTATACGTTAAGTAGCAACCCCAAGCAGACCAGATTTGTCAACATGGCCGATCCGCCATAGCTGACAAAGGGCAGCGGGATGCCTGTAACCGGCATGATGCCTGTTGTCATACCTACGTTGACCAGGACATGAAAGAGCCACATGGAGACAATGCCTGTCACGATGAGCGAACCGAAGCTGTCCCGGGCATCGAGAGCGATGCGCAACCCCCGTAGGATGATTACGAAGAAGAGCGACAGCAAGCCGACGGCGCCGGTGAAACCGAGTTCTTCCCCGACGACGGAAAAAATAAAGTCAGTGTGGTGTTCCGGTAGAAAATTCAATTGGGCCTGGGTGCCCCGGAAAAGACCCTTGCCAAAAAGTCCGCCGGAACCGATGGCGACCAGTGACTGATTGATATGGTACCCGTCTCCGAGGGGATCCAAATCAGGATCCAAAAAAATGATCAGCCGTTTGATTTGGTACTCCTTCAAGGGCAAGGGCCAGTCCCAGGTGAAGTGTCCGTAAATGCCGACGACGATCACCACAAGGCCGGAGAAGACGAGAAGACCCATGATTCTCTTGTTCGCTCCCGCCGCCACCATCATCCCCAGCATGATGGCGATAAAGACGAGCGATGTGCCAAGGTCGGGCTGCTTGAGGATCAGCAGCATGGGCACTGCCACAAAGGCGAAACAGGGCAGCATGTCTTTTAGGGTCTCCAGTCGCCCTTGCCGTTTGGACAAAAAGTCGGCAAAGGTGAGGATCATGAGGAGCTTGGCAAACTCGGAGGGTTGAAACTGAAATCCGCCGATGTTGATCCAACGGACGGCGCCGTTTACATTGACGCCGAGACCAGGGATTAACACGGCCGCGAGGATAAGCAGGTTGAGTCCGTAGAGGTACCAGGAATAGCGGGAAAAGGTCTGGTAGTGAAAAAACATGGAGATCGTCACAAAGGTAATGCCGACGAAGACCCAAATCGTCTGCTTGCGGGCAAAGGCCAGCGGATCGGCGCCCACGTTCGATGAGGCGCTACGCATGATAATGATGCTGAAGGTCAGCAGGAGAAGCACGACGGCGACAAGTGTCAAATCCAGGTTCCGCGCAAGTTTCCAGCGCAAAGGTGTTCCCCCTACCTTATGGTCTGAAGACATTCCTATTATAGGGGATAGTACAGGCAATGAAAAGCCCCTCCCTTTTTTAGAGAAGAGGGGCCGATAGCTTTTGCGCTCCTATTGGTATTGCTTTATCACTATCCTCAGCGTAAGTTCATAGACTTTTCGCGATATCCACCTTTTGGCGAAATCATACGTTGCGGCGCTTCAACCCCAGCACGGGGATGTTGGCCACCAAGGCGACCGACGCTTCTTCGTTGTTCAAGTTGACTTCCAGGGATCTTTCGTCGATCTCCAGATAGCTCGATATGACCTTGATCAGGTCCTCTTTGAGGGCCTCCATGATTTCCGGCGAGACGCTGCTGCGGTCGTGAACCAGCACAAGACGCAGGCGCTCCTTCGCAATGTTTTTGCTGTTGCCGCTGTCGCGGCTGAACATGCGGTTGAGAAAGTCCAGCACCGCCATGGGCTTCCTGCCCCCTTTCCTGCCTGTTAGCGGTTCATGCCGAAGATTTTGCGAACCTTATCGAAAAAGCCTTCCGTGATCTCCAGGTTCATTAGGGGCACTTCGGCGCCAGTCAAGCGACGAGTGATGTTCCGGTAAGCTTGTCCGGCCCGGGAGTTGTCATCTAGCACAGCCGGTTCGCCTTTGTTCGTCGAGATGACGATGGTGTCGTCCTCCGGCACGACGCCGAGCACATCGATGGCCAGGATGTCGACCATATCTTCAATGGACATCATGTCGCCTTGTTTGACCATGGTCGG
This sequence comes from Heliomicrobium sulfidophilum, assembly GCF_057715735.1. Classification (NCBI taxonomy): domain Bacteria; kingdom Bacillati; phylum Bacillota; class Clostridia; order Eubacteriales; family Heliobacteriaceae; genus Heliomicrobium; species Heliomicrobium sulfidophilum. The sequence continues at coordinate 755,917 of NZ_JBVTZZ010000004.1, forward strand.
CCGCAGGCGGTTGATGATCAGCCGGGGATTGCGCAAGCCGGCCGCCTCCAGAAGTCCGATGATCCGATCGGCGTCACGAATGGCCGAAACCTCCGGTGTCGTGACGACGACAGCCTTTTCAGCCCCGGCGATGGCGTTCTTGAAGCCTTGCTCAATACCGGCAGGGCAGTCAATGAGCACAAAGTCAAACTCCTGCTTCAAGTCTTCACAGAGCTTTTTCATCTGCGCCTGATTGACCGCCGTCTTATCTTTCGTCTGAGCCGCTGGGAGCAGGTTGAGGCGGCCGTCAGGGAAACGTTTGTCCTTGATCAAGGCCTTCCCATAAGTCACCTGGCCGCTCGTCACATCGACGATATCGTAGACGATCCGGTTTTCCAGGCCCATGACAACATCAAGGTTGCGCAACCCGATATCCGTATCGACCAGGACGACCTTAAATCCGAGCGCGGCCAAACCGGTGCCGATGTTGGCTGTCGTGGTCGTCTTGCCAACGCCGCCTTTGCCTGAGGTGATGACAATCACTTCACCCATGTGAGTTCCTCCCTTACATGTCTTTGCCGTAAGCTTTTGTTCCATAGTGGTAGCGCTCAATCGTCACCATGCCATCCCGGATGCGGGCGATTTCCGGATGATCGGGACCTTCTTCCTCTTCATCAGGCGGGCGGGTGATGTGATTGGCAATTCGCAGTTGTGTCGGACGAAGACGGTAGGCAGTCACTACCGCCTCATCGCCGCCCATGGCGCCGGCGTGGGCGACGCCGCGGAAGACGCCCATGACGATGATATTGCCGCCGGCGACGATCTCCGCGCCGGGGTTGACATCGCCCAGGATGACCACATGCCCGGGGTAGCGAACAGTCTGGCCGGAACGAAGGGTCCGCTGGATGAGCAACGTCCGCTCGTCGCCGCCCTGGGTCAGGATAGCGGTTTGCTCATCCACCCCATAATTGTCCACCGGCTCCGGCGGCGCCTCGCCATCGTCCAAGGCCGCGCCTGACTGCGCGAGAACCGGTGCGGAATCGTCAATGATGTCACGCTCTCTCCTATCACGGTCTCGAACATCGCGGCTTCTGACGGCGCCATCGGCCCGTTCGCTCGATTCGTAAAGGTGATTGGCGATCTGGTAGATGCGTTCCCGGTTTCCTTTTAACACGGCCCTTTCCTCCTCGTCATGTTGACCGGCTGGATCGGTCCAAGAATTGATGCCCCGCAAGATGAGCCCGTAGGATGGGAAGAGAGTCCGCAACCGTTCAATCTGATCCGGATGGAGTTGCCGTGTCCCAATATCGACGGTGACATGGGCGCCCACAAGGAAACAATCAGCTGACGCCAGTTTATCTTCAATCGCAGCGGCCAGTTCGTAAAAATCGCACTGGGAGTCCAGAAAGAAGGTAAGCCCGTCTTTGGATCCTTTGATTACGATGTCTGTTTTTCGCATTGCCGTCAACTCGCCCCTCAGCCGATTTCCATATCTTTACCATTTTTAGTCCATCAATAAATTCTACGCTCTAGGGGGAATTCCTTCAAACAATAGAAAAAAACGAGGAGACTGGCTCCTCGTTTCCCTTATTCTTCGACACGTCCAAAGGGAACCAAGGCTTCCGGATTGGTGGGTTCGACACCGAAATAGGCTTCAAAAGCTGCCCGCGCCACGATGCCGGCAGAAGAACCGCCGTGGTAGCCGTACTCGACAACGCCGGCGTAAGCCACTTCCGGGTTGTCGTAAGGGGCGAAGGCCACGAAGACGCCATGGTAATCCTTTTCCTTGTCGTCGCCGGCCCGGCCTGTCTCGGCGGTGCCCGTCTTGGCGCCCACCTTGACGGGAAAGTTTGAGAACAGGTAGGACGCCGTCCCGCCTTGTTCCGTGACAGCCAACATGGCCCGCCGGACCAGGGCCAGGTTCTCCGGCGATACCGACACCTGGTTGAGGATGGTCGGCCCGAACTGCTGGACGACCTCTTTGTCTGGCGTTTCAATCCGATCGACCATGTAAGGCTGGAAGCGGGTGCCTCCGTTGGCCAGCGTAGCGATGTAGTTGGCGAGTTGCAAGACGGTGTACTGGCTTCTTCCCTGGCCGATGGAGGTGTTGTAGGTCTCAAAGGGCTGCCAGTAAGGCCAGTAGTTCAGGTCGTTGCGGTAATCACGCTCGATCGTTTTGCGCATGGCCGTGTCTTTTTTCTGGATCTTAGCTTTCTCCTCTTCCGTTTGGGCGTTGGCCAGTTCCTCTTGGAGCTTTTTGTCCTGTTCACGCATGCGGGCTTGGTAGCGGTTGTTGGCGTAGGAGCTACCCCAGGCGCGCTTCCAGTCGCGGCCCGGCAGGAGTCCCTCCTCCTCGCCCGGCAGCAGGATGCCTGTCTCCTGGCCAAGGCCAAACTCACGGGCGATGCGGCTGATGTTATCGATGCCGGCCCGCCGCCCCATCTCCTGAAAATAGACGTTGCAGGAACCGGCCACCGCTTCGTTCAGGTCAACCGAACCGTGGACGGTCCAGCAGGGAATGTTAGGCTTCTCCCAGTAGGCGCCGGTGCAGGTGATATGCTCGTGAGGATCAAGTTTCCCCACATCGAGAGCGGCGATAGCTGTGAGCGGCTTGAAGGTCGAACCTGGAGGGTAAGAGGCCTGAATGACACGGTTGATACCCGCTGGCGGGTCGGAACGGAAGTAGTAATCGGCTGTCTCTTGGTTCATCGTTCCGACAAAGTCGTTGGGATTGAGGGCCGGCCGCGAGACCATGCCCAAAATGGCGCCAGTGCGAACGTTGATCATGACAGCAGCGCCGGCTTTCGCTTTCGGGTTATCGCGCTGCAGTTGGCTCAAGGTCCGGTCCATCGCCTCTTCCATGGTCTTTTGGACCTTGGCGTCAAGGGTCAGCACCAGCCGGTCGCCCGGAGTGGGGTTATGGGTAAAGAGGTTGCGGATAGGTCGGTTGGACCGGTTGATCTCCACCTGCTGGTAGCCGTCCTGCCCGCGCAGGTATTTCTCGTACGCCTTTTCCAGGCCTGTCTTACCGATCATATCATTTAAGCGGTACTTTTCATCACCGTACTGCTTGAGCTCTTCCGGGCTGATTTGACGGACATACCCCAGCAGGTGACCGGCGATCTGGCTCCCCTCAACAGGGGGGTAGTTACGGACAGGGCCTTTTTCGACGACGACACCGGGCAGTTCGGCGCGCCGTTCTTCGAGCATGGCCACTTCCGTCTCGGTCAGGTTGGATTTGATCAGGATGGGCTCGTAGAGGCGCTGCTTGCGTTTTTCAAACTGCTCGCGGATGTACTCGGCAGTGATCGAAGGATCGTTGGCGCCGAGGATCTGGGCCAGTTTCTGCACCACAGCGTCCCGGTCGTTGTTTTGGATGCCTAAGTAGGTCACGTAGGCGTTGAAGACCGGCACTGATGTGGCCAGGGTCACGCCGTTGCGGTCGACGATGTCTCCCCGCATGGCCGGGATCGGCAGCATTTTAATGCGGTTTTCCTCCGAGGTGGTCGTGTACTCGGAAGCGGCGACAAACTGGAGATAAAAAAGGCGGCTCAAGAGGACGCCAAAGACAACGATCGCCACCACGGCAAAGAAACGCAGCGTCTTTTCCAGATCTTTGCGACGCTTCGCGGCAGGGGGATCGACGGTCATTTCGTTACTCATCTCATTGATGAGGTTGTTTAAGTCGAGGCTCATGAACCCACCTCTTCCTTCGGCAGCCACCCCTTGCAGGCGGCCCGGTAAAAGGGACCGTACAGCAGGGGGACTGCCGCCGTGTTATAAAGAGCCTGGGTCAAGAGGGTCATGAAAAAGCCCCCTACGGCAAAGGGCAGTCCGGCGAAACTTCCCAGCAGGAAGGCCAGGGTGTGGTAGGCCACCGTGCCGGCAAGGACACAACCGATGGGGACGAGCAGGTTGTCCTTGTAGAGCCGCCCTTCGATCAACCCGCAGAGACCGGCCGTGGCAGCGAGGGCGAGGGCGTTCAACCCGATATAGCGTCCCGTCAGCATATCGAGAAAGAGGCCGGCGCCGGCGCCAAAGAGGCTGCCGAAGCGTCCGCCCTTTAAGATGGCTGTAAAGACGACTAGGATCAGCACCAGATGAGGCGTTACGCCAGCAATGGCCAGATGGGTCATCAGGGTCGTCTGTAAGGTCGTGCTGGCCAGCAGCAACAGGACCAGGTTCAGATGGCGCAACTACTCTCCCTCCTGGCGCAGGACCTTTTGGACGATAAAGACCTCTTCCAGGCGCTGAAAGTCGACGGCCGGGCGCAAACCGGCCTGTTTCGTCAGGCCGTTCGGTTCAGGCTCTACATTCGTCACATAGCCGACGCGAAGTCCCTTCGGATAAAGCGACCCCAGACCGGAGGTGACGACCAGTTGCCCCTCCTGCGCCGGTGCGTCGCGCCGCAGGTGAACCATCGTCAACATCCCTGAACCGTCGCCTTTTGCTTCGATGATCCCGGGCTCCCGAGTCACCTGCAGCATGGCGGGCACCGGCGCCTCCCGGTCGATGATCAGCAGAACCTGGCAGGAATGGGGCGATACAGAGGTCACATGACCGATCAGACCGTCATTGTTGATGACGACCATGTCCTTCGCCACCCCGTCGTTGGCGCCCTGGTCAAGGGTCAATGATCGAAACCATGTCGATGTCTCGCGGCCGATCACCCGGGCGGCGATCATCTGGTAGTTTCCCGCTTTTTCTTCTTTAAACGCCAGCATCTCTTTCATGCGGAGGTTTTCCAACTGGTACTGGCGCAACAATCCGTTTTCACGACGCAATTCGCCGTTTTCCTGGCGCAGCGCCTCGTTCTCCTCCTTGACCAGACGGTAGTTGATCACCGCCTGGCCAATGGCCTCCCCTTGTCCGGTCACATAGGCGAGACCTGCCTGAAAAGGCGCCAGCAGCGAATGGCTGGAACTCTCCAGCAGGGTCGTGTCCCATCGGTCGTTGCTCGTCATACGGAGAAGCCCCAGGCCGATGACCGTTCCAAGACCGACGACAAGAAGTGTCTTTCTTATTCTTGTTCGGGCCAAAAAGGCTTCCCCCTTAGTGGAATCGACGCGTCCGCCTATTATGCTTCACCTTTAAGCCCGCTCGCCTCGCTGTACAAAGCGGGGGACGCATGGGCAAAGCTCGCTAAGAGCTCCGCGGCTGCTCGCTCGACGCCGCAGCGGGCGCGCCAAATCTATCGGGCTTTTTTCTGCATGTCAGAGGGCGCGCCTTTTCGCTGCGCCGTCTTCGCTCGCTGACGCCGCTCCGCTCAAACCGCTCACTTTGCCCATGCGCCCCTGCTACAGATCGTTTCACGCAACGCGCCACCCAACTATTGTCGATCAAGGGTAAGAAATAATCAACGGGTTTTTGCTTTTTTCAACAATTTCCTATTTAATCTATGCTTCTCTATGCCTGATGACGCTGGAACGCGCTTGCTTGCGTCTGAGAACGCCGTCCGGCAATTAGAGCAGCACCATGTTCTAATTGAGCCGCTTCTGCGGAATCAGGACGCGCTTCAGGGCGGGGATGTTTTCCAGGACGCGTCCAGTGCCAAGGGCGACGGCGGAAAGGGGCTCGTCGGCCAAGTAGACGGGCATGCCGGTCTGAAGGCTGACGAGGCGGTCCAGTCCGCGCAGGAGGGAGCCACCGCCGGCCATGACGATGCCGTGTTCCATCAGGTCGGCTGCCAGTTCGGGCGGTGTTTTTTCCAGGCAGACCTTGATGGCGTCAATGATGGCGGCGACCGGCTCGGAGAGGGCCTTCTGGATCTCTTCCGCCGTGACGGTGACTGTCTTGGGCAGGCCGGAGACGAGGTCGCGGCCGCGCACGTCGATGGCCTCCTGCAATTCTTCAGCGCGGTCCAGGAAGGCCGAGCCGAGGCGGATTTTGATCTCCTCCGATGTGCGCTCCCCGATGGCCAGGTTATACTGGCGCTTGATGTAGGCGGCGATGGCTTCATCCATCTCATCGCCGGCGATGCGGATCGATTTGGAGGTGACGATGCCGCCGAGGGAGATGACGGCCACCTCAGTCGTGCCGCCGCCGATGTCGACGATCATGTTGCCGGTCGGCTCATGGACGGGCAGTCCGGCGCCGATGGCCGCCGCCATGGGCTCTTCGATCAGGTAGGCTTCCCTGGCGCCAGCCTGCAAGGCCGCTTCCTTGACGGCACGCTCCTCTACGGCGGTGACGCCGCAGGGGACGCAGACGACGACGCGGACGCGAGAGAACAAGCCGGTGCTGGAGCCGAGGGCCTTGCGGATGAAGTAGCGGAGCATGGACATGGTGATGTCAAAGTCGGCAATGACGCCGTCTTTCATGGGACGGATGGCGGTGATGTTGCCGGGGGTGCGGCCGATCATCTGCTTGGCCTCTTCGCCGACGGCCATGACCGAGCCGCTGTCACGCTGAATGGCGACGACGGAAGGCTCCCGCAGGATGATCCCTCGGCCTTTCATGTGTACGAGGGTGTTGGCGGTGCCAAGGTCGATGCCGAGGTCTTTTGTAAACATCATATTCCTATCTCCTTACCGGATCAGACGTATCCTAGTTCTTTGAGGCTGCTGTAGCGGTTGTCGCCGATGATCACATGGTCGAGGATCTCGATCCCTAAAATTTTTCCTGCTTCAACGATTCGCCGCGTAATCTCGCGATCCTCCCGCGACGGTGTCGGATCTCCGCTGGGATGGTTATGTATGAGCACAACCGCAGCGGCGCTTTTGCGGATCAAGACTTTGAACAGTTCCCGAGGATGGACAATGGAGGAAGAGAGACTGCCGACGGAGATATCCTCGATGCTGAGAACCTGGTTTTTCGTGTTCAAGGCAATGGCGCGAAAGACCTCTCGATCCAAAAAGCGCATATCCTCCATGACCAATCGGCTGGCGTCCTCAGGCGATCGGATGGCGGGACGCGATTCAGGCGACGTTGAAGCGATGCGACGTCCCAATTCAACAGCCGCTTTGACCTGGGCTGCCTTGGCTGCGCCCAAGCCTTTGAGGGCGCTCAACTCGTCGGCTGTAGTCTCAGCCAGGAAACGGAGACCGCCCTGGCGGAGGATGCGGTGGGCCATGTCGATGGCCGTTTCCCGGGTTGTTCCGGTCCGCAACAGTATAGCCAACAGTTCAGCGTTGGTCAACGCCTGCGGACCTGCCGACAGAAGGCGCTCACGGGGGCGCAGGTCCTCAGGCAGATCTTTAATGGTCAAATGATAAGTTTCACTCACGGTGTACCCCCCTTTTCAGGCGGGGAACCGGCTATCACTGTGCGACGGTTAGGCTGGAGAAGAGCTTCGGTTGTTCCCTTCCGTTCCTAGACTCATCAAGGAAATTCCCCATTGGCGAAGCAGCTTATCCAAACGAACGAGCGGCAAACCAACGACGTTAAAATAGTCTCCCTCCAAGCCTTCCACCAGCAGGGCGGCCAATCCTTGGATGCCGTAAGCGCCAGCCTTGTCGAGACAGTCGCCGGTGGAGACATAGCGTTCGATGTCCTCCTCCGTGAGATTGCGGAAGTGGACCAACGTCTCTTCATAGCCGCCCAGTTCATCAACGATGCGGCCCTTTTCGACTTGAAACAATGCCAGCCCCGTGATCACCCGATGGGAACGGCCGGAGAGGCGGCGGAGCATCTCTCGGGCATGATCGGGCGATTTCGGTTTCCCGAGGACATCCTCGTCGAGGACGACGATGGTGTCTGCGCCCAGGACGATCCCGTCGGATATTCGTTCACAAACGGAATGAGCCTTGCCGCGGGACAGCGCCAAGGCTTGGGCCTCCGGGGCTAAGGCGTCCACACCTTCTTCAGGAAAATCGCTAGGCAGGACCGCAAAGCGGAGCCCCAGGTCGGAAAGCAACTGGCGTCGACGGGGCGAAGCCGATGCTAGCACAAGGTTCAAGTGAATCCCCCCAGGCTAGAATCGCCGGTAGAGAAAGATACCGGCAAGCATCCCTACGGCGCCAGCCAAGTTCAACTTGATGCCGAGGCCGAGGGTGAAACTAAACGATACAAGATTGATGTGAGCCGGGCCGAGTTCGACTTCCTTGCTCAGCTTCATGACAGGTACGACAGGGCTCAAGGCCTCCCCGATCAAACTGCCTATGATGGCGCCGACGATCATGAATAAAACCAGCATGCCCATCTGACCAGCGCCGACACGAATCCCCTTCACAGCCCGTACCCCCTGACCAATGAAAAAGGAAAGCCGGGAACACCCCCGGTCTTCCCAGGTAACTTGGAATTTATTCGTCAGATTGCACGAAAATCCTTCTCACCGTCCTTTTTTCCCTCCCGGCGGAATACACATCGGGTTTTGCCTTTCCCGTAAATGAAATGAGGCACAGGGGGTAGCGGATGGGTGAGCCGTTTGGGCGGAGCGGCGAAAAGCGAGCAATGACGGCAGAGCGTCCAGGGCGCCATGGTTGACATGCAGAAAAGCCCAGAGGTTTGGCGCCCTAGCGGCGCCGTCGAGCGAGCCGCCGCGGAGCCCTTAGCGAACCCATCCGCTACCCCCTCCACCGATAGATCTCTTAAGGAATAACTCAAAAACCCAGTGCCTTCCGCCACAACGCCAGCGCCCCCTCCCGCTTCACATCCAGCACAGGTACCCTCAGTTTCCGCCCCAAACGCCCCTCCAAGACCCCGCCAGGCAGGTAACGAGGGCGGTAGCTCTGGCTCTCGGCGTCATATTCCGGGTAAAAAGGGTTGACGGTCACAGCGAGGAGCGGGATTGACCGCCGCAACACCGGCGTCAACCCGGCTTCCCGCAACTGCCGCAGCATCAAGTCTGTTTCGCCGGGGTTGTCACTGAGCAGCAAAGTAACGGGATCGCGAAAAAAGATGCGCCACCCGATTAAGCGGGGTCCAACTGTAGAGAGTAGGGAACGAACGGCGGCGGTGGTTACCAGCCTCGGCAGGATAATCAGGCCTTCGACGGGACCTGCCGCGTGACTGGGGAGGAAGGCGCTCACCTGCCGCCCTAGGTCCCGTCCATCGTCAACTGTCAGCATCTGGGCGTCCGCCAGGGGCATCTTGCGCCACTGCCCCTGTTGGCGGCAGGCGACACCGCCGGTGTCCGTGAATACCGATGTGCTCCCTTGAGGCAACCGGAAGATTTGGGCGATGCTCTCCGTCTCTGCTGTAAGGTGTGCCGGATCAACGTGGCGAGCTGCGCCGGTAGCCACGATCAAGCCGTCTGTCTCCACCATGGGCGCGATGCGGTTGAGGGCGCCGTCGACCATGAGCAGGTCGGGCCGGTAGCGGGCGAGGCGCCCTTTCACCTGCCCCAACTCGACAGCCTTGTTCGGCCCGGCGACGACGACGAGACCAGGCGACACCACCTCGCCGATGATGATTGGCCCGAGCGCGCTGGCAATGTTCGTGTCTTCCAGGATGCGGATGTCGGCCGTGGACGGCGTCAAGCACCGTCGGGCCGTGGCGACGAGGGTTCCCGGCGCCAGGGCCAGGCGAGGCTTGGGCAGACCGGTAATGTTGTCCACCTCTTCCCCATCATAGCCGATGGAGGTGACGGCGATCCGCCGCCGCCGGCGGTAAGCTTCCCGGAGCAACGCCGAGGTGGTCGTTGTCTTGCCCGTGTTTTTCGCTGTTCCAGCGATGCCGACCGTCCTCATCCCTCGGTGACCGTTCCCCGGCCGCCCCGCCCCGGGTAAGCGCCCTCCTCCTTGCTGCCCAGCAAGCCCATGTAAAGGGCTTCCGGGAAAGAGGGCGCATCGGCGACCGCTTTTAAAACGCCCTCGATCTTGTCGACAATCTCCGTCGCCCATCGGCTCGCATGTTTTGTCGGCTCGACGCGGCCCTCGCCGAAGAAGCGGAAGCCCTCGGCGACAGCCCGCAACGTGTCGACGCGGGAGGCGGCGACGATGGGGCCGCCGGAGTAGGCCTCGTCCGAGGAGGCGATGGAGACGGCGTCCACCTTTAACGATGCCGCCAGGGCCGCATGCAGGGAGGTGGTCATCGAAGACTGTACCCGGTCCTCGGTCTGCGTCAAAAAACCGATAGGCGCCCCCGGCCAGATGGGGGCGTCGATGATGGCGCGCAAGGCCTCGATCTTGGCCGCATTGAAATCGATGTAGTTGTCGTTCATCTGACCACTGACCATCACTTCGGGGCTGAAGGCGAAGAGCGGCTGCAATAGGGGCTTGCCGCCAAGACGGCGGGCCAGGGCCGCCACAATCAACATGCCGGCAAAAGCCTTGTGGGCGGGCACGCCGGCCAACTCCTCATTGGTGACCACATCAAAGGGGAGGTTGTACTTGACGGCCATGCGGATCGCCTCCACCCCGTCGGCAGTCAGTCGAGCCGGATCGGTCCCGGCGGCCAGCGCGCCATAGACGATATTGATCTTGGTCAGGTCAGCGCCGAGCTTGCCCGCCAGGACGACCGTCTCAGGCGTGTTCAATCCCCGGTGGGCGCGCACCTGCCAGAGGGTCGACGCCTCCAGGGCTGCCTTGATCCAGGAGAGGTTTTCCGGGGTGATGACGGAACCATCCTCTTGGTGGGTCAGAAAATCGCCGATGAAGCCCTCTGTCCGGGCGCCCCAGGAGGGGTCGAAGTGAACGACGCCGTCGGCGCCCCAGGCCTCGCAGACCTTGATGTGGGCGATATCCATGAAGGGACAGCCGGTGCCATACTGGATGAAAATCTTCGGCTGGTCCTCCCGGTGCTGCAAACGCCGGACGGTCATCCTTTTTTCGACGGAGGTGATGTAGTCTTCCAGGCGCGCAATCTCTTCCTTGCTCTGGCGGCGTGTCTTGGGATGGACGTCGCCCTTGCGGTAAAAGGCTCCGGCGACAGGATCACAGAGTGCGGCATAGGCCTTATTGAACTGGGCATCGATTTTGCCCTGCCGCCAGGACTCCGCATCCCAGGCCTCATCGCGCAGCCTCGACCGTTGGATCCCCGGCGTCGTCTTCCCCTCGGTCCAAGCCACGATGCCATCGACGATCTTTTCGAGCAGTTTGGCGATGGCTGGGTGACGGTATTCATAGCTGTAGCCGGCGGTGAGGTCGGCTTTTTCCTTCCGAACCCGCTCCCCCTCCGGCTTGTAGGGCCGGCCTTCAATGAAAGCGACCACCTCGTCGACAGAGGTCCCTGGGCCGAAACCGGCGTCAAAACCGAGTTCGGCCGCCAGTTCTGGACGGATTGCCATGCCGCCCACAACCAGGGTCGTCTTGTCCCTCAGGCCGGCGGCGTCGGTCAGATCGACGAAGCGGGCAAGGAGTTCGGCTACGCCGTAGCCGAGGGTCCGGCTGACGAGCACCTGGTCGGGACTCTCCCGGCTGATGATGCTGACGATCTCCTCCGGCGGCAGGTCGGGCGGCAACAGCATCGTCTGGTGCCCCGCCTCGTCGAGGCCCCGGCGGATCATCTTCAAACCGATATCATGGACCGGATCAAGGGGCACCAGCAGCACTTTTTTCTTCTCTGGGCATTTCGCCATCGTCAATCACCCCTTCCCTTGCCGGTCCGCATTGCGCACCCAGGCATAGTCCTGGCCGGGGCGATAGATGTAAGCGCGAGCCCGGACGCGCGCCCCCGGCCCGGCAAACTGGATGAACACCAAGTCCACATCTTGAAAGCCCAGCGTTTTCATCAGGCGAATGGCCATTTCCTTCCCCTCGTCTTCGCTCGAACAGATGAGGAAGGTCTCCAGGTCCAATGCGTCGAGGACTTGGGAGAGCACCCCTTGCGCCAATTGTCTTCCTCCTCGCCATGTCCCTGCCGGGACCCTGTCATTTGCGCTGGGATTATTTTCTCCCTAATAGGGATTTTTATTTTTCCCAGAGAAATTGCAGGATTTCGTGAAAAGAATGCTTCCGATCGTATCTGCTTGCAGGCGAGAAAAACGCAGCGCATTTCCGCAAAGAAACCGCAGCAAAAAGCGGTTGAAAAGGTCCTTGAACCTCTCAACCGCTTTTTTGCTTGATAAACCGGAACCCGATGACATATAGGGCCGATCAAATTCCCCCGCCTACATCAGCAGGATGGCGACGATCGTCGTCACTGCCAAGCCCGAGATGACGGGGATGAAGTTGCGGCGGGCCAGTTCGATCGGGTTGACGCCCGCGATGGCCGCCACAGGGATCAAGCCCCAGGGGATGATGGTGCCGCCGCCGGTCCACACACCCGCGATCTGGCCGAGGGCGGCCAGCACAGCCACATTCAGATCGGGGAGAGCCGTTTTGAAGGTCGCAGCGATGGAACCGACCAGGGGAAGCGGCGAGAATCCGGAGCCATCCAGGCCGACGATCATCCCCGCCGCCAGTTCGATCACAGCCACAGCCGCCTTGTTCAGCGGGACGGCGTTGGACAGGGCCAGACCCACATCCTCCAGGAAGCCGGGCGCTCCCTTGCCGAGGATCTGCTGGGAGAGTTCGCCCTTACCGAGGAAGAAGAAGCCGCCGATAATGATCACAGGGGCAAAAATCTTGATCCCGAACATGAACCCGTCCCGGACAAAATCGGTGATCTTCTCCAATGACTCTACACCATACTTGAGCACCGATCCGAAGGCCAGCAGCAGCGCCGCCGTTCCGCCGACGAGGGCCGTGGCGTCGCCGCCTTTGAGGTCATAGGTGAGCATGGCCCAGACGTCGGCGATGAAGGCGATGGGAACGAGGAAGGCAAACACATAGGATAGGCTTGTGATCTCCTGCTTTTGGTTTTTATTCTCGTACTGCAACCGCTCTTTGTCATGAGCTGCCCGGTTGGCCGCAATGTCCCGGCGAACGAGGATGAAGGCGATGACCGATGTGACAACGCCCATGACTACCACCAGCGGGATGGAAGCGGAGACCACCTCACCTGACGTTATCCCAGCCGCCTTGGCCGTAATCGTCGGGGCGCCCTGAATGACGTAGTCGCTGGACAGGGCAATGCCGTGACCGAAGATGTTCATGGCCATGGCCGCCCCCATGGCTGGCAGTCCGGCCCGAACGGCGATGGGCAGCATGATGCCGCCAATCAGTGCCACTGCGGGGGAAGGCCAGACGAACCAGGATACGATCAGCATGGCAAAGCCGAGGATCCAGAAAGCCACGTCGGCATTGACCATCAGTTTGGCCGCTGGTCGCATGATCAGGTAGTCAGCGCCCAGTTCGGTGAGCACTTTGGACATGGCCACGATCAGCGAGATGACCACGATGATCCCAAGAAACTCAATGCCGGCGACGACAAGGGCGTTAAAAACAGCTTGAATGGCGCCGCCTAATCCTCCGGTGTACATCCAGCCGATATGCAGGATGCCAATAAGGCAGGGGATCAGGGGGTCACGGCGCAAGCCCATGACGACGATGACCACCAGCACGTAGAACAGGAAAACCCAGTGAAGTGTTGTGAGGGTAACCAACTGCGACCACCTCCTAAGAGACCGGCCGTTCCATGACGCCAGTCAAGCCGGCCGCTTCCACCCGCTGCCGGATGGCGTTGATATCGGTCGAGTAGAGCCCTTGTTCCTTCATCCGTTGAAAATAGACGGAGCCGGAGAAGGTGTACTTTTTCGTCAGTCCCTCCTCGGTCTGCATCTGCTCGTTCACATGAGCAATGGCGTCGCCGACAGCAAGGGAGGGCGGCAGTTCGAGGAGCGGTTTTTGCAGGGCGAAGCGGACGGCGTTATGACCAGCCAGAGCGCCCGTGACGATGGCCTCCGTGTGTCCCACCAAGAGTCCCGCCTTTTCGCCGGCGCAAAAGAGGTTCTCTGCATCGCCTTTGACCTTCAACGTGTTGTCCCGGGGGCACATGCCCACATAGCGCATGGAGTTGCCGATCCCGCCGGAGTAGGGGTCTTCAAAGCGGGCGTTCTCGAACCCCGGGATGTGGCGCAGCTTGTCCAAGGGATAATAGGGCGACATGAGTTTGGCGTGGCCCGTGTCGAGGAGGATGATGTTTTCTGCGAACTCCTTGAGGGCGTACTGTTGGCAGGCTTTCTGGGAAAGGGCGTCCTCCTTGCGCAGTTCCTCGGGGATGGCGACGACGGCGACGCCCCTTTTATTCAGGGTGTCCACGATGTCGTCGCAGATGGAATCCTTGTGCAGCTTGCAGGAGCCGGACATGGCGCCGAAGCTGCCGTCGGCCTTTTTGCCGACGACCTCTTTAACGCCCGCCTTGCCGGCGATGGAGACGCGCCCCCCGAAGGTAGGGCAACGGTAGATGCACATGACACAGCCGTTGCCGTACTTGCCACAGTTGCCCTGGGGTCCCGCCGTGCCACTGGCGTCAACGAAGACATCACCAGTGATTTCATCAGTCTCATCGATCACAACGCCAGTGATGCGCGATCCCTGCATGGTGATGTCGCGCACACGAGCGAGTGTGCGGAAGTGGATGTTGGGGTATTTGGCGAGCCGCCGGCGGACAGCGGGCTCCACCTTGGCCACATCATAGAGGCTGGCGTGCTTGTGGCCGGGGAACTCGATGTTTTTGTGTCGGGAGACTTCATCGGTGACCTCGAAGAGATCGCCGCCGCCCATGGCCAGCATTTCCTCAGTGGCGGTGAAGCGGCCATTGTTGCGCATGATCCCGCCAACGAGGCCGGTCCCCAGGAACATGTCCGTCCGTTCCAGCAGGGCCACCTCGGCGCCCGCCTTGGCCGCCGCAATCGCCGCAGCGCAGCCGGCCCAGCCGCCGCCGACTACGACTACCTTCGGCATTGGTTCGCCACCTCGCTTTCCCTGACGGATTTTTCGCTGCGAATGCTTTGCTTGCCGGTTTTCATCGTACAGCTTTCGATCAAATCATGCCGGCATAGCGGGCGGTGATCTCCATCAGGCGGACGAGGGCGCGGACGGCGAAGCGCATGTTCTCTTCGATGATCTGGCCGTCATCGTCGGTCGTGCCCAGGCCGGGCGAGATGTAGACGTTGGCGTCATAGGCGATGGTCGGGATGACGCCCATCTGAGCAAGGCCGGACTGCAGGATGTTGCTGCCGGCGTACATGTCTTCGATGGCGAAGATGGGCAGGCCGAGACCGCCTTCCTTCCAGGTGCCTTCATAGTTGACCTCGACAGCCTGAGAGTTGTAGGACTTGCTGATCTTGAGGCCTTTTTTGATGTTCGGATGGATCTTGTCGAACTCGTCGTTGACGATCCGTTCCATGTCGTCGACAGGCTTGGTCAGGATCTCCGGCTTGTCCCGCAAGACCCGCAGGGTCTGCACCTGGCTGAGCAAGGCCTCCTTACCGGGGTCGAAGGTGACATAAGCGGCCTTGCCATAGGAGGCCGTCGTTCCCCAGCGGTCGCCGTGCATGCCCATGGCTCGGCGGATATGAGTCATCACATCCTCGCGGCCGATGACCAGGCCGGAGGTGGCGGCGCCAGAGGCTTTGTCCATGGCATAGGTGATCACGTCGGCGTTAACCTTGCGAGGGTCGGTGCCAACGAAGGGGATGCCCCAGGCGTTGTCGATCAGGTAGGGCACATTGTACTCGTGGGCCAGTTCGCCGATGCGCTTCATCAAAAGCGGCGCTCCATCCTCGTCCTTGACACCGTAGCCGTAACCGGGAGTATCATAGCCGAGAGAAGCGAAGCCGGTCAGGAAGGGGGCATGCACCTCGGCGGCGAGGGCCATCTGTTCGATGGATGCCTCGGGGTCGACCTCGGTGAGCAGCGGGACGGGATGGGCTTTGATGCCGTGAACAGGATACTGGGCGCCGACGAGCGGCACAATGACCGTGTCGAAGTTGTTCTGCCGTTTGCCGTAAAATCCAAGCTCGCCGGCAGTGGTGCCTCGGTCGGCGTAGATGTCCTTGTACTTGGGCGGAAAGGGCCGGCCGTAAGCGGCTTGATGGTGCATGTGCTTTTCATAGGGGCAGATGTAGCGGGCGCGGTAGTTGTCGCCGCGGCCCAGGTTGGGCGGCGTCATCAGGGTGTCAAAGCAGAGCCAGAGGGCCGCCTCGCAAGTGCTCGTCGGCACGGGCTCCCACTCGTCGCCGTAGACATCCTTGACGATCTCCCGCAGTTCGTCGACGAGCTTGGCCAGGGGGATGACTTCCCTCCCGCCCTTTTCGGTCGCCTCGGCGATGTCGCGGCGCAGCGGCGCCGGGCACCCCGAGATGGCGCCGGTGAGGCCGAATTTACCGCGCAGGTGCGGCGGGATGCCGATCTCATCGGCTGCTTTCTTGGCTTCAGCGTAGATCTGGGGGATGCTGGCTTGCAGGTGGCGGTACAACTGGTACTTGTATTTCAGGGTTGTCGTCAAATCAGGGGCCTCCTTGTCTTACATGGGCTTGCGTATTGCATCCTCCGCTAGGCATGGGCAACATGGTTCAAACCTGGACGATCATCTCCACTTCCACAGCGGCGTCGAGGGGCAGCTCGTTCACCCCGACGGCGGAGCGGGCGTGCTGCCCTTTGTCGCCGAAGACTTGGCCCAGCAGTTCCGAAGCGCCGTTGATGACGCCAGGCTGGCCCTGAAAGCCGGGCGCGCTGTTGACAAAGCCGGTCACTTTGACGATCTTTTTGACCTGGTTGAGATCGCCCACCTGCCCCTTGATCACGCCGAGGCAGTTCAGGCAGCAGACCTTGGCTGCTTCATAAGCCTTTTCGGCTGTCAGGTCCTTGCCCACCTTGCCCTTGTATTTCAACTCGCCGTTGACAAAGGGGATCTGCCCTGACGTGTAGATGAAATCACCGGCCTTGACTGCCGGCACGTAGGCGGCCACCGGTTTGGGCGCTTCCGGCAACGTGATTCCCATCTCCTGCAGTTTCGCTTCTACGGACATCCCTTCACCTCCTGAATGTGCGAATGACTTGAAACTCATCGCTAGTTTCACCGAGGCTGGGAAAATCATGTGCTTTTTCAGCATTTGTCGGGGCGGGAGTTAGCTCAGCAGAGATGTCATTCAGGGGCGATTCAATCGGGGCTTTTGATCAGCAGTTGCTGGCCGATTTCGGCGCCGATGGAGACGCCCGACTGGCGCTCGTCTGACTTGATGACGATGTTGATGTGGTTGGGCATGTGGGTTTCATCAAAACCGGCGATATGGCCGAGGAGCTTCCCTTTTAAAAAAACGGGATCGCCGGTGACGATGACGCCGCCCCCCTTCACCTCAAAAAAAGCGAGATAGGCGATGCGATCGACCTGTTTCCCCGGGCCGGCGTCCGCTTCGTCGGTGACGATGATCTCGTGGATCTCGTCTTCAGCCAGGGCGCGGGAGATGGGCTTGATCAACTGCAAGCCTCGGTTCTCGAGCCTTCCTTCCAAGATCGCCACCAGTTCGCCGACGACGTCTTTTTTCTTGGCATAGGGGTGAACGCGGAGCATGCCTTTGGCGTAGGGATCGGACATAGTATTAGGGCTCCCCCTTTGTCACGATTCTGTCATTCCTTAGTTTGGCATTGTATCGTTTTTTTATGAAAAGACAGCACTTCTTTGCACCCACGAGTGCGCGCAATTTAGTACTTTTAGGGCGTTTGATACACGTTTACACAAAATGCATAATGCTTTTCGGGTCTCTCATGAAGGAAAATAAAATTTTCGATAGAATTACCAACGCAGATTAACGTAAGAGAATGGGGCGCTTTTAAGATGCAAAGAAAAAAACTTTAGAAAGCAAGGTTGTAAATCACTTTTTCAATGACAGTAAAACGAGTCAAATGTACCGTTAGTCGTTTTTTCGATCGTATCATCGATGTGGAACCAAAATCCGAATCTATTTATGTAGTAGATGATTATTCGAGTAATTTCATTATAAATTCGTATAGGATAATTGCAGAAAAAAAAGACGATTATAGTGTGGTCATTAGCGGGTTAGTTGGTCTCAAAAGTCGCAATGCAATAGGAAAAGGCATGTATTATTATGAAAACCTCAATGTATACAAAGAGATACGTTAATGCCGCATCTTCATAGTTCTTGAATAATTCTTTTCCAGCATCTATCCGGTTTTAAAAATGCAAAAAAGTTACCCCCCTATTGTAGCCACGTACTATCATAGGGGGTAACTTTCTCTCGCTTCTGTTTCTAAGTTAACGGTTCCATCAGAAAATATACAAACAAGTCTTGTTATTTCTACCTAATAAGTAGAGCAACAGGTTATTACCTTAGCAAAAAAGAATACCGAAAAAGCAGACCTGGTTTACAGCTTCCCCCGCGACCCCAAATTGAAGGTCAAGACCTCTAGGTTCACCGACAGGTCCACGTTGCGCAGTTCGACCCGGGGCGGCAGGTTCAAGACACAGGGGGCGAAGTTCAAGAGGGCGTCTACGCCGGATTCGACAAGGATATCCGCCACCTCTTGGGCGACCGTGGCTGGCACAGTGATGATGCCGATGCCCACCTGCTTTTCCTTCACCGTCTTGGCCAGTTCTTCAATGGGCTGCACGGTGATGTCGTCATACTGCTTGCCGATCTTGGCCGGGTCGCTGTCAAAAATTCCGACCAGGTGAAAGCCTCGCTCCCCAAAGCCCCTGTACATGGCCAATGCGGAGCCCAGGTGGCCGGCGCCGACGATGACGACGCGCCACTCCCGGTTCAGACGAAGGATGTTCAAGATGTGGTGTTGCAGTTCGTCGACATTGTAGCCGACGCCGCGTGTGCCGAATTCCCCGAAATAGGCCAGATCCTTACGGACATGGGCGGGACTGACTCCCACCCCTTCGGCGATCTCTCCCGAAGAAATCATTTGTACGCCCCGCGCTTCCACCTGGCTCAGGTAGCGGGAATACATGGACAACCGGATGATTGTGGCTTCGGGGATTTTCAGGGTTTTCACGCCAAATCCCTTCTTTCTAGATACCGATTAACCAGTGGATCGCAACGTAAGACAAAGCCGCCACGGCGGCAGACGCCGGTATGGTAAAAATCCAGGCCGTCACAATGCGCTTAGCTACAACCCAACGGACGGCAGAGACGCGTTTGGCCGAGCCTACCCCCATTATACACGAAGAAACAACATGTGTGGTACTGACAGGCATGCCAAAAAGTGAAGCGCCGTAAATCACTAGGGAGGAACTGAGGTCGGCGGCAAAGCCATTGATCGGCTCCAGCTTGACGATCCGGCCTCCCATGGTGCGGATGATCTTCCAGCCACCGACCGCTGTGCCGAGAGCCATAGCTAGGGCGCAGGCGAAGATGACCCACTTGGGCACCTCAAAGGCGGCGATCATGCCGGTGCTGAAGAGAGCCATGGTGATGATGCCCATCGACTTCTGGGCGTCGTTGGAACCGTGCGAAAAAGCAGCCGCCGTCGCGGCCAGAATCTGCAAGCGCAGGTAGCGCTGGTTCACCCGGCCCGGCGTCTGTTTGCGCGACAACCACCAGAGGGCCGTCATGATGAAGAAACCGACGACGAGGCCGACGATGGGAGAGGCGATGAGGATGAAGACGATCTTTTTAATGCCGGCCCACTTTAGATGGGCTACGCCTTGTCCAGCCACGACAGCGCCGATGACGCCGCCGATCAAGGCATGGGAACTGGATGAGGGGATGCCATAGTACCAGGTGAGGAGGTTCCAGAAGATCGCCCCGACTAGGGCCGCCAGGATGACGGACAGCGTGACAGCACCCGGGTCGGCGATATCAGAGCCGATGGTCTTGGCCACGGCAGTGCCCGAGAGGGCGCCCACGAAGTTCATCACCGCCGCCAGCATGACGGCGTGGTTCGGAGCGATGGCCCGCGTGGAAACTGATGTGGCGACGGCGTTGGCCGTATCGTGAAAGCCATTGATATAGTCAAAGGCGAGGGCTAAAAAGACGACAGCAAAGACAACAATTTCAGTATTAGGCATTCTTGAGGGCGACTCCTTTGACGATCTTGGCCACATGCTCGCAGTTGTCGATGGCGTCTTCAACCCGTTCCCAGATCTCTTTCCATTTAATCAGTTCGATGGGCTCATTGATCTCATTGAAGAGCTTGGCCATGCCGCGGCGGTAGATGCGGTCGCCGTCGCTCTCGCACTGCTTAATGCGGGCGCAGGTTTCGATGATCTTTTCCTGTTCCTTGCGGATGTTGCGCATCGATTCAAAGGCGGAGACAAGCAGACGGGTGGACTCGGCCAGCACGTCGACGAGCACAACCAAGTCCTCGGAGGGTTCGCCTGTTTGGTAGAGATGCATGCGCTCGATGGTGCCGTGAATGTTATCGAGAATGTCATCCAGCCGGTTGCTCAAGGTGTAAATGTCTTCCCGGTCGATGGGCGTGATGAAGGTAGAGTTGAGTTGGTCGGAGATGTTGGCGGTGATGTCGTCGCCTTCATGTTCGACCTCGGTGATCTCGGCCATTTTGACCGAGAGGAGTTGGTAATCCTTCATCAGCGATTGAAAGACAGCAGAGCCGCGATGGACAATGCGGGCGCTTTGTTCCAGGAGCGTGAAGAACTTGTCTTCCCGGGGCTTCAATGACAGCAACATGTTGTTTAAACCCTTCTTCCTGTTTTTTACGAAATGCTAACATCCATAATCAAATCTTTACGCGCACACCTCAACTATTATATCAGCAGAAAATGAGATGGTGAAGCCACCATCTCATTTTTCGTCAAATCTTCGATTAAATTCGCTCGTTAGAATGATTCCTCGCGCCTCTGCTACCATGTACAGGGAACCGGTGACGACGATCGGTGCCGAAAACTCGGACTTCGCCCTGTCGCTGTTCCGATTCCTCCTGTCCTCGGCTTTGTCATCTGGCGGCTCTTCCAATGCTGGCCCTTTCTCATCCAACGCATCTGCTTCTTCCAGCCGCTGCGCCAGCAGCCGGGCGGTCTCCAGGGCCTCGCCGATGTCGGGCGCGGTCGTGACGATCCCGCAACGGCGGGCCGCCAAGGACGCCAAGGCCTGCCACTCACCGGCGCGGGGGCTGTTGGGCCTTGTGACGACGATCGCCTTGGCCAGGGGGGCCAAAATGTCCACCACCCGCTCCCGCTCTTTGTCGGCCAGCATCCCCAGGACGAAGACGCGCTTCTTCTTCCCTTCCTCCTGAAGCGCCGCCGCCAAGGCGAGAGCGCCGGCCACATTGTGGGCGCCGTCGAGCAAAAAGGGTCCGAGCCGTTCGAGGCGGCCCGGCCAGGCGACGTGGCGAAGTCCCGCTTCCAGGTGATCCGCTCGCCAATCAATCCCCTTCTCCTTCGCTGCTTCCAGCACAGCGACAGCGGTGGCCAGATTCACCTGTTGATGTCCGCCCAGCAAGGGAGGCCTGAGGGGACCGTAGAGATCGAGGCGGCCTTCGACGACAATCCCCGGCTGCCCATTGACGGAATACCACTTGACCGGGGCGGCTGCTGTCAGACAAAGCCCCCGGCGAACGACTTGGATCACCGGCGCGCCAACGCTCCGAGCCTCCTCCCGGAGCACTTCCAGCACATCCGCGTCATCGCTGGCCGTCACCAGCGGGACGCCGGTCTTGGCGATCCCCGCTTTGACGGTGGCGATCTCCTTCAGCGTCGTTCCCAGGTAGTCCATGTGATCGAAGGAGACGTTGGTGATGCAGGCGACGATGGGCGTCACCACATTCGTCGAATCGATGGCGCCGCCGAGGCCCACCTCCAGGACGACCACATCGACCGCTTCGCGCGCGAAGTAGAGCAGCGATAAAGCGGTCCAGACTTCAAACTCGGTGGGATGCTCGAAGCCTTCGGCCACCATTGCCTCCAGGTGGGGCTTGAGTTCGGCGATCAGCGCCGCCATCTTCCCCTTCGGGATCGGTTGTCCGTTGATGCGGGTCCGCTCGGTGTAGCAGTGCAGGTGGGGCGATGTGAACAAGCCGACACGATGACCGGCAGCCTGCAAGACAGCGGCGGTCATCACAGAGGTGGATCCTTTGCCGTTGGTGCCTCCGATATGAATAAAAGCGGGACGCTCCTGGCGGTGCGGGTCGCCGAGGCGGCGCAACAGTTCGGTGATGCGGCCCAGGCCGAAATTGAAGCCGAACTTGGTCAGGTCTTTCAGGTAAGCGATAGCCCCCTCAAAGGAGACACTCTGACGCCCCTCTTGCCCAGGCGCCCTCTTGGCGCACGTTGAAGCGGCAGCGGGAGCAGCATGCTGCTCCCGCTCTATTTTTTCCCGATTCTTCACTTTCTGCTCCATCAGGCTCCCAGCGATGTGAGGGTGCGCAGGCGCTCTTCCAAGGCGGCCTTTTTCCGGAGGGCTTCCCCTTCCTTCTCGCGCTCCTTGGCGACCACCTCAGCCGGCGCTTTGGCCACAAAACCGGCGTTGCTCAATTTGCTGCCAAGGCGGCGAACCTCCTCTTCAACGGCCCGCAGTTCCTTGGTCAAACGGTCGATCTCCTTGGTCAGGTCGATGAGCCCCTTCAAGGGCAGGTAGATAGCCGTATCGCCGACAATAGCCGTCGCGGCCCCTTCCGGCTGACCGTAGCCGGTCCCTTCGATTTCGACCTCGGAGGCACTGGCCAGGTTGAGGATATAGGCGGCGCCCCGAGCCAGCACCCGGCGGTGTTCCTCGCTGCCGTTGACCAGAATCACCTCGGCTCGCTTGCCTGGCGCCACGTTCATCTCGGCGCGGATGTTGCGGATGGCGCGGATGACATCCATAACCAGGGCCATCTCTTCTTCCACTAAACTGTTGATGCGCTCCGGCTCTGTCTCCGGCCAAGGAGCGACCATGATCGATTCGCCATGGTGAGGCAGTTGCTGCCAGATCTCTTCTGTCAGGAAGGGCATGAAGGGATGGAGCAGTTGCAAGGTGCCCCGCAGCACATGAGTGAGCACCTTCTGGGCTGTTTGGCGCGAGGCGGCAGCGTCGGCGACGCCCACCTCCTTGCCATAAAGGCGCGGTTTGGCCAGTTCGATGTACCAGTCGCAGTACTCGTTCCAGAGGAACTCGTAGATCAGGCGGGCCGCCTCGCCCAGGTCGTACTGTTCCAGCGCCGCCGTCGTCTCGCCGATGAGGCGGTTGTAGCGCGAGAGGATCCATCGGTCGGCCAGGGTCAGTTCGCCCCAGGGCTGGTGGATCTCAAAGCCCTCCAGGTTCATCAGAACGAAGCGGGAGGCGTTCCAGATCTTGTTGGCGAAGTTGCGGATCCCTTCCAAGCGTTCGAAGTGGAAGCGGATGTCGTTGCCGGGCGTGTTGCCGGTGACGAGCATGAAGCGCAGCGTGTCGGCGCCGAACTGGTCGATGATCTCGATGGGGTCGACGCCGTTGCCGAGGGACTTGGACATCTTGCGCCCCTGGGCGTCCAGGATCAGGCCGTGGATGAAGACCTCCCGGAAGGGCACGTCGCCCATGAACTCCAGTCCCATGAAGACCATGCGGGCCACCCAGAAGAAGATGATGTCCCGGCCGGTGACGAGCACCGATGTGGGATAGTACTTGGCCAGTTCCGGCGTCTGTTCCGGCCAGCCGAGCGTCGAGAAAGGCCAAAGGCCCGAGGAGAACCAGGTGTCGAGCACATCGGGATCCTGCTCAAAGTGGCTGGCGCCGCATTTGGGGCAGACCTCGGGCAACTCCTCGGCGCGGCCGCAGTAGATGTAGTCGCAGTCATCGCAATACCAGACAGGGATGCGGTGGCCCCACCAGAGCTGCCGCGAGATGCACCAGTCGCGGATGTTTTCCAGCCATCCCAGGTAGATCTTGGTAAACCGTTCCGGCACGAACTTGAGCCGGCCATCCTTGACGACCTCCATGGCCGGTTCGGCGAGGGGTTTCATGCGGACAAACCACTGGGGCGACACCATCGGTTCGACGACGGTGTCACAGCGGTAACACTGGCCGACCGCGTGGACATGATCGTTCACCTTGACGAGATAGCCCTGAGCCTCCAGGTCCTTGACGATGCGCTTACGGCATTCGTAACGGTCCAATCCGGCGTAGGGGCCGGCTTCCTCGTTCATGACTGCTTCCTTCGTCATGACGGTGATCTGGGGCAGGTTGTGCCGGAGGCCCACCTCAAAGTCGTTCGGATCATGAGCGGGGGTGATCTTGACGACGCCAGTGCCGAAGGCGGGGTCGACATAGGCGTCGGCGATGACGGGGATGGCCCGGTTGAGGATGGGCAAGATAACCATCTTGCCGATCAGGTGCTTGTAACGGTCATCGTCGGGGTGGACAGCCACGGCGGTGTCGCCAAGCATCGTCTCGGGACGGGTCGTCGCCACGACCACTTCCCCGTCACCGCCCTGGACAGGATAGCGGATGTGCCAGAGGTGGCCGCCGCGCTCCTCATGCTCTACCTCGATATCGGAGATGGTCGTCTGGCACTTAGGGCACCAGTTGATGATCCGGTTCCCCCGGTAGATCAAGCCTTTTTCGTAGAGACGGATAAAGACCTCCTGGACCGCCTCGGAACAGCCCTCATCCATGGTGAAGCGCTCCCGCGTCCAGTCGCAAGAGGAGCCGAGGGTGCGCAGTTGCGTCGTGATGCGATTGCCGTACTGGTGCTTCCAGTCCCAAACCCGTTCGAGAAAAGCTTCCCGGCCTAGATCGTACTTGGAGACGCCTTCTTTGGCCAGGGCTTCTTCCACCTTGGCCTGGGTGGCGATGCCGGCATGATCTGTGCCGGGGACCCAAAGCACGTTGTAACCCTGCATCCGCTTGAAGCGCGAGAGGATGTCCTGGAGGGTGTTGTCCATAGCGTGGCCCAAGTGCAGGCTGCCGGTCACATTCGGCGGGGGCATGACGATAGAGAAAGCTTTGCCTCCCTGTTTTACGTCGGCCGTAAAAAAGCCCTTCTCATTCCACCACTCATACCATTTGGCTTCCACCTGTTTCGGATCATACGTTTTCGATAAGCCGGAAGATGTCGCTTCACTCACTTGATTCATTCCTCCTGTCAATTTCCATCGGTCCGCTTTCCTACTTCCCAGGAAACTCTTCCCGGTGTCAAAAAAACAAAAAACACCCCGTCCGGCAAAGGACGGAGTGCTCCGCGGTACCACCTTTGTTCTTCCGTCCGCTGATGAAAGCGGTCGAAGAAGCGCTCTTGGGGGACGATAACGGGTCCTACCGACCTTTCGGCACTCCGGGGCGACTTCCACCGCGCCACCCGACGACCTTTCAGCCAGGGGCTCATCCCCTGAGTCGCCTCTCTGCAGGGTATAAAACGGTGTACTCCTCCCCATCGTCGTTTTATCCGATGGATTTGCCCTTTATCTTAGGGATTTTGCCCCTCTTTGTCAAGCAAGCTGTCCATGAGAATCCGCCAATGGCGGTGATTCGGCCATTGGCGAAACAGGACGCCTTTATTCGCCTTGCCGATTTCCGGAGGCCAAACCGATGTCGAGCACCTGCTCCGCCGCCGTGTGCGGGTCAAGGGTGCGATGGATCACCTCATCGAGGATCCGATCCCACTCGCCTGTTTTCTCCACCTTATTCCGGATCAGGTCCTTGATGTGATGCTCGATCACTTCCCGCAGTTCCAGCTTGATCCGCTGTTTGCGTTCGTCGGCGAGCTTGCCTGACGTCTCCAAGTGATCGCGGTGCTTTTGGATGGCCGCCAGCAGTTGATCGATGCCGCTGTCGCGCATGGCCACCGTCCGGACAACAGGAGGACGCCATTCCTGAGCGCCGGGTCGCGTGCGGGCGCCCAGATCGAGCATAACCTCGATCTCAGTGACGACGCGGTCAGCCCCTTCCAGGTCAGCCTTGTTAACAGCGAAGACATCGGCGATCTCCATGATGCCCGCCTTGATGGCTTGAATCGAGTCGCCGGCGCCAGGGGTGAGCACGACGACCGTTGTGTCAGCAGCCGTCATGATCTCCAACTCAGACTGGCCGACGCCGACTGTTTCGACGATGATGTAGTCACAGCCAAAGACATCGAGAACCTTGAGGACCTCTTTGGTCGCCCGAGCGAGACCGCCCAAACTGCCCCGGGTACCCATGGAGCGGATGAAGACGTCCTTATCCATGTAGTGCTCATTCATGCGGATGCGGTCGCCGAGGATGGCGCCGCCGGTAAAAGGGCTCGTCGGATCGACAGCGATGACGCCGACCTTCTTGCCCTGCTTGCGCAAGCCTGAGATCAGGCGGTCGGTCAGGCTCGATTTGCCAGCGCCCGGCGACCCGGTAATCCCGACAATGTAGGCTTTGCCCGTATGGGGGTAGAGCGCCTTTAACAGTTCCTGTTTCTCGGGGCCCCCATTCTCCACGAGGGTGATCATCTTGGCCGCCACACGTCGCTCGCCGGCGAGCAAGGCAGGGATCTGGTCGATCATGAGTTCATGCACCACCTGTATGAATTTCGCCGAAAGGGGAACATCCGATGCCAGTCATATCCGGTGATTCTCCTACCTGTAGTAAGTCTTGCGTTTCAGAAGGTTTTTTGCTCACGATAGATCTTTTTCAGCGACAGATATTCTGCCTGATACAGCATGTGTTCGATGGGTATTCGTTCGCTCTTGACGAAATTCCTGCACAAGCCCATTTGTTCAAATATTCACAAACATCCAAGCTTAAGAAAGCGTATCGCCTCGCCGCTATTTCCACCACAGCGTGTAGACGCCGACCGTTACCAGGGCGGCACCCAGGAAAATCATGATGCCCATGCCGATGGTCATGGCGGCCCGCTTCCAGGAACTCTCCCTCGGGTACCCTCGGAACCGCGCCTCTGGCGGCGAATCCTTCAAGGGGTCACGGCCGCCGCGCAAGCGGTCGTTGGTGATGGCAGGCAATGCTGAGCCGGCAGCCGTATCATCGATGACAAGGACAGGTTTTCCTTTTTCTGCGGAGACATCCCCCTGCCCATCGGCAGGGGCGTACATGAGCCGCGCCGTGTCCTCGATAGGCCGGTCAAATCTCGACGCAACGCTGGTTGGCCCCCCCCCTTTTCGAACCATGGGATCATCGGCGCGAGCAAAGGGCTGAACGGCACCTTGGGCGGCTTGAGCGGCAACGGGGCTGGAAACAGCAGGATTTTTACCTGCCGGTGACGAACGAGGGTAGAGCGGAACCGGTTGGGTGCGGGCGGAACGAGTGACCTGAATCGCCTGCCAGTCTTCCGTGGCGACCATGGCGCCTTTACGCCAGCGGTAGAAGCCATGGGTGCCAGACTGGGGATCGACGACCCAGCCGATGTGCCAAGGGCGCGGGAAGTGTTCCTGCTGATTGGTCAGATCCTGTCCGGA
This sequence comes from Heliomicrobium sulfidophilum, assembly GCF_057715735.1. NCBI lineage: Bacteria > Bacillati > Bacillota > Clostridia > Eubacteriales > Heliobacteriaceae > Heliomicrobium > Heliomicrobium sulfidophilum. The sequence continues at coordinate 782,920 of NZ_JBVTZZ010000004.1, forward strand.
GAAAAAGAGACCGCAGCCGCGATGGCTGTGCACCCAGCCGAGAACCTGCAGTTTGGGAGCCAGCTTGCGCAGGCGCTCCCATTCGTCCCAGTCAGCTTCAGAAAATTTAAGGCTCGTATGGACCGGTTCGGCATGCAGCGCCGGCAGAAAAGCATCCACCCGGATGAGCGCGCCCAGGATGCCTGATCGCTCCTGAAAAAAAACGTCGCCCAAGAGCAGCCCGCCTGCTTCATGATTGCATTTGCCTACATATTCTCCCACATCGATGAAAACCTTCTCTTGGATTTCAATCCGCAAATATTCGACATGAACTTCTTCATTCATCTCAATTCCTACCCCTTTCCCCGTAGCGTTATCATTATATCCCCGGATTTTCGACGATTCAATCCACCTGAGGGAGAAACTGGAGGAAATTGGGGCTTGTCGATAAATGATAATAGAACGGCAAGACCGAAAGACTAAGCAGACGGGGGGCTCAGCGATGGAATTCCTACAGCCGATCTTGACGGCAGCTTTCGCCGCCATCGCCCTTTGGCTGGCTGCTCGCTATCTTTTCGGCGGTAGCGCCGCAGACATCACCTATGACGAGGCGGCGCGCATCCTCGCCAAAGGGGAGCAATCGCTCCTGCTGGATGTGCGTACGGCGCGGGAACACCAAAAGCGCCGACCCGCCGGCGCCCTCAACATCCCGGTCCAAGAGCTCAAATTTCGCCTAGCCGAACTGGAGCCGCACCGGCAGAAACAGATCGTCGTCATCTGCGCTAGCGGCATACGCAGCCGGCTGGCTGTACAGACGCTCCAAAAACAGGGTTTCGCAGGTGTGAAAAACTTCCACGGCGGCATGGGCGGCTGGCGAGGAGAGATAGAAAGCGGCTGACCACCCTTAAGGGCGGCAGCGCATTTTGGCGCCAGCAACGGCGCCCATAGAGGAATATCAAACAGGAGGAATCGCTTTGGCCAAAAAGATCACCCTGCCCCAGCTTAAAGAGATGAAGAAGCAAGGCAAACGACTGCGCATGATCACCGCCTATGACTACCCTTTCGCGCGCCTTGTCGACGAGAGCGACATCGAGATCATCCTCGTCGGCGATTCTCTGGGGATGGTTGTCCTGGGTTATGACAGCACCGTCCCAGTCACCCTCGATGAGATGATTCACCACTGCAAGCCTGTTGTCCGCGGCGCCCCAAAAACCCTCATCGTGGCCGACATGCCCTTCGGCGCCTACAACATCTCAAAAGAGGACGCCATCCGCAACGCCAACCGCATGCTCAAGGAAGGCGGCATCGAAGCCGTCAAGGTCGAAGGAGGCGCGCGGTTGGCCCCGACGGTGAGCGCCCTCGTCGACGCCGGCATCCCCGTCATGGGCCATATCGGCCTTACCCCGCAAACGGCGGCCCAACTGGGTGGCTTCAAGGTTCAAGGAAAGACGGAGGAAGCGGCCCAGCAGATGCTGGAAGACGCCCTGGCCCTGGAAGCGGCCGGCGCTTTCAGCATCGTCATCGAATGCGTCCCAGCCGGTCTGGCCCGGACGATCACCAACAGCCTTTCCATTCCGACCATCGGCATCGGCGCCGGTCCTTTCTGCGATGGCCAGGTCCTCGTCATCCAGGACCTGCTCGGCATCTACGACCGCTTTGTGCCCAAGTTCGTCAAACAATACGCCCAGACCGCTCCCGTCATCCGAGACGCCCTCGCCGATTATGCCCGCGAGGTGGCCGATGGCATCTTCCCCGGTCCAGAGCACAGCTTCGGCATGGACGATGAGATGAAAGGGCTCTACTGATGCGCATCGCCGTCCTGGGCGCCGGGGCCATGGGCTGTCTCTACGGCGGCCTGCTGGCCCGTTCCGGCGCCGATGTGACACTCATCGACCGCAAGGCAGACCATGTGGCGCTTTTAAATCAGAGGGGTCTTCTCCTGGAAGGACTGCAAAAACCTAATGGACCGCACGGTTCCAACGGACCAGATGGCATAGATGGTTCGGTGGACCCTGAAAACTTTACGCCCATCCCTCTACGGGCAACTACACTCCCAGAAGAAGCCGGTCCGGCTGACCTGGTGATCATCCTCGTCAAGTCGACTGACACAGCCGCTGCTGCTGAAAAACTGGGGCCGCTCCTGGCCCCCCACACCGCCCTGCTCACCCTGCAAAACGGCTTAGGCAACGCCGAGATCCTTGCTGAACGATGGGGCGCCGAACGAGTGCTGGTGGGAACCAGTTCCTTCGGCGCTCTCTATGTCGGGCCTGGTCATGTCCGGCTGACGGGATGGGGACAAACCCACCTGGGAGAGCAAGAAGCCTTCCGCTCCTCCCCACTTGCATTTTCACTATCATCTCGTGTTAAAGCGATCGTGGAACGCTTCAACCGCGCCGGGCTGAATGCAACAGCCAGCGACAATGCAACGAGCCTCCTCTGGGACAAACTGCTCGTCAATGTGGGCATCAATGCCCTGACAGCCATCTCCGCTATCCCCAACGGCGAAATCCTAAAGTCGACTGCCTTGACGAGCCTGTTGGAGGCGGTTGTGACGGAAGCGGCCGCAGTGGCGATGGCAGTTGGTGTCACCATCCGCCCTGATCCCGTCGCCCAGGCGAAAGCGATTGCCGCTGCGACAGCGGCCAACCGCTCCAGTATGCTCCGAGATATGGAGTCGGGGCGAATCACCGAGATTGACGCCATCAACGGAGCGGTGGCGCGCTTAGGCCGCTGCTGTGGCGTCGCCACACCGGTCAACGAAACGCTCACCTTGCTGGTCAAAGGGATGACCGAGTTGCGAAGGATTGAAGCACATAAAGATGGCTCTAACCGGAACCGGGCATACTAAGTCCGAGGTGAACTTTTGCCATGGATGTTCGTGTCTCTATCATCGGAACAGGCCATGTGGGCGCCGCCACCGCTTTCGGCCTCCTCAGCGCCTCGACCGCTTCGGAACTGGTTCTTGTCGACATCAATAAAAAGAAAGCGGAAGGGGAAGCCATGGACCTCAGCCACGGCGTCTCCTTCGTCAGCCCCGTCGAAGTGGTTGCCGGCGATTACAGCGACTGCAAGGGATCGCGCATCGTCATTTTTACGGCCGGCGCCAATCAGAAACCGGGAGAAACGCGTTTGGACCTGGCTGAAAAAAACGCAACCATCCTCAAGCAAGCCATCCCTGAATTGATGAAGCACTGTCCTGACGCCATCCTGTTGATGGTGGCCAACCCTGTCGACATCCTGACCTACGTGGCCCTTAAAGTCAGCGGCTTGCCGCCGCGGCAAGTCATCGGTTCTGGCACCGTCCTCGACAGTTCCCGCCTTCGCTACACCCTCAGCCGCCATTTTGGTGTCGATGTGCGCAATGTGCACGCCTACATCGCCGGCGAACATGGCGACACAGAGGTGCCCCTCTGGAGCCTGGCCAACATCGCCGGCGCTGACCTGGAGCACATCGATTTCTTCGGCAAGGCGCCCCTTGATCGGCAGGCGCTCTTCGAAGAGACGAAGACAGCCGCCTACCACATCATTGAACGCAAGGGCGCCACCTACTATGCCATCGCCCTCGCTGTCCGTCGCATCTGTGAGGCCATCCTGCGCGATGAGCACTCGGTGCTGACGATTTCCAGCTTGATCGAAGGCCAATACGGGATGAACGACGTCTGTCTCAGCCTGCCCAGCCTCGTCAATGCCAGCGGCCGGGAAAGGATCCTCGACCTGCCCCTGAGCGACCATGAGGAAGGTTTGCTGCGCCACAGCGCCGGCGAACTGCGCAAGGTGCTCTCGGGGCTCGGATTCTAGCCGGTTTCCGTTAGGAAAAAAACACAAAAAATAGCAAGGCTGCTTCTTCGCGGGGCAGCCTTGCTTTTTTACACAACATCATCTTCGTCTCGACGGTGGAATTCAACGTTCCAGAAATATTTCCCTTATCTTCCATCAGCAGCGAAAGCCCTGTCTCTAATTCGTTTGCCGATGAGTATGACCATTGCCGTGATGAACAGAGGGACGACATACTCCGTTAACGGGACTTGCTGAATAATGGGGTCGATGCTCTTGTCATGGATGACCATTTTTCCTGCCGTCCAGGCAAGAATCCCTGAGCCGACATAGACCAGCCAGTTATGCCGTTTCAGCAGATTCGATAAAATGGTGCTTCCTGTTAAGACGATCGGTATACTCAAGATGAGTCCAAAAGCAAGCAAGTAAACATTCCCATGGGATGCTCCAGCTAAAGCAAGCACGTTGTCAAGACTCATCAATACATCTGCGCTGATGATGGTGAGCAGCGCTTTTTTGAAGTCATTCCCAACATTTGCAACCTCGTCCACTGTTTTCTCCGGATAAAGCAACTTCAGGGCGATCCACGCAAGGAGAATTCCCCCAATAAATTGAATGAGGGGGATTCGCAACAACAGCGCGACGATGAAGGTAAGCGTTACCCGTAGCCCCACAGCCAACGATGCTCCCCAGAAGATCGCTTTCTTCCGGTATGCCTCTGGCAGCGCTTTGGTCGCCATGGCGATGACCACCGCGTTGTCACCGCTAAGTACCAGATCAATGACGACAATATTGAAAACTCCTGCGACGAGTGTCCAGTCCATAGTCTCCTCCATGGTTATTCATTTCAGTACAGACATCGCTTCGTGAACTAGGTTGCGCTTGCCAGAACAGCCTTATTCCCCTACCGCCCCATTTGCACCCGGTTCGTTCCGCCCGTCGAGCGCGCGCCGAATAGGCCGCCTGCAGTGCCAACAGTCATGAGAGCAAAGGCGTCAGCGCCGGCAATCGCCAGTGAATAGGCGCCCGTGGAAGACCATAAAGCCATTAAGAAAAGAGCCAGCAACGTGCCTACGGTGAATCCTTGCAGCCAGCCATGGCGCCGGGCAACTCGAGCTGCCCGGTATCCGCCAAAAAAAGCTGCCGTCCCTAAAAGGAGAATGATCCAGGGACTTAAAAAATACACCGGCCCAGATAACCTCCCTATCAGGATGGCAGTCAGGACCACTCCGACAGCAAGAATGGCAGCCGCATGCAGCAGACCGGCCCAAAGCGGCTTCCAATGCCAAACTGAGGCCATCGTAATTTCACTCCTTCCCTTTCCTCCATCCGAGCCTTTCCCACTACACCTTATGAACAAGGGAAAGGAAAAAGGACAAGCGCTATAAGTTTCACTTTTTTCGGCAGGAATTCGGTAGCTTTTGTCTAATTCAGGTCTAGTCCAGACAGAATCTAAAATGTGGCCATCACCACCAGGAGGTCATCGATGAAACGCCTTAAACCAGGAATCCCTCTGATCGTCGCCCTGCTCGTCGTCATCTTCGCTGCTTACAACCTCGCCTCAAACAAACACTTCCCCCTGACCACCGCCGATAGCATCGTTCCTGGCCCGGACACCCAGTGGGTCGAAGCAAAGACCCTTCCTCCCCTGGACGGTCCGCCGGCCGGTTACCATCTCGTCGACCTGCGGGAAATCTGTGACCAGGCCCTCGCTTCCTACACGGTCCGCACACCGGGCTTGGGCGACGTCAAGCCCGCCCCGGAGAAGAAGCCCAGCGACTCAGCCGCGAAAGAAGAAGTCCAGTGGTCCAGCATCACCTTCAGCAACAAAAAAGAGCGCATGGCCTTCACCACACGCTCCAGTCTCTATGTAGTCAACATGAAATCGAAGCAGTCAATCCGCTTGCACCGTTTGACTGATGAGGAAGGGACTGAATTCTACCCGGCCATCGCCTGGAGTCCCGACGACAGCATGCTCACTTTTGGCACAGTCACTCGCCCGAAAGATAATGGCGCGTTGACGTACACTGTCAGCCTGGCCCGTGTGAATGACGGCGACGTGAAGAACATCCACCAGACGGACAAACGTCCCAACCTGCCCGTCTGGTCACCCGATGACAACTACGTCGCCCTCGACAATCCCCTTTTCATCTATGAGGTTAAGACGAACAACCGCACCCCTGTCGGCATGGGCGCCGACTTGCGTTCCCCGCGCTGGTCGCCTGACAGCAGCTACATCATTTTCAGTCAGTACACTTCGCCGGAGCGCTGCGAGATTTACCGCTACTCCCCGGAGACGCGGGAAATACTGCAGATGACCGACCTCGGCAAAACGGTCGCCCCGATGGCCTGGTTGAAGTACCCCTCAACAATCATCATGGAGACGGAAGCGACGGCCAACGGAAATGACACAGGTCGTCACCATGTCGGGGAAGTGCGCCCCCACTCGGAGAGCAGCATCCGTTGGCTCACCAGCTTTGACAGCGCCGAATCCAACCGGTTTCTCTGCGCCTCGCCCAACGAACGGCTGATCATCATGCGCCAGTACAAACCAGCAGCAAGCGCAGCGGCGTCCGGAACGGCAACGAAACTCCAGAACAGCTTCGACCTGATCGCCGTCAACCGCGAGATCACATCCTTTTTCGGCTGGCGCCGGGTCAAGCTCCATAGCCTCCCCGCCGACACGCGCCTGACCTACGCCTGGAACCGGGACGGCAAGCTTTTCTACATGATCGACGTTAAACCGGAAGGCGCTTCAACGGGAGAAGCCCCGAAATACGAGCTCTATATCTTCGATTTTGATCAGATGACCCGGCAAAAGGTGTGGGACTCAACGACGCCCTTGCGCTTGGTCGCCGTTGACGGGTACAATACGATCTATTACTGCCCTTACTGATTCGGAGTTCCACCAATCTACACGTAGGAAACGCTGTTTCTGGGGCATCCTATCCCCGGGAGGTGACCGCATGCACCACTGTTCAGGCTTCCGGAAGATGCACGCCAACGCGGCCCATTTCGCTGTTGTCGCTTATATCGGACTGGTCGCCTGGTTTATCCGGGAACTGCGGACCATCACCGACGCCGTCGTCGACATCCGTGAGGCGCTCCGGCGCCGGTGACCCTCCTCCGCTTTGGCTTGCCGTCACCGGCGGCCAAAGCGGTCCAAGCGCAAAAAAGCCCTGAACCGCCTCATTATTTGGGCAGGTACAGGGCTTTTTTACTCTCCTTTTTCACGCTTTGCCTTTATGCCTGAAGCGTTAAGGTTCGGATCGATAACTTGGGATGAGGAAATTAGGCGGCGTTCAAAACCTCTTCAATCGCCTGAAAGCCGACGGCAATCGCCTTTTTGTTCATCTCCTCAGTCCCTTTCGGGATACGGGAAAGGACAGCCTTTTCCAGGGCCTCCCGCGATACGACGCCGGTCAGACCGACGATGACGGCGAGCGCAACGATATTGGCCACCACTTCGCGCCCCACTTCCTGGCGGGCCAGGCGGCTGATGTCGACGCGGTAAACTTTTCCCTTGACAGGTTCACAGTTCTTGATATAGGTGCTGTCGAGGATGACGATACCATCTTCCTTGACCTCATCGATATACTTCTTAGCCGCTTCCGGGCTCATGGCCAGCAACAGGTCAGCATCCTTGACCTTCATATAGTCAATCCGTTCGCTGGAAATGATGACCTCGGCTTTGGAGGAACCCCCACGGGACTCGGGACCATAGCTCTGGGATTGAACGGCGTTCTTCCCATCAAGGATGGCCGCTTCGGCCAGAATGATCCCGCCGGTGATCAGACCTTGACCGCCGGTGCCGCCCAGTCGGATTTCCCAACTATCACGCATTGCTGTTGGCCTCCTTGAATCTGTTGATGATTTTTTCGTACTGCTCCGTATACTCTGGAGCCGGTACGTGGTGGAGGATACCGGTAAGGATTTTGCCTTCCTTTTTTTCCGGGGGCAGCCGGTCGGCCACCTCCTTGGAGAGACAATGGTCCTTCTGCCACTTGAGCATATCGGCGGCGCTGCCCTGCTTGTTCTTGCGGCCGTAGTAGATGGGGCAGGCAGCGAGAGCCTCCACGAAGGAAAACCCTTTGTTGGCGATGCCGGCGTGGATGATGTCGGTCAACTGGCGGGTGTGGAAGGAATTGCCGCGGGCCACATAGGTGGCACCAGCGCCGATGGCCAGATTGCAGATATCGAAGGGGCGCTCGATATTACCATACGGAGCAGTAGTTCCTTTTGAGCCCGTGGGGCTCATCGGCGAGTACTGGCCGCCAGTCATGCCGTAAATGTTGTTGTTGAAGAGGATTACATTAAGGTCGATGTTCCGCCGGGCGGCGTGGATGAAATGGTTGCCGCCGATGGAGGTACAGTCGCCATCGCCGGTGATAACGAAGACGTTCAATGCCGGGTTGGCCACTTTAACTCCGGTGGCGAAGGCAATGGCGCGACCGTGGGTGGTGTGGAGCGTGTCGAAGTTTAAGTAGCCTGTCGCTCGGGAGGAGCAACCGATGCCGGAAACGATGACCGTTTTATCCTGGTCGAGGTCGGCCTTTTGGATGGCCTCCACGATCGATTTGACAATGATGCCGTTAGAGCAGCCGGGACACCAGATATGAGGGAGCCGGTTGGTGCGGAAATACTGTTCGATTTCGGCAAACACTTATAGTACCTCCTCAACCTTCTCCCGGATAGTGTCGGGAGCGATCATTTCTCCGTCAGCCCGGCAAACGCCATAGACGGGTACCTGCCCTTCCACGGCGCTTTTGACCACATCCAGCACCTGGCCGAGGTTCATTTCCGCTACGATGATGGCCCGGGCGCCTTCAGCGACACGCCGGACAGCATCCACCGGGAAAGGCCAGAGAGTGATCAGGCGCAGGAGGCCAACCTGCAACCCTTGGGCGCGCGCTTCCCGCACGACGCGAGCCGCTGAACGGGACACACAGCCGTAAGCAATGATGACGATATCCGCGTCTTCTGTGTCGGTCTCTTCCACCATAACGATTTCGTCGAGACCGCGGTCCACCTTGCGGTGCAACCGCTCCAGGTGGGCGCCGACGACGGAAGAACTGTTGGAGGGGAACCCCGTCTCGTCGTGGAGTAAGCCGGTCACATGGAACCGGTATCCTTCCCCGAAGTTGGCCATGGGGGGCACCAGTGTATCATCAACAGGGGCATAGGCAACATACTGCCCGGGCGGAAGGTCGGTCTTTTTCCGATCCAACACCTCTAATTCGCCGGGGTCCGGAATGACCATCCGCTCTCGCATGTGACCGATGACCTCATCGAGCATGAACAGGACGGGGATGCGAAACCGTTCGGACAGGTTAAAGGCCGTCACGGTGAGGTCAAAACACTCCTGCACCGAATTGGGGCAGAGGGCGATGACAGGGTGGTCGCCGTGGGTTCCCCAGCGGGCTTGCATCACGTCGCCCTGGGAGGGCGCCGTCGGTCCGCCGGTGGAAGGACCGAGTCGCTGCACATCGACGACGACGCAAGGGACCTCGGCGAGGATGCCGTAGCCCAGGTTTTCCTGCTTGAGGGAAAAACCGGGGCCGGAGGTGGCCGTCATGGACTTCACACCGGTCAGTGCCCCGCCGATGATAGCGGCCATGCTTGCGATCTCATCTTCCATCTGGATGAAACGACCTCCCACCTGGGGCAGCCGTTCCGCCAAAATCTCCGCGATTTCAGTCGACGGGGTGATGGGATAACCAGCGTAGAATCGGAGGCCGGCGTAGATGGCGCCTTCGGCGCAGGCTTGGTTGCCTTGCATCAAGCGGGCCTTGTTGGGCATGATGGTCAACTTCTCTTCCCCCCTACGACGGAAATAACGAAATCGGGACAATGGTTTTCGCAGATCTTGCACTTGGTGCATTTTTTCGGCTGAAGGACGGTGACTTTGCCCAGTTCATCAGCGCCCAGCACCTTGCTGGGACAAAGGCTGTAACAGATCCCACAGGCCTTGCACCAGGCAAGATGGATCTCGAGGGGCGACTGTTCGACGGCCGATGACATTGCATCACCTCATAAATTACTGCTAAAGCAATTTCTTGCTTTGTAAACTTTTCCTAGACAATTCAGAATTTTTAGTCCTGCCTCGTAGACTCATTGTAGTCGATGGCGCGAAGGACTGTCAATTTAAGTGAAACTAAATATTTTCTCGTTTCCACCAGAAAATACTTAAAAGAAAAAAACACTACAAGGGTTCTGCCTACAGCAACCTTATCGACTTAAGGAAATCACCTTTTGTCGATTAAGAAAAAAAAAGACTGCCCCCTATGGCGGTAAAGCAGTCGTTAAGGAGATATGTTATTGAATGGAATCTATTTTTCCCCTATACACCTCATTCCGAGGGGGCATCCATTGTGTCAGGATCTCCTGCAGTTTGTCAGGACGGATCGGCTTCGACGTATAGTCGTCCATGCCTGCTTCAAGACAGCGCTCCCGGTCCCCCTGCATGGCGTTGGCTGTGATGGCGATGATCGGCAGATGGCGCCCGCTGCCGGCCTCCCAGCGACGGATGGCCCGGGTCGCCTCGTATCCGTCCATATCGGGCATCTGGCAATCCATCAACACCAGCGAATAGGATTGGCGCATAACGGCCTGGACAGCCTCACGGCCGGTGGATACACAATGTCCCTGATAGCCGAGGCGCTTTAACAGCAAAAGAGCCAGTTTTTGATTGGACCGGTTGTCCTCGACGACGAGGATTTCACCCTTTTCACCAACCGATGGCAAAGCACCGGCGGCGCTGTCCCTTGGCGCCTTGTCCGCCTTCGGCATCAAAGCGCCGTCCTTTGCTGGCATTGGCTCGACTTGCGACCCTTCCGGCACTTCTGAGGCGGGTTGCCGCCCTTCCTCAGCGGCGAGACGGGCCAGGCAGGCAGCCAACTGGGCCGATTTCACTGGCTTGATCAGATAGGCGGAGAAGCCGGCCCGCAAGGCGGCCTCGCCCCACTCTCTACCGTCGATGGCGATGAGCAGGATGAATTTCCCTTCCCTGTTGCGAGAGGCCAATTCCGTCAGTTTACTGTTGGGCAGTGAATCGTCGATGATGATGAACTCGAAAGGCGACTCATCCTCAACGGCCTCATCCATCAGGCGTGCCGCCTCGTCCTCATTGCCGGCATGTCGACATCGGAGACCCCAGGCTTCGCCATAGCGGGACAAGGTGGCGCTGATTCCGCCGTCAGCGAGGATGAGCAACCTTTTTTCAGCGATGCCGGCCGGAAACTTTGCCGGTTCTCCCTTCACCGTGAAAGGGACAGAAAACCAAAAGGTGGACCCGTGCCCAAACTCGCTCTCCACCCCGATCTCGCCCCCCATCAGATCGACGATGCGACGGGAGATGGAGAGACCGAGCCCTGTGCCGCCATACTTGCGCGTTGTCGACCCGTCGGCCTGGGTGAAGGGCTGAAAAAGACGCTGCCTGGCCACCGGCGATAGACCGATGCCGGTGTCAATCACTTCAAAACGCAGGCGTAAAGGATTTCTCCCTGGCGAAGGCTCGCCCTCTCTCTTTCTTCCGTCGATGCTTTCTCCAGAATCTATCCGTTCCACATCAGGAGAATCGTCCGGCCTGATCAGGATCGTCACGCCGCCCCTTTCGGTAAACTTGACCGCATTGCCGCCCAGGTTGAGCAGGACCTGGCGCAACCGCCCCTCATCTCCCCATAAGACAGGAGGGATGTGGGGATCGATGAAAGTGCTTAAGGCCAGACCCTTTTTGCACGCGCCGACGGCCAGGATGTCGGCGATGCTTTCCACCATGCCGGCGAGATGAAAATCCGTTTCATCGAGGGTCAGCTTCCCGGCTTCCATCTTGGAGAAGTCGAGGATATCGTTGATGATCCGGAGCAACCCCTCGGCAGATTCGCGAACGATGACAGCATAATCCCGCTGCTGCGCATCGAGGTTCGTTTCCAACAAAACTTCGTTCATCCCGAGGATGGCGTTCATGGGGGTGCGGATTTCATGGCTCATGTTGGCGACAAATTCCGATTTAAGCCGTGACGCCTCCAGGGCCTGGTCGCGCGTTCGCGCCAGTTCATCTTCTGCCCGCTTGCGCTCGATGAACCCGCCGATCCCCGCGGCCATAGCCGTCAAAATTGTCTTGTCATAGTCCGTCCAGAGGCGCTCACGGCTGCAGTCGTCAAAACCAATGAAGCCCCAGCAGCTTCCGCCGGCGAAGATGGGCACAGCCAAAAAAGACTGAATGCCCTGTCGGGCGAGGACTTCTTCTTCGGCCTCAGAAAAGGTCCGGCTTGTTCCGCTCACCGGCTGTTCTGCGCAAAAGGCGGCATGCCAGCCTTGCAGGCCATGCTCTTCATAGGAAAAATTTTGCATCGCCGGATTGTCGATCTGGGGCGATACTGACCCGCTTGTCCACTCGAAACGTTGGCTGATCGCCCAGTCCCCACGCCATGGATGACGGTGGTGTTCAAAGATGTAGATGCGATCCACTCCGGCCGCCTGTCCCAGGCTGGCAAGGGCCGCCTCGATGGCCTGGTGGTACTCGCTGACTGTCAAGAGCCGCTGGGAACCTTCGGCGACCCCTTGCACGAGTATCCCCTGTTCCCGCAGCTTTTCCGCTGACCGGCGGGCCGACCACAATGCCTTGAAAAAGATATGGACGACCCAGAACAAGGCCAGGGTGGTGATGATCGCCACCATGCGATAGCCGGCGATAGTCAGCCGCCACTCGCGGTCGCTGACGTCCATGCCGTAGACGGCCACTACCCGATCCGTTGCCGGCTCGCGGACGACGGCGTGACCGGATACCCAGGTGCCCCAGGCATCGGAAATCGGCCCTTCAACGAAGGCCTCGCCGGTGGCAAAGATGGCTTGCAGTTCCGGTGACGCTTCGTCATAGCTCTGCCCGGGCGACGAGTAGTCCTCGGAATCTTCCGGTTCAGAATCGAGATAGAAAAAAATGCCTTCTTTGCTCTGCCCCAAAAGATAGACAAAACGGACGTCCTCGTTCGCCGCCCGCATGGCCGTGAGCCGCTCCCGCAGACGAAGGTAGTCGGGGTTGTCCAAATCTGCGCCTGTGGCCGAGAGACGGGTGACGATTTCACCGTCGATGGCTGCTGCCGATGTTTTCGCCCGCGTTAATAGACTCTGTTGGGCATGGTTTTCACCAGCGCCGCCGATCAATTCCGTAGCGCCCCATCCGATCAGAAGCAACAGGAAGAAGGCCCCCAGAGGACGCCACCAGACGTCTTTGGCAGCCATCGGCAAATTGCGGCGCTGTCGCTCATCAATCAACCAGGCATAACGCCAGAGGAAGATGACCGTTCCCATAGCCGGCAGCGTTTGCAAGGCCGCTACGGGCACACCGGCGATCGAGATCGGCGCTAGCAGATCCCCTTCATTTCCGGAAAAAAATGTTACCAACGCTGCAGCGGCTAAAAGGGCTTGCAGGGCTAAGCCGACGACAACCCCGGACTGGGTTGCAGCGATTTGCCGTTCACTTCGCCGGGACCGCTTCAAGACCCATGCGGCAGTCGCCCATGCAAATAAACCGAAACCGTAACGGGCCATCGCGTCGATGCCGGCCAGACCGAATGTAATGCCGACTACTGCGAAAGCAGCCGACAATAGGGCCAATACCAGGATCTCGACGGCCCCCTTTAACCTGGACAGGCCGCTTCTCGCAAAAAAGACAAGCGAGAAAAAGGCCGTCATGTGCAATAACGACCGTACAATGGCAAGAACCTTTCCGTCGCCAAAGTCCCACGCGATCAGATCCAGCCAAGCGGCCACACCAAGAGAAAAACCATACAACCCCAAATAGGGCCAAGAAAAGCTCCCCTTATCGGCTCGACGCAAAATCCCTGCTACCGATACCAACAAGATCAAGCTGAGACCGTAAACAAAATGCATATAATCCATTTGGCGCGTGAAAAATGGAATCATGCAAGAACCCGCCTTTCGGGACCACAGATCAGACCGACGGCTCTATTGCGTCTATCGTAGCATATTGATGTGATTTTTTCATGGGTTCCGAAATATGGCCCCGATGGTTGCGCCTCATAGGCCAAAAGGCTTTTTCTTCTATTGTTGTTCCAGCCTGCTTTTGATCCGGGACAGTTCATCACGAAGAGCGGTCCATTCGCGACAGATTCGCTCGAAATCGCCGGATACAGCGCAGGCTTCCAAGGTTTTTGCCATTTCTCCCACATCGTCGAGACGGAAATTGAAGGCAGCGCCCTTGATATCATGAAACAGCGCTTTTAGCGCCTTCAAATCACTCTTGGGCAGCGCTTCCTCAATGCCGGCCAGGGTGTTCTCGGCCTCTTCAAAAAAAACATCCAATGCCTCCCGAAACTCTTCCGGGGTCAACAGGAGAGACTCTGCCGCTTTTTCCAGATCAAAACTCATCTTCCCTATCTCCCTTACTCCTTCTTCATTCTTTCCATGACCCCTACGATGGCCAACCCCGCCAGGACAACTCCGGCTAAAGTGAGGGCCGTCGCCTTCACGTCCCCTGTCAAGTCAAGCAGGGAAAAGGGAGAATCTTCTAAGGCGTCGCCCTTGACGATGGGATCCCATAGTACCGCTGCGTCCTCGGCGAGGGCGCCTGACGTTCGAGCCGGCGAGACGGTTACCTCCCTGACAGGCAGGCTGCGGGCATCGAGGAACTGAAAGCCCCGTTGCTGCATCCCTTCGACAAACTGAATCAGCCGCCCGCTGTCGAGGAAGGAGTGGAAAAAGGCGCCGGCTGCACAATCCCGCACCAGGGCCACTTCATCAGCCCCTTGCAGCATCGGCGCCACCGGATCATCCAACCGGAAGTCGAAAAAACCAATGTTCTCTGGGATGACCTGGTAGCCATACTGATCCTTCTTCAGTAGGTAAGGGACCTTTTGGGTCAACCTCGAATGACCGGAGATCTGGGGAGAGCCCACGAGAAGACTGACCTGGTCGCGCAAGTGGATATAGGTGTCGCGGTTCATGGCGTAATGAGGCGCCGTGATGCCTAGGGGATGCAACCCAAGGTTGCGCAGATCGCTGATCGCACGGTCCCAGCGGCGCTCCGCCCAATCGGGAAAGGTCCGGGAGAAGATCGGCCTCTCTCTGCTGTCGTCCCAAAATTCAAAGCCCCAGCCGGTCTCGGTATCCCCGACCTGGTGGGTCAAGCCGTGGACTAGGATCGTGCCGCCAGAGGCCTCCATGTAGCGGAGCGCTTCCACCACGTCGGGACGTTCCGCCAGGCCCACCTGCTCTCCCGTCTTCGGATTGAAATAGATGGGAACGACAGTGACCATAAAGGGAATGTTGCGGCGTTTCAACACATCGGCAAATTGGCGCAACATCTCCGGCGAACGGAGCGGGTGCACGTCTTCAATGCGCAAGGTGGCCCATCGCTTCCCTTCCGGGGGGTGGCCCAGAAAATCATACAACTGATCGGCCACCAGCAGATAAGCCCGGCTGTCAAGGTCGGTATCGGCAATATACCAAAAGCGCTGGCAGCGCAAGCCGAATGGAAAGCGCCCCTTCAGGGTGTCGGCCCAAGCCCAGACCTGGCTGTCGGAGGGATACTCGCTCACCATGTTCAATTGTTGCAGCCGATTCGACGGCAGAGACGAATCTTTGTAAATATAGGTGATCGGCTGGCCTTCGGAAAGGCGAGTCTGCCAGCGAGGACCGCCGGACACCTCCAACTGTTCGATGTTGCGTCCCAGCCACATGACTGCACCATGAAAACGGGTCACATCACGCAGGAGAGCGCGGGGCACTTTTTCTGGGTAGGTTCCCATGTAGATGAAGGCATCATAACGGGCAAGATCTCCTTGCCGGTAGTCACCGCTTGCGCGCAAAGTCACCTCCACGTCAAAATGACCGAGAAGGTTTTGCATCATGACAGGCCAGTTCTGCTCCTGCCAGGGCAAAGTGCCCCGCAAGAGCCGCGGTGTGGGGTAAACGACGAGGACGGTCTTAGCGGCAGCAACAGATTCATCCTGGATGGCATTCCTCGCACCGGTCGCCTCTACCGCAACGGCAGCAGGGGCAGAAAAGAACAACAGAAAAAGGAACGCTGACACTGTTACCGCTGTGATTAGGTGGACGTTGATTGGGGTTGACTGTCGGGATGCGTTCAAAATATCACCTGATTGTCTCGTCGTTTCGTTCATGTTGGAATGATGCCTTTGGCAGCGCTTAGAGTTCTCATCCTTGCAATTCCATGCTACAGGGAAAAAACCTTCTTTCCTCTGTAAGAAAAATCGGCCGCTCCCGGATGGGTCGTATTTGCATGGACTGTCACCCTATCGCCCATACTATCCCCGAAAATGGATTGCCCTATCGATGTGAATGAAAAGGGGGTCTTAGATGCAAACGCTTCGAATCGGGGGCAAAGCGGGACTCTTCCTGCTGATCATGGCGATGCTCCTGTTCCCCTGGCCAGACAGCGAACCTTCGCTCCCCATGACTTACGGGCAGTTCCTGGAACAGTTCGGGCCGGAGATCGAGATGGCCGAAGCTCAGGCGATCGGACGGGGTTGGCCCCGCTCCTATGATGTCTGGATGATGGCGCGATGCATCACCGGCGAGGCCCGTGGCGAGCCCTATGTGGGCCAGGTGGCTGTCGGTGGTGTCATCCTCAACCGTTTGCGTAGCCCGGTCTTTCCGAACACTGTATCAGGCGTCATCTTCCAACCGGGTGCCTTCACGGCTGTCGATGACGGGCAGATTTGGATGAATATCAACCAGACCAGTCTCAAAGCCGCCCGCGACGCCCTTGCCGGTTGGGATCCTAGCAGCGGCGCTCTCTATTACTTCAATCCGGCCACTGCGACAAGCAAATGGATCTGGAGTCGCCCCCAGATCAAACGCATCGGCAAACACATCTTCACCAAATAGCTGTAAGACCCTCCCGATCGGGAGGGTCTTTTGTTCGAGGCTGGACTCGCACATACCCCCTTTTATTTCCATAAAGTGGAATTAAGTATGGGGGTGATCGATTGGTAACGGCATGTGTTGCCGCCTTTCTGGTCTTACTGCTTAAAGGTTTTGCCTTTTTTTTCGGCGGTCTGAACAGCAACTCATTTCCCAAGCCCCTCTCGGTCGAGGAGGAAGCGGAATGCATCGCCCGCACGGCCAGCGGCGACGCAGCAGCCCGAGAGAAACTGATTACCCACAACCTGCGCCTGGTGGCGCATATCTGCAAGAAGTACTACTCGAATGACGAAGAAATCGAAGAGTTGATCAGCATCGGAACGATCGGTCTGATCAAGGCGATCAACACCTTTAAGGCCGAAAAGAAGGTGCGCCTGAGCACCTACGCCTCCCGATGCATCGAGAATGAGATCCTCATGCATTTCCGAGACAAAAAGCGCGATTCCCGGGTCGTCTCCTTCGAGGAGTCGGTGGGGGTAGACAAGGACGGGAACATGATGACCTACAGCGACATCCTCGGCACCGATAGCGACACGGTGGCCGAAATGGTCGAGCGGTCTTTTGAAATCGAGGATCTTCAGGAAAAGGTCAAGCGGCGCCTGAACAAAAAAGAGCGCGAGATCCTGACGCTCCGTTACGGTCTGACCGACGGCACTCCGAAGACGCAGCAGACCGTGGCTGACCTGTTGAACATTTCTCGCAGCTATGTGAGCCGGATCGAGGGGCGGGGGATTCGGAAGTTGCTCAAGGAGTATACGAAGGAGCTTACAGGGAGCAACGATGGGCTGGGGCCGAATAAGCGCGGGTAATCAAGAAGGACGCTTTTGAAACGCCTTCTCCACAGCCTCCCGGATCTCCCCCGACAAGCCAGGGAAGCGGGCCAGCCACTTGCGCCGTTCGTTACGAAGTTTTTCGACACGGGCCTGGTACTCCTCTTCGCTGTAGAAGCGGCGGGGCATCAGTTCCTCGATGTCGAGGCCGGGTACAGAGACGGGCACCTCGTAGCCCCAGTCGGGGTCGACGGTCCACTCGATGCGTCCGTGAGCAATCTCTTTCATCAACGTGGTAGAGACCTTGATGGAGAGCTTGATCCCGGCGTCCCCCTCGTGGGCGCCGACGGATCCTGTATTCAACAGATAGCACTCCATATCGGGGTTGTTGCGCAGGATCTCTAGCAGGCGGTGTCCCTCTTCCTCTTCGGGACCGACGATGAAGGGGTTAGTCCCCACCTCGCGCTTGGACTGGCCGGCCTTCGTCGGGTCACCGGCAGAGGTCTCGATGGATTCGCCAAGCATGAAGTAAGCGGCGCCCTGGACAGGGTTCAAGCGGGCTAGGGGCGGTACGATGTCGTTACGGCGGGTGATGAAGATGATCTTGTGGGCTTTTTGCAGGTCGATGGAGTCGTCCGAGCCGGCCACTTCCTTGCGCAGGACGATGCCGCGGCCGTTGGAAGTCAGCTCCTGGTTGAAGAAGTCGATGACGCCGCCCTCGAAGACCTTGATGTTCTCAAAGAGGGCATTAGGGGACACGGCAGCATTGTAAAGCACCTTCTGGGGCTTGTCGAGGCCGTCGGTCTTGATGTAGAAACCGTCTTCCGTGCCGGCGCAGAAACCGTTGGGATCCATGAGCACGATGTCGTCCTGGCGGATGATCACCCGCTCGTCGCCAGTGAGGCCGTGGTCGTGAATGGTGAGGGTCGTCTTTCCGGTGCCGCTGAGACCGAAAAGAATGAAGCCCACATCCTTTAGTTCACCGGCGGCATCGCGGACGCGAAGCACCTTGGAGCCTGCATGGAGGCCCAAGCCGCCCTGTTGCTTCGTCCGGAACATGGCCATGCGCAGGAAGGATTTTTTGCACTCGCCGAAGTAGTCGGTGCCCAGGATATATGTAACGCCAGCCAGAGGATGGCAGAAGATGACTCGCTCAGGCCACTCGGGGACATAGATGCTGATCAGGTCAGGCTCTTTGTCCTTGTCCACGGGGGCGAACAGGGAATGGATCCACATGGCGGGGATGCGCGCATAGGGCTCGGTGATGTAAAGGCGGCAGTGGTAGGTATGGTCGGCGTCAACTCCCATCTGCCGGTCGAGGCGGATGACGCTCTTATCGGTCAGGTAGCGGTGCACTTCGGCGGCCAGGGCGGTTGCTTTTTCCAAGGAGATCCCCTGCTGGTCAACGCCCAGGGTGATGCCATCTTCCACGAGGTAGGTTTTCTTGGCGCTGCGGTTGCGCACTTCTGAGACGTAACAGGGACTGCCGAATTCAGTCGTGTGTTCCTCGCCCCGAGCCATTTCCCGCAGTTGCGCCGCCGTTGGGTTGTCGATCAGGCGGGCAATCTCAAGGGGTTGGCGGAAAGGATGCATGGTATGACACCTCCATTAGTGTGGCAAACCCCCGGTCTATGGAGCGGCCTTCCCACCCGGTAAGGGCCAGGGAAAACCGGTTACTGTCAAATGAAACCGGGGAAACGTCTTAACGATGGTGTCGATGCGGCGCTGAAAAAAACGCTTCCTGTCGCTGCCGTTGGAAGGTTTTGCCCAGAACAGCTAATTCGACACAACAATGGAGAGCCCTCCTTTTTTCGAATCTTGCATGAATACAAATAAAATGGCCCATTTGGGCCAATAGATTAAGATTGCGCCGCTTTAATCCTAGATTATGAGTATTTATTCACCGATAATGCCATACAATTAAAAAAAGACCGGCCAAATTTGCCGGTCTTTTTTCTTAAATAATTTTTTCCGCAAGCTCCTCGCCCATCTTCAGACGGACGCCGGTCTCAATGCCAGGCTTCCAGCGGATGGCCCCTGGTTCATAGAGGAGGATTACCGTGGAACCGAACTCAAAGTAGCCCAACTCGTCCCCTTTTTCCAGGCAGGGACCCTCGGTCAGGGAAACGAGCTTCGCCCGTTTGCGGCGGTTGATTTCGGCGTAATCAACGCGGATGCTGCCGACCATCATGGCGCCCACCTTGATCACCGCGACTTGTCCCACATCGCTGTTCATGTAGGTGATCAGGCGCTCGTTGCGGGCGAAGAGATTGGGCACTCCCCGCACGCCTAGGTCGTTGACGGGATAGAGGCGCCCGGGCCAGTAGACGTACCCGGTCACCCTTCCGGAAAGGGGGGCATGGATGCGGTGGTAGTCACGGGGGCTCAGGTAGATGGTGATAAACTCTCCCCCGGTGAATCGCCGGGCTTGTTCAGCGTCGCCCAGGAGTTGTTCCAGCGAGTAGTTGATCCCTTTGGCTTGGATCAGGCGACCGGCCGATACGGTCCCCATCTGGGACACCTGACCATCGACAGGGCTCACGATGGTCCGCTCATCGGGACAGACGGGGCGCATGCCTGGCTTCAGGCGGCGGCAGAAGAAATCGGCCAGTGAGCGATACTCCTGCCAGGATTTTTCCGCTTCCTCCAGGTTCACGCCATAGCGGCGGATAAACCAAGGGATGGCCCTCCGGCTCCAGCGGGAAGCAGCCCACTTCCCGCTTTGGCGGGACAGCCAGGTTTGGGGCAGCATATGTAGAATGGCTAGTTTGACGCGTCGCAACCTTTTCCCTCCTGGCTGATTGTCTACCATCGTTCAGCATAACCGAGGGGAAGCATTCCTGTCAAATCTGATACAATGAATATGACTAAATGTTCGACCGCTTTTCCGCTTAGTGTTCTCCTAAAGGAACTTCATTATGGCGATTTCACCGGGTAAAAACAATGGAAAAGTTCGGCAAGGAGGTTTTTCGCGATGAAGAAGAAGAAAAACTAGCCAATTGACAAAGGCAGCGAAAAAGACCCGCGCATCCCGCGCGGGTCTTTTCTTGTTCCACGAAGCGGTCGATCGGTGACATGATCAATGCGCCGATACATGTCCGCTGTTGATAACAAATCTATTTCTTGACCCCTTTCAGGGCAGCAGCAAAGAGATCCACCGCTTCCTGGGGCACATAGACGGGGCTGTCTTCCTTGCCGCGGACGGTCAGGCCGGTCATCGTCGATGTCTTGTCGTTGATGGTGATGATATCGGTGCTGATGGGCAATTTGGCTTTTACGCCGTCTTTTTCTACGACGACGACGGGGTTTTTGGCGTCGGTGGCGTCGATTTCACACTTGGCGCCCAGTTTGGTGAAGGCTTCTTTGGCGTTGACCATCAGCTTCTTGTTCAGTTCGCCCAAATCGAAGCCTATCGCTTTTGCCATCACTCTGGCTGCGTCAGTGTTGTCCACCAGTCCGGACATGCTGTTAGGTCCGTAGCTGTAAACCATGACATCTTCACCGGTATGGCCGTGGGTCGTCCAGCCGATGCGTGCCCGCTTGCTCAGGATCCTGCCGATGCCATAGTCGCGGTCGCCGTCTTTGACCAGCCATTTTTTCACCTCTGCGAGTTCCTCGTCGGTCACGTCGGTGATGCTGTAGTACTTGGCGATGACTTCCTTGATTTGTTCATCTGTAGCGTCTTTCGGCAGCTCGCGGACGATATAATCGGAGGTGCGGCTCACCTTGAGCAGCGGCGTCATCACCGTATCAAGGGGCATTTTGTCGTATGAATCGTCGGAGAGGCCGTTGCCGATGGTGATGCCGCCGTTGCCATGGTCGGTGGTCACAATCAGCAGGGTGTTCTTGTCCTTTTTCGCGAAGTCAAGGGCCACTTTGACGGCGCGGTCAAAGGCGTTGATGTCGCTGATGAGGCCAACAGGGTCATTGGCGTGGGCAGACCAGTCCACTTCACTGCCTTCGACGAAGAGGAAGAAGCCATCTTTGTCTTCTCTGAGCGTGTCGATGGCTTTTTGGGTCATCTCAGCCAGGCTCGGTTGTTTGGCCGGGTTGCGATCGATATCGCGGTCCAGGGAGACATCGGCGAACATGCCCCAGATCTTGTCAGCAGTGGAGTTCTTCATCTTTTCAGTGTCGGTGACATAATCGTAACCGCGTTCCTTGATGATCTTGATCAGATCCTGTCCGTCAGCACGGTTCGGGCCGAGGTACTTGGCGCCGGCGCCGAGGACAACGTCCATGTCCTGATAGACCTGTTGTTCGGCGATCTCTTCATAGTTGGATCGCTTATACCAATGGGAGGATGTCGCAGCCGGGGAGGCGTGCTGGATCTGGGACGTAGAGACGATGCCGGTGGCCTTCCCCATCAGCTTGGCCCCTTCCAGCACAGTGGCAACCGGTTTGAAGGGTTCGTTGCCGCTGTATTCTTTGGCGCCAGGGATGTTGATCTGGTCGGGGAGGACCGATATGTAGCCGCTGTCGCTCTTGAAGCCCGTTGAAAAGGCGGTGCCGGCCGGCGCGGAGTCGGTGATGATCGAGTTAGAACCGTAGGTTCGCTGCAAGGCCAAATCAAAAGCGGGATCATCGAGGGTCAGACGGGCATTGGGATTCTTAGACTTGGCGATATTGTACCAGCGAGTCAGCGTCGTGCCGCCAATCGAGTTGCCATCGCTCAGCATGAAGATGACGTTTTTCGCTTTGCCTTTGTTAGCCTTCATGTCGGCGGCAAGAGCGGGCGTCAGGGACGTGAGCAGCATCGTCGTCCCCATCATGGCGGCGATCAGATTTTTTGTCGCCTTGTTCATTTTTTGACCTCCTCATCGGTTTTCAGCTTCTAACTTATCATTTAAATGTTAAATAAGGATGATGGAAGATTAAGATACATAGTAATTTTCATGATCGAATTTGTTAAAATTAGGGTCACTTTGCCAGAAGAAGTTAGGGGAACCCATCCGGATGCCGGATCGGCCCCCTAACTTCGTTTTTCTTTGGCTTTTCCATTGGTGGCGCTACGCATCTTCCTCGGATGCGCTGACGGCCGGTTGCAGCTCGATCTCCACGCTAACGCCCTGCCGTGTGCCCAGATTGGTCGCTGCCAGTGTATACCGTCCGGGATAACGGACATCCTGCCCCGTATTGCTAGACTGATTCCACGTCTCCTGGAATGCCTGATACTCAGTCGGCTGCAGGACGATGGTTTCTGCGATGGGATTGAAGGACCGGCCGCGGGACCAGCGCCAGACCTCGATGCCGCTCAATCCCAAATCGATGGACAGATCGTAACGCTGGGAAGAAGGGTAATCGAGGGTGAGTGGCTGTGTGCCTACATTGGTTTTGATGAAGGTGATCAGAACGGGCTCTCCCGGCCGGTAAACGGCCTTGTTCGTGTACAGGGTGTAACGGATGTTGTTGATCACACGGGTGATGCGGTGGCGTGGGGGCCGGGGCAGATCGCCGCAGGATTCCCCCAGGGACAACCAGGTCTCCAGATTGGCCCGCCCCGTTGGGTTGATCCCGACCTCGGCCTGGAACGTTCTCACGGCATTTTCCGTCGCCTGATCATAGACGCCGGTCACAGTGACGAGGTACTCGGCCGCATCAAGCAGCCTTTGCAGGCGCCTGACGGCC
Organism: Heliomicrobium sulfidophilum; assembly: GCF_057715735.1. Classification (NCBI taxonomy): domain Bacteria; kingdom Bacillati; phylum Bacillota; class Clostridia; order Eubacteriales; family Heliobacteriaceae; genus Heliomicrobium; species Heliomicrobium sulfidophilum. The sequence goes on from NZ_JBVTZZ010000004.1 coordinate 805,977, forward strand.
TCCCCTGTGCTCCCCCGGGCCAGGTCGGGACAGGTTGGCCCCGCCGGAGGAGTGGGCGCAGGCGGTGTGGGAGGCGTAGGCCGCGGCGTCGGCGGTGTCGGTCGAGGCGCGGGCGGGGCAGGCGGCGCCGGGCGGCGCGGCGGGGTCACTGGTGGTCGCTGTCCCGGCTGCCTTGGAAAAGGCGGAATGGGTGGACGGGCGCAGTTGACACCGAGGGCTTGCCATTCCGCCCTTTCGACCACGCCGGAGAGAGCCAGATTCTGGCGACGTTGCAAGCCGATAACAGCGTTTCTTGTCGCCGTACCGAAGATCCCGTCGACAGGTCCCGGATTGAAACCGGCCCTGGTCAGCAACTGCTGGAGCCGTCTCACCGACGCGCCCCGGGAACCGAGGGACAGCCTTGGACAAAGCCCGCCCGGCGATACCGGCAAGGGGACCATGATCGCCTGCCCAACCTGCAAGACATCGGGGTTAGGCAGCCCGTTAGCCGCCAGCAACTGCTCCAATGTCACGCCATACCTCTGGGCGATGGCGGTCATGGTGTCGCCTGGTCGAACATAATAGACGATCAACCGAGATCACTCCTTTCTATTCGGTTCCATGATATTCCAGTCACACCTGATTGGTCCGTGAAATAAAAAACAGACGCCCAACTGAGCGCCTGCCGCGGAGGCCAGAGATGACAAGAGGCCGCCTTCGAAACGACAGCCTTCGTTAACCTTCTTCGTTAACCTTACATCTTAGCGCCATATCAGCCAAAAAACGCCAATAATCAGGCTCCAAAGCGGCACACTGATCAACACCGCCACGAACAATCCCCTGAAAAAGTTTGCCGGCCATTCATCCACCCTTTTACACCTCGTCGAAAACCTTTTTGAGCGATAGTTTCGCCGAACCTACCGACCCGATAAACGTAGAAGCCCCGTCCTTTTGTTCATAGAAAGACGAGGCCTCTGCGTTATTTTCAATCTGCTCTTTTACAGTTCGCTCCGCCTACAGTTCCCCCCGCCGGAAGGCCTCCTTGATCGCGTCCGCCGTCCGCCAGGCCAGACACATGGCCGTAAGGGTTGGGTTAGAGGCACCGGAGGTGACAAAGAGGGATGTGTCGGCGATGAACAGGTTGGGGTGGTCGTGAGCGCGTCCCCATTTATCCACGACAGAACGTCCGGGATCGTCGCCCATTCGGCAGCCGCCCAGCATATGAGATGTATCGGGCGCCACAAACTCCACCTTGCCCCCGGCGGATTCGAGGATGCCCTTGCACATCTCTACACCGGCGGCGATCACCTTGTGGTCATTGTCGCCATAGGTGAAAGTCACCTGCGGCGCTGGAAGACCGACCTCGTCCTTCTGGTCGGACAGGGTGATCCGGTTGCCTTCGCTAGGCAGGGTCTCGCCGACAATGGACAAGCGGGCGAAATAGTTGTAGTCGCGGCTCACCTCGCGCAGGTTTTTCCCCCACAACTCGGCTGCCTTGGCGACGATGTTCATGAAGGCCAGCGGTCGGGAGCCGTGGGCCAGGATGGAAAAGCCGCGCGCCCGTGAGCCGTCGGCAGGGGTTTCGTAGAATTCCTGGGTCAACGCCAGGATGGGCGTTCCTTTGTAAGGAAGGATCTCCTCGGAAAATCGCGCCATGATCTCGTGGCCAGAGTGGAGCATGAAGCACTTGCCCACCATGCCGCTGCTGTTGGCAAGGCCCTGAGGGTGGCGGGCATCGGTCGACATCAACAAGAGTCTGGGCGTCTCGATGGCCGAAGCGCAGAGGATGACGGCCCGCGCGCGCTGGCGGTACTCCTGGCCGTTGAAAAGGAAGGCGACCCCTTCCACCCGGTCATCGGACCGGCAGATCACCCGGCTGACCATGCAGCCATGGCGCAGTTCCACGCCGGCGTCAAGGGCCTGGGGGATATGGTGGATCAGGGTGGAGAACTTGGAGTTGGGCAGGCAGCCCTGGGCGCAGAAGCCCCGGTTGATGCAGGGCGGACGGCCCCGGTAGGGAGCTGACAGGATGGCCAGGGGCGCTACGGAACTGCGGATGCCCAGTTTTTCGCAGCCGATGCGCAGGACCTGATGGGTTCCTGCGATGGGCTCCCGCTCCGGGTAGGGATAGGGGCCCTGAAAGGCGCCCCAAGGGTAGTGCTTCGGGCCGGAGACGGGGATCTCAGCCTCCATCTTGCTGTAATAAGGCGCCACATCCTCATAGGCGATGGGCCAGTCCTCCCCCACCCCGTCGGTGGAGCGGGTGCGAAAATCAGAGGGGAAGAAACGGGGCACGACGGCGGTGAAGTGGAGCGTGCCGCCGCCGACGCCCGAGCCGGAGGTGTTGTGGCCCAGTTCAGGCGGGTTCGTCCCGGCGGTCAGCCGCTTGTAGCGCCAGGCAGTCCGCCGCATGTGCAATTCGTCGCTGACGAAGTCGCGGCTCACTTCCCAGTAGGGTCCCGCTTCGATCAGCACGACACGCAAGCCCGCCTGGCCCAACTCACGGGCCACAACAGCGCCTGTCGCCCCAGCCCCGACGATGACGGCGTCCACCTCTTCATCAAGCCACTTCCAGGCCAGGCCTGTTTCATGGTTCATCGGTCAACCCTCCGCACCGGTCCCGGCCCGAAGCCATCCTTGGCCCGCTCCTCCACCCGCTCCGGAACGAGCCGCGGTTCCCAGGGGTCTTTCAAGCCGTATTCAATCCGGTAGTAACCGCGCGGGTAAGCCGGACCGCCGTAACCGATCTCGGACCAGATCTCCGGCTGGGAGTAGAAAAAGTCGATGGCTGTGCGGAGCATTTTTTTAAAGAAATCTTTCGAAGCCAGGCCCGTCCAGGTTACTTCCCCCCGCTGGGCCTTGCCAAGGACATCATCCATCTCCCAGGACGAGAGTTGCAGAAAAGAACGCTGGTAAAGCTGCAGGGCCGTGGCGTCCAGCCAGGCCAAACCGCCGCGCAGCAGTTGCTCCTCCGGCGGCTGGGTGACGGGATGATACCCCTGCCCCTGTTTTTCGGCCAGGTGGCGATCCAACTGCCCTACCACCCGGGCGAGCAGGTTTTCATCGCCCTCATCGACAAGCCGGCCGATGACCGCCTTCAGGATGGAAAACTCCAGAGGCGTGAACACCTGGGGAATGGCCGGCGGCTGCAACCTTTTTTCCACCAGGACGCGCGTGTTCTCGTCCCAATGGGGGCTCTCTCGCATCACATCATAATCGGGATAAATCGTCTTTACCGTCATGGCGCCCCCTCCTTACAGGTACAGGGCGAGCAGCCCCAGCAGCGACAGGGCCGACACCATGATCGGCAGCACTGGCGGCGGTCCCACCATGACGTTGTTCACACCCCAGCCGCCGACACGCTGACCGATCCCTTTGGCATGGTAGTAGAAACCGGCCAGACCGCTGACCAGTTCGCCGATGAGGGCGAAGAGAAAGAGCCAGCGCCAGATGGGGGCGTCGCGGATGGTCAGCGCCAAGCCGATCAAGGCGGCCACAGGCAGGCCGATGACCGGTCCCCACATGGCATAGTGGCGAAAATTCTGCCGGTAGTGAAAGAGGGTCACCTGGATGGCGACGAGGGCAAACGCCAGGGACGTGAACAGGATCAGGATCCGATCGATAGGCCATCCCAGCCAGCGATCCATATCGGCAAGCCTCCTTGCGCATCCACATTTTCACGTAGAAAACAGTTTGGCCGCGGCTTCTTCAGGCGTCTACATTGCCCCCGTAGGAGGCCAGCAATCCCTTGGCCTCCTCTTGCTTTTCGCCTTCGCAGACGACGGTGACCAGATAGTTCTCGCCGGTGACAAAGGTGGCGCCGTCGGACATCCCTGACGCCGTCGGCATGGCGGCGGCCATCACACGGGTGTCGTTGTCGCGCTCGATCCCTTCCACCAGCGAGGTCAGGCTGCGCCGCTCATCACCGGTCAGGGGACTGAAGTAGCGCTCCGCCGAATCAGGGTTGGGCATGTGGCTGACCCGGTCCACCTGAACCGTCTCATAGCCCTGTCCCGTGAGTTGACGTTTGGCCGCTTCAGCCGCCTCAGGCGAGCTGAAAAAGGCAAGAATCGTCTTTTCGCCCATAAAAAAACCCCCTTCTCTCGGCTAGTCTGCCGAAAAGAAGGGGGCCTTATCCTGTGTTGCAGGCGTTGCGGACAACTCGCCATGGTGTTGCGGACGAGACGCTGGCAACGGTTTCGGAAGCCCATGCCGGAGTCCCTACAAAACCGGGGCTGACGGTCAGCAACAGGGCCATCACGAAGCCAGTGAAAGCAGGTGTCCATTGCGAGCCTGCGCAACAGGCCGAGTCCCTTCACTTTGAGTGAACTGATTCAATTCACTCGTTATGTAGCGCAGCACAGCATCCCCTCCCTTGATCATGCATCCATATAGAATTGGCTGCCGGTGACACTGTTTTGACTGGGGCGCATCGTTCACCAGGAGCGTCTTCATCGCCAGGGGCGCCTCTCACCGTCTCTCCGGGGCCAGAGAGTCGATGAACTGTCGCGCCGTCCGGCCGGAACGGCCGTTGTGACGCATCTCCCAGCGCAGCGACCGTTGTCTCAGTTCTTCCGGATCCATGTCGATGCCCTGCTGCCGGGCCAACGTCTCGACGATCTCCAGATAAGCTTCTTGCCCAGGCGCGAGAAAAGTGACGGTAATCCCGAAGCGGTCGGCGAGAGACATCTTCTCTTGGTAGGTGTCGCCGGGGCGCAGTTCTCCATCATCGGTGAACTCCGGCCGGCGGTCGGCCGTCACCTCCCGGATGAGGTGGCGGCGGTTCGATGTGGCATAGATGGCCACATTGTCCGGGCGGACGGCGATGCCCCCTTCGAGGACAGCTTTCAGTTCTTTGTAGGAATCCTCTCCCTCCTCGAAAGAGAGGTCATCAATGAAGAGAATGAACTTCTGCGGCCGTTCCTTGAGCATGTCGACGATGAACGGGAAATCGGCGAGGCGGCTTTTGGGGACCTCCACCAGGCGCAGGCCCCGGTCGCCGAAACGGTGGATCAGCGCCTTCACCGTCGATGACTTGCCGGTGCCGCGATCACCGTAGAGCAGGACGTTGTTGGCCCGATATCCGGCCAGCAGCCGCTCCGTATTGCCGGTCACCTCGGCCCGCTGGCGCTCGTAGCCGACCAGTTCCTCCAGACGGATCGGGTCGGGACGGGTGAGGCCTGTCAGCCGCCCCTCCCAGCGAAAGGCGAGAAAATGGGCGAAGACGCCGGAACCAAATTGGCGGTGGTAACGGGCAAGGGATGGCGCCGCCTCGCGCCAGTCGGGGCAAGCGGCGAGCGCCTGTTTCATCTCCAACCGCGCCTTTTCAGGCAACGAATCGGTCGCTTCGGCAAGGGGACGGACCTCTTTCCAAGCTGGAACGAAACGTCCGCAAGCGGCTTGGGTTTGCGCCTGCCACCAGTCGGCAGACAGGCGGAAAAGGGTTTGCAGATTGGCCAGTTCCAGGGCGACCCCCTCCCGCATGGCCTCGCCCAGGCCTTCGTCGCCGAACTGGGCCTTCTTAGAAAAACTCGTCTCCATAACAAGCATGCGATCGAGGAGGTAGTTCTGCCAGGCGTCGCCGACAACCGGCGCCCGGCTCAACTCGCCGTAGCCGACGAGCCGCTCGAAGAGGTTCCAGTAGAGGCTTTGCGGCGAGGCCTCCCCGGCCCCCTGGGCGGAGATGCCGTAAAAGAGCTGACACAACCGCCGGGCCAGACGGATGGTCTCGTCCTCCAGCATGGGGCGGAAAAAGCCGAAGGCCTCCCAGGCCAGCAGGGCTTCCTGCAGGCTGGGCGCCGGCTGCTGGTCTGATCGCATCGGGATGGCCGAATGGGGGTTCTGCTGTTCCTTCGTTTCTCGCTGCTCCATTGTCATGTAGCGTCACCTTCCTTGTGTCGTTCCCTCCCATTGTACTCCATCGACGGCTTTCGACCAACGCCTACCGCTTCCAAATTGGCCTATCTTTGGGCATGGTTCCTGCCGGGGCATGGATGACCCCCTGCCTCCATATCTTCTAGCAGGTGAGGTGGTCGCCGTGGAAGCGCTGATCATGGGCTTTTTCCTGGGCGTCGCCATCTCCGCTTCCCCCGATCTGCCCAACCTGTACATCCTCGAATCGGGCCTCAGTTACTCCCGCAAGGAAGCGGTCAAGATGGCCCTGGCAACCCTGGTGACTGACAACCTGATCTTTCTCTGCCTGAGCGCCCTGTCGCTCGGCTTCAACCTTGAATGGAACCCCGGCGCCGTCTTCAAGCAGTTTTCCGGTCTCTTTCTCATCGTCATGGGACTGGCTTCCACGCTGAAAGCGAACCCCTTTGGCTTTCACACAGGCGGGTGCTGGCTCGGCGTCATCGGTTCCCTGATCAATCCCCTGGGCTACTTCCCCATCCTCCTGTTCATGTCATCCCTGCCTGAGGTCCACCAGAAAATCGCCGCCTATCTGGGCGCGTTGCTGGGCACCACCCTCTGGTTCGCCTTCCTGATTCTCTTTCTGTATTACCTGTCCCGCAGGCTGCGCTTGATCACCCGGCAGACCCTCTCGCGGGCGCTGTCGGTCCTCATCATCCTCGTTGGGGTATTTTTTGTCCTCTCGGGATAAAGCTAGAAAAAACGGCTCCGGGAGGCGCCAAGATGATGGAGTCAGAACCCCTATTTGAGGTAACCATCGACGGGCAACGCTTTAAAGGCCGCCTGGGAATGACCCTCTTTGAAATGGCCCGGGAAGTGGGCATCCCTATCCCTCACCTTTGTCATGAAGACAGCCTGCACCGTGAAGGCGGCTGCGGGCTCTGTGTCGTCGAGGAGGAACAGACAGGGCAGTTGCTCAAAGCCTGCGCCCTGCCGCTTCGGGACGGACTGGCAGTTAGAAATGACAGCGCTGTAGTCCGCGAGGAGCGCCGCGCCGCCCTGCAGCGAATGCTCCAGGGTCACCGGGTGGAATGCCCCGACTGCGAGAAGGAAGAGACCTGCCTGCTGCGCAGCTACGCCAATGCTTATGATGTGGAAATGGCCGGAGAACTGGCTTCTCTGCCGGAGCATTCGTCGCCGGGACCATCGTCCCTTCCGGCATCGCCAGCCGTCAGCATCCCGCCCCTTCCCCTTGCGCCGGACAACCCTTTTCTAAAACGGGATGAGCAAAAATGCACCGGTTGCGGATCCTGTGAACGGCTCTGCCCAGCCAACGAACTGATGTCCCATACCGTCGCAACTGGATTGTCCGGCGCACCGGGATTGCGCAGCGGCATTGTCGATGGGACAACCGCCTGTGACCACTGCGGAATCTGCCTGAACGTCTGCCCCACAGCGGCGCTGCTGGAACATTCGACCGCCCCCTCCGCCGCAAACGCTGCCGACGCAACGAAGGCCGCAAGCGCAACAAAGGCTGCAAAAGTTCCCGCAACTTTCGCCTCTGGAGATAGAATTGACGACGGGCTGGAAGAATGCCATGTCCCCTTGCCTGATGAAAAACGAGTCGCCAATCCGCAGGCGCAGGCAGGCAACCCCCCCAAACGCTCGCCGTCCATCCATCTGAAAAAGCCGGTCGTTCCCCGCAAGGGTCCCGTCGCCCTCAAGATCGCCAAGTCCAAGATTCCCGCCGACGCCCAGGGCGTCCGAACGACCTGCCCCTACTGCGGTGTCGGCTGCCAGCTACAACTGAAGGTGCACCAAGGCAGGGTGGTCGGTGTCGGCCGCGACAACTCGGGCGCCAACCGGGGACAACTCTGCGTGAAAGGCCAGTTTGGCTGGGAGTTTGTTCACCACCCGGACCGCCTTACAGACCCGCTGATCCGGCGCAACGGCCGCCTCGAACCGGCCAGTTGGGACGAGGCCCTCGATCTGATCAGCCAGCGCTTCCAATCGCTCCTCGACCAACAGGGCGGACATGCACTGGCCGGGTTCAGTTCCGCCAAGTGTACCAACGAGGAGAACTACCTCTTCCAAAAGTTCCTGCGCATCGCTCTCCAGTCCAATCATGTGGACCACTGCGCCCGCCTCTGCCACAGTTCCACCGTGGCCGGCCTGGCGACGGCCTTCGGCAGCGGCGCCATGACCAATGGCCTCAATGAGTTGCCTTTGGCTGACGTGATCCTGATCATCGGGGCCAATGTGACGGAGACACAGCCTGTGACCGGCTACCGCCTGCGTGAAGCCGCCAAAAAAGGCGCCAAGCTGATCGTCATCGACCCGCGCCGCATCGACCTGGTCAAAGACGCCCACCTCTGGCTCCGCCTCCGGCCCGGCACGAATACGGCCCTTCTCAATGGAATGGCCCATGTGATCCTCCGCGAAGGCTGGTGGAACCGAGACTTTGTGGCCACCCGCACCGAGGGCTTTGACGAATGGCGCGAGGGCCTTACGGACTATACGCCCGAGCGGGTCGAGGAACTCACCGGCGTCGCCGCCGCCGATCTCATCGAGGCCGCCCGCCTGTACGCCCAGGCCGAGCGTGGCTCCATCGTCTACGCCATGGGCATTACCCAGCACACGTCGGGAACGAACAATGTCTTCGCCGTGGCCAACCTGTCGGTCCTGTGCGGACAACTGGGCCGTGAAGGGACAGGCGTCAATCCCCTGCGCGGCCAGAACAACGTCCAGGGCGCCTGTGACATGGCCAACCTGCCCAACTACTTCCCAGGGTACCGCCACATCCTGGAAGAGGAAGACCGCCGGTTTTTCGCATCCTTCTGGGGAGTGGAGGCCCTGCCCGACTGGGTAGGCAAGACCGTGCCCGAGGTTTTTCACGGCATCCACAAGGGCGAAATCCGAGGGCTCTTCATCATGGGGGAAAACCCCATCCTGGCCGACCCGGACAGCAGTTATGTCGAAGAAGCCCTGCGCCATCTCGATTTCTTCGTCGTCCAGGACATCTTCCTCACCGAGACGGCCCGGCTGGCCCATGTCGTTTTGCCGGCAGCCTGCTTCGCTGAAAAGGATGGCACCTTCACCAACACGGAACGGCGGGTCCAGTTGATCCGCAAGGCCGTTGCGCCGCCCGGCAGCGCCCGCCCTGACTGGGAAATTCTCACGGCGCTGGCGAACCGCATGGGATTGTCCTGGCGGTATGACCACCCAAATGAGATCATGGAGGAGATCGCCGGCTGCACTCCCATCTACGGCGGTATCCGCCATGAGCGGTTGCAGGAGGGCGGGTTGCAGTGGCCATGTCCGGACATCGATCACCCAGGGACGCCCTTTTTGCACGAGGAACGCTTCACTCGCGGCAAAGGCAAGTTCCACCGGGTGGAACACCTGGCGCCCGACGAGAGCCCGGACCAGGAATACCCCTTGCTCCTGACGACAGGCCGCATCCTCTACCAGTACCACACGGGCAGCATGTCCCGCCGCGCCTCCAAGCTGTCCGAGATGGCCCCCGAAGAAAAAGCCCTCATCCATCCCGACGACGCCAGCCGTTCCGGCCTGAAAGACGGCGACCGCGCTTTCGTCGAGTCGCGGCGGGGGCGAGTCGTCACCTCTGTCCAGGTGACCGACGGTGTTCCGCCAGGCGTCGTCTTCATGACCTTCCACTACGCCGAAACGCCAACCAACCGCTTAACCAATGACGCTACCGATCCTATCTGCCGCATTCCCGAACTAAAGGGTTGCGCCATCCGGCTAGCGCCTGCCGGGGAACAGGAGGTTAGGCATTGATAAAACGATAAACAGCCCCTAAGCACAATGAACAGAAATCTCCTTTCGGATGCCCAAGCCTCTCTGTCCATCAAAAACAGAGAGGCTTTTTCTTTTCCTATATCTGACAAATATTTTTTCAAAGGAAAACACATCTTTTTGTCGAAAAACTCCATAAATCAATTATCTTTATATCACCGCTTGTGCTATTGATGTTTTTCTCATGAAGAAAGCACTACGTTTTTTATTGAAGAAGGGAGTTGCAATGGAATGAAATTAACTGTCGGCAAAAAGATCAATCTCGGCTTCATTATCATGCTGTCTCTCGTGTTGCTCCTGGGCGGAAGCTCCTACTACTCGCTCCAATCGTCTTCCAGCCATCTCGATGAGATGACGATTGCCAACGAGCGGCAGGTTCTCGTCCTGACCATCGAGGCCGAGTACCAGGGCGCAGTGGCCGATGTGCGCGGCTACATGACTTATGGCGACCAGAAGTACCGCATCCAGTATGAAGAGAAGATCGCCAAGGTCCTCGCCATGGAGGATAAACTCCACGAGATGGCCCTGGTTGAACGGAAAGAAAAGGTTGTCCAGTTGAAGGCGGCCACGACCGACTGGCGCAACGGCGTGCTCAACGAACTGATGCCCTCCGTCCAAGAGGAGCACGCCGCCCTCAGCCGCGGTGACATCGAGGGGTACCGGACCCATCATGATCGCTCCCAGGCAATCGCCAAAACGCTGGTGCCGAAAGCAACCCAGATCATGGCAACCCTTCGCGATTTTGTCCAGTTCAATCAGGATCTTTTCAATCAGAGCGTGACTGGCACAAAGACTGACGCCAGCCGCATGGAGACCATCTCCATCACCCTGGCCGTGATCGCCATGATCACCGGCGCCGCCTCCCTCATCCTCTTCCCTCGCATGATCCGCCGCCCCATCGAGCAGATGGTGGCAGGGGCCGACAAGTTCGCCGCCGGCGATCTGCGCGCCGCCATCGACATCCATTCGGACGATGAGTTCGGCCAGCTCGCCTCCGCCCTAAACCGGATGCAGGGGAATCTGAAGGAACTGATCGGCAAGATCAAAGTTTCCTCGACCGACCTGGCCGAGTCATCTTCGCAGTTGTCTGACGCGGCGGAGCAGTCGGCCCAAGCGTCGGCCCAGGTGGCGGAAGCGATCTCCTCTGTGGCGGGAGGAAATGATGCTCAACTACAGGCGATGACGGAAACGGCATCGGTGATGGAGCAGATCGGCACCCGCACCGACAAGGCCGTTGTCATCACCCATGAGGTGTCAGCTTTGACTGGCGAAACGTCGCAGGCCGCCGAAGAAGGCCGGACAGCCATCGGCGCCGCCACGAATCAGATGAACCGGATTGAAGCGACGGTTACCGGTCTGGCCAAGGTCGTCGCCAACCTGGATGAACGCTCCCAGGCCATCGGCCAGATCGTCGACCTGATCGCCGGCATCGCCGGGCAGACGAACCTGCTGGCCCTGAACGCTGCCATCGAAGCGGCCCGGGCCGGTGAACAGGGCCGCGGCTTCGCCGTCGTCGCCGAGGAGGTCCGCAAGCTGGCTGAGCAGTCACAGGACTCGGCCAGCCAGATCGCCGTCCTGATCGAAGAGATCCGCCGGGAGATCGATGCCGCAGTCAAATCGATGAATGACGGCTCCCGGGAGGTCACCGAGGGCGCCCAGGTCGTTCACCGGGCGGGAGAAGCCTTCATGACCATCTCCGATCGGGTTGTCCTAGTAGCCGCCCAGGTGAAGGAGATCACGATTGCTGTGGAGCAACTGGCCGCAGGCGGCAAGCAGATCGCAGCCATGGTGCATAAAGCCGACGGCATCAGCAAGGACATCGCTGAACAGTCCCAGTCGGTCTCTGCCGCCACAGAGGAGCAGAGCGCATCGATGGAGCAGATCTCGGCTTCCAGCCATAGCCTGTTGAAGATGGCCGATAATCTTCGCGAAGCTGTGGAACGGTTCCAGGTCTGATCTCCATCCCCGCAAAAAGACTCATGATCCGATGACACACCGGATACGATCACGCCGGCCTGACTTAACCGACCGATGGCACCGGACCGCCGCCAGAATCAAGAGGCGGCGGTTTTTTACGCCAATTAGCACTCTAGTCCGACACCATTATCTCCTGCTATACTGAATCGATAGTGTAAAAAGGGGGGGAGCCGCCTGAAACTGCTCATTCCAATCCTGCGCTTTTTATTTTCACGCCTCTTTCGCCTGCGACTGCTGCATTTTGAACGCCTCCGCACGGAAGGGCCGCTCATCGTCATGCCCAACCATGTCTCCTTTCTCGACGCCCTGATTTTAGGTTTGTTCCTGCCGGAGGACATCGTCTTCGTTGTCAACACCGACATCGCCGCCAAGATCTCCTTCGCGCTCCGCTTTCGCAAGCATATCCCCATCGACCCCTTAAATCCCTACTCCATACGAGATATCGTTGCCGCCGTCAAGGGCGGCATGAGCGTCGTCCTCTTCCCGGAGGGGCGGATTACGATGACAAACAGCATCATGAAGATCTATGACGGCATCGCCTTCATCGCCCAGAAGACGGGCGTTCCCGTTTACCCTGTCGGCATCAACGGCCCCCAGCACTCGCGCTTTTCCCGCCTGGAAGGCAAGATGCCGCTGCGCTGGTTCCCGCAGATCACCATCTATGTCGATGAGCCCTTCACCCTTCGCACGGTTAAGGGGCAGAATCAAAAAGACCAAAAGACCGCCGGAAGCGACCGGATCCTGAAAGCCCTGGAACAGGCGCTCTTTCGCAGCCGCCACCGCAAAGAGGTCAATCTCTTCAATGAGTTGCTCGACGCGGCCCAGTTGTACGGAATGAACAAGGATACGATCGAAGATATCAACCAGAAGCTGACCTACCGCAAACTGCTCCTGGGGATCTACGCCCTGAGTGAACCCCTTGCGCGGCGACTCGCCGGCGAGCAACGGGTCGGTGTCATGCTGCCCAACGCCGCCGCCCATGTGGTCACCCTCTTCGCCCTCTTTCGCGTCAACATCACCCCGGCCATCCTGAATTTTACGAGCGGCCCCCAGGGGATCGTCGACAGCTGTGAGACGGCGGAACTGAAGACAGTGATCACCTCCCGCCAGTTCATCGAAAAAGCGGGCCTGCAGGCCCATGTGGAGAAAGCGGCTGAGAAGGCACGCATCCTGTACCTGGAGGATGTGCGGGAAGAGGTGACTTCCTTCGGAAAACTGAAGGCCCTCCTGAACGTGGTTCTGAAGCGCCGGACGCCGCCGGGACAGGAGCGGCTCATCCTCTTTACCTCGGGAAGCGAAAGCAAACCGAAAGGCGTCATCCTCCGCCACGACAACATCCAGGCCAATGTGATGCAGGCCTGCACCGTCGTCGCCCTGACGGCGAAGGACAAACTGCTCAACGCCCTGCCCATGTTCCACAGCTTCGGGCTCCAGGGCGTCTTCATCCCCCTCCTCTGCGGCTTTGAAGTCTTCCTCTACCCCACACCGCTGCACTACAAGGTCATCCCGGAGATCGCCTATGACCGCAACGCCACCATCATCTTCGGAACAGGCACCTTCTTGCAAGGGTATGGCAAACATGCCCATCCCTACGACTTTTACTCCATCCGCTACGTTGTCACCGGCGGGGAAAAATTGAAAGAAGAAACGCGCCGCCTGTGGCTGGACAAATTCGGCCTGCGCTCCCTGGAAGGCTACGGTTGCACAGAGGCCTCCCCCTTCCTGGCCATCAACTCCCCCCTCTGCTACAAGGCGGGCAGCGTCGGTCGCATCTTCCCCGATGTGGAACACCGCATCGAACCGGTGCCAGGGATCGAACGGGGCGGCAACCTTTTCGTCAAAGGGCCCAACGTGATGGAAGGCTACCTGATCCATGGCAAGGGCTTCGTCCCTGCCGGCGAGTGGTATGACTGCGGCGATCTGGTGGAAGAAGACGCCCGGGGATTCATCACCGTCCTCTCGCGGCTCAAGCGCTTCGCCAAGCTCGGCGGCGAGATGGTCTCCCTGAACCTGATTGAGGAACTGGCCGCCCGCTGTTTCCACTCGACAGAGGTGGCCGCCGTCAACGTTTCCGGCGGAAAAAAGGGCGAGCAGGTGGTGCTCTTTACGACCGTAAAAAATGCTTCCCGGCAGGCCCTCCGCGATTTTATCGCCAGTTCGGGCCAGTCGCCCCTGCTCGTTCCGGCGCGGCTCTGCCACCTCGACAGCCTGCCCCTGCTGGGCAGCGGCAAGACAGACTATGTGACACTGAAGACGGTTTACGCTGAAACCATGGCCGGCGTTGGCGCCGATGAAGACGACGATGAGGACGCCGACGGGAGGGAGGGCGGACAGATTGCCTGACCTGCCGGAAAATGCACTTAGACAAGGGCCGGGAGGCCCTGAAGGGTCACGAGGTTCTGGAGGGCCAGCGATGCCCAGGCTTCGCCCGCTGACGGCGCTCCTGGCGGCCCAGTTTTTTTCCGCCTTTGCCGACAACATGATCCTCTTCATCACCCTGGCCATTATCAAAGTGAAGGGACTGCCTGACTACTACCTCCCCCTCGTCCAGGTGGCTTTTCTCTTCGCCTATGTCATCCTGGCGCCCTGGGTTGGCCGGCTGGCTGACCGGGAGGCCAAGTCGCGGATCCTGCTCATCGGCAACGCCGTCAAGCTGGCCGGGATCGCCCTGCTCTTGGCCGGCGTCGATCCCGTCATCAGCTACGCCATCGTCGGTGTCGGCGCTGTCACCTACTCGCCGGCGAAATACGGGATCCTGCCTGAACTGACCGATTCGGAAGCGAAACTCCTGAAGGCGAACTCGCTCATCGAGAGCTTCACCATCCTGGCCATCCTGACAGGCTCTGTCGCTGGCGGCATCCTGTCCGACCGTTCGATCCCCCTCGCCCTGCTGGCTTGCGCCGCCCTCTACGGCACATCGATGGCCCTGACCTTTTTCATCCCGTCCAAAGCCGGCAACCGCGCCATCACCATCGATTTCCGCGCCATTCCAGCCTTTTTCAGCGACATCGCTCAGCTCTGGCGGCTGTCGGCCTGCCGGTTTTCCCTGATCGGCACCGGCGCCTTCTGGCTCTCCTCGGCGGTGCTGCGACTCGTCGTCATTCAATGGATCCCGGTCACCTTGGGGATCGTGACGAACACCTCCATCTCTCTGCTGATCTCGGTCACCGGTGTGGGCATCGTCCTCGGCGCCGCCGTGACGCCAAAGCTGATCCGCTTCCAGGATTATGAGAAGTCGCGGCTCTACGGCGTCGTGATGGTCGCCATCATCTTTACCTTTCTGCTCATCAAGACAGTGCCCTTTACTATCGCAGCGTTGCTGGCCGTCGGCTTCACCGGCGGCGTCTTCATCGTGCCGATGAACGCCGTGCTCCAGCATGAGGGACATGGTTCCATCGGCGCCGGCAAGACGATCGCCATCCAGAACTTTGTGGAAAACACGCTCATGTTCTCCGGTGTGGCCCTCTTGACAGTCGCCACAAAGGCGCAGGTTCCCTTGACGGCCATCATCACGGCCACCGGAACGATCATGGCCCTCTTGGTCGGGCTCCTCTTTACCGCCTCTTCCGGCGCGCTCAAACGCTCCCTCTAACACTGTTTTTCAACGAAATCTTGAACTGAGTCTTGCATCTTGCAACGAGATGAGCGCAACAACAAAGGATCGGCCTTGCAAAAACTTTGTCGAACGAGGCGAGGCACATGTACGTTCATTGCCGGAACAACTGCTTTATCTGGGCGAGTGGCTGGACGAAGCTGCCAAGCTCCACCACTTCGAAATCTATGTGCAGATGCGCCATGTCTCCGGTTTGCCCCAACCTGGGTTTGACCCTGAAGAACCAGCGCAGATGATCGTGGACTGCCGATTCTGGTGTCCCGAGGAGGTGCGGACCGCACCGTTGCCGGTCTACCCCCTGATCCTCCGCGACCGCTTCTGGGATGACCTTGCTGCCGGTTTTTACGGTCATCCGGTCTACCTGGGCCGGGAAGAGCACATTTAAACCACGCCTTATTCGCATAGGTATAGTAAAGCCGACCCCTGTTTAAGGCGGTCGGCTTTTGCTTTAGGATTTCCCTTGACTTATGGATTTTTTAAGGTTACTTTTTGCCCTTTTTGCTGATCGCCTGTTGCGGGCAGATGCGGATACAGAGCCCGCAGCCCGTGCATTTGCTTTCGTCGATTTCCCACCGGTCCACCTTGCGCTTGAAGAAGCCTTCCCCGCCGACAGGAATGATCGCTTGCACCGGGCAGCGCCGCGCAGGCGGGCAACCTTTCATCCGGTCACATATGCTGTGATCAATCGTCACCATCATTAATACCCCCTGCCGGTATTATACGCGTCTCTGCGGCGATACGTCAACAGGCAGAAATCTCCCCCCTCTTTCTTTCGGGGATAGGCATCCGGCAATAGGGCGAAAATGACAGGGACGGCATTTTCCTGAGAAAGGAATGGGTCGATGAAGCTCCTTACCTGGGCATTCTGGCTGGTGGCTGTCCTGGCGGCCCTCCTGATGTTGCTTTTAGCCCTTGACTATCCGCCTATCCTGCGTGTGATCGTCCGCAATCTGAAATATGAATTATCTCATCCGATGCTGAAAGCGCCCAGTCCACTTACATTGCCGTTGGGGCCGGCAAGCGACATCCACTGCGGCTGGATCGGTCATTCCACATGGATCATCGAATTTCAGGGCGTCCGACTGATCACCGACCCCGTTTTTTCTGACCGTGTGGCCTTGATGCGGAGACGTACTGCCGCCGCCATCACGCCTGAACAGATCGAGCAACTGGATGGTGTCCTGGTTACGCACGCCCACGTTGACCATCTTGACCCGAAGAGCCTGCGCCAGCTTCCCAAGGGAACGCTGCTGCTGCTTCCGGAAGGGGACGACCCTTCTGTGTCCGGCATCCCGCTCACCCTCGCGCCGATGCGCGGCGACGACACTTATCTGTTAAAAGATGTCAAGGTGACCGCCTTTTCCTCCAACCACGCCGGTCGACGCCACTCCCTGACAACGCCGCGAGAAACCCTCCTCTACCTGTTGCAAAAAGACGGTCACAGCATCGCCTTCTTCGGAGATACCGCCTTTGCCCCTGGCCTTGCCGAGGCAGTCCGCTCGGCCTGCCCCGGCGGTGTCGACGCGGCCTTTGTTCCCATCGCCGGTTACGCCCCCGAGGCCTTCCACCGGGAGCACGCCACACCGGAGGAAGCCTTGCAAATGGCCCTGGCCATGGGCGCACGCACGATCATCCCCATGCACTACGAGACCTTTATCCTCTCGCAGGAACCGATCGATGAGCCGCTGCGGCGGCTGCTGGCGGCGGCCAAGGAGGCCGGTGTCGTCGACCGTGTGAAGCCTGTGCCTGTCGGCGGCGTGTTGCGCCTGACCGGCGCCGGATGACCCTGATGCAACAATAGAACCTTATGAGATGATAAACCCTGATGTGACGATACACATCTATGTAACAATGAGCGGCTTGGCTGGGTGATGGGCGGCAGCCTCTTTGACCAGTCGGTTAAGCAGTTCCTCTGTGAGGTCTTCTTCCGAATAAACGGGAATCCCCTCCTGGCGCAGCAGCGCTGCTGCCACCCCCTGCCCGGCGATCCGCTTTCCGGCAAAAGCGCCGTCATAGATGATGTTCACGCCGCAGGAGGGGCTCCGTTCCTTAAGGATGGCCGCTGTGGCCCCAAAGAGTTGGGCCATGCGGAGTGTTTGTCGGGCGCCTTCGATAAAACCGGCCGTCACGTCGACGCCGTCACCGTTGACGGCGATGGCCTGCCCATCCAGCACCGCCTCTCCGCCTCCCTCCCCTTGCAATTCAACAGGCGGGCGAGGGGTGGAAAAGCCGCCTAGTTGCTCCGGACAGACAGGGATGACAAGGCCTTGGCTGCACAAATCGAGGAGGCTCTGGACGGTGTTTTGGGAACCGTCATACTTCGCTCGGATGCCGAGCAAGCAGGAACTGACGAGAATCATCAATGATCAGCCACCTTCGTTTTATTTGGAACGATATTTTTTACTAAAACCACCGCTTGCGGCGGAAGTACGCCAGCAGCAACCCGGCGATGAGGGCCATCACAACCATAACAGCGTAGTAGCCGTAAGGCCAACGCAGTTCCGGCATGACCTCAAAGTTCATGCCATAGACGCCGACGATAAAGGTGAGCGGTAAAAAGACGGAGGTCACCACGGTCAGCTTTTGCATGACCTGGTTGCCTCGCTGTCCCTGGAGGGTGACCCGGAGTTCCATCAGGCCCTGCAATGCCTCACGGAGGCCTTGCATCTCGAAGGACAGTTCGTTAATATCTTCTAAGAGATCCCGTAGTTGCTGCAGCATTTCGGAACCGCTCTGTCCGCGCAGGTGGAGGTGCTCAATGAGCTTATTCACCAGACGTCGCTTGGCGAAGGTGTCGTGATGGAGCGCCAGGATACGCTTGCGCAACCCAAACAGCCGGTCTAAGGAGATGGTCGTTCCCTGAAGGGCGATGCGTTCCTCCAGCGAGTCCAACTCTTCTTCGATCCGCCCGTACGCTTGCAGATTCCGGTCAAACAGTTCTGACAGGAAAAAGAATACGATGCGGTGAGCCGGGTGAAATTCTCCCGCATCGGCCACAGTCAAACGCCGCTCGATCACGGGAAGGGTGATCTTCGAGTACAGGATAACCCGTTCTTCATCCCAAGCGATGAAGACGGGCACAGCCTCGTCGCCTTCCTTCACCAGGCAAGAAAGCGTTAACGCCAGCATCCCCCCGTCATCAGACAGCAAGCGGTTGCCCCGGAGATTCGGCCTCACGAAACCCTGCGCCTCTGGCGGAAGTTCCGCCGGTTCGGTAGTATACATCAACGCAATTCCGCCGGAATCAACCTGTCGCAACCATGCTCGCCTCCCTGCATAAGGCTTGCCCACGGCGTCACTTATAAGGGTATTGTACTTCTTTTTCGGAGGCTTTTTCCATGATTCTTCCCTTTTCCCCTCGTTTTTCTTCCATACCAGTCGGTCGCTACGCGCCGAGCCCGACAGGGCAACTGCACCTGGGCAACGCCAGAACAGCTTTGCTGGCCTGGCTGCAAATCCGCCGGCTCGGCGGCATCTTTATCTTGCGCATGGAGGACCTCGACCCCGCTCGCTCCATCCCCGCCTATGCCCGCCAGATTCTTGAGGATCTGCGCTGGCTCGGCCTCGACTGGGACGAGGGACCTGATGTAGGCGGCCCTTGCGGCCCTTATACGCAAAGTGAGCGCCAAGGTTTTTATGATGCCGTTATCGATCATTTCCGGCGGTCGGGGCGCATTTTTCCCTGCGCCTGCAGCCGTAAAGACCTGTCCGAACTGGCCCGCGCGCCCCATGGCTTGAACGAGGAAGGCCCCCCCTACCCGGGGCTCTGCCGCGACCTGTCCCCGGAGGCCTGGGAGGCGAAGGTTCGCAAAAAAGGTCAATGTGCCTACCGGTTTCACGTACCGGAAGGCGAGCTGTCCTTCACCGATGCTGTGGCTGGCCTTGTCAGCCAGGATGTGCGCCAGGCCGTCGGTGATTTCGTCGTTCGCCGCGCCGACGGCGTCACCGCCTATCAGTTGGCTGTTGTCGTCGATGACGCCCTCATGGGGGTCACCCATGTGCTGCGCGGCGATGACCTGCTCTCCTCGACACCCCGCCAGATCCTGCTCTTTCAGGCCCTGGACATGCCGCTCCCCCTCTTTTGCCATGTTCCGCTCGTTCTCGGCCCTGATGGCGCCCGCCTGTCCAAACGGCACGGGGGCACAGCCATTGCCGCCCTTCGGGAACAGGGGGTTTCGCCGGAGAAGGTAGTCGGCTTTCTGGCCTCCACAGCCGGCCTGCTGCCGTCGCCTGAACCGGCCCGACCGCAGGAGTTGGTCCCCCTCTTTGCAGAAACAAAACTCCCGCGCCAGCCCTTCCAGGTTAGCGACTTGGCGCTGGCTGAACTGGGCCTCGCTTCCGAAAAAAACCATTGACCGCTGGCTTTTTTTCGCAGTAACATATGAGTAGTTATTCATATGTTCTTCGAAAGAAGGTCACGTCATGGCAAACACATGCAACGGCAGTTGCGCCTGCTCATGCAGTTCTTCCCCAGGGGCAGAAGTTGGCGACTCAACCTCTGCGAATCCGGCATCGGCAGCCCCTGCGCCGAAGGTCGGTGTGCCAGCAGAGGGCGCGCAAGCGGCGGCTGGCATCATCAACTCCGTTGTCGCTGAAGCGGCAGCCTCAGTCGCTCCAGGGACAGCATTCACCCCGGCAAAAAGGGCTGCTTCGGGAACAGCGGCTGCGGAGCCAATACTTCGCTACTATATCGACGGCCTCGATTGCGCCGACTGCGCGGCCAAAGCCGAAAAGATCCTCTCTCAACAAGCGGGCGTCCGCTGGGTCCGCATCGATTTCGGGGCTGGCGCGCTGACCCTTTCGCCCGTCGAACCGGCTTTTTCCCTAGAAAAGATTACATCGGTCGTCTCCAGCCTCGGCTACCGCTTGCGGCTGCCCGAAGTCACCGGTGGACAGGCGACGGGACAGGCAGCCAGCCAGGGGCCGGGAACGTCTATAGGTGACGAGCCACTCTGGCGCCGCATCAACCTCCGCGCCGCCGGACCAGTCCTCTCCGGCCTCGGCCTGGCTACGGGCCTCCTCCTTGACCAGACCGCCCTGACCGCCGTCTCTCCGATCGCCTACACCTTCGCGATCCTTGCCGGAGGCTGGCCCATCGCACGCGCCGCCTGGACCGCCTTGAAAACGTTGACGCTGGATATGAACGTGCTGATGACCCTGGCCGTGATTGGCGCCATCGCCATTAACGAATGGTCTGAAGCGGCGGCCGTTGTCTTCCTCTTCAGCCTGGGGGCGGCGTTGCAAGCGTCGACGCTGGACAAGACGCGCCGTTCCATCCGCTCCCTCCTCTCGCTGACGCCGCCGGTCGCCACCGTCTCCCACGCTGGCGCCGAATCGACCGTCCCGGTGGAACAGGTCGTTCCCGGCGACGTGATCATCGTCCGCCCCGGCGACCGGATCCCCCTGGACGGTCAGGTCCTGCGCGGCGCATCATCGGTCAACCAGGCGCCGGTGACCGGCGAATCAACGCCAGTGGAGAAAGAGCCCGGCGATGTCGTATTTGCCGGGACTGTCAACGAAAACGGCCTCCTGGAAATCCAGGTCACCCGGCCAGCCACAGACAGCGCCGTGGCGCGCATCATCCGCCTCGTCGAGGAGGCCCAGTCCCGCCGCGCCCCCTCCCAGCAGTTTGTGGACCGCTTCGCCGCCATCTACACGCCGGCCGTGATTGTTCTGGCCGCGCTGGTGGCTGTCGTGCCGCCACTCTTCGGCGCTCCCTGGGAGGAATGGTTCTACCGGGCCCTGGAACTGCTGGTCGTGTCTTGTCCCTGCGCGCTGGTCATCTCTACGCCGGTGGCCATCGTGGCCGCTATCGGCAACGGCGCCAAGCGGGGCGTCCTGATCAAAGGCGGCGCCCACCTGGAAGAACTGGGCCGGATCAATACGGTCGCCTTCGACAAGACAGGGACCCTCACCATGGGCCGGCCCGAAGTGACCGGCTTCCTCAACCTATCGCCGGCAGGTCAGCGTGACGACCGGGAACTGCTTGCGATCGCCCACCACCTGGAGCGCCGCTCAACTCATCCGCTGGCAGCAGCTATTGTCCGCTTCGCCGAGGCACAACTCCCGGCGTCCTCAGATACAACAGCCGGCCCGGAAGGCTATATGGCCCTGCCGGGGGCTGGTGTGGCCGGGAGCATCGACGGAATTCGCTACTCCCTCACATCACCAGGCCGCAGCCCGGTCGCGCCGGTACTTCCGGAAACCCTGCTTGCGCAGATCGATTCATGGCAGCGCGACGGCGTTACAGTCAGCCTGCTCGCCGATGAGAACCAGCCGCTGGCCCTCTTCGCCCTCTCCGACGCTTGCCGTTCCGAAAGCGGACACACCCTGGCGCGCCTGAAAGCGGCCGGTGTCAACCACATCGCCATGCTCACCGGCGATAACGGTCACACGGCCCGCCGCATCGCTGCCGAACTGGCTGTTGACGAGGTGCGGGCCGAACTGCTGCCGGCGGAAAAAGCGGAGATCGTCCAATCGTTGATGCGCCCTGGGCGGCGCGTCGCCATGGTGGGCGACGGGATCAACGACGCGCCGGCGTTAGCGGCGGCCAATCTCGGCGTCGCTATGGGCGGCTACGGTTCTGACATGGCGATGGAGACGGCCGATGTGATCCTCGCCAGCAGCAGCCTCGAACAACTTCCCTTTGCCATACGCCTTGGTCGATCAGCCCTGGCGATCATCCGGCAAAACATCATCTTCGCCCTCGTCGTCAAGGCTGTGGCGCTGCTCTTAATCCTCCCCAACTGGCTCAACCTGTGGCTGGCTGTCCTAAGCGACACTGGCGCAGCGCTGATCGTCATCGTGAACGCCGTCCGCCTGATGGGCGTGCGTCCAGAAAGCGAGTAAGACAGTGTAACGGCACATCCATCACCGTAAGCGCAGCCTTGCTGGAAAAACGAAGGGCTGCCTCATTCATGGGAATGGGGCAGCCCTTTTTTCTTTCCGCCGGATTTATCCGCTATCACTTATACCTTTATTTATTGACCAGTTCGTGAATGACCCTGGCCCGTTCGACCAACTCGCCAATGGGCAGTTACCGATTGGAACGGGAAACATTCCCCGATCAATACCCCTTTTCCAGATCAACCACGTTCAGCGGCAATGGTTTTTCCGCCAAGAAGGCTTCTAGGTTCGTTTCGAAGATCTCCAGCGCCCTGTCGAGGTAGCGTGGGGAGCGCCCGGCCACATGGGGCGTGATGATCACGTTGTGCATTTTCCACAAGGGGCTCGCGGCGGAAAGGGGCTCTTCCACAAAGACATCGAGGGCAGCGCCGGCGATCTGTCCCTCTTCCAGCGCTCGCACCAGGGCCGGCTCATCGATCACCTTGCCGCGGGCGATGTTGATCAGGATGGACGACCGTTTCATCACAGAGAACTCCTGAGCGCCGAAGCGCCGTTCCGACGCCGCCGTCAGCGGCATCGATAAGACGACAAAGTCAGCCTCGGCGATGGCCAGGTCGATCTGGTCGCGAGGGTACGTTTTATGTACGCCCTCTACACTCCGACCGTCACTGTTCACCCCGGTGACACGCATCCCGAAGGCGAGGGCGCGCGCAGCGATCTCCATGCCCATGGCGCCGAGCCCGACGATGCAGACCGTCTTCTGATGAATCTCATCGAGCTTGACATGGTCCTCCCAGCGACCTTGCTCCTGCATGCGGACGAAGAAGGGCAACTGGCGGACAAAGGCCAGCATGACGCCCAGGGTGTGTTCAGCTGCTTGAATCGCATGGACACCCTTGGCATTGGTCAGCGTAATCTCCCGCTCTTTCAGCACATCGAAGGGGATATGTTCGAGACCGCCGGCGAAGGATTGAATCCAGCGCAGCTTCGGCGCCCGCCGCAACAGCTCCGCCGTCAGCCCGTCGCCATAGGTGACAAGGACATCCGCCCCTGGCAGGAATTCAAGGGCCTCGCCGGTGGAGCGGCAAATCCGCCACAGTATGCCGGGGTATGTTCGTTCAAGACGTTCGCGGTGCCATTCGGGAAAAGGCATCGTTGTGAGGATCTTCATTCTGTTTCCTCCCCTGTCTCTTGTTTCAGCCCTGTATGTTCCCGGCATTGTTCGGCCAACCGGCAGTCACCGCAGGCCGGTTGGCGGGCGTGGCAAACCTGGCGGCCATGAAAAATCAGCCAGTGGTGGGCCTTCGCCCAGAGGTTCCGGGGAATGTTGTTCATCAGTTCCTGTTCCGTCTTGACCACATCTTTACCCCGGGCCAGTCCCAGGCGATTGGAGACGCGAAAGACGTGGGTGTCCACGGCGATGGCTGGCTCCTGAAAAGCCTCTGCCAGCACCACGTTGGCCGTTTTTCTCCCGACCCCCGGCAGCGCTTCGAGACCCTCCCGGTAACCGGGCACCTGTCCGCCGTGTTTTTCCACCAAGGCCCGGCAGGCTGATAAGATATTGCGGGCTTTGTTCCGGTAGAGGCCGATGCTTTTGATCAGGTCCTCTAACTCCTCCTGGCTGAGCAGGAGCATCGCCTCCGGTGTAGGGGCTTTGGCGAAAAGCGCCGGGGTGACACGGTTGACAGACTTGTCCGTCGCTTGGGCAGCGAGCATCGTGGCGATGAGCAGTTCGAAAGGGTTATGAAAGTTCAAGGCACAGCAGGCGTCGGGGTACATATCGGCGAGGGTTGCCAGGATTTGCGAATGCCTGTCCAGTCTGAGCCACCTCCGGTGGAATCGTCCGGAAAAAGGTAATTTTCAGATTCTTAGTTTACCACATTCAGCGCTTTTGAAAAAGCGGGAGACGCTCTGGGAATTGGCCCCTTTCCACTGTCACCAAATCTTAACGGCTGTGAAAGGGAGGCGCTCGAAACCATACTAACGATGGACCGTTCTTCAAGAGGGAGCCAAGAAAAAGGAGGTCACTTACGGTGACGGATCAACAGCAGTACAGTCAAGGACAATATCAAACCGCAACGGGCGCGACAGGAATGACGAATCAACCGGTAAAAATTCGTCCCCTGCTGGGAGACGGCCGCGATGTGACGATCGTCTATGACGGGATCCTGAGCAAGTCCGGCGCCCAGCAGGTCTACCTCCATGCGGGGTACGGCAAAAACTGGAGCAATGTCTACGACCACCGGATGGAGCCCACCGGTTCCGGTTGGCAGTGTACAATCAACATGGAACAGAATGAGCTCTTATTCTGCTTCAAAGATTCGGCCAACAACTGGGATAACAACAGCGGAAAGAACTGGAGCTACAATTCCCAGGGGACGAACCCTCGCCATTGATCGAAAAGCGGCGGCAGGAAGCCGCCGCTTTTCCGTGAAAACACGATCCGCCTGGTAGAGAAGCCTGATTGCTGCATTTACGGCATGCGCTGGAGCATTGAGGTATTCTTTAAGTCCACGATATTGGCTGATCTAAGGTGCCAAGTTTGAGTTTGTAAGAAAAGAAAATGAGGCTATTGTTGTCATTTTGTTGTATGATTCATCTATGTAAGGCGACAGCGATGCCATAAACCCTTATTCATGAAGGAGGAAGGAACTTTGTCCATCACCAAGGAACTCATCGAGCGGATCAACTACCTGTCGCGTAAAAGCCGGACCCCGGAGGGGCTGACGGAAGAAGAAAAGGCGGAGCAGGCCCATGTGCGCCGTGAATATGTGGACGCTATCAAGGCTCGTGTCAAAGACACCCTTGATCGGGTTGAAATTGTCGACGCCGATCAATTAACCAAGACAGAAGCCCCCCAAGGGCCTAACGGGCAAGGGAACGCTGGTGCACCCGTCACCGCCCAGGGAAATGGCTGCGGATGTCCGACCTGCAGCACAAAGGGCACAACGCCCCATCACTAGACAATCTCTTTACGTAAGGAGCAGAGAAGCCACCGAAAGGGTTTCCTCATCGGCAGCTTCTCTGTCATTCCGGCAAGATATCGCCGGGCAGGAATCCTCCAGGAATCAGTGCAGGGCCTGTTTTCCGTAACGAAGCAGGATGTTGGCCAGCACTTTTTTTTCGTCTTCCGTGCTCACTTCCCATAGTTCTTTCATGAGCTTTTCCTCAGGTTTGTCCGCCTTGAAAAAATGCACGGCAATGTCGCCTAGGTTGACGATGCCTTCTCGCATGACCTCATCAGAGATCCCGTGCTGTTTCCCCTCTTCGATCCGCTGGGCCAGTCGTTCTCGAAAACCTTCCATATCGACCATCGGTCATTCCCTCCTCAACAGTGCATTCAGCTCTAGCATTTCCCGGCGCCCCCCGGCCTATGCCGGATAGATCGGCTGCTGCTCTAGCCGTTCCTAATCCTTTTTGTCCTTCAGATTGAGGTTTGCTTTGCGCTCCCCTTCCTCTGCCAAGGCTCGTTCAGCCGTCTCCACCATCTGTTGGCGCACATAGGTTTCGAGACCGTCGCGGGCCATACCCAACTCCACATTGTTGTCCAGCGGCTCGTTGGTCCCCATTTCCTTGGCCGTCTCCCATTTCAGGCGGTCGATCTGGCGATGGGTGCGCAGATCCTCATTCTGCTTCTTGTGGCTCATCGAAATGCCTCACCTCAACGCTAGCTTCCCTCACCAGAAACAAGTTATGTGTAAAAAAAGAACCCTCTGCGCGCTCTTCCCTTTTCCAGATAGAGCGACAGGGGGTTCTCTTGTTCGAGCCAGGCGCCGATTCAGCAAAAACAGTCAGATGTCGACTGAATCTTTAGCCCCATTTGCCTTTGTTCATATGGCCCTGGAGCTCGGCCTTGATCGACTGGCGATACTCGACAGCCGACTGGCGAAGCCGGTCAAAGAGCTTGTTGCAGCCGGGATCAAGGTCTTCCTCACGGCCTTCCTCGGCCAAGAACTGGATGTTCTCCAGCAGGCTCAGCAGTTGGACATGGATGTCATTGGTGATCCGAGAGCGTTCGACCAGGTTGGCTGCCTCTTCCGAGAGGGCCGCGAATTTTTCCTTGGGCGCCCCGCATTTGGGGCACTGGTCCGGCGCCGCTTCTCCCTCGTGGATGTAACCGCATAGGCCACACTTGAACATAGGAAGATACCACCTTTCTTTCGATCACATCATCTTTACAATCCTTCGCTTGAGCAAGATGTTGCGATCCCTTATCCCCTTTTCTTTACTCCATCAGATCTCGTCATCTCTAGTGCTATTCATTCGCCATTCTACCCTATTTTTCCTCCTTTACGCCAGGATCGTCCAAATGGGCATGGGCCTCTTTGAGCATGTCCCGGATGGGCAGGTCATAGGGGCAACGGGCCTCACAAACACCGCATTCTCGACAGGCGTCGGCCTTGACCCCCACGGCCCTATACCGCTCTTGCGCCCAGCCTTGCAGGTTGTAACGGGTCCAATAGCCATGGAGGAGGAAGGTCAGGGGGATATTAACGCCGTGGGGACAGGGCATACAGTACTCGCAGCGCCGGCAAAAGCGCTCGCCCATGGAGCGAAGCGCCTCCCGCACCTGGGCCGTCTCTTGCGCAGTCAGGGGATGCCCCTCATTGCCAACGCGACAATTGGCTCTCACCTGGTCAAAGGAATCCATGCCAGGGATGACGACCGACACGGGTTTGTCGAGGAAAAAGCGCAGCGATTGTTCCGCCCAATCGGGACCGAGAGCGCCTCCGGCGAGGGGCTTCATGACGATGATGCCCAACTCCTGTTCGGAGCAAGCCGGCAGCAGGCGTTCCTCCACCCCTGTTTCGATGATATTATAGGGGAACTGGCAGGTGACAAAACGGCCGGTGGCTATGGCCTTTTCCAGGACTGCCGTCACATGGCCAGTGATGCCAATTTCTTTGATCCAACCGCGCCGGCGGGCTTCCTCAGCTCCTTCCAGGGCGCCGCCCGGCCCGAGCACTTGTTCCAAGGAGCCATCGTCCTTGACATTGTGCAGCTGATATAGGTCGATGGTCTCAACTCCGAGATTGGAGCGGCTTTTTTCGATATCCGCCAGCATCCCTTCGGCCGTCCGCTCCATGCTTTTTGTGGCGAGGAAAAAGGAATCCCGGGGGATGCCTCGGATCCCCAGGCCGATCTTCTTCTCACTGTCTGAATAGCCGCGGGCGGTATCGATGAAATTGACGCCTGCCGCCAAAGCGGCGACGACGACGTCTACCGCCGCGGCGTCGTCAAGCCGTTGGATGGCGATGCCGCCAAGGCCGATGAAAGAAACAGGCCAGCCGAGCCGGCCTAGTGCGCGCTTTTTCATGCTTCGATCCCTTCTTCTTCAATAGATGTGAGATAGGCTTCCTCATTGAGCAATCGTCGGCTGCCGACCAGGCCGGTCTGCTTGATCAGCCGGACAACGCCGAAGAGAAAGCGCAACTCTGCTTCGTTTAAATCGTAGATCATGCGCAACGTCTGTTGGATCGGCGGTTCCCCCAGCAAACGGATCAGGTCGTCGCCGAGCACCGGCAACAGGTTTTCCAGGGAAGGCTGGGGCACCAGGAAGTAGCAAGGCGTCACACCGACCGCCTCCGCCACCCGTTCGATTGTGCGCAAGGACGGCTGCACCTTCCCCTGTTCGATCTGTCCGATCAGACCGGGCGAGACACCAGCCCGCTCCGCCACCTCGGCCTGAGTCAAGCCGAGTTGTTCCCGGATGCTGCGCAAGCGGGTGGCGATGGCGGTTAACGATCCCATCAACTGCGGGATGGAGACATTCAGGTGATCGGCCAGTGACCGCAAGGTGTCGACGCCGGGGCGCAGGCTCTCCTCTTCGATCTCTTTCAGCATTTCGGCGGTGATGCCGGCTAACCGGGCCAGTTCCTGCAGTGAAAGCCCTCGTTCCTCCCGGAGCAAACGCAATTTTTGACCGAGGCCGATCTCCCCCCCTTCAGGGTTCCCCTCCTCTCGTTTGAAGCCGAAGGCGGCAGCGATTTTTTCTATGATCCGAGGCGCCGGTTGCTTGGCGCCCCGCTCGATCTCGCTCAGATAAGATACGGAGACGCCGGAGAGGCGGGAAAGCTCCTGCAGCGACAGTCCTTTTTCCTCCCGGGCATGACGAATCCAGCTATGGTCCATGAGTGGCCCCCTTGCCGGTTGATGATTTGCTATGTACTCATGTCCTTTCAACTACCAGGTCGATTCCTATTCTATTATCCTCCTCGGTCACCCTCATCTGCGCGATTTAAACCCCGTTGCCATTTCAGACAACGGGGCTTTGTCTTAATATCTCGCCGCCACCGGCATCCGGCGGCCCACGCCGAAGGCCTTGGTGGTCACCTTCAGTCCCGGCGCCGCCTGGCGGCGCTTGTACTCGCTGCGGTTGACCGTCTTGATCACCCAGTCGACCGTTTCAGCGTCAAAGCCGCGCGCCACGATTTCTTCGCCGGCTAACCCCTCTTCAATGTAGAACTGCAAAATCGCGTCGAGCGTCGGATAAGGCGGCAATGTGTCCTGGTCCTTCTGGCCGGGACGCAATTCCGCCGATGGGGCTTTCTCGATGATCTCCCGAGGGATAACCGCTCGCTCCCGGTTGATGTACTCGGCCAGTTCATAGACGAGCGTCTTGGGCACGTCGGAGAGGACACTCAAGCCGCCGCTCATATCGCCGTAGAGGGTGCAGTAGCCGGTGGCCAACTCGCTCTTGTTGCCTGTCGAGAGGAGCAGGTGGCCGAACTTATTCGAGAAGGCCATGAGCGTGTTGCCGCGGATGCGGGCTTGCAGGTTTTCCTCGGTGACATCAGCCTTCCGTCCCTCGAAATGCTCCTCCATGGTGAAGATATAGGCGTGATAGATATCGGCGATAGGGATCACCTTGAAGGGCACGCCCAGGTTGGCGGCCAACAGCCGTGAGTCCTCGACGCTGCCGATGGAGGAGTAGGGCGACGGCATGGAGATGCCGAGCACGTTCTCCGCCCCCAGCGCCTCCGCGGCGAGGCAGCAGGTGACGGCTGAATCGATGCCGCCGGAGAGGCCGACGACGGCCTTCGTGAAACCGCACTTGCGCAGGTAATCGCCAATGCCCAGGACGAGGGCGTCATGGACCGACGCCACCCGGTCCCGGGGAGCGAAGGCCGCCGGCGCCCCCGCTGTTTCCTGCGCGCTCTTTTTCACGTCGACGATGGTGAAATCCTCCTGGAAGGCGGGGCTGAGCGCCAGCGGCGCCCCTTGAACATCCAGGGCGATGCTGCCGCCGTCGAAAATCAGTTCATCATTGGCGCCCACCTGATTCACATAGATGAACGGAGTTCCATACCGGACAGCATGGTTGCGGAGCAGCCGGTAGCGCGTCTCTTCCTTGCCCATCTCAAAAGGAGAGGCCGAGATATTGATCAGCACCGTAGCGCCCTGCCGGGCCAATTCTTCGATAGGGTCCCGGTCATATCGCCGGCGCTGGGGCCAAAAGTCGGAGTCGTTCCAGGCATCCTCGCAGACGGAGATGCCCAGCACCTCGCCGCCGAAGGCGACAGGCTTGGCGACGGTAGCCGGATCAAAATAGCGCGCCTCATCAAAGACATCATAGGTCGGCAGAAGCGATTTCGCCTGCCGGTGCAACACCTCCCCTCCACCGATAAGCACGGCGGCATTGGCCAAGCCCTTGCCGGCAGGGTTGTCCCCGCGGAGGGGCGCGCCGATGAGGATGGCCGTATTCTTGAAGTCAGCGGAACGCCGGACCAGTTCGTCCAGGGCCGCCTCGATCCGGTCGATGAACCAGGGCTTTTCCAGCAGGTCCTTCGGCGGGTAGCCCGTCAGATACAGTTCCGAAAAAACGATCAGGGAAGCCCCTTCCCGGGCCGCCCGGGTCCAGGCGTCGACGGCTTTGGCCAGGTTGACTTCAATGTCTCCCACGACGGGGTTGAGTTGAGCGATAGCGATTTTCACGGTTCCCCACTCCCGGCTGATGTATGATAGGTAGTAAGTCCTTATTATGGTATCATCCCTCCGGGGCGTTGCGCAAACCTTTGTCGCTATTGCCCGATCAAAAGGGAGACGCCGGCGCCGACGGCGGCCAGAAAAACAGCCCAAGGGGCGATCGCCACCGCCTGGGTCCAGAGATAGCGACGAAAAGGCACATGGTAGAGCGGCGCCAGATATTTTACGATATCCCCACCGATGAAGGGAATCAAGCGGACACCGATGAGAAACACCGGTGAGGCGACGGGAAAGTCGCGCAGCCAGCGGGGCAGCTTGGCGAAGTGCTCCGGCAGGGAGACCTCTTCAGCGCTCCGGCGAATCAGCCAGTAGCCGGTCACAGCGCCCCCCATGGAGCCGAGCCAGTTGGCCACAGCGCCAAGGGCCGTCCCGTAGATGAAGCCATTGGTGAGGGCCACCGGGTCGGAGCTCATCGGCGAGATGCTGAGAAGAATATGGGCTGGAATGGTGAAGAAAAAGGCCCAGGGGCCTTGGGCGCGCATCCAGTCGACGGCGCCTTTAAGATCAAAGCCGAGCGCCGTCACAGCCAAAGGCAACGCCATCAGCGCAACGAACAGCACCAGTGTCTTGTAACGCATTTTCTCCCCTCGTTCCCTACTCCCCAAAAGTCATAACCGGTTCAACATATCCCGCAAGGCGGCTGTCCAGGCGCTACCGGAAACTTCTGTCGGCGCGGCGGCGATGACGGCTTCCGCCGGCCTGCCCATCGGGTAATAACGTGACTCGGGCATGTGAATCTGGAAGACAGAGGCGCCCATGAACCAGGGCTGATGCCAAAAGACGCGAAAGAAGGCGGCGAAGCAATCCCGCTGCTCTTGCAGGTTCTCCTTTTCGGATGGGATGGCGCTCCAGGGCATGCAGTTCGTGCCGGCCCGATCCACATAGCCCACTTCCCCAAAAAAGATCGGTTTTTGCCACTGTCGATGCATCTCTTTCACCTGTTCCAGGATGGGCTGCCGGCGCAGGTAGCGGGTCGAATAGCGCCAGGCGTCGACCAGTTCCTTCTCCGGCGGCCCCTCCCGGTTCGTCAGTTCAAAGTAGGCCGATATGGAGATAAAGTCCAGCTTGCCGAAGAGCGGGTTTTGCAGCTTGCGCCGGTATTCGAGGAAAGAGACGGGATTGGCCCAAGAGGTATACCACCACTGGGTCCGGTAGGTGATCTGCCCCCGGTAAATCTTGCGGATATCGTCGATCAGCGCGATCCATCGCTCGGGGTAGGGCTCCAGGTGGCTGATGCCGTCAGAGATGACGAGCGTGTCGATCCCTTCCTGGTGGGCAAAGTAGGCGGCTTGGAAGCAGATCTTGCCCCATTCCTCGAACCAGGCATCCACATCGCCGGGATTCCAGGCTGTCTCGGCCAGGCCGCCGGCCTGCACCCAGGGAAAGGGTTCGAGAAAGGCCGCCAAGCCGGCCCGGCGGATCTCCTCCATGGCCTTGGCGGCCTGATCAAAGGCCTGACCGTGCAGCGTCATCGCGGCCGCCCGGGGATCCGGCACATCAACCCGGAGGGGGACGTTGAGCCGGTTCAGCTTCAAACGGCGGGCATTTTCCAGCGGCAGGCGGATATCATCCATCCGGTCCGGCAGCAGGTTCCCCGATTTGATTTTTCTTGTCACACCCAACGGCCCCACTCCCCCGCCGCCAAGCGGCTGAATTCTCATTGTCTGTCACTTTCTTTTAACATTCTATTCAAGAAGACGCGACGTCCACCCTATCCCGCCTGGGCGCAGTATGGTATTCTCTTGGTAAACAGCGAAGCGGACAGCCCTTTTTTCGTTGTCCGGCAGGAAGGAGATCACCCATGGCAAACCAAAAAAAAGCCCGGCCGCAAAGCGAGCCGGAAAAGAGCAGCTTCATGACGATGATCCCCGGCTTCCGTTCCCAAACCCCCTGGAAGATGGGCGCGGCAGGCGCCTTTTATCTGACCATGCTCCTCTACATCCTCGTTTTAACAGGAATCATCCCCAACCCGCCGCGCTAGGGTAAAAGGGCGCTATTCTTTGATGTCCACTCCTGCTGCTTTCACTTTGGCGAAGACAAAGTCGATAGCGCGATCGATCAACACAACCGCCTCTTCTCGCGTCAGCGGGTCAGCAGGGCGGAAACGGCTGTCGCCGTCGCCGCGAATGAGGCCGCGCTGCAAGGCTTTGGCGATGGCCGCTGCTGTCGGACGGTCTGAGGGAACGTCGGCAAAAGGACCCGACGCCGGCTTAGGCGAACCGGAACCGGGTTTTTCCACAGGAGCGTCAATGCTGAGGAACGCACCGATCCCCCGGGCGATGGCTTCTGCCGCTTTCGCTTGAAAATCCGGTGAACGCAGCAGCGCTTCTTCGGCTGCATTGGTGATAAAGGCCAGTTCGATCAGGACAGCCGGCATGGCGGTCCGGCGAAGAACATAGAAGTTGGCTTCCTTGACCCCGCGATCACGCAACCCCGAGGCAGGAACCAGAAAGCTGGCGATCGATCTCGCCAGTCGCTCCCCTTGACCGCCGAACTTGTAACAATAGACCTCTGCACCGTTAGCCGCCGGACTGTCGGCGGCGTTGCTGTGGATGCTGACAAAGTAATCAGCGCCGGCGTTATTGGCGAAGGTCGCCCGTGCCTGCAGATCGCTGTTGACGTCTGTGCCCGGAGAAGTATCACCCTCTCTCGTCAGGATGACTTCGATCGACGGCGCCAGCAGGCTGGCGACGCCTTTCGCCACAGCGAGATTAACATCGGCCTCCCGCAAGCCTGTCGGCCCTAACGCCCCCGGATCAAACCCGCCATGACCCGGATCGATGACCAATTTCACCAAGGAAGATTCCCCCTTTCGGTCCCTGGTTTCCAGTGTATGCCGCCTTTTTCGATAGGGGAACTCTGCCGCTCAGGCTCGCTTCGACGCAAAAAAATCACCCGCCGGGGCGATTTTTTTCAACATAAATTTAATGTTTGCTTCGTAACCGTTGACTTCTCGGCGATGGCGTTGATTTTGCCAGCAACTGACTTTTCATATGTCCGCGAGCATCCACCACAGGAAAAGATTCATCGCGCCGTAGAGCAGCAAGAAATATCCGATTCCTCCGGCGATCCACAACAGCTTGATTCGCATGGGCTCACACTCCTGGGTCTCACTTTACTGCCAGTTTGCCCAGGAAAGGCAGCCCCTTATCAGGGGCGCTCATCCGGCGGGAGGTTGGGCCGGGCAGCGGCCGCCGTGGCCAGCTTGTCACAGCGCTCGTTCTCCGGGTGACCAGCATGTCCCTTCACCCAGCGAAATTCGACTTGATGCCGGTCGAGCAGATGGAGCAATCGCTCCCAGAGATCGACATTCAAGGCTGGTTCCTTTTTATTGCGCATCCAGCCGTTAGCCTTCCATCGCTTCGCCCAGCCCTTGGTGACAGAATCGACAAGATAACGGGAGTCGCTGTGCAAGACGACCTGGCAGGGCTCCTTCAATGCCTCCAGCGCCTTGATGGCCGCCAGCATCTCCATGCGGTTGTTGGTGGTGTCTCGAAACCCCTCGGAGAGTTCTTTGCGGTGCTCCCCGTAGATCAGCACCGCGCCATACCCGCCCGGTCCCGGGTTGCCTGAACAGGCGCCGTCAGTGTAGATGGTGACGGCCTTTCTCTTATCTTGCGTCATGGCTATGAATGACATCCCGTCGCTATGCACTCCTTACCCTGGCGGAAGACCCGCTTGTAATGTTCGAGGATGACTTCCATAGTGCAGATGCGGGCCCACTTCTTCTGCTCGCCGGAGATGATGTGCCAGGGGGCGAGGGCCGTATGGGTCTTTTCCAGCATCTCTTCAATGGCTTCCTTGTATTCCTCCCACTTGTCGCGGTTGCGCCAGTCCTCTTTCGTGATCTTCCATCGTTTGTAGGGGTTCGACTCACGGTCGCGAAAACGGCGAAGCTGCTCCTCCGGG
Source organism: Heliomicrobium sulfidophilum (assembly GCF_057715735.1). Lineage (NCBI taxonomy): Bacteria > Bacillati > Bacillota > Clostridia > Eubacteriales > Heliobacteriaceae > Heliomicrobium > Heliomicrobium sulfidophilum. The sequence goes on from NZ_JBVTZZ010000004.1 coordinate 839,956, forward strand.
GAGATGTGCAGGAAAACCTTGATCAACAGCGTGCCGTCGCTGACGAGCATCTTTTCAAACTCATTGATCTCGGCGTAGGCGCGCTTCCAGGCCTCTTTCGGGCAGAGCTTCTCCACCCGCTCCACCATCACCCTGCCGTACCAACTGCGGTCAAAGATCCCCATCTCGCCAGCTTTGGGCAGGCGAAGCCAGAAGCGGCGCAGGTAGTGATGACGCATCTCTTCCGGGCTCGGGGCGCCGATGGGGTGGACATGATAGGTCCGGGGGTCCATCTGCTCGGTGATGCGCCGGATGACGCCTCCCTTGCCCGAGGCATCCCAGCCTTCGAAAACGAGGAGGACGGGGACTTTTTCCTCGATCATGCGAAACTGGTATTTCAAAAGGTCCAACTGCAGTTTCCGCAACCGTTCCTCATACTCCCGCTCGGGAATGCGGGCTTTCAAATCCACATCAACGAGACGCATGGCGCTTCCTCCTCCAAAACCTTCCTTTTTCATCAGTATACCATGGGCGCGCAACCCTGAGGAACAACCTTGGGAAAATTGCCGAAGGATGGAATTTCAGAAAGGATAACGAGAAAAACAAAGAAAGACCGGCTACCTGAAAAAGCCGGTCCTTTGTTCGGATTGATTATTTTTTTATCGGGCCGATGAACACTGCACGCCGACGCGCTTGCGTTCATTCTCGCACAAGGCAGTGACGACAGGCTTGAGCATCTGTAAGCCTTCCACGATCTTGCGTTCCGTCAATTCATTGTATTTTTTCTCTGCATAGGAATAGGCCGCCGCCCCGGAAAGCAGTGTCACTACGAGCTTGCCAATCATCTGTCTCCACCTCGATTCACATAGGGGCTCATCTCTATTTTAAGTGTTTGTGAGAACAAATACAATTTAGACGGACTATGATCATTCCTGCCACAAAACACCTACATTTTCCAGCCCCTCTATCGGCAACGGCGCCCGCCCACGAGACCAGCCCTCGTTACGACAACTGTAACAAAACTGTCACAAGGTCGTTACCGCTTCGTCATTTTAAAGGGGTATACTAGGATCAAAGCAAAGGATCGCACAGCGGTCCGGAGGGTATCTGTCTTAGATTGCGAGGAGGTGCGACAGTGATGAAACGAAAATGGATCATCGCCGTAGCGATCATGCTGGCGCTGACGGTGGCCCTGCCGACAGCCTATGCGGCGCTGACTGAGGCGCAACAGCAGGAGGTCAGCAAATTGCACCAGCAGATGCTGGAAGTCCGCAAGCAGATGATCGACAAGTATGTCGAGTTCGGTCAACTGACGCCGGAACAAGGCCAGCAGATGAAGGACCGCATGGACCAGATGTCTGAATACCGTATGAAAAATGGCCTTGGCAGCGGCGGCCCCGGGATGGGAAGACGGGGCGGATTCGGCCCCGGCGCCGGCGGATGCCTCGGCAGCGGCTTCGGACCTGGCAACTTCGGTTCGGGACCGGCGGCAACACAACCGTCCAATTAAATCCACGGAAAAAGCGGAAGGTCACCCTTCCGCTTTTTGCTTCCTATCGCTTTTTCCATCATGCAGTTCGGTCTGTCCTGGCCGTGTCACTGAGGCAGTTGGGCCAGCGTTGTCTCCAGTGTCAATGCCTCGCCATAGCGGTGAACGCCCAGGCTGATCCCATCGCCGACAGCATGGTCGGCGATCAGGTTGGAGAACTCGCGAGCGCTCCCAAAGCGAGTGCCATCGATGGACTCGATGATATCGCCCTGCCGGAGACCGGCGGCGGCAGCGGGACTTCCCGGCGAGACCCTCCGTATGTAGAAGCCCTGTGGCACTTGGTAATACTGGGCGGCCCTTTCGGTGATGAAGACGCCCTCCACACCGAGCCAGGGGCGCGTCACATGGCCTTGCTCGATCAACTGCTGTACGATCGGCTTCGCCACATTCACTGGGATGGCAAAGCCCATCCCTTCGACACCTTCGATGGAGATTTTTGCGCTGTTGATGCCGATCAGTTCGCCTCGGGTGTTGAAAAGGCCGCCGCCGGAGTTGCCAGGATTGATGGCGGCGTCCGTCTGGATCACCTTCAAATGGACGTCGTCCACATCCAGGGTCCGGTCCAAGGCGCTCACGATCCCGTGGGTGACGGTGCGGGCGAACTCTTTGCCCAATGGGTTGCCGATGGCCACCACCAGTTCCCCCACCTCCAGGGTATCTGAATTCCCCATTGCAACGGCGGTCAGGTTGTCTGCATCGATTTTGACGACAGCCAGATCGGAACGGGCGTCGCGCCCGACGATGCTGCCTTTGACGGCCCGTCCATCGGCCAGTTCAACTTGGAGGGAACGGGCTCCTTCCACAACATGGTTGTTGGTGACGATGTATCCTTTTTCAGCATCGATGATCACGCCTGAGCCGGATGACTGCTCCACCATCTTTTCAAAGATGCTTTCGCTTACATTGGTGATGGAGACAATGGCCGGTCCGGCTGATTTAGCGATGCGCGGCACAGGCCAGTTGAAGACGCCTGGATAAGGCGAATCATTGGCCCAGGCGCCGGGAAGGCCGGCGGTGCCCGGCGGTATAAATCCGAGCAGGGCCGCGACAAAAAGCAATGGGAGAACCATGCTATGAAGGCTTCGTCTGCTCAATTCTGACACCCCTTATTGTATTTTTTCGTAAAAATTATAATACCAGAGGAAGATCGCATCAAGGCCATCGCATGGAAGCGGGAAAATTTGTAGAATAAAGGCAAGAGGAGGTGTTCCCCCTGAAGGCGGACACAACGGTGTTAATCGTAGAAGACGAGGAGAAGATCCGGCGCATGCTGCGCCTCTTTCTGGAACAGGAGGAGTTTATCGTCCTCGAGGCGGAAGAAGGTCGTCCTGCATTGGACATCCTGCGGCGTCAGGTCGTCGATCTGGTCATCCTGGATCTGATGATGCCCGGCCTAGACGGTTGGACCACCTGCCGCAAGATCCGAGAGATATCGGAACTGCCGATCCTGATCCTGACCGCCCGGGGTGAAGAAGCGGACCGCGTCCTGGGCTTTGAGTTGGGCGCTGACGACTATGTGATCAAGCCCTTCAGCCCCCGCGAGATCGTCCTCCGCGTCAAAGCGTTGCTTCGCCGACGCGCGCCGGCCGCCCCGTCGAAGGCGGAGACAACGCCATCGACGGAGAAGAGTCTCCACTTCCCAGATCTCCGCCTCTATCCGGAAGGGCGCAAAGCGGTGATCAAAGGAGAAACGCTCTCCCTTTCGCCGCTGGAGTATGACCTGCTGCTCTACCTCGCCCAAAATGCGGGCAGGGTGTTAAGCCGCGATCTGCTTTTAGAGCGGGTCTGGGGCTATGATTTTGCCGGCGACAGCCGGACAGTGGACACTCATGTGCGCCGGTTGAGGGAAAAACTGTCCCGCCTCTCCCCCGCCGCCGCCGGCTACATTGGCACTGTTCGCGGCGCTGGCTATAAATTCGAGGTCGATCCATGAAGATCACCCGAAGCATCGTCGGCAAGTTTTGGCTCACCCTGGCCGGATTTTCGCTGGTCCTTCTGCTGCTGGCGGCGTGGCTCTTCTCCACTTTCTTCGCCAATTATTACATCCAAAGGGAAACGGATGAACTGGTCAGCCAAGTCACTCTAATCGCGATGGAAGAGGATCCAGCCTTAGCGAGACGGCTGGCTATCGCCATCGCCGCTGATTCGGAGGCCCTTATCGTCCAATGTGATCGAGAGGGAAACGTGACCGATGTGCTCAGCCCCTATGGGGGCCCACCGTGGTTGTCGGCCTCTCCTTCGACCCCTTCGACGACCCCATCTCCCCGAGGCGGCCCTCGCTTCCGCTGGGGCGCTTGGCGGTTTTGGAGCAATTCATCAGAGGAATACTGCCCTCCCTCAACGGGAACGGACGCAAACCCCTCTGACAATGCAGATTCCGGAACCGGACGCGGTCCCAAGATGGGCGCCGGAATGGGACCGATGCGCGGTCCCATGTGGGGCCAAAGCGCTATTGTTCAACCGGAAGCGCAAAATCAACCGAAGAACCTCTCCCTTGACTTTCCAAAAATAGAGTTGACACACCCGGACAAAGAACGCTTGCAACGCGGCGAAATCATCGTTCGCCAAGGGCCCTTCGCTGCTTCTGGAACCTCTGCCGGCGCCGATGGTGAAGGCGCTAAAGATTCCCCGGCAGAGGGCACTACCGGAACCTCGTCCAGCGTCGCCAGCAAAATTTCCGCCCTTTCCGTAGCCGTTCCCCACCGAGCAGGGAACGATGTGGACAAGGTCATCTTCGCTTTTCGGCCCTTGCAGCCGATCAACGAGACCATTCAGGACGTTCGCCTCTGGTTGTTCGGCGCCGGCGCCTTGACCCTGCTGTTTTCTACCCTTGTCGCCTACCTGCTTTCTAAAAAAGTCGCCCGGCCCTTAACGACGCTCCATGCGGCGGCGGAGCAGATGCGCCGCGGCCAATTCAACGAGCGGGCGCCGGTGGAAGGCGACGATGAACTCGGCCGACTGGGGGAAACATTGAACTCCTTGTCGAGCGAACTGGCGATCAGCCTACGCCAGTTGGAAGATAAAAATGACCAGTTGGCTCGAGGGATGCAGAGCATGCGTGACTTGGCGGCCAATGTCTCCCATGACCTGCGCACTCCCCTGTTTCTGATCCAGGGCTACGCCGAAGCGCTCCGGGATGATATGGCCAAGACGCCCGACGATCGCCGTCAGATGGCCGAGATTATCCTGGAGGAAACAGACCGGATGCAGCGGCTTGTCCAGGATATGCTACAGTTGGCCCAATTGGAATCAGGATACTTCGCTTTGCAGCGAGAAGCAATTGCTCCAGAGGCTTTGATCAGCCGCGTGGCTCGCAAGCTCGCCGGAGCGGCGGAAGAACGACAAGTACGGTTGACGTGCCCGGTTTGCCATAGCGAACTCGCGCTCCCTGTCATCGATGCCGACCCCGACCGGCTCACCCAGGCTTTGGTCAACCTTGTCGACAACGCGCTGCGCCATACGCCAGCTGGCGGAGAGGTTACATTAGGTCTGGCGGCACAGGCCCATGCGGTGCGTTTTTCCGTAGACGATACCGGTCCAGGATTAGCCGAAGAAGATTTCAGCCGTGTCTGGGAGCGCTTTTACCGGGGAGAAAAATCGCGGAGCCGCAAAACGCCCGGCACAGGATTGGGTCTGGCCATCGTCAAGGCGATCGTGGAAAGCCATGGCGGCCAGATCGGCGTGGAAAACCGGCAAGGCGGAGGCGCCTCCTTCTTCTTTACGATCCCCGTCAGTCCCGCCCAGTGAACTCAAAAAACGTCCAAATAAAAACTAGGCAACATGGCGAGGCGGCAAATCCAAAAACACAAAAAAAAGACCCGACACAAGTCGGGCTACGCAGATGGGTATTGAAAGAAGGCACCTTCATCATAATCGCATTTAAGCGGAAAAGCATCGGACCCAGGACCCGGTTTTTGCCGGGACTTGTGTCCCATTTTTTAGCAAAAACCACTGACATTGAAAGCCTAGTTGAGGTAGCGCAACCAAAGGTAGATATGGGATATGACGATGCTGACGAGCATCAGCGGAAAGGCCACCTTCATAAAGCGGAGGAAAGAGATGGCGACGCCGTTTTTCTCGGCCATGCCGGCGACGATGACATTGGCCGAAGCCCCGATGATGGTGCCGTTGCCGCCTAGACAAGCGCCGAGGGCGAGGCTCCACCAAAGGGGCATCGTATCCATGCCGCCCATCTCCCCCATGGCTTTGATCAGCGGTATCATCGTAGCCACGAAGGGGATGTTGTCGACAAAAGCCGAAGCGATGGCCGAGAGCCAGAGGATCAGGATGGTCGTCGGTCCCACAGCGCCGCCGGTCAGGCGCAACCCCGCCTCGGCGATCCAGCGGATGACGCCCACATGTTCGAGAGCGCCGACGATGACGAACAGACCGATGAAGAAAAAGAGAGTCGGCCACTCGACGGCCAGCAGGATATCTTCTGGCTCCTCTCGCGTGAACAGGAGCAGGAAGGCGGCGCCAGCCAGGGCGATGGTGGCGGATTCAAGATGAAGCAGACCGTGAAGCATGAAGCCGAGGATGGTCAGAGCGAGCACAAAGGCCGCCTTGCGCAGCAGGGCTCGGTCTTTGATCGCCTGCGACTCGTCGAGGGCCATGATCCGGGCTTTGCTGGCATCGTCCGCTTGCAGTTCCCGGCGGTAGATCCACTTGAGGAGCAGCAAGGTGACGGCCATGATCGGTACAACGATCGGCGCTAGATTGAAAACGAAGTCGTTGAAACTAAGCCCGACAGCGCCGCCGATCATGATGTTCGGCGGGTCGCCGATCAACGTCGCCGTGCCGCCGATGTTGGCCGCCAGAACCTCAGAGATGAGAAAGGGCACAGGGTCCACATCGAGGGTATCTGTAATCGAAAGGGTGACTGGAACGATCAAGAGCACCGTCGTCACATTGTCCAGGAGGGCCGAGGCCACCGCCGTGACGATGGATAGCAGGATCAGGATACCGGTAGGGCTACCTTTCGCCGCTTTGGCGGCTTTGACGGCAAAGTACTCAAAGACACCTGTACGCCGTAAAATGCCGACGATGATCATCATGCCGATCAACAGGCCCAGGGTGTTAAAGTCGACAGCATGGACCGCCTCCTCCTGGGAGAGGATGCCGAGGAGCAGCATGACGACGGCGCCGAGCAGGGCCACCGTCATACGGTGGATTTTTTCAGAGATGATCAGGCCGTAGGAAAGCAAGAAAATCGCGATGGCCGTCATCACCTGCCATTCATGGGGCATGGAAAAGAGTCCCTCCTAGCGGATTGGTTTTCCTCAATGCTATCACGAAAATCGTTGAAAAAGCATTTTCATGAATTGAATAACTACTCCTTCACACTACCATTGTCTCCAAAAGCGCCCCGTCTTCCTCTTACTTCCCTGGTTCTCTTATTCGGGGGGAAGCCCCGCATCCTCCAGCAACTGCTGAACAGTGGGGTAGCGCCGGTCCGGATCCTTTTCCAGGCAGCGGAGGATGAGGGACTCCAGCTTTTCGGAGAGCAATGGGTTCAAACCCCGCGGTGTGACGGCCGCCCGGCCGCTCTGATGGAGTTCGCGCAAGCGCGACAGATCGCCTGCCGCATCGAGGGACAAAGCCAGTTCCTCGGGCCGCTGAAAGGTCGTCGTGATCACCCTGTCCATGAGCGCCTGGATGTTCTCTTCGCTGTCATCGCCAGTGGTAAAAGGCGGGTAGCCGGTGACCGCCTCGAAGAGGGTGGCGCCGAAAGAAAACAGATCAGCTCGTTGGTCATGGCGCCCGTCGCCCCAACCGGTCTGACAGCGAATCACCTCCGGCGCCGTGTAGGGGGGTGTTCCCAGGTTTCCCAAAGTCTCGATGGGCGTAAAGCCGGGGTTGCGGGGGAGTTTGTCTGATAAGACCGGTTTTTCCCGGAAAGGCCTTTCGCGCAACGGCTCCTCTTCATTGTACAACTCCCTGGAGATGCGCAGCGTGCCCAGGTCGGCCAGGCGGATCTTCCCGAGGTCTTCGGTGATGAGAATATTGTCCGGCTTGATATCGCGGTGGATGTATTCAGGACCGAGTCCATGCACATAGGCGAGCGCCGCGCCGACAGCCCCAATGAGCCGGAACGCCTCCCGCTCAGAGAGGGGACGCCGTTCGACGATCTTACCCTCCTGATCATAACGGTAGAGGCGATTTTTGAGGGAACTGTCGAGCAGTTCGACGACAAAGCTGAATCGGGTGAAATCGACGCTATCAGGAAAACCTTGGATCAAATTATGGACACCGCCCAGGCTCATCGTCAGGATGGCCTCGTTTTTGAAGCGCTTGCGAGCCTTCTCTCTACCGAGCAGGTTGGCCTTCAGCATCTTCAAGGCGCCCAGTTGACCGGTCACCCGGTGGCGAACTTTCCAGACCTCAGCAAAGCCCCCCTCCCCCAGTTTGAGCAACCGCTCCCAGTCACCGCGCAGGTGATCGCCGGCGAGGGGATCCCAGGTGAGCGCCTGTCGCTGAATCGTTTCTGCCTGGAAAAGGTTTTCCCGGCGCCGGTAGACCTCGCCGAGGTAGAAGAGGGCACGCGCCAAGTGGGTGCGGTTCTCATCACTGTCGGGGACGATCCGGGAAGCCGCCTCGGCCAGCAGTTGTTCAGCCTCAGCAAGTTGACCGCCCCGAAAGAGCAACCGACCGAGCTTGGCCGACGCGAGACCAGCGACCGGGTTGCGCGTCGGCTCTTCCTGTGCTTTTTCCTTAGTTTTTACCTTTTGCGGCGTTTTTTCACTGCCGGCGAGAACATTCACATAAAATTCCTTCGCCTCGCTAAGGGCGCCTTCTTCCTCGGCCATCTCCCCCAACGCCAACAGAGCCATCCCGTTGGAGGGTTCCATTTCCAACACCTTCAGCCAGGCTTTTCTGGCGTCGAAGCGCACCCTGCGGTATCCCGACGATGTCGTTTGTTCGTGCTGCCAAGCGGTCAAGGATCGCGCCAACTGGATCTGAAGGGGCAGATCCCTTTTTTTCCTCAAGGCGGAGCGCTGGAGCCAGAAGACCGCCTTCCCCCACTGTCTCTGCTCAAAATAGAACTGGCCGAGCTTTTGTTCCGCCTCTAGCTTCTCGCGCAGGCTGAGGTAACGGATAGCCTCCTCCAACAGGGCCAGGTGAGATTCGTCTGGTTTTTTTTTGGCTAACACCCAGCGGGCCAGGAAACGCTGGATGCGGATTCCCATCTCTTCATCATGATCTCCGCGATGGCGAAGGTAGCGCCGCAGCCAGGCCACATCCCCTTCGTCTGGTTCGCTCTTGCGCAAGCGCGCCGTGACGAGACGGTCGTCCCAGAGCCGCCGCAATTCCCATTCGGGGGGGAATCGCCCGGCTTCCCACAGGTCGGCGCCGAGCACCCGGCGCAGTTCCCTCGACAAACGGGGAAAGTGAGTGAAAAGGGGATCGCCGCTCAGGAGGTCGCCTGGGTCGTACTGAGCCAGCATCTCACCGGTGACCGCCAACGCCCGCTCATAGAGGTCGAGCGCCTCAGTGTCGGTCCGGTTGCGGTCGGCGCAGCCGACAGCGGCCGCCCAGAGGGCGAAGGGGTTTTCCGGAAGGTGGCGAGCGGCTGTCACGAAGATAGGCAGAGAGCGGGGGTGCAAGCCCCGGTATCCCAGTTCACCGTGACAGCGCAACAACAGCCAGGCTGTATCTATCGTTTTCGTCTCATCATCCCGGCCTGCATTCGCCATCCGCTTTTGCTGCGCAGGATTTCCGTATTCCTCATCCCACAGGTCGGCCGCCTCATAAAAAGCGATATAATCTCCATTGAGAACAGCCAGAGCCAAGGCGAGCTTGCCCTCTTCGGGCCCCTCCTCCGGCGCAATCGCCTTCGCTGCCGCGCCGTAACGGCCCGTGGAAATCAACAGCTTGAGGTACACCTTTTTGCTTTCCGTCAACATCGTCTCTTATGGTCCCCCATCACGGCGAAATGAAAAAAACCGGGTCTCCCCGGTTTTTGGCGCCTCCGGCGTGCCCGCCGACCAGCGATATAGAATCAAAGACAAGTTATGATTGTCCACCGCCGAATCCCATGGCGCCGCTGCGCAGGAGTTCCTGCTGACGGTTGGTGAATTGCGATACCTGATCAGGATTCATGATGTTGCTGCCCACCAGTTGACTTTGCAGTTCACCGACAGGCAATTCCCGCCACTGATCAAACTGGGATTGATTGATCAGACCGTTGTGGAGCAGGTTCTTCAGAATGACACCAGCCAAAGGGTCCTTCGAAACGTCAGGGCTGTTGAAACCGCCGGCAAGCTCACAAGCCGCTCCCTGCGGCCCCGCCATGATATGCCCCGGAGGAACCGTCGGAGGGATATAGGTTCCTCCCGGCCCAGGAGAGTTCAGCAACCGTTCGGAAAGGTTCGCCCTGTAGATATAATAACCAATGGCTGCGCTGATGACCAGAAGAATCAACCATACCATTCCCATTCCCATTCCTTGAACTGTCCCCTTTCTCGAAGTCTGTAAAAAACTTCGGCCTTTCCTGTAATAATCTCATTATACAAACCGAAGCGGCGCTTGTCGATGTGATTATGCAATCTCTTGGGATGGACGTTTTTATGCTTGAAGACAATTTCTCATCCTGGTACAATCTTTATGTAATTACTTCTATTGCCAGGAGGTCTATCGCGATGCAATTTGCGGAAGAATGCAGCGATCTTTTTTCCATCGAACCGGACGCGCGACAGTATATCCTGGACCGAGGCGGTGTCATCCATATCACGATAGCCAGCGCCACCGTCACCCCCTCCCAGGCGACGACGCTCCTGATCGATATCGGTGTCCCGCGGGGCGCGGGAACAAAATACCTACGCTTCGACCAAGATGGCCTGATCATCTACCTCTCAAAAAACCTGTCCGGCGCCGACGGTCCCTACCGCATCACCCTTGATACCTTATGGCGTTTGAAAAAATTAGCCGTCCAGGTGACCGACCAGCCGGGGCAGTAATGTTCCAACTTTTTTGAAAGACAAAGTGCAAAAAAGGCTTGACCCGAACAGAGCGGGCAAGCCCTTTTTTCATTTCTTTGCAGTTCTTATCTTCATTCACTTGGCGATTCACTTCGTTAATGCCCTTCACGCCGTCCCTTCAGACGGTAAGGGTTAGGCCACAACGCAAATATTAATGTCCTCGGCCATCCGGCGGCCGATGGCCAACTCCTGATGCCGCTTTCGCACGATCACCGGACCAGCGGGGATAACCTCTTGTACGGTCACCGTCTCGCCCTCGGAGATGCCGAAGCGGATCGCCTGAGCACGCACGAGGGGGTGGCGAATAGCCATAATGCAGACCGTCTGCCCTTTCAAACCGCAATCGAGCGTCATCACAATTCCTCCCTTTTTTCGTTTACCCTTTCATCTGTTTACGCTTTTTCTTTCGTTATCGCCTTTTTGCACGTTTCCTTATTTCGAACAGCTCCCGCAATTGCCGCAACCGCCGCAACCCATGGCGGGCCGGAGCAGGGTGTTGCAGCGAGGGCATCGATCACTTGGCAGGTGCTTTCCGTCTCCCTGACCTTGCTGCCATGCCCGCACATCGAGACCGCAGCCAGGGCAGGCATCCACATACGGTCCGGAAGCGCAAGCGCTGGCTGTCTTTTGTTTCGAGGAAAACCATCCCACGGCAGCGCCCTCCCTTAAGAAGCCAAGTATAGCCGATGCGCCCCCTTTTGCCGGAACGCATCTTGAGCATCCGGGTCAATCGGGATTAAGTCGAGGTTTAATCGGTCTGGCAACAGGCGTCGGCGCTGGCGCAGTCGTCCCGCTTTTTCGGCGCGAAGAGGAGCACAGCGCCCACCAGTAAGCCCATCAAACCGGCGAAAGCGGCGACAGTCAGGTAGACCTCTTCCAGACGGGCGTACAGTTGAGCCACGATCCCGCCGACCAGGAAGGCGATGACCCAGGTGGAGAGCCACATGACGAGGGCTTCCTTCTTGGAACGCTCCTTGAAGAGGATCAGCACGGTGGCGATGCAAGGGACAAAGAGGGTGATGACGGCCAGGGCCACAACGGCCTGGTGGGGTGCGAGGGTCATGTCAGCCAGGCCGGCAGCGCCGAAGTCGCGGCGGACGAGGCCCATGATGAAGACGGTGGCCGTCTCCTTCGGCAAGCCGAGCCAGCCAACGGTGAGCGGCGCTAAAGCGTCCTGGAGCGCTTCCAGGGCGCCCGTCACCTGGAGGACACTGATAATCAGCGAGCCCAGGGCGAAAAGCGGGAGCGCCTCTTTGACGAAGGCGTAGGACTTGATGCCCGTCTTTTTCAGCACGTTGACCACGCGAGGCAAGCGGATGGGCGGCAGTTCGATCAGCAGGTCAGAGGAGCGGCCGGGGATGACCCGGTCCATGATCATCCCTACGCCGATGAGGATAGAGAGGATGATCAGCACATACATGAAGACGAAGGCCGGTTCGATGGCAGCCAGAATGCCGGTGATGACACCCAACTGGGCCGAACAGGGGATGGCCAGGCCGAGCAAGAAGATGGCGATGCGTTTTTCCCGCTCTGAGGCGAGCAGCCGGGTGGTGATGGTGGCCAGGGTGACACAGCCGAAGCCGAGGATCAGAGGGATGACGGCCCGGCCGTTCAAGCCCAGGTAGGTGAGCACGCGGTCGGTCAGTGCGGCCACCCGGGGCAGGTACCCCGAATCTTCCAGGGTGGACAAAGAAAGATAGAAGGCCACGACAAGCGGCAGCAGCAGGCCGAAGACATAGGTGACGGTCATCGTCACGAGGCCGAACTCGCCGAAGAGGATCATTCCGACGGCCGATTCGGGGTCAATCATCGGTGACAGCAGATCGCGCACAAAGGGCTCATAGTAGGCGAGGAAGATGCCTTCTTCGGTCAGTCCAACGATGTCGCCGGCGACCCAGACGCCGATCAGTTGGTACATGAAGTAGAGAACTGCCGCGAGGATGGGGATCCCGGTGATGGGGCGGACCATCCAGTAGCCGAGCTTGACGGAGAAGTTCGCCCCCTGGGTCGTCTCAGTGACGACGGCCTGGCAGACTTCGTTGACGCGCTGGCGCCGCTCCAGGTAGATCTCTTCCCTGCGGGAGGATGTCGTAATATGGTAGGTCTGCCGGATGCCTTCGTCTCCTTCCAGGGCCAACAGCGCCTCGCCCCGATTGACCGTCACGGCGGCCACTGCGTCTATCTCTCTGGCGAGGGACGCGCTGGTGCGGCCCGGTCGGGCGTCGGCGAGGGTCTTTTCCACTTCCTTAAGCCCTTGTCCTTCGATAGCCACCGACGGGACGACAGGAACGCCCAGCTCCTGCGAGAGGCCTTCAAAATCGATGTGAATCCCCCGCCGCTTCGCCTCGTCGACCATGTTGACGGCGATGACAACAGGAACGCCGGTGTCGATGATTTGCAAGGAGAGGAAGAGGTCCCGCTCCAGGTGCAAGGCGTTGACAATGTTCAGGACCATGTCAGCCTGGAGGATCACGTCACGGGCGATGCGCTCCTCATCGTTAAAAGAAGAGAGACCGTAGATACCGGGGGTGTCCATGACCACCCAGTCCTTGTAACGGCCGTGAGAAATGTCGAGAGTGGTGCCGGGGTAGTTGGACACATCGACATACATCCCGGTCAAGTGATTGAAAAAGACTGATTTGCCTACATTGGGGTTGCCGGCGAGAACCAGCTTCTTTTCCCCTTTGCCAATATCAAGTTTAATCGGTGCGCCGTGACAGGTCGCCGCCATGGTGTCTCCCTCCTTGTGGGTCTGAGCAATAAGGCTAAGTCCCCACTAATCCCAAATGAGAATGAATTTCTTTTTTATCTGCGACTTCATATTAATTGAATTTCATTCTCAACGCAATACCCAATTTGTCGATTCACGCCAAAAAAAATCCGCCCTAGAAAAGAGCGGCAAAAGCGTGAGAAAAAGAACCAACGTAACGCAGGATTTTTTAATGATATGGATAATTATTACGAATAGTCCGCTATACTACCTGATCCCGCAATGGGTTATCTCAACGCTCCTTATCCCGTCATCCGATTTTCCTTTATCTCGTTTTCCCTTATTCCGTTTTACTTATCGCATGACAACTGATAATCTTTTCAAACAAGGGAGCTTCGCCATGATCATTCTCGAATCACTGACAAAAGCCTTTGAAAAGCGCACCGTCGTGGACAACCTCTCCCTCGTCATTGAGACGGGCGAGTTTTTTGGCCTGCTGGGACCCAACGGCGCGGGAAAGACGACGACGATCCGCATGCTGATGACGCTGGCCAAACCGACATCTGGCCGGATCATCATCGACAGCCGGGACATGACCCGCGATTCCATGGCCATGAAGTCCATGATCGGCCTCGTGCCTCAGCACATCAACCTGGACGGCGAACTGACGGCTAGGGAAAACTTAGAGATGCATGGACGCCTCTTCGGATTGACCGCCCGTGCGCGCAAGGAGCGCATGGAAGAACTGCTGACCTTCGTCGAAATGGCCGACCGAGCCGACGAGCCGGTGCGACGCCTCTCGGGCGGCATGAAACGGCGCATCCTCATCGCCCGCGCCCTCATGCACCGGCCATCGATCCTGCTCCTCGACGAGCCGACGATCGGCCTCGATCCGATCAGCCGACGCCGCATGTGGGATCTGGTCCGCAAGCTGAATACAGGCGGCCAGACGATCCTGTTGACGACCCACTATTTAGAGGAAGCCGACGCCCTCTGCAACCGCGTGGGGCTCTTGAACCGCGGCAAACTGGTCGAACTGGGCACGCCGGCGGAACTGAAATCGCGCATCGGCGCCTTCGTCGTCGAGGTCGATAACGGCGGCAAACGAGACAGCCATTTTTTCCCGACCCGCGAAGCGGCCACAGGTTTTATCAGCGAAATCCAGGACAAAGTCGATTCGGTGTCTCTGCGCCAGACGAATCTGGAGGATGTGTTCATTCAATTGACGTCCGGAGAAAGGTTGGGACAGGATTGAATCCACCGTTGCAGCATGTACCGCAACCGCATTCACAACCGCGGCATTCGCCTCTGCTGGCGGGCATCAGCACCATCCTCTGGCAGGAGTACCGGGTCTTCACCCGGCGCTTCTGGCGCAACACGGCCTCGACGATGGTGACGCCGCTCCTCTACCTCTTCGCCTTCGGCTTCGGCCTGGGACGGGGGCTTCGCTTTGAAGGCGCTTCCTATCTGGAGTTCGTTATTCCAGGCATCGTGGCCTTGACGACGATGACCTCCTCCTTCAACGCCGTCGCCACGCCACTCAACATCTCGCGCCTCTATGACAAGACCTTTGAAGAATACCTGACCGCCCCGATCCCCATGGCGGCCATCACCATCGGACGCATCCTGGCCGGCGCTTGCCGGGGGCTTTTTTCGGGCTTTGTGATGCTGACCCTCTCTCTCATCTTCGGCGTCAGCCTCCACCTGGACGGGCGCTTCCTGCTGCTGCTCTTTCTCAACTGTTTCGTCTTCGCCGGCTTCGGCTTCTGGGCGGCCTTGACGATCCAGTCCCACTCAGACATCAACAAGTTCAACGCCTTCGTGATCAGCCCCATGTCCTTCCTCTGCGGGACCTTCTTCTCACTGCAGAACATCCCGCCGCTCCTGTCGGCCTTCTTGCACCTGCTACCCCTCACCCACACCACCCAAGGTCTGCGCTCAATCGCGCTGACCGGACAACTGCCATGGGAGAGCTTAGCCGCCCTCACCATCTACGGCCTAACCTTTTTCTTTTTGGGGTTGCGGGCCTGTTATCAGGTGGAAGAGTGACGGCAATCGTGAGTCGTACGGGTACTGTCTGGAGAAAACACGGTGAGCCTCCCTGGACAGACTGACACCTCCCATGGCAGGGACGGCCCCACTTCCCCATCCAGGTCCGTTTCAAGGTCGGATGAACCGCTGATGCGAAAGGCTGCCGCCTGGTGATAGGTCACCAACGGCGAGCGGATGTGCTCTCCTTGCAGGACCCGGACGAAGAGCCCCACAAATTCGCTGATGCTGCAGGCGCGGAAGATGAGCAGGTCCAGCAGACCATCATCCAGCCTGGCCGACGGCGCCAAGGTGGTGAAGCTGCCTGCGCCAGCGCCATTCATGACAAGAAAGAGGAGCGTCTCACCGGAATAGGTGAAATCATCGCCCGGCGTCTCGACAGTCAGGTGAAAGGGACGGAACTCGGGCAGTTGTTCCAAAGCCTTCAAGTAATAGGCCAGCTTGCCCATGTTGTGCTTGAGCGGCTGGGCTACCTTGTGGGATATATCGGTCATCAAACCGCCGCTGGCGACATTGAGAAAAAAACGCGTTCCCAACTGGCCTACGTCGATCACGCGAGTCTTGCCTTCGACGATGATCCGGCAACAGGTCTCCACATCGCGGGGCAAACGCAAAAAGGACGCCAGGTCATTGGCCGTGCCCGCCGGAATGATGCCGAGACTCGGCGGGGCAGTTCCCTGATCGGAAAGACGCATCAGACCGTTGATCACCTGGTGGAGGGTCCCGTCGCCGCCAACCGCTACGACGGTGGAACAGCCCTCGGCCAGCGCAGCCTCGGCTGCATCGGCCGTATCGCCTAGCGTCTCTTGCGTCCGGTGGGCCAGCACCTGCCAGCCCCCTTGCTGAAAAATGGCGATTGCCCGGTCCAGATGACGGCGAAAAGCACCGACGCCAGCTTCCGGGTTATAGATCAGCTTCATCCGTTTGGCCATGTCGTCCTCCCTTTCGGACCGGCGTCGCGCCGGGAAGGTGATGGCACCGCAATCGACCATCGTTCACGTGCCAACTAGATATAAAACTGCTCACATCATCCCGTAATGTTTAAGGATCTTCAGGGTCAACTTGTTCATGGGCAACCGGGAGCGGTCCTCGGAAGTGCTCCATATCCAAGGACGCCCGAATCCTACGTTATCGGCCCGACCCCGTAGGCATAGCCCATCTTGCGAGAACACAGCTTCCGCCATCGCCTCTTGCGCCTCTTTTTCTTCCGGTATTGATTTTGCTTGCTTCTTTTCTGAATTCACCTTTTCCGCCACGACTCCTGCCATCATCAAGCCATCGCCGCCGCTCCAGCGGGCAGGGTAAACATCGACCACCCAGGTCAGGTGGGAAAAGACATGGCGGAACTGGCTCGGCTCGCTGCGGTCGATTTCCAGTCGACCCGCCTCCCACGAGGGCATTCCTTCCAAAGAGGGCAGTTCCCACATCCCCGCCAGGAGCCCTTCTTGGGAGCGCTGGTTCAACAACAGTCTTCCCTGACCATCGGTGATCAACAGGGCCTTCCAATGGAGCACAGGGGTTTCCTTGCGTGCTTTGCGTACCGGCAACGCCTCAACAGTTCCGTCCTGCAAGGCGACGCAGTGAGCCGCCAGGGGACAGCCTTCGCAACGAGCGGAACGGGGCAGGCAGACGAGAGCGCCCAGTTCCATCAATGCCTGTGTCCAGTCGGCCACCCGCTCGCGCGGCAGGCGGTCCAACTGTGCCTGGGACGCCTGTTGCGCCTGCCGGAGCAGAGCCGGGCTGCCCACCGGGTCGCTCCAGCCGAAGAAACGGGAAAAGACGCGGCAAACATTGCCGTCCACCGCCGGTATCGGGAGGGCGAAGGCGATGGACATAACGGCGCCGCAGATATAAGGTCCCACGCCGGGAAGGGAACGAAACTGTTTCGGGTCAGCCGCGATCGCCCCGCCGTCACGCTCTACGACCTGACGAGCGGCGGATTGCAGGTTGCGCGCCCGCGAGTAGTAGCCGAGACCTTCCCAGGCTTTCAACACCATCTCTTCGGGCGCCATGGCCAGCGCCGCCGGGTTGGGAAACCTCGCCAAAAAGGCGTCGTAGTACGGGATCACCGTCTCTACCCGCGTCTGTTGCAGCATCACCTCAGAAACCCAGATCGCGTAAGGGTCCTTCGTCCGTCGCCAGGGAAGATCGCGATTGTTTTTGTCATACCAATGCAACAGTTCTTGCGCCCAATTCATCTGTGTCATAAATCCTCATCATAAATGTAATGTGGTAAAGGCAGTTACGTATTCGTAGGAAACGAGTTGGGGACTTCTACCGGTCGATACCTGTTGCTATGCATCCATCATTTAAACCTGATCCACTTCGATTATAGGGCCATTTTGCGTCCATGTCCAAAGGATTGGAAATCAAAACAAAAAAATTGCCTTTTTTTTCTGGCTTGCGTATAATATAACCAACCATCGGTTCGAAGTGTCCGCCTACCGCAAAACGTCAACCCGTCCTTGTTTCGGCGCTGTCCGGGGAACGGTTGGTATTGGTTTTTGGGGATCTAGGCCACGACCCGGACCAGGGAATATCATTTGTCCGAAGAAAGGACGGGATTTCTTGTGTTTGAAGATCGTACGCTGACCTGCAAGGAATGTGGCGTGGAATTCCTGTTCTCCGCGCGGGAACAAGAGTTTTACGCGGAAAAGGGCTTCCAAAACGATCCCAGCCGTTGCCCCGACTGCCGGGCCGCTCGCAAGCGCCGCATGGCCGAATCGGGTCAAGCCCCGATGCAGCAACAGCGGGAGATGCATGAAGTTGTCTGCTCCTCCTGCGGCGTCACCACCACCGTTCCCTTCCGTCCCTCCGGTTCGCGCCCCGTTTATTGCCGCGAATGCTTCCAAAGCCAACGCTCTTATTAATTATGTAACTGCATGATAAGAAACTTTGAGGCGCCGGTGTCCCCGGCGCCTTCGCTATTGGCGTAGGGGGGTGGCTGTCATCGCAACATCGAAGCAAGCACGTCCGCTCTTGTCCTGGTCAGAGGTCTCCTTACGCGCTTCCTCCATCACTAGCGTAACGACGGAGGAAGGGCAACGGGAACGACGTCTCTTAGACGGTGTCAGCGGTTCTTTGGCATCAGGAGAAATCTTGACCCTGTTAGGCCCCTCCGGTTCGGGCAAAAGCACCCTCCTCCGGACGCTCAACCGTTTGTTCCCCATCGACGGCGGCCAGATCCGGTTTCAAGAACAGCCGCTGGAAAGCTGGCCAGTGACCGAACTGCGGAGGCGCATCGCCTTCATCGCTCAGCAACCGGCCTTTTTTCCTGGAACGACGGAGGAGAATCTGACTTACGGCGCGCGCCTCTGGAACCTACCCTGCGACCCTATTCCGTTGATGACTGCCGTGCACCTGGAAGCGGACCTGCTCTGTCGACCCGTCGACACCCTCTCTGGCGGCCAGCAGCAGCGTCTCGCCCTCGCCCGTTCCCTCGCCCTCGACCCGGATGTGCTGCTGTTGGACGAACCCACCTCTGCTCTGGACATCCATACGACCCGCGAGATCGAGGAGATGGTTGTCCGGCTGGCCGCCCAGGCACGCAAAGGGGTGGTCTGGGTCACCCACGACCCGGAACAGGCCCGCCGGGTGAGCCAGCGAATCCTTCTGCTCGCCAAAGGCCGTCTCGTCGCCGACCTGCCGAAGGACGCCTTTTTCTCGGACCAGGCGGTTGAAGCGGTGCGTGATTTTCTGGAGGTCTCCAACGGAAACGATGATAAAGGCACTAAAGAAAAGGCGCACATCATGAACGGCGGAAACGCCGATGGAAAAGGAGTGCAAGAATGAGCCTTGTTGCGCTGATGCTCAGCTTAAGCTTTGTCGCCATTGCCCTGGCCGTCTCCTACCGGGAACAACTCGGCCTGGAAAAGGACATGCTGCTCGGCACGATCCGGGCCTTCATCCAACTCTTTGCCATCGGTTACGTGCTCCAATTCATCTTTGATCTGCGCTCCCTGCCAGGCATCATGGCCATTCTAGCCGTCATGATCGTCGTGGCCGTCCAAAACGCCGCAAAGCGCGCCTCCGCCCTGCCCCGCCCGACAGCCCGACTCTACATCCTGGGCGCCCTTGTCCTGGCAGAGACGATCACATTGGGCCTGCTGCTCAGCCTGGGCATCGTGCCGCTGGAGCCGCAATTCATCATCCCTCTTGTCGGGTATCACTGAAATTGAGAAAAACAAAACCCCGTTCCTGGACGTTATTCGACGTTACGAGACGTTACAAAAACCCAATAAAATAAAGGGAATGTGAGTGTGTGAGTGTGTCCAGTATGGATCGAGGACGACCTGACGGAGTGAGACGAAATTCCGTCGGATCGTCCTCTTTTTTGCACTTTTGCCGGACGAGTAACGCATCGACGCGCGGATGTTAGCAAAATCGTTAGAACCCGCGTTACTACGGCGTTATCGGCGTTTACGACCGCGCGGCAACGGCCAATTTTCAGCCCGAAACGGCCTCCTGATTGCGGAACTTGATTGCGGAACTCGCAATGATTGCGGAACTTCCGCGAAAACCCGCGCCGTTACTGGATTATTGGGTATTTTTCGGCAGCGCCGCGTGCCGCCGATTGCGGAACCGCAAATGATATAAAAATCTATCAAGAAGGCCAAAAAATTAAGCCAACTTACTTTTTGCGGCGGCCTCTTCGCGTTCGTAACCATTCGTCGATCTGGACGACGCTCCCGTCCTGCCTTGCGGGTTGCTGTCCTGGCTAATGAGCAAACCTTCGACGATCCCTTCGACTTTGATCCTGTTTTCCTTCGTCAGCTGTTTAACCTTCGCAAAGAACTCAATATCCTGCGGTGAAAGATCAATGTCGGAGTAACCACTCACCTTTCGTTCTGGCGAAGCCGGTTCAATCGCAAACCTTTCCTCCCCTGTTAATATCCAATCGATCGAAACCTCCAATTCTCGGCTTAACGAGATTAGTGCGGCAGCGGACGGCATAGACTTGTTGTTTTCGATGTCGCTTAAATTGCCGCTCGATATGCCGGTCGCTTTTTGAATGTCAATCTGCGTCAAACCCTTGCGCTTCCTCGCTTCTTTCAACCTCGAACCAATTGTTTTCATAGAAACACCCCATTCTCGGATAATAGTAAAAAAAATCTCGGAATAACGATATTAACGCTTGATAATCTCGGAAATCCGAGATATAATCGGT